>CAWART010000014.1:0-106509 GCA_963784525.1 Candidatus Aminicenantota bacterium | reverse complement strand
CCGCTTCGTTCTCATGAGACACCCCCGGGGCGTCAGCGGGACATCTGGAAGAGCGAATCCTCGAGGCCGGAATTGAACGTCATCTTGGTCAGGGTCATGCGGGCGAACTCGGCGCCGTCCTGGAGGATCGTCATCGTGTGAGCCACCATGGAGTCGCCTTCCTTCCGGTAATCCCCGAAGATCGTCTCCGACTGGACCTCCCCTCCGCCCATCTGGGACAAGGTCGTCGTCCTGGTCCTGGCCATGAGATGGGAATCCGGGTCGATGTAGAGCGTGCTCTTGTGGCCGTCCGACATGGTCTGCTCGAGGACCAGGCATTCCTTGTCGCCGGCCTTTTCCCTGCCCTTGAAGGCATAGGTGATGCCGTATTTCGCCGGGTTGAGGAGGCTGTCGTTCCCCATGGCCTGGCGCTTGAACTCCTTGTTCATGTTCTCGTCCATCTCCTGGGCCGTCCCGGTCTGGGGATTGAGGTACCAGCCCTTCTGGCCGTCGTAGGCCTGGGTGATGACCATGCCCATGATCTCGATGTCCATCCGCATCAGATTGGGCTCCTTCTGATACATCGTCATCGTGGCGTTCATGCCCTGCTGAATGAGCTCCATCGTGCCCGAGACGGTCGTGTCCTTGAGGCTTTCGAGGACCTTGCGGCCGCCCTGAGCCTCGATCATCTGCTCCAGGACCGTCGCGGCCTCCTGGCCATATCCCATGACGGGAAGCGAAGAGACGACGAAAGCGCCCGCCAGGATCCAAATGAGGGTCTTTTTCATGGTTCCTCCAAAATGCGTCGGTGATCTCCCTTGCGGGAACACGCTCATTCTATCGAAAAGTCCGCCGAAAGGGAAGTCGGCCGGCGGGCCCGCCCGGTCTTCCGGAGGGGGTTCAAACGGATTGATTTTCCGGGCCGTTCCGTTCCACAATAGGCCCCATGAACATCCGATCCGTGGATTACCTCGAATGGGCCAAGGCCAGGCCCGCGGCCGCCGTCAACCTGAGCCTGAGCGGGCTGGCCGGGCCGGCCCTGGCGGACCTGGGCATCGACTGGGAGAGTCTCACGCTCAACGGGAGCCATCCCTACGGCTTTCCGCCCCTCCTCGAAGCCATCGCGGCCCGGTCCGGAACGGATATCGGCGATGTCTGCCCGACGATCGGGGCCTCGCAGGGGATCTTTTCCGTCTGCGCGGCGCTCGTCGGCGCCGGAGACGCCGTCCTGGCCGAAAAGCCGGCTTATGAACCCCTTCTCGCGGTGCCCCGGCTTCTCGGGGCGGAGGTCCGGAGGTTCGAGCGGAGGCTCGAGAACGGGTACCGCGTCGATCCCGACGAGTTCCGTTCGTCGCTCGGGCCCGGCACCAAGCTCGTCCTGATGACGAACCCCCACAATCCGAGCGGCGTCGCCCTCTCCCGGGATGAGGTTCGGGCCCTCGCGGAGATCGCCGCCGAAAAGGGAGCGACGCTTCTCATCGACGAGATCTACCTCGAATTCCTGGAAGGCGAGGCGGCACGGACCTCGTTCGGCGCGGCCCCCAACGTCGCGATCACATCGGGCCTGACCAAGGTCTTCGGGCTGGGCGGGCTTCGCTGCGGGTGGGTCCTGGCCCGGGCCGGGCTCGCCGCGGCGCTCCGGAAGCTCATGGACCATATGTATGTGGAACAGGTCCTCATCGGAGAACAGATCGCCGCGAGGCTGTTCGCCCATCTCGACGAAATGAAGGCGGCATCACGGCCGTTCATCGAAGCGAATTTCAGGACCGTCCGGGAGTTCATGGAGGGCGAGGAGGCGCTGGAATGGGCGGAGCCTTCTCCGGGGATCATCGCTTTCCCCAGGCTGCGCGGCGCCGGGGACGCCGGCGAACTCGTCCGGCGGCTCCTCGAGGAGCGGGGAACGTGCGTCGTCCCGGGACGGTTCTTCGAGGAGCCCCGGCACTTCAGGCTCGGATTCGGGGTCCCGAAGGACGAACTCCGGCGCGGGCTGGAAAGCCTTCGGGCGGTTCTAGAAACGATGAAACGATAGGGGCCTAATTCGGCTTGGCGATCTCGTAGCGGGCGATCTTCTGATATACGGCCGTCCGCGAGATGTCCAGGATCCTGGAGACCAGGGTGACGTTGTGGCCGGTAACTTCCAGGAGATAGACGATGTAATCCCTCTCGAGGTCCCGGAGCGTCGGAAGCTCCGGCTTATTCCTCGCCGTTTCGAGGTAACAATCCAAGTAGCTTCTCATGAGTTTCTCTTCCATGACGCCCATCCTTATGCAAGAGAAGGGCCAAGCCTGTCAAATATACGTAAATAACAGATAACAAAATAATAAAGAAGTCATTTAGCCCGATCTATAAATTGGTTCTAGTGTATAAAATACAGGACAGTTATTAATCATAGCTATTATATATATAGTTAATAATAAACATGATACAATAATAATATTAATTGTGACCTAAAACAGGTCAGTCATATGTCCTCAAGCGGATGCGTCCCAACCCGACTCCCAACGGAGAGGCGGCTTCGAAGGCCTCACCCGGTCGCCCGTCGTCCGCGGGAGTCCATCGTATGGAGCGGTTGACGGCGCGGCCCGAATGCGTTATAGATTTCCTGCATGAATCCGAAGCGCGATCGATACCTGACCATATTCGAAGTCATTCCCAATCCTTCGTTCATCCTCGACGTCGAGAGCAGGATCGATACCATCAACAACGCCGCCTTCGAGATGTTCCGCGACCTTCTGCCGGCGGGGATCGATTATTACGGGAAGGTCCGGCTCGACGACGTCCTGCCGTGGCTCCGGGAAGATCTGGACGCGTTCGTGACGGGCGAGGCCCTTGAAACGAGCTTCGAGAAGGATGTCGAGACCCGGAACGGGCTCATCCACTTCCAGATCAAGATCAAGCGCATGCTCGACCTCTACGAGAAGTTCGTCGGGACGATCGTCCTTCTCAACGACATCTCCTACCTGAAACAGGCGGAGCGGACCGTGGCCCGGGCGCGGGATTTCTATCTGACCCTCTTCCAAGAGTTCCCGACCCTCATCTGGAGGGCCGGGCCCGAGGGCCGATTCGATTATTTCAACCGGGCCTGGCTCCAGTTCACCGGAAGGACCGCGGCGGAGGAGGCAGGCGAAGGCTGGACCCTGGGGCTCCACCCCGACGACCTGGCGAGGTTCCGGGAGGTCTATGCCGGGGCCCTCGAGGCGCGCCGGCCGTTCGAGACCGAATTCCGCATCCGCCGCAACGACGGGCGGTTCCGCTGGATGCTGAACGTGGGCCGGCCCTTCAACGACCTGGAAGGCGATTTCGCCGGGTTCCTCGGCTCCTGCTACGACATCACCGAGCGGAAGACCCATGAGCAGGACCTGTATTATCAGGCCACCCACGACCAGCTGACCGGCCTGCCCAACAGGCGCGTGATCGAGGCCGATCTGCCCCGCGTCATTTCCCGGACCGAACGCGAGGTCGACAGCGTGGTCCTCGTCCTGGACCTCGACCGGTTCAAGGACGTCAACGACCGCTACGGCCACGGGGCCGGCGACAAGGTGCTCGTGGAGCTGGGCGTCCTGCTCCGCAAGCTCATGCGCGCGAGCGACCTCCTGACCCGGCTCGGCGGGGACGAGTTCGCGGTCCTCCTCGAGGACATCGACCTGGCCGAGGCCGGAAAGTTCGCGCAGAGGCTCTGCGAAGCCGTTGCGGACCACGCCTTCATCCCCGAAATGGGCGATTCCCGGCTCAGCCTCAGCGTCGGCCTGGCCCTGATCAGGGAGCACGAGATCCCCGCGGAGATCCTGGCGCGGGCCGACAAGGCCATGTACGAAGCCAAGGAACTCGGAGGGAACCGGACCGTCGTCGCCGATCGAGCGGGCCGGCGAAAGGAGATCCTGGAATGAGAAGATCGCTTGCGGCGCTTCTGGTGATCGTATCGGTCCTCGCGTTCGAGCCCGTCGCCGCGCGCTCCGAGATAACGGGATTCGGCGTCAAGGCCGGGGTGGCCCTGTCCAATATCTTCGGCAAGGACGTCTACGACCAAAAGTTCCGGACAGGGTTCAGCTACGGGGTCTTCATGACCTACGGCTTCGGCCGCACGTTCGCCATACAGCCGGAGCTGTTGTTCGCGATGAAGGGCTCCCGCTACGTCAACGGGAGGGGACCGGACGCCTACCGGGAGACCATGAGCCTCGAATACGTCGAACTGCCGATCCTCGCCAAGTTCTATTTCCCCCTTTTCCGGACCTTCCGGACCCACGTGTTCGCCGGCCCGGCGCCCGCCCTGAACATCCGCGCCCGGGTCGACGCGCGGTTCGCGGGAGAATCCCAGCAGGAGGCGCTGGACAACGTCATGGGCGTGGATATCGGCCTGGCCGCCGGGGCCGGGATCGAGGTCCCCGTCGGGACCGGGCGGATCACCTTCGATGTCCGCTACACGGCCGGGCTGACGACATTATCCAAGGAAGCCGACGACGACATCCGCAACGGAGCGGTGTCCTTTCTCTTCGGGTATCTGTTCTAGGGCTTCCGGGAAAGATTGAACTTCGCCATCTTGTTGTAGAGCGTTGTCCGGGAGATCCCCAGGATCCCCGCCGTGCGCCGCAGGTTGCTCTTCGTGACCTTCAGCAGGTAGACGATGTATTCCCGCTCCAGGCTCTCGAGCGTGGAGAGGCTCTCCTTGCGGAGGAGCGACAGGGCCCCGGCCGGCGCCTCGAATTCCCTGAGGTGCTTGGGCAGGTTGGCGACCTCGATGAAGTCCTTCCGGCAGACCATCGACGCGCTCTCCAGGACGTTCTCCAGCTCGCGGACGTTCCCCGGCCAGTCGTACTTCAGGAAGATCTTCTGGACCTCCCGGGCGACGCCGCGCAGGTTCTTGGAATACTCCTTCCCGAAGCCCTGAACGAAATGCCGGACGAGGAGAGGGATGTCCTCGAGCCGCTCCCGGAGCGGCGGAAGCCGGATCTCGACCCGGTTCAGCCGGTGATAGAGGTCCTCGCGGAACGCGCCCGCCCGGATGGCTTCGCCGAGGTCGCGGTTCGTCGCCGCGATGACCCGGACCTCGACGTCCTTGTTCTCGGTCGCCCCCAGGGGGCGGAACTGGTGATTCTCGAGGACCCGCAACAGCTTCGACTGGACGGGCGCGGGGATCTCGGCGATCTCGTCGAGGAAGATGACCCCCTGGTCCGCCTCCTCGAACAGTCCGCGCTTGTCCCGGTCCGCCCCGGTGAACGCTCCCTTCCGGTAGCCGAAGAGCTCCGACTCGAAGAGATTCTCGGGGATGGCGGCGCAGTCGCAGACGACGAGCGGCCGGTCCTTGAAGGGGCTCAGGGCGTGGATGGCCCGGGCCGCCCCCTCCTTGCCCGTTCCGGTCTCCCCGGTGATGAGGACCGCGGAGAAATGCCTGGCGATGTTCTCGATCAGGGCGAAGATCTCGAGCATCGTCGGGCTCCGGCTGACCATGCCCTGGAAGACGTATTTCCGCTCGAGCTTCTTCTCCAGTTGGAACGTCTCCCGCCGCAGGGTCCGCCGCTCGGCGATGCGCGCCAGGACCGCGGCGATGGACCCGGGCTGGATCGGCTTCCGGACGTGGTCGGTGGCTCCCTTGTGGATCCATTCGAGGATGGCTTCCGGTCCGGTCTCGTCCCCGACGATGACGACGTCGATCAGCGGATCGAAACGCTTCAGCTTCTTCAGGAGCGGGGTGGCTTCGGACCCTGCTCCGGGGGCGTCGAGGAGGGCGGTCCGGATCCCGTTGTCGCGGACGACCGCGATAAGGTCCTCGTCGGGCTGGCAGAAGAAGAGGCTTGTGTCGCCCGGAAGGGAGGACCGCTTCACCGCGTCGTAAAGGGCGAAATCCCGGGAAACGATCAACAGGCTCGTCGGCAGTTCCATGTCATTCCATCGGCCGTCCGTGCGTTCATCTTATCAATTCGCGGCCCGCTTTTCAATCTCCGGCGGGCGCCCGGCCGCGGGCACGGTCCCGGGGCGGTCGCGGTGGAATTCGATGCGGATCCTGCCCCCGACCTCTTCCTCGATACGGACCGTCGCGAACCGGACCTCGCTCAGGTACCTGATATGGGCCTTGAGGTAGGCCAATCCCTGTTCGCACAGGAAGCTCAGCCAGGCCCCCGAGGCCGTCTCGTCCATGAGTTCGGGCGTCTCGTCGACGAACGTGAGCCGGCTCCGGAAGGTCAGGCGGTTCTCCCGGGGGGACCGCCTTTTGGCGTAGACGTTGACGCCGTCGGTGACCTCGAGGGGACTGAGGTGGGGCTGCCAGCGGGACGCCCAGCGGTTGTAGCGGTCGTAGAGCCGCTTGTTCGATTCCCTGCTCCGCTCATCCGCCTGGATCTCCCGGGTGATGAATGACAGAAGCTCCTGTCCGGCGGTCTTCCACTGTTCGTAGATGGAGAGGTCCGGCGCCCGGAAATAGGCGAACCAGCCGCGGGGGATCCGATAATCCCGGAAGAGGTAGGGCGAATAGTTGGAGAACTGCTGGACCCATTCGTGGGACGGGATAGCCGTGGAGGTTGAGGTAGATGTCCGGCAGCCATTGGTCGTACAGCCCCGTCCGGACCGCCGCCTCCGGAAGGACCGGCCGTCCCGGATCGACCTGGGCGCCGATATCCACCCCGAGCGAGCCGTAGCGCCCGGCGTGAAGGCTGTGGAAGGGGGCGAGCCGGGCGAGCTCGGAGGCGACGGCGGCTCCGTCGGGATTCTCCATCGGCTGGATGACGAAATTGATCTTCCGGGCGGCTTCCTGCCAGGCGCGGTCGCGCGCCAGGAGCTCGGCCAGCTTGAGGGTATAGTTGGTGGAGGAGATCTCGTTGGCGTGCTGTCGGGCGCTCAATTGGAGCGTCGGCTTGAACGTGATGAGGCGGGCGGTCGATACGGTCCCCTCCCGCGGCGTGAAGATCTCGAGGACCGGCACGGGCCTGTCTTCGTACGACCGGCCCCCGGTGTACGCCCTGACGGAGTCGAAGGTCCCCAGCCGGGCGATGATGTCCAGGCACGCTTCCGGGGACATGATCTCGCCGGTCGGGACGAGCGCCTCTTCCGGCCCCGGAGGGGCGGGAAGGGGCCGGACCTCAGGAGCCGCGGCGACAACGGGCAGGTCCTCCTCCTTGACGAGGTCCTGCCATCGGATCCGGGCGGTGACCGTCCCGAGCTTCGGGTAATCGAAGGGCCCCGCCGAAAGGCCCCGGTCCGTGAGCGTCCTTCAGGGATCCCGCGAGGTCCAGGAGCGGCAGGTAATCGGCTTCCGTTCCGGCCTCCATTTCCAGGAAGAGCCTCTCCATCCGGTCTCCCTGGCCGTCATAGACGAAGCCGGGGACGCGGACGTTCGCGACTTTCAGGGCCGGGAACGCGAACGTCCGGAAGGCCTCCTCGCGTCCCGCCTCCTTCCATCGGACCTCCATTTCCGGGCCGGTCGCCGGCCAATCCTCGAAGGCCACCCGGACCCGCGTCTTCCCGCCCTCATTGGACGGGTGGACGACGGGCAGGACGTTCCCCGGCGCGGACGAGCGGGACGTCTCTTCGGGGAGCGGTGGCGTCGCCGTCCCCGAACCGGGTGATGCCCCGGAGGAGGTCGAGCGTGTCGAAATAGATTTCGTCATGAATGGCTTCCAGACTGCTGACGGCCTCTTCGTCCAGCCCGAGGCGATAATCGGGCTCGCTGGCCCAAAGCTCGACGAGGAGCCTCTTGAAATAGGGCTGTTTGGTGAAGACGGGATCGAAACCGGTCTTTCGGAGGACATGGGCGTGGACCGGCCGCAGGACCTCTTCCTGGTAGAACTCCCAGAACTTTTCGAGGTCCGTCCGGAGGGCGACGTCGAGGACGGCCTCCTTTCCCGCTTCGAGCCTCAGCCATCCCGTCGTCGCCAGGACACGGCCCCATTCGGGCAGGACGTTGAGGAAGGGGATCTCCCGGGTCCGCGGCGAGAACGATTGCTGTGAAATGAGGCCGTTCTTCTCGTCGAAGGCCAGGACCTCGTAGACGGGGCCGGCGGCGGGCTTGGTCTCGAATTCGATCCTCTCCACGGGGATCTGGAGCTCACGGGCGACGATTCGTCGGCCGGATAAAGCTCCTGCAGCCATCGGCAGGGCTCGGCATAAGAGCGCTTGAGGACGCTCCGCGGGTCCTCGTCCGCCCGGAATTTCACGGTCAGGCGGTGAACGCCCTTGCCCTTGAGGGAGGGAGCCACCTTCTCCGTGAGCCAGTAGAACCCCTGCTTGTATGCCGACGCGACCTCGACCTCCGCGCCGGAGAGGCCGTGCTCGGCAAGAAGGTATTCGATCCGCGCCTTCACCTTCGCCCGGACTTCGGGGGATTCGCTGACCCCCAGGCTGACGCGGACCGGCGTCCCGTCGCCGACGGACTTCAGGCCTTCGCCCGAGGAGGGACAGGGCCTCGTCCACCTCCCAGTCGAAATCCTTTTCCTTTTCGAAGACGGCCTTGCCGTCCCTGAGGGACCGCGTCGCCACGGCGAGAGACCTCGGCCCGAGGAGGCTCCCCACGTCCTTCCGGACGGCCTCCTCGAAGGCGGGGTTCGCCCGGGGGAGGGCCAGCCGGACGTCGACCGATTCCAGCTCGGCGTCCGCGAGTTCGGCGGCGAGTGCCTTCAGCCGGCTCGGCGAAAAAGGCCTCCGCGCCGCCCTTTTCCCCCTTGAGGAATGCCGCGAAGTCGGCCGGGACGTCCTGGAGCCGCGGGCGGCCCTCCCGGTATTCGTCGAAATAGGGGAACGTTTCCGCGAGATAGGCGAGGAGCTTCTCGAGGCCCGGCGTGTCCGGCGGCGTGGACGACGAGCGCGCTGGTATCGTTGAAGGCCTTGGGGACGACCTGGACCAGCCCGCAGGCGCTCTCCATGGCCGGCAGCCGGAGCTTTCCCTTCCGGACGAGATCCTCGGTGAGGAGGTTCCGCCCCACCAGAACGGGCGCCGTCAGGCCTTTCCGGCTGTTCGATCTCAGAGTCGAGGAAGACGAGGGGAAAGGACGCGCCCGCCGCGGGGAGGACGAGCTTGGACGCCAGACCCGCGACGCCCTTGCTTTTCAAGCCCGCCGGGATGACGATGCGGCGTTCGAGCCCGTCGAGGATCCCGTCGCCGTCCCTGTCGGCATACAGGCCCTTTGCCGTGAAGACGTTGAGCAGGTCGAATTCCCTGGCGCCGGCTTCTGCCCGGGGCTCCTCCTTGAAGGCGGGCGTCAGAAGCCGCCGGGTCGACCCGGGCCGCGGCAGACCCTCTTCGAGGCTTTTTTTGCCGTAATTCAGTTCGAAGGAGATCCGGGCGCAGCCCGGGTAGGAGAGGACGCCGGAGCGCAGGCCCTTGGGGCGCTGTTTCGCGAGAAGGTCCAGGGCCCGGAAAGCCTTTTTCTGGTCTCCTCGTCGATGAAATTGACCTCCACCACGAGCTCCCGGATCTCGCCCGAGGAGAAGTCCAGGCTCTTCAGGGCTCCCTTGGCCGACGCCCGGGGGGGAAATCGTAGGAGGCTTCCCGGACGGCGGTCTTCAGGAGATCCACGTCCTCCTGGCCCAGGAACTTGGCGAGGTCGGCTTCGAAGGAGAGGAGGGTGGCCCCGGTCTCGCGGCCCCAGACCTCCCAGAAATAGGGCCAGCGCAGGAAAAAGGCCCGGCCCGTCCTCAGAAGGGCGTCGTCCGTCCGGCGACGCAGGCGATCCCCCGCTGGTCCTTTATGGGAGAACACGAACACGAGCCCCGGTCGGGGCCCAGCCCGTCGACGTCCGGTTTGCCGGTCCCTGACGATGTCCCGGGCCCATCTCACGCCGGCGCCGATGAGGATCGGATTGGGAAGGGTCTCCCAACTCTCCACCTCGGATTCCCGGAGCACGAGGGCGAAATCCTGAGCCAGGCTTTCCAGGTTGGCCCGGGCGGCGATGTCGGAGGCGAGGGCGAGTTCCGCGGCCGGACGGGTCGTCGGGATGACGATCGACAGGGCGATCTTTTCGCCGAAGCCGTCGCCGTCCAGGTCCTGGATCGTCTTGCCCTGGGCGTAGAGCTGGGACAGGCTGGAAATCTCGGCCAGTCCCGGGCCGGGCTAAAAGGAGAGGGAACAGGGCCGCGATAAGCAATCTTTTCATCCTCGATTCTCCTCGAACGTCAATTCTATCACTATCATAGGGGCATTGCGAGGCGGACGCGCCCGGGGACGCCGACCCCCCGGCCCTGACCGCCCCAAATGGGCCGGGATGGGGTTCCCCGGCGGAAAGCTTCCAGGGGTAGGGATCAAAGAGCGTTATCCGTTGGGAGCCGGCAAGAAATGGACCGAAAATCAACAGATGTCGGGACTTCGACCCGAAAACAGGGGATAAATCCGACTTTTTCCCCAATTATCACGCCGTAAACTTGCGCGCAAACTGATGAAGCGATTTTGGCACTGCCCGTTTCCCGGCAATTTTGGTTTTCAGGGCCGATTTTTGGCTCAGAATGGCCTTTTTCGACAGTATATCCATGTCATTTCCCGGAGAACCGTTGCCGAAATGTGGGCAGGGGGAGGACTACATACCCCCCCTTTGTAAAGGGGGGACATAAATCCCCCCATTCCCCCCTTTTGTAAAGGGGGGACATAAATCCCCCCATCACCCCCCTTTTGTAAGGGGGAGGGTCCCCCATACCCTCCTATTGTAAAGGGGGGGAAGAGATTCCCCCCATGATCCCCCTTTTGTAAAGAGGGGGATAGGATGCCCAACACCCCATTCTGACGCAGGGAATATCGGGATGGCCACGATCACGTAATATGGCGACTTCCCCTGAAGGCTCGTGCCGTTGAGCCGGCGATAGGATAGTGTTATCATAAGCGTCCTTGTGCTATGAAAAGATCGTTGCTCCTTCTCCTGTTCCTGGCGGCCGCCCAGACGGCCCCGGCCTGCCGGCTCCTCAAGCCTCGGATCGGCGCCCTATCCCTCCGGGGTGATGTTCCCCGTCGTCGAGGACGGTTCCGTTCCCTTTTAGGGCCGTCCCGACGGGACGATCCGGGCGCGCGGCGGGACGGTCTGCCTGAGCACCCGGCCCGGATTCGTCCTGGACATCGATGTCGCCGGGAAAAAGCAGGCCTGGAGGTTCAAGGCCGACGACCACCTTCTCCGAGCCGCCCTTCACAGGCGCGGAGAACATCTACGTCCGTGACGAGGCGACGTCGTTTATGCTCTGGATCCGGGCGGCGAGCTCTTATGGAAGAGGTCAGTCGGGAGAAGATCCTGACGCCCGTCGTCGAGGGCGGGGGACGGGTATTTTTCGGCACGGAGAAGGGGAATCTCTGGTCGCTCGGGCTCGACGGGAAGGACGATCGCGTTTTCCAGGCCGGCGGAGCGTCGCCGGCGGCCCCCTCGTTTCCGGGCGGCCGGGTCATCTTCTGCTTCCGATGACGGAATGATCCACGTCCACGACCTCGGGGGAAGGCCTCTTTGGACGCATCGGGCGCCCGCCAAGGTCGCCGGCCCGCTGGCGAGCGACGGGGAATCCGTGTTCTTCGGCACGGAGGACCGCTGGTTCTATTGCCTGAAGATCGGGGGCGACCCGGCCGAAATGGAAGGTCCGGCTGGAGGCGTCCGCCGCCGCCGAGCCGGTCGTTCTCAACGGCCGGCTCTTTCTTCCGGCGACGAATAGCGTTCTCTACTGCCTGAGGAGATCCGGCGGCGACATACTCTGGTGGGCGAACATCCCCTCCCGGACGGCCTACGACCTTGCGGTGGCGGGGAAAAGAGTCGTCGCGGCCTCTCTTTCGTCCGTGCTCCTGGCCTTCGACGCGGCGACGGGGAAAACGGCGGGGCCGTTCACGGCCGGGAAGGAACTTGCGGCGAACGCCGCCTGGGTCGATCCCTTTCTTGTCATCGTTCAGCACGATATCCCGTCCGATGAAGGCAAGTTCATACTGTTGAAGAAGCAGGTCCAGGTCACCCTGACCTCCCAGAAGGCCTCGCCTCAGCCGGCGGGGGAGGAGATCCCGCTCTCTGCCGCCGCCCTCGGCTTTTTCGAGCCCCGGTACGAGTTCTACGTCAAGAGCGGGGACAAGCGCGAGGTGGTCCAGAAGGCCTCCGAAAAAGGCGCCTGGACCTGGTATGCACCGGCCGAAGGCGCTTACACACTCGGGGTCACGGTGACCGACGCCAAGCAGTCCCGGGAGGTCGAGATCCCCTTCGTCATTGAAAAACGCCCGGAGAAGAAACCGGGATGAACCCGTGAAAAAGGAGACGCCGAAATGACGCGCGAAGACGCCCTGTCGCTGGTCCACAGCCATCTGAAGAACAGGAACCTCATCAAGCACTGCCTGGCCGTCGAGGCCTGCATGCGAGCCATTGCCGGAAAGCTCGGCCACGATCCCGAACCATGGGGCCTGGCCGGACTCGTCCACGACCTCGATTATGAGGTCACCGAGAAGAGCCCCGAGCTTCACACGGTGGAAACGACCAAGGTCCTCGAAGGGCTGGGGGTCGATCCCGCCGTCGTCCACGCGGTGCGGGCCCACGCCGCGAAGGTTCCCTGCGAGAGCCCCATGGATTGGGCCATTTATTCCGTCGACCCCCTGACCGGGCTCATCATCGCGGCGACCCTGATGCATCCCGAAAAACGGCTCAAGGCCATCGACCTCGAGTTCGTGAAGCGGCGGTACAAGGAGAAAAGCTTCGCCAAGGGCGCCCGCCGCGAGGAGATCGAGAAGTGCGTAAACCTCGGCCTCGATCTCGACGCGTTCATTTCCATCGCCCTGGCCGCGATGCAGGGCATCGACGCCGACCTCGGCCTGGCTTGACCCGTTCGCCGACTCTCTTCCCCCCGCTTTCCAGGGCGGGGGGCGCGAAGCGGGAGGTGAGGCTCAGGCTCTACCCCGGACAAGCTACGGAACCCGAGCCGGGCGGCAAGGGGTTGACTTCCCCCGGACCGTGGGCTATTTTGTATCCGTCCTTCGCGCGTCGGCCGCACGGAGGGCAGGCTCCGAGTCATCGTACCTAAAGTCGATATGACCATGGGCGATGGCCGACAGGGCCCGGCCGGAAACGGCCCCGCCTCCCGTCGCGGAAAGGAGTCGGCACCGGGCGAGATCGCCCGGAAAGGAAAACCGGCGTGCTTTCCGAACGGAAGGCGCGCCTTTTTTTTGCGCCGGCAAGAACATGGTATCGGGACGTATTGAGAACATAGTATACGGATATCAGTCAGGTATGAAGGAAGCACAAGGACGTCACAAGTGAGGATCTCTTTTCGGAGGGTGTTCTTAGGCATCGTTTTGGCCTCCGGCCTGGCCCTCGGCGCGTCAGGAGCGGAGCGTCCAGGGACCTGATCCTGGCGACGACCACGAGCCTCCAGGATTCAGGACTTCTCGATGTCCTCCTGCCTCGGTTCGAGGCGTCGTACCCGTACCGCGTCAAGACGATCGCCGTCGGCTCCGGCGAGGCCCTGAGGATGGGGGAGCAAGGAAGCGCCGACGTCCTTGTCGTCCATTCTCCGGCCGACGAGGAAAAGTTCATGGCCGCGGGGTTCGGCAGGGAGCGGAAGGAACTGATGTCCAACGATTTCGTCATCGTCGGGCCGCCCGGAGACCCGGCCAAGGTCGGGGGGCTTCCTGCCGCCGCCGCCCTGCGATCGATCAGCGGCGGCGGGGCCGTCTTCATTTCCCGGGCCGACGCCTCGGGCACGGACAAGAAGGAAAAGGGCCTGTGGAAGAAGGCCGGGCTGACTCCGGCCGGAGCGTGGTATCTCGAGACCGGCCAGGGGATGGCCGAAACTCTCCGGATCGCATCGGAGAAGGCAGGCTATACGCTGACGGACCGGGGAACCTTCCTTGCCATCAAGGCGCGGCTGGACCTTGTCGTGCTCGTCGAGGGTGAAGCCGACCTGCTCAACGTCTATCATGTCATCACGCTCGATCCGGAGAAACATCCCGGCGTCGATATCCGAGGGGCCGAGGCCTTCAAGGAGTTCCTCCTGAGCCCGGACACGCAGAAGCTCATCGGAGAGTTCGGCAGGGATAAGTTCGGCGTCCCGTTGTTCAAGCCTGTCCTTCAGGCACCGGCGGCGGGCGCCGGGGAGTGAGCTTGGACCTCATCTGGACCGGACTCCGCCAGGCCTTCGGGATGCTGGCGTCCCTTGATCCCGAAGTTGCCCGGGCGGCCGTGCTCACCCTGAAGATCTCCGGGCTCGCGACCCTCATTGCGCTCGGCCTGGGGATCCCGCTTGGGCTTTGGTTGTCGATGGCCCGATTCCCCGGGAGGCGGCTCCTCGTCTCCCTCATCAACACGGGCATGGGACTTCCTCCGGTCGTCGTCGGCCTCTTCGTCGCCCTGTTCCTGTGGCGGACGGGCCCGCTGGGCGGGCTCCGGCTCATCTACACCCCGGCGGCCATGGTCGTCGCGCAGGTCATCATCGTCGTCCCGATCATCGCGGGCCTATCCCTGGCGGCCTTCCAGAACGTGGATCCCCTGGCCGTCCTCCAGGCCAGGTCCCTGGGGGCCTCGAACCTCCAGTCCGCGCTCGTCCTGTTCCGGGAAGCCCGTCTTCCGCAATTGGCCGCCGTGATGGCCGGTTTCGGAGGCGCCATCTCCGAGGTCGGGGCCGTCCTCATGGTCGGCGGGAACATCAAGGGCCAGACGCGGGTCCTGACGACGGCCATCGTCCAGGAGACGCGGATGGGACGCTTCGAGGTCGCCATCGCCCTCTCCCTCGTTCTCCTGGCCCTGAGCTTCGCCGTCAATTTCCTCCTGACCTCTATCCAGCAGAAAGGAGCCGAGGCGTGGAAGCCGCGCACCTGGAGATGACGGGGATCCGTCACGCCTACGGGCCGGTGACGGTCCTGGACGTCCCCCGCTTCTCCGTCTTTTGCGGCGAATGCCTTGCGGTGCTGGGCCCGAACGGGTCCGGCAAGAGCACGCTCCTGCGCCTCGCCTCGCTGCAGGAAAGGCCATGCCATGGGACCGTCTCCTATCGCGGCGAGAAGGTCGATAGCCACAACGGAACGGACCGCCGGCGCCGCTTCGTGCTCCTTCTTCAGAAGCCCTTCCTGTTCGCCGGCTCGGTCGAGCGGAACATCCTTTACGGGCTGAAGGTCCGCAAGGTCTCCCGCTCCGAGATGAAGCACCGGCTCGAAAGGGCGGCCTCCCTCTTTTCCGTCGGACATCTCCTGGGCAGGGACGCCCGGAAATTGTCGGGAGGCGAGGTCCAGCGCGTCAATCTGGCGCGGGCGTTCATCCTCGAACCCGACATCCTGTTCCTCGACGAGCCCTTTTCCCCCCTGGACGCCCCGAGCCGGGAGGAGCTCATCGCCGAACTCGGACGCGTCCTCCGCGCCACCGGCCAGACTACCGTCTTCGTCACCCACCACCGCGAGGAGGCCGCCTGCCTCGGAGACCGTCTTGCCGTCCTCGTCGGCGGGAAGCTCCTTCAGGAGGGACGGACCGAGGATGTCTTCGCTTCGCCCGCGGACGACGCGGCAGCCCGGCTCCTCGGCCACGCGACCCTTCTCAAGGGCGTCGTCGAGGAACAGCGGGGCGACCTGCTGGTCGTCGCCCACGGAGCGCATCGAATCCTGGCGTCCGGTCACGCCGACGCGCGCACCGAGGTCCTTCTTTTCGTCAGGCCCGAGGACGTCCTGCTCGCCCGACAGCGGTTCGAGAGCAGTGTCCGGAACTGGTTCCAAGGACGGGTGGTCGAGGTCGCGCCATCCGACCGTTTCGCCCTCATCACCCTCGACTGCGGGTTCCCGCTGAAGGCCCTGCTGACGAAAGCTTCCGTCGAGGAGCTCGGCATCCGGACCGGGGAGAACGCCTGGGCCGGCGTCAAGGCCTCTTCCCTGCGCGCCCTTCCGGCCGTCAGGGAGAACGGGAACGGGAACGGAGAGAATTGAGATGATCGATTATGAATCGGCACGCAAAGCGGTCTTTGAAGAGGCCCGGCCTCTGGGGACGGAGGAGGTCCGCCTGGAGGAAGCCTTCGCGAGGATACTGGCGGCCGACATCGTCTCGCCACGGGCCCTTCCTCCTTTCGACAATTCGGCCATGGACGGCTATGCCGTCCGGAGTTCCGATACGGCGCAGGGGACGGTCACGTTGCGACTGGCCGGGGAAGCCCCGGCCGGAACGGTCCTGGCCGGGCCCGTGGGGCCCGGGACCGCGGTCAAGATCATGACCGGGGCGCCTGTCCCGCCCGGAGCCGACGCCGTCATTCCGCGCGAGGACGTCCGGGAGAGCCCCGCGGAGATCGTCGTCTCCCGTCCCTTCGCTTCGGGAGCGAACATCCGCCGGGCCGGCGAGGACATCGGAAAAGGGGAAACCGCCCTCGAAAAGGGCGCGTTCCTCAATTCGGCCGCCCTCGGCTTCCTGGCCGCGCTCGGGACGGCGAAGGTCCCGGTATCCCGTCGACCGGACGTGGCGGTGATCACCACGGGGGGGAGACCCGGAACGTGGGAGAGGCCCTCGATCCCGGGGCGATCTACGACAGCAACAGCCACATCCTCAGGGCCCAGATCACTTCGGCGGGCGCCCGGCTCTCCTTCGTCGGCAGGGCCTGGGATGAGCTCGGAACGACCGTCGAAGTCCTTCGGGAGGCCCTCAGGACCTCGCGGGTCGTTCTCACGACGGGCGGCGTTTCGATGGGAGATTATGACCTTGTCCGGGACGCGTTCGAGGGGATCGGGGCGAAGCAGGTTTTCTGGAAGGTGGCCCAGAAGCCCGGTATGCCCCTGGCCTTCTATGTCCTCGACGGAGCGGACGGCCCCCGCTGGCTCTTCGGATTGCCGGGCAATCCCGGAGCTGTGATGATCATGTTCGAAGAGTACGTGCGCCCGTTCCTCGGATTCCTTTCCGGCCGGGCCGATCCTCTTCCGGAGGCGCTCGAGGTCCGGCTCTCCCGCGAGATCAAGAAGAAAAAGGGCCGCCTGCATTTCCTCCGCGTGAAGCTCTCGGTGAAAGACGGGGAGGCGTGGGCGGAAGAGACGGGAGGGCAGGGATCGGGTCTGCTGAGGAGCCTGGTTCCCGTGGATGCCCTGGCCCTGGTTCCCGCCGCGGCGGAATATCTGCCGGCGGGGACGACGGTCATCGCGCATCGGGTCGGGTGGTGAGATGAAGGACCTCCACGACCGGTCGATCAACTACATGCGATTGTCGGTGACCGACCGGTGCAACCTGCGCTGTTTCTACTGCTCGCCGGGCAAGGAGTTCCGGTTCATCCCGCCCGAAGAGATCCTCTCTTACGAGGAGTTCCTGCGGCTGGCCCGCCTCGCCCTCGAGCTGGGCATCGTGAGGTTCCGTGTGACGGGCGGAGAGCCTCTCGTCCGCAAAGGACTGGCGGGCTTCGTCCGTTCCCTCGTCGGGCTGGGGGGAGCCAGGGATATCTCCCTGACGACCAACGGTATCCTGCTCAAGGACCATCTGGACGAGCTTTGGGACGCCGGGCTCCGGCGCATCAATATCAGCCTGGATACGATGGACCCGCAGACGTTCGCGGAGATCACGGGGGGAGGGCGTCTGGCCGACGTCCTCGAAGCCCTGGACGGCGCGCTGGCCAGGGGCTTTGCGCCGGTCAAGGTCAACGTCGTCCTGCTCAAGGGCAAGAACGACGACTTCTCCCGGTTCGTCGCCCTGGCCCGGGAGAGGCCGGTCCACGTCCGGTTCATCGAGCTCATGGACTTCTCTCCGGCCAAAGGGTATTTCGTTTCCTGCACCGAGGCCAGGGCCCGGCTGGCTTCCTACGGCCGGCTGGAGGAAGCCGCCGCGCCCGAGGGCGCCGGCCCGGCGCGGTACTATTCTCTGCCGGGAATGAAGGGGAACTTCGGGTTCATCAGCCCCTATTCCGAGCACTTCTGCGCGACGTGCAACCGGCTCCGGGTTTCGGCCGACGGACATCTTCTGCCGTGCCTGTTCGCCGGGGAAGCGGTCGACCTCAAGTCCCTGTTGAGGTCCGGCGCCGGGGACGAGGTCCTCAAACAGGTCCTCCGCGACGCCCTTTCGCGGAAGCCGAAGGACAGGGACGACGCGACCCGGGAGGCGAGGGGGAACGGATTGAGGACGATCGGAGGCTGACGTGAAAAAATTGACGCATGTCGACGGGAAGGGGCGGCCGCGAATGGTCGACGTGAGCGAAAAGCCGGAGACAGCCAGGACCTCGGTGGCGCGAGGTGAGATCAAGCTCGCCCGCAAGACCCTCGGGCTCATCGCCGCGAACGCCGTCCCCAAGGGCGAGGTCTTGAACACCGCCCGCCTGGCCGGGATCCAGGCGGCGAAGAGGGCGGCCGAGTGGATCCCTCTCTGCCATCCTCTGCGCGTGACCCATATCGACGTTTCGGTCGTCCCCGTTCCCGACGAAGGGCTTGTCCGGGTGACGGCCACGGTCAGGGCCTTCGATCGGACGGGCGTCGAGATGGAAGCGCTGACGGCCGTGGCCGCGGCCTGCCTGACCGTTTATGACATGTGCAAGGCCGCGGACAAGAGGATGGTCATCGGCGATGTCCATCTCGTTTCGAAGACCGGAGGAAAGAGTGGCCGCTTCACCTGGTAGGGCAGGGACGGTCGTCTCGGTCAACGTCAGCCTGACCAAGGGCGTCCGCAAGTCCCCGGTCCCGGACTGCCGCGTCGTTCCCGGCCGCGGGCTCGAGGGCGACGCCCACGCCGGAGACGGGCACCGCCAGGTCAGCTTTCTGGCGCGCGAGAGCATTCAGAAGATGCGGGACGTCGGCCTCGACGTCGGGCCCGGCGACTTCGCCGAGAATATCACGACGACCGGGATCGAGCTCGTGTCGCTTCCCGTCGGGACCGTGTTGCGCCTGGGCGTCGGGGCGCGTCTCGAGGTCAGCCAGATCGGCAAGGTCTGCCATGATCGCTGTGCCATCTTCGAGCAGGCGGGGGACTGCGTCATGCCGAGGGAAGGGATCTTCGCCCGCGTCCTCGACGGCGGAACGGTCGGGCCGGGAGACCGCATCGAGGTCGAATCGTTCCCGGACGACAAGGAGAAGGGCCATGCTTAAGGGCATTCGCGTCGCCGTTCTGACGATATCGGACCGTTCTTCGAGGGGTGAGCGGGAAGACGCGAGCGGCCCGCTCCTCGCGTCGATCATCCGCGAGAATGGCGGCGCCGTGGCCCATATAGCCGTCCTTCCCGACGAAAGGGAGATCATCCGGACGGAGCTGGAAGCCGTCGCTGATTCTGGGTCCGTCGACATCATCCTGACGACCGGCGGGACCGGGTTCGCGCCGCGGGACGTGACACCTGAGGCGACCCGCGATGTGCTGGACAAGGACGCTCCCGGCCTGGCCGAGGCCATGAGGGCCGAAAGCCTGAAGAAGACAGGGACCGCCATGCTCTCCCGGGCCGTCGCCGGTATCCGCAAGACGACCCTGATCGTCAATCTTCCCGGCAGTCCGAAAGCCGCCCGCGAGAATTTCGAAGTCATCCTTCCCGCGCTGGCCCACGCCGTCGAGCTGCTGAGGGGCCGCGTCGGCGACTGCGGCAAGCCCTGAGTCCCGGCTACGAATTTTTCAAAGGGGGGCGAGGGGGAAATGTGATACCCCCCTTTGAAAGGGGCGTTGGGGGAAATAGATTCCCCCCTTTGTAAAGGGGTGTCGGGGGAAAAAGATTCCCCCCTTTGTAAAAGGGGGGTGAGGGGAAATAGATACCCCCCTTTGTAAAAGGGGGGTGAGGGGGGATTTTTGACAGCCCCCGGTCCCTATGTTATAAATTGCCCGAGATGAAGATCGTCGCCGTCGTCGGTCCCTCCGGGAGCGGCAAGACCACCCTTCTCGCCCGCCTTGTCCCCGAGCTCAAATCGAGGGGCCTTGAAGTCGGGGTCATCAAGCACACCCACAAGGATGTTGCCCTCGACACCGAAGGTAAGGATACCTGGACGTTCACAGAGGCCGGGGCCGGGACTGTCGGTATCGTCACGCCTACCCGGGCGGCGGTCTTCCTTAAGGGCGCTCCTGACGTCGAAGACCTCGCCCGCCGCTTTTTCGCCGATGCCGACATCGTTATCGTGGAGGGAGGGAAGGCCATCGGAGGCCTGAAGAAGATCAGCGTGGTCGGGGAAGGCGCCGAACGCATCTTTGTCCCGCCCGATGAGCTTCTGGCCGTTATTTCCGATGGGCCGGCCGGGGGAGATGTGCCCATTTTGCGAACGGCGCAGACGAAGGAGCTTGCCGACCTGTTGGTCGCGACGCCCCTGCCACCGTGCGGGGCCGCCGCCGATGAGCTCTTCGGGAAGCACGATCCGCGCGTTCTGGCCGCCCTGCGCAAAGGGACCGTCGGCATCGCCGGGGCCGGGGGGCTTGGCTCGAACATCGCGGTCTCGCTCGCCCGGGCCGGTGTGGGCCGGCTCGTCATCGCCGACCGCGACGCCATCGAGGCCTCCAACCTCAATCGCCAACAATATTTCATGAGCCAGATCGGCCGGCGGAAGGTCGCTGCCCTTAAAGAGAACCTGGAGGCCATCAACCCGTTCTCGGAATATGTCGTTCATGATATCGAGATCACGGCCGCCAATATCGTTCCCATCTTCGGGGACGCCGATATCATGGTCGAGGCGTTCGACCGGGCCGAGGCCAAACGGCTGCTCATCGATACTTGGCTGTCGAAACGCCCGGGGAGGCCCATCGTCGCGGCCTCGGGGCTGGCCGGATACGGGGCCAACCGAAAGCTCCACAGCCGGAAGATGGGCGACCTGTACGTCTGCGGCGACGAGGAAAGCCAATGTCCGGAGGGCGTGAGCCCGATGGCCCCGCGTGTCGCCATCGTCGCCAGCCTCCAGGCCAACCTGGTCGTGGCGCTCCTGGTCAGGAAGCTCGGAAGAAAGGCGAAGCATGTTCAAGGTCAATGAGTATTTCGACGGCAAGGTGAAGTCCCTCGCGTTCGCCGCGGCGGACGGACCGGCGACGGTCGGCGTCATGGCCCCGGGGGAATATGAGTTCGGGACGTCGACCAAGGAGATCATGACGGTCGTCAGCGGGGCGCTCACCGTGAAGCTCCCGGGCTCGGACAAATGGAAGGTCTTCCGCAAGGGCGAATCCTTCACGGTCGGCCCGAACCTCAGGTTCCAGCTCAAGGTCACAGAGGATTCGGCGTATCTCTGCCTCTATCGCTGATCATCGGGAAGGGCGGAAATTCGCCTTTGACCGCAGGCTTTAGCCTGCGTCCTTGCCTGAATGGGCCGTCTCATCGCGACAGAGGCGATCTTTGTCGCCTGCCCGGCAATCGTAAAACCCTCGGTTACCGTCGGGCCGGAATATCGACCTTCGTCCAATTCCCGTCGATGCAGCGCCACATGGCGCCGGTGGGATTCTTGTCCCCGAGCTCCGGGGGGAGACGGTCGGGACGAACATGATCGTAGCAACGCAGGGCCGCGAAGCGCCTTATCGACGCGGGGAAGCCGACGGCCGTGAAGCCGGGATGCCCTGTGGCGGGGAAGGGGCCGCCGTGATTCATGGCGGGGGAGACGGCGACGCCTGTGGGCATCTTGTCATCGAGAAGGCGTCCGACCTTTCTGCGGAGAACGGGCTCGATCAGGTCGTGGATATCCTTGTCCATGTCGCCGGGCCCGCTGAAGATGGCCCCGGTCAGGTTCCCTTCGAACGCGTGGACGATCGCCGCGAGCTCGTCCGCGTCCTCCGCGACGACGAGCACCGCGAGGCTCCCAAAGGCCTCGGTCTGGAAGGCGGCGGGGTTTCCGAGGAATTGACGTCCCGTTATGCGGAACAGCGTGTTCGCGAACCGGAATCCGGGTCCGGGAAGGGCGCGTCCCCCGGCGAGGAGAAGGGCGCCGGCCCTCTCGAGGGCGACGACCGCGCCGGACAGCCTCTGAAGGATCCCCTCGCCAAGGAGGAAACCGCCCGGCTCCCCCCCGAACAGCCGCTGGACCATATCGCAGAACTCATCGCTCCGGGCCCCGCGCATGAGGACGACGAGCCCGGGTTTTGTGCAGAACTGGCCCGCCCCGGACGTGCATGAACCGAAAAGATCCGCGGCGAGCCGATCGAGCCTTTCCTCTAGAGCGCCCGGAAGAACAAGGACCGGGTTCACGCTCGACATCTCCAGGTAAGCGGGCTTGCCCGCCCGGTCGGCCGCCTCTTTCAAGGCGAGGCCCGAGGCGCGGCTTCCGGTGAACGCCAGGGCCGCCGTCAAGGGATGGGCGGCGAGCTTCAGCCCGTCCTCGGGCCGGCAATGGTAGAACATCTGGACCAGGGCCGGCGGCAGGCCGCTCGCGCGGAGTGCGTCAGAAGCGGCTTCGGCAAGGACCCTCGTCGTCCCGGGATGCCAGGGATGGGCCTTGGCGATGACCGGATTGCCGGCGGCGACGGCCCCGGCGAAGTCCCCCCCGGCGACGGAATTGTAGGCGAAGGGAAAGTTGTTCGGGCCGAGGACGACGACGGGCCCGCCGAGCGGCCCGTACATCGACCGGAGTTCGCGTTTCGTATCGATCGTCGCGAGGCACCAGTCCCGCCGGCGGCAGGAGGCGGCCGCCTGTCGCAGCTGGTCGGTCAGCCTGGGAAACTCCACGGAACGGAGACGGGGCTCTTCGGGGAGTGCCGTTTCGGAATGGGCCAGGGCCACGGCCTCATCGCGCCTCTCCTCGAGCTTCGCGGCGAATCCTTCGAGGAATCCGGCGAGCCGTTCCGGCTCCGGGGCGGGGCATTCGTCGACGACATGCGCGGCCGCATCCAGAGCGGCCTCGATGTCTGCGAAGCGGGAGATCGGATATTCGTCGGAGAGCGGAGCTCCCGTGGCCGGGTCCACGGCCCTGAACGAGCCGTCGGACCCGGCGGGACGCCATTCGCCGCCGATAAGGACCGGCCTCATGCCCGGCCTTCCGTCGCGATCCCGGGGAAAGGACTCATCCTCCGGAATAGAGGGGCGAAATGACGATCCGGTCGCCCTCGGCGAACGCTTCCGCCGGACCCACGGCCTTGCCGTTCCGGGTGACGATCCGGGGGCGGTCCGGGGCGATCCCGACGAGCTCGAGAAGCTTCCCGGAGGTGACGGCATCCGGCACCTCCATCTCCTTCTCGCTGAACCCGGCCGCGTAGATGAGCGGCCCGATCAGCTTGACCGTCACCTTCATTCGAGCTTCCCGTATTTTTCAGCCTCGGCCGCCTCGCGGGAGAGGCCGAGCCGTTCGAGGGTCGCCTTCGTCGGGATCCCCCGGCGGTCGTAGCCGCGCTGGTCGTAATAATGCTGGAGGAGGCCGTCGTACTTGTCGCGCTCCAGGACCTTGCCGGCGATGGGCCCCTCGGTGTCGGCGTTGGCGGGGTCGAACCAGACTCCGGGGGGATAGTCGCCTTCGCGCGTCGCGTTCGGGAACTCCCGGAGGTAGTGGAGCTTGATCATGGCGTAAAGGCGGTCAGCGGTCCGCCACATGTCGTCCAGGTTCCAGTCGAGGCCGGTGACGGCGTTGAAGTACTTGGGGTAGTTGTCGAGGCCCCAGCCGAGCTCGATCCAGGGGAAGCGGCAGGAGACGATGAACTCGAACATGCCGCCCCGGATCCGCTGGAGCTCGATGACCTTGGCCGCCTTTTCGGGGCCGTATGATTCGCGCGTCGTGTTCTTGAGCTCGAAGGTGATGATCCAGGCCTCCTTGTGGTGGGCGCCCATCGGCGCGACGCCGAAGGCCAGGGCCTGGCCGGGGATGAACTTGCAGTTGTAGGCCGCGACGTCGAGCCCCTTGACCTGCATGGCGTAGGCCTCCGAGCCGTGGCCGAAGGCGCGGGCCATCCGCAGGGAGCCGTCGGCGAGGAGGTTCCCCAGGGCGCCCTCGCGGCGGGCGGCGAGGCCCAGGAGCTTCTTGGCCGCTTCGGCGTCGCCGAACCTGAAGTCGCCGGCAACGGCGCCGTGGTCGATGGCGTCGGCGTAGAAGCTGAGGGTGCATCCGGCCGACATCGTGTCCAGTCCGTACTCGTCGCAGAGCCAGTTCAGCGAACCGACCTGGTCGAGGTCGAAGATCTCGAGGTTCGGGCCGAGGAGCCCGACGTTCTCGTAGTCGAGCTCGGACTCGCGGCCCTCGCGGTCGTGGATGGTGATGCCGCAGCGCATCGTACAGTTCGGACAGCCGTAGGTGGCGATCCGGGAATCGTTCAAGCGCTCGCCGTCGACCTTCCAGGCATCGGGGTGGTGGGTCTTCCGGAAGTTCCGCACGGGGAGGCCGGCCACTTCGTTGCACCAGGCGAGGACGCCGTTGGTGCTCTGGATGGACCATCCGGTCTGCTTGTCGATCTGGCCGACCTTCTTGAGGTCGCCCGAGCCGAGGGCCTTCATGCCGGCGGCGTCGGCCTGCGGAATGGGCTTGGTCCCTTTGACGACGATGGCCTTGAGAAGCTTGGAGCCCATGACCGCTCCGATGCCCGGCCGTCCGCCCGCCCGGCCTTCCAGACTGCGGACGACGGCGTAACGGGCCATGTTCTCGCCCGCCTGGCCGATGTTCAGGACGCCGACGCCCTTGCCGTACTTGGCATAGATCCAATCGTTCGTCGCGTAGGTCCCCTTGCCCCAGATGTCTCCGGCCGGAAGGAACTCGACCTTGTCGTCCTCGATGGCCAGGAGCGTCGGGCGGTCGGCCTTCCCCTCGACGATGAGGGCGTCGTAGCCCGCCTTGCGGAGGTGCTCCGAGACCCGGGTCCCCAGGTTCCCGTCGCCGTAGAAGCCCGTCAGGGGGGATTTGGCGGCGACGACCGCCTTCCCGGTATTGGGAGCCGGAATCCCGGCAATGGGGCCCAGGGCCACGACAAGCTTATTCTCGGGGCCGAGGGGGTCGATCCCGGGCTTGAGCTCGTCGTAAAGGATCTTTACGGCGAATCCTCGCCCACCGACCCATTTTTTCGCGAATTCCTCGCTGAAGCTCTCTTTCTTGAAAGTTCTATCGGTCAGGTTGACCCTGAGAATGTGACCCGTCCAACCGAACATGCTTTCCTCCGATATGTTCAGATCCGTCGCCTTCGACGTTCCCCTATCGGATAACATACGGCTTGCCGGGAGTCAACCCCATAAGGGCCTTAGACCTTAATGGGGTTACCCTGAGCCGCACATCTCGCCCTCGCCTTGTGATAGGCGAGGGCATGGCTCTGCGAGGGGCAGGTCGACTTGCCCGGAAGGGGGATTTTCCATACAATAGGGGCCGTCCGCGAACGCCGTTCGCGGGGGCTCCGAGAGAGAAAGATACGGGTGAACCGAAAATGAACCAGCAATCCCAGGCGTCCGGGGAAGATCCCTCCCTTCTGAATAAGGTTCGCCGGACCCTGATCGGCGCGCCCAGAAACATCAAGGACCCGTCGCTTTTCCACAAGCTGGCCCTCATCCCCATCCTGGCCTGGATCGGCCTCGGCGCCGACGGGCTTTCCTCGGCTTCCTACGGGCCGGAGGAGGCGTTCCGCACCCTGGGCCGTCATTCCTACCTTGCCGTTTTCCTGGCCCTGGCGACGGCGCTGACCGTTTTCATCATCTCTTATGCCTATTCGCGGATCATCGAATACTTTCCTTCCGGAGGCGGGGGCTACATCGTCGCGACGCAGACGCTCGGCGAAAAAGCGGGCGTCGTCTCGGGCTGTGCTCTTCTCGTCGACTACATGCTGACCATCACCGTTTCCATCGTCGCCTGCGGAGACGCCGTCTTCAGCTTCTTCCCGGTCGGGGTCCAGGAATACAAGTTCCCGTTCGAGATCCTGGCCATCTGCCTGCTGGTCGTCCTGAATCTGCGCGGGATCAAGGAGTCGGTGACCTTTTTGGCCCCCATCTTCCTGGTTTTCGTCGCGACCCACATTTTCATGATCGGCTACGGCATCCTCTCCCATATCCCTCAGATCGGGCCCGTGGCCCATGGCATCCGGGGCGACTTCAAACAGGGGGTCGCGACCCTGGGGATGGGCGGGCTGGCGCTCCTGTTCGTGAAGGCGTTCTCCATGGGCGGCGGGACGTTCACCGGGATCGAGGCCGTCTCCAACGGTCTCCAGATACTCCGGGAGCCGCGGGTCCATAACGGCAAGAAGACCATGGTCTATCTCTCGACGTCCCTGGCCTTCACGGCGGGCGGCATCCTTGTCTGCTACCTTCTCCTCGGCGTCGCGCCGGTCGCCGGCAAGACGTTCAACGCCGTCCTCGCTTCGACCCTTTACCAAGGTTGGGGATTCGGACCGCTCCTGGCCCTCATCACCATATTCTCGGAGGGGGCGCTCCTCCTCGTCGCCGCCCAGGCCGGGTTCATGGACGGGCCGCGGGTCATGGCCAACATGGCGCTGGATTACTGGTTCCCGCGCCGATTCGCCTCGCTCTCGGACCGGTTCACCATTCAGAACGGCGTCCTGCTCATGGGCGGGGCGTCCGTCCTCCTTCTACTCTATGCCCGGGGCAGTCTCCGGACCCTGGTCATCATGTATTCCATCAACGTCTTCCTGACCTTCTCCCTCTCCAAGCTGGGCATGTCCCGGTTCTTCATCAGGAACCGGAACAAGGACAAGGCGTGGAAAAAACACCTTCCCGTGCACCTCGTGGCCCTGGTCGTCTGCGCGACGATCCTCATCGTCATGGCCATCGAGAAGTTCCTCGTCGGCGGCTGGCTGACCCTGTGCATCACCTCGGTCGTCATCGCCCTCTGTTACATGACCCGGGCCCATTACTCCAAGGTGCGGGGCGGCGTCCGGGAGCTGGACGAACTGTTGACCAGCCTGCCCGTCAAGGGCCCGGTCAACATGGACCCGGCCGATCCCAGGAACATGACCGCCATCCAGCTGGTCAACAGCTACAACGGATTCGGGGTCCACACGTTCCTCTCGGTCATCCGCAGCTTCCCAGGCCTCTACAAGAACTTCGTCTTCCTGTTCGGTCTCCGAGGTGGACGTCAGCGCGTTCAAGGATACGGACTCGGTTCCGTCGCTGACGGCCCATACGAGCGGCGACCTCGACAAGTACGTCGATCTGGCCCGGAAGCTGGGTTTCACGGCGACGTCGCGGTTCGACATCGGGACCGACATCGTCCATACGGCCGTCGAGCTGTGCGAGAGGACGGCCAGGGAATTCCCGCGCTCGACCGTTTTCGCCGGGCAGTCCGTCTTCCGCCAGCCCAACCTCCTTCACCGGCTCCTGCACAACGAGACGGCGTTCGCCATCCAGCAGGAACTCCGGTGGCGGGGTATCACGACCGTCATCCTTCCCATCCGTATCAATATCTAGGTCCAAGGAGGCGCTTATGGCCAAGAAGTTAACCAGGTCCTTGAATCGGAAGATGCTCGGGGGGGTCTGCGGCGGGTTCGCCGACTATTTCGACATCGACCCGTCCCTCGTCCGGCTGGTCTTCGCCGGGCTCGCCCTGGTCACGGCCGTCCTGCCGATGCTCATCTTCTATGTCATCGCCTGGATCGTCGTTCCCCTCGAGGCGATCCAGAAATAGCGCGTTGACTTGACCCGGTTTATCGGATATAAACAAGTCAGTTTGCGGGACCGCACATGAAGAATACCGTCGATCTGCCCTTCAAGCACATCGCTGTCGAGGGCGTCTTCAAGTCCCGCAAGGGACGCCTGGCCAACCTCCTGGCCCAGCGCGCGGGAGGGAAGCTCGTCCTTGACCACGTCGGCAACCCCTACCTGAAGGATTTCTACGGGGAGAAGGAGGGGGCGGCCTTCCTGGCCCAGCTCGTCTTCCTGGCCAACCGCTATCATCAGCAGGTGCGCCTTTTCCAGCGGGACCTTTTCGTCGACCGCCTCGTCTGCGACTACCTGTTCGAGAAGGACAAGATCTACGCCTACCAGACGCTCTCGGACGATGAGCTCCTCGTTTACGACAAGATCTACGGCATCCTCGCCGAACGCGTGCCGAAGCCCGACCTCGTCATCTACCTCCAGATCTCCCTGCCGACGCTCCTCCGCCGGATCGCCCGGGAAGGGGATCCGCAGGAGAAGAACATCTCCGAGAAGTACCTCGAGGACATCGTCGAGGCCTTCGATTACTTCTTCTTCAATTACCAGGCGGCCCCGCTCCTCGTCGTCAAGGCCGACGACCTGGACCTCGACCGCGAGGACGACGTCGACGACCTCCTCGATCAGGTCCGTCAGATGAAGAAGGGCAACCTCTATTACGTCCCGCAGAGCTTCGGGGCCAAACTGCCGAAAAAGTGATACAATAGGGCGGAGCGTGGACACCCTTTCGGGTGCCGCGACTTCCGAGGAACGTCGGGAATACGCTTTACCTCAACCCCGCAAGGCGGGGTGGGGAGAAAGGAAGACGCCATGTCCGGACAAGATTCCCCCAGGGTCACGGCTCCGTCGCTGCGCGCCATGAAGGCGGCCGGCGTGAAGATCGCGGTCCTGACCGCCTACGATTTCCCCACGGCCCGCATCCTTGACGACGGCGGCATCGACGTCCTCCTCGTCGGCGATTCCCTGGGCATGGTCGTCCTCGGCCACGGGAGCACCGTGCCCGTAACCATGGACGACATGCTTCACCACACGAAGGCCGTGGCCCGGGCGGCCCGTCGCGCCCTGGTCGTCGCGGATATGCCCTACCTCTCCTTCCACCTGTCGGTCGAGGCGTCCATCCGGAACGCGGCCCGCTTCCTCAAGGAAGCCGGGGCGGGCGGGGTCAAGATCGAGGGAGCCTCGGCGGGGCGGCTGAAGACCGTCGAGGCGCTCGTCGAGGCCGAGATCCCCGTCATGGGACATGTCGGGCTGACCCCCCAATCCATCTGCGGCCTGGGTTCCTACAAGGTCCGGGGAACGACCCTCGAGGAGGCCCGTAAGATCCTCGCGGGCGCCCGGGACCTCGAACGGGCCGGCGCGTTCGCCGTCGTCATGGAGTCGGTGCCGCTGGAGATCGCCCGCGAGGTCACCTCGCGACTCGGGATCCCGACCATCGGCATCGGCGCCGGGCCGCACTGCGACGGTCAGGTCCTGGTCTTTCACGACATGGCGGGCTACGCGACCGGATACCTCCCGAAATTCGTCCGAAAATACGCCGACCTCGATTCGGTCATCGGGGATGCCGTCCACCGGTACGCGGATGACGTCCGGAAGGGCACGTTCCCCGACGACGCGACGTCCTACCACCTCAAGCCCGCCGAGGCCCGCCGGTTCGCCGCGGGGCTCGGCCGCGGGAACGCCGGAAAAGCGAAGAGGGCCGCGCGATGAGGATCGTCCGGTCGGTCGGGGAAATGAAGGCCGTCTCCCGGGAGCTCCGGGCGCGGGGAGCGCGGATCGGGCTCGTCCCGACCATGGGCTATCTTCATGAAGGGCACCTCAGCCTGGTCCGGGCGTGCCGGGCGAAGTCCGACGCCACCGTCGTTTCCATCTTCCTCAATCCCGCCCAGTTCGGCCCCAAGGAGGATCTCGGGGCCTACCCGAGGGACCTCGAGCGGGATGTCGCATCGCTCGAGAAAGAAGGGGTCGATCATGTCTTCCATCCCGAGCCCTCCGATATGTATCCGGACGGCTATCGGACGTACGTCGAAGTGGAGGACCTCGAGGACAGGCTCTGCGGCCGCTCCCGTCCGGGGCACTTCCGGGGCGTCTGCACGGTCGTCCTCAAGCTCTTCAACATCGTCCGGCCCGACGCGGCCTACTTCGGCTGGAAAGACGCCCAACAGGTCATCGTCCTGAGGAAGATGGCCGCCGACCTCGACCTGGATGTGCGCGTCGAGGCCCTGCCCCTGGTCCGGGACGCGGATGGCCTGGCGCTGAGCTCAAGGAACAGTTATCTCTCGCCGGAAGAACGGAAGGCCGCCCTGGTCCTGTCCCGGAGCCTGTCGGAGGCCCGCCGGAGGATCGAGGGAGGGGAGAAGGACGCGGGGACGATCATGCGGGGGATCGAAGAAGCCGTCGCTGCCGAACGCCTGGCCCGCCTCGATTACGTCGAGGTCGTGGACCCCGTCAACCTCCGGCCGCTGGACCGCGTCGACGGGGAGGCCCTCGTCGCCATGGCCGTTTTCATCGGCCGGACGCGGCTCATCGATAATTTCCGAACAGCCTTTAAGGAAGATTGACCATGAAACGTGAGTTTATGACAGGGAAGGTCCATCGGGCCACCGTAACGGAAGCCGACCTGAACTACGAGGGAAGCCTGGGCCTTGACGAGCACCTGATGAAAGCGGCGGACCTCCATCCCTACCAGAAGGTGGACGTTTACAACGTCACGACGGGGGAGCGGTTCGCGACCTATCTGATCAAGGCCGAAAAGGGCTCGGGCACCGTGGCGATCTACGGAGCGGCGGCCCATAAGGCCAAAAAAGGGGACAAGATCATCATCGCCGCCTACGCCCTCCTCGACGACGACGAGCTCGAGTTCTTCATGCCCAAGGTCGTGCTCGTCGACGCGAACAACCGGATCAGGGACGCGAAGCCCTCAACCTGAGACGCGCATCAGGCCGGCGAAACCGGCCGACAGGGCGAAGACGAGCAGCATCAGGGCGAAGATCGCCATACCCAGCGTCGGGGCCATCCTCAGGAAACCCCTGTAGAAGCGGACGATCGAATACTTGATCAGGACGAGGACCAGGAGGGTCAGGGCGAGGACGACGTGGGATCCCGCCCGCACCGAGAGGGAGTCTCCCGCGGCAGCCCAGAATTTCGCGCCGAGGACGGCGAGCGGGACGAGCAGGACGATGAAGATCCGTCCCGCCCATCTGTGAACTCTCAGGAGCTTCTCCGGGTCCCGCTTCGCATCGGGCCGCCCCATGCGGATCATCTGGCTCGCGAACGCCGCGATCCCGGCCGAGACCAGCGCGACGGCGATTAACGATTTGACCAAATATGGCGACATGGGCGCCTCCCTCCGGTCACTCCTGATGATAGTTGGGAGCTTCCTTCGTGATGACGACGTCGTGGACGTGGCTCTCCTTGAGGCTGGCTTGGGTGATCTTGATGAACCGGGCCTTCGCCTGGAGCTCGGGGATCGTCCGACAGCCGGCGTATCCCATTCCCGCCTTGAGCCCGCCGACGAGCATCTGGACGATGGCCGTGGCACTTCCCTTGTACGGGACCCGGCCCTCGATGCCCTCGGGGACGAGCTTGGCGTCAGCCGGGATCTGGTCCTGGAAATAGCGGTCCCGGCTCTGGCCTTCCTTCATGGCCTCGAGGGAGCCCATGCCCCGGTACGTCTTGTAGGCCCGCCCCTGGTACATGACGACCTCGCCGGGGGCCTCGTCGGTCCCTGCCAGGAGGTTGCCCAGCATGACGGAATCGGCGCCGGCGGCGATGGCCTTGGCCATATCCCCGGAGAACTTGATGCCGCCGTCGGCGATGAGGGGGATGCCCTTCGGACCCGTGACCTTGAACACCTCGGAGATGGCGGTGATCTGGGGGATGCCCGCTCCCGTGATGATCCGGGTCGTGCAGATGGAGCCCGGCCCGACGCCGACCTTGACCGCGTCGACGCCCAGGTCGACGAGCGCCTCGGCGGCCTCGGCGGTCCCGATGTTCCCGGCGATGAGCTCCTGGTCGGGGAATTCCTTCCTGATGAGGCGGACCGTGTCCAGGACCCTCCGCGAGTGGCCGTGGGCGTTGTCGACGACGAGGACGTCGCACCTGGCCTCGACGAGCGCCTGGACCCGCTTGAGGGTATCGACGCCGACGCCGACCGCCGCGCCCACCCGCAGGCGGCCGAGGGGGTCCTTGGCGGCGCCCGGATACTGGGTCCGCTTGAGGATGTCCTTATAGGTGATGAGCCCCTTGAGGCGGTAATGCTCGTCCACCATCATGATCTTCTCGATCTTGTGCTCGTGGAAGAGCTTCTCGGCCTCCTCGAGCGAGGTCCCGATGGGGACGGTGATGAGCTTCCGGGTCATGACCTTGGAGACCGGGGTGCTCAGCCGCGTCTCGAACCGGATGTCCCGGTTGGTGACGATGCCGACGAGCTTGTTGTCATCGTCGGTGACCGGGAGGCCCGAGATCCGGTATCTTTTCATGACCTCGATGGCCTTCTCGATCTTCTCCTCGGGCCGCATCGTGATGGGGTCGACGATCATGCCGCTCTCGTGGCGCTTGACCTTGTCCACCTCTTCGGCCTGGAGCTCGACGGACATGTTGCGGTGGATGATCCCCAGGCCGCCCTGCTGGGCCATGGCGATGGCCATCCGCGAAGCCGTGACGGTATCCATGGCGGAGCTGATGACGGGGACGCAGAGGGGAATGTTCCGGCTGAGGCGCGTCCCGACATCGGCGTCCGCGGGGTTGACGTCGGAGGCCGACGGGACGATGAGGACGTCGTCGAAGGTCAATCCTTCCCTGATGTCGCGATCCAGCATGGGGCCTCCTTGCCTCAGTGTTTCCTCTTGCGGCCGGGGATCGTGGACCGGGCCTCTTTCGGCTTCGGCGCCTCGACGGCTTCCGCCCCGCCTTCGGACCTCTGGTAGAACAGCGGGCGCTCGCGCCGCACGGGCGGCTGGGGCGCCTCCTCCGAAACGACCGGCTGGATGAGGAACAGGTAGCGCAGGGCGTCCTCCTCCACCCGGTCCATCATCGCCTGGAACATCTCGTAGCCTTCCTTCTTGTACTCGACCAGCGGGTCCCTCTGGCCGTACCCCCGGAGGCCGATGCCTTCCTTGAGGTGGTCCATCTCGAGGAGGTGGTCCTTCCACTGGGAGTCGATGACCTGGAGGAGGATCATCCGCTCGAACTCCCGCATGCGCTCGGGGCCGAGGAGCCTCTCTTTATCGTCGTAGGACGCCCTCAGGGCGGTGAGGATCCTCTCCCGGACCTCCTCGTAGGTCGCGGCGCCCCAGTCGATCCCGAGCTTGTCGACGTCGAGCGCGAACTGGGCGAAGATGCCGGTCTTCAGGCCGTCACGGTCCCACTCGTCGGGCTGTTTATCCTTGTTGGCGGACGTGTCCATGAGCCAGTCGAGGATGCCCTCGACGAGCTCGGCGAAATACTCCTTGAGGTCCTTGCCGTGCAGGATGTCCTTCCGCTGGCCGTAGATCGCCACCCTCTGCTTGTTCATGACGTCGTCATATTCGAGGAGGTGCTTGCGGATGGAGAAGTTCTGGGATTCGACCTGCTTCTGGGCCCGCTCGATGGCCCGGGAGACCATGGCGTGTTCGATGGGCACGCCTTCTCCCATCCCGATCCGGGCCATCAGCCCCGAGATGCGGTCGCTGCCGAAGATCCGCATGAGGTCGTCCTCGAGGGACATATAGAACCGTGACGACCCGGGGTCGCCCTGGCGGCCCGCCCGTCCGCGGAGCTGGTTGTCGATGCGCCGCGCCTCGTGGCGCTCGGTCCCGATGACGTGAAGGCCCTCGAGCCCGACGACCTTGTTGTGCTCCTCGCGCGTCGTTTCCGCGACCTCGCCCGCGGCCCTGGCGAACTGTTCGGGCGTCGCCTTGACGGGGTCGATGCCGCCCTTCTTCAGGTTCTCCCGGGCCAGGAACTCGGGATTGCCGCCGAGCAGGATGTCCACGCCGCGGCCGGCCATGTTGGTGGCGATGGTCACGGCGCCGACGCGCCCGGCCTGGGCGATGATCTGGGCCTCCTGCTCGTGGTACTTGGCGTTGAGGACGACGTGCTTGACGTTCTTCCTCCGGAGGAGGGTGCTGAGGTGCTCGGACTTCTCGATGGAGACCGTGCCTACGAGCAGGGGGCGGCCCTTGCCGTGGCTCTCCATGATCTCCTCGACGACGGCGTTCCATTTCTCGTCCGCCGTCCGGTAGATGACGTCCGGGCACTCCAGGCGGATGAGGGGCATGTTGGTCGGGACCTCGACGACGTCCAGCCCGTAGATGTGCCGGAATTCCTCGGCCTCGGTCAGGGCCGTCCCCGTCATCCCGGCGAGCTTCTTGTACATCCGGAAGTAGTTCTGGAAGGTGATGGAGGCCAGGGTCTGGTATTCCTGCTCGACCTTGACCTTCTCCTTGGCTTCCAGGGCCTGGTGGAGGCCGTCGCTGTAGCGGCGGCCGGGCATCAGCCGCCCGGTGAACTCGTCGACGATGATGACCTGGCCGTCCTTGACCATGTAATCGACGTCCCTCTTGAAGAGCGTGTGGGCCTTGAGGGACTGGTTGATGGCGTGGACGAGGTCCATCTGGGCGAGGTCGTAGAGGTTGGGGACCCCGAGGTACTTCTCGGCCTCGGCGACGCCTGTCTCGGAGATGGAGACGGTCCGCGTCTTCTCGTCGACCTGGTAATGCTTGTCCTTGTGGAAGTGGCGGACGAGGCTGTCGACCTTGTAATAGAGGGCCGTCGATTCGTCGGTCGGCCCGGAGATGATGAGGGGCGTCCGGGCCTCGTCGATGAGGATGCTGTCCACCTCGTCGACGATGGCGTAGTTGAACTCGCGCTGGACGAGGTCGGAGAGCCGGAACTTCATGTTGTCCCGGAGGTAATCGAAGCCGAACTCGTTGTTCGTGCCGTAGGTGATGTCGCGGCGGTAGGCGTCGTAGCGGACCTTCTCGTCGATGTCGTGATAGATGGTCCCCACGCTGAGCCCGAGGAACCTGTAGATCTGGCCCATCCACTCCGTGTCACGCTTGGCCAGGTAGTCGTTGACGGTGACGACGTGGACGCCCTTGCCGTCGAGGGCGTTGAGGTAGGCGGGGAGGGTGGCGACCAGCGTCTTTCCCTCGCCCGTCTTCATCTCGGAGATGCGGCCGCCGTGGAGGACGACGCCGCCGATGATCTGGACGTCGAAGTGGCGCATCTTGAGGGTCCGCCGGGACGCCTCGCGGACGCAGGCGAAGGCCTCGACGAGGATGTCGTCGAGGGTCGCTCCCTGGGCCAGCTTTTCCTTGAATTCGGCGGTCTTGCCGCGCAACCGGTCGTCGGTGAGGGCCTGGATGCGGGGTTCGAGCTCGTTGACGGCGTCGACGACCGGACGGATCTTCTTCAGGTCGCGATCGTTCTGCGTCCCGAAGACCTTACGGATGAACCACTTGAACATTTACTATTTATTAACAGAACGGCCCCCGAAAGTCAATTTGGCGGGTCAGCGGACGGGGATCTTCCGGAGGAGCGGATTCAGGCGGGTGAGGAGCTCGTAGACGGTCGTTCCCGCCAGGCGGGCCGTCGCGTCGGCGTCGACGGATTCGCCCCGCTCGCGGCCGATCAGCGTGACCACGTCGCCGGGCTTCGCCCCCCGCGCGTCGGTGAGGTCGATGACCAGCATATCCATCGAGACGCGGCCGAGGACCCGGACCCTTCGCCCGCGGACGAGCGCCTGGCCTTTCCCCGACAGGGCCCACGGATAGCCGTGCCAGTACCCGACGGGGCAGATCCCGATCTTCGAATCGCGGGTCAGGCGTTCGGTGAGGTCGTAACCCAGCGAGGCGCCTGCCGGGAGGAGCTTGGTCTCGGCGACGAGCGTCCGCCAGGACAGGACCGGCCGGAGGGAGACCCGGTCCTCCCGGGCGCGCCGCGTCTCCGGGGAAGGCCAGTGCCCCATGAGCCCGATGCCGATCCTGGCCATGTCGTAATGCGCCCCGGGGTAGTTGAGGACGCCGGCGGTGGCGCAGGCGTGACGGACGGGCCTGAATCCCTCGCGGGCGAAGGCCGTCGCCGCGGCCTCGAATTCGGCGATCTGTCCCCGGGTGACGGCGGGCCGGGCGGGGTCCTTGGCCGCCGCGAAATGCGTGTAAAGCCCCTCGACCGCGAATCGCCCGGGCCGGGACTTGAGGAATCCCAGAACTTCGGGCAACTGGGCCGGGAGGAATCCCTGCCGGTGCATCCCCGTATCGACCTTGATGTGGACCCGGATCTTCCGCCCGTCCTCGGCCGAGGCCAGGGCCCGGAGGCTTTCGAAGCTCGCCACGGTGAGGGCGACGCCGTTCCGGGCGGCGTCGCCGAAGCGGCTGGGGAGCGTGAAGCCCATGACGAGGATGGGCTTGCTCACGCCCTTCCGCCGCAGGGTGACCGCTTCGACGATGGAATCCACGCCGATGGCGTCGATGCCGAGCTCCTCGAGGAGGGGGACGAGGTCGTAGAGGCCGTGGCCGTAAGCGTTCGATTTGGCCACGGCCATGATGCGGCACCCGGGCGCCAGAACGCGCCGGAAGGCCCGCAGGTTATGGGCCAACGCCGACCGGCTGATCTCGATCCATGTCCTGAGGCCGCTCCTCTCGGACGCCGCGACGCTCATGCCTTCATCTTAGGCCGGGCGGCCTCCGAAGTCCATTCCGGGCTCACTTCCTTCCGAGGATCTCGTCGGCCAGGGGCTTGGCGTCGTAGACCTTGACCAGCGCTTCGATGATGCCCGAGGCGTGGACCATGACCGAACGGGCGATCGTATCCTCGTAAACGAACCGGGTCGGGAGGGATTGGATGTTCCCGTCGAAAAGGACTCCCGTGAATTCCCCTCTGCGGTTGACGACGGGCGAGCCGGAATTCCCGCCGATGGAATCGCAGGTGGCCACGTAATTGAGGGGCGTGCCGGGGTCCACGGCCGATCTCTTCATGAGGACGGCCTGCGGCAGTTCGTAGGGGGTTTTGTTCCCCGCCCGGCGCGACTGTTCATAGAGCCCGGCGAACGTCGTCCGATAGGGGACCTTCATGCCGTTCTCGACATAGCCCTTGACGACGCCGTAGCTCAGCCTCAGGGTGGAGGTCGCGTCGGGGGCGATGGCCGTCCCCTTGAGGCGGAACAGGACCCGGGCGATCAGGGCGCCGCTCCGCGATTCGACCGCGTCGACCTCCTTCTCAAAGCGCGCCCGGAAGCCCCGCGAAACCGGGTCCACGAGGAGGGCGAGCTTGATCATCGGGTCCTCCGAGGCGTAGACCGCGTCGGCCCCGCCTTCCAGGAGGGCCTTGCGGACGGCGGGCTCCTTGAGCTTCGTCCCGGCGACGAGCTCCCGGGCGACCTCGCCCGGCTCGCGCCCGCCGAGGATCCACCGGACCTCCGCGGCGTCGCCCAGCTCCTCGTGGAGTTGGATCAGTGAATCGGCGAGCTTCACGACCTCGAATTCGTCGTAGATCGGGGACGGGGAGAGGATCCTCCGGTCCATCGAGGGAAGGTTGGATTCCCGGAACTCCCTCAGGCGGGCGTCGTCGGGCCGTTCCTTTTCCATGGCCCGGCGGACCAGGTTCCTGGCCAGGTCGAAATAGGGCGTGTTGAAGCCGTTCGCCCGCTCGAAGAACATGTAGCCCTTGAAGAGGGACGCGTGGGCCTTCTGGGCGGCCGCGACGTCGTCCCACGCCCGGCCGAACTCCTTTTCCAGGCCCGGGTCCTTTGCCACCAATTCCCTCAGCTGTCGCTCGGCCTCGGCTTTCTTGGCGACGAGCCCGGCGTCGAGCAGGCCGGACTGGTATCCGATCGTGGCCTTGAGGCTGTTCTCGATGCCGAAGAGGCTCCTGAGGGCGACGCGCGCCTCCTCGGGCCCCTTGTTCCCGTACTCGCGGACCAGGGACTGTCGCCTCTTGAGATTGGCGATGGAGAACGGATAGGCCATGTCCCTGAGGAATTCGAGCTGGGCCAGGGTCAGAAGCCTTCCGGTCGAGCCCGGATTGCCCGAGCAGAAGACGAGGTCGCCCTCGCGCACGCCCCGCGTCGCCCATTTGAGGTAATGCGGCGTCTTCAGGGGCTGTCCGTTCTCATAGGCGCGGAAGATGCAGATATCGAGGTCGAATCTGGGGTAGGTGAAATTGTCCGGGTCGCCGCCGAAGAAGGCGAGGAGATGCTCGGGAGCGAAGACGAGGCGGACGTCGTCATGAACCCGGTACTTGTAGAGGTGGTACATGCTCCCGGAATAGAGATTGACCACCTGGTATTTCAGCCCGGCCGCGGCCGGAGCTTCCCGTTCGATGGCGGCGATGGCCTTGTCCCTGGCCGCGGCCGCCTGGGACGCGGTCATATCCGCCGTTTCGGCGCCGAGCACCCGCTCGGTGACGTCGACGATCTCTTCGAGGACCCTCAGCTCGACGCCGGGGCACTTGGGCTCGTCGGCCCGCGTCCGGGCGTAGAAGCCCGTTTTCATGAGGTCGCGCTCGGCCGTGGAAAGGTTCTGGACGAGGCCCCGGCCGACGTGATGGTTGGTCAGGACGAGCCCGTCCGGGGAAACGAACGAGGCCGAGGCCCCGCCGAACCGCACCGAGGAAAGCCGGAGATGGTCCAGCCACTCCGGGGTCATCGTGAAGCCGTGATCCTTGAGGACCAGTTCTTTGGGGGCCTTGTCGTAAAGCCACATGCCTTCGTCGGCGGTCAGGGGGACGATCAGGGCGAGGAGCAGGGCCGGCAGCAGCGCCGTCGCGAAACGCGTTCTTCTCATGGTGTCTTTCTCCCGGTGCGATGAATTGTCACTTGATATATCCCAGGGAACGGAGGTTCTCCAGCTCGTTCTGCGGAAGGGTCCGGAGGTCCATGGGAACGGGCCGGTCGTCGAGCTCGGAGAACCGGGCGAGCCATTCGAGGAAGCGGACCTTGAACAGGAGCCGGACGTTCTCCGATCCGGCCCCGGCCTCGACGAAAACGGGCGACGCGCGGCGGAAGAGGGTTTGCCCGGCCGACGCCATGTTGATGATGGCGTACCAGTCGCGCCAACGGAGCCCGAAGTCTCCGATGTTGGAGAACGAGCGGGTCACCGCAAGGCCGTCGTCCATCGCTCTGGAGGCGACGGCCGGAAGCCAGCTCGTCCCGTCGAGCCCGACCGACGGACCGAAGAGGTCCATCAGCGTCGGGAAGGCCCCGGCCAGGTCGACGACGCGCTCGACCCGCCCCTTCAGTCCCATCGAGGCGGGGAACTTGACGATGAGGGGCACGCGGGCCGTCTCCTCGTAGACCTTGGACCCGTGCCCCCAGAATTCCCTCTCGTAGAGAGATTCGCCGTGGTCCGAGAGGACGATGATCAGGCTCTCGTCGTAGGAACCCCGGGCCTTCAGGCTCGTCATCAGCTTCCCGAGCTCGCCGTCGATGTAGCCGATGGCGGCGTCGTAGTTGTCGACGACCGCCCGGACCTCGTCGGGGCCGAACGGGAGATCCGCGTTGATCTTCTTCTGGAACTCCCCGAGGACGCCGTGGACGAAGGCCCGGTCCTCGGGAGCCGAGAACATGTCCAGGAAGGGCGGCGGCGGCACGACGGGCAGGTGAGGTTCCATGAAGTGCACATAGCTGAAGAGCGGGCCCTCGTGGGACAGCCAGCCCTCGAAATTGGAGGGCAGGGTCCTCTCGTCTCCCCGGCGCCACTCCCCGATGTGGGGGAAATAGTCGTCCACGCCGCGTGCGAACCCCATGTTTTCCGAGACGTTCCCCGTGGCCGTGAAGAGGGACGTCCGGTAGCCCTTGGCCTTGAGATAGACGGGGATGGTCAGCAGGCGCTCTGAGAGCTTGTTCATCAGGATGCGGACCTTGTGGCTTTCGGGGTACAGGCCCGTGAACAGCGTGGCCACGCTGGACCGGGTGAACGACGCGTTGGCGTAGGCGTTCTCGAAGACGACCGCCTCCCCGGCGAAGCGATCAAGGTTCGGCGACGTCGGCCGCATGTAGCCGTAGAGGCCCAGGTGGTCGGGCCGGCAGGCGTCGATGAGGAAGATGAAGATGTCCGGCCGGCCCTGGACCTTCGGCGTCCCGCCGGCCGGAGGGGTGTTCCGTACCGGGGCGACGGAGCGCTCGACGACGTCGAAACTCCCCTTGACCGCCGAAAAGGCGGTATATCCCTGGGCGGGGTTGTCGTATTCGTAGACGATCCTCCGGGACAACAGCCCCGGCTTCCGTTCGAACGTTCGGATGGTCTCCCGTCCGTCGGGAAAAGAGACCTCGGTGATCCTCAGAGCGCCGCTTCCCGCGAAGACCAGGCGCCCTCCGGTCCGCCCGGTCCCCGCGGTCAGGGATTCGCCGGTCGCGAGATGGCGCCGCGGGCGGTCCCCGTTCGGACCCATCCGGACGGAATGGACCTGCAGGATGTCGTTGGTCGCCTTGTCGAACTCCAGGAAATTGAAACCGGCGTTCAGCCGGGCGCCGAAGGACGCCGACGCCGGCCTCGTCGATGGCTCGAGCTTGCCGATGGGCGCGCCGTTGACAAGGAAACGGCACGGCTTTCCCCGGAGGACGTAGGTTACGTCGAAGCGGGCGTCCGACCCGGCCGTCCGCCACAGGATGAAGCGCGCCATGTTCTTTTCCGCGGAAAAGACGCCGTCCCGGACCTCGAAGCCCCCCCAGACGTTCATCCGCCCCGACGCGGGCTCGATCGAGGATTGGTCCTTCCCCCAGATGAACGTCGCCGGGAGGTCCCGTGAAGGCGTCCGGCTTCCGCAGGCGATGGTGCCGAGGAGGACCGCGGCGGCCAGGAGGACGGCTGAGGTTCTCTTCATGCCAGCGATTATATCGGACGCGGCCGAACGCGGCAAGCGGGCAGGGATCCGCCGTTTCAGTTCCCGGACCCGATAGGCTATAATATCCTGCAAGGCTCGGGAAACCGGTCACCGGTCCCGGGGCGAGGGCGGAAATCGAATACCGAATTAAGAAAAGAGATCGAATACATGAATCTTTGTGAAGCGCCTCTATCCAAGCCCCTGCGGATCCTGGGGATCGCCGGGGGCGAGGGCGTTCGCCGGAGGCTGATGTCCATGGGGTTCCACCCGGGCGACATCGTGGAGCTGGATTCGGCGGCCATCCTGAGAGGTCCGATCCTCGTCCGGAACACCGCCTCGGACAGCCGTGTCGCTCTCGGCCGGGGCGTCGCCCGGAAGATCAGGGTCGAGGTCACGGATGGCCGTCCCTGACGCTCCTTCGGTCATCTTCGTCGGCCAACCCAACTGCGGCAAGAGCACGCTGTTCAACTCCATCGCCGGGCTGAAAGCCGAAACATCGAACTTCCCCGGGACGACGGTCAAGCATACCCACAGCCGTGTCGCCATCGAGGGGCGCCTTCTGGATATCGTCGATCTTCCCGGCACCTATTCGCTCTGCCCGGCCGATCCGGCGGAACGGACGGCTTTGAGACACCTCTTTTCGGAAAGGCCGGACCTTGTCGTCAACGTGGTCGACGCCTCCATCCTGGGCCGAAGCCTGGAGTTCACGCTGGAGCTCATCGAGTTCGGCCGCCCGATGGTCGTCGCGCTCAACATGCTCGACCTGGCCGAGAAGAAAGGGATCAAGATCGACGCGGCGAAGCTGTCGGCGCGGCTCGGCGTCCCGGTCATCCCCGTCATCGCCTCGCGCGGCCGCGGCGTCAAGGAGCTCCTGGACGAGGTGTTCCGCGTCCTCGATCACCCCGTCATGCCGCCGCCCCCTTCTTGGTCGCGGGACGTCGAGAGCCGGGTCGAGGAGATGGCCCGCCTCCTTCCGGACGATTTCCCGCTGGTGGCCGGCCGGAGATTCACCGCGGTCAAGATGATCGAAGCCGACCGCCTCTTCTGCGACCGGATGCTCGGGGAGCTCGAACCGGGGCTCAAGGGCGAGGTCGAGCGCGTCCGGGCGGAGATCGAATCCGGCCGGGACATGCCCGCCTACGAGGTCGTCGCCGCGGAACGCCACCACCTGGCCCTGAAGATCGCGGAGGAGGCCAGCCGGGTCACGCGGGGGAAGGGGATCTCTTGGGACAAGCGGATCGACGCCGTGGTCATGCACCCGTTCTATGGGTACGTCATCCTCGTCGCCGTCTTCATGGCCTTTTTCCTCCTCATCTTCAAGATCGGGAATCCGCTCGAGGGGCTCCTTCTCAAGCCCTTCGCCGCGATCAGCCTCGAACTCAAGCGGCAGCTCGGTTCGAACGTCCTGTTCCACCTGGCCGACGGGCTCGTCCAGGGCATCGGCGGAGGGATCGCCATCGTCCTGCCGTATTTCCTCCCCCTGCTCGTCCTGATGGCCTTCCTCGAGGACCTCGGATACCTTGCCCGGGCGGGATTCCTGCTCGATGCCTTCATGCACCACATCGGCCTTCACGGGAAGTCCGTTTCGCCGTTCATCCTCGGTTTCGGCTGCAACGTGCCGGCCATCGTCTCGACGCGCATCCTGGAATCGCGCCGGGACCGCGTCATTACCTCCCTCCTCATACCGTTCATCCCGTGCTCGGCCCGGACGACGATCATCCTGGCCCTCGTCGCCTTCGCTCTGGGGCCCTGGGCGGCGCTGGCCTTCTACGCAGGCAATCTCCTGCTCGTCGCCGTCCTCGGCAAGATCCTGTCCTCGTTCACCAAGGCGCCGTCTCCGGGCCTCATCCTGGAGATCCCGACCTTGAAGCGCCCCCGCCTCGGGAACATCCTCCAGAAGACCTATTTCCAGTTGCGGTCGTTCGTCGGGTTCGCCTGGCCCCTCCTCATCGCGGGCAGCGTCTTTCTGGGGCTTCTCCAGTCCGTCCACGCAGACCGGACGATCAACGCGGTCCTGGCCCCGCTCGTGTCGGGCGCCCTCGGCCTGCCCCGGGAGCTCGGCGTGACTCTCATCTTCGGCTTTCTGCGCAAAGAGCTCTCTCTCATCATGATGCTCCAGGCCCTCGGGACCGGCTACGGGGACCTCCTCGCCGTCATCACCAAGCAACAGCTTCTCGTCTTCACCGTGTTCGTCAGCTTCTTCATTCCCTGCCTGTCCACCTTCGCCATCCTCTGGAAGGAGATCGGAAAGAAGGTCGCCTTCCTGTCCGCGGGTCTCAGCATCGGCGTGGCGATCCTTCTCTCCTGGCTCATCCGGATCATCGTCTGATCGGGGACACAATACCTGTTTCCCAATTTCTTCGGCCGTCCCGAGCCGCAGGGAAACGGGTATCGTGTCCCCGAATTTAAGGCCTCTGCTTGTAGCCGCAGGCTTCAGCCCGCGGCTTGGCCCAGGCGGGATTCCAGGGCGGAGGCGGCCGCGCGGCCGACGAGGGCGGCAAGGTCATCCAAGGGCGCGACGCGGATCGACTCGATGTTTCCATAGCGGGCCAGGAGAGCGGCCTTTCGCTTCGGGCCGAGGCCCGGGATGCCGTCGAGGGCCGAGGCAAAGCTCTTCTTGGAGCGGCGTCCGCGGTGGAAGGCGACTGCGAAACGATGGGCCTCGTCCCGGACGTGCTCGACGAGCTTCAAGGCCGGGGACGTCGCGTCGAGCCGGATGCCCTTCCTGTTCTCCGGCGTGAAGATGATCTCCTCGCGCTTGGCGAGTGAGATCAGAGGGATCCCGGTCACGCCGGCGTCGTCGAGCGCCGCGAGAGCGGCCGCGAGCTGGGGCTTGCCGCCGTCGACCAGGATGAGTCCCGGCATCCGGGAGCCCTCCTCCTTGAGGCGCGCGTACCTCCGGCCGACGACCTCGCGGAGACTCGCCGCATCGTTCGATCCTTCGACCGTCCTGACCTTGAACTTCCGATATTCCGATCTGTTCGGCCTGCCGCCGTCAAAGACCACGAGAGAGCCGACGGATTCGTCCCCGCCTGTATTGGAGATGTCGAAGCCTTCGATCCGCCATGGGGCGTCCGCGAGCCCGAGGACCTGCGCCAACGCCAACAGGGGAGAGGCCGCTCTCTTCGTATCGCCCAGGGCGAGGACCGCATTTTGTCCGGCCATTTCGGTCAGCCTGGCGTACTTTCCGGCCTTGGGAACGACGAGCCGGGCCTTCTTTCCGGGCCCCCCGCCCAGCTCCTCCTGCAGGCGCCGGGCGCCGGCCGGCTCGAAGGGGAGGAGGATCTTCGGGGGCTTCTCGGCCCGGGCGTAGAACCTCCCGACGAGCTCGGCCAGGACATCGCCGTCGGAACGCCCCTCCGTCCCTTCGGCGAGCGTTCCCCCGGAATCCCGGACCTTGCCCCGCCTCATGAAGAAGACGTGAAGAGCGGCCGCGTCCCCGGCCCGCGCGTAGCCGACCGCGTCCAGGTCTTCGAGGCCGACATCGATGGCCTGCGGTCTTTGTCGGAGGTCCTCGAGCGTGCGCACGAGGTCCCTCAGGCGGGCGGCCTCCTCGAATCTTTGCGCCGCGGCCGCTTCGCCCATGCGGGCCTTCACGCTCCGGGCCAGTTCCTCCGTCCGGCCTTCGAGGAAGAGCCGGGCCGCGTCCACGTCCTTCCTGTAATCGTCGGGGGAGATCCGCCCGACACAGGGCGCGGAGCAAAGCCCGAGATCGTGTTCCAGGCAGGGGCGCTTGCGGCCCCTGAACACGGCTTCTTCACAGCCGCGAACCCCGAAGTGCCTGTTGACGAGATGGATGGTCTTGCGCGCACGGCCGGCCGGGGAGAAGGGACCGAAATACCGGGAGCCGTCGCTCTCGACCTTGCGGCTCATGGATATCCCGGGGAACTTCTCGCGGACGGTCAGCTTGAGATAGGGGAAGCTCTTGTCGTCCTTGAGCCTGAGATTGAACTTCGGCCGGTGCTCCTGGATGTAGTTGTTTTCGAGGAAGGCGGCTTCCTTCTCCGAGGCGGTCAGGATGTAGTCGACGTCGGCGGTTTCCCCCAGGATGTTCCGGACCTTGATGTCCGGGCCGGGGAGGAAATAGGAGCGCACCCGGTCCCGGAGCGACCGGGCCTTTCCTATATAGAGGACCCTGCCTTCGGCGTCCCTGAAGAAATAGATCCCGGGTTTGGCGGGAAACCCGGCGACCTTTTCCCTCAGCGAGTCCGTCATCTTCGTTCCCGTTCTCCGCGGCCCCCGTCAGAGGGCGAGCTCGAGCTCGCGCTTCTTCAGGCGGCTGAGCTCGTCCCTGTAGGCGGCGGCCTTTTCGAATTCGAGGTCCTGCGACGCCCGCGCCATGAGCTTCTCGAGCTCCTCCATCCGCTTCTTCCTCTTTTCCGGGGACAGGGCGAACTCCCTGTCCTCGGGGATGCGCGTCAGATCGACGTAATCGCGTTCGTAGACGCTGCTCATGACCTCGTCGATGCCCTTGACGACGGACTGCGGCGTGATGCCGTGGCGCACGTTATATTCCTTCTGGATCGCACGGCGCCGGTTCGTTTCGCCGATGGCCGCCTTCATCGAATCCGTCATCGTGTCCGCGTAGAGGATGGCCCGTCCGGCCACGTGGCGGGCCGCCCGGCCGAACGTCTGGATGAGCGCGCTCGCGGACCGCAGGAAGCCCTCCTTGTCGGCGTCCAGGATGGCCACCAGGGACACCTCGGGGAGGTCGAGCCCCTCCCGAAGCAGGTTGATGCCGACAAGGGCGTCGAACGCGCCCTTCCTGAGGTCCCTCAGGATCCGGACCCGGTCGAGCGTCTCGATCTCCGAATGCAGGTAGCGGACGCGGAGGCCCCGCTCGTGGTAGTGGCGCGTCAGGTCCTCGGCCATCTTCTTGGTCAGGGTCGTCACGAGCGTCCTCTCCTGCCGCTCCGCCCGCGCCGCGATCTCGGACAGCAGGTCGTCGACCTGCCCCCGGACCGGGCGGATCTCGATCTCGGGATCGGTGAGGCCCGTGGGCCGGATGACCTGCTCGATGATCCGGCTCCCGGACTTCCCGATCTCGTACGACGCCGGCGTCGCCGAGACATAGATGACGGGGCCGATCTTCTCCTCGTATTCCCCGAAGTTCAGGGGACGATTGTCCAGCGCCGAGGGCAGGCGAAAGCCGTGTTCGATGAGGGTCGTCTTCCGCGACCGGTCGCCGTGGTACATCCCCCCGATCTGGGGGACGGTGACGTGGGATTCGTCGACGATGGTCAGGAAATCTTCGGGGAAGTAATCGAGGAGGGTGAACGGGGGCTCGCCGGGCTTCCGGTCGGAAAGGTAGAGCGAGTAGTTCTCGATGCCGGGGCAATAGCCGAACTCCCGGAGCATGTCCAGGTCGTAGAGGGTTCTCTCCTCGATCCGTTCGGCCTCGACGAACTTGCCCTCGGCCCGGAACGCGGCCACCCGCCCGACAAGCTCTCTCTCGATGCCGTCCGCGGCGGCCTTGAGGACGGCGCGGGGGGTCGAGAAGAACGTCCTCGGATGGACCATGATCCGGTCAAAGGCCTCCAGCGTCCTCCCGAGAAGGGGGTCGACGGCGGACAGGGCCTTGATGCGTCCGTCGTCGAACTCGATCCGGTACGCAAAGTCCTCGTAGGAGGGGAAGATCTCGACGATGTCGCCGCGGACGCGGAAGGCGCCCCGCTTGAAGTCGTCCTCCCGCCGCTCGTACTGGATCTCCGTGAAGCTGTCCAGGAGTTTCTTCCGGCTCAGGGCCTGGCCGACCTCGAGACCGAAGCTCATTTCGTGGTAGGTGGCCGGGGCGCCGATGCCGTAGATGCAGGAGACCGAGGCGACGACGATCACGTCCCGGCGCTCGAAGAGGGAATTCGACGCCCGGAGGCGGAGGCGGTCGATCTCGTCGTTGATGGTCGCCTCCTTGGCGATATAGGTGTTCGACGAGGCGATGTACGCTTCGGGCTGATAATAGTCGTAATAGCTGACGAAGTATTCGACGGCGTTCCCCGGGAAGAAGCGCCGGAATTCCTGGTAGAGCTGGGCGGCCAGGGTCTTATTGTGGGAGATGACCAGGACCGGGCGGCGTGCCCGTGCGATGACGTTGGCCATCGTGAAGGTCTTGCCCGAGCCGGTGACCCCCATCAGGACCTGGTTCTTCTCCCCGGCATCGAGCCCTTCGGAGAGGCGCTCGATGGCCCGGACCTGGTCCCCGCGGGGCTCGAAATCGGAGCGGAGGTCGAAGGCGCGCATCGATGGCATTATAACAAAATTTGTGCTATATAGGTCCCACGATGATCCGACATAAAGTGCATCAAGGAGGGCCCATGAAGAAGATCGTCCTGTTGACCGTGATCGCGCTCCTCGCCGTCGCCGCGTTCCTCGCGGCCGGACAGTCGGCCGAGAAGCCGCGGATCGGCGTATTGCGATTCACCAATCAGACCAGCGCCGGCTGGTGGAGCGCCTCGGTCGGCCGCGAGCTGTCCGACATGCTGGCCGCCGAGCTGGTTTCCACCCGGTCCTTCCAGGTCCTTGACCGGAAGGACATCGAGGCCGTCCTCGGGGAGCAGGACCTGAGCGATACCGACCGGGTCGATCAAGCGACCAAGGTCAAGATGGGCAAGCTCAAAGGGGCCAAGTATCTCGTCGCGGCCACCGTCTCCTCCTTCGAAGAGGATGTCAAGGGCACGGGCGCCGGCGTCCGCTTCAAGGGGCTCAGCGTGGCCGGGAGGAAGGACAAGGCCTATATCGCCGTCGACCTCAAGGTCGTCGACTCCGAGACCGGCGAGATCGTTGACACCCGGACGATCGAGGCCGAGGCGAAGGGCCAGGGACTGGCCGCCGGCCTGAGCCTGAGGAATTTCAGTATCAACGGCGACGATTACAAGAGGACGCCCGCCGGGAAGGCCATCCGGGCCTGCGTCATCTACATATCCGAGTACCTCGAATGCTCCCTGGTCCGGGGCACGGACGCCGATTGCATGAAGAAATGGGACGACATGGACCGGAAGCGGCGGGAGAAGGACAAGGGCACGATCGATATCGACTAGGCGCGGCGCTCCATCCGGATGGCGCCCCTGAACTGGGCCCCGGCCAGGACGGAGACCGTGGCGGCGGCGACGTCGCCCTTCATTCGGCCGGTTTCGGAGATGAAGGTCCGTTCGGTCGCGACGACGTTCCCGATGAGCTCGCCGTGGATCGTGACGTTACGGGCCCGGACGTCGGCCTCGACGCGTCCCCCCTGGCGGACGGTGAGGTCATGGGCGCCCAGGTCGATGGTCCCGGTCACATGGCCGTCGACGACGAGATCCTCGCCGCCGGCGATGTCCCCGCGGAAGGACAGCCCGCTCCCGATGCGCGAGGCTCCGGCCGCCGGCTGCTTGACCTGGATCTCTTCTTGGGCCATGATGTCCGCCTTTCCCGTTGGATTGGGAGATTATATGTGCCGCCGGGCGCGGCTGTCAATGCGGCCGGCGTATCTTGTTGGAGGTGAAACGTCATGAAGCCGACGCGCTTCCTTCCGATCGTCCTGTTCTCAGCTTTCGTGCTCGCGGGCCCGGCCCGGCCTCAATGCCTCGCCGAGGACCCGCGCGTGGCCTCCGCCCTGGAGGTCATGAGGGTCTGGCTGGACGCCCAGAGGGCCTATGAACAGATCCCTGGGGTCTCTGCCGCCCTCGTCCACGACCAGCAGCTCCTCTGGAGCGGAGCTTTCGGCTCCGCGGACCTCGCCCGCACCGCGGCGGCGACACCGAAGACCATCTACAGCATCTGTTCCATCTCGAAGCTGTTCACCAGCATCTCCGTGATGCAGCTGCGGGACGCGGGAAAACTGCGGCTCGACGATCCTGTGAGCAAGCATCTCCCCTGGTTCACGATCGAGCGGTCCGCTCCGGATGGCGCCGAGATCACGATCGAGGGCCTGCTCACCCACGCCTCGGGCCTCCCCCGGGAGTCCGACTATCCCTACTGGACGGGGCCGGAATTCCCGTTCCCGACGCGGGAACAGATCATCGAGCGGATCTCGAAACAGCGGACGCTCTACCCGGCGGAGACCTATTTCCAGTATTCGAATCTCGGACTGACGCTGGCCGGCGAGGTCGTTGCGGCCGCTTCGGGAATGCCCTATGCCGAGTATGTCCGCCGGAACATCCTCGATCCGCTGGGGCTCTCGAGCACGACCCCCGAGGTCCCCGCCGCCGAGCGCGGGGGACGGCTCGCCACGGGCTATAGCGCGATGACGCGCGACGGAGTCCGGGAGGCCATGCCCTTCTTCCAGGCCCGCGGGGTCGCTCCCGCGGCCGGATTCGCGTCCACGGCCGAGGACCTCGCCCGCTTCGCCCAATGGCAGTTCCGCCTGCTCCGCGGAGGCGCGACGGAGGTGCTCAAGGCCAATACCCTGCGCGAGATGTACCGCGTCCACTGGGTGGACCCGGATTTCGAGACCACCTGGGGGCTGGGCTTCTCGGTCAGCCGGAGCGGCGGCAAGACCTTCGTCGGGCATGGGGGATCCTGCCCGGGCTACCGGACGGAGGTCCTGCTCAAGCCCGATGAGGCCGTTGCGGCCATTTTCCTGTCGAACGCCCTGGGCGTCGATTCCGGACTCTTCGCCCAGCGCATGTATGACATCGTAGCGCCGGCCATCGCCGCGGCCGTCAAGGACCCCAAGGGAGCGAAGGCCCCCGATCCGGAGCTGAAGAGATTTACCGGGTCCTATGCCTCGTCCTTCGGGGGGGAGATCGCGATCGTCGTCTGGGAGGACAGCCTCGCTTCCCTGTGGCTGCCGACGATGGACCCCGTCAGGGGGCTCACGAAACTGCGCAAGACGGGCGACGGCACGTTCCGCCGTATCCGGGAGGACGGGGAGCTCGGCGAAGAGGTCGTCTTCGAATCCGGGGCCGACGGGCGCGTGACGCGCCTCAAGTGGCACAGCAATTATTACCCCCGGACGGGCGTGGGCCGGGGGACCGCGAAGGGATGAAGACCCCCGCCGGCCCGTGTTGACATCGATAGGGATTGTGCTAGAATTCCTCTGCTTGAACGGCGCCCGTGAGCGGGCATAGCTCAATGGTAGAGTACCGGCTTCCCATGCCGGGTGTTGTGGGTTCGAGTCCCATTGCCCGCTCCATCACCTCCGCCCGCAGAAAGTCCTTTCAATGAAAACCTGGCATTTGATCATCGAGGAGGCTCCCCGGCGGGGCTCATGGAACATGGCCGTGGACGAGTACCTCTTCGCCGCGGCCCAGAGGGAGGGCGCGACGTTCCTGCGGTTCTACCGATGGGAGAGGCCCACGGCGTCCCTGGGATATTCCCAGACCGCCGCCCGCGCCGCGGACCTCGATTTCTGCCGGGCCAACGGGATCGACATCGTCCGGCGGATGACGGGAGGGAAGCTCGTCCTCCATCACCGGGAGCTGACGTATTCCCTGGCCTCGTCCGACACGGACACCTTCACGGACACGCTCAGGGAGTCGTACCGGCGCATCTCGCTCGGTCTGGTCCGCGGGCTGGAGCTCATGGGGCTGGACGCCAGGCTGGCGCCGGCCTCGCCGCCCGCTTATGTCCGGGGGACGATGCCGTGCTTCGCCTTTCCCGCCCGGGACGAGGTCGAGATCGGCGGGCTGAAGATCGTCGGCAGTGCCCAGAAGAGGACGGGGGCGGCTTTCCTCCAGCACGGGTCCGTGCCCCTGGAGAAGGACGAGGATCTCCTCAGGGGTGCCGCCCGGTCCGAAGCCGCCGACAACGGCATCCGCATGACCTCGCTCGCCGAAGCCCTGGGGCGGCCCGTGGCCTTCGAATGGGCCGCCGGGCAGTTCTCTCTCGGACTTTCCGGATTCTTCGGCATCGTCCTGGAACCCTTGTCCCTGGACGGGCCGGCCAACGAGGAGATCGCCCGCATCGAAGCCGAGCGCTACGGCAACGAGTCCTGGACCTTCGGCAAATCGTAGCCCCAGGCGTGGACCGAAGCTCTTTCTTCCGCACCCTTGGGGGCGCGCGCCTCGATCGCCGCGCAAGCTGAAGCTTGCGGCTGCATGAAAGCCCGCACCTGCCCGAAGGCCGCCGCGGCGGGGCTTGCTTTGACTTTTTGAATCCCGCCGTGTTACCATCCCCACCGAACGAGGGAATCCCATGAATGAGATCGACGAACTCCTCAAGCTGGATACCGGGGACCTGCCGCCCCTGCGGCCCATGCTCCTCGACGACCTCTACCAGAACACCCTCAAGAACCTCCATTTGGAGCTGGGGACCGGCCCGGTCCTCTTCATGCTGTCACCGTCCTATTCCGTCATGGCGCCCACGCCCGACGACGCGGTGACCGAGCTCATCACCCGCAAGGAAGCGCTCCTCGACCACCTCAGGGAATACATCATCCAGAACCTGGCCATCTACTCCGTGCTCCTCGACACGAGTAGCTACTTCGTCGAGCAGAACGGCTTCCTGGTCCTGGCCCGGCTCCGGGAGCGGGACTCCGAGGGGCGGCGCTACGAGATCAAGTTCTACACGCATTCGCCCAAGGAGCTGTTGACCCATTACGAGGACAAGATCTACATCGGCCGGGATTTCGTCGACCTGTACAACTTCAACCGGAAATACCTGGGGGTCAAGGAGAACATCATCTCCCTCAAGAGCCAATGCGAATTGCTCCTCGAGAAGGGCAAGACCAAGCTGAAGGCCCCCCAGGAGCACAAGTCCTTCTTCCAGGAGATCCAGGAGTCCGTCAACGAGCTCCACACGGAGAGCCTCCTGCTTCTCCAGCCCATGCCGCCCTATCTCGACTTCGCCAAGCTCTCGGGGAAGGACCTTATCGAGATCAACTCACAGTACCGGACGATCAACCATTATCTCATCGAGCTCCACGACGAGATCGCCGAGTTCGAGAACCTCCTGCGGCAGAAGAAGGAGTCCGATTTCGTCCGCTACGTGACGAAATACAAGAAGGACCTGACCAACCTCATCAACTATTTCAACATCAAGATCAACGGCGCGCTGACCCAGCGCATCTATAACTGCCGCGGCAAGCACTGAGGGATCAGGGCGCCTCGTTCTTCTCCAGGCTCCGGTAGACGAGCTCGAGCCATCCGGCGACGGGCATGAAACCCTTGGTCCAGGGGGTGAACCGGTCCGGCATCCCGGCGGCCTGGATCTCCTTCAGGCTCATCCCCTGGCGCATCCGCCCGCGGACCAGCTCCGCGGAATCGTGGAGCATGTCCCGGAAAGCCTTGAGCTCGCCTTTTCCGGCCAGGGGGCCGTGGCCGGGGATGATCCTGACGTCTTCGGGCAGGCCGTCGAGGATCGCATCCAGCTGGCGGGCCCAATTGACGACGTCGCCCCCGCCCGGAACGTCCAGGTAGGGGAACATGCCGTTGAAGAACATGTCGCCGGTGTGGACGATCTTCAGCGCGTCGATGAAGACGACGGTGTCGCCGCCGGTGTGAGCGTGGGGATAATGGACGAGCCGCAGTTCGAGCCCGCCGGCGTGCGCGGCCATCCTGTCCGAGTACGTGAGCACGGGAAGGGCGTCCGGGGGGAGGGCCTTGATGGTCCCGCCGAACCTGGGCTGGTCGGCGGCGTTCAGCGCCCGCGTGTTCTCGTGGGCGACGATGACGGCGGCAGGGCCGAAGACCTTGTTGCCGTTCACGTGATCCCAATGCCAATGGGTATTGACGAGCACCCGCACCCTCTCGCCGCCGGGCAGGGCCTTGAGGGCCGAGCGCAGGCTCCCGGCCATCTCCGCCTCCATGGCGTCGATCATGAAAATGCCGGCGGGATCGGCGATGACGCCCACGTTGCCGTTGCCGCCGGACTCGAGCATGTAGACAGGTCCGGCCACATGGACGACCGTGATGGGGAGTTGGGGGATCGACCGCCCCCGGAGCCCGAAGGCAAGACAGACGACCAGAGAAACGACGCTAACGATTTTTGGTTTCATAGCGGGGCACCTCCAGATCTCGGCCGTCCCTAATATAACGCGGGAGCGTGCCCTTTCGCCAGCGGGAATCGGGGAAACGGGCCTTCCGGACCCTGTCGCGCCCTTGGGGGCTTAGCGGGCCGGGGCCTTCCCGGTCACGGGGCGCCCGGACTCCTCGACCACGATGTCGCCGTAGCTTGTCGACAGCGTGACCGAGGCCGCGCCGGCGGCCCCGGCGAACGCCTTGACCAACGCCTCGCCGTTCGTCGTCTCGAGGTCAGGGCGTTCAGCAAGGCCCCACTTGACGTTCCCGCCCTTGGAACGGCCTTCAAAGGGAACCCGGGTCCCCTTCGGCCAGACGAACCTGACCGTGCCGTAGACGTTCTTCACGTCGATGGCCGAAGCGATCGCGGCGGGCGCCAGGACGGCGTCCGCGTGGGACAGGCCGATGTCCGCCCGGCCGGTGAAGTCGGCGAGGTCGAGGTCCGCGTAGGAGGTCGCGATGCGGATCGTATCGGCCGCGATGGAGCGACCGACGACGCCGACGCTCTTCCCCTCGACGTTCAGATCGCCCCTGACGCCGTTCGCGCGGACCTTCCCATAGGTCGTCGCGACCTTCAGGGCGCCGTTCACTCCGTCGGCCTCCACGGCCGAATGGTGGCCGACGACCGTCGCCGGCCCGACATCCACGAGCGAGACATCCTCGTAGGTCGTCCCGACGTCCACGGCGCCCTTCACCCTCAGAAGGGAGACCTCCGAATGCTCGCCGGCGACCGTCGCGCCGGCCGCGACGTCGCTTACCTCGACGCTTCCGTACCCGTGATCGATCCGGACATCGCCTCCGGCCTGTCGGACGCGGACGTCGGCGTGCCGGGACGAGATCCGGCAGGAGGCCCCGACGCGGGCGACCGCGACGTCCTCGTAGCTGTTCGTGACCGAGAGGTCCTCCGCGATGTCCGACGCGTCCACCTTTCCATGGCGATCGTCGATCGTGGCCTTCCGGACGCCCGACGCCGTGACCGTCCCGTAGGCGTTGACGACGACGACGTCCGTCCCCGCGGGCACGACGAGCCGGAAGCTCGTTTCAAAGGACTTCTTTTGGAACGCCTCACGGTTCGTCCCGATCTCCAGCCGGCCGGCGTCCCGCCTGATGATCGGCTTCAGGGCGACCGCGACGTCCCGGGCTTCAGCCTCGGTCTTCCTCCGGATCTCTTTCAGGAACGTCATCGTGACGGTCTCCTGGTCCGTGCCCCGAACCTCGACGGTCCCGTGGGCGTTGCGGACCTCGATCCGGGCGGGGATGGGGGCCTCGAGGGTCAGGGATTCCTCGAAGCCGAACGTCCGGCCCACGCCGAAAGGCCCCTCCCCATCCCAGCCTAACCGGAGCCCCCCTGTCCGGGCCTGATAGAGGCCGACCCCGACGACCACGATGAGGACGAGGAGCAGGACCTCTTTGGCTTTCATGACCTCAAGCCTCGTCGGATTTTCGGGGCTTCGCGGCCTCGTTCTTTTCCTTGATGCCGAAGTAGAGCTTCCAACCGCCCCAGAAGATGAGGATGAGCGGCCAGAACCGGGCCACCGAGTCCCAAACCTCGACGTCCAGCGTGTCGAGCAGGAAGACGACGCCGATGACGATGAGGATGAAGCCCCAGACGAGAGTATCTCTGCGCGCTTGTCGTGTCATGGTATCCTCCTGGATCAGGCCTTCTTCGCCCGGGCGAAGTGGTCGAAAACGAGCTTGACGCCGAGCCCGATGACGGCGAGCGGCCAGAAGTCGAACAGCGTATCGTAATCGATGACGTCGAAATTGGCCAGGAGAAGGAGAGCGCCGAGGGCGACGAGGACGGTCCCCCAGAAAATGGACCCGGCCTTGGCGGGCTCGAGGATCTGGTCCTCGATCGCGGCCGTCTCATCCTCCTTGCCGGTCAGAGCGCGGCGGTTGATGGCCGAGGCCGTCTGAACGGACTCGATGATCTGGTAGAAGTAGAATCCGGCCAGGATCAGGCCGAAGAACGGCTGTCCGTGGCCGTGGCCCTGGACGGTCACCAGACCGGCGAAGATGAAGAGGTAAACGAGCCCCTTGACGTACAGGCCGTTGTACATGGCCCCGATCCCGAACGGGAAGAAGCCGGCCAGGATGCCGGCCAGAGCCGGAGACTTCGGGGGTCTCTTCTGGATGATGATCTTTTCTTCCATGTCATTCCTCCATGTGGTTCCGTATTCTTTATTCCGTTTCCCCGCTCATCCCCAGGATGTCGACGCTCCTGAGGGAGCCGAGAAGGTTTTCCTTGCCGGCGCCGATCCGGTCCGGGATGGCGCCCGCCTTGACGTAAAGCCGCTCGATCCGTCCGAAGCCGGCGTGGAATTGCCTGCTGGCCCCCTTCTGGAGGGCGTGGCCGGCCGGGCTGAAGGCCAGGAACGAAAGGAATACCATCAGGCCCGTCGCCCCGGCGAAGACCGGCTGGAGCGAGGGGCGGAGCAGGAAATCCCGCACCAGGCGGAATCTCTTCTTGCGCTCCGGGATGGTATAGAGCCTTCGGAGGAGGTCGGGCGACGGCTCGAACTCGGGCAGGGACGCCAGGGCTTCCCGGGCGTCCCTCATGGCCTCGAGCAGGGAGGCGCAGTCCGGACAGCCGGCGAGGTGGTCCTCGACCCCCGTCTTCCGCGGGCCGTCGAGCTCGCCCTCGATATAGTCCGAGAGCAGCTCTTCCACGTGCGTCGCGTTCATGCTCCACCTCCTGCGCCCGGCCTCAGGATCGCGGCCAGTTGGAGCCGGCCGCGGTTCACCCTGGATTTTATCGTCCCCAGGGGAAGGCCCAGGTTGTCCGCGATCTCCTCGTAGGTCAGGCCCTGGATATCCCGGAGGATGACGGTCGCCCGGATCTCGGGCGACAGGCCGTCGAGGGCTTTCCAGACGGTCTTCCGGTCCTCCTCGCGGGCGAGGCTCTTCTCGGGGCCGTCGAACGCCGCCTGGGTCATCGTCCGCTCGTCGAACTCGTCCCTCTGGGTCTTTTCCAGGCGGGTCCGCCGGTACTCGTCGATGAGGTGATTCTTGGCCAGCGTCAGGAGCCAGGCGGTGAAATTCCGCTCGAAATCGTATTTCTTCAGGGACCCGTACAGCTTGAGGAAGATATCCTGGGTCAGGTCCTCGGCTTCCTGGCGGCTCCCGGAGAACTGGTAGGCCAGGCTGAAGACCTTCTTCGAATAGGCGTTAACCAACATTTCCCAGGCGCTCCTGTCGCCGTTCAAGCATTCCCTTATGACCGCGTTCAAGTTCACTCAATTCACCTTGGTTGACGGATTCGCCGGGGAAAAAGTTCCTTGAGGTGCCCTTATTCTATCCCAGGGAGGGGGCCGGTCTCAACTATTCAACTTTCCCCTGGGACGGGCGGAAAAGCTGAAAAGTTGAGGCCTGACCCCTCGGCGGGGTTTGCCAGGGGGGGCCAAACGGCCTAGAATTCATTGGTGCGGGCGCCCCGGGCGCCTGCAACGATTCCCCTGGGGCGGGAGTTTAAGGGAACGAGAATGGATGAACAAGAGCTGATCCTGCGGGTGCGGGAAGGAGACGAGGAGGCTTTCGCCAGGATCATGGAGATCTACAAGGACAGGATCGTGAACTATCTGTACCAGTTCACGCGCGACTACCAGAGGGCGGTCGATCTCTCCCAGGAGACGTTCCTCCGGGTCTATTTCAAGGCCGACAAGTACAAGCCCATCGCCCCCCTGTCCTCCTGGATCTACGCCATTGCCTCCAATCTGGCCAAGACGGATGCCCGGAAGCGCCGGAGGACGGCCACGGTCCCGCTCGACGAGCTCCCGAACAGCTACGACGCCGGGACCTATTCCGAGGACCCTCCGGACCCGGGACTCGTCCGGAACCTCAGGGACGCCCTCGAAGCCCTGCACCCGAGGTACCGCATCCCCGTCGTCCTCAAGGACATGGAGGGCTTCTCCCAGGAGGAGATCGCCCGGATCATCAAGCGGCCGGTGGGGACCGTCAAGGCCCGGATCAGCCGGGGGCGGGAACATCTGAGGCGGATGCTCGAGAGTGCCCGCGGCGGGGACCCCGTCCCCGCGGAGAAAGAGGTGAGACAACATGGAAGAGCGTAATTTCCTCGGATCGGTGAACAGGGTCGCGGCGCCGCCCGGCTTCGAGCGCCGGGTCATGGTCGAGCTTGCCCGCCGGAAGGACCTGCGGCGGAGCTCCCGGCGGACCTGGCAATTCGCCTATGCCGGCGCGTCCGCGGTGCTCCTGGCCGCCGTCGTTCTCGGGGGGGTCTTCGTCCTCGACCGGAAAGGGGAGAAGGTCCCGGCCGCGGCTGTTCGCTCCGCGGGGAGGCCGTCCGAGGCCATTCAGGTCATGGATACCCTGGATTATTCGTCCGAATACAGCAACGCGTCCTCCGAGCCGCGAACGATATACATACTGGAGCAGGTCTCCGAGGCCTCGCCTCGGGAGATCACCTATTGAGGAGGTTTAAGGCCATGAGCTTGAGAATGAAACCCGTCGGGCTTATCGCGGCCGCCGCCGTCGCCCTGGTGATGAACCTGGGGGCGGAGGCCGCCGGCGGCCCCGCCGCGGAGAGGGACATCGCCGCCCTCGCCAAGAAAGTCTATCCGTCCGTCGTCCGGGTCGAGGCCCGAAACGGGACCCGCAGGATCGCCACCGGCGTCGTCATCGACCGGGACGGCCTCATCCTGACCACGGCCCTCATTTCCCCGCGCGACGAGAAGATCACCGTCATCACGGGAGAGGGGCGGAAGATCGAGGCGGAGTTTCTGGGGTTCGATCCCGAAACGCATCTGGCCCTCGTCCGGGCCAAGGACAAGGGGCTTACGCCGCTGGCCATGGGGGAGGCCGGGGACGTCGTTCCCGGGGCCTGGATCTCGGTCGTCAGCGTCTCCCCGGAGATGACGCCGGCGGTCACCCAGGGCATCGTCAGCTCGGTCTCCGAGGAGAGGCTGAGGCTGAACATCTGGGTCACCCCCGGATCGAGCGGGGGGCCGGTCGTGGACGAGAACGGCCGGATGGTCGGTCTGCTCCGCGGGATCTATACCGAGGACAGGCCCGTCGTTTTCGAGTTCCGCGACAAGGAACAGGTGGGTTCCGGTTTCGTATTCAGCCAGGCCGAGGCCCCGTCCTCGGGCATGGCCGCGGCCATTCCCATGGATATCGTCAGGAAGGTCTCCTCGGAGATCCGGGACACGGGGAAGGTCCAGAGGGGCTGGATCGGCCTGTCCATCGGACAGAACGAGGATGAGAGGATAGAGATCGTCGGCATCGACGACGACAGCCCGGCCGAGCTGGCCAAGCTCAAGGAAGGGGACGTCGTCATCGCGCTCGACGGCCGGGAGATCCAGAGCACGGCGAGGCTGGCTTCGGAGATCCGCAAGCGGAGGCCCGGAGAGGACGTCGTCGTGAAGATCGAGCGGGACGGCAAGCCGATGGAGATCAAGGTCAAATTGGGCGAGTACCCGGAGAACGAGGCCCGTCGCGAGATGGAGCTCAAGTTCCCGGGGCTCTTCCCCCCCGGCGCGCCCGAGCCTTTTGCTGCCCCGCGCAGAGGCGCGAAGCCGCCCCGGGCCCTCCTGGCGCCCAAGGGCAGGGATCTTTCCTGGGAACAGCGGAAGTTCATCGGCGTTTATCTGGACGAGCTGAACAGGGAGATGTCCGCCTTCTTCGGGGTCAAGGACGGGACCGGGCTTCTCGTCAACCGGCTGACCGCGAAGGGCCCGGCGGATAAGGCCGGCCTCAGGGTCGGCGACGTCATCGTCAAGGCCGAGGGCCGGCGCGTGGAGACGGTCGACGGGCTGAGCCAGGCCGTCCAGGGCAAGAAGAAAGGCGAGCGGATCAAGCTCGAGGTGCTTCGGGAAAAGAGATCCCTGTCCATCGAGGTCGAGATCGACGAAGAGGAAACCGGAGGGGACTTCGGCTGGGCCCCGCCAGGCGATTCCAGGGACCGTTTCATGGCCTATCGCGAATCGGCGAGGGCCTATACAGATAAGTTAGGCCAGGCCATGGCCGGGAACGCGGACCGGGGCTTGCACCGGCTCGACGGCGAGCTCTCGGCGCTGGCGGGACAGACCGGGTCGGCCGTCCGGAAGCTCCGATCGTTCTTCACCAGGGCCGTGCGGAGGATCTGACAAAGACGCCTGCTCCTGTATCCATCTCTCTATAAGGGGACGGGGACCGTGGGTTCCCGTCCCCTTCTTTTTTCAGGGCTTCGAGTTCCTGAGCCATTTGTCCTTGAGCGCCTCGAAGTCGGCCGGGGAAAGGCGGGAGGTCTCGAAACGGCCCAGGGCCTGTCTCTGGCGGAACGCTTCATAAAGGACGACGGCGACGGAGACGGAAAGATTGAGGCTCTGAACCATGCCCACCATCGGGATGCGGATGACGCGATCGGCGAAGGCGAGGGCCTCGTCGGAGATTCCGTCCGACTCGCTCCCGAAGACGAGTGCCGTCGGCCCCCCGTAGTCGACCTCGGTGTAGGGGACCGCGTCGTCGGCAAGCCGCGTCGCGACGATCGTAAATCCCCGCGCCTTCAGGCCGGAGAGACACTCCTGCGCCGACGCGTGGACACCGATCTCGAGCCACTTCTCCGTCCGTGTCGTAATGGCCTCGTTGAACCGGAGCAGTTCGGGGTTCGGCGCAATGAGGTCGAGGTAGAGGATGCCCGCGGCGTCGCATGTCCGGATGACGGCGCAGGCGTTGTGGGCGATGGTCACCCCCTCGAGGACCACCCGGAGGTCCGGCTGGCGCCTCGATAATACCCCTTCGATCCTCGCGATCCTTTTGTCCGTCGCCATGGGCACGTTATAGCAGACCGGGATGGGGGATGCAACCGCGGGGGCGCTAGCGGGGCCAGCGGATGACGAGCATCTTCAGGACCATCAGGCCCCAGAACGCGACGGTCCCGATGACGGCCCGGAGCTCCTTGTTCTTCCGGAAGAGCCCGCCGTCGAAGCGGGCGCCGTTGCCTTCGCCCGTTCGGCCCGGGATCGGGAAGAAGAGGGGCACGGCCTTTTCGAAGGGCCCGTAAACCCCGGGGAAAAGCGCCCGCATCCGGTCCCTCTCTTCCCATACGATGACCGGGTAAAAAACGGCGAAGTAGGCGCCCAGAAGCGCGACGGCCCACCACGACCGCGCCGCCGCGGCCATGCCCGCCGCGATGAGGAGGGTGCCGAGGTAGAGGGGATTGCGGGTGAACCGGTAGGGCCCGGAGACCGCGAGCTCCCGTTCCTTCCGGAGATGGCCCGCCGCCCAGGCCCGCAGGCCAAGCCCGAAAAGGCTCAGGGCGATCCCGGCGGCGAGGCTCTCCGGGGACGGGCGTGCGAGGAGGAGGGCCCCGACGAGCGCCGGCGTTCCCGCGCGGACGCGCCAGCGGTAAAGGCACTCGCGGAGCTTTCGTTCAGTCATTCCGGCCCAGGACCTCCCTGACGAGTCCGGCGACTTCCGCGGCGGTGATGGCGCTCAAGCAGGCCATCGTCGGGCATTCCCTCTTCCAGCAGGGACGGCATTCCATCGAGGCCTGAGCCGTCCTGTCCCGCTCCCGGAAGGGCCCGTTGCGCTTCGCGTTGGTCGGACCGAACAGGCCGACGACCGGGACGTCAAGGGCGCAGGCCGCCTGCAGGGCGAAGGTGTCCCCGCTGATGAGAAGCCTGGAGGCCGCGATGAGGGCCAGAACCTCCGGGATCGTGAAGAACGGGGCCGCGGGGACGCCCGTTCGATCCGCGATCGCCTGGGCGGTCTGTTTCTCGGCGGCGTTCCCCCAAAGAAGGAGCGGGAAGAGGTCCATTCTTGTGAGCGAAGGGACGAGCTCCATCCACCGCTCGGCCGGCCACCGCTTGCTTTCCCACGCCGCCCCGACGTTGCAGAGAACGACCTTCTGCTCCGGCGTCCGGCCCAGCCGCTCGAGAGCGCTGGCCACGCGGCAACGGGGGGTCTCGGGGACGACGAGGGGGAACTCGTACCCGTCCGCGCCCGGTTCCAGGCCCAGCTTTTCGAGCAGACGGATGTTCTTGCCGATGACGTGGCCCGTCTCCTCGAACGCGGCGAGCCTTTCGTTATAGAAGACCGCCGCCGCGGGCTCCTTGAGATTCCTCCCGGAGAATCCGATGCGGCGTCGCGCTCCCGAAAGCCGGCCGAGGAGGGCGGATTTCAAGAGGCCCTGGACATCGATGGCCGTCCGGTCCCTGAGCCTGAGGCGCCGGAACCAGCCGATGTCGCGGCGGATGATGATCTCATCCAGCCCCGGCACCAGGTCCAATATCTCGCTCCCGGCCTTATCGACGATCCAGGAGATGCGGGCGTCGGGGAACCCGCGGCGCAGGACCGCGAAGGCGGGGATGGCGTGGATGATGTCCCCGAGCGAGCTCAGCCGGATGATGAGGAAATTATCCACACGTCTCCTTCCGTCCGGCAACGAACCCTATGATGTCCCGCGTCGAGCGGACCTTGGGCCCGCCGGCGATCCGGACCTTGCCGCCCAGCGCCCTGACGGTCTCCCGTTCCGGGACCGTGTCGACCGTATAATCCGAGCCTTTGGCATGGACGTCCGGGCGAAGGGCCTTGAGGACCTTTTCGACGTTAAGTTCGCGGAAGATGGTGACGTAGTCGACACAGGAGAGGGCCGCGAGCATCTCGGCCCTCTCGGCTTCCGGCATGAGCGGCCTCCCGGGGCCCTTGAGCGCCCGGACCGACGCGTCTCCGTTCAAGGCCACGATGAGGACGTCGCCCTCCGCCGCGGCGCCCCGGAGGTATCGGACGTGCCCGACGTGGATGAGGTCGAAACAGCCGTTGGCCAGGACGACGCGGCGTCCCCTCCGCCTTTCGGCGGCGGCGATCCTCGCGAGCGCGGAGAGGGTCCGGAGCTTCCTGGGTCTCAAGATCGGATCGCCTGTCTGAGCTCCCGCGGGCTGAGCGCGGCGGCGCCCTTCTTCATGACGACGACGCCTCCGCCGAAGTTGGCCAGCTCGGCGGCCTCGCGGAACGAGGCCCCGGCGGCCAGGGCGAGGGTGAAGATGCTGATGACGGTGTCGCCGGCCCCGGTCACGTCGACGATGTCGGTCGTTCCGCGGACGGGGATGGGGAAGGGCGGCCGGCCCTTTTCGAAGAGGACCATGCCGCGCGAGCCGCGGGTCACGAGCAGGGCGGGGGACCGGAGCTTTCTCAGGACCTTCGTCGAGGCCTCGCGCAGGGCCGCGTCACTCCCTCCGGTCGCGACGCCGAGGGCGGATTCGATCTCGGACTCGTTCGGGGTCGCGACCGTCGCCCCGGCGAAGCGCATCAGCCGGAACCGCGAATCGACGGCGACGGGGACGCGGGCGGCGACCGCCGCGGGGAGGACCTCCGCGTAGATGCCCTCCTTGACGGTGTCATAGTGATAGTCGGAGACGAGGAGGGCGGCGCATTCCCGGATGACGGCGTCGACGGACCTGCGGACCCGCTTGGTCAGGGCGGGGGAGTCGGGGACACGGCCTTCGCGGTCGATGCGCAGGATCTGCTGTTTGCGCGTGTTCTCCTCGCCGGCCATGATCCGCGTCTTCAGGGGCGTCCGATAGCCCCGTTCCTGAATGATGTGCCCGGTGGGGATGCCTCTGGACCTCAGGAGGCTCAGCACCCGGCGTCCCTCCGCGTCCCTGCCGACGACGCCGACGGGAACCGGGTAGGCTCCCAGGGACTTCAGGTTCTGGATGGCGTTGCCCGCTCCGCCCAGGGAATACTCCTGCCCTTTGTAGGTCAGGATGAGGACCGGGGCCTCGCGGGAGATGCGGTGGGTCGTCCCGTAGAGGTGCTCGTCGAGGATGAGGTCGCCCCAGACGGCGACGCGCAACCCCTCGAACCGGTCAATATAACCGAGAAGCTTCTCTCTCTCCGCTCTGCTCGTATTCATGTGCCTTGCCGCATGGATTGTAATTAAAAGGGACCGGAAGGTCAAACGGAGGATTGAAAAGGGGGGAGATTTCGTCTATATTCAGTCCGGCGCGCCGGAGTGGCGGAACTGGCAGACGCGCGGGACTCAAAATCCCGTCCGGGGCAACTCGGGTGTGGGTTCGATCCCCTCCTCCGGCATACCTTATCTCTATTGGAAATCAGATACTTACGATGGACCTACCATGCAAGGTCCGGGCCGTCCGTCTTTCCGTCCTAAAGCCTAGATTTCAGCGCTTTTCAATCTAATCTGTCACAAAACGGTCACAAAAAGGGGGTCGCTTCCCCTAGTGAAAACTGACGTTCGAGCGAGAAAAGAATTGACAAAAATCGCTACGCATTGATAAAATAACAGAGGGATAAAATGTTAGAAAAAGAGTACCAGTTCTTTCTTGCGAATAAGGAAGAGTTAATAAAGAAGTACCCGGGGAAGTTTATAGTTATTAAGGACGAGGAGGTTGTAGGGGTCTATGAGACACTCCAGGACGCTTTAGGAACTTCGGCGAAAGCGTATCCCTTAGGCACATTCCTTATACAGCAGATCTCAGATAAAGAAGAAGATTATACCCAACGATTTCATTCTAGGGTCTGTATATAAGCCCTGCATGATAAGGCCGTCCTCGTTTCATCGCGCATTTAGGGTCACATATAAGCGCGTTGTCCCTACTTTAGTCACAGAGGGAGCAATCAGGTTGCCAACCGCTATCTCCGGGGGGACAGCTACGGATTGGATGGAAGTCCGCTGTATCTGGGATACCGGGGCCACCAATACGGTTATTACTTCAAACGTGGTCAAAACGCTGAGTTTGAGCCCTACGGGGAAAGCAATTGTACGAGGGGTCAATAGCGAAAAAATAGTCGATACTTATATCGTGGACATCGGATTGCCTAATAGGTTCGCAATTCGAGACGTGCAAGTGACCGAATGTGATATTAACACGCCCGGGATTGATCTATTGATAGGAATGAATATTATTCAGCTGGGCGATTTTTCTATATCTAATGGCCCGGGCAAAACCGTATTTACTTTTGCAATGCCTCCCTTCAAGAACCCCGTCGATTTGCTGGATAAAAGCAACGCACTAAATTCAAAGCTAAAAAAATAAATCCCTATAAATACCTAGATTCAGCTAGATGTCTCCGCACTCTTTTTTACGAGCTTGAGCACCGGCTCGGCAAATGTGTGAACCTTGGGCTCATTCCCTGAGAACCAAATACACTCAACACGTTCGTTTCCCGCTGTGGAGGAGACGGTCATATCAGGCCCTCCAGATTTTAATTCGACTACATCACCCTGCTTAAATTGTGGCATAGCAACCTCCTTAATCGACCGATATTTTATTAAATCCATCCTTCAGAAAGCGCCAATGAAACAAGGGACACAAGGCCAGCTGCAACATATCCCCAGGCGGCCAACAAGTATTGAAGTTTTGTCGAATGGTTGTAACTCTTAAGATAATTGTTGAATTCCTTAATGAACTCTTTAAGCGGCTGATCGAGATCCATACCTAAGATTTCCACTTCGCCAAGATAGGCCTCCGGTCTTGATACGGGGGTAATCCCGCTCATCTTTCTTTCCGCCTGTCGAAAGCTTAAGAACGCCAATAACGTAAAAAGAAAAGTAAATATTAGCCACACCAGACCCAATAGAGACATGCCAACTACCCCTTTGCTTAAATTCTTGCTCAGTCTAATAAATCTCAAAAAGGAAGTCAAAATATTTCTTGACAAGAGATATTAATAGGATTATTTATATGAATAACGGAGGGAATAATGGAAGATAAAGAGCTCGAGGAATTGAAGAAGTTTAAGAAGAGGTCTGGTTGGTCTTACGATCGTATTTCAAAGGAACTAGGCATCCACAGTCAAACGGTCGTCGGCTGGTTCGCTGGGAAATACAAGCCGGGAAACCTTGCCCGGAACCTATTACGCGAATTCTTAAAAAGGCAGAAAGGAGTCTGATTTGACTGTAAAAAAAGGGGGCGGGCTCCCGAAGAAACCCGCCCGTCAGGGCTCTGTGGTTAGCTTTGCCCTGGGGTCGTTACCAACCCGGTTTCAGCATACCGCAAGGCATGCTGCGAGTCAATGGAGACACACTTGATTAGAACGTTGAAGGGATTGAAAAAAGAATCAGAAATGAAGGCCGCGCTCCGTGCTGCATGGCGGGAGTGGATCGAGGCCGAAGTCCAAGAGGGGAGGAACCGTAATCAGGCTGAGGAAATGGCGATCATATTTCAGCTCTGCAAGATTTTTGAAATATCGCGCCTCAGCAATTCGGGATCCAATTCTGGCCGGGAGGAAAGCCGATAGGATCCACGTACACGACGGGGATCATCATGGCCAGCCTGGTCCTGGCGCTCATCGTCGAGCGGCTAGAGAATCCTCCCGCGAAATCCGGGACGGCGGGAGAGCTCTTGAAGACCCTACCGATCGTCGAGCTCTATAAGCAAGAGGTTCCCGGGATTTAGCGGGATAATCTTCGCGTCTCTCAGGCCGGGGCTTCGGTCCCGGCCTTTTTATTTTTCTACTTGACAAGTGGTAGTGGTAGTAGTATATTGTTATTGAGGTAGGAGGACAAAATGAAAACACTTAAGGAACTCAGGGAATTGAAGGGATTCACTCAGGCCGGTCTGGCGAAAAGCTCCGGCGTGAGCCTCAGTTGGATTCGGGTTATCGAGCAGGGCGGTGCCGGGACTATCTCAGAAGACATCCAGGGCAAGATCGTGAAAGTTCTAGAGTCTGTCCCGAAGGAATTCCAGCTGCGCCGGGCCTATTGGGGGTCCGAGCTTTTCAGCGAGTCGAATCCGATCCTCAGGAATCCTGTCCGGACTTTCGCAAACGAACTCTTATCTTCCGCAGAAAAGGCCGAAGACTCCGGAGCCAAGTTCCTCCTGGAATCCTGTAAAAAAGACAACTTTTTCCTCACGTTGCAGGAGATCCTTTTCATGGCAAAGAGGCTCAAGGTCAAGCTCCCGAAGGTCTGATCTTTCATCCGAGCCGCTTATAGGCACTCGGATTCGAGATAGGGCGGAGCCGGTAGCGTCCACTCCGAATTACCCTTAAAACGCGCGGCGGACAAGCCGGAGCCCGGCGGAGCCGGAGTCACCACTTCCCACCAACGAAAAATTCATGGAGGTAAAACTACGCCAATGAGCAACGAAACCACAAGGCAACTGGTCCAAGAGACCCAGGAATTAATGACGGACATCCGAAGGAACTACGTCGAGAAGTTCTCCCAAAGGATTGACACCCTGGAAACGGAGGTCGTGAGGCTAAAGGCTCCAGGGTACGATCTTTCGGAGAGCGGCCTTCCGGGTTCCGAGAAGGGTAAGCCTTTCGGTGGCGCCTTGAAATCCGAAGGGTTCCGGGCGTTCGGCAAGTTCCTGCGTAAGGGCAAGGAAGGTATGGAGCCCTATGAATTCAAGACCCTGGTAATCTCGAACAATCCTCAGGCCGGATACCTGGCCCCGCCCGAATTCGCAAACGAGATCATCAAGGGCGTCTCCGAGTTCTCGCCGATCCGGACCGTCGCCAAGATCCGGACCACCAATCGGGAATCCCTCGGAGTCCCAAGAGAACGGCCGTGGGCACGGCTACCTGGGTGACGGAAACCGGCACGCGGAACGAAGTCACCGGGCTCACCTACGGGAAGGAGCGGATCACTCCCTCGGAAATGACCTATCTCGCCAAAGCGTCCCTGGCTATGATCGAGGACTCCGCGTTCAACCTGGAACAAGAGCTCGTCGAGGAGTTCAGCCGCGCGTTTGCCGCGCTCGAAGGGACGGCGTTCATCAGCGGAAACGCCGTCGGCCAGCCGGAAGGAATTCTCACCAACGCCTCGGTCCCGCACATCCCGAGCGGCGACGCCTCTCTCATCAAGGCCGACTCCCTCATCTCTCTTACCTACCAGATCAAGGCCGGATACAGAAAGAACGCCGTATGGATTATGACCCGCCAGACCCAGGCGCTGATCCGCGGGCTCAAGGACGCGGTCTCGGGCAATTATCTTTGGCAGCCGGGCCTTTTGAACGGCCAGCCGGACCGTCTGTGCGGTTATCCGGTGCTCGAGTGTGTGGATATGCCGGCCGCAACAGCGGGCCTCTTCCCGATCGTCTTCGGCGACTTTTCCCAGGGCTACCTCATCGTGGACCGGGTTCAGTTCATGGTCCAGCGGCTTGCAGAAAAGTACGCGGAGACCGGGGAGGTCGGGTTCCTCGCAAGGCGCCGTGTCGGCGGCCAGGTGATCATCCCCGAGGCGTTCTGCAAGTACGAAATCGCCGCCAGCTGAGGGCTTCGGTGAGCGGGCGTTCACTCTATGAACTTGGGAGCCGGGCGCCCGCCCTGTCCATATTGGTCTCCTGTCTTTCAGCGGGGGCCTCACTTCGGGATCCAGGGGCCCCCGCCCCTCCTTTGGAAGGGGGGCTATAGCCAGGCTTAAGCCAAGCTATAGCAAAGCTCAAGCAAGGGACAACCCCATGACCGCGACAGATGAAGAAAAAGCAGCGGCCGGCTACTCGAAGACCCGCACGCCTTAATTGATTCCGGACTTCTCGCCTTTATGAAGGGCTCAGAGCTCAAGACCTACGCCGTGATCCTCCGGCACTCGCAATACAATTCCAGGCAAGCCTTCCCCTCATTAGCCTGTCTCTGCAAGGAAGCCGGGCTCCAGAGAGACGCCGTCCAGGCAGCAATCAAGCGCCTTGTGTCAGTCGGCCTGATCCGTAAGCATCGGTTCCACCAGGGCCGGAAATTCAAGAACGTCTTTACGGTCCTTGACACCCCCGAAATCAGCCTCCCCTACAAGCCGGAAAATACGGCTAGTAGGGAGCGCAAAAGAGACGAGAATACCGGTAAATTCGGGGTTAAGCCGGAAAACCCGACTGATCCCTACCAGCCGGAAAACCGTGCAATCTCTACTAGCCGGAAAACACGGCTAGTAAAGACTCTTAAAGAGAATGAAAGAGAATCAGACCAGAAAGAAGTCGCCCCCCCCGCCCCCTCCCGGGGGAGCGGTTCGGTCCTCAATCGGCCCGAACCGTCGCCTGTTTCAACTGAGCTTCTTCGTCAAATGGCAAAAGAGCTCGGGAAGGCCAAGACTCTAGCCTATCTCCGTAGCCTTCGGCCTGATCAGCTTATCCCTGAATTTCTCCTAGGGGAGGGTGGGGAAGTCGTCAGCGGGGAAGTCGAGCCCAAGGATCCTCAGCCGGCGCCCGGTCCCGGGATGAGCTCAGACGAAGAGAGACAGATTACGGAAGGACTCGCGACTGACTCGCGAGAGAATCGCGAGGACTCGAGAAACTTTCGCGAGACAAATCCGCTCCCCGGGCCCCTGGGTGCCTCTGAAATCGAGGGCAAGTGCGTTTTGATAGAGGGAAATAACTGTGTCGGATAAGTGCTCTTCGGTAAACTACGATAGAGACGTAACGTGCAGATAATAAATCATATGAGAGACGTACACAAATTATGCTTTTTCATCCCGTCGTTATTTGGCCCCAATGGGGACAGAAAGGGCTTATTTACCATCGAATCAATGGGCCAATGGGCGAAAGGGGCCGATTTCAAGGGTAAAACGGGACAAGAATCATGCCTAAACTGAGGAAAGACAGGGATAAAGTGACGGGACGCTTCTTGCCCGGGCATACCGTAGCGGTCCGTCATGGCGGCTATAGCTCCGTCAGTAAGGATATCCCGCTCGCCGTCCGGCGTCAAGTGCAGGGCATAAGGGAACAGCTCATCAAGGACATAGGGGGTACTGAGCCGGCTTTGACAGCAGCACAGGCGATCTTGATAGACAAGACGGTGAACCTGTACCAGGTCACTCTCTGCCTCGAAGCATACGTGAGGCGGGAGGGCGCCTTTAGGGGAAAGAAGCTCGATCCCGTCCTCGGGCAGAACTATCTGGCATATGTGAACACGATCCGCTTGAACCTGAGGGAGCTCGGGATCTCGAAGAGGATAGAGGAAGGCGTCCTGGACCCCCTGGCTCTTGCGGCTGCGATCGACGCGGAGAAGGCAGCAACGGACCAGGGAGAAAAGAAGATTGTTGATCCTAGGGCTTCTCAGGGCGAAATCGACGGAGAGGAATGATCCATGGACATCATAGACGCGCTGCATAATAAGGCGGTCTTCGGACCCCTCTTCAAGGAGGCTCAGACCTGGCATGCCTGGGAGGTCTATCTTAAGGGCCTCTTCGGGCTTCCGATTGAGGACGAAAAGGACCGGAAGCTATTCAAAGCATGTACGGGCTTGTCGAAACCAGCGGCCGAGCGGATCCGGGAAAGCTTTGTGATTTGCGGCCGGCGGTCCGGGAAAAGCTATATGAGCGCTGTGATCGCGGCCTACCTGGCCAGCTTCCGGGATTGGAAGCCTTACATGAGCCCTGGGGAGAAAGGTTGGATCTTCATTATCGCGAACGACAAGGCCCAGGCGGGGATCATCAAGGCTTATATCTCCGGGATCTTCCAGCGGGTGAGGTCTCTCAAGCTCCTGGTAGAGAAAGAGACGGTAGAAACGCTCGAGCTCCGGAACGGGATCAATATCGCGGTGAAGACGGCGAGCTTTCGGGCGATCCGGGGATATACGGTCCTGGCGGCGATCCTGGAAGAGATTGCGTTCTGGCGGAGCGAAGACAGCGCGAACCCGGACAAGGAAATCTTGTCGGCGATCCGGCCGGCGCTGGCGACGATCCCGGAGAGTTTACTGTTGGGGATATCGACGCCTTACAGCCGCGGCGGCGTGCTGTTCGATATGTTCCGGGCCCACTATGGGAAGCCTGGGGGGCCGTTGATCTGGAAGGCGCCGACGAAGACGATGAATCCGACGATCGACAAGCGGCTCATAGACAACGCCCTGAAAGAGGATCCTCAGGCCGCGGCCGCTGAATGGGAAGCCGAATGGCGTCAGGACATCGAGGCGTTCATCACACAAGAGCTCGTCGAAGCTGTGACGGCGCCGGGCCGGTTCGAGCTGCCGAGGCTCGAGGGCGTCCAATACCATGCCTTTGCGGATCCTAGCGGCGGGCGCCAGGACTCGTTCACTCTTGGGATTTCTCACCGTGAGATATCCGGGAAGATCATCTTGGACGTTCTCCGGGAGCGGCGGCCGCCCTTCCAGCCGAAGGCGGTTGTCTCTGAATATTCGGACCTGATGAAATCCTTTGGCCTCTTCGAAGTCACGGCCGACAGGTATGCCGGAGATTGGGTCGCGTCGGCCTTCCAGGAAAACGGGGTCACGGTCAGACCATCGGAGCTTTCGGCTTCGGAGCTCTATCTGAATTTTCTCCCGCTGATATCGAACGGGACAGTTGAGCTCTTGGACGTCAAGAGACTTGCGGGGCAGCTTACGGGGCTCGAGCGGCGGGTCCGGAGCGGGGGAAAGGATCAGATCACGCATTATCCCGGCGGCCATGATGACCTTGCGAACGCCGCGGCCGGCGTCTGCGTCCTTGCACAAGCTCCGCGCTGTGAGCCCAATATCCGCCGGCTCTGTGGGCCCGGGGAGCGTTTGAAGCCCGCTTTCAGGAATGGAAGGATAAGCCTGGCCTAAACGGTGAGGGAAGCGATTTGAGAGAAGCGCTGCTTGACGTTAAAGAAGTCAGCGGGCTTCTCTCTGTCCATCCGAAGACTCTTTACCAATGGAAAAGAACGGGAAGGATCCCGTCTGTTTCCGTCAATGGCCGGGTCAGGTTCGAGCAAAAGCAGATTGACGAATTCCTGGAACGCCGGCGGGCCCGGTTTGTGGATCCCGCGGCGCTCTTGCCGGACGTTAGCCTCTCTCTTGACAGCTATGATAGACTCCGGCTGAAAGGAGGGAGAAGCGCCTTGAGTAAAAGCACAAGGCGCTGGAATTATGGCTTTGGGACGGTTCTTATTCGGAAGACGGAAGGCGGCCCGGATCATTGGCACATTGAATATCGACATGAAGGGAAGCGGATCCGGGAGGTCGTCAAGGGTGCCAGGACGAGGGAAGAAGCGTTCGATCGAGCTCCAAGCGAAAGTCGCCGGGACCATGAGCGGCCGATTCAGCCGCCAGCCGACAGCGGAGCTGATACCCTTCGGAGAATTCGCGGAGAAGTATCTGAACGAATACGCGAAGAGTGAGAAAACGAGCTGGAAGACGGACGAATACAAGCTCCGCTCAATCCGTCAGTATTTCGGGAGCGCTAGGGCCGGATCAATCACGGAAGTCATGGTCCGCGAATTCCGGGAGGCCAGGCTGCGGGAAGGGATCGCCAAGACAACGGCAAACCGACACCTGGCCCTTTTGCGGAAGATGTTCAATTGGGCTATCGCCCGCGGACTCCTCAGCTCGAATCCGGTGAAGGGGATTAAGATGTTCTCGGAGACCGATCGGGTCCGGGATAGGATCCTCCGGCAAGACGAGGAAGAGCGGCTATTCAAGGAGCTCGCCCCGCGGATTCGTCCGGTGATGATTTTATTGCTGCATACGGGTCTCCGGTACAGGGAAGGGCTGAATCTAACCTGGGACAATGTTGACCTGGAGCGGCGCCGGATCAAAGTTGAAAGGACGAAGAGCAAGCGAGCTCGGATCATCCCGATTAATTCAACGCTCCTTGAAATGCTCGAGGATCTAAGGGCCGAGTCCAAAGGCCCTCGCGTCTTTCCCTACAAGAGCGTAAGGTCCGGATTCGAGGCCGCATGTGAACGCGCCGGCCTAGCCGATTTCAATTTCCACGACCTAAGACGGACCTTCGGGACGCGGCTTCTGGAGCACGGCGTTGATATCGTGACGATTTCGAAGCTCTATGGCCATTCATCGGTCCTGGTCACTCAGCGATACCTTCATCCGAACGATGAGCTCAGTATCGAGGCCGTTGAATTCCTGGTCTCCGGATCCGGCGAGAAAGCGGCCGTGATCGATTTTGTGTCACAAAACGGTCACAAAAAGGTGACGGGCAATCTTCCGGTCCCTGTAAATCCTGCATCGAGAGTCAGTTAGAAGCGTGATTGAAATTCCGGCCCGTTCTCAAAATCCCGTCCGGGGCAACTCGGGTGTGGGTTCGATCCCCTCCTCCGGCATTGGTTGTCTTCAAACGATCCTGTCGATCTCCGATCGTTCTCCCGGGGCCCAGTCAAGGGGGGATCATCGGATGCGGCGTCGGCGCCGTTTGGCGGACCCCTGTTGGCCGCGTCGGCCTCGATCGTTTCAGGGTAATCCCGCTCTCCTGCGGTACCGGCGGTATATCCAATGATTGAGGGGCCAACGATCGTATCCGTATCGCCTCAAGAGGGAGCGCACGAGACGAAACAAGGATTCCGTGACGCGGCCCCGCCCTCTTGAACCGCCGTCCTTCCTCGACAGCCTTGTCGCAAGATCCAGCAGTATTTCCTGGCGGAGGGCCGCCGCGTCGCGACGCATCGCATCGACGTATTCGCTCTGCGGGAAATGGGATGTAAGCGAATACATTTTCCAGGAACCCGAGGGGAATTTCAGCAGGCTGAGCTCGCGGTGATATCCGGTCCCGGCCTTATGAGCCCAAAGGCGCCCCAGGAATTCCTGATCATCGCCGAACTTGAGCTTCAACGACCATGGACCGATGGCCTCGATCAGGGAGCGCGTATGCAGCCAGTTGCTTGGGGAGAGCCCGCCGTGCTGGGACTTCGGCCCTTCGGGAAAACCCAGGGATCCGACAACGCCTGCCGGTCCGATGACCGCCCCGAGGGAATAGGCAAGGTCGCACTCTTCCTGTCGGATATAGCCCACGAGTCCGTCGAGATGCCAGGGGAACCAGAGATCGTCATGACCCAGATAAGCGATGTACCGCCCTTTCGCGTTCTTCAGGCCCTCGTTGCGGGGCCTGCTCGGGCCCCCGGAATTCTCGGGGAGGTTCAGCCAATGGAATCGACTGTCGCCGAAGGACGCCACGGCCTGCCTGCTTTCGTCCGTGCACCCGTCCCCGATGATCCAGACCTCGAAATCCTCGAAGGTCTGGCGCAGAACGGTCTCCAGGGTCAGCCGCAATGTGCCGCTGCTGTTATAGGTCGGGATGATGACCGTGACGAGCGGCGAAGATGTCATCGGACCGATCCCATGCCGTTATCCGTTCAGAGAATGTCCGGGAACAGGAACCGCGTCTTTGCCGCGACCTCGAGATCCTCCAGCGCGTCCTTTTCACGGCGGAGGAGCCCTTCGATAAAATGATTGTAGAGAATGCTTCGATGCCGGCTATGAAGAGCGGAATAGCCTTGGCTCCGGATCGAGGCGATGCGGCCCGACCGCCCGGCATCCCGAAGAATGTCCGAACGGCCGCCTTCACGGAGGTCCGCGATGACGAAATCCGGTTGGTACTTGACCTCCGGAGCGAGATAATTCAGTCCGTCGGCCCCGACGACCAGAAGAAAGTGAGCGGCATGATAGCCGCTGAATCGGAGATCGGAATCCCGGTACCTTTCCCGAAAGAAGAAGACGTCGTTGCCGCCGTCGTTCTCCGCCCTGACCTGTTCGATCTTTGCCAGGACCCCGTCCTGATCGGCAAGTTCGGGGGAACCCAATCCCCATTTTGAGCAGAGCGGGTGGAAATAGATCCAATGCGCGCCGGCGGTCCTCAGCCTTTCGATCAGGCCGTCAAGCCGCCCCACCCGGCCTGTCGACGTGAGCGCGCTCGCTCCGATCTTGAGCGCGCTCCCTTCCCGGTCGATCCGCCGTCGAAGGGATTCGATCCGCTTCAGGGTGCTTCCGACCCCTTCTCGGGAATCATCCTCCCAATCGTACATGGAAACCCGGAGGGTCGTCGCGTATCCCAGCAATGCGTCGGCGACGTCGGACCTGTTCAAGCGGCTCCCGTTGGTGACGACCGCGATCTCCCGGAAGCCGAACCGGCGGGCGTTCTCGAGGACCTTCGGGAACAGCGGCGACATCGTCGGCTCGCCGCCGGTCAAAAGCAGGCCGGGGGTCTGCCCGTCGAGACCGGCGAAAAGCCTCTCCAGAAAAGCGACGGTCAGGTGATGATGTTTGGCGGCATTGACGCTCGGGCATTCCGGGCAGATCCGGGTGCACTCGCTCGTCAGGTCGAGCTCGAGCGTCACCGGGAAAACGTCATGGCCCGCCAAATAGCTCGCGAGCCTCTCTCTGTGGAGGCCGACCTTCAACATCGACGCGACTTCGCTTCTTGAATCGATCATCCTTCCTTCGCGGTCCCGTTCGTCGAGGGCGAACCGAGTATATCAGAGTCTCGTGACGCCGTTAAGGATCCGGGCCCGGCCCGGACAGCGATCGTCGGGCAAAAAAAAGGCCGCGACCCGAAGGCCGCGGCCCATGCGCTCTTTGAAAAGGCTTGGATCAGCCGAGGATGGCGTCCTTGGCGGCCTTGCCGACGCGGAACTTCACGACGCGCTTGGCGGCGATCTTGATGGTCGCGCCGGTGGCCGGGTTGCGTCCCATGCGGGCCTTGCGGTTGACCAGGACGAGCTTGCCGAGCCCGGGGACGGTGAAACCGACCTTGGCGTTCTTGTAGGCCATCTTCACGAGGGCCTGGATCGCCGCGTCGGCCTGCTTCTTGGTGATCTCGGCGGCTTCGGCAACGCCCGCCACGATCGCGCTCTTCGTCATCGCTTTTGCCATTGTTCTAACTCCTCAATGTGGATTTCACGGGCGTTGCCCCATCGGGCCCCCGTCAGTCGATGAAATATAGGCGGATTCCGAAGGAAAATCAAGTCCCCCGGAATATTTTCGTTGCGGCGGAGCGCCGCAATGGCCTCCGAGGAGGTGAATTGTGATACGATCGAGATGAAGGAGGATGATATCCATGACTCGAACTATGAAGCCCGCGATCGTCGGATGTTTGATGATCGGCTTCGCGCTCGTCGCGTCCGGTTCCGTCCCCTGCGAGATCGCCCGGCCCGCTCCGGGCACGTCGCCCGCCGTCGCCCCCGCCGACAGGCTGGTCGTGCTCTGGACGAGCGGAGACCGGGACGTGGCGATGAACATGGTCTTCATGTACGCCCTCAACGCCAAGCTCGCCGGGTGGTGGGAGGATGTCACGTTCATCGTCTGGGGGCCTTCGGCCAGGCTCCTGAGCGGGGACGCGGAGCTCCAGGCCGAGCTCGAAAAAATGAAGAAGGCGGGGATCGTCCTCGAAGCCTGTATCGCCTGTTCGGAACGCTACGGGGTCACGGAGAAGCTCCGGGAGCTGGGCGTCGACGTCAAGGGCATGGGCAAGCCCCTGACCGCGTACATCAAGGAGGGAAGGCGGGTCCTCACGTTCTGACCGCACGGGACTTCCCCCGGGCTTTGACATCGGCGGGGGCCTCGTTTAAAATTATCGCCTCCAAGGGCTTATGATGATTCTGCGACCGCGATCGAAGGCTCTTCCGCTCCTGCTCGTGCTGATGGCGACGATCCTGTCCGGCGCCTGTTCCCGGGCAAAGGAGGAAGCCGGCGTCTTCAGGATCATCGACCGGATCGGCGAAAAGAACGTCGTCGCGTCGCCCTTCAAGAATCCCGATCCGAAGAATCCCTCCCTGGCCGAGATCGCGACGAAGTTCCGCCTGAACGAGCTTGGAACGGGGGAGAATCCGTTCGGCCTGAAGATGAAGCTCCACCTCGGGCCCTCCGACGTCAACGCCCTGGCCGCGGCGCCGCCGACGACGATCGCCTTCGACCTGAAGGTCCCGCCCGACGCCCGCATGGAATTCAATTACGGGATCCGCACCGACGAGGAGGTCCTGAAGGCGAAGGAAGGGGGCCGGACGGCCGAATTCTCGGTGGTCGCCTCCGCGGGGGGAACCGACGAGATCCTGTTCCGCAAGACGATCCGCCTCGAGCACGGCAAGGCGCTCGCGTTCAACGCGAGGACGATCGACCTCTCCCGCTTCGCGGGCCGCGAGGTCGCCTTCCGCCTGGTTACCGAGGGGGACGACCGCGCCCTGGCCTTCTGGTTCAACCCGATCGTCTATGGGGTCCGGCGGGAGGCCCGGCACGTCATCCTCATCTCGCTGGACACGCTGAGGTCCGACCATCTGAGCTGTTACGGATACGGCAGGGATACGAGTCCGAACATCGACCTCCTGGCCCGGGACGGCGTCCTGTTCGCGGAGACCCGCGCTCCGTCCCCCTGGACCCTGCCGTCCCACCTGTCCATGATGACCGCCCTCGATACGATCAACCACGGCGTGTTCGTTCCCGAGCTCCGCCTCGACCCTCGGACGCCGACCCTGGCCGAGCTCCTGAAGGCGAAAGGATTCTACAACGCGGCCTTCACCGGAGGGGGTTTCGTCAGCGGCTTTTACGGATTCAACAAGGGCTTCGACAGCTTCCGCGTCCTGGGCGAGGTCGCGAGCCCGGACGCCGCCGCCCGGCTCGGCGAGAAGGCCTCCCGTTGGATCGAAGAGAACATGGACCGGGATACCTTCCTCTTCCTCCATACCTACCAGATCCACAATCCCTACAGATCCGAGGAGCCGGGGAACCGGCGCTACCTCCGCGAGGGAGCCCCTGTGAGAGATCTCGACATGATGCCGCTCCTTTTCAATCGCCAGGAACGGTTCAAGCCCGTATCCGACGAGATGAGGGAGGACGTCATCGGGCTTTACGACGGCGAGATCCGCTATACCGACGAGGTCCTGATCGGGCGCCTGGTCGCGAAGCTCAAGGCCCTCGGCATCTACGACCGGACCATGATCATCCTCGCCTCCGATCACGGGGAGGAATTCTTCGAGCACAGGTCCTGGCTCCATACCCACAGCGTGTACGAGGAGGTCGTGCGCGTCCCGCTCATCGTGAAGTTCTTCGGTTCCCGGAACGCCGGGAGGACCGTCCGGAGCCCGGCCTTCATCGTGGACGTGATGCCCACCATCGTCGAGGAGCTCGGGTTCAAGCTCCCGCCGGCGGCCCTTGACGGAAAGAGCCTGGTGCGCCTTGCCGACGGCGGCTCGGACGGCGGAACGCCCCGCCTGGGCATCAGCGATCTGTCCGCCGGCGTCCTGGGCACGCATATCCCGAGGAAGGTGGCCCTCATCCGCCCGCCGCTCAAGTTCATCCTCAACGAGCCCTTCTCTCCCGAAGACCTCACCCATTTCTCGAGCCCGCCGCCTCCTTTGTCCGAGATCGAGCTCTTCGACCTCTCCCGCGACCCCGGGGAGACCCGGAATATCGCCCCGGGCCAGCCGGAGCTCGTCCGCGAGTTCCAAAACCTGTTCCGTGCCCGATACAAGCCGCGGAAGAAACCGGGGGCCACGAAGGTCGATATGGGAGACGACCTCGTCAAGGAGCTCAAGACCCTGGGCTATCTTTAGGCGTCCCCGAGGGGTGGGCCGCCCCCTCGACGCTTCGGACGTCCCCTGTTGACAGGGCCGGCCTCCGGAAGGACAATAAGCAAGAGCGGCCATGGGAATCCATTGGGGGAGGGGGGCTAGATCGTCCGGCACCGAGCCCGGACCGGGACCGGACGAAGACGCCACCTCCGACCGGGAATTCCTCGAAACCGTTTATCGGAGGATGTTGGGCCGGGAGCCCGACGCCGAGGGCGCGGCCAGCCACCTCCGGGCCCTCCGCGAGGGAAGGCCGCGGGCCGACCTCGTCCTCGATTTCGCCGGTTCCCCCGAATTCATCCATAAGACCGTCAAGGACAACCTGGCCGCCTATCTGGATCCCCTGCCCATAAGGGACGAGCGCCCCGACCTGTACCATATCGAACTCCGGAAGGGAGGAACGGACCGGGTCCGTGTCTTCAGGGCGGGCGAGGGGGCCGACGACGACTGGCTCGAACGCCGGATCCTGGATAACGGATATTATGAGAGGCCGGGCGTCTGGAGCTTCCTCATCGACGAGGACAAGCGGATGATGGCCGACATCGCGAGGGATCTCGGGGCGCGGAGCGTGCTGGATTTCGGCTGTTCGAACGGCGGCGTCCTGAAGTGCCTCCGAGACCTGGGCATCGACGGGGAGGGGGTGGAGATCAGCCGCATGGCGCTGGACAAAGCCCCGGCCGAAGTCCGCGACGCCATCCGGCTCGGCGACCTGCTGAGCCTGGACCTTCCGCGCCGATACGACCTCGCCCTGGGCCTGGATATTTTTGAACATCTCAATCCCAACAGGCTGGATGCCTACATGGAGCGGCTCTTCGGGGCCGTCCGCGAGGGGGGCTTCCTCTTTGCCAACGTCCCGGCCTTCGGGGCGGACCCGGTCTTCGGCGAGATCTTCGGCATCGATCTCGAGAGTTGGGACGACGACGCCTCCGCCGGGCGGAGGTTCCGGTCCGTTCCGGTGGACGAATACGGATACCCGAAGAACGGCCACATCATCTGCGCGGGAACGGGGTGGTGGGCCGGCCGGTTCGAGAAGGCCGGTTTTCGGAGGGAGCCCGGGATCGAGCGTGATCTCCATCGGAAATACGACGCGGCCATGAACGGCATTTCGCCGGCACGAAAGGCCTATTACGTCTTTTCGCGATGACGGCGCCCGGGCGGGACGCCGCGGATCCGGCCGCTACCGTCCCTCGAGATCGAAGCGCAGGCGCGGGGCATAGCGCCCGTCCTCCTCTTCCGACGCGTAAAAGGAGGCGTCCAGGGCGCCCAGGGCCCGGACGGCGATGCCCAGGGTCCTCCCGTCGATGAGCCGCTGAAGGACATACTTGGAGATCGTGAGATAGGTCCTGCCGCCGTCGCCGTCGGCCGGCGGGTGATCGATGATCATCTGCGGGTTCAGGGCCTCCGTGAGAGGCGCCCCCCGGAGAAAGCTCGTCAGAGTGACGGTCCTTTGGTCCCATCGGGGATCGCCGCCCGGGATCTCGACGACCCGCACCTCTCCGAAATCGGGCCGCTTATCGGCGGTCCGGGCGACCGAACGCGTGGTCAGCTCGAGGAGGCCGTGACGCGCGACCTTCCTCCCGGCGAACGCCGACAGGTCCCAGCGAAGGATGACGAAGCGGGTCCCGGAAACCGATAGGATGCGGGCCTCGCCCTTTCCATCGCGGACGACCCAGTCGTTCAGGTTCGAGTCCGGGTCGTCCCGATCGATCACGGCGTCCTGGGCGGCGGGGACGGCGTGGGCGAACGAGGCTGGGTCCGGGACCGGCGGGTGATAGGGGACCGCGTTCCCCAGGTCGGGGCCGGAGACCGCCGTGTCGACGATATCGACCCGGAAATAGTCCACGTCCACCCGGTACTTTCCGGGGCCCCAGTCCATGAGGGCCATCTGGCCGTTGACGACGTCCCCAGGACAGGCGTCGAAGTCCCGGGTGGTCATGCTGATGACGTGCCAGTTATCCGTATCGGGGATATCGAACTCCATCAGGTGGCTGTGGAAATCCGTGGTCCTCTGAGTGTTGAGGTGGAGGTTCACCCGGCGGGGTGCGTGGCTGACACGGATCCGGGCCTCGATGCGAAGCGCGCGGCCGGGCTTCCGCAGCAGGCCGAGGTCCATGCCGTCGGATACCCGGCGGACGATGTAGGCCCACCAGACGTTCCGGCGATCCCGGGTCGCGTCCACGGCAATGACGGCGCAGCCGTCCCCCTGCTTCAGGTCCATGACGGCCTGGCCCTCTCCGGTCGCGAATCCCCAGCCGGACGCGCCCTCGGGGTCGATCCTCAGGGACGGCCCGTCGAAATCGTCGCGGAACTGGGCCGAGCCGGTCACCGCGGCCGCGAGCCCCATCGTCAGCAGCATGCCCATTCCCAACGCGCGACGCTTCCTCATTCGACGTCCCTCCTCGTTGCCGGATCCCGCCACAAGCGGAATTCCCGGCCCGGATAGGGGGCCCGGTAGCTTTCCAGGGCCCCGCGGTCGGCCAGGGTGACCGCGACGGTCCGGCCGTCCGGACCTCCGAACGCCAGATTCGTCGGGAGCGTTCCCTTGAGACGGACCTCGGCGGCCAGGGTCCCGTCCGGCGCGATGATGGCGATAGTTCCTTTCCCGTGCCGGGCGACGTGGAGGTTGCCCCGTTCGTCGCAGCGCATTCCGTCGAGCCCGAAGTCGGGGAACGTATGGAAAAGCCGTTTGTTCGTCACCTCACCCGTCCGGGAGAGATCATAGCGCCAGATCCTTCGCTGGACGGATTCGTTGACATAAAGGAACGCCGAGCCCGGCGCCACCTCGATCCCGTTGGTCGTTCCCATCCCGTCCTCGAGGAGCACCGCCGTCCCGGTCCGGTCGATCCTCCAGAGCCTCCCGGTCGAGGTCTTCCAGTCCGGGTCGCTGGCATAGAGGTTGCCGGCGTCGTCGATGGCCAGGTCATTGGGCTGGTTCATCCCGGGCACGTGCGCGAAGACCTCCGCTTCGGAGGATCCGCGCCCCACCCGGAGCACGTTGTGCCCGGTGTGATCGGCGACGTACATCTCCCCGGAGGGGCCGAAGCGGATCCCGTTCCCGACGCTTCCCTCCGGCAGGACGAGGAACAGGGACGCGGTTCCGTCGGGGGCCATCCGGCCGATGGTCCCCTGGCTGCGAAAGTTGACCGCGTAAAGGAAGCCCTCGCCGTCGAAGGCCGGCCCTTCGATCCCCGCCGTAAAGACATGTTCCGGCGTGAGGTCCCGGCTCTGTCCCCAGGACGGGTCCCCGGCCGGGGCGGGGGAGTCGCTGCGACAGGAAGCCGACGTCGCCAGGGCGACGGCGGCGAGAAAGACGAGAGGAAGCGCGCGGCGCATTCCGGTCAGAGCTTGATGATCACTTTGGCCTTCGTCAGGACCCTGACGATAAGGAGGATGACCAGCGTCATGACGATCGCATTGATGTGCCCCGGCCACGCGCCGGTCTCGCGGAAAGGCCAGAGCAGTTTCCCGACGTCGAAGGGAACGATCGAGGAGATCAGGTCCGAAAGGGAACGAACGATGTCCGGCATGATATAGGCCAGGAGGGGATTGACGCCGATCGGCAGGAGGAAGTTGGCCCACTTGCGAACGCCCTTGACGTCCATCAGGAAATAGCTTCCCAGAAGGACGAGACAGCACAGGCCCGAGGTTACGAGGGCATAGGCGTCCGTCGCATGGTTCTTGTTGATGCCGTGGAGCGGTCGCAGGACGTAGCCGGCGATCAGAGTGCCCAGCCCGAGATACGCCATGAACTTCATGCGCCTCCCGGGTTCGGGGATATCGCGGCCCGGAACGAACAGCGTTCCCGCAAGCATCCCGGCCGTGACGATGGCCGCGTGGGTGCCGAAGTTGGAGCCGATATTGATGAAGCCGTTGACGGCGGGCCCCAGGAAGTCCAACGCTCCGTGCCTTGCGCCGATATAGAGGGCGATCATGAAGCCCATCGCGCCCATCAGGGCCGTCCGGTCGCCCCGTGTGACGAGGTAGACGAACGAACAGCCCATGTAGGACCAGCCGATGAGGCCGAGGATCCCCCACCATGAGGTCTGGATGTGGGTGATCCCGCCGCCCTCCGCGCTCGCCCGGAAGAGGACGACGAGGACGACGAGGAGCGCCGCGGCTGCGAGCCGCAGGCCCGTATAGATGCGCTTCTTCCGGGCGTCTTCCGTCTTCGGGTAGATGTTCCAGAAGACGATGACCGCGGCGAAGGCGAGGAAGTACCACAGCGCCCGGGACATGCCGGTCGCGGCCGCGTCGAAGGCGTGTTCATTGACCGTAAGCACGCCGAGGAAGAGCAGGGCGAACGTTCGCGACAGGATGTGTTTGGCCAGCTTCCACGGGCTCTCCCCGGCCATCATCCTCCTGTGGAGTGCGAGGGGGATGGCAACGCCGACGATGAACAGGAACCCGGGGAAGACGACGTCCGTGATGGTATAGCCGTCGACGTCGCTGCCGACGTGCTGGAGCCAGGCGGGGGAGAGACGCATCCCCGCGACGTAGTTCACGAAGATCATCACCAGGATATCCAGGCCGCGGAACGCGTCCAGGCAGGCGAGACGGGCCGGTTTCGCCGGACGGACTTCTGTCGCCATGGGGCCTCCTCCGAACGGGATATCCGAAAATCTAACACAAAAGGCCGGCGGAGTAAATTTCCGGCCGGCCCCTATTTCTTCCGGTCGGCGTGCAGGATGCCGGCGGACATGTACTCCTTCGGCGAGAATTCCTGGAGCCAGACCCGGATGGTCTCGACCGGGGCCCCGATGGACGTGTGGACGGCTTCGGTGACGGCCGTGAGCAGGGCTTTCTTCTGCTCGTCCGTACGGCCTTCGATGAGATGGATCTCGATGAGCGGCATGGGTGCCTCCTTTCGGCCGCTATTGTACCTCAGAACGCGTCCAAATTGACTTTGGAGGCCGCTTTTGATAAGAACTAAGGCGAAGGCAGGAGATCATGGTCATCGGCACGCGCGAGATCGGCAACGTCGCCGTCTTCGATATCGAAGGGGAGATCCGGCGTTCGGATCCCATGGAGACGACGCTGCACCAGCTCGTCAAGTCCCGGCTCGAAGCGGGCCGGACCGACATCCTCCTGAACTGTGAAAAGGTCGACTTCATCGACAGCTTCGGGGTCGGAGAGATCCTGGCCAGCTATATCTCGACCCAGAACCTGGGCGGGAAGCTCAAGCTCTCCATGGTTTCCAAGAAGCTCCTCCTCATCTTCCAGGTGACCATGCTGACCAGGGTTCTCGAGATCTTCGGCTCCGAACAGGCCGCTCTCGAGAGCTTCGGCAGGTCTTGAACCCCTTGTCCGGCGATCGTCTCCACCGTCTCCTTTCGCGTTTCGCCGATCTGCGCCCGGGAGAGTCCCGGACGGCCCTCCTCCTCTTCCTGTATTTTTTCCTCGTCACCTTTCCCGCCTATATCGTCAAGCCGGTCAAGGTCTCCCTGTTCTTCATCGCGTTCTCGGCGCGCGCCCTGCCGTTCGCCTATCTCCTCACGGCGGCGCTCATCGGTTTCGCCGTCGCGCTGAACCTCCGGTTCATGAGACGACTTCCCAGGCCCCGCTACCTGGCCATGACCACCCTGTTCTTCGTCGCGAGTCTCGTCCTGTTCTGGGCCCTATTCAGGCTCAACTGGCGGGGGACCTCCCTTCTCTACTGGTTCTGGTCGGACGTGTTCATCGCCACCACCGTCACCCAGTTCTGGATCTGTGTGAACGACGTCCTCCACCCGTACCAGGCCAAGAGGCTCGTCGGCTTCTTTGTGAGCGGCGGCCTGCTCGGCGGGATCGGGGGCTCCCTTCTGGCCATGCGCCTGGCGCGGACGATCGGCACGGAGAACCTCCTCCTCGTCTGCCCGGTGCTCCTCGTCCTGACCCTCGTCGTGTCCGGCCGCCTTATCAAGGGGGCGGCCCCCGAGGAGGCCCGGGCCGGGCTCGAGGACCGGGGCAAGCTGGGCTTCCTCGAGGGCTTCGGCCTCGTCCGCCGGGACAGGTACCTCCTCCTCCTGGCAGGACTCTGCGCGACCGCGGCCGTCGTCGGCAACCTCATCGACTTCCAGTTCAGCACGATCCTCAGCTGGAATTACATCAACAAGGACCCGCGGACGGCCTTCCTGGCGACCTTCAACGCCGGCCTCCTGGTCGTCTCGTATTTCGTCCAGCTTCTCGGGACCGGCCGCGTCCTCCGCCGGTTCGGCGTGCGCGCCGCCCTCCTCGGGGCTCCCGTCCTCCTCGCCCTCGGCTCCGCCGCGGTCTTTTTCGTCCCGACGGGCGCCCTCATATTTTGGGCGGTCTCCGTCCGGGGCGCCGACAAAGGCTTCGAGAACACCCTCAGCCAGTCCGTGCGGGAACTGCTCTACATCCCCGTCCCTCCCGCCCTCAAGTACAGGGCGAAGCTCTTCATCGATATGTTCGTCAACAAGTTCGCGGCGGCCGGCGGGGCGCTCCTTCTCCTCCTGTTCTATACGGTCCTCCGGATCCGGGTCGAGCAGGTCAGCTTCCTCGTCCTGGGCTTCCTTGTCCTCTGGATCGTCCTGGCCCTGCGGATCTCCGGCGCCTACGTGGGGGCCGTCCGGATGGACCTTGCCCGGAAATGGGAGGACGGGGAGAAGGTCGTCGCCGCAAACGTCGACGTCGGCTCGGCCCGGCTCGTCTTCGATACGATCCAGAGCCGGGAGCGGAGCTCCATCCTGTACGCCATGAACGTGTTCGACCTCGTCCGGAAGGACAAGATGACGCCCCTGCTTCGCGAGCTCCTGTCGGAAAAATCGGGCGAGCTCCTGGCCCGGTCCATGGATTCCCTGCTCGAGGCGGGCGGGGAGTCCCCGTTCTCAGGGGTCGACGACGCCCTGACCGACGCGGCGCTGGGCGTCGAGATAGGCGAGGTCTTCCGCCTCGCGTCCTACCGGCAGGTCATGGGGGAGCACCTCGAAAAGGTCGCGGGCGAGGGCCGGGGGTCCGAGATCGAGCGGATGGAGGCCGCAAAGCTCCTGGGGATGATGCAGCCGGAACCGGCCGTCGTCCGCCTGCTGGGCCGCCTCCTCCGGGACGATTCGCCCGACGTCGTGAATTACGCCCTGGACAGCGCGGCCAGGCTCGGGCATAAGGAGCATGTCCCGCTCATCGTCCGCCAGCTGGCCGATCCCCGGACCCGACGCACGGCGGTCGACGCCCTGGCCGCGTTCGGGACCCGCATCCTGGGCCCCCTCGTCAAGCGCCTCGAGGACGGCAAGGAGGACCTCGCCGTCCGGCGAGCCATCCCCGAGGTCCTGGCCCTGATGGGAGGACAGAAGGCCGCCGATGCCCTCGTCGCCGAGCTTCTGAAGGGGGACGGGGCCGCGGAACCGGAGATCATCGAATCCCTCTACCGGATCCGTTCGGAGAGGCCGCGGATCGTTTTCCGCGAAAAGCGGATCGTCCCGGCCGTCCTGGCCCAGGTCCGGTCGGCCTATCGGGCCGTGCTCGAAGGCGGGCCGGGCCGGACGTCCGGAGGCCGGCTGGCCTTCCGGATCAAATGGACCTTCGATCTCCTCAGCCTCGTCTACCCGGCCGACGACATCGTCAAGGCCTATCAGAACATCTGCAGCGGGACGCGGAGGTCCATCGACTATTCGCTCGAGCTTCTGGACAATGTCCTCTCCAACGAGCTCAAGGAGTTTCTGTTCCCCCTGATCGAAGACCTGCCGCCGGACGAAAAGGCCCGGAGATGCGGGAAGCTCCTGCGGCCGCTCGAGAAGCGGGCCGGGAAGATCGGCTTGAAAGGGGGCTCCCCCCTCCGTTAGAATGGGGCGGGAACGGCGAACATGGTTCACCTCTACATCTACCCGAAGACCGAGGCGCCCTTCATCTTCGCCCTGGAAGGGGAGTCCGTTTCGATCGGACGCTCCCCGGACAATGACCTGACGATCCCCGACCAGTTCTGCTCGGGCCGCCACGCCCTCATCGTCGGGACCCGGGACGGATACGCCGTCCGCGACCAGGGGAGCAAGAACGGCGTCTTCATCAACGGGATCAAGATCCTGTCCGAGACCCTTCTCCGCAAGGGGGACGAGATCCTGCTGGGTTCGACGCGGATCGTCTTCGACGAACAGGCGCCGACCCGCGTGGAGATGGTCGAGGGGCCGGCCGGGCCGGCCAACTACAATACGATGATCCAGGTCCGGGACATCCTGAAAAGGCCCCCTCCGGACACCCGGGCGGCTCCCGCCCAAACCCCGGCGGCCGACCTGGAGCGCCTCCGGCGCGAACAGAAGATCCTGTTCGTCCTCAACGAGGTCAGCCAGGCCCTGATCTACCATTTTCCCCTGGACAAGCTTCTCGATCACATCATGGACCTCATCATCCAGAACATCCCGATGGACCGGGGGGTCCTGATGCTGAAGGAAGGAGAGCCGTTCCAGCTGGTCCCCAAGGTCGCGCGCATCGTCGACCCGGGGCTCCGGAACCAGAACATCCAGGTCAGCCGGACGATCCTCAACACGGCCCTGGCCAAGAACTCCTCCATCCTCCTGTCGGACATCCAGTCGGATTCCTTCTTCAAGGAGCAGGCGAGCGTCGTTCGGTCGAACGTCCGCTCGGCGATGTGCGTCCCGATGTGGAACAACGAGGAGATCGTCGGCATCGTCTACGCCGACCGCGCCTCGATCGTCAACGCGTTCACCGAGGACGACCTGAAGCTCCTGACCCTGCTGGCCAATGTGGCCGCGGTCAAGATCGAGAACGCCAGGCTCTTTGAGCAGTCCCTGGAGAAATGCCGGATGGAGCGGGAGATGGCCGTGGCGGCCCAGATCCAGAAGAACTTCCTCCCGCGCGAAGAGCCCCGTGTCGAAGGCTACGAGATCTGCGGGGGCAACCGGGGCTGCTACCAGATCGGGGGCGATTATTACGATTTCATCCCGTTCGAGAACGGCCGGCTGGGCGTGGCCATCGCCGACGTCTCGGGCTGCGGCGTCGGGCCCTCCCTCCTGATGGCCTCCCTGCGGGCGTCGCTCCATGCCGAGCTCGGGGACCCGGTCGAGCGTGACGGAACTGGCGGCGCGGCTCAACGCCTTCGTCCACAAGAGCTCGGAGAGCCACACGTTCATCACCTTCTTCTTCGGCATCCTGGACGCGGCGGCGGGAGAGCTGACCTACGTCAACGCGGGCCACAATCCTCCGATCCTTCTCGAGACGGGCGGCGGCGTGCGACGGCTGGAGAGCACGGGCTTCTGCCTCGGCATGTTCTCCGGCGTCGATTACGGCGGCGGGCAGCGTCCGCCTGGCTCCGGGCGACCTGCTCTGCCTCTTCACCGACGGGATCACCGAGGGCCGGAACGCCGACCGGGAGGAGTTCGGGGAAGAGCGCCTCCTCGCGCTCCTGGGGGGGAGCGCCGGCACCGACGCGCCGTCGCTCATGGCGAAGATCTTCGACGAGGTCCGGGTTTTCACCGGCTGTGCCGAACCGTCCGACGACATGACCGTCGTCCTCGTCCGGAGGTCCGGATAGCGGCGCCGTCATGGACGAACTGAGGGTGGCGGCCGACCTCCGGGCGATGGACAAGGTGCGGGGCTTCGTGAAGAAGGTCCTCCGGGGCGTCGATATGACCGAGGAGGACGGGTTCAAGATCGAGCTTTCCCTTCACGAGATCTGCATCAATATCGCGCTCTATGCCTATCCCGGGCAGGAGGGCGAGATCGTTCTGAGGACATGGCGGGAGGGGGAGGGCGTCTGGTTCGAATTCCGGGACACGGGGATCGCGTTCGATCCCCGGCCGGTCCGGCAGCCGGATATCATGGAGAAGCTCAGGACCGGGGGCCGGGGAGGCTTCGGGATCTATCTGTTCCGGACCCTGATGGACGGGTACGAGTACCGGCGGGAATCCGGGCAGAACGTGCTCCTCGTCTTCAAGAGACTGCGTCCGTCCGTTCCTCCGCGCTCAGTATAGGACGTTCGCTTCGCCTTCCTTCCGGATGAGCCGGTCGACCTCCGCCAGGATGAGGTCCCGCCGCGACAGGACGGCGGCGATCTCTCCATCCTTGAGGTACTCCCCGGTGATCGTCCGGACGGATTCGAGCGTCAGCGCCTTGAGCTTCTCGACGAACGCCCGGGGGAGTTCGTTCATCAGCTTCGGGCCTTCCCGATGCCGTTCGGTGTAGATAAGCTGTTTGACGTATTTCTTCCCGGTCCGGAAGGACCGGGAATGGTCGATGAGGATCATCCGGAAGTCGGGCGTGACGAGGATCTGGTTCGTGTGGCGGTCCACGTTGGCGATGAGATTGTCCCAGGCCCTCTGGAGGTAGGTCGCCCGGTTCCAGCTGAAGACCTTGATCATGGGCGTCCGGATCTTCCGTTCGAGCTTCGTCTTGAGAGCCAGGCTGTCGGGGATCCAGAGTTGAAGGGAGCCCCGTTCCTCGCGGAACCTTCGCTCGACGGTCGGGGGGACCATGCCGAGCCCGAGGGCCTTATCGAGGAGATAGGCGGCGATCTCGTATCTCCATCCTTCGAGGAATCCCCCCATCATCCCCTCGGGATTCTTCCAGAGGGCGTCCCGGACGACGCCGTCCGTCCTCAGGACCAGCCTCCAGGGACTGGTGACCGCGAGGTCTCCCCGGATCTGTTCCGATCCCGTGATCTCGGCCGTCAGGAGGAACGATTCCCACTTCGGCCTCTCGACGAGCTCCTCGGACGTGAATTGGGCCCGCACCGGCCCGGCCTCCAACACGGCCCAGACAAGCGCCGCGGCGACGATCGTTCTCTTCATGGCCTTCCTTGACCGGATTCCCCTGCGTTGCCGCGCCTATGATAGAACGCGGGAGGCGAAAAATCAATTTCGCGGGCCGTCCTCATGGGGCGTTCCGCGCCTTCCGGAGCCGGTACTCCTTCAGGATGAGGAGGCACAAGCCCAGCCAGACGACGACCATGACGACGTTGATGATGGCGTATCGCTCGATGGGGAGCGCGAGCCAGGTCGTTCCGATAAAGACGGCCATGGCGGCCAGGGCGTCCCCGCCCCGGACGAAGAACGTATCGATGGCGGCCTTGGCCTTGTATTTCTCCTCCCTCGGCGTGATGAGGAAGAGGGCGGCCTTGGTCGTGTTCATGAGCGAATAGTCCGTTCCGTTCTCGAGGGACTTGACCCACTTGACCAGGAGGAGGGAGGCGCCGCAGGCGATGTAACTGTATCCTCCGAGGGCGATGGCCGGCATGACGAAGAGCGCCCCGCCGATCCCCACCCACTTGAAGATGCGTGACACGAGAAAGAGCTGGATGACTAGCGCCAGAAGGTTGGTCAGGAGGTGGTATTCCGCGAAGAACTGCCCGATGATCTGCTCGAGGGAGAGGCCTCCCGCCGTCCCCGCCGCGATGGCCTGGAGCGCCGCCCGCCTGCCGACGTCGTTGATGATGTACTCGCCGGTCGCGTTGATGAAGTTGTAGACGCCCATGAGCAGGGCGATGAGGAGGAGGTACCGGCTCCGGAAGACCAGCTTGAACCCGCCGCCTTTCTTGAGCGGCTCCTCCTGGGCCTTCAACGCGAGCTTGCGTTCCTCGGTGCAATCGGCCTTCTCCCCGGCGCAGGACCGGATCTCGAGGCGATGGATGCGGACCGAGAGGAGGATGGTGCCGACGAGGATGGCCGCCGATACGAGCATCATCCTATAGACGCCCAGCGGCCCGATGAGCCATTCGGCGATCCGGGAACCGGAGACGGCGCCGAAGGTGGCCCCGAACGCGATGAGCGGGAAAAGGCGCTTGCCGGCCTCCTCCGTGTAGAGGTCGTTGGCGAATCCCCAGAACTGGGCGACGATGAGGTAGTTGAAGACGCCGATCCAGATGAAGAACGCGATGCCCATCGGCCGGAGGGCCAGCCCGGCGAGATGAAGCGCATAGAAGATGACGAGGTTCGAGGCGAAGAAGAGGGTGACGCCGGAGATGAGGATGTGGCGCGGGACCTTCGAAGCCAGGGAGCTGAACGCCTTGACGACAAAGATGAAGAGGATCGCCTGGGCAATCCCCAGATAGGACTGGACCTTCGCGTCGTTCCCCGCCAGAAGGAGGGCTTCCCGGACGGGCTTGATAAGATAATAGGCCAGAAGGAGCAGGAAGATATCCAGGGCCAGCAGGAGGGCTTTGGGCGCCTCCCCGGGCCTGACGACCGTGAAGAGGCTCAGGAACCTCTCGCAGATCCCCCGGCGGGCGTCCCGCCTCGTCGTTCCGGTCGCGGGATCGGCCGTGGGGAGCATGCGGTTCGCCTCAGCGGCCGGGGCCTTCCAGGAGCCGGATGATCGCGGCCTTCCTTAGGACGAGAGCCTGGATCTCCTTCCTGTCGAGGTAGGGGGACAGCTGTTTCGCGAGCCGCTCGTCGTCGAGGCCCCGGAGCTTCTCGAGGAGCCCTTCGGGAGACGTCCCGGGAAGGCAGTCCGAGCGGGGCTCGGGGGACAGGCCGAAGGCTTCGGAGAAATCCACCCTGTGGACGTCCCAGGTCGCGGTCTCGACGAAGGTGTCCTCGACGTTCTCGCAATCGTCGTCCACGAGGAGCGCGAATATCCGGACGGCGTCCAGCCTGTCGCCCAGCCGGGCGGGGTCCGGAGGCTCGAGTCCCCGGACCCGGCGCTCGGTTTCGGGCACGGCGTCCTCGACGAGCAGTTGGAGCGATCCCGACCTCCCTTCGATCTTGCGCTCGACGACCACCGGCACGATGTCCAGCCCGAGCTCCCGGGCGACCTCGTAGGCCGCGAGCTCATACTTGTAACTGTCGGGCAGGACCGAAGGCCGCCGTCGGTCGACATACTTGAAGACGGCCCGGCACGCAAAATCATCGTCCGCCAGGACGACGGTCCAGGGCTCCGTCCGTCCGGGCCGGGCTCCCCGAATGACGCTCTCGACGGGGGCGGTCCGGAGGAACTCTTCCATGTCCGGGGGTCCGGGGACGCCCGCGTCCGCCGGAGGCGGCAGGTCCCTGGCCCCTTCCGTATCCGCCGATTCTCCCCACAGTGTGAAATTCCCACGGTCGATGATCAGGGAGGAATTGACCCCGCCGTAATAGCGGGAGATGCCCGTATCTATGGTCCAGAGCCGTCCGCCGAATCGGCTCATGCTTTGGGGCGAGACGACCGGGCTCACGCCGTTCCCGCGATAGACAGTATGGGCGATGACCATGGATTCCGCGCCCAGGTTCTTCAGGATGCGTTCAAAGGCCTTCCCGACCTCGCCCTCCTCGCCCGTCGCCAGGTCTCTGAACCAGAGAGGGCCTTTCGCGTCGTAGACGATCTGCGGCTCGAACGGCGCAGCCGGGCGGACGCGGGCCCTATGGCGGCCGGAGTAGGACGCCAGTTCTCGGCGAAGGAGGCCGTTGATGGCCTCGAGCTTCCAGGTCGAATATTTTTCGCTGATGCCCCCGTGGACGAAGATGGTCCCGTTGATCCGGATGACGGCGTTCTTTTCGAGCAGCCAGCGACCGTAGGTGCCGTTGAACCCGTCTATGTAAGCCCTCCGCCCGCCGTCGGTCATCATGAGCTTCTGCCAGAGCTCCCCGAGCCGGAGCTTCACTTCGGCGTCCTCGGTCTCCTGGGGCTTGAGGGTGAAGGCGCCCCGTATGGATCTGAGGTGCTCCCGCTCCTTCTCCCGACGGTAGATCCTGGGGAGGAAGGAGACGAACTGCTCGACCGTGACGTAATCGGGATAGTCGAAGACGATGCCGGTGATGTTGAGCTCCTCGTGGTTGCCCAGGAGCACGTGGACCATGCCGCCCGCCCGGCCGGCTTCCTTTTCCAGTCGCCTGAACAGGTCGAGGATCTTCCTGGCCTCGGGGCCCCGGTCCATGATGTCCCCGATCTGAACGAGGTGGGTTTTTCCACCGGCCCAGGAGAGCTTCCCGTCGAGGATGCCCGTCCCTTTCAGGATCCTGATGAGGTCCTCGTAGTCCCCGTGCAGGTCTCCCACGGCGACGATCCGGTCGACGCCGGTCCAGACGCAGGGGGGCTCGCCGGCCCGGAGGGCCGGGACGAGCGCGAAGAGAACGAAGCCGACGAGGAGGGCCCACCGACGGGAACCCGTTTGTTTCATGGCGATCCGACCCGTCGGAACTATATAATGAACTCCCTTTCCAATCAAGGGGGGACGTTTGACACTCGGGGGGAGAGTTGTTATCTTTATGTTCAGACGTCGAAGAACCCGGGGGTGAGGGGTCGTCCGATGTATCAGTTCGGCGATTCGGTCTCTCATTATGCCCTCCTCGAGCGGTTGGGCGAGGGGGGGATGGGGGTCGTCTACAAGGCCGAGGACAGGAAGCTCAAGAGGACCGTCGCCCTCAAGTTCCTCAAGGAGGGGGCTCTCGGCTCCGGGGAACAGCGCGCCCGTTTCCTCCGGGAAGCCCAAGCCGCCGCCATCCTCGACCATCCCCACATCTGTCCCGTCTACGAGATCGACGAGCGGGACGGGCAGGCCTTCATCGCCATGGCCTACTGCCCCGGCCGGACCCTGAGGGAGAGGATCCTCGAGGGGCCGCTTCCGGTCCGTGAGGCGCTCGCCGTCGCCGCCCAGATCGCCGAAGGCCTCGACGAGGCCCATGGCAAGGGCGTCATCCACAGGGATATCAAGAGCGCCAACATCATGCTCTCGGACAAGGGGCTGGTGCGCATCATGGATTTCGGCATCGCCCGGCTCTCCCGGGGGCCGGAGACGACCTGGAGCGGCACCGTTTCGGGGACGGCAGCATATATGTCCCCGGAACAGGCGATGGGCGGGTCCGTCGACGCCCGCGCCGACCTTTGGGCGCTCGGCGTGATCATGTATGAGATGCTTGCGGGCGAGCTTCCGTTCCAGGGCGGGACCGACGCGGGGACCGTCCATGCCGTTCTCTACGAGCGGCCGAAGCCGCTCCCGAGCGTAAGGCCCGACTGCCCGCCCGCCGTCGGGGACATCGTCAGCCGGTGTCTCCGGAAAAAGGTCGAGGAACGCTACGATTCGGCAAAGGCCGTTCTGGCGGACATCCGTGAGATCTCGGGGCGTCAGGGGCGGACCTCCGGGCTTTCGACCGGCGAAACCCGGGGATTCACGAAACGGCGCGGTCCCGGCGCCCGGCGGCGTCAGCGGGTCGTGGCCGTCGTCGGCGCCGTGGCGCTCGCCGTCGCCGCCGATTTCGCCGTTCCCGGCCTGCGGCGCGGGCTCGCGGCGCTCATCGGCTACAGGCCGGTCCCGGCCGAGAAACACCTCCTCGTCCTTCCTTTCCTGAACGTGGGCGGCGAGAAGGCCGGCCAGGACCTTTGTGACGGATTCCTGGAGGTCCTGACGAGCGAGCTGACGCGGCTCGAGCGTTTCCAGCGGGCCTTCTGGGTCGCCCCGGCCAACGAGGTTCGGAAGAGCGGCGTTTCGAGCGCGCGGGAGGCGCACCGGGCGTTCGGTGCCAACCTGGTCATCGCCGGAAGCCTCCAACGGATGGGCGGCGACGTCACCCTGACGATGAATCTCATCGACGCCGGGACCCTGCGCCAGGTCAGGTCCGAGGTCGTCACCGGAGCGATGTCGGGCTTCGCCTCGTTCCAAGGCGCGCTTCTCCAGGGCGCCGTCCGGATGCTCGACATGGAGATGCCGCCGGAGGTCCGGCAGACTCTCTCCAAGGGCGGGACCTCGAACGCCGCCGCTTATGAATCTTACGTCATGGGACGCGGGCGGCTGGAACGCTATGAGAATCCGGAGAGCCTGGCCGCCGCGGTCGAGCTGTTCCAGAGGGCGGTGACTCTCGATCCCGGATTCGCCCTGGGGTTCGCGGGTCTCGGAGAAGCCCGGTGGAGGTTGTCCGAAATGACCTCGGACCCGGCTCTTGTCGAGCAGGCCCTCGATGATTGCGGGCGAGCCCTCAGGATCGCTCCCGACATGGCCTCCGTCCACGCCACCCTTGGACTCATCGACACCGGCAAGGGGCTCGTCGCGGAGGCCATCCGGGAGTTCGAGAGGGCCCTCTGGGCCGATCCCGCCAATCAGGAGGCGATCCTGGGTCTGGCCGAAGCTTGGGAAGCGTCGGGAAACCGGGAGAAGGCCGAGGAGACCTACCAGAGAGCCATCGCCCTGAAGCCCAGCCGATGGGCGGGCTACAGCCATTTCGGGGTCTTTTACTTGAATACGGGCCGCCTTGCCGGGGCCGAGGCCATGTTCCGGAAGGTTTTGGATCTTACGCCCGACAATATCCGGGCCCTGAACAACCTGATCGTCGTTTATTGGCAGATGAAACGCCCCGACCTGGCCCGGGCGATGTTCGAGCGGTCCATCGCGGTGCGACCGAATGCGGACGCCTATTCCAACTGGGGAACGCTCGAGTTCTTCGCGGGGCACTACGGGGAAGCGGTAAAGATTTTCGAGCAGTCCGTGCATCTGGACGCCGGCTCCTCGACGATCTGGGGCAACCTGGCGGATTCCTATATGTATATTCCCGGGAACGCGAATAAGGCCCGGCAGGCCTATGAACGGGCCATCCTCCTTGCCGGCCGGGAGAAGGAGATCAATCCCAGGGACGCCAGGCTGAGGGCGCGTCTCGCCACTTACCTGGCCTGCGCGGAGCAGGGCGGAGAAGCCCTGACCGAACTCGGCGAGGCCCTCCGGCTGGCGCCGGACTCCCCGGGCGTCCTTATGAAATCCGTCGTCATCTATGAGCGCCTCGGCATGAGGGCGAAGGCCCTTTCGGCGGCGACAACGTTCCTTGGAGCCGGAGGGACCGCCGCCGACCTCGGGGCCGACCCCGATCTGGTCCGATTGACCGCGGACCCCGAGTTCCGGAAGCTCGTCGGCGAGAATCCGGACGGCGCGCGAAACAAGTGAGATCCGGCCCCGATAGGGGGGAGAATAAGGACGCGAGGAGGGGAATATGACAAAACATATGGTCGAGATCAGGTTCGACGCCGGCGGCCCGGAGATCGTTTGCTCGCCTCACAGGCTGGTCGCAAAAAAGGGGGAAGCCGTCGAATGGAGGTGCGCGGGGAACCAGCCGTTCACGGTGGATTTTGGTTGGGATTCGCCTTTTCCCGAGGTCGCCTTTCCCGTTCACGGCGGCAAAACAAAAGAAGCCGTGATCCCGGGTGACGCCCCCGAAGGCCAGTATGAGTACTTCGTGGCGATCTATGACGCGAATTCCGGGTTGGTATACACCCTCGACCCTGAAATGATCGTTCGCCGCTGACGGATCCGCCCGCTCCCGACCCGCCTCCGGACCGGCTCCGGAGCCCGGGGACATCTGCGCCGACGGAACCTGCCGTCTCCCGTATTGAATAATTTCTCCGCCTGGATAGAATGGGAGATGAAAGGTGGCCGTCATGCAAAGACCCTTATCCGTTCTCCCTCTCGCGCTCGTCGTCGCCCTTGCGGGGCCCTGGGCCTGCGCCCCGACGAAGGAGCCGCCCGCGCCTCCCGCGGCGTCCGCGGCCGCGCCGACGAAACTCGGCGTCGACGTCTTCTTCGAGAAGCATCTGGAGCTGGTCCGCGGCAGGAGGGTCGGCCTCATCACGAATCCGTCCGGCATCAACGGCCGGCTGGAGTCCACCGCGGACCTGTTCGCCCGATCGACCGACTTCAAGCTCGTCGCCCTTTACGGGCCTGAGCATGGCGTCCGGGGGGACGCCCAGGCCGGGGAATACGTCCCTTACTATTTCGACAAGAAATACGGGATCCCCGTCTTCAGCCTCTACGGCCAATCCATGAAGCCGGACCCTGGAATGCTCCGCAACATCGACGAGTACATGCGGACGTTCGACACCAAAGCCGAAGGAAAGGCCGTGGAAGGCTCCATGGTCAAGAACGTCGACGTCATGGTCTATGACATTCAGGACGTCGGATCGAGGGTCTATACGTACATCTCGACCATGGCCTATGCCCTCCAGGCCTGCGCCGAGAACGGGATCGAGTTCATCCTCCTCGACCGGCCGAATCCCGTCAACGGCGTTGATATCGAGGGCACCATCCTTGATTATCCGGCGGCCAGCTCTCCCGTCGGCCTGTACCCCATCCCCGCCCGTCACGGCATGACGCTCGGCGAACTGGCCCGGCTGTTCAACGACAAGTTCCTGCCGGTGAAGGCGAAGCTGACCGTCATCCCCATGGAGGGCTGGAAGCGGAGCCGGTGGTACGACGAAACACGCCTGCCCTGGGTCTTCCCCTCGCCGAACATGCCGACCCTGGATACCGCCACCGTCTATCCCGGGCTCGTCTACCTCGAGGGGACCAACGTCTCCGAGGGGAGGGGCACGACGCGGCCTTTCGAGTTGTTCGGGGCCCCCTGGATCGACGCGGCCGCCCTGACGAAGACGCTCAATGCCCTCGGCCTCCCCGGGGTGGTGTTCCGTGAAGCCTGGTTCACACCGACGTTCTCCAAGTTCCAGGGGGTTCTCTGCGGCGGGGTCCAGGTCCATGTGACGGACCGGGCCGCCTTCAGGTCCGTGGCGACCCTGCTCCACGTCGTCAAGGTCCTCCGCGACACGTACCCGGCCGAGTTCCGGTTCCATGCCGATTATTTCGACAAGGTCCTGGGCGGTCCCGGCGTCCGCGAGGCCTTGGAAAGCGGGACTCCCGTCGCCGACATCCTGGCCGGAATGGAACCCGGCCTCGAGGAGTTCCGGGCCCTGAGCAAGCCCTACCTGCTCTACGAATAGATCGGGCCGGGCCTCCCGATTGAAAGCCGGGCCCCTTTTCGTTACAATAGGCGCCTTCCCCAAGGGGGAACGCGATCAAGGAGAGACGAAGCATGGGGACTTCAGCCTTCGGCTATGCCCTGGCGAACCCGGTATCGGCCTTCCTCGACAAGTCCGCCGCCGATTTCCGGCGGGCGGACATGCTCAAGATCATCGCGGAAAAGGGCATCGAGCGGATCACGTTCCACTACACCGCCGGCGACGGCAAGCTCAAGGAGCTTGTCCTCCCCGTCACCTCCCCGCGCTCGGCCGAGATCATCCTGGCCGAAGGGGAGCGGGTGGACGGCTCATCGCTCTTCAAGGGCATGGTGGACATGGGCTCGTCCGACCTCTACGTCGTCCCCGTATACCGGACGGCTTTCCTCAACCCGTTCGACGGGGGCAGCCTGGACCTTGTCTGCCGGTATTTCGGCCGTGACGGAGAGCCGGCCCCGTTCGCTCCCGACAATATCCTCGCCCGGGCCTGTGAACTGCTCCGGAAGACGTCGGGGCTGGAACTGAACGCGCTCGGCGAGCTGGAGTTCTATCTCCTGAGCGATCCCGGCCCGAAGACCTATCCGACCCAGAAGCAGAGGGGCTATCATGCCTCAGCGCCCTACCTCCGCGGCGGCCCCGTCCTGAACGAGATCGTCCGCGAGATCTCCCGGATCACGGGCGCCGTGAAGTACGGCCATGGCGAGGTCGGGTTCGTCGAGAGCGTCCACAGCGACACGGAGGAGATCCGGGGGAAGCGGGCCGAACAGCTCGAGATCGAGTTCCTGCCCCGTCCCGTCGAGGAAATGGGCGACGCCCTCATCATCGGGCGATGGCTCATCCGGAACGTCGCCTTCCGCCGCGGCTGTGTCGCGACCTTCACCCCGAAGATCGAGGAGGGCATCGCGGGAAGCGGGCTCCATTTCCATATGGAGCTCCTCCGGGAGGACCGGAGCGTCATGACCGGGCCCGACGGGAAACTGTCGGAAGAGGCCCGCCGGCTCGTCGGCGGGGTCTGCGAGTACGCGGACTCCCTCACAGCTTTCGGCAATACCGTCTCCTCCGCCTATCTGAGGCTCGTCCCCAACCAGGAGGCGCCCACGAGGATCTGCTGGAGCGACCTCAACCGGAGCGCCATGATCCGCGTTCCCCTGGGATGGTCCGGCGTCGGCGACCTGGCCGGACGGGTCAATCCCCGGGAAGGGGAGGCCTTCCGCGCGGACGGGAGCCGGCAGACCGTCGAGCTCCGGAGCCCCGACGGGAGCGCCATGATTCACCTCCTCCTCGCCGGGCTCGTCATGGCCGCCGATTGGGCCTTCAAGGGGAATTCATCGCTCTTCCGGGAATCCGGCCCCCTGGAGCTGGCCGAAAGGCTTTACGTCAGGGGGAACGTCTTCAAGGAGAAGGGCCTTCTCGAGAAGCTTCCGGTCCTGCCGACCAGCTGTGTCGAGTCGAGCCGGATCCTCCTCCGGAAGCGCGAGCTCTACGAGAGGGACGGTGTGTTCCCCCCCGGCGTCATCGATTACGTCGTCCGCCTCCTGGAAAAGGAGGACGACGAGTTCATGAACCGGAAGCTCGCCGACCTGCCTGCCGACGACAGGCTTCACGAGATCCGCAAGATCATGCACAAGGACCTGCACCGGAACTGAGGCACCCTGATCCCCCCGCTTTGAGAAGAGGGGGATGCGGGGGATCTTCGGAAACCCGGCTCCCGATGCGGCCGCGGACCTTGTCCGCGCCCGGAACAAAGCCTGACGCGACATCCCCGCGCCGCCTTGACAGCCGTTCTATATTTCTATAGTTCTATGAGGACGACGAATTCTGAACCCGGGAGGTCCTCATGCACCGGAAGCTCGGAACGCACCTTGGGATCCTGGCCCTGATGGCCCTTCTCCTGACATCGGCCGCCCTTGCCGACGAAACCGCCGATAAGGTCGACAAGCTCTTCACCGCCTGGGACACGACCGTGACGCCCGGGGCGGCCCTGGCGGTCGTCCGCGACGGAAAGATCGTCTACGAGCGCGGCTACGGCATGGCCAGTCTCGAGGACGGGCTCGTGATGACGCCGCAGAAGGTCTTCGACATCGGATCGACCTCCAAGCAGTTCACGGCGGCCTGCGTCGCCATGCTCGTCCGGGACGGCAAGGTCGGCCTCTCCGACGACATCAGGAAGTTCCTCCCCGAGATGCCGGATTACGGGAAGGTCATCACGGTCGATCACCTGCTCCACCACACGAGCGGGCTCCGCGACTACAACGCCCTCCTCGAGCTCGCCGGCTTTCGGGCGGACGGGGACTGTCCGACGGTCGACGAGGCCTACGGGGTCATCTGCCGCCAGAAGAGGCTGAACTATGTTCCCGGCGCGGAATATTCCTACACGAACACCGGGTTCTTCCTGCTGAGCCGGATCGTGGAGAAGGTGAGCGGGACGTCGCTCAACGCGTTCGCGCAGGAACATATCTTCAGGCCCCTGGGCATGACGCATACCTTGTTCCAGGACGATCACAACCAGATCGTCAGGAACCGGGCGCGGGGCTACGAACGGGCCGGGGGCGGCTTCCGCATCAACATGAGCAACTGGGACGAGACCGGGGACGGGAACGTCTACACGACCGTCGAGGACCTCGCCCTTTGGGACCGGGCCTTCGCCGACGGCACGCTCGGCAAGGACCTCATGGACATGCTCCACACCCAGGGCGTCCTCAACGACGGAACGAAGATCGAGTACGCCTTCGGCCTGATGATCGGGACACACAAGGGCCTGAGGGTCGTCGAGCACGGCGGGGCGTGGGCCGGGTACAGGGCCGGTTTCGTCCGGTTCCCGGACGAGAAGCTTTCGGTCATCTGCCTCGCCAATCTGGCCGACATGAACCCGTCGGGCCTCTGCAAGAAGGTCGCGGACATCTACCTCGCCGACAAGATCAAGGAGGCCCCGAAGGCCGACAAGGCGAAGCTCGAGCCGGTGGTGCTCCCCCGGGCCGAACTCGAAGCCCTCGCGGGGAACTATCAGGACGCCAAGTTCGGGCAGTGGTTCCCGGTGACGTTCGCAGACGGCGCCCTGAGCATCGGATTCGGGTCCCAGTCCTTCGCCCTGACGCCGGTCGGCCCGGCCCGGTTCCAGGCCCCCGATGCCCCCGTTGAGGTCGATGTGGAATTCCGGCCCGCGGCTTCGGGGAGAACGGCGGGCGCCCTGGTCCGGATCATGGGGGACGAGAGCTATGACCTGGCCAAGGCGGCCCCCTTCGCACCGCTGACCGACCGCGAGCTTGCCGCGTACGCGGGAACGTACGTCAGCGATGAGCTCCTCGGGGCCACCTACGGGATCGTCGTCGCAAAAGGAAGCCTGACCGTCAAGTTCAGGAATCCGATCGTTGGCGCCCTCCAAGCCATGGCGCCCGACAAGTTCACGACGAGCGGGCTCAACATCGAGTTCGCGCGCCGGGGCGGCCGGGTCACGGGGTTCGACCTGAGCGTCGGCCGGGCGGCCCTCATCGGTTTCCGGAAGCTCGCGGCCGGGCGCTGAGCCCCCGGCCGGTCAGAGGCGGATGTCGAGCTCGGCGAGCTTTTCCGGCGTCGGCCGGCCGGTCCGCTCGTTCCAGCCCCTGTCCCGGTAATATTCGGTCAGCTTCTTTTCGAACTCGTCGCGCTTGAGGACGGCGCCCTTTCCGGGGCCCGTGCCGAGGGGGTCGTCATAGAACCGCGCCGGGAGCGCGTCATCCTCCCGCGCGAATCCCTCGCGGCAGTTGAACGCCCGTTCCAGATTGTAGATGCGCTCTCCGGCCTTGAGGTATTCCGCCTCGGTCCAGTCGGTCCCGGTGATGGCGGAGAGGAGGTCGCGCAGGCCGTCCTTGCCGAACCCGTCCTGGGCGAACATGCAGACGCCGAGGGAATCCATGGCGGCGTAGTCGTTCTGGCCGAGGGCCGTCCCCTGGTTGAGGTGGCAGGCGCCGCGGCTCGCCGTGGCATAAGAAAGGGCCAGGTCCAACGTTCGGTGCGGGTCCCAGGCGGCGAACTCGTGCCCCTTGCAGTGGATCGCGAAACGTTCCGAGCCGCCCCCGATCCGGGCGGCCAGCGCCTTGACGCCGTGCGCGGCGAGGTCGCCGACGCCCTCACGCCGGGCGATCTTCCGGACCATCGCCAGGACGGCGTCCGCGTTCCCCCAGCGGAGATCGATCCCGTCCAGGAAGGCCTTGTCCACGAGCTTCTTTTCGTAGGCCTCCATCAGGAACCCGATGACGTTGCCCGTCGAGATCTGGTCGAGGCCCAGGTCGTCGACCTCGAAGATGGCCTTCATAAGGGCGCCGAGATCGTTGATCATCAGGTTCGAGCCCATCATCCCGCCGGTCTCGTACTCCGGTCCGTCGTGGACGTGGCCCGCGTACGGACCGCCCCGGACGACCCCCGCCTTCTTACAGCTCAGGGGACAGCAATAGCACGCGAAATCCCGTGACCAGATAGAGCGCTCGGCGGCGACGCCGGAGATCGCGTCGACGTCGTCGAAGGTCCCCAGCGAATAGTTCTTGACGGCCATGACCCCGTTCGCGCTGGCCGAGAGGAGGGCCGACGCCGTTCCGTAGCGGCGCCATCGATCGACCCCGAATCCTCCGGGAAAGTCGCTCCGGAATTCCTTCCGGACGGCCGCGAGGACGGACAGGAACCTTTCGTGATCGGCGACTCCGGGCATGCCGGTCCCTCGGACGGCGACGGCCTTGAGGTTCTTGGAGCCCATGACGCCGCCGACCCCGCCCCGTCCGGCGGCCCGGGCCGCGGTGTTCAGGACGGCGGCGTAGGGGACAAGGCTCTCTCCGGACGGTCCGATGTAGCAGGTCCGGAAGCGCCGGTCGCCGAGGTCCTCGATGAACCGGCGGTCGAACTCGTCCGTGCCCATGCCCCAGTACTTCGACGCGTCGCGGACCTCGACCTTGTCGTCGTCGATATGGAGGTATACGGGTTTGTCGGCCCGTCCGGCCACGATGATGGCGTCGTAACCGGCGAAACGGATCTCGGGGCCGAAGAAGCCGCCCATGTTGGCGTAACTCACGGTGGAGGCGCCGGGGAGTTTCGACCTCAGGGGCGAGGTGCGCGGCGACTTGGTCACGACGCAGGTCCTCGACGCCGAGGGGATGGGGAATCCCGAGAACGGCCCGGGCATGAAGAGCAGGGGATTCTCCGGGGACCAGGCGTCGACGCCGGGCTTCCCGAGGCGGTCGGCGAGGATCTTCATCCCCAGGCCGCGGCCGCCGATGTAACGGCGCGCGTCCTCGGGGGAGAGGGGGAGGCGGGTCGCCTTGCCCGCCGTGAGGTCGACCTCGAGAAGGACTCCGTTATAGCCGGGGAATGCGGTGTTCGTCATGGCGCTCTCCCTATTCCTTTCCGTACCAGAGTTTCGCCAGGGCCTCGGCGGTGTCCTTCGGCCCGAACGCGAAGTGCCGTCCGTTCGCTCCCTCGACCACGTGGCTCAGGGCGCCGTACGGACAGGCCTTCACGCAGCTCGGGTCGCCCCCGCAGAGCGTGCACATCCGTTCGGGCTTGCCGGTCTCCGGGTTGGGGACGATCGCCCCGACCCGTTTCGTCCGGCAGGCCTCGGCGCACGAGCCGCAGCCGATGCACCGCTCCAGGTCGTTATGAAGGACGGGGAGCGTCCCGTCCCGGTAGAGGGCCTTCCGTCCGGTCTTCGGATCGGGGTCCACGGGGCAGGCCTCGATGCACGGGGCGTCCTTGCACATGACGCAGGTGACAGGGACGTCGATGTCCGGGGAGAAGGGGAGGACCCGGATGTTGGACAGGTGGGGGTCGCCGAGGCCCGGGAGCTCCTTGCCGCCGAGGATCGTCTTGTGGTTGAACGAGGAGCAGGCCGTCTCGCAGGTCCGACAGCCGGCACACTTGTTGAAATCGACGACGATCATCGAATAGACGGCCTTCCCTTCCTCCGTTCCGGCCCAGACCTGGCGGACGAGGAAGCGGCCGCCGACGAGGAATCCGCCTCCCCCCAGGACGAGCTGTCTCAGGAATTTGCGGCGCGAGGGCGCCTCGGGGATCCCGAGCTCGCGGAACGTCAGCCTTCGCCTTTCTCTCTCGGACATCTTTTTCCCTCCCCGGGGCAGAATTCCCCGGCCTCAGTCTTTCTGCCAATCCGGCTTATGGGCATACACCCAATCGTAATAATCGGCCTTCCCGAGCTTCGACGCGGCTTCACGGTCGAGGATGACGACGGCGCGGGGGTGCATCTGCAGGGCCGAGGCCGGGACCATGGCCGTGACGGGACCCTCGCAGGCCGCCGCGACGGCCCCGGCCTTCTTCTTGCCGAAGGCCAGAAGCAGGCACGTCCGGCTGTCCATGATCGTCCCGACGCCCATCGTGATGCAATGGTAGGGGACGTTCTCCTCGCCGCCGAAAGAGGCGGCGTTGTCCCGGCGCGTCTGGGACGTGAGCGTCTTGATGCGGGTCCTCGAAGCGAGGGAGGAGGACGGCTCGTTGAAGCCGATATGGCCGTCGGTCCCGATGCCGAGGACCTGGATGTCGATGCCCCCGGAAGCCCGGATATCCTCCTCGTAACCGCGACAGAACGCCGGGATGTCGCCCGCCATGCCGTCCGGGACGTGGATGCGTTCCCGGGGAACGTCGATATGATCGAAGAGGTTCCGGGCCATGAACGCGTGGAACGAGGCCGGGTGGTCGGAGGCCAACCCGACGTACTCGTCGAGGTTGAAGGTCGTGGCCCCGGCGAAGCTCAGGCCCTCCTCGCGGTGCCTGCGGACGAGCTCCTTGTAGACCAGGAGCGGCGTATTGCCGGTGGCGAGGCCGAGCACGGGGCGGGGTCTTTCCCTGACGACGCGGGAGATGATGCGGGCGGCGATGCGGCTCGCGGCCTGGCCGTCGGTCTGGATGATGATCTCCATGGGCTTCCTTCCTTATCGGATGCGCGGCAGGCTCGCGGCGGCGACGGCCTGACCGACCCGCCGGCTCTTCTCGTCGAGCAGGTGGAGGCGGACCCTCTCGCGGGTCTCGGGGAACTCCTCCCGCAGGACCTTCCCGGCCGTCTCCATGATGATGTCCCCGCCGACGCCCGACATGACGCGGCCGAGGACGAGCAGATTCCCGTAATCATAGAACATCTCGTAGAAGGGGACGGTGTAGCCGAGGTAGATGCCGATGTCCGAGAAGACCCGGAGGGCCTTCCCGTCGCCCTTCTCAGAGAGGGCCTGGACGAGCTTGAGGCGCTCGGGCAGGCGCATGTCCTCGGGGATGGGGATACCCGCCCTGAGGGCCAGCTTGTTCACGGCCTGCTGGGAGAAGTAGTTGGCGCCGACGCCCCGGTCGCCCGACCACTCGTCGGCGACCGCGTCCGGGGCGGCGTCCAGGGGAGCGAACGCGAGCTCGTCGAGCCAGCCCGGGAGATGACCCTCCGCGTTGAGGAAGCCCCCGGCCTGGCTCGAGCCCATGGCCACGCCCAGCATGGCCTTGGCGCCGAGCGACATCGTTCCGGCCAGGGCCGTGACCTCACCGTCATTGATGACCTCGAAGGGGACGCCCCATTCGGCCTTCATGACGTTGAACATGTTCTTGACCTTCCGGTCGAACACGTCCACCGGGACCGAGCGGAACAGGGAGGCGATCCGGACCTGGTTGCCGATGTAGATCCCGGCCGAGCTGCCGCCGATGGCGTCCACGCGCGGCAGGAAGGCGGCCGCTTTCTTCAAGCCTTCGCGGATGTTGACGTAGTGGTACTCCGGGTCGGCCTTCTCTCCCGGCGTCCAGGGGATCTCATCGCTGAAGACGGGCTCGCCGTCCTTGACGGCCGCCACCTTGAAGTCGCTGGCGCCGAGGTCGAATCCGACGCGGCACCCGTCCAGATGGCCGCCGAGGGCCGATTCGCTTTCGCGGGGGGCCGGGAAGTCCGCGGGCCCGGAGGACACGACCTCGAACGGCCTCTCATAGACCCGGCTCATGAGGGAGACGTCGAAGGCGCGGGCGCCGTCCGCGGCGTAGGCTTTCCGGACGAGGTCCCCGATCCCGGCCGGACCCTGGATGTGGACCTTCCATCCGCCCCGCGACCAGAGCAGGAACTTGACGATCCGCTCGGCGTAGAACGCCGTGGCCGCGGCGGCCGGGCCGTCGAAGGGGAGGACCTCCGTTTCGAAGACCGAGACGAGGCCGCTCTCCCTTTCGATCCCGATCCTGAGAGGGACGCCCTTGCCCGAAGCGCCGACGGCCCTGCGGTATTTCATGAACGCGGGGCCCATCGGCCGGAAGCCCGGGTCGAGGGAGGGAACGGTCCGCGGTTCTTCGTCGAGGAGCTCGGGGAGGGAGCGTTTCGTGTCCATGATGTCCTTTCTTCGCCTGCTACGAAAGCCGGCCGGCCCATTATAACCCAATCCCGAGAATGGGAAAAGGACGCGCCGGGCCCCTCCGCAGGGCCCGGAACCGGCTAACCTCTTCGGCCGAGGACCGCCCGGATCTCCTCGACCAGGGGCTTCGAGCCGAGGTACAGGGCCGTCCTCTGGTGGGGCCTCTCGGGGACGATGGACAGAATGGGCGTGCCGTTCTCGTCGATCGCGCTTCCGCCGGCCTCGCAGCACATGAACGCCGTTACCGCGGCCTCGTACATCAGCCTGAGCTTCCCCCTCGGCCTGTTCCGGGAGGGGTCGGGATGGTTGACGATGGCCGGGTACAGGAACAGCCCGCCGTTGGTCAGGATGCGGTGAAAATCCCCGGCCAGGGCCCCGAGGTAACGGAAGGCGAACGCCTTCTCTTTCTCCGCGATCCAGTCCCTGATGCCGTCGTCGAACGTCTCCCGATTCGCCGAGTTGAAGGACAGCTCCCAGGTCTTCGGGTCCTCCGGCAGGAGCATCCGCGTCGGCTTGACGTAGTTCATGACCTCGTCGATGTGGAACCGCCAGCAGCCGGCGTTCCGCAGGGCGATCGTGAACGTCCCCGTCGGGATGACGAACATGCCCGCGGCGATGTACTCCCGTCCGGCCCGGAGGTGGCCGTCCTCCGGGCCTTCGAGGTTCTTCTTGGCGATGCCGAAGAGGAACCCGACCGGAAGGTTGTGGGGGACGTTGGCCGATCCGTCCATCGGATCGAAATAGACGAAGTACCGCCCCCCGGCGACGTTCATGGGGACGATCTCCCGCTCCTCCTCGCTCACGATATGGATGACGCGTCCGGAGCTCGCCAGGTAGTGCTTGACGACCTCGTTGGCGATCTGGTCCATCTGGAGGACCGCCTCGCCCTGGACGTTCGTCGAGCCGGCCAGCCCCAGGTTCCCGCGGAGCGCGCCGGTGAGATAGTAATGCTGGATGCGCTTGGCGGCGTTGAGGAGGGAATTCATCAGGATGAGGAAATGATAGGTCCGGTTGTGACGTTCCTGGTGCTCGAGAAGGAAATCCATGAACGTCTCTTCGAAGAGCAGCATGCCGACCTCCCAGTGTCCGCGACGGACGGCTCTCTAAGTATCACAAGGGGAGGCGCGAAATCAAGGCGGGCGGAGACGGCGGGGGATCCGCTCCGGCGATCAGGTGAAGAGGGTCGACTTGAAGCCCTTGCCGAGCACGTCGTAGGTGTCGTTGATGATGACGAAGGCCTGGGGGTCGATCTCGCGGACGAAGTCCCTCAGTTCGGCCAGCTGCTTGCGGTGGATGACCGTGAGGATGACCTCGCCCTCGCGGTTCAGGTAGAGGGAACGCGACCGGAGGGCCGTGCCGCTGCGCTCGAGGGTGTTCAGGATGAAATCCTCGATCTCCGCCGTCCGCGTGGACGTGATGAGGACGAGCTTGGAGTAGTTCCATCCCTCGAGGATCATGTCGATGACCTTGGTCGAGAGGAAGAGGACGATGTAGCCGTAGAGGGGCGCCTCGAGCTCATGGAAAGCGAATCCCGAAGCGGAGATGATGACGAAATCCGCGACGAGGATCCCGAAGCCGATGGAGATCCCGGTGTATTTGCTGACGACCATGCCGACGATGTCCGAGCCGCCCGTCGAGGCCCGGCCCCGGAAGACGATCCCCAGGCCGATGCCGAGGAGGATGCCGCCGTAGATCGAGGCCAGGACCTTGTTGTCGGTCGCCGACCGGACCTTCAGGACCTCGTGAAAGACGTCGATCATGACCGACGAGAGGACCATGCCGACCAGGCTCTTCAGGACGTATTTCTTGCCCATCGTCCGGAGGCCGAAGAGGAAGATGGGGACGTTGAGGACGATGATCATCGCCCCGACCGGGAGCTTGAAGAAATAGTTCAGGATGATGGCCAGGCCCGAGGCCCCGCCGGGGACGAAGTGGTGGGGGATGAGGAACAGGGCGTAGGCCAGCCCCATGATCGAACAGCCGAGCACGATGAGGAAAACGGGTGTCGCCTGTTTCCGGATGGTCGTCGTGGTGGTCATCATGATCTGTCCGTTTCGCGTTCCTTTCCGTCACCCGTTTTTATCACACATGGCCGGGGACGTCAATTCCCGGTGCCCCGGCGGAGCCGCCGGCCTTGATTTTTGGCGCCCCCGTGCTATAATCGAGACAAAGCTCTATTTGGCTGGCTGTATAGAGAATAAAGAAGATACCCTCCTTCAATATCCCTTTTCAATAAAGATTTTTCCCCAAACCCAAACAGCCAGCATTACCTCCCCCTCCGGACCGCAGACGACGGAGCCTCCCTCCGGCGCGGCTTGTGAAAGCGCCCGCAATGTCCTAAAATCGGTCCCTGATGGACGGACGGGACGCGGGACGCAAATCATTCTGGAACAGGGATTTCGTCGTCGCTCTTTTTGGCTACCTCTTCCTTTATATGTCCGTATCCATGTTCTTCCTCTTGCCCCTCTTCCTGGGCGGATTCGGTCCCTCGAAGGGCCGGGTCGGCGTGCTCATGGGGGTCCACAGCGTCCTGGCCATCCTCGCCCGCCCCGTTTTCGGCCGGGCGATCGACCTCCGGGGGGGGCGGCGGTTCTCGCTGTACGGCATCGTCCTCCTCGCCGCGACCATGCCCCTGTTCCATCTCGTCCGGGACGCCGGCGCCTTCCCGCTCCTGCTTCGTGCGGTCTCGGGCATCGGCTGGGGCGTGGGCATGACCGCGACGATCGCGGTCTGCTCCGACTTCGCGCCGGCGGCGAGCCTGGCCCGGTCGATGGGCATCATCGGGGTCGCGGGCCTCGTTGCCAACGCCCTTGGCCCGCTCCTGGCCGAGGAGCTCATCGGCAGGTTCGGGTTCGGCGGGATGTTCGATGCCGCGCTGGCCTTCCTCGTCGCCGCCCTCGCCTGCATGTTCCTGACCCGGAGATCACCCGGAGGTCCGCGCGGGGAGCCTTCCCCGGCGGCGCCCGGGCCTCTCCGGAACGTCCCGGCGCTCACCCTGCTCGTCATCTCGGCGATGCCGATCTTCCATGGGGCCGTGCGCGGGACGATGATCTATTTCGTCGCCCTGTTCGGGGCCTCGATCGGGATCGCACGGGTGGGGCCGTTCTTCCTGGCCTTCTCCCTGGCTGCCATCCTGACGCGCTTCAGCATCGCCGACCTTTCGGACCGGTACGGCCGGAAGCGCGTCGTCATCCTGGCCGCCGTCATCATCGGCCTGAACCTGTTCGTCCTTTCGCAGGTGCGCTCGTTCGCGGCGCTCATCCTGACGGGGTTCGTCGGCGGTCTGGGCCAGGGGCTCATCTTCCCCGC
>CAWART010000013.1:0-77789 GCA_963784525.1 Candidatus Aminicenantota bacterium | reverse complement strand
TTGATGAGCAGGGAGAACCGGTCGATGACGGCCTTGGTGCTCTGCTCGAGGTCCTGCATTTTTCCTGATATTATCATAACACATGGTATAGATGAACGGTTCTTATCGTCTTTTATAGGAAAGTGGAGGGAACTATGCGCACACGATCTCACTCACGGTTGCTTCTCGCGGCGGCGGTCGTTCTGGCCGGCCTTCTTTCCGCCGGGATCCATTCGGGCTGTTCCTCGAAGAGTCCGGCCAAGCCCGCTCTCGAGGCGCTGTTCGACGAGGGCCGGACGGTCTTTTACGCGGCCGTCGCGGACGACGTCGACCGCCATCCCCTGCGGGACCGGCTCAACGCCCCGGAAAAGGCCAAGATCCGGGACCTTCAGAACGTCTATCCCCGTCTCTACGGGATCCTGATGAACTACTACTATCAAAAGGACGCCCCCGTCTTCCAGGCGCTGCTCGACGAAGGCGGCGAGGCGTCCCTGCGGCGATTCCGGGAAATGTACCTGGACCTGGCCCGGTTCAGCGCGCAGTTGTTCGCCGACAGCCTGTTCCAGCCCAGCTCGTGGGGGACCTACTTCAAGGATCTCATCCCGCGATTCGCGGGCAAGGACACCGTCGATATCGTGGCCATGTCCTCCGGCCACATGGCCAATCTCGACCTCCCTTCGCCCGACAAGATCGAGAAAAGGACCCTCAGCCCGGAGTTCGAGAAGCAGTGGGGGCTCGACGCGGCCAAATTCAGGAGCGCCCACCAGCTGACCAGGGGACGCGGGGCCCGCGTCGCGGTCCTCGACTCCGGCATCGACATGACCCACCCTGTCTTCCGGAATACCGGCTGGGGCCCCCATTTCAATTTCGTCGGGAGGGACGGATTCCCCTGGAGCCCGGCCGGCCCTCCGATGGTGGATTGGGGATGGCACGGCACCATCGTGAGCTCCATCGTGGCCTGTTACGCGCCGGAAGCCCGGATCACCATGTACCGCTATCTCGACGCCGACACGCAGAACGATTCCCCTCTCCCCCGGGGCGTCACCTGCCAGATGGGGGCCGCGATCTATAAGGCCGTCAATGACGGCAACGACGTGATCAATATCAGCGCCGGCACCAACCTGCACGTCCCCTACCTCCAGGAGGCCTGCCAGTACGCCTATGACAACAACGTGATCCTGGTCACGACGAGCCCCTACTACATGGGCAAATACCTCGGCGGAAACGAGGATTATCCGGGCCAGTATCCGGTCAACATCGCGGTCACCGCCATTACCAGGCTCGCCGAAAACAAATATGGGTATTGGGATATCGCGGCCCCCGAGGCAACGACCACGGTCGGGTCGCCCGACGCTCCGTTCGTCGCCTACCCGACCTATGTCGGCGAGAAGGACGAATACGCCCCCGGGATCTCCTGCGCGACCCCCATCGTCGCTTCGCTTACGGCCCTGGTCGCCTCCGTCTATCCGCGCCTGGGGACCGAGCCCCCGGGGCAGTACGCCGAGACCGTGAAGAGGCTCCTGACGGAGAACGCCGACCCCCGGGCCGTTGGCTTCGACGGCTTTTCTCCCGAGTGCGGCTACGGCCTGATCGACGCCGATAAGACCGTCAAGGCCGCTCTCCGGCTGGCGGAAGCCCGCCGGGTCCAGGCCCCGGCGGAGGAGAACGCTCTCCCCGCCCCGCCCGCGAACGCCGACGAAGTCTTTGCGGACGGGCAAGGGGTCTTCTACCGCCAGCTCAGGCTGGCGCTCGGCCTGCACCCGGAGAAGCTGAGGCTCCTGCCCGCGGAGATCGACCGGATCGAGCGCGGCCCGGACGGCATCCCTGGCCTTTACGAGAACGTGGTCAATATCCTCTTCTGGGAAACCGCGCCGGAACTCATGGCGCTCCGCGAAAAGAACGACCTCCCGGCGTTCAAGGAAAGATTCCAGGCCCTCTGCCGGAAGGCGGCCGACCGTTTCGTCGAGTCCCTGTTCTCCGAAAGCCCCGCCACGCAGGGCCTTCTGGCCTCCGCTCCGAACCTCGGGCGCGGCCGGCTGGACCTCGTCCTCGCCTCCCTGGGCCGGAGTTCGGGATCGCTCCCGTCGCCGGAATTCCTGAAAAAGGCAGGCTCGCTGACGATCGACCGGAGCCCCGCGTTCATTCTCGGGAAGTTCGCCGAGGCGCAGAAGTCCGGCAAGGGAAAGGGGATCAAGCTGGCCGTCATCGATTCCGGCTGGGCCCCCGATGCCGACGCCTCGCAAGAAGCGAAGATCAACCACGTCCTCGATTTCCCGCTCATCGGGAGGACCGGGGCGCCCTGGAACGGAGAGGCCGTGACGCCCGGGGACGACTCGGGCCGGGGAACGCTCATGGCCCGCCTGGCCTCTCGGTTCGCCCCCGAGGCCGAGCTCAGAACCTACCGGATAAGCGCCTCCCCCGATTCGCCCTACGAGTATTGGCCCGCCATGGAGCTCGCCCAGGCCATTTATAAAGCGGCCGATGACGGGAACGACCTCATCCTCACGGGCGCGGCGTTCAGCGGCGACTTCCCGTTCCTGAAGCAGGCCTGCCAGGCCGCCTATCTCCGCAATGTCATCATCATCGCTCCGAACGGCCTTCTGCCCTCCGGTAAAGCGGAGGAGCGGCCGGCCTATCCCGCCGCATACAATTCGGTCCTCGCCGTCGCCGGCGCGGACGTCCGGCAATCGCCGTCCGTCCGTCCCCTCCCCTGGTCCCTGTCCTCTCCGTCGAATTCCACGTCCGTCGCGGCTCCGGCCTTTCCGGGCGCCGGGATTCCCCCTTCGAACGCCTACGCGGTGAGCGCCTGCGGCGGTCTCGCGGCCATTCTCTCGCCGCATATTCCCAAGACCGGGAAAGAGCTTCCCGGGCAATACGTGCAGAGGATCGCGGAGATCCTGCATAGATCGGCCGACCCGAAGGTCCTCGGTTTCGCGACCTTCGATCCCAGGATCGGCTACGGGCTCATCGACGCCGAAAAGGCCGTCGGCCCCGCGGTCCAGACCTACACCAGGAAGATGAACGAGCTCGACGACACCTTCAAGAAGCGCATGGCCCAACGGGCCAAGCAAGCCGAGGAGGCCGCCCGGAAGGACGCGGCGGAAAAGGAAGCAAGGAGGTCCAAATGAAAAGGCGATCCCCCGTCATCCCGGTCCTGATATTATCCGCCCTCCTTCCCCTGGCCGCCCGAGGCCAGGCCGGGAAGAAGCCCTTGACCCTCGAGGAGATGCTTTCCCTGAAGTCCATCGGCACGGTGGCGCTCTCCCCCTCGGGCCAGATGGTCGCCTTCGACGTCACTTCCATCGACTGGCCGCGCAACACGTACATGTCGAGCGTCTGGCTCGCGGACACGGCCGGCCGTCAATGCTTCGCCGTGACCAAAGGGCCCGACATGGCCATGGCGGCCGCCTGGTCGCCGGACGGTCAGGCCCTGACGTTCCTTTCGACGAGGCTGGGGAAGCCCCAGCTGTTCATCTTCCGGCCGGGGCAGGGCGAGCCGGAGCCCCTCATCGAGGCGCCGGGCGGCGTCCAGAAATACGCCTGGTCGCCGGACGGAAAGTCCATCGCCTTTCTGACCCCCGAGGCCCCCGACGCGGACAAGACGAAAGCCCGGAGCGCGGGCTTCGACGCCATGGACATCGACGAGGGCAGGCCGCGCTCGCAGATGCAGGTCTTCGACCTCGCCGCCAGGACCGCAAAGCCGCTGGTCTCCGGAGATTTCCACATCATAGGATTCTCCTGGTCCCCCGACGGCTCCCGGATCGCCTTCGTGACCTCGCCGAGGAACCTGGAGCCCGTGACCTGGGATTTTCAGACGCTCCGCGTCGTCAGCCGCGACGGAAGCGGGATGAAGGCCCTCGATTTCCGTTACTACCCGTCCTTCACCCGTCGCGGCGAGGCCGCCTGGAGCCCGGACGGGCGGTACCTGAGCCTCGAGGTCGGCGACCTGGCCAAGCCGGAGCTTCACAACCACATCATCCAGGTCTATGATTTCCAGACCGGACAGGTCTTCAACGCCTCCGGGAGCACGGATCATTTCCTCTCCAATTGCCGATGGTCCGCCGACGGCGGCGGCATCATCTACGTCGCCTATCACCTGCTCAACGCCCAGATCTTCCGGCTCGACGTCCAGAAAAAGGAAGCCCGCCAGCTTTCCCATTTCCCCAAGATGGAGGTCAACCAGCTCTCCTTCGCCGCCGACGGAAGGACGATCGCGTTCTCGGCCTCCACGCCGGACTGGCCGCAGGAGATCTATTTCGGGGACATCAATGCTCCCGACAAGGCCAGGCGCCTGACCGATATCCACCCGGAATTGGCCAGGATATGGCTCGGCGAAACCGAGGAGATCACCTGGAAGGCCGACGACGGGCTCGAGATCCAGGGAAATATCGTCTACCCGCTCGGCTATGAAAAGGGCAAGGTCCTATCCGACCGTGACGCTCATCCACGGCGGCCCGGCCGGGAATTTCAACAATTCCTTCTCGGGCCTCTACTACTGTCCCGGCCCAGTATTTCGCGGGCCAGGGCTACCTCGTGTACATGCCCAACGTCCGCGGCAGTATCGGCTGGGGATCCGAGTTCCTGAGGAAGGACATGCGGGACTGGGGCGGCGGGGATTACCGCGACCTGATGTCCGGCCTCGACGTCCTCATCGCCCGGGGCCTGGCCGACAAGGACAAGCTCGTCGTCTGGGGCGGGAGCTACGGCGGCTACATGACCAACTGGATCGTGACCCAGACCAACCGCTTCAAGGCCGCCCACAGCGAGGTCAGCATCTCCAATCTCCAGAGCCTGTGGGCGATCGGGCCCATCGGGCGGATCCTCTGCCGCCAATACTTCGAAAAGACCCCCCTCGAGGACCCCGAGATCTACCGGAAGCTCTCCCCGCTGACCTACGCCGGGAACGTCAAGACGCCGCTCCTCCTGACCCAGAACGAGAAGGACGAAAGAGTCCCCGTGGAACAGGCCATCGAATTCTTCCGGGCGGTCCAAACGACCGGCACGCCGGTCGAGCTCCATATCTATCCCGGGGAAGGCCACGGGACGATGATGCCGAACCATCAGCTCGACAAGCTCAGGAAGACCGAGAGCTGGTTCAAGAAGTACCTCCGGTGAACGCCCGGGCCACAAAAGCGGTGATCCTCGCGGCGGCCGCCGCCGCGTTCCTATCGCCGGGCCCGCGCCCCCTGTATTCCGGCGCCCGGCCGGCCCGCCTCGAGGACCTGCTCCGAATTCGGAATATCGTGGACGCCCGGATCTCTCCGGCCGGAGACCGGGTAGCCTATGTTCGATCCGAGATCGACTGGGCGAAGAACGCGACTCCCAGCCGCATCTGGCTGGTCAAGACGTCCGGCGGTACGCCCTTTCGCCTTACGGCGGGTCCCGGACGGGATGACATGCCGCGATGGTCGCCGGACGGGAAGTCGCTGGCGTTCCTTTCCGACCGGGACGGGGCGAGACAGATCTGGCTCATCGACCCGGCCGGAGGGGAAGCCGTCAAGGCGGCCTCGGTCGAGGGCGGCGTATCGAGCTTCGCCTGGTCCCCGGACGGCCGGAAGATCGCCTTCCTGGCCCGGGCCCCGAAACCGCTCGAGCCGGCCAATGCCGCGAACGCGCCCGGCGATGTGATCATCTACGATCCGGATGTTCCCGGCCTCCAGCTCTTTGTCCTCGACCTGACATCGAAGGACACGAGGCCGTTGACCCAGGCCCCGGCGGCCGTCGTCGACTTTTCGTGGTCTCCCGACGGAAAGGAGACTCGCCTTCGCGGCCCAGCCCTCGCCGCGCATCCCGGACCTGTTTCGGACGGACATCTTCTCGGTCGACCTCGAGACGCGGACGGTCCGGGACCTGGTCAAGCGGCCCGGCATCGATACGTTCCCCCGCTGGTCTCCGGACGGAAAACAGGTCGCTTTCCTTTCGACCGAGGGGAAGCACGGAGTGGATCGCCAACTGGTATCTCTGTCTCGTCCCCGCGGAGGGCGGGGCGCCGCGCAACCTCACCCCCAAGTTCGACGAATTCATGTTCACCCCCCAGTGGTCCCCCGACGGCCGCAGGATCTTCTTTCAAAGCCCCGCAGGCCTCAGGAACCAGCTCTTCTCGGTTTCCCCGGAGGCGGGAGAGCCGACCCCGCTCCTCGACGGCGACTTTGTCTGGAGCGATTTCAGCTTTTCCGCGGACTCCGGAAAAATGGCCTTCCTCGGCACGAACTCCCTGACCCCGACCGAGGTTTTCGTTTCAGGGCCTGGCGGAATTCGACCCCGTCCGGCTCACGTTCACGAATCCCGAGCTCCAGGAAGTAAGCCTGGGACGGCCGGAGACCGTTCGCTGGAAAAGCCCCGACGGCCTCGAGATCGAAGGCCTTCTTCTCCTTCCCCCGGGGGCGCCCGCGGGAAGGCCGTATCGCATGCTCACCTATGTTCACGGCGGCCCCTCGGCCAGGTTCGCGGCCGAATTCTCTCCCCAGATCGGCTCGCCTTATCCGATCCAGGCCGAATGCTACCCGCTCCATGTCCTGGCCGGACTGGGGTACGCCGTCTTCATGCCCAATCCCAGGGGAAGCTACGGCTATGGCGATAAGTTCCGGAAGGCCAATCTCCGGGATTGGGGCGGCGGCGACTATCGCGACATCATGTCCGGGATCGACGCGCTGGTCGGCCGCGGGATCGCCGACCCGGCGAAGCTCGGGATCATGGGGCGGAGCTACGGCGGATACATGACGGGATGGATCATCTCCCAGACGGACCGGTTCAAGTGCGCCTCCCTGGGGGCCGGGATGTCCAACCTGGTCAGCTTCTACGGGCAGACCGACATCCCCGGATACACGGAATATTACCTGGGGGATGTCCCCTGGAAAGCCAGGGACCTCTACCTGCGGCGCTCCCCCGTTTTCCATGCCGGCAATCTCAAGACGCCGGCCCTCATCCTGCATGGGGAGAAGGATTTTCGGGTGCCGCTGCCCCAGGCCCAGGAGCTCTACGCGGCGCTCAAGAAGAACGGCGTTCCCGTCCAGCTGATCATCTATCCCCGCCAGGGCCATGTCCCCGACGAGCCGAAATTCATGCGGGACATGATGGAGCGCAACCTGGATTGGTTCGCCCGCTGGCTCAAGTAACCCCGGACCGGATGTCCGACCGCTTGAGAACGGCCCCTCCCGCCCGGACCAGATCTTCGATTTAGCCCCGGACATCGTCGAGCCGCACCCGGGATGGTACAATAGCGGTCGTTTCATCGTCCTGTACTATCAAATGGCGAGATTTTTTTTCTTACGCGCCGACGCGAAATTCCCTCGCCGCGGAGGAGAGAGTATGACAAAAGCACTCAGAGTCCTTGGGATCCTCTTCTTGGGGGTCATCCTTTTCCAGATGACGGGCGTCCTGCAGGCCCAGGAGGGCGGCGTCCTCAAGGGAAAGGTCATCGATGCGAATGAAAAGCTGGCCGTGCCTACGGTCAAGGTGACGATCGCCGGAACCAAGAGATTCGCCCTCACGGGGGCCGAGGGAACGTTCGTCATCAAGAACATCCCCCCGGGCACCTACAAGATCGTTTTCGAGCTCGCGGGGTTCATCCCGGAGACCCGGAAGGACATCGTCATCGGGGCGGGAAAGACGGTCGAGCTCAACGCGACCCTAACCATCGGGTTCGCCCATGAGGTCACCGTCACGGCCCGCCGCGAGGCCGAAAGCCTTCAGCAGGTGCCTCAGAACATCTCGGTCCTCACCGAGAAACAGCTCGAGCAGACGCCCCAGGTGAACATCGTCCAGGCGCTCAACAACGTTTCCGGCGTCGATGTGGAATCCGGAAGCGGGAACACCACGCTGGGGACGTTCATGTACATCGACGGCTACGAAGACGTCTATATCCGGAAGATGGTGGACGGCGTCAACGTCGGGGAAGTCGTCAACAACTGGAGCATGCTGAATTCCTATCCCCAGGAAATGATCGACCAGGTGGAGGTCATCAAGGGCGGCTCGTCTTCGGTCTGGGGATCGAACATGGGCGGCATCATCAACGTGGTCACGAAGCGGCCGCGCAACCTGGCCCGGCCCCAGGTCACGCTCAAGAGCACCTATTCCCGTTTCGGCGCCATGGATTTCGCCGGGGCCAACGCCATCGGGATCAAGGGTGACAACCTCGGCTATTCGGTGAACATCCTCGGCAACGCGGACAAGTTCGGGTACATGTTCGGCTACAGCGGGACCCAGAACGACGGGTTCATCCAGTACGGGCGGGAAAAGAACTACAACGTCTTCGGCAAGCTCAGCTACGACTTCAACGACAATACGTTCATCGATTTCCTCTACAACAGGAACAAGATGGACACGCAGACCAAGTCGTACCTCTATCTGCCGGACCTGCTCGGGCCCGACGCCCCTTATTACTGGAATTACCAGGCCAATTACAAAGGGACCTCGAACGTCCTTTCGCTGAAGTTCTCGACCAACGTCACTCCGGCGCTCAATCTCGAGTCCCAACTCAAGTTCAACCGGTCGGATTTCAACGGCTCGACGGAGTACCTGTCGGGATCCTACTTCCAGCCGCCGGCCGGGACCATCGAAACCTCGAAGTTCATCGACCAGAAGATGGGGTTCACGGTCAAGGGCTCCTACCGGCCTTCCGAGGCGTTCTCGCTCGTCTCCGGACTGGATTATTATCACATCAAGGCCGATTTCTCGAGCTACATCGCCAGCCAGCCCATCATTCTCGTGAACACCTGGGCCCCCTTCGTCAACATGGAATACCGCATCGGGAACCTCGGGTTCCACCTGGGCGCCCGGTACGATTACGACAGCTCGTTCGGCAGTCAGCTCAGCCCCTCGATCGGAGCGACGTTCAACTTCCTCAAGGCGTCGCTCGTCCGGGTCAACGTGGCCCGGACCTTCAAGGTCCCCGACCTGTGGTACACGCTGGGCGTTTCCTACTTCGACCAGATCCTCCCCAATAAGGACCTCAAGCCGGAAAGGGCCTGGGCGTACAGCGCCGGCTTCGAATCCCAGGAGTTGCGGTTCCTCTATGTGAAGGTGTCCGGCTACTATCACAAGATGACCGACGGGATCGTCAGGGTCCCCGCGGACATCGAGGGACGATACACCTGGGGGAACGTCTCCAAGTTCCTCCGGAAAGGCTATGAGGGCGAGCTGGGCGTCCTGCTCCCCGTCGGCGTCACCGCCTACGTGGGGACGAACTACAACAAGCACGAGAACACGACGGGCAACGACGCCGTCGTCCTGACCTGGATCCCCACGCGAACCCACAAGGCCGGCCTGAAGTATCAGAACGACAAGCTGGACCTGTTCGCCAACCTCCGGACCCGCTGGATCTGGTGGAACATGGACCCGGACACCGCCTTCCTGTTCAATCCGCAGGACAAGAAATGGGTCGTCGATTTCCGGATCTCCAAGGGGTTCAAGATCGGGGGGACCACCCGGGTGGGGATCTTCCTCGATGTCTTCAATCTGACCGACCAGGTCTATTGGGACCGGAACGACATGCCGAATCCGCGCCGCTGGGGCCAGCTCGGCGTGGAAGTCAATTTCAAGTAACGAGGGGACAGGCACGGCCCGAGGCTGACAGAAATTCCAACGTTCGCGAGGCAACAGATGCAGAAGACCCTAAGAAACTCCCTGGCCCGGGCCGTGGTGCTCGCCGCCGTCCTCTGGGGCCTGGGCGCTCCCGTCCAGGCCCAGACCTCTCCCGAGGTCAATAAGAAGCTGGATCCGATATTCGCCGAGGCCAAAGGCTCGTTCTTCGGAATGGTCGGAAGGATCCTCCAGAATCATCCCATGAAAGACCAGCTGGGCGACGCCGAGCTGGCGCGGCTCCTGAACGGGCAAGCCGAGATCCCTTACCTGTTCGAAAGGCTGATGGTCTACGCCTATCAGAAGGACGAGCCCCAGTTCACGCAATGGGCGAAGCGCGGAGACGTCGAGTCGCTCGAGAAGTTCCGCAAGGCGTTTGTGGCGCTGGCCGAGGAATACGCCGCCCGGTTCGTCGGCTCGCTCTTCCGCAGGACCCGCCAGTACGATTTCGAGATCTCCCTCCCCCATAACCGCGGAAAGTCCAGGCTGGAGCTCGTCCTTCAGTCGATCGGATTCAATGGCCGGAACGACAGGCCCGATTTCCCCAGGGAAAAGTGGTTCACCAACACGATGAAGCCCGAATACCGGTCGCAGTGGGCCGTCGACGCGCTCAACGCCCCGGCCTGCTGGCCCATGTCCAAAGGGGCGGGGGTGGTGGTCGCCGTCATCGATTCAGGCCTCGATCCCTACAATTCGCTGTTCAAGGACAGGACCGTCCCCGGCTTCAGTTTCCAGGGGCGGACGACGCCTCCGTGGGCGGACGAGAATCCTCCGATGATCGATTGGGGGATGCACGGCACGGGCTGCTCCTCGGCTCTCCTGGCCGTCGCTCCGGACTGCAAGATCATGCCCGTCCGGGTCCACGACGGGAACACGATGAACGATCCGGTCTACGATTACTGGATCTATGAGTTCATCGCGGCCGGCATCTATTATGCCGTTCATCACGGGGCCCAGGTCATCTCCCTGAGCGCGCCCCTCCCGGCCACCGAACAGGCCCTCCTGGAAGCCGCCAAATACGCGTACCGGGAAAACGTCCCCCTGTGCACGTCCGCGGGCAATATCTCCCGCATCCAGCTCGGCCTGCATCTCGAAGACCAGATCTACAAGGCCATGAGGAAAGAGGTCATCCTGGCGGGCGGAGTGGCCCGGGAAGGCGACGCCATAAGGCCGTGGCCGGTCACCGTTCCCCACGATGAGATCGATATCGCGACGCCTTCGGCCGATGTTTTCGTGACCGTTCCCGTCTATATCGAGGGCATGCGGGATATGGCCGTGGCGGGGACGTCCCTGTCCGCGCCTCTTGCGGCCGGGGTCGTGGCGCTCCTCCGGGGCGCGGCGCCGCCGGCCCCCGGGATCCTCAGGAAGCCCGGCGAGTATTGCCGTCTTGTCGCGCTCAGCTTGACGAAAGCCGCCCGGCTGGACATTCTCGATCTGACCGAGCCCGACGACGTCGTCGGCCATGGGATCATCGACGCCTATGGCTCGCTTCAGGTGATGAAGACACTGCTCCAGGAACAACGCTGAACAGGCCTTCGACGTCCGGAAAGTCCGTCGCAGGAGGTGATCGTGGATAGGAAGCTCAATCGCAGGGATTTTATCAAGAAGAGCGCGGGAACGGGAGCGGCGGCGCTCATCGGGGGCGGGCTCGCCTGGCCCCGGAACGGAGCCGGCCTTCCCCGCCCGGCGCTTTCGGAATTCCCGGATGTCGCCGTCGTCCAGGGCCAGGATTATCTGGCGAACACCGGAAAGGCCGTGGACCTCATCGGCGGGATCGGGCGGTTCATCCCCAAGAACGCCCGGGTCGCCATCCTGCCGAACAGTCAGAGCGCGCACCCGGGGACGTTCACCAAGCCGGACATCGTCAGGGCCGTCGTCCGGATCTGCAAGGCGGCCGGGGCCCGCGAGGTCAATTGCCTGAGCTGGCTCCCCGAAAAGTTCTGGGCGGCGACGGGCCTCGCCGGCGTCCTCAAGGAAGAAGGGGCCGAGCTCAAGATCGTGGACCTCAGGGCCGAGTCCTTTTTCCAGCCGGTCGCCATTTCCCGGGGGAAGATCCTGAGGGAAGCCATGATCATGAAGGAGCTTTTCGCGAACGACTGCCTCATCAACCTGCCCATCACCAAGGACCACGCCGGCAATAAGTTCACCGGGGCGATGAAGAACCTGATGGGCCTGAACTTCGCTTCGGTCAACCGGACGTTCCACAGCGGGGATTTCAAGACCAATCCCGACGATATCGACCGGCTCGACCAGTGCATCGCCGACCTCAACCTGGCGGTCACGCCCGTCCTCTCGATCGTCGACGCCACGGAGTTCATCACCACCAACGGACCCTTCGGGCCGGGTGAGCTGGCCGCGCCGCGGAAGATCGTCGCCGGGGCGGACCGGATCGCCGTCGACAGCTATTGCGCGTCGCTCCGGGGGTTCAAAGGCCACGAGATCCTCATGATCAGGAAAGGCCATGAGCACGGCCTGGGCGAAATGGACCTGGAAAAGGTCAGGATCCGGGAGATCGCCGTCTGAACGGCGTGTTCATCGGGACGATGCGCGGGATCTGCCGGCTCTTCTGCCTGATCGGTATCGCCCTCTCGTTCAGCTCGTTCGCGGCGGGACAGGATTCCGGCGACCCTTCCGGCCTCCGTTCCCTCCTCCCGTCCGGGCAGGAAGCGGGAGAGTGGAAAGCGGACGGTTCTCCTCAGGAATTCAACGGGGAAGACCTCTATCTGTATATCGATGGCGGGGCGGAGATCTACCGGGAGTATGGATTCGCGGAGGTCCTCGTCCAGGAGTACAGGGATCGGGAAGGAAAGGGGCTCTCCCTCGAGATCTTTCAGATGACGGGCCCCGAGAGCGCTTACGGAATGTACACATTCAAAAGGAGCCTTCGGGGCACGCCGATCGGCGCCGGCATCGAAGGCCAGCTCGAGGACTATTACCTGAACTTCTGGAAGGGAAATTTCCTGGTCACCATCACCGGGCAGGACGGAAGCCCGGCGACCACGCGGGGACTGCTCGAGCTCGCCCGGGCCGTGGCGGGCAGGATCCAGGGCCCCTCGGACCCGGCTCCCCTTGTCGCTGAGCTTCCCCTTCAGGGACTCAACGACGCCAGTGTCCGCTACTTCAAGGGGTATCTCGGCTTCATGAACAATTATCCCTCCCTGGGCAAGGAGGCTTTCCGGTTCGAGGAGGGCGTCAGGGGCGATTATGGCTCGGGCGCGTCCCTTTTCATCCTCTCTTACCCGAGCGAAGAAGCCCTGCGGCAGGGCTTCCCGGCCATCGCGCAGGCGCTCAGGAGCGACCTTCGGGCTCGGGAGTTCAGGCCGGGCGAAGGCCTTTCGTTCGACCTGACCGATGACCACGGAAGGCTCTTGAGCCTCCGGGCGGCCGGGAACCTGCTATTGATCTGCCTTGAGGACCTGGCCTCGACGGGGAATGCCCAGGGGCTTTTCAACGCGGTCCGCAAGGATCGCTGATCGTTCGGGGAAGGGGACGCCTATTCCGACCGGGGCGATCTATATATCAGAATGAGTTTTTGCCGGTCAGCGACGTCCTCGAGAGTTCTTAAAGACGGAGGCGTAAGCCGGCCTGAAGGCTGAAGCCGCTGAGGTCGATCTTCGGCTCCGTATACGCCTTGAATGGAGGGTCGGAAGCGGGCGGGGTTTTCTCGACCGTGAATTGGCTCCAGGTCCCCTCAGGGTATGTAAACGTCTCAAGGTAGAGCCGGCCATCGGCCGTCCCCTCCGAGCTCGATAACGCGGACTTTGCGAAGTTCTTTAGACGGGCGTAGCGGCCGGCAGCCTCGATGAAGAAGCCGACCTTCCGGGAGATCAAGAACTCGAAACCCAGGCTCCCCTCGAAGCCGAGGTTACCGAACGACGGGGCATTCCGGCTGGCGGAGAGGGATGTTTCGGCCAGATCGCCGAAGGCGTTGATGCGCTGGACGTCGTCGAGCTTGAGCGCGGCGTAGGCTTCGGCGCCGCCGTTGATGGTCAGATTCAGCCTCCTGCCGAGGGGGAACGTGAGGAACAGGCCAAGCCGGATGGGGACGGCGCTCAGCACCGGGGCGGCTGAGAGCTCGACGCTCTCCGATTCATGCGTGAAGGTCATGGACGAGCTCCTGGAGAATCGCAGATAGCCGGCGCCGATCCCGACGCCGACATGCGGAGTGATCTGGAAGACGAGGTCGGCCCCGAACTTGCGGCCGTCGCGAAGAGGCTTGAAGGCGCCCGTGGTCGTGCCGAGTCCAAGGGCCGAATAGAGCTCGAGGACCTCGAAATAGCCGTTCAGGCCTTCGTTGATGTCCCCGGCCTCGGCTCGTGTGAATCCCCCGTAGAGCCGGAGAACGAGAGACGAGCGCTTGGCGTCGGGATCCGATCGCCCCGCCGCCGGGGCCGCCGCCAACCGGGAGAAGAGACCAGCCGTCAGAAGCACCGCGATGGTCACGCGGAAAAGACGTTCTCGAAGACGCATGGCTCACCCCCATCGGAACGCGCTGAACTAAGCATAGCGGGCGGTTCGCCGGAAGTCAATCCATGGAAAACGTCACTTAAGGGGCCTGGGGCCGGCCAAACTCGCTGAACGCCATCCGGAGGAGAACTCAGGGATTTCGGACGTCATAGAAAGCGCGCCTGGGGTGACTCGAACACCCGACCCGCTGCTTAGAAGGCAGCTGCTCTGTCCAACTGAGCTACAGGCGCGTATGCCTATCGAATCCCGCTATTCTCGTCCGTATCGCGTTTTGATTCAAGTCGGGGAGAGCGGATTTGAACCGCCGACCTCCTGCTCCCAAGGCAGGCGCGCTAACCGGGCTGCGCCACTCCCCGTATAATCCGCTTAAAACAATAGCATAAGAGGGGCCCGGTCTCAACTACAGACAGGCCTCTAGGGCCTGGACCCCGGCCTGCCGAGTCCTCTGTCGATGGCGGAGCGGTCGAGCTTCACGACGACCGGCCGGCCGTGGGGGCAGAGGGTGGGGTTGGCGGTCTTGAACAGCTCCTCGACGAGGTACGCCATCTTGGCCATGGGGAGCGGCTCGCCGGCCTTGATGGCCGACTTGCAGGCCATCGTCGCCAGGAGCTTCTCCCGGCGCCCCGCCGCCTTGGTCCGCCCGACCTCCTCGAGCAGGCCCAGGAACGCGTCCCGGACCTCCCCGTCCCTGAAGACCTCCGGGTACTCCTTGAGGGCATAGCTCCGCCCGCCCATCGGCTCGATGAGGAAACCGGCGTCCTCGAGGAGGGCCCTGTTCTCTTCGAGGGCCAGGGCCTCCGACGGGGCGAGCTCCAGGATCTCGGGGAGGAGGGGCATCTTCCGCGGCCAGGACCGCGCCCGATCGATCTCGAGGAACTTCTCGTAGAGGATGCGCTCGTGGGCGTTGTGCTGGTCCACGACGAGGAGCCCTTCCTCCGAGACCGCGACGATGTACATGTCGAGGTATTGTCCCAGGACCCGGGGGCCGGTACGAGGCGTCTCGGCGGCCGGGACCGTATCCTCGTCGGCGTTCGGGCGCCGTTTTCCGCCGGTCCATTCCCTCCCGAACGGCATCGGCAGGCCCGGTTCCTCAACCCGCGTCCGCGTCTCGGGGCCGCCCGCGACTTCACCGGCCGCCGGCCCGCCGACCTCCTTTATGCCGCTCTCCCGCATGGCCGCCTTTTCGATCCCGCGCAGGACGAGGCGGAAGATCGTATGGGAGTCCCGGAATCGGACCTCGGCCTTGGTCGGGTGGACATTGACGTCCACCTCGCCGTAGGGAACGTCGATGAAGAGGAAGGCCTCGGCCGACCGGTCCTTCTCGAGGAGCCCCCCGAACGCCTGGTTGAGCGCCGCCTGGAGGGTCCGGTCCTTGACCGGGCGCGTGTTGACGAAGAAGAACTGGCGGTTGCGATCCCCCCGTCCCTTGAGCGGCCGCGACGCGAATCCCCGGACGCGGAGCCCGCCTTCCGTGGAATCGACCTCCATCAGGCCGTCGAGGACCTCGCGGCCGTAGATCTGGAAGATGCGCTCGCGCAGTCCCGCGACCGCCGGGCAATCGAGGACGGTCCGCCCGGCGTGGGTCAGGACGAACCGGACGGTCGGGGCGGCCAGGGCGGCGTTGGTCAGGTACGTCGCGATGGCTCCCATCTCGGACCTGTCGGTGCGGAGAAATTTCCGGCGGGCCGGGAGATTGAAGAACAGGTCCCGGACCTCGATCGAGGTCCCCTTCGGGAACGCTACGTCCGTGACCCCGACGACCTTCTCCCCCTCCCGCTCGATGCCCGTCCCGCGGTCCCCCTCGCCGTTCGATGTCTTGAGCAGGACGCGCGAGACCGACGAGATGCTCGCCAGCGCCTCGCCGCGGAAGCCGAGCGTCGCGATGCTCTCGAGGTCCTCCTCGCGGGCGATCTTGCTCGTCGAATGCCTGCGGAACGCGAGGGCCGCGTCCTCCGCGGACATGCCCTGGCCATTGTCCCGGATGGCGATGAGCCTTTTCCCGCCGTCGAGGAGTTCGACGCGGATATCGGTCGCGCCGGCGTCCAGGGAATTTTCGACGAGCTCCTTGACGACCGAAGCCGGCCGCTCGATGACCTCTCCGGCCGCGATCTTCCCCGCGAGATCGGGGGGGAGGACACGTATTCTTTGCATCGCCATTCTTTCTTTAGACAATATATACACGCCAATCGCCGGGAGGGCAAGATGCGGGGCCAGGAAATCCCCCCTGGCCCCCCTTTTCCAAAGGGGGGAATTCCATGGGCCGCGGCGGCAATATACGGCCGCAGGCTCGTGATTGTTTGTAGCCTCAGGCTTTAGCCTGAGTTATCCTTAAGCATAGCGCAAGCCGAGCTCCCCCCTTTCCTAAAGGGGGGTTTGGGGGGGATTTATGGGCAACCCAAGTAATTGCCCCGTGCTCTAAATCCCCCCTGGCCCCCCTTTTTCAAAGGGGGGAATTCCATAGGCCGAGACTGCAATAAGATGAGCAGACCGGAGCCTGCATCTCAATTACGCATCCTGAAGCGCAGGCTCGAGCTCTCCCCCCTTTCCTAAAGGGGGGTTGGTGGGGGGGATTTATGAGCAACCCGGAACTTGCCACGTGCTCTAAATCCCCCCTGGCCCCCCTTTTCCAAAGGGGGGAATTCCATGGGCCGAGACTGCAATAAGATGAGCAGACCGAAGCCTGCATCTCAATTACGCATCCTGAAGCGCTAGTTCCTCCAGGCTCAGCTCCCCCCCTTCCTAAAGGGGGGTTGGGGGGGGATTTATGAGCAACCCGGAACTTGCCACGTGCTCTAAATCCCCCCTGGCCCCCCTTTTCCAAAGGGGGGAATTCCAGGGCCCGGCCAAATAAGGATCCGGCAGTTTGAGCCTCGGCAATAGCAGGGCGCAGGCCAAAGTCTGCGGCTACATCAAGACGCCGTCCGGAGCCGCAGATCCCGCAGGCCTCCCCCCTTTCCTAAGGGGGGGAATTCCGTAGGCCGAGACTACAATAAGATGAGCAGACCGAAGCCTGCATCTCAATTACGCATCCTGAAGCGCAGGCTGAGCTTCCCCCATTTCCTAAAGGGGGGAATTCAAGGCGCAACGATGCCGAGGGTCCTGTCGGCCGTCGCCTCGGTGATACGGACCGTGACGAGCTCCCGGCGCGGGACGTTAGAAATCGGCACGACGACCCTGATATTGTTGCCCGTGAGGACCTCCACGCCGCGTTCCCATCTCGCCGCGATCGCCCCCCCGCGCACATTCTTCACGGCGTCCCCGCCCGCTCCGCTATTTCCAACAGTCCCTTCTCTGGACGGCTCGTCGCCTTCCCCTGCCCTCCGCTCCCGACGATCCTCCCCGCTCCCCTGCATCTGCTCAGCCGCAAAAGCGTTATCCCCGTCACGCCTGGCCATCGCCCTTCTTCGCCCCTCGGCGCCCCGGCCTTCTTTCGTGATAACCACGGCCTCGAGCTCGCGCCCGACGAATCCGGCCCGGAAAGCCAGGTCCTTCGCCCGCGACAGGTCCCGCAGGACGTCGGCCCGCTCCGCCTTGACCGCCTCGTCCACCGGCTCCATATTCGCCGCGGGCGTCCCTTCCCTCGCCGAGAACGGGAAGACGTGCAGGTAGGTCAGCGGCGACCGCTCGAGGAGATCGCGCGTTCGCTCGAACGCCTCGTCCGTCTCGCCCGGGAAGCCGACGATGATGTCCGCCCCGAGCGCCGCGTCCGGCGCCCGGTGCCGCAGGTCCGCGAGGATCGCCTCGTAGGACTCGGGGCTCGACGCCCGGCCCATCGCCCGGAGCGTCTTCGCCGAGCCGCTCTGGAGCGACAGATGGAAATGCGGCGCGACGCGCGGGCTCGCCGCGACGCGGGCCGCCAGCGCCCCGCCGAGGAACCGCGGGTCGAGCGAGCTCAGGCGGACCCGCCCGAGCCCTTCGACCGCCTCGACGCGCGCGATGAGCGCGAGAAGCGAGCTTCGCGGCTCGAGGTCGCGCCCGTAGGACCCGAGGTGGATGCCGGCCAGGACGATCTCCCGGTAGCCGTCCCCCGCGAGCGCGCTCACGCGCCCGACGACCTCGTCGACGGCGACGCTCGCACTCTTCCCGCGAACGCCGGGGATGACGCAATACGCGCATTGGAAATCACAGCCGTCCTGAACCTTGAGGAAGGCCCGCGCCCGATAAGGAACCGCGCTCGCGGTGTCCGCCGCCTCGCTCCCCCGCTCTCCGGCCGCTTCGAGGATCTTGCCGGCCAGCCCGCTCTTCGCGTCATTGGGGAGAACGAGCCAGACGCCGGGCATCCGGCGGAACTCCTCGGACGCGCGCCCGGCGCAACAGCCCGTCACGACGATCTTTGATCCGGGATTGTCCCGGGCCGCCCGGCGAATGAACCGCCGCACGTCCCGGTCCGCGCGTCCGGTCAGAGTGCAGGAATTGACGACGAGGTAATCGCCGCGCCCATAGTCGTCTTCGAGCCGGAGCCCGCCCTTCCGGAGCTCCTCGACCCATCCGAAAGCCTCGGCCTGGTTGACCCGACAGCCGAAGCTGCGGACGGCGAACGAGGTCATATCTTTTCTTGGAGCTTCCTCGAGTTCGCCTCGACCTTGTCGGCCATCTTCTTCCGGTGGGCGACGAGCTTTTCCCGGAGGGCGGCGTCCCCGATGGCCAGGATCTCGATGGCGAGCAGGGCGGCGTTCGCCCCGCCGGCCTTGCCCAGGGCCACCGTGGCCACCGGAATGCCCTTGGGCATCTGGACCGTCGAGAACAGGGCGTCCATCCCGGACAGGGCCCCGCCCTCGACCGGGACGCCGATGACCGGCCGGACCGTATGGGCGGCGACGACGCCCGCGAGGTGGGCGGCCTTGCCGGCCACGGCGATGAAGACCGCCGTCCCGCGCGCCTCGGCCTCGCGGACCAGGCGCAGGGTCCGCTCGGGCGAACGGTGGGCCGAGGTCACCTCGAGCGTGAACGGCACGCCGAAGTCCTTCAGGATGTCCAGGCCTCCCTCGATGACGTCGAAGTCGGAATCGCTCCCCAGGAACACGGTCACGCTCACGGTCACTCCTCCTTCGCGGCGCCGATGTCGCGCCGGAAGTGCATGGCCTCGAAATAGATCTTCCCGACGGCCTCGTAGATCTTCTTCATCGCCCCCTCGAGGGTCGCCTCCGTGGCGCAGACGTCGAGGACGCGCCCGCCGCTCGTCAGGATATTGCCGCCTTCCGCCGCCGTCCCGGCGTGGAAGATGACGACCCCGGGCACGGCGGCGGCCTCGTCGAGGCCGGTGATGACCTTGCCCTTTTCGTACTTGAGCGGGTAGCCGCCCGAGGCCAGGACCACGCAGGCCGAGGGCTTCCGGCTCCAGCGGACCTCGCCGCGGAGGGCCTCTCCCTCAGCGGAGGCCAGGAGGAGCTCGACGAGGTCGCTCTCGAGCCTCAGCATCTGGGGCTGGGTCTCGGGGTCGCCGAACCGGCAGTTGTATTCGAGGACCTTCGGCCCGTCGCTGGTCAGCATGAGGCCGCAGTAAAGGACGCCCTTGAACGTGCGGCCCTCCTCGATCATCCGGGTCACCGTCGGGAAGACGATGGCCTCCATCACGTCCGTGTAGAGCTCTTCGGTCATGAACGGCGAAGGGGAGACCGCGCCCATCCCGCCGGTGTTCGGCCCCTTGCCCCCGTCGTAGACCGCCTTGTGGTCCATGGCGTTCGCCAGGACCTGGACCCGCGCCCCGTCGGAGACGACGATGAACGACACCTCGCGGCCGCGCAGGAACTCCTCGATGAGGACGCGCTTGCCCGCGGCGCCGAACTTCTTCTGGACCATCATCTCGGCGACCGTCTCCTCGGCCTTCTTCGGGCTGTGGCAGACGACGACGCCCTTGCCGCCGGCCAGGCCGTCGGCCTTGACGACGAGCGGGTAGCCGAGCTCGCCGGAGTGGATGATCCTCAGGGCCTGTTCATGGCCATCGGCGATCTTGAAGCGGCCGGTGGGGATCCTGTGCCGCTCCATGAACTGCTTGGCGAAGATCTTGCTCCCCTCGAGCTCGGCCGCCTTCTTCCGCGGGCCGAAGATGCGCAGGCCCCGGCTCTCGAACTCGTCGACGATCCCCAGGGCGAGCGGGGCCTCGGGGCCGACGACCGTCAGGCCGATGCCCTCCTTTTCGGCGAAAGCCGCCAGCCCCTTGACGTCCGTATCGGCCAGCGGGACGTTCGTCTCCGAGGGCCGCCGTCCCGGGGTTGCCCGGGGCGCAATAGAGCTCTTCGCAGAGCGGGCTCTGCTTGATCTTCCAGGCCAGGGCGTGCTCCCGGCCGCCGGAGCCGACGACGAGTATCTTCATCTTCCGCCTCCGTGTCCGAATGGGCTTCGTTCCGCGTCAATCCCCCGCCGCCGCGCGCAGGTTCTCCAGGAAGCGATCGGCGAAGGCCGGGTCCGGGAAAACGCTCCGGAAGACCTTCGCCGCGAGCGGCACGGCCTCCCGCGCGGGCAGGCAATATTTCATCTCCAGGAAATTCCGCCGCCAGGCGGCGACCTCGTCCTTGACGGCCTTCCCGGATGACGCAGTCGGCGACGTAGCCGGCCAGCATGTCGAAATCCTTCTCCGTCATGCCGAACCGGGTCATCTCCTGGACGCCCATCCGGATGCCGCTCGAGACGAGGAACGTCTCGTCGTCGGGCAGGGCCTGGTAGTTCGTCAGGATGTTGTTCTCCTCGAGGCGGCGGGCGATGGCCATGCCGTCCCCGAACGGCTTGACCCGGATGAGGACCTGGTGGGTCTCGGTGAACCCGTCGCGCGGGTCGCCTTCGACCGGGATGCCCTTGTCCTTGAGGGCCGCCGGCGAAGGCCTTGGCGTTGGCCCGGACCTGCTTCTGGAGGGGCGCCTTGAACTCGTTCATCTCGTAGGCGGCCATCAGCAGGCCGAGGAGCGTCCCGAGGTGATGGTTGGAGGTCGAGCCGGGGAACGCCCGGGCCTTGATGTCCAGCCACAGGTTGCGGAGCGGCGTCCCCTGCGGGAAGTTGCCGGCGACGAGCCCGCGCTGGGGCCCGAAGAACGTCTTGTGGGTGCTCCCGGTGACGACGTTCGCCCCCTCGGCGAGCGGCTCCTGGAAGGCGCCGTAGAGGCCGAGGACGTGGGCCATGTCGAACATCAGGACGGGCTTCTCGGCCCAGTCCTTGACGATGTCGGCGACGAAGCGGACCGGCTCCTGGTAGATGAACATGCTCTTGCCGAAGACGATGAGCTCGGGCTTGTGGTCCTGGAGGATCTCGGCGAGCTTCGGGAGGTCGGGCTTGTAGGGGTTGTCCGGGAGGACGGGCAGGTGGACGACCCGCTCCTTGCCCGTGGCCGGGTCCTCCTCGACGAAGTTGAAGAGGGCGCCCATCGGCTGGGAGCTGAGGTGGCCGCCCTTGTTCAGGTCGTTGTTCATGACCAGGCGCAGGCGGCGCGAAGGCGTCCCTTCGGCCTTGCCGCGATTGATGAACTTGACCATGCCCTTGAAGACGACCTCGTTGGCCATCTGGCCGCTGACCGGCCGGAGCTCGACCTCGCCGCAGCCGAAGAACTTCGCGAGCTCGGCCCGGGCCTCGACCTCGACGTCGCGGATGAAGTCGGTGCCCTGGTAGAAATAGACCTCGTCGCCCTTCATCGTCCGGTGCTCGGCGTACCGGCCGGAGGGGTCCGAGATCTCGCACATCTTGACCAGGAGGGACGGGGTGGATTCCGACGGGATGAGGTTGAAGCATTCGCGCTGGCGCCAGGTGTTGTTCCTCCCGACCCGCGCCGTGAGGGCGAGGGTCTTTTCGGCGAATGAAGACATGATGGCGGCTCCTTACGTATGGATATTATTTGAAATTGCGGCTCTCGATCTCCGCGAGCTTGGCCAGGCGGGCGGCGTGGCGGCCTCCCTCGAACGCCGTGTCCAGCCAGATGTCGACGAAGCGGATGCCTTCCCCGACCGTCAGGACGCGGCCGCCCAGGGTCAGGCAGTTCGAATCGTTGTGGCGGCGGGTCATCTCCGCCGTGTACTCGTTCCAGCAGGGGGTGGCCCGGACGCCCTTGAACTTGTTGGCCACGACGCCCATGCCGATGCCCGTCCCGCAGACGAGGATGGCCCGGTCGCATTCCCCGGAGGCGACGGCCCCGGCCGCCCGGGCGCCGAAGTCGATGTAATCGACCTTCTCTCCCGGGCCGCAGCCGAAGTCGACATGATCGATCCCCCGGGCCGCGAGATGTTCGGCGACGGCCTTCTTGAGCTCGTATCCGGCGTGGTCCGAGGCGAGCGCGATCTTCATGACGTCCCCCTCTCCAAGGTTATTCGACGAACTTCGCGGCTTCGGGCATGACGTCCAGGGCCTTGGCGACGACGGGATCGGACAGGCGGTAGGCCTTGATGCCCCCTTCGACGCCCCAGACGGCCGAAGCGACCTCCCGCTCGAGTCTCCCGCCGGATCTCGCCCTCGGCCTCCTTGAACTTCGCCTCCTCGAAAGCGATCCCGGCCGTGCGGGCGTAGGCCTTGAAGTCCTCCAGGACCTCGGGCCCCGCGACGAACGCGTCGCCGACGACGACCTTGCCGGCCGCGCCGGCCCCCCGCTTGTCCGCGGGGAAGACGAATCGTCGCGGAAGCCGGCGTCCGGTGCTCGGTGAGCTTGCGGGCGTAGCTGAAATAGGCGCCGCGGACCATGAACTCGAAGGTCAGCGGCTTGAGCGAGAACGCGACCGCGTAGTCCGGGGAGATGCCGCCCTGGCCGAGGACCTTGCGCCCCTTGAGGGTGTACTTGATCTCGCGGCTCTCGGTCGGGGCCTGCTTGCCCATGAGGTAATCCTCGATGTGGCTGTAGTCCCGCTGGATGGCCCGGCCGCTCGGGGTCAGGTACTTGGCCGTCGTGATGGCCACGGCCATGTTCGTCGACAGCGGGAAGACCGTCTGGACGAGCCCCTTGCCCCAGGAATCGTGGCCGACGATGAGCCCCCGGTCGTTGTCCATGACGGCGCCGCTGACGATCTCCGAGGCGCTGGCCGTCCCCTGGTCGATGAGGATGACGAGGGGCAGGTTCTCGTACTGGCCGTCGCGCAGGGCCCAGAAATCCTTGTTGTAGGAGCTGTTCCGCCCGCGGATGGAGACGACCGCGGCGCCCTTGGGGAGGAACTCGTCGGAGACCTCGATCGACGAGACGAGCGGGCCGCCCGAGTTGCCCCGCAGGTCGAGGATGAGGTCCTTCATCCCGAGGTCCTTGAGGCTCCGGAGCTTCTCCAGGAGCTCGTCGTCGGTGGCCTCGGCGAACGTCCGGATGAAGATGTAGCCGGTGTCGGCGTCCAGCATGAACGCGTAGGGAACGCTGTAGAGCGGGATCTCCTCGCGGACGATGGTCAGCTCGAAGGGCTTGTCCAGGGAATCCCGGACGAAGGTGACCCGGACCTTGGTCCCCTTCTCCCCGCGGAGCTTCTGCATGGCGTCGAAGCTCGAGATGGGCTTCGTGCTTTCGCCGTCGATCTCGGAGATGACGTCGCCGGGCCGGATGCCCAGCCGCCAGGCCGGGGTCCCCTCGATGGGGGCGATGACGACCAGCCGGTCCTCCTGCTTCTGGATCTGCATGCCGACGCCGAAGTATTTTCCGACATAGTCCTCGCGCATCCGCGCGAAGTTCTCGGGCTCGAGGAAGTAGGAATGCGGGTCCAGGGTTTCGAGGAGGCCCCGGACGGAGGCGTAGGCCAGCTTCTCGTGCTCCAGGTCCTTGTAATAGCCGTTGTCGAGGATGCCGATGATGGACTGGACCTTGTCGAGGGACGACGTCCAGAGGTCCTCGTCCCGGGCCGGGAGCCGAACCAGGGCCAGGAGGGCGACGGCAAGGACCAAGACGTTCTTTTTCATGGCTTTAGGGCTTCGATACCGTATGTCATCTTATCAAAAGGCCGAAGTCTTGTAAACGCGCCGGATTTCCCCTCTTAAATCCCCCCATTAATCCCCCCAGAAATCCCCCCTTACCCCCCTTTTACAAAGGGGGGGATTCAGAGGCTCCTCTTTTGCAGGAGGGATTCCATCGGCCCTGCTCTATTTCTCCCCTGTCAAAGGGGGGTATTCCAATGGCACGGCTTCATTGCCCCCTTTCCTCAGGGGGGCGTTCAGAGACTCCCCCTGTTACAAGGGTATCCACCGGCATGGCTCCATTTCCCTCTTTACCAAAGAGGGGAGAGTCCATGTGCTCGGCTTTGCTTCCTCCCTTTCTAAAGGGGGGGATTCAGAGACCCCCCTGTTACAATGGTAGGTATTCCATCGGTTCGGATCCGTTTCTCCCCTTTAACAAAGGAGGGGGCTTCCATGGGCTCGGCGCGGCTTCCCCCCTTTTCTAAAGGGGGGTTTAGGGGGGATTTGTTGACTTGGACCGCTCGAACGTCTATATTTAGCCTATGTTCGGAAGCATCGGGCCGGCGGAGCTCATCCTCATCTTCATCGTCGCCCTCCTCGTCTTCGGGCCGAAGAAGCTCCCCGAGATCGGAAAATCGGTCGGCAAGGCCATCCGCGAGTTCAAGCGGACCTCCGAAGAGATCAAGGGCCGCATCGAGGACGAGATCCAGGCTTCCGAGATCAAGGACGTCGCCCGGGACCTCAAGGACGGCGTCGCCGGCATCAGGAACGAGGTCACGGGCATCAAAGACGATTTTCTCAAGGAAACCGAGATAAAGGAACCCCCGAAAGATGACACAGAGGAAGGAAAAAAAGTCTCCTGACGAGATGACCTTCCTCGAGCATCTCGAAGATCTCAGGAAAAGGCTCTTCAATATCTTCATCGGCGTGTTCGTCGCCGTCATCCCCTGCTGGATCTTCGCCAAGGACCTCTACAAGATCCTCGCCCGGCCGGTGACGCAGTACCTCCCGGCGGGGACGAAGCTCGCCTTCACCCACCTGACCGCTCCCTTCATGCTCTACATGAAGATCGCCTTCCTGGCCGCCCTCATCTTCACGTCGCCCTACGTCTTCCTGCAGATCTGGTACTTCGTCGCCCCGGGCCTCTACCAGAAGGAGAAGAAATACGTCTTCCCCTTCGTCTTCTTCACGACCGTCTTCTTCATCCTGGGCATCCTCTTCGCCTATTACCTCGTCTTCCCCTGGGCCTGCCGGTTCTTCCTCCAGCTGGGCGCCGATTTCCAGCCGGTCATCACGGTGGACCAGTACTTCACCTTCGCCCTGCGGGTCATCCTGGGCATCGGCCTCGTCTTCGAGCTCCCGACCCTCGTCTATTTCCTGGCCAAGATCGGCGCTCATCACGGCCCGCTGGATGGTCCGCAACTTCAAGTACGCCGTCCTCGTCATCTTCGTCATCGCCGCCGTCATCACGCCGACCCCGGACATGATCACCCAGAGCATCGTGGCCTTCCCGATGATCGGCCTCTACGGGATCGGCATCCTCATCGCCCTCGTCGTGCGCCGGAACAAGGACCGGCGGCGCGCGGAGGCCGGGACGCCGGCGGGCTAGAACGATGGAACGCGCCAAGAGACCGGCCCTCGTCGGCCTGACGGGGACCAACGGCGCCGGGAAGGGCGAGGTCGCGGCCTATCTCGGGAAAAAGGGCTACGGCTACCGGTCGCTCTCCGATGTCCTCCGCGAGGAGCTGGCCGCCCGGGGCCTCGCGGCGAGCCGCGACAACCTCATCTCCGTCGGCAACGAGCTCCGGGCCAGGTTCGGCCCCGAGGTCCTCGCCCGCCGGACGATGGTCAAGGTCCTCGGCCCGACCGTCATCGACAGCATCCGGAACCCCCGCGAGGTGGATTATCTGAGGCGGCGGGAAGGATTCATCCTCATCGCCGTGGACGCCCCGATCGAGGTCCGGTTCGCCCGGGCGCAGGCCCGGGGCCGCGACGAATCGGCGGCCACCCTCGAGGAGTTCCGGGCGAAGGAAGAAGTGGAGATGGCCGGGAGCGAGACCGGCCAACAGCTCGCCCGATGCATGGCCCTGGCCGACCGGAGCATCCTGAACGACGGGACGCTCGAGGAGCTGTGGCGGAAAGTGGAGGAGTGCCTATGACCAGCGCGCGCGTGTCCAAGGACGAGTACTACCTCGGCATCGCCGGCGAGGTGGCGAAGAGGAGCACCTGCTTCCGGCGCGCCATCGGGGCCATCATCGTCCGCGACGACCAGATCGTCTCGACCGGCTACGTCGGCGCCCCCCGCAAGACCAAGGACAGCCTGGCCCACGGCTTCTGCCTCAGGGACCGGCTCGGCATCCCCCACGGCCAGCGTTACGAGCTCTGCCGGAGCGTCCACGCCGAGCAGAACGCCATCATCAACGCCGCCCGCGCGGGCGTCAGCCTCCTCGGCGGCGACATGTACATCTTCGGCAGTGACATGATCACGAACGCGCGGATCGACGCCTTCCCCTGCTTCATCTGCAAGAAGATGATCATCAACGCCGGCCTCCGCCGCGTCGTCTGTTCCGCCGAGTCCGGCGGCCCGACCGTCTTCACCATCGACGGGTGGATAAAGGACTGGCAGGAATCGGACATCATCGACGACACGCATCAGTACGGGAAGAAGAACGAAAGCTGACGGGCGTGTCTCTTCGGACCGGCGCCATGTATATAGCCGCAGAAATCGGCTGCTGAATACCCCCCTTGCCTGCGCTTGATACCGCTGGCTTTAGCCGGCGAATTGGGCTATCGTCTTGAATGTAGCCGCAGGCTTTAGCCTGCGTCTTCGGCCGCAGCCGGGGGCATTGGCCCGCGCAAAGCCTCAGGCTAAAGCCTGAGGCTACAGCAAACGGCAAGCGCCCCGGAAAATTGAGGTCAGAGGTGAGGCCCATGGCGATCATATTCCCCCATCAAACACGCCCCAGATCAATAGCCCCTGCGGTGCTCGCGGCGTTGGTCTCGTTCATCGCGCTCTCGACCGTCCCGCAGGCGGAGGCTTCGCTTCGGGGGGCTCCCGCGCCGGACGATCCCGCACAGGAGGTCGGCCCGACGCCGCAGGAAGGCGAGGCCGGGCTCCTGAAGCTCCTCGGGCTCGCGGCTTCGCCGGAATCCATCGATTACGTCCAGAACAAGACCCAGTTCCAACTGCACACCCTCCTCACCGAACAGCGCCATCCCAAGACATGGAACCTCGGCGAGCGGGTCCGCAAGGACACGGCCGCGGGATTGCGGATGCTCTTCGCCGTGGACGAGGACGTGGCCGCCCGCCTCGACGCGCTGGCCGCCGACACGAGATCGCTCGAAGCGGCCGCGACCGCGGTCGAGCAGGCCATCCTCTCGGGCAGGAAGATCTACGTTTACGGGTGCGGAGCCACCGGCCGCCTGGCCAAGCAGATGGAGAGCGCCTTCTGGCGGCCGTTCTGGCGGAAGATCAAGGCCGACGGCAGGCTCTGGAAGAAGAGCGCGCCTTCGGTCGGCGAGGACATCGAGGACCGCCTCATCGGAGAGATGACCGGCGCCGACCGGGCCCTCATCTCCTCGCTCGAAGGCTTCGAGGACCTCCTGCTCATCGGCAGGCTCCAGCTCGAGGACCGGGGCGTCCGCAAGGGCGACGTCGTCATCTGCGTCACCGAGGGGGGCGAGACCTCTTCGGTCATCGGCACCATCCTCGCGGCCCTCGATGCGTGGAAGACCGCGCCCGGATACGAGCCCGAAGAGAGCCGCAAGAGCCTGTATTTCATCTACAACAATCCCGATGAGAAGCTCCTCCCCTTCACGCGCAGTCGCCGGGTCATCGAAGAGCCCGGGATAACGCGCATCAACCTGACCACGGGACCGCAGTCCATCACCGGTTCGACCCGGATGCAGGCCACGACGAGTGAAACGTACGTCGTCGGGGCCGTCCTCGAGACCGCGGTCCGCAGGGCCCTCGGGCGTACGCTGTCGGGGAAAGAGCTCGGCCGCATCGGGTTCGAGAGCGAATGGGACGTCGCGGGGGTCCTGCGGGACTTTCGCCGCGTCCTCGACTCGGTCAAGGACGCCGTCCCCGCCATCGTCCCGTTCACGGACGCCGAATCCGCCGCCTACGCGGCGGGCCGCTTCTCGACCTACTTCGCCGGCGCGGGCCTCGTCACGGTGTTCACCGACGCCACCGAGCGGAGCCCGACGTTCCGCCTCCTCCCGCTGGACACGGTGCGGGAGCCGAAGCGGAAGTGCTGGATCCAGGTCTGGGCAGAAGCGCCGGACCCGCGGTCCGCGTGGATCACGTTCCTCGGGCGCCCCTTCCGCGGGCTCGATCCGGCGTTCTACCGCGAACCCTTCGCGAACGAGATCGAAGATCCCTACCTGCGCAACGCCGCTTTGGAGAGCCTGAAAAAGGCCGGGAACGACCAGGCCGACCTCTACGACCTGTCGTTCTCGATGGCCAATCTGAAGGGCCGGGCTCCGGCCGCGGGCGACATCGGCGTCGCGGTCGTCCTCGGAGAGGAAATCGCGGGGCTCGAAAAGGCCGATTCCTATCTCCGGCGATTCGTCGATCTTTCGGTCTCGAGCGGCGCCGCGACGTTCCTCGTCCTGGCGGCCGACCTTTCCGATAAGCGGTTCGCCGCGATCGAGGCGATGCTCCGCAAGGCGGCACCCGCCGGCGCCCCGGCCCCGCGCGTCGATCCCCGTCCGCGTCGGGGCTGCCAACGATCCGTTCTCGCTGAGGGCGCAGGTCGGCGTCAAGATGCTCCTCAACGCCCACTCGACGGCCATCATGGCCAAGCTGGGCAAGGTCGTCGGCAACACGATGACCAACGTCAGCCCGAGCAACCTCAAGCTCATCGGCCGGGCGACCTTCCTCATCCAGTCGCACGTCAACGACGCCCTGAGCCGGCCCGGCTGGGTCCGGGCCAACGGGCGGCGGACCCCCATCACCTACGGCGAGGCCAACGCCGTCCTCTACGATTCCATCGCCTACATCAAGAGCCGCTCGGACATGGCCGGGCAGACGGCCGAGGTGGGGCTATCCATCATCCGGATCCTGGAATCCCTGAAACGGAAGCGCGGCCTGACGAACGACGAGGCGCTGGAGATCCTGCGGAAGATTGGCTTGAGCGATTTTCTGACGGCTATCTGAGCCCCGGAAATCCCCCCTAAACCCCCCTTTTACAAAGGGGGGAATCCAGATGCAGGCTTCCAGGGGGAATTCAGATGCAGACTTGCTTGTGATGGTCTGCGCAGAAGCCGGCCCAGAAATCCCCCCTAAACCCCCCTTTTACAAAGGGGGGAATTCAACCGGCCGCATCTTCGATGGCCACATCTCCTACGGATATATCTCCGCAGGAGGCATCTCCGACGGATGCATCTCCGATGGCCACATCTCCAACGGGCGCATCTTCGATGAGCGTATCTCCTACGGATATATCTCTGTAGGAGGCATCTGGCGGTGTAAGGGGGAATCATCAGGCACTGCAATTGGGGATCATCAAACGGAAATCCCCCCTAAACCCCCCTTTTACAAAGGGGGGAATCCAGATGCAGGCTTGCAGGGGGAATCTAGATGCAGACTTGCAGGGGGAATCTCAGATGCAGACTTGCTTGTGATGGTCTGCGCAGAAGCCGGCCCGGGAATACCCCCCTTTGGTAGAAAGGGAGGGGTTTAGGGGGGATTTAGGTCATCGGCGGACTGTCGAAATCCATGCAGGGGGTCATGACGGGCCGCTCGCGGCGCTTCGCCTTGGGCTTCGGAACCTTGGTCTGCGGGTAGATATAGGTCTCGCCCAAATAGTTCCGCATGACGACCTGTTCATCGCCGATGGTCTGGACATACTTCGGAAGGACGGGGATCTTGCCGCCGCCGCCCGGGGCGTCGATGACGTAGTAAGGGACGGCCATTCCCGAGGTCCAGCCGCGCAGGGCGTCCATGACCTCGAGACCCTTCTCGACCGTGGTCCGGAGATGGTCCGTGCCGTTGACGTAATCGGTCTGGTAGATGTAGTACGGCTTGACGCGGGCCATGAGGAGCTTCTGGAGGAGCCTCTTCATGACGACCGGGTCGTCGTTGACGCCCTTGAGCAGGACCGTCTGGTTGCCGAGCGGGATGCCGGCGTCGGCCAGCCGGCCGAGGGCCAGGTTCGCCTCGGGCGTCAGCTCGTCGGGGTGGTTGAAGTGGACGTTCATGTAGAGCGGGTGATATTTCTTGAGCATGGCCGCGAGCTTCTCGGTGACCCTCTGCGGCAGGACGCACGGGACGCGCGTCCCGATGCGGATGATCTCGACGTGGGGGATGGCCCGAACGCCCTTGACGATGTTCTCGAGCCGCCGGTCGCTCAGCATGAGCGGGTCGCCGCCGGAGATGATGACGTCCCGGACCTCGGTGTGGGCCCGGATGTAGTCCAGCCCGTCCTCGATGTAGCGGGGATGGATCTTGCTCGGGTCGCCGACCTTGCGCTTCCGCGTGCAGAAGCGGCAGTACGAGGCGCAGCTGTGCGACACGAGGAAGAGCAGGCGATCGGGGTAGCGGTGGACGATGCTCGGGACGGGGGAATCCCTGTCCTCTTCGAGCGGATCGGCCTCGCCGGTGTTCGCCTTGAGTTCCGCGACGTCGGGCACCATCTGGCGCCACATGCCGTCGCCCCTCTCCTTTATCAAACTGGCGTAGTACGGCGTGATCTGGATCTTGAAGACACGCGCGATGCGCTTCACCTCCTCCAGATCCATTCCGAACCGTTGGGCGATCTCCTCAGGTTTCCTGAGACTGCCCTGTAAGATGCGTTGCCAGTCGTCCATGTCTCCTCGAGCTCCTTATCCTATGCGCTTGGTATAAATGATGCGGTCGTCCCCGAGCTTGTAGAAATCGGGGACGCGCGCGACTTCCCTGTAGCCCAAACGCAGGTAGAACTCCCGCGTCGGGTGGTACTTGGGCTGACCGGCCGTCTCGATGACGATCATCCGGCCGCCGAGGCTCCGGACCTTGTCCTCGAGCCAGGCGACGAGCTCCTTGCCGCGGCCCCGCCCCTGCTCCTTCGGCGACACGGCCATCCAGTAGAGGTCGTAGACGTTCTCGGCGAGCGGGGTCGGGCCCCACGTCATGTATCCGGCGACCCCGTCCCCGGCGTCCGCGGACACGACGACATCGTAATCCTTCTGGCCGGGCGTGCCGAGATAGACGTCGATGAGCTCCTCGGCCACGGCGATCTCGGCGGGCGTGAACATGTCCGTCGCCCGGATGAGCCCGAGCACGGCCGGTCTATCGGGCGCCGACATCGGGCGTATCATGGGACGCCTTCCTTTTCATGGCGTTGCCGAGCATGGTCTTCCAGAACGCCTCATAGCTCATCCCCGAGGCCTTGATGGCCCGGGCGAACCCGGCGTTCAGGCTGATATCGGGATTGGGGTTGACCTCGAGGACGAAGAGGCGACCCTTCCCGTCCATCCGGAAATCGACGCGGGCGTAGTCTCGACAGCCCATGGCCTTGAAGGCGTCCACGGCCGTCTCCTGGAGACGGGCCCGGAGGTCGTCGTCGATCGGCGCCGGGCAAACCGGCGGCGAGGCGTTGTAGAGGGCGTGGTCCTCGAACCATTTGGCCTCGTAGCTCAGGATGCGCGGCGTCGAAACGGGCATCGCCGAGAAATCGAGCTCCGAGACGGGCAGGGCCGTGACCTCATTGTTCTCGTAGACCGCGACGTTGAACTCGCGGCCGTCGATGAACTCCTCGGCGAGGGCGGGCTGATTGTACTTCTCGAGCACTCGGAGGGTCTGGACGGCGAAGCTCTCCGCGTCGCGGACGACGGAGTCGGGGGTGATGCCGAGGCTGGCGTCCTCGGAGTTCGGCTTGATGATGGCCGGCAGGCGGATCTCCGGCGCCTGGCCGGGAGCGGTCACGAGCTGGGACGGGGCGGTCGGCACGCGGCGCGCGGCGAGGATGGCCTTGGCCCTGAACTTGTCCTGGCAAAGGGCGAGGGTCTTGGAATCGCTTCCGGTGAAGCCCATCCCGAGAAGCTCGAAGACGGCGGCGACGTTGGACTCCCACTGCGGGCGCCCGAAGTAGCCCTCGCAGAGGTTGACGAGGATGTCCAGGTTGAGCTCCTTGATCCGGCCCAGGAAGTTCATCAGGCTCCGCTGGAGCGGGATGAGCGTCGCGTCGTAGCCCAGCTCCCGGACGGCTCCGTGGACCTGGTTGGCCATCTCGGCGACGGACTCCTCCGACAGGCGTTCCCCCGTATTTACGGATCGGGGCTCGTAGGCATTGAAGACGATGCCCACCCGCGGGACAGGGTCGGTCATGGCTTCATCTCGGCCTGTGAGAAAGCCTCCGCGGCGGCCGGACGCGCGGCCGTCCGCTTCAGTCCGTACCGTCCGCAGGCTTCTTCCACCACGCGGTGGATGAGGCCGGAATAGGTGTAGCCGGCGGTCCGCGCCGCCTTGGGCAGGCAGGAGTTGTCTTCGGGGTTGGGGAGGACGCCGGGGAGCGGATTGACCTCGAGGATGTTGGGCACGCCCGCGTCGTCGCAACGGACGTCGATGCGGCACCAGTCGCGGATGCGGAGGACGCGGATCGTCCGCGCCACGAGATGCTCGATGCGGAGCCGGAGCTCCTCGGGGATGTCGGCCGGGCAGTGGAAGATCTCGAGCGGCTTGGCCGGCGTGTCCCAGATCCACTTGGCCTCGTAGGAATAGATGGGCGTCGCCCCGGCCGGGAGCTGGGAGTGGTCGATCTCGACGATGGGCAGGATCTCGAGGTCCGGGACGTTGCCCAGGACGCCGACGGTGAACTCGCGCCCGCCGATGAACCGTTCGACGATGACCGGCTGATCGTAGAGCCGGACGACCTCGGAGACGCGCTCGTAGAGCTCGACCGGCGTCCGGACGACGGAGTTGTTCTTGATGCCCTTGCTCGATCCCTCGAACATCGGCTTGATGATGGCCGGGAGGCGGATGTCCCGCGGCAGGGCCGCGGCCGACTCCACGATCCAGAACCCGGGGTTCGGGATCCTGTGGTAGGAGAGGATCTCCTTGGTCCGCGACTTGTCGAGACAGATGCCGAGCGTCAGCGGGTCGGAACCCGTGTACGGAATTTCCAGCATCTCGCAGACGGTCGGGATGTGGGATTCCCGGTTCGGTCCGAAGACCCGCTCGGCGACGTTGAAGACGAGGGCGGGTCTCAGCCGCTTGAGGCGCGTATAGGCCTTGTCGTCGGCTTCGATCGGGAAGACCTGATATTTCTCCTGGAGGGCTTGCTGAATGGCGAGAATGGTCTCGTCGGAGTCGCACTCAGCAAGCAGGTCGGGTGGAGGTTCGTCCTCCTCGTCCCGCTTCTCGTTCGCGGGACGCTTGCCGAGCGATGCTTCCATTCCCGTTTTCGAGCTATAGAGCAACGCTATCTTCATTGCTTCAGCTCTGCATGCAACTCAGATGGACGTATGTACCGCGCGGCGTGATCATATCTATGCTCTCTTCGCTCTTTCTTTCGTCTTCATTCAGTTTTATATATATACCATATTTTACCAATTGTCAATATTTTTTTGCCCTCTGACCACTTTTTTCTGTAGAACGGCCTTCCGAGGCCACTATTAGTGGTGTCGGATGATCTCTTTGACGCGCATGAGCTGGACCTGGGTCGAGCGCTCCATTTCCTCCAAACGCGAAGAGATGGAATGGATGGCTTCCAGGATGCCGGGGATGAGGATGTGCTCCAGCGCGTTGACGCGGCGGCGCGTGACGTCGATCTCCCGCGACAGGAGATCGGCCGCTTTCCACAGCCGGGCCATCTCCAGGAGGACGGGGACGAGCGATTCGGCGCGCTTCACGCCGATGTCGAGCTCGCCCTCGGTTTCGAGGAGGTCGTATTCGGAAACGCGGAGGCTCTCGACGGCGAACGACGGGATGGCGAGGCTGAGGACGCGCGTCCTCCCCTCGGTCAGCCCGAGCGCGCCGTCCGGGACGAGCCGGCCCAGCTCTTCGGCGGAGCTCCGGCCGGAGGCGAGGGCGAAGGCGATGAAGATCCTGTCGAGGCCGGAGCTCACTTCGGCCTGAAGCGCGGAGAGCCGCCGGATGGTCTCGAGGAACCGGCGCATGATCTCCTCGAGCTTGTCCTTGAGGAGCTTGTGGCCGCGCTCGGCCAGGGCGAGCCGCCGCCTCAGCCTCAGCAGTTCCATCCGGTTCGGATTGACGTTGAGCTTCATTTCACTTGGCCGCGCCGTAATACTTATCCAGATACTCCGGCCGGATGCGCTTGAGCTCGGCCGCGGGCAGGTCGCGGAGCAGGGCCCAGCCGAGGTCGATCGTCGCGACGATGGTCCGGGCCGTGAACTCGCCCTGGCGGACGAACTCGTCCTCGAACCGGTCGGCGAACCTGAGGTAGAGCTTGTCGAGGTCGGTCAGGGCCGCCTCGCCGAGGATGAGGGCCAGCTCCCGGGCCTCCTTGCCGCGGGCGTAGCAGGCGAAGAGCTGGTTGAGGACGTCGGCGTGGTCCTCGCGCGTCTTGCCCGCGCCGATGCCCTTGTCCTTGAGCCGCGAGAGGCTCGGCAGGACGTCGATGGGCGGGTAGATGCCCTTGCGGTGGATCTCCCGGCTCAGGATGATCTGTCCCTCGGTGATGTAGCCGGTGAGGTCGGCGATGGGATGGGTCTTGTCGTCCTCGGGCATCGTCAGGATGGGGATCATCGTGATGGAGCCCTTCCGGCCCTTGATGCGGCCGGCCCGCTCGTACATCGACGCGAGGTCGGTGTAGAGATAGCCGGGGTAACCGCGCCGGCCCGGGATCTCCTTGCGGGCGGCGGATATCTCGCGCAGGGCCTCGGCGTAGAACGTCATGTCCACGAGGATGACGAGGACGTGCATGTCCAGATCGAAGGCCAGGTACTCGGCGCAGGTCAGGGCCAGACGCGGCGTCGAGATGCGCTCGATGGGCGGCTCGTTGGCCAGGTTGAGGAAGAGGACCGCCCGCTCGAGGGCCCCGGTATTCCGGAAGTCCTCGATGAAGAAGCTCGCCTCCTCGAAGGTGATGCCCATGGCGCCGAAGACGACCGCGAACTTCTCCTCCTTCCCGAGGACCTTCGCCTGCCGGGCGATCTGGGCCGCGATGCGGGGATGAGGCAGGCCGCTGCCCGAAAAGAGGGGGAGCTTCTGGCCGCGGACGAGCGGGTTCATGCCGTCGATCGACGAGATGCCGGTCTGGATGAACTCCGACGGATAGTCGCGGGCGTCGGGGTTGATGGGACTGCCGTTGATGTCCAGCATCTTCTTCGCGATGATCTGCGGCCCGCGGTCCTTGGGCTTTCCGGAGCCGTCGAAGACGCGGCCGACGATGTCCTCGGAGACGCCCAGCTGTTGGGAGCGGCCGAGGAACCGGACGCGCGATCCCTGGACGTCGAGGCCGACCGTGCCCTCGAAGACCTGGACCACGGCCTGTTCGGTCGAGATGTCGAGGACCTGGCCGCGGCGGCGGCGGCCGCCGGACGTCTCGATCTCGACGAGCTCGCCGAACTTGACGTCGGCGACCTTCTCGACGATGACCAGCGGCCCGACGATGTTCGATACGGTTTGATATTCCTTGCGCATGGGACCTCTCAATTCTGACCCCGGAGGAGCCTGGCGAGGGCCGCTTCGAGCGCGGCCGGGGCTTCGAGCAGGCGCGCCTCGTCTTCGGGGAGGAACTTCATCTTGGCGATGCCCTCACGCTCGGCCAGGCCGAGGACCTTGTCGAGCTCGACGCCGTCCTCGACGGCCTTGAGGGCCGCCCGGTGGAATTGGAGGACGGCCCGGAGCATCAGGTACTGCTTGCGGAGGGACGTGTAGGTGTCCTGGGGGTGGAAGGCGTTCTGGTGGAGGAAGTCCTCGCGGATGGAGCGGGCCGACTCCAGGACGAGCCGGTCCTTCGCCGACAGCGACTCGACGCCGACGAGGCGCGATATTTCGAGGAGCTCGCTCTCGAGCTCGAGCAGATGCATGGCCTCCTGGCTGAGGTCGACGAAGTCTTCGGCAACGTGGGCGGCCAGGTGCTTCCGAATGTTGTCCTTGTAGAGCGAGTAGCTGAGAAGCCAGTTGATGGCCGGGAAGTGGCGGGCGTTGGCCAGGTGGTCGTCGAGGGCCCAGAAGACCTTGACGACCTTGAGGGTGGCCTGGACGACCGGATCGGACAGGTCGCCGCCCGGAGGGCTGACGGCGCCGATGACGCTCAGCGCGCCCGCCCGGCGGTCGCGACCGAGGCAGACGACGCGGCCGGCCCGCTCGTAGAACTCGGCGATGCGGCTGGCGAGGTACGCCGGATAGCCTTCCTCGCCCGGCATCTCCTCCATCCGGCCCGAGATCTCGCGCAGGGCCTCCGCCCAGCGGCTGGAGGAGTCGGCCATCAGGGCCACGGAATAGCCCATGTCGCGGAAGTACTCGGCGATGGTCATCCCCGTGTAGATGGAGGCTTCGCGCGCGGCGACGGGCATGTTCGACGTGTTGGCGATGAGGATGGTCCGCTCGAGGAGCGGCCGCCCCGTGAGCGGGTCCTTGAGCTCGGGGAAGCTCAGGAGCAGGTCGGCGACCTCGTTGCCGCGCTCGCCGCAGGCGACGAAGACGATGATCTGGGCGTCGGACCACTTGGCCAACTGGTGCTGGACGACGGTCTTGCCGCTGCCGAAGGGCCCCGGGACGCAGGCCGTCCCGCCCTTGGCCAGCGGGAAGAGCATATCGATGACCCTCTGCCCGGTGACGAGCGGCTCGTCCGGCATGACGCGCTCGGACACGGGCCGCTGGCGGCGGATGGACCACGTCTGGAACATCGGGAGGTCCTTCGTCCCGTCCGCGGTCGCGATACGCGCCACCGTATCGGCAACGCCGAAGCTCCCGGCCTTGATCTCGACGATCTTTCCGGCACAGCCTTCCGGGATCAGCACGCGGTGAAGGATGAGCGGCGTCTCCTGGACCGTGCCGAGGACGTCCCCCTCCCCGACCGCGTCGCCGGCCTTGCAGGCGGGCTTGAACTCCCAAACCCTGGCTCGGTCGAGCGAGGGCATCTCGACGCCGCGGGTGACGAAGTCGCCCGTCTTGGCCCGGATGCCGTCGAGCGGTCTCTGGATGCCGTCGTAGATGGAGCCGAGCAGGCCCGGCCCGAGCTCGACGCTCAGCGGACGGCCCGTGAGCTCGACCGGCTCGCCCGGCCCGACGCCGGTCGTGTCCTCGTAGACCTGGATGTAGGCCCGGTCCTCTTTGAGCTCGATGATCTCGCCGATGAGGCCGAGGCTGCCGATCCTGACCATGTCGTACATCTTGGCGCCGAAGCAGTCGGCGGCGACGACGAGCGGCCCGGCCACGCGAACGATCTTTCCTTGTTGCATGTTCATCCCTTCCGTTTCACCAGCGCGTCCGAGCCCGTGGCCCGGACGGCCATTTCCTTCAACACGACCTCCAGGTGGTCGGAGGCCGTCCTGTGGTCCGAAAAGCCCACGACGACGGGGCTGAACTTCCGGCCGAGCGCCTCCCGCTCCTCCTTGAGGGGCCCGAAGAAGCTCTCATGGAGGAGACAGAGGCCGTACCCCTCCTTTTCGAGGAGGGCCAGCACGGCGCGCGCCTCGTCGACGCTCGCGGGCGAAAAGACCTTGATGCCGAGGGCGCGGAAGCCGAAGAGGAGCCCGGCGTCCCCGACGATCGCGACCTTCCTCCCGTCAGACATAGGTGTCGCTGATCCTTTCCCCGATGAGGGCGGCCGGGAGCCCGTTGATCTTGCCGGAGGCCACGAGACGGACGAGGCGGAACTCGCGCCGTTTCGCCAGCCCGTAAGCGTAGACCGGCTCCGGGCCGAAGACCATGGTGAGGGCGGGCCGGAGGCCGGCCATCAGGAGGTCCTCGATGCCCCGTTCGAGGTCGACGAACGTTTCTCTCTCCGCGAGAGCGCGCACGGCACGCTCCCAAAGGTCCGCGTACGGCGTCGGCGCGAGCCGCGCCCCGATCTCGGCGTCCGTCGCGCCGTAGCCACGGACGAACAGCCCCTCGTCGAGGGTCCCTCCGCGCAGGGCCAGGAGCGCGAATCTTTCCTCCGGAAGCGCGAGCCGCCGGGCGCGCAGAAAGAGCTTGATGTTCCCGAGGTCGACGGCGCGCCGGAGGTGGCCCGTGATGAACGCGCTCCCGAGGCCTTCGGCCAATGCGAGCGCCTGATGCGGGCGGGAGTCCAGGCCGATGATCTCCGGGATCTTCGTATCGGGCAGGAGCTCCGCGAGCAGGGCGTCGAGGCAGGCCCTCTCCCCTTCGAGCGCCGCGTCCAGCCCGGGCGCCGTCCGGACCTCGGCGAAGCCGTCGTTGAAACGGCCGGCCTCGCAGACGGCCTTCAGCGCCGCGGAAAGGTCCGCCGCGCCCGCGGCCTCGCGGAAGACGGCCTTGCCGACGAGCCGCGTCTCCAGGGCGCGGACGCGTCCGATGGCATAGGCGTAGTCGAGGGGAGAGTGTCGCTTCATATCTTCAGGATCTCGGCGATGGCGTTCTCCAGGCCGGGCCGAAGCTCTTCCATGAGCTTCGCCCGCTCGAACGGCTCTTCGGTTTCGCCGCCCCGGGAGACGATCGTCTTCGACAGGGCCGCGTGCCCGACGGGGACCCCGGCGAGGGCCCGCTCGAGGACCTCATCGACCAGGGCCTTGCGGGCGGCGAGGAGCCCGATGCGACGTTCCAGTCGGGCCTGGGTGACGATGCGGCCGGATTCGAGTGCGGCCTCTTCCCCGGCTTCGCGCCGCACGCCTTCGGCCTGGGTCTCGCCCAGGCGCTGTTCCGCCTGAAGCAGGGCTTCGGCCTTCCCGCGGTGCTCCGCGAGGATGCGGTCCGCCTCGGCCCGGGCGTCGTCCAGGACCTTGGCGATGATGATGTCCAGGCTCATGGTCCGGCTTACGGGAGCTTGATGCCGTTGAGGAGCAGGACCGTGGCCAGGAGCCCGAGGACCGCGTAGGTCTCGACGAGAGCGCCCATGACCAGCGGTTTCACCGATTCCTTGGGCTGTTTGGCGACCATGTAAACGCCCGCCGTGCAGACCTTGCCCTGGTGGATGGCCGAGACGAGCCCGGCGAAGGCCACGGGCATGCAGGCGATGAAGATCGCCATGCCCTGGGGGACGGTCGGCTGGATGACCTGGCCGGAGATGAGCCCGAGCTTGAGGATGACCAGAAACCCGCTCAGGAAGCCGTAGATACCCTGCGTTCCGGGGAGCGCGACGAGGAGGAGCAGTCCGCCGAACTTGCCGGGGTCCTCGCTCATGACGCCGCCCGCGGCCTGGCCGGCCAGACCGACGCCGATGGCCGAGCCGATGCCGGCCAGGATGACCGCCAGGGCTCCGCCGCCGATTGCCAACAATAATCCGAGAGTCATATGCGCATGACCTCCTTGTCCCGATTTTCTCGACTCGTCATTCGACGAACTCGACGTATTTATTTTCCAGGCGGAGGGGCTTGAACGGCCGGCCGCCGCCCTTGTAGAACTTCGTGAAGTATTCGACGAACTGGAGGCGCATGGAGTGGACGAAGCCCCCCAGGAATCCGATGCCCAGGTTGAACAGATGGCCGCCGACGAATATGAGCGGGGCCAGGACCCAGCCGGCGACAGGGATGCGGAACGCCGTCTGCGTCAGGTTGTTGATGACCATGCCGATGACGCCCGTGGACAGGCCGAGGGCCAGGATGCGGGAGTAGGACAGCGTATCGGAGACGTAGCCCGAGATCCCGTAGAGGCTGTAGAGGCCGCCGAAGAACCGGGAGAACGGGTTCTTGTTGGGCGCCGAGAAGAATACGACACCCGAAGCCCCGACGAGCGCCGCGATGCCCGCGGCCGGGTGCTTCGTCACGAAGTAGAGGATAAGCGACGGGAGAAGGAGGAGCCAGCCTCCCTTGACGAAGATGGCCTCCAGATAAGCCTTGTTCCTGAGGCCCCCGATCATGCTCAGGAAGGTTCCGAACCAGACCTGGATGAATCCCAGGCCCAGGGACAGCCCCAGGAACGGGATGGGATCCTTGAGGGCGTCGATGAGCAGGAGCGACTTGATCGGGAACCCGAACCAGCCGCCGAACAGCGTGCCCAGGATGATGTTGGAAACGCCGAGGTAGATGGCCAGAATGGCGAACTGCCTCGCCCCGCCGCGCGGGCGGGCCAGCTTCAGGTAAAGGAGACTCAGGAGAGCGATCAGGAAGCCGTAACCCGCTTCGCTGACGCAAAGCCCGACGTAAATGAAAAAGAACGGCGCCAGCGGAAGCGTGGGATCGAGATATCCGCGCTCGGGCAGGCCGTAGAGATTCGTGATGATCTCGAACGGACGGACGGCCTTGGGATTATCCAGGAAGACCGGAGGTTCCTCTTCCGGAAGAGGCTCGCGGAAGCAGACCTGGGCGGCATCGGAAACCTCCGCGACCGTCTTCTCCAGGCGCTCCCTGTCCGCGACCCTCACCCATCCCTCGATGCAGCTCACGCTCTCGGTGTCCCCGGGCAGGCGGCCCGCCAGGAGCATCTCGCGTTCGTTCAGCAGAATGTCGTGGGCCGGCATCAGGGCGGGGGCGTGGACGGCCAGGGCGCGGATATCGGCTTCGAGGGCTTTCGCCGCGGACGCCTTCCGGGCGCACTCGAGCCTGTTCGCCGCGAGCAGGTCCTCGATCCTTTCGCCGGGGCCGGCCGCCGCTATCCGGGCGTCGAGGTCGATCGTCTCGGCGCCGAGCTCCTCGAGGATGGTCTCGGCCTCGTCGACGGATTCGCGGGGAAAGACGACGACGACGCGGCAGGCGCGCTTGTCCCGGGAAACGACCTCGAACCAGAACGGCCCTTCGGCCGCCCTCTCTTCGAGCGTCGCCGCTGCGTCGGCGGGGACGCTGACGAGCCTGACCTCGGCCGTCCGCGTGCCGCGGAAGGCCTCGAGCGGCAGGGCGACGTCCCGGAGGGGTTCCAGGAGGTCGGCGTCCCTGTCGAGGTGCCGGACCGCGGCTTCGAGGGCGTTGCGTTCGGATTCGAGCCGTTCCAACCCGTCGAGGACGCGTTCATGATCGAAGCCCGGGGCTTCGGCCCGCCCCTTCAGGGAAAGCTCGGGCCTCGGGCGGAGGAGACGCTTCAGGCCGGAGGTCTCGTCCATGGAGGCGAACACGTCAATGGCGTGCTTGAGCCGGGCGAGCGTACGGTCGGCGTCGGAAGCGTCGACCGCGGTCCGGCGCAGATCGGTCCCTTCGAATTTCGCCTCCTCGAGGTGGACGAGCCCGGCCTCCTGGAGGGCCGACATGAGCCCGACTTTCCGCCCCGAGTGGACGAAAATATGGACCTTCGAAACGGGCGAGACGGACACGGCTTAGACGGAGCCTCCCTTTAAGACCGCGGCCAGGCGGCGTTCGGCCTCTTTCACCGCGTCCGCCATCCGGGGAGCGGCATGTTCGCGCATCCGGACCTTTTCCCGTTCCGTTTCCGCCCGGATCCCCTCGGCCTGCCGGGCCGCCTCGGCGACGGCGGCGCGCTTCAGTTCGCCGGCGTCCTTCCGGGCCCGTTCCAGAAGCTCTTCGCGGGTCTTCCCGGCGGATCTCTGCGCGGCCTGGACGAGGAACGGGCCTTCCTTGTCCCGGGCATCCCGGACAATGGCGGCGGCCTCTTCCTCGGCTTTTCGGATCATGTCCAGGGCGGCCTGCGCGTCGACGGTCGTTTTCTTATCGTTCATGTTCATTCCTGGCGTAAGCAGGGAATTATAGCCTATCGGCCCCTTCTGCGGAAGGGCTCTCAGGGCAAAAACGCGTCCTGCAGGTAAAAGAAGCCCGGATCCGGGCGCCTTTTTCCGGCCTTTCGCTCGAGGCCGCGCATGAGCGACCGGCGGTCGCTCGGAGGGGTCTTGAAGAGCAGGAAGGCGCCGGCGTCGAAAAGCGTTCCGAGGAAGCGAACGGGCATCCCTTTCTCTATATAAAGGATGACCTCCCCGCTCCCCGCGCGCGCCGCCTCGAGGGCGGTCTTCATGAGGTCCAGGTCCTTCTCCTCGAGGGCTCTGTCGGATAGGTGGATGCGGCCTCCCGCGGCGGCTATCCCGACCAGCTCGGGGACAGGCCCCCCATGATGGTAATAGACCAGACATCCGCCTCCGTATCCGGCGGCCCTTGCCTGCTCGGCCAGCGCGAGGGGATCGACGGCCCGATCCCGGTTCGAGACGTGGAGGATGACGCCGTCCCGGACCAGGTCGCCATGTCTGTCTCCGAGGTCCCCGTTGACGAAAAGGGCGGCCTGTCCGCCGCCGCGACGGCATGCCTTGGCGATGAGGGCGAGCTCGAGAGCGGAGGGCCTCGCTTCGTCGGACGTATAAATGACGGCCCCGGCCTCCGCGAGCCACTCGAGCTCCGAGACCCCGAGCCGGCCCGTGTCCAAGACTCCGAACCTCTTTTTCCGCGCCCGCGCCGCCCGGGCGGCGTCCAGGAGCTCCTCGAAGGTGTTCTGGTCGTCGCGGATGACGAGCGCGCGGCTCCGGCCGATCCTGTCGATGAGCTCGTACGCGTCTGTCATGGTCATGTCCCGGGATGAAAACATTAGCATCCGTGTCCAGGGCTGTCAATACAGAGCCCCGGGCTCGCCTCCGTTCTGTACCGGTGACGCGAACCTGGTCCCGGCCCCCCGCCCCTTCGTTCGACGCTCCTTTCGCGAGGGGGGATGGAGGTTATTGTAAATGCGCACATACTGCCCTATCATGGGCATATAGAAATCATGAGATCCTGCGTCGTCCTGTTCTCCGGAGGCATCGATTCCACGACGGCCCTGGTTTGGGCCAGGAAGCGATATGAGCGGGTCTGCCTGCTGACGTTCGATTACGGGCAGAGGCACCGGGTCGAGGTCCGGATGGCGAAGCGGACGGCCCGGAAGCTCGGGCTCGAGGCTATCGTGCTGAAGCTCGACCTCGGTCAGGTCGGCGGTTCGGCGCTGACCGACCCGACGATCGCCGTCCCGAAGCACAAGAACCTGGGCAGGCTCAAGGCGGGTACGCCTCCGACCTATGTTCCCTTCCGGAACGGCATCATGCTCGCGGTCGCCGCCGCCTGGGCCGAGGCGCGCGGCATCACCGACCTTGTCTGCGGCTTCAACGTCGTCGATTCGCCCAACTACCCGGACACGCGGCGCGAATTCGTCCGGGCGATGGAAAAGGCCGTCAACGCCGGAACGCGGGCCGCTTTCGGGGCGCCCCGGATGCGCATTCTCGCCCCGTTCGTCGGCATGCGGAAATCGGAGATCATCCGGAAGGGGCTCGCCCTCGGCGCGGATTACTCTCATTCCGTTTCCTGTTATTCGGGCGGCGAGGCGCCGTGCGGCGCCTGCTCGTCCTGCCTGCTCCGGGCGCGGGCGTGGAAGGAAGCGGGCCGCGAGGACCCGCTCGTTGCAAGGCTTCGAAAGGGAGGACCGACATGGGCTGGACGCTGAAGGTCAGGGACAAGTTCCAGGCCGCGCACTTCCTGCGCGAATACAAGGGCAAATGCGAGAAGGTGCACGGCCACACGTTCACCGTCGAGGTCGCCCTCGAGGCGGAGGAGCTCGACCGGACCGGGATCGCCGTGGATTTCACCGAGATCAAGAAGGCGCTGTCCGACATCCTCCCCGACCACACGCACCTCAACGAGGTCTACGCCTTCAACCCGTCGGCCGAGAACCTCTCCCGCCACTTCTACGACGAGCTCAAGAAGATCTTTCCGGTCAAGGCCGTGACCGTCTGGGAATCCGAGGATGCTTCCGCGACCTACACTGAGGATCTCTGAGGTCTTCCCGTCCGTCCAGGGCGAAGGCCTCCGCCTCGGCGAGCCGACGATCTTCGTCCGCCTCGCGGGCTGTAACCTCCGATGCGCGTTCTGCGACACCAAGTATGCCCGGACCGGCGGCGAGATGCGGACGCGCGATTCCGTCCTGGCCGAGGTCCGGAAGCTCCGGCTCGATTTCCCCGCCCCCTGGGTCTGCCTGACCGGCGGCGAGCCCCTTCTCCAGGACATCTCCGGGCTCGTCCGCGACCTGAAGAAGGAAGGGCTCAAGGTCCAGGTCGAGACCAACGGGACGGTCGATCGCCTGCTGCCGGTGGACTGGTATACGGTCTCGCCCAAGCCGAAGGATTATTTCTATCAGATGCGCTTTCGGAAGGCGGCCAGGGAGATCAAGCTCGTCGCGAGCCGCGAGCTCGACTTCGACGTCGTTCGAAGATTGCGCAAGGAATTCCCGGCGGAGACGCCGGTCATCCTCCAGCCGGAATCCAATCGTCCGGCCAGCGCCAAACGGGCCATGGGCATCCTCGAGCAGTGCCTCAAGGACGGGTTGACGAACATCCGGCTATCCTGCCAGCTCCACAAGGTGCTCAAGATCAAGTGGAAAGGCGAGGAAATCTCCTCTCACCGCCTTTGAAGGTTATTCTGCCCATCTTCGGGAACGCGTTCCGTCTTCTTGGCCGAAGGATTCCCGGCTCGGGATCCGCGTCCTGGGGTTCGGAGGCCGCCCCTTGACCCCAGACCCGGGAACCTGTCAGGCAGGTTCGACCATCGAAGAGCATGGGTCCCCTTCGCCGACGAGTTTACGGGGCGGACCTCCTCGCCCCGGATCGCTTTGGCCCAGTCCCCAGACGGACCTGCTTCAGGCATCACCCCTGCGCATCCTCTGCCGGCGACACGGAACCTTTTCCTAGCCGCCTCCGATCGAGGAAGGGGTAGGGGGAGCAAGAATACGATGCGTTTGGACGTGTCGCCGTCGGCACAAGAAGAAACGCGCTAGTCGGGTATCCGCCGGAAGGCGTCCCCGGAGATGGGAGCAGAACCTTCCTAGAGGGGGCTCGGGCACATCAAGGGAATCGACACGCCCTTTGCAAAATAGGGGCGGGAGATTCATAGGATCGGGGCACTCAATAAGTCTTGAACAGCCCGCCCCAATCCGTCTTCATGAACTTGCCGGACCCGGTGCTTGCCGATGGTGGGATACCACATCAGGTCGTGATAGACGTTCGAGGCGAAGGGCGCCCAGACGACGAGCGGCGAATGGAGGAGGAGCCTCTCGAGCGGCCGGAGGAATCCCTTGCGGATCATCTGGTCGCCCCAGATGACGAAACTGCGGCGCGTCTTGAAGCCGAAGTTCAGGGCCGCGACGTCGTCGCCCGCGAACTCGATCTCGCGGACGTCGCCGACGCCCAGCCCCCTCTCGTGGGCCATGCGGATGTAGGGGATGTCGAGCGGCTCGAAGCCCATGATCTTCGCCGCGACCGCGTCGATGGCCACCGAATCGCCGCTCGCGAGGATGATGTTCCCGGCAACGGGATGCATGGTGCGGGGCCCGGCGCCGTCGCCGCAGACCGTCCCGTCCATGACCGCGAACACGCCGGTGTGAAGCTCCTTCTGCATGTAGAGAAGATCGACGAGGACCTCGTGGATATACTTGTGGGCGTAGTGGCGGACCTCCTTGAGGAGCCCGCCGAAGGCGTTCTTGACGGCGCCTGTCGTCGTCGAGTGGCCGTGCGTCTTGACCGTCGGCATATGGAGGATGTTCTTCCCGGCATACATCTTCGGGACGAGGATGCCCTCGGGGAATATCTCGTTGAGCTTGAGGAGGGGGCTCGCGAACGCGTGGACCTCCCATTCGACCTCGGGGAGCGGCGTGAACTCCAGCCCGTACTTCTCGAGGATCGGGAGCCAGCGGTTGTTCCGGGCGCCTTTCCGCGGGTTGGTGACGACGGTCTTGTTCTCGACGGGGATGAGCCGCTCGCGGGCATAACCGTCCTCGAGCAGGGCCTGGACGACGCCCTCGACCTGCCAGGGCTCGCTCGAGCAGGCCGGAAAGTACTTGGTCCAGGACAGGTTCAGCTTGAGGAGGGTCGCGTTCTCTTTCGGGAGGAAGCGCGCATATTCGGCCAGGCGCATGAGCCTGCCGTAATCGTCGCAGTACGGTCGCGGGGGATGTCTTCAGGACGGCGACGCGGGCTCGGCTCATTCGACTCACCTCAGCCCGAGGATCAGGAGCGCGGCGGCGATCCAGAGGAAGATATCGACGAGGAGGGGCTTGTCCTTGAGGATGAGATGCTCGGGCGAACCGCCCTCGTTCCTCTGGTGGATGAGGTAGAGGTAGCGGAAGATGCCGTAGAGGACGAAGGGCACCGTCAGGATGAGATTCTTCGTCCCGAACTTGGCCACCGTCTCTTCCGAGATGGTGTACAGGCAATAGGCGACGAGGGTCGAGGCCGTGACGACCGAGATCATCTGGTCGAGGAGGTAGGTCGTGTACTCCTTGAGGATGGGCCGGTGGTTGCCCGCCTCGCCCTCGAGCAGGACGAGTTCGTGCCGGCGCTTGCTCATGGCCAGGAACAGGGCGAGGAGCATCGTGCAGACGAGGAGCCACGAGGAGATGCTGACGCCGATGACCAGGCCGCCCGCCACGACCCGGATGACGAACCCGGCCGCGACGACGAAGATGTCCAGGATGACGACGTGCTTGAGCCGGACAGAGTAGAGCACCTGGAGCACGAGATAGCCGAGGCTGATATAGAAGAAGGGCATGCTCAGGGCGGCCGCCAGGCCGAGGCCGGCGGCGGCCAGGACGATCATGGCCGCGACGGCCGGCGCCTGCTTGAGCCTCCCCGAGGCCAGGGGCCGCTTCGATTTGATGGGATGGAGGCGGTCCTCCTCGAGGTCGCGGATGTCGTTGAAGATGTAGTGGGCGCTCGAGACGAGGCAGAAGGCGGCGAAGGCGGCCACGGTCCTCAGGACGAGCGGCCGGTCGAGGAAGTGGCGGGAAAAGATGATGGGGGCGAAGATGAAGAGGTTCTTGATCCACTGCTGGGGCCGGAGCGATCTGAAGATCTCAAGGAGTACCATCGAACCCTCCATGTCCCCTTATATATGCAACGGCCGGAAATTTCAATGAGCCTTCTTGAAGTACCTGTACCCCGAGCGGGTCAGGTACACGCCGACGAAGATGACGAGGCCGCCGCCGGTCTGGAGGGGCGTGACCTTCTCCCCGAAGACGAGGACGGCGAAAATGGTGGCGAAGACGGGATTGAGGTTGCTGTAAATGCCCGTCTTCGTGTTGCCGACCTTGCGGACCGAGCTGTAATAGATGGCGTAGCCGACGACGATAGCCAGGACCCCGGAGAAGAAGACCGCTCCCCAGCCCGGGGCCGGGATCCGGGAGAGGCGGATATCGGCCACGCCGCGGGCCGCGAAGGGCAGATAGAACAGCGTACCGAACGAGGTCGTCAGGACGGCCAGCCGCAGCGGCGGGATCCTGGCGAGAAGGGGCCTCGAAAAGACCGTGTAACAGGCCCAGGACAGGTTGGCGGCCAGGATGAGGAGGTTGGCCCGGACCGTGGCCGAATTCAGGGTCATGGGCCCCGTCTGCCCGGTCAGAAGGAGATAGAAGCCCGTGAAGGACACGGCGATGCCGACCCACGCCGCCCAGTGGATGCGCTCGAAGCGGAGGAAATGGCTGAGCATGGCGATGAACACCGGCGTCATCGGGGCGATCATCGAGGTCGTCGACGCCGTCGTCGACCGGAGCCCCTGGATGAAGAGGAGCTGGTAGGCCGTCGTCCCCAGGAGGCCCAGGCCGGCGGCCTTCCAGAGGTCGCCCTTGCGGAGAACGAACCCGTCCCGCAGGAGCGCCCAGACGGCGAGGTAGATGAGCGAGGCGAGCGTCATCCGGACGCCGTTGAATCCGTGGGGCGGGAAGACGCGGATCCCGTACTTGACGACGGAAAAATTGACGGCCCAGATGAGGGTCGTCAGGAGCATGGCGGCGTCGGTCGCTCCGAACCGGACGCCGTTCCCGGCGTTCGCCGTCCCCGCGGTCCCTCCCTCGGGCCGGGCCATTGCGGACATTCCCGTCGCGGGCCGGACGGTCAGCCCCGGGCCTTTCGGGGGCGCTTCCCCGGCCGGGGGTAGCGGGCCTCGACCGTGGACAGGAGCCCTCCCCGGGGATTGAACTCGCCCTTGACGGCCGCCCGGACGGGCCGGCAGGCGGCGACGACGTCCTCGAGGACGCGGTTGACGACGTTCTCGTAGAAGATGCCCAGGTTCCGGTAGGCCAGGAGATACTCCTTGAGGGACTTGAGCTCCAGGACGCGGGCCTTCGGCTCGTAGACGATGGTCAGCGTGCCGAAGTCCGGCAGGCCGGTCTTGGGGCAGACGGACGTGAATTCGGGGATCTCGATCCTGATCTCGTAGCCGGGGAACTGGTTGGCGAAGGTTTCGATCCTCGGCAGTCTCGCCTTCAGGCCGGCCTTCGCCTCTTTCTCGGTATATCCTGGCATTGCAACCTCTTTCGCGCCGCGCCGGTTTATGATACCGTAAACGGCGGCGCAAGACAAACGGGCCGCGAAGGACCCACTGGCCATGAAAAAGAACGACTGGAAATACCTCATCGACACCCTGATGTTCGTCTCCCTGCTCGGGATCGTCGTCGTCGGCCTTCTGCTCGCCTTCGTCATCCCCAGGGGATCGGCGCCGGCGGACGCCAAGGTGCTCCTCGACGTCCACCGGCATGACTGGGGGAACATCCATCTTTATCTCTCGCTCGCTTTCACGGCGTTCGTCACGGTCCACATCCTTCTCAACTGGGACTGGGTGAAGTGCATGGCCCGGAAGTATTTCAAGAAGGGTTGGGCCGGGGCCCTGGTCCTGACCGCCGCCCTCACGTTCCTCATCCTCGCGGTCCTCTGGGCGGTCCAACCGGAGTTCCCGGGCGGAGGCGGAGAGGGCGCCGGCAAGGGCCGTGGGGGGCGGGCCCTCGGGGCCCCGGGTCCGGGCCAGGAGAGCCGTCCGGGAGGGACGCGATGAGCGAATGCCGAAGCATCAAGAACGCCGCGAAGTGCAATTGCAGTTGGGAGCCCTGCAGTCGCAAGGGGGTCTGCTGCGAGTGCATCGCCTATCACTGGAGCCACAAGGAGCTCCCCGCCTGCCTCTTCCCCGACGCCGCCGAGAAGACCTACGACCGGTCGCTCAAAGCCTTCATCCAGATCTACAAGGAAAGAGCCTGATGTCATCGAACGGGAAGACCGGACCGGGCTTCGTCTACGGACCCGTTCCCTCGCGGAGGCTCGGGTTCTCCCTCGGCGTGGACATCCTTCCTTTCAAGACCTGCACGCTCGACTGCGTCTATTGCCAGCTCGGCCCCTCGCCCCGGACGACCGTCCGGAGACGGGTCTTCTTCGACCCGAAGGACGTCCTCGCCCAGGTCCGGAAGGCCGTGGCCTCGGGGGGACGCATCGATCACATCACGTTCTCCGGTTCGGGAGAGCCCACGCTCAACAGCTCGCTCGGGGAGATCATCCGCGGTATCAAGAAAGAGACGCGCATCCCCGTCGTCGTGCTCACCAACGGGACGCTCCTCCACCGGAAGGACGTCCGCCGGGACCTGCGGGAAGCCGACGTCGTCGTCCCGGACCTCGACGCCGCGACGTCCGGCCTCTTCGCCAAGGTCAACCGGCCCGACAAGGCGCTCCGGCTCGACCGGATGCTCGAAGGCCTCGCGGCGTTCCGCCGGGAGTTCAGGGGGAAGATCTGGCTCGAGGTCATGCTCGTCGCGGGCGTCAACGACGCGCCGGCCCACGTCCGGAAGCTCCGGAAGATCATCGACGCCGTCGGCGCCGACAAGGTCCATCTCAACACCGTCGTCCGCCCTCCGGCCGAGAGGACGGCCCGTCCGCTCGGGGAAGGCCGGATGAAGGCCATCTGCAAGGCCCTCGGCCCGACCTGCGAGGTCGTCGCCGCCTTTCCGAAAAGGGCCCGGTCCCGCTCCCGCGCCGGGCTCGAGCGGCCCATCCTGGCCATGGTCCGCCGCCGGCCCGTCACCGCGGCCGATATCGCCGCATCGCTGGGCCGCGAACCCGCACGGATCGCCGAGGCCCTGGCTTCCCTCGTCTCGGCCGGGCGCATCAAAAGCGTCCGCCACGGCGGAAGATCCTACTACGAGCCCCGGTAAAGAACCGCCGCCCTCCCCGATTGGCATTTGGGGCTTGAAGTGTGCTAACATAGATTTTCACGGAGAGCGTGCTTTCATTCCGACCAAGACGCGACCCTCACCTTCCAAGGGGGCAGCGTATGGTCAAAACCCACAAAACCATCCCGTCAAAGGAGTCCCACATGTTTCCTAACACCCATTTTCCCGGTGCGAAGAAGTATTGGCATATGGGGAGGTTCCACGAGTGGTCGGAAGCGGGTTTCCACCCGATGAATCACGCCCTGCATTACGGCACGTCGACGTTCGAAGGCATCCGGGCCTACAAAACGCCCCGGGGGACGGCCATCTTCCGCCTTCCGGAGCACATCGATCGGTTCCTCGTCTCGGCCTCGGTCCTCAAAATGAAGCCCCCCTACACGCGGGAAGAGATGATCGAGACCTCCCGTCTCGTCGTCCGGGAGAACGGCCTCGAGAGCGCCTATATCCGCCCCCTGATGTTCTACGCCTATGGCAACCTCGGGCTCGTCCCCAAGGCCTGCCCCGTCGAGCTCCTCATCGGGGCCTGGGAGTGGGGCGCCTATCTCGGGGAAAAGGCCGAAAAGGGCGTCTCCACGTATATCCTTCCCAAGCGGCGCGTCCACCACAGCCAGTTGGACATGAGGGCAAAGCTCGGCGGCGTCTATGTCCAGTCGACGATCTGCGGGCTCGAGGCGCGGGCCGAGGGCTACGACGAAGCCCTCTTCCTCAACCTCGAGGGCAACGTGGCCGAGGGCCCCGGGGAGAACCTCTTCCTCGTCAAGGACGGGGTCCTCCGGACCAACGACCGGACGGAGTCCATCCTCGAGGGGATCACCCGGACGAGCATCCTCGAGATCGCGCGCGGCCTCGACATCCCCGCCGCTGTCGCGCCCATCACCAGGGCGGACCTCTTCGCCGCCGACGAGGCCTTCTTCTCCGGAACGGCCGTCGAGATCACGCCCGTCATCCTCGTCGCCGACGGATCGGACCCGAAGGTCCCGAGGACGGAGCACGTCATCGGCGCCGGGAAGGTCGGCCCGGTCACGCTTCGGCTCAGGGAAGCTTTCGCGGGGATCGTCCGGGGGGCGAACCCGAAGTTTGAAAAATGGCTGACATACGTCGGCTGACCGGAGAAGGGCCCGAGACGTTCGCCTTTCGGGCCATCGGCGTCGTCCACTCCCCGTTCGGGGAGCCCGGGGACATTCCCAGGGAATGGAACCGTAGAAAGGGCGCCTTCGACGCGGTCGCCGGCGGGCTCGAGATCTTCCCGGAGCATGCGGAAGGGTTGGACGGCCTCGAACCCGGAGCGTCCCTCATCGTCCTGTTCGCCTTTCATAAGGCGGGATATTCCCATCTCAAGGTGACGCCTCCGGGCGAGACCGAGCCCCGGGGCGTCTTCGCCTCCCGCTCCCCGCACCGGCCCAATCCCGTCGGCATGACCGTGGTCAGGCTCGAGGCGCGGGAAGGGAACGTCCTGAAGGTCACGGGCCTGGACATGGTCGAGGGCACCCCCATCCTCGACATCAAGCCGGCCTAGGCCGGCGCGGCGGAATGATATATTTTCGGGGCATTTCATGCCCTGCGAGGAGGGATCGATGAGCCGTTCGGGACGCGCGTTGGCCGCGGCCGGCATCCTGGCTCTTGCCGCCGGCGCCCTTCCGTCCACAGCCCAGGACCTGCTGGGCCGGCTCGCCGGAAAGCAGGATTTCCGGAGCCGGCGGATCTCCTCCTACGATCGCACGGGCGGCAACGCCGACTCCCTGCGGATCGAGCCCGGGAAGACGGTCGTCATCGCCGAGATCAAGGGCCCGGCGGCCATCCATCACATATGGATGACCGTCGCCGCAGAGGCCTTCTACGGCCGGAAGATCGTCCTCCGGGCCTATTGGGACGGGGAAGATTCTCCTTCGGTCGAGTCTCCGCTCGGGGACTTCTTCGGTGTGGGGCACGGCCTCGACCGCGACCTGCACTCCTTACCCGTGGCCTGCTCCTCGAACGGCCGGGCGCGCAACGCCTATTGGCAAATGCCCTTCCGATGGTCCTGCCGCCTGACCGTCACCAACGAGGGCGCGCGTCCCGTCGACGCCTTCTATTTCGCCGTCGATTACCGCGAGCTTCCGAGCCTCGACCCCGCCGCCCCGTATTTCCACGCCCAATACCGGCAGGAAACGCCGTGCGCGCCGGGCAGGGATTACGTCCTGCTGGACGCCGTCGGCCGGGGCCACTACGTGGGCTGTAACCTCAGCGTCCTCCAGCGGTCGCAGGGCTGGTGGGGGGAGGGCGACGACAAGATCACGGTGGACGGCGACGCGGAGCCGACCCTTCACGGCACGGGCACGGAAGATTACTTTTCCGAGGCCTGGGGCCTGAGGGAGGGCGGCGATCTGTTCTACGGCTGTCCGATCCAGGAAGAGGATCTCCAGGTCGGGTCCAAGGCGACGGCCTACAGGTTCCACATCCCCGATCCCGTCCCCTTTTCCCGGTCCATCCGCGTGGCCTTCGAGCACGGCCATGCCAACGACCGGGCGGATTATTACTCGTCGGTGGCCTACTGGTACCAGGCCGAACCGCACGACCCGTTCCCGGAGCTCGCGCCCGTCGGGGAACGGCTCCCCTTCGCCCTGGAATCCATGGAGAACTTCGTCCTCCCCCGCTGGGAAGCGGTCCCGGCCGGGGGCCGATCCGTCTTCGAGGACGCGATGGCCGGACTCCGGTTCGGCGCGCCCCGGCTCGCCGCCGCGCTTACATCCTATTACGACCAGCGAGGGACGCGATTCCCCGTCGTGACGACGGAGGGCGCCGTCGAAGGCACGCGGGCGGAACTGGACCTTGCCGTCCGGGCCGCCGAGCTCTACGACATCGACCTGTACCTCGTCCGGGGCCCCGCGTTCGGGAACGTCCGGGTCCTTCTGCCGGTCAAAGCGGACGACCCGGCCCCCGTCTTCAAGGAGGCCGGAGCGTTCTCGGGCTACGCGGAGCAAAGGCAGATGGGCGTCGTCAGCCTGAAGGACGTCCTCCTCCGGGAGGGAGAGAACCGCATCATCCTCGAGGTCTCGGGCCGCGATCCCAGGTCGTCCGGAATGGACCTCAGTTTCATGGGCGTCGCGCCGGCGGCCTCGGCCAGGCACTTCGTCGCCGCCTGGGACGTCACCGGTCCTTTCGACGCCCCGGACATGGGATCGCTCTCCGTCTCCTATCCTCCGGAGAAGCAAACCGTCCTTACGGAGAAATACGCCGGCAAGAACGGAACAGAAGTAGCCTGGGAAACCGTCCAGGCGGAGGCTTCGGGGTATGTCCGGCTGGACCGGATCCTCAAACCCGCCGAAAAGGCCGTCGCCTACGCGCTGGCCTATGTCCAGTCCCCGTCCGACCGGGACATCCGGATGCTCGTCGGCAGTGACGACGGCGTCCGCGTCTGGATCAACGGCGAGCTCGTCCACTCCAACCCGGTATTCCGGGGAGCCGCGCCCGACCAGGACGACGTGACGGTCGGGCTCAGGAAGGGCTGGAACAAGGTCCTCGTCAAGATCCTCCAGGGAGGCGGCGGCTGGGGATTCTACCTCAGGTTCGCCGACCCGATGAGCGAGCTCGCGTTCGGCCAGGCGCCCGCGGACGGGAAGGAATGAGGTTCCCGGTCAGGGAATCCGACGTTCCCTTTCAGAATTAGCGGCCGGCCAGTTCCTCGGCGGAAGAGCGGATGATGTCCCAGGCTTCGCGCACATGCCGCTCGGCGGTCGTCCGCTGACCCACGACCAGCCGGATGGTGAACTTGCCGCGGAGCGTCGTATGGGTCAGGAAGACGCGGCCAGAGGCGTTGACGCGCTCGAGGAGCCGCCTGTTCAGGGCGTCGAGCTCGGCCTCGGGGCGGCCGTCGTTGAGCCGGAAGCAGACGAGGCTGAAGTGCACGGGCGCCAAAAGCTCGAAGCGGGAGTTCTCTTCGACCCAGCCTCGGAACAGGCCGGCCAGGCGGAGATGTTCCCGAACCATGGCCCGAATGCCTTCGACCCCGTAGGACCGGAGGACGAACCAGAGCTTGAGAGCGCGGAAGCGGCGGCCGAGTTGGATCCCCCAGTCGCGATAATTGTTCACCCGCGCGTCGACGCCCGTCTTCAGATACTCGGGGTGGATCTCGAATGTCCGGACGAGGGCGCCGGCGTCCCGGACGAAATAGGCCGAGCAGTCGAAATTGGTCAGCATCCACTTGTGCGGGTTGAAGACGAAGGAATCCGCGAGCTCGACCCCGTCGAGGACGGAGCGTTTCTCGGGAAGCAGAGCCGCGGTCCCGGCGTAGGCCGCGTCGATGTGGAACCACATCCCGTGGGCGCGCGCGATCCTGCCGATCGCGGCCAGCGGGTCGATCGCCCCCGACGAGGTGGTCCCCACGGTTCCCACGACGCAGGCCGGAACCAGGCCGGCCTTTTCGTCCGCGGCGACGGCCCGCTCAAGGGCCGCCGGGTCCATCCCGAAATCGGCGTCGACGGGGACGACGCGCAGATTCTCCCGGCCGTAGCCGGCAATCTTGACGCCTTTCTCGACGCTCGAGTGGGTCTCGGTCGAGGCATAGACCGTCAGGGGCCTCTTCAGGCCCTCTGCGTTGCTTTCGTATCCTGTGGCCTTTTCGCGGGCCGTCAGGAGGGCCGCGAGGGTTGAGGTCGAGGCCGTGTCCTGGATGACGCCGGCCCAACCCTCGGGCAGGCCAAGCATCCCGCGGAGCCAGCCGAGAACGACCTCCTCGAGCTCCGCGGCCGCCGGGGACGTGTTCCAACTCATACACTGGGCCCCGAGACCCGCGGTGAGCAGTTCGGCCAGGACGGAGGCCGGGCTGTTGTTGGCGGGAAAATAGGCGAACCAGCCGGGATGCTGCCAGTGCGTCATCCCCGGCATGATGATCTCCCGGAAGTCCCTGAAGACGGCTTCCATCGGCTCTCCCGTCTCCGGAGGGGCCGCGGGGAGCCTCTTTCGGATGTCCCCGGGCAAGATCGAGGCCGTAATGGGGTACTTTTCGGCGTTTTCCATGTATTCCGCCGTCCATTCCACGAATTCATGCCCGTATTTAAGGAATTCTTCCTTGTTCATGTCATTCTCCAGGGGGTCAATATACATTTTTTGCGCTAAAAGCACAAAAAGCCCGGCTTTGGGGTATCGTTCGCGCGCGCCGCGCGTTTCCGGAACCCGAATTCACCCTCCGAAGATGTCCGCTCCCCCATATAAAAGCGGTTTTTCGAAATAATGCAAAAATATATTGCCTGTTTCCCCGGAGCCGTGATATAATAGTTATTGACATCAGATGGGCCGGAAATTTGGCCCCCGCCTCCCCCCCCTTCCCTCCGATAAGGAACCCGTATTTCCCGGCCGTTCGCTATGCAACGCTTTGCCGCTTTCCCTGGTATTATCGAATGTGAGTCGATACCTCCTTTCCTCTCTTAGATCCCTTCCCTTCATGGGGCTGCCCCGTCCGTGACAGGACGGGGCAGCCCGGCTGTCTCCCGCTCTCCGGGATCCGTCCCGACGATTGACAAGACCGGGCCCTATGTTCTATATAGTTAAGCGCGCCCCGTCGCGGGGTGCCGTTCGTTCTTTGACCGACCATTCGAGGGTCTGAAGTAAGGGAAGTCCGTGAGAAGCGGACACAGCCCCCGCTACTGTGACCGGGGACGAGTCCCGGATGACGCCACGGGCCGGAAAGCCGGCCCGGAAGGCCCGGGATGAGGGAGATCCGGAAGTCAGGAGACCTTTTTCAGGCCCCCCATGAGCCCGTCTTCGGGTGGAAGACAGGGTCGTTTTTTTTTGCATTCCCGGGCGAAAGGCCCGGTCTCACGCGGGGGCGCTCGAAAAGGAGCCGATATGTTCTGTTATGCCCTCGCCGTTCTCGTGACCACGACCCTGACCCTGGCCGCCCCCCCGTCCGATAAAGAAAGTCCGTCTCCTCCGCCCGCGCTCCGCCACGACGTGGTCATCACGGCGACCCGGGTCGAAACCCCGAGCAAAGAGGTTGCCAGCTCCCTGACCGTCATCACGCGGGAGGAGCTGGCCCGCTCGAAGAGAGCGATGGTCCTCGACGTCCTCGGGGACGTCCCCGGGGCGTCCGTCGTCCGGAGCGGCGGGCCCGGCGGCGCCGCCGCGGTCATGCTCCGGGGGGCCAACTCGGAGCACACGCTCGTCCTCCTTGACGGCGTCGAGCTCAACGACCCGATGAATCCCTCGCGCTCCGCGGACCTGGCCCACATCCCGCTCGACCGGGTCGAGCGCATCGAGATCCTGCGCGGGCCCCAGAGCACTCTATATGGTTCGGACGCCCTGGGCGGGGTCATCAACATCATCACCGTGACGGGGGCGGGCCGGCCGAAGGTCGTTCTCTTCGGGACGGGCGGGGCGCTGGCGACGGCGGAAGGGCGGCTGGGTATATCCGGCTCCTCGGGACCGGTGGCCTACTCCGTCGGAGTCTCCGCGCTCCGGACGGCCGGGGTCTCGGCGGCCGACGCGTCCCTCCCCGGGAACGGAGAAAAGGACGGCTATCGGAACTTCGCCCTGACCGGCCGGGCAGGCATCAGGCTCGGACGGGGCATGGACATGGACCTCTCGTTCCGGACCGTCCGGACGCGGTCGGAGATCGACAATTTCGGCGGCGCCTTCGGTGACGATCCCAACAACGTGCAACGATATGAAACGTCGTCCGCGAGGCTCGGCCTTCGGGCCCTCTTCCTGGGGGGGCGATGGGAATCCCGACTCGGAGCGGCGGTCGTCGGGTCGGACCGGCGCAACGACAACTTCGCGGACGAGGGGCACCCCTTCGATACGGAGAAAGGCGATTTCCGGAGCGGGCTCTTCAAGCTGGACTGGCAGAACAACGTCTTTCTGCGGCCCTCCCATACGCTGACCTTCGGCGCCGAGTACGAGGGCGAGCGCGGGAGCTCCGATTACGTTTCGGAGAGCTTCTACGGGCCTTATCTGAGCGCGTTCCCGAGGGTCACGGCATCGACGTTCGGGACCTACGCCCAAGACCAGCTCCGTTTCGGAGGACGCTTCTTCGCCACCGTCGGGGTCCGCATCGACGCCCACAGCCTTTCGGGGACGGCCGTCACGTACAGGCTCGCCCCGGCCTGGGTCGTCGGCCGGACGGGGCTCAAATTGAAGGCCACCCTCGGAACGGGCTTCAAGGCGCCGTCCCTCTATCAGCTCCACGCTCCGCCGACCGCCTGGGGGCCGATCGGGAACAGGGACCTCGAACCCGAGGAAAACGAAGGATGGGACGCCGGCGCCGAGCAGGACCTCGCCGGAGGCCGCCTGCGGCTCGGGGCGACCTGGTTCCGGAACCGCTTCCGGAATCTCATCACCTTCGACAATGCCCGCGGCTACGTCAACGTCGGCAGGGCCCGGACGCAGGGCGCCGAGCTCAGCGTCGCGTTCCTGCCATCCGACGGCTTCGCCTGCCGGGTCGGCTACACCCGCATGTCCTCGAAGGACCTGGGCACCGGTCTCGACCTTCCGCGCCGCCCGAAGGACAAGCTGTCCGCGGGGCTCGACATCAAGCCCGCGAAGAGGCTTCGATCTGGGGCTCTACCTGAATCTCGTCGGCCGTCGTGCCGATACGGATTTCACGGCCTGGCCGGCGGCGCTCGTCACTCTCCCCGCCTGCGCGCTCCTCGACGCCACGATCTCGTGGGCCGTCGGCCGCGGCGTCGAGCTCTTCCTCAGGGCCGACAATATTTTCGACCGGCGCTACGAGATGGTATACGGCTACGGCTCGCCGGGCTTCGGAGCGCACTTCGGCTTCCGGCTTTCCCTCGATTCCAATTAGGGGCTCCTTCTTGACCCCCCCCCTTTGGAAAAGGGGGGCGGGGGGGGGATTTGCCAGGTCCTCCGAAATCCCCCCTAAACCCCCCTTTAGGAAAGGGGGGAAAGTAAAGCGCCCTTGGTTTTGTATCCGGAAGGGGGGGAAAGCGAGGCGCCCCTGGTCTTGTCTCAGGAAGGGGAGGGAATGTGAGGCACCCTTGGTTTTGACTAAGAAAAGGGAGGAAAATATCGCCCCCTAAGTTTTGGGCGAGAAGGGACCGGTCCTAGCATTTAGCTTCAAGCGCTAAGTCCTGATCCGTCGCAGGGCTCCTCACCAGGGGCTCCTTCGTGCGCTAGACTCTTAACTGGGGGATCCTTCTTGCGCATGGCTCCTTGCTGGAGGGATCCTTCGTGCGCTGGACTCTTCACTGGGGGCTACTTCTTGACTCTCCCCCTTTGGAAAAGGGGGGCAGGGGGGGGGATTTGCCAGGTCCTCCGAAATCCCCCCTACCCCCCCTTTAGGAAAGGGGGGAAAGCGAGGAGGGCTGCCCCCCGGGACGGAGCCGCCTCCAAGACTTTGACATGACCTTAACCCCCTCAACTCCCCCTGGAATTCAGGGGTAGACCATGAGGACGGCGGCTCCGGCAGAGGTGGGGAAGAGGGAGCCGGTCTCTTGGCCGGGGGAACCCCGTCCGACCGCTGTCGGCGACACGGACCTTCTCCGAGCCCCCCGCTAATTCATTAGCGGGGGTTGGGGGTGTCAAGAAATCAATTGCTTAGGGCGTGTCGACGTCGCCGGGGATTAAGGGGCACACCACTGATTCCAGCGAGGAGGGCTGCCCCCTAAACCCCCGTTGGGAGGGGAGTCCGGCATCTTGGCCGGGGGAACCCGTCTATGGGTTCCCTCTTCCGGGGGTTTAGGGGGCAGCCCTCCTCGCTCTTCAAATTTGATCCCAAATGAGGGACAATAGACGGTTATCCATATTCAGGAGTTATCCATGACCATACAGACGCTCGACAAGATCTTCAAGCCCCAAAGCATCGCCCTCGTGGGCGTCACCCCGAACCCCAAGAGCGTCGGCGGCAAGATCCTCATCAATCTCGTCGGCGGCGGCTTCCGCGGGGTCGTCTACCCCGTCAGCCCCGTGAGCGAGGCCGTCATGGGGATCCCCTGCATCCCCCGCGTCAAGGACATCCCGAGGACGCCCGACCTGGCCATCATCTGCGCGGCCGCCGGCCAGGTCCCCGGCCTCGTCCGGGAATGCGGCGACGCCGGCATCCTCGGCGTCATCATCGCCTCGGCCGGATTCAAGGAGGCCGGGGCCGAAGGGAAGGCCCTCGAAGACGAGATCCGCGAGTCCCTCCGCCGCTACGAGGGGATGCGGATCATCGGGCCCAACTGCCTGGGCGTCATTTCCCCCGGCCATCAGCTCAACGCGAGCTTCGCCCCGGCCATGCCCCGGAAAGGGAACATCGCCTTCATCTCCCAGTCGGGCGCCCTGGGCGCCTCGGTCCTCGATTGGGCCCTCGAGGAGAAGATCGGCTTCTCGCATTTCGTGTCCATCGGCAACACCCTGGACGTCGACTTCGGCGACCTCATCGATTACTTCGGCGAGGACGAGGAGACGAAATCCATCATCCTCTACATCGAATCCATCGACCGGGCCCGGAAGTTCATGACCGCCGCCCGGGCCTTCGCCCGGACGAAGCCCATCGTCGCCTACAAGGCCGGACGCTTCCCCGAGTCCGCGGCGGTCGCCGCCTCCCACACGGGCGCTCTGGCCGGAGAGGACGCCGTCTACGACGCGGCCTTCCGGCGCGCCGGGGTGGCCCGCGTCTTCGACATCGGCGAAATATTCGACGTCGCCGAACTTGTCGGCCGGCACAAGGTCCCCAAGGGGGCCCGCCTCGCCGTCGTCACCAACGCCGGAGGCCCCGGCGTCATGGCCTCCGACGCCTTGATCGGCGCCGGCGGCGTCCTGGCCCGTCTGTCCGACGAAACCATGGCCAAGCTGAACGACACGCTCCCCCCGATGTGGTCCCGGCGAAATCCGGTTGATGTCCTGGGCGACGCCAAATCCAAGCTCGTCGCCAAGGCGGTCGGAACGGTCCTCCAGGACCCGGGGGCGGACGCGGTCCTCGTCATCATCACCCCGCAGGCCATGACCAACCCGACGGCCATCGCCAAGGAGATCGGCCTGCTCGCCGCCGCGGCCGGCAAGCCCGTCCTGGCCGCCTGGCTCGGGGGCGCCGCCATGCGCGACGGCGTCCAGGTCCTGACCGACGCCGGCATCCCGACCTACACGACGCCGGAGCAGGCCGTCCGGGCGTTCATGACCCTGGTCTCGTACGCCCGAAATCTGGAGCTCCAGTACGAGACCCCGAAGGACATCCCGGTCGAGTTCCCTTCGGACCGGAACGCGGTCCGGACCCGGTTCGCCCCCGTCCTCGGACGCGGGGCCGGTACGCTCGCCGAGGACGAATCCAAGGCCCTCCTCGAGGCTTACGGCATTCCGACGACCCTCCCCCGGCGCGCGGCGACGGCGGAGGAGGCGGCGCGCCTGGCCGAAGAGATCGGCTTCCCGGTCGTCCTCAAGGTTCTCTCCCCCGACATCACCCACAAGTCCGACGTCGGCGGCGTCGCCCTCGACCTCGAGGATGCGGACGCGGTCCGGGCGGCTTTCGACCGGATGATGCGGACCGTGGCCGGGAAACGGCCCGAAGCGCGGCTCGAAGGAGCGACGGTCCAGAAGATGGCCCGGACCGGAGACGGCGTCGAGATCATCCTCGGCGTCAAGAAGGACCCGACCTTCGGCACGGTCATCATGGCCGGCGCGGGCGGGACGACGGCCGAGCTCTTCGGCGACCGGGCCCTCGGTTTCCCGCCGCTCAACGAGCGGCTGGCCCGGCTCATGCTCGAGTCGCTCAAGATATGGCCGCTCCTCAATGGATACCGCGGCCGGCCCGCGGCCGATGTCGCCGGGCTCATCGGGGCCCTCATCCGTCTGTCGTATCTCGCGGCCGACCTCCCCGAGGTCGCCGAACTCGACGTCAATCCCCTGCTCGTCGGCCCCGCCGGCGTCCTGGCGCTCGACGCCCGGATCGTCGTCGAGGCCGCTCCTCCCGCGGGGACCAAGCCCTATGCCCACCTGGCCCTGCGCCCCTACCCCGAAGAGTTCGTCCGGAAGATCGGATTCAAGGGCGGCGCGGAGGTCACGCTCAGGCCCATCCGCCCGGAGGATGAACCCCTCTGGATGGAGCTCCTGGCCTCCTGCTCGAAGGAGACCATCTATTCCCGTTTCCGGCACTTCTTCTTCTGGCAGTCGCACGAGGTCGCGACCCGCTTCTGCTACATCGACTATGACCGGGAGATGGCCATCGTCGCCGAGACGGGGAGCGGCGCCGACCGGAAGCTCCTGGGCGTCGGGCGGCTCATCGCCGACCCCGACCGCCACACGGCCGAATACGCCGTCCTCGTCACCGATGCCTGGCAGGACCAGGGGCTCGGCGGCATCCTGACGGACTACTGTCTCGAGATCGCCCGCGATTGGGGCGTCGGGAAGATCGCGGCCGTCACGACGACCGACAATCCCCGGATGATCGCCGTCTTCCGGAAGCGCGGCTTCGAGATCATGACGGACGAAGCCGGCGTGGTCGAGGTGTCCCGGGAGCTGTGACCCGGCCGGGACGCGCCGCGCCCCGGCCGAGCCCGCCCCCGCCTCTCACATCTGCGGCCCGAAATCCGCCCTGAAGGCGTCGACCAGCCTTTCGGCCCAATCGCCGTCGGGCTCGAGCTTGCCGAAGAAGAACCGCAGGACCGGCGGCTCCTCGACGAACTTCAGCCCCCCGATGATGTCCCGGTGGGCATAAAGCCATTCCAGACGGTCGGCGACGTATTCCATATGGGACAGGGTGAACACCCGGCGCGGCACGGCCAGCCGGGCCAGCTCGAGGTCCGACATGACCTCGGCCCCCTGCGCGTCCCGCTCCATCGAAATGGTTCCCCTCTCCATGGCCCGAACCCCGGAGACGAGGTAAAGGGCCGCGCACAGGGAGCCCGCGGGATATCCGGCGGAAGGGACGTGCGGCAGGAAACGCGCGGCGTCGACGTGGGCGCCGAGGCCGCCGGGAGGGGTCAGGGCCGGAAGTCCGGCCCGGCAGAGCTTCTCGACCAGGAAACGGATGAATTCCACGGAGCTCCCGGCCACCTCTGCGTCGGTCATCTCGCGGATGCCGACGGCCATGGCCTCGATCTCCTTGGTGGACATGCCGCCGTAGGTAGCGAAGCCTTCGAACACCGGGAGCCACGGGAGGATCTTCGCGTAGAGGGCCTCGTCGTTCGTGGCGATCATCCCGCCGCGCACGCAGCAGCTCTTTCGCCCCGAGAGATACATGATGTCCGCCTGGGCCATGATCTCCCGGATGATGTCGCCGATCGAAGCCTCGGCGCACGCCGCCTCCCTCTTCTTGATGAGATAAGCGTTCTCGGAGATGAGGCTGGCGTCGAGGACGAGCGGGATGCCGTGGGCCGACGCGATGCGCTTCACCGCGCGCAGGTTCTCCAGCGAGAACGGCTGGCCGCCGATGAGGTTGGTCGTCGCCTCCATCCTGACGAAGGGGACCTTCGCGGGCCCGCACGACGCGATGAGCGCCTCGAGCTTCTCCGGGTCCAGGTTCCCCTTGAAGGGCTTCCGGCTCTGCGTGTCGAGCGCGTCGGGGCCGAAAAGCTCGTGGACTACGCCGCCCGCCAGTTCGAAGTGGGCCCGCGTCGTCGTGAAGTGATAGTTCATGGGAACGGCGTCGCCGGGCTTGACGAACAGCCGGGCCAGGAGGTTCTCCGCGGCCCGGCCCTGGTGGACCGGAAGGACACGGCGGAAGCCGAAGACGTCCCGGACGGCCGCCTCGAGCCTGGTGAAGCTCTCGGACCCCGCGTACGCGTCGTCGGAGACCATCATCGAAGCCAGCTGGTTGTCGCTCATCGCGTTCGTCCCGCTGTCGGTGAGCATATCGCAAAAGATGTTCCGGGTCTTGAGGAGGAAGGTGTTGAAGCCGGCCTCGCGGACGGCCGCGAGCCGCTGGGCGGCCGGGACGAGGTTCGTCCGCTGGACGATCCTGACCTTGTGGGCTTCGAGCGGGATCTCCCGCCCGTCGGATAGCTGAATGAACATGGCGATTCTCCTTGTGTTGGGAATTGGGGCTGTCCGGACGGACCTGTCCGGGTTCATAAGGATATCGAGCTGGGGGTATGGATCAGGCGGCGGCTACCGCCCGGTAATAAAAGAAATAGGCGGCGCGGGTCGAGACCGTTCTTTCCGTCGCCGTCTTTTCCATGCGGACGTTTATAAAGGTTCCGCTTCCGGCTGTCAAGCCCTTTTTCATAAGTTCCGCCCTCGCCAAGGCGGACGCTTTTTGATATATTTTAGCCAATGGGCAAAAGGACAGCGGCATTCCTGATCGTCATTGCGGCCGCGGGCGCGGTTTTCGTCGGGGCCGAGGAGGCCAAGCCCGCCTTCGGGATCGCGTTCACCGGGTTCATCAAGACCGACATCCTCGTCGATTCGCGGCAAACGACGAGCCTGCGCGAGGGCCATTTCCTCCTCTTCCCGAAGGCCGCGTCTCTCGATCCGGCGGGAAAGGACATCAACGCCGGCCCGGTCTTCAACATCCTCTCCATCCAGACCAGGCTCGTCGGGAAGGTGACCGGGCCGGACGCTCTGGGCGCGAAGACATCGGGGCTCATCGAGGGCGAGTTCTTCGGGACCGCCGACGGCGACACGAACGGCTTCCGGCTCCGCCACGCGTTCGTCAAGCTCGAATGGCGTCGGACCGAGCTCCTCGTCGGCCAGTTCTGGCACCCCATGTTCATCACCGATTGCTTCCCGGACGTCGTCTCGTTCAATACGGGCGCTCCGTTCCAGCCGTTCGCCCGGGCGCCGCAGGTCCGCCTGACGCGGGCGTTCGGCCGCCTGAGCGTCCTCGCCACGGCCCTCTCCCAGCGGGATTTCGCGTCGAGCGGCCCGGAGGGGACGAGCTCCGTGTACATCCGGAACGCGGCGATGCCCGAGCTCAACCTGAAGGCCCAGGTCGCCTCGAAAAACGCGCGGACCGGTCTCGAGACCCTCTTCGGCGTCGGGGCCGACTACATGCGGATCGTCCCGCGCCGGGTGACCGACACAGGATACCGGACCGGCGAATCGATCGGGAGCGCGGCCGTGATGGCCTACGGGAAGCTCAGGACGCGCGGCTGGACGTTCAAGGCCGAGGGCGTTTACGGCCAGAACCTCAGCCACCTGACCATGATCGGAGGCTACGGCGTCGAGCGGGTCGCCGACCCCGTGCTCATGACCCGGGACTACGCCCCTCTCGAGACCCTCTCGTTCTGGGCCGAAGCCCACACCAACGGCACCCGTTGGCACGGGGGCCTGTTCGCGGCGTATGCCGGGAACCTGGGCGCCGGCCGTGCCCTCGCAGGCCCGAGCTACGGCCGGGGAACGGACATCCACGACCTCTTCCGGGTGGCGCCGCGCCTCGTCTACAATTCCGGAAAGCTCAGGCTGGCGGCCGAGGCCGAAATGACCTCGGCGGCTTACGGGACCCCGGACGCGCGCGGCAGGGTGCGGGGTGCGACGCGGACCTCGAACCTCCGTCTGCTCCTGGCCACCTACTATTTCTTCTAAGGAGAAAGACATGACACGCAAGAAGCTTCTCGTGTTTGCGCTCGTGGCGGGTTTCGCGCTCGGCGTCGTCCCCGGCCTCCGGCCTGCCGCGCTCCAAGCCGCCGACCTGGAGTCGATCGCGTTCGTGAAGGAAGCTCCCGGAGTCGTCTTCACGGTGCGCCTCCAGGGCGAGTTCGGAAGCGAGGCCTTCATGCTCAGGGAGCCGGACCGGCTCGTCATCGACGTCTCTCCCATCGAGAAGTTGGCCGCTGCGGAACAGGCGGAGGTCGACGCCGGCGGCGTCCTTCGGGTCAGGACGGGCCGGTTCCAGGCCGACGTCGCCCGGCTGGTCTTCGACCTGGAGGGACCGGGCGTGATGTACCGGATCGACAGGGCCGCGGAGGGGTTGAAGGTCACGTTCTGGAAGGAGGACGGAAGCGTCCCCAGGCCGGAAGAGAAGCCGCGCCGAGCCCAAGACCGAGCCCCGGCCCGAGACGCAAAAGCCGGCGAACGCCCCGCCCGCCCCCGTCGCCGCGCCCCCGGAAAAGCCCGCGGAAAAGAAGCCCGTCCCGCGCTCGGCGAACGCCGCTTCTGCCGCCGCGCTCGAAGGCTCCGACAGGGGATTCTTCGCCCTGGTCGGCGGAGGGATCGGAACGTTCCTGAGCCCCGAATCGACGCTCACCCGAAGCTTCCCCATCAATGACCGGGAGGGGACGGTGGAATCGGTCTACACGCCCAAGCTGAACACGCCGGCCGCGCTGAGCTTCGGGCGATACGTCCGGCTCCAGGAAATGAACATCAAGCTGGGGCTCGACCTCGAATACTGGAACTTCAAGAGCGAAGGGGCACACACCTTCACGGTGCCCCATCCCTTTCTCGCCGATACCGACCGGACCCTCGACCAGACGAACTCGTTCCGGAGCTACTTCACCGCCTTCTCCGCCTTCGCCCTCGTCCGGGTCTTCACGAACGATACGCTGACGGTCGCCGTGGGACCGGAGCTCGGGTTCGCCTCCGGAAAGTACAAGTTCCTTGACGTCATCGACATCGCGGACGGCCCGCCCTACACCGAAGCCGAGCTCGACATCCGGGAGATCACCTATGCCGACCAGTCGGCCTCCAGCCTTCTGGCAGGCTTGAGGGCCGAGTTCGAATACACGCTGTCGGCGAAGCTGTCGCTCATCCTGGATGTCAAGGCGACCTACTTCAGCCCCGAGATCGGCGAGCTGTCGAACAAGATCGGCCTGTCCCAAGCCGGCGTCCTTCTCGGCATCCAGTACAACTTCTAGGATCTCTCTCCCGGAAAGGCAACCTCTGCAAAAATCCCCCCTACCCCCCTTTTGGAAAGGGGGGCCGGGGGGACTTGCCTGGTCCCCTGAAATCCCCCCTAAACCCCCCTTTAGGAAAGGGGGGGAAAGCGAGGCGCCCCTGGTTTTGTCTCAGGAAGGGGAGGGAAAGTGAGGCACCCTTGGTTTTGACTAAGAAAAGGGAGGAAAATATCGCCCCCTAAGTTTTGGGCGAGAAGGGACCGATCCTAGCATTTAGCTTCAAGTGTTAAGTCCTGATCCGTCGCAGGGCTCCTCACTAGGGGCTCCTTCTTGCGCATGGCTCCTTGCCGGGTGCTGTTCGTGCGCATGGCTCCTTACTGGGTGTTCTTTCGTGTGCTGGACTCTTCACTGGGAGCTACTTCTTGCACATGGCTCCTTACCGAGGGAATCCATTCGTGCGCTGGACTCTTCACTGGGGGCTCTTTTTTGATACCCCCCTTTGGAAAAGGGGGGCAGGGGGGGATTTGCCAGGTCCTCCGAAATCCCCCCTAAACCCCCCTTTAGGAAAGGGGGGAAGCGAGGAGGGCTGCCCCGTAAGCCCCCGTTGGGAGGGGGATCCAGCTTCTTGGCCGGGGGAACCCGTTTATGGGTTCCCTCTTCCGGAGGTTAAGGGGCACACCACTGATTCCAGCGAGGAGGGCTGCCCCGTAAACCCCCGTTGGGAGGGGGATCCGGCTTCTTGGCCGGGGGAACCCGTTTATGGGTTCCCTCTTCCGGAGGTTAAGGGGCACACCACTAATTCCAGCGAGGAGGGCTGCCCCGTAAACCCCCGTTGGGAGGGGGATCCGGCTTCTTGGCCGGGGGAACCCGTTTATGGGTTCCCTCTTCCGGGGGTTAAGGGGCAGCCCTCCGAGCTTCTCAGCCTACCGGCAGGACCGTGCGGCCGCGCCCTTCGTTGATGACCTCGGCCATGGCCAGGTAGATCGCGGAGAGCCCGCAGACGATGCCCTCGAAACCGGCGATCTTCCCGATGAGCGCCGACCCCGTCCAGTCGCGGGCGGCCAGGAGCCAGAACAGGACCGTCAGGCTCAGGAAGACGAATCGGAGGGCCTTGTTCTTCCCGTGGGTCCCGACCCACATGAAGGCCGTGAAGAGTCCCCACATGAAGAGGTACCAGCCGAGGTAGGCCGCCGGCGTCGGTCCGCCGTTCGGGGCGTTCGTTCCGGGGATGACCCAGATGGCGACGAGCGAGAGCCAGAACAGGCCGTACGACGTGAAGGCCGTCGTCCCGAACGTGTTGCCCTTCTTGAATTCCATGATGCCGGCCACGATCTGGGCCAGCCCGCCGTAGAAGATGCCCATGGCCAGGACCATGGCGCTCAGCGGGAAGAATCCGGCGTTGTGGATGTTGAGGAGCACGGTGGTCATCCCGAAACCCATCAGGCCGAGGGGTGCGGGGTTGGCGAGCTTCGTCGCTGCGTCGGTCATGAGCCCTCCTTCAAGGCGGATATCGCCGCGGACGGAGACGGGGGCCTTACGACCGGATGGCCGGCCGCTATATACCCTGTCCGTCCGTGGTCGTTCGAATCCGCCCGGAGATCCGGTCGGAACGGAGCCGGCGGCTACAGGCCGTACTTTTCGATGATCTCCTGCTTGGTCTTGCCCAGGATGTCGTACTTCTTCCCGACCTTGACGAAGGCGGCGAGCGCCTTGTCGAGGTGGTGCGTCTCGTGGCCGGCCGAGAGCTGGGTCCGGATGCGGGCCTGGCCCTGGGCGACGACCGGGAAGAAGAAGCCCATGGCGTAAACGCCCTCGTCGTAGAGGGCCTTGGAGAAGTCCTGGGCCAGCTTGGCGTTGAACAGCATGACCGGGACGATGGGCGTGTCGCCTTCCTTGAGGACGAAGCCGGCCTCGGTCAGGCCCTTCCGCCAGTAGGCGGAGTTCGCCTCGAGCTTGTCGCGCCGCTCGGTGCTCGCCGAGAGGATCTCCATGACCTTGAGGACGCCGGCCACGACGACCGGGGCGATGGTGTTCGAGAACAGGTACGGCCGGGCCTTCTGGCGGCACATCTCGACGAGCTCCCTGCGGCCGGAGACACAGCCGCCGGACGCCCCGCCGAGGGCCTTGCCGAAGGTCGTCGTGATGACGTCGATCTTGCCCAGGACGCCGCACCGCTCGTGGGTCCCGCGGCCGGTCTTCCCGATGAAGCCCGAGGCGTGGGACTCGTCGACGAGGAGCATGGCGTCGTATTTCTCGCAGAGGGCGACGCACTCGTCGAGCTTGGCGGCGTCGCCGTCCATCGAGAAGACGCCGTCGGTGATGACGACCTTGAGCCGCTTGTCGGCGTGCAGTTGGAGCTTGCTCTCCAGGTGGGCCATGTCGGAGTGCTTGAACGTGTCGTGCATGGCCGAGCAGAGGCGGATGCCGTCGACGAGCGAGGCGTGGACGAGCCGGTCCGAGATCATGACGTCGTCCTTGGTCAGGATGGCCTCGAAGACGCCCGAGTTGGCGTCCATGCACGAGGGGAAGAGGAGGGTGTCCTCGGTCCCCAGGAACTCGGTCACCCGGCGCTCGAGCTCGCGGTGGATGTCCTGGGTGCCGCAGATGAAGCGGACCGAGGACATGCCGTAGCCGCGCGAATCGAGCCCCTCGTGGGCGGCCCGGACGACGTCCGGGTGGCTCGAGAGGCCGAGATAGTTGTTGGCGCACATGTTGATGACCTTCTTGAGGGCCGCGCCGGCCGGGAATTCGACCTCGATGTCCGCCGCCTGGGGCGAATGGATGTACCGCTCCTGCTTGAAGATGCCCGCGTCGCGGATGCCCTGGAGCTGGGCCTCGTAGATGCCGCGGACCTTGTCGCTGTATGCCATGGGAAAACCTCCTGAGAATTGTCGGCCGGCGGGCGGGGCCCGCCGCGCGCCCCGGGAGCGCCCGGGGGATCAGGCCTTGACGAACTCCCGGACGAGGACGGCGATCTTGTTGACCGAATCGAAAGCTTCGGGCGTCGCTTTGTCGTCGGGGATCTGGATGTTGTACTTGTTCTCGAGGAACCGCTTCAGCGAGACCATCGAGAACGAGTCGACGATGCCGCCCGAGATGAGCGGCGTCTCGTAGGTGATGGGGTCGCTGTCGGCCTCGAGGTATTCCTCGGTCACGTACTTCAATACGATGTCTTTCAGATCGTCCATGTTCATTCTCCTAAGCGTCTATTGTACCTTAATCGTTCTCGAGGGTCGAGGTGTCGCCGATCTCCTCGCCCCATTCCTTGGCGTGGAGGATGCGGCGCATGATCTTCCCGCTCCGGGTCTTGGGCAGGGTGTCGACGAACTCGATCTCCTGGGGCATGGCCAGGGGCGAGAGCTTCTTCCGGACGAAGTTCATGATGTCGAGGTCGAGGTCCTTGCCGGCCGTGAAGCCGGGCTTCAGGGTGACGAAGGCCTTGACGACCTCGAGGTTGATGGGGTCCGGCTTGCTGACGACGGCCGACTCGGCGACGGCCGGATGCTCGAGCAGGGCCGATTCGACCTCGAACGGGCTGACCAGGTGGCCGGCCGTGTTGATGATGTCGTCGTCGCGCCCGGCGAACCAGTAATAGCCGTCCTTGTCGATGCGGGCCCGGTCGCCGGTGATGTACCAGCCGTTCCGGAACTTCTTGGCGAAGGCCTCCTCGTTGTTCCAGTAGGTCCGCATCCGCGAGGGCCAGTCGAACTTGAGGGCGACGAGGCCGATCTTCCCGTTGACGGGATAAGGCTCGTTCCGGTTCGGGTCGAGGATGGTGCCCGTGATCCCGGGGAAGGGCTTGCCCATGGAGCCGGGCCGCACTTCCATGCCGGGATAGTTGCTGATGACGATACAGCCGGTCTCGGTCTGCCAGTAGGTATCGTAGAAGGGCTTGCCGAAGACCTTCTGCGACCAGACGACGGCCTCGGAGTTCAGCGGCTCGCCGACGCTGGCCAGGTGGCGGAGCGAGGACAGGTCGAACTTCCCGACGATCTCGTCGCCGGCCTTCATCAGGGAGCGGATGGCGGTCGGGGCGGAGTACCACATCGTGACCCGGCGCTTCTCGATGAACTTGTACCAGGCCTCGGCCGAGAAGCCCGCGTCCATGACGCACTGGGTGACGCCCAGGGCGAACGGGGCGATGATGCCGTAGGACGTGCCCGTGACCCAGCCCGGGTCGGCCGTGCACCAGTAGATGTCGTCGTCGCGGAGGTCGAGGGCCCACTTGGCCGTGATGTATTGGGAGATGAGGGAGTAATGGACGTGCTTGACGCCCTTCGGCATCCCCGTCGTCCCCGACGTGTAGTGGAGGACCGACGGCGATTCGGCCCTGGTCGGGTGGATGTCGAGATGCTCGACGGGCGCGGCCTTCTCCAGGGAGAAGGCGACCTCGCGGTCCTTGAGCGGCGCGACGCCGTCGTGGTCCACGACGATGATGTGCCGGATGTGCGGCAGGCGGTCGAGGATCTTCCGGACCTTGGGGGCGTGCTTCTTCTGGGTGATGACGGCCGAGGTCTCGGCGTTCGACAGACGGACGAAGAGGGACTCGTCGCCGAAGGCCGAGAACAGCGGCTGGGCGATGGCCCCGATTTTCAGGACGCCGAGGAACCCGAGGTAGAGCTCGGGGACCTTGTCCATGAACAGGCAGACCCGCTCCCCGGCCTGGATGCCCAGGCCGCGGAGGAAGGCGCCGACGGTGTTCGAGGCCAGCCGGACGTCGTTGTATGTGTAGCGCTTCTCGGCGCCCGAGTGCCCTTCCCAGATGAGGGCGAGCTTGTCGGCCTTCCCCTGGGCGCAGACCCTGTCGGAGCAATACCAGCCGATGTTGATGACGTCCCCGTCCTTGTAGCCGAGCTCTTGTGCCGAGACGTCCCAGGTGGAGCCTTTCACCCGGTCGTCGTAGGAACCGATGTTCGACATGCGCTTCTCCTTGCGTGGTGGACTATTCGCGGGATCCCCGTCCGCTTTCGGGGGTGGTTTCGAGGACGACGACGGCCGCCGCCATCTCCTTGACGTGGGACAACGAGACCGACATCCGGACGACGCCCCGCGCCCCGCAGAACTCCCGGACCTTGCCGTGGACGAAGAGCTCCGGCTTCCCCAGGGCGTCGTTGATGATCTCGATCTCGTCGAACTTGTGCCCGCCGCTCCAGCCGGTCCCCATCGCCTTGAGGAAGGCCTCCTTGGCGGCGAAACGGGCGGCGTAATGGAGGGCGGGGCGGTGCTTGGATTCGCAGTAGGCGGTCTCGGTCCCGGTGAAGAGCTTCTTCTTCAGCCCTTCCGTCCGGGCGAGCTTCAGTTCGACCCGGGCGACTTCGATGATGTCGGTACCGACGCCGAAAATCATGGAGTTTATTATAGAGAACGCCCGCGAATTGTCAAAGCGGGCCGGCGGCCGGCACTTCTCAGATCGCGCCGAGGGCCTTCCCGACCTTGGCGAACTTGGCGATCGGCGAAGTCGATCTGCTCGGGAGTGTGGGCGGCGCTGACCTGGACGCGGATACGGGACTTGCCGCGCGGGACGACCGGGAAATAGAAGCCGATGACGTAGATCCCTTCCTCGAGGAGGGCGTTGGCGAAGTCCTGGGAGAGCTTGGCGTCGTTCGGCAGGTGGCCGAGGAGGATGGGCACGATGGGGTGGATGCCGGGGATGATGCGGAACCCGGCGTCCTCGACGCCCTTCCGGAACCGGGCCGTGTTGGCCATCAGCCGGTCCCTGAGCTCCGTCGATTCCCCGAGGATCTTCAGGACCTCGATGGTGGCCCCGGCGATGCCGGGCGTCACGGAGTTGGAGAACAGGTAAGGCCGCGACCTCTGCCGCAGGAACTCGATGATCTCCTTCCGCCCCGAGATACAGCCGCCGGACGCCCCGCCGAGGGCCTTGCCGAAGGTCGTGACGATGATATCCACGTCGCCCATGACCCCGCAATGCTCGTGGGTCCCCCGCCCCGTCTTCCCGATGAAGCCCGTGGCGTGCGAATCGTCCACCATGACCAGGGCGTCATAGCGGCGGGCCAGTTCGCAGATCCTGTCCACCTGGGCGATGATGCCGTCCATCGAGAAGACGCCGTCGGTGACGATGAGCCGGAACCGGGCGTCCGCGGCTTCGCTGGAGCCTGGCCTCGAGGTCGGCCATGTCGTTGTTCTTATAGACCGAGCGGCGGGCCCGGCAGAGCCGGACGCCGTCGATGATGGAGGCGTGGTTGAGCTCGTCGGAGATGATGGCCGAATCCTCGCCGAGCAGGGGCTCGAAGACGCCGCCGTTGGCGTCGAAGGCCGAGGAATAGAGCAGGGTGTCGTCCGTTCCCAGGAACTCGCTCATCTTCCGCTCGAGCTCCTTGTGGACCTCGGACGTCCCGCAGATGAAGCGCACCGACGCCATGCCGTAGCCGAGCCGGAAGAACGTGTAATTGGCGGCGGCCATGACCCGCGGCTCGTTGCAGAGCCCCAGGTAGTTGTTGGCGCAGAAGTTGAGGACCTTGGGCCCGCCCTCGGTCCGGATCTCGACGCCCTGCGAGGTCGTCAGGACGCGCTCGGTCTTGTAGAGGCCTTCGGCCCGGACCCTGTCCAATTCGCCCTTGAGATAGTCCTGAAAACGTCCGTACATTGTTCGCTCCTCGCCGGAACGCGGCGTTTCATTATAGGGGACTCCGAAGAAAAATCAACCCGTGAACGTATCAATAATCGGGGGTCGCCTGGGCGGCTTCCGAATCCCGGAGCGCGGCGAGAACGGCTTCGCCGGTCGCGGAAGTTGCCAGATCCCTGAGCAGGCCCCTGTTCCGCGCGGCCCGGCCGGCGAGGGCCAGAAGCTCCACCTGCGTGTTCGGCTCCTCCTCGGGCGACAGGATGAGAAAGACGATCTCCATCGGCTTCTCGGTGACGACGTCGGAGACCCCCTCCCTCGTCATCCCCAGGGCGACGACCGGAGCGGGCAGGCCCGGGACCCGGACATGGGGGAAGGCCACGCCTTCGTTGAAGAACGTCGATCCCTGCCCCTCCCTCTTCAGGATGGCGGCGTAAAGGGCGTCCCCATCGACGATCCCGTCCTCCGTTCCGAAGGTCGCCGCCAGCGTCCGAAGGACGGTTTCCTTCGGGACGGGCTTTTCCCAGATGACGATCCGGCGGGCGGCCAGCCGGCGGCTCAAAAGAGGCCCGCCGGCCCGCGGAGGACGCCGCTCCCCGCTCGGACCTTCCCGGGGAGGCCGCACTGCCGGAGGCGGCTCTCCGCGCGTATCGAGGACGGTCACGGCGACGCCCCGGGCCTTTTTCAGAAGGTCGTCGACGACGGCCCTGTTCCCGCCCAGGCGTTTCCAGAACGGCTTCGGGCACGATCGCCCGACGACGACATGCCCGACGCGATACTCTCCGGCGAAACGGAGCAGGGTGTCGACGACATCGTCCCCCTTATAGGTGAACACCATGGCGCCGAGCTGCTTGGCCAGGGTCAGCGTGTCCGAAAGGAGCCGCTGGGTCCGGGCGTCGATGGCCCGGGCCTCCTCGGACGGCGTCTGGACGTAGACGGCATACCAGTTCCTGTTGAGCTTTCCCGCCAGCCGCGAGGCATAGCGCAGGAGCCTTTCGCTGTCGGGCCCGCGCGAGCTGAGGCAGACCATGACCTGTTCCGCCGCCGAGCCGCTCTCGGTCTGCGGGGCCTCGCGCCTCCTCAGGTCGATCTGCGAAGCGAGCTCGCGGAGGGTCAGCTCGCGGAGCTTTTCCAGGTTCGCGGAGGTGAAGAAGTTCGCCAGGGCCGTTCCCACGCGCTCGGCGGGATACACCTTGCCTTCTTCGAGCCGTTTGCGGAGGTCCTCGGTCGCCAGGTCGACGTCGACGATCTCGTCGGCCTCGGCCAGGACGGAATCCGGAAGCCGCTCCCGGACCTTGACGCCCACCGAGCCCTCGACGATGTTGTAGAGGCTCTCCAGATGCTGGACGTTGAGGGTCGTGATGACGTGGATCCCGGCCGCCAGGACGTCCTGAACGTCCTCGTACCGCTTCGGGTTCAGGCTTCCGGGGACGTTGGTATGGGCCAGCTCGTCGATGAGCGCGACCTGCGGCTTGCGGGCGAGAACGGCGTCCACGTCCATCTCTTCCACGGCGATGCCGTGATATTCCTGGCGACGCCTGGGAACCACTTCCAGCCCGCGGGCGAGATCGGCGATCTCGGCCCGGCCGTGCGTCTCGAGCAGACCGATGACGACGTCGATCCCGCGGCTTTTCAGCCGGTGGCCTTCCTGGAGCATCTGGTAGGTCTTGCCGACACCGGCGCTGTATCCGAGGTAGACCTTCAGGCGCCCATGCCGCGAACGGCGGATCATCCGGAGGAAGGTATCGGCCCTATCTTCCGCCATCGAGGCCCCCGTCCAAAGCCAGATTCAGCGCCAGCACGTTGACGCGCGGCTCGCCCAGAACGCCCAGCGATCTGCCCTCGGCCCGCTCTTCGATGAGCTTCCGGACGGCCGTTTCCGCGAGGCCGCGAGCCCTGGCCACACGACTTGCCTGGAGAACGGCGTTCTCCAGAGAGATGTGAGGGTCGAGACCGCTGGCCGAAGCCGTCACGGCGTCGGCCGGGACGAGGGCCCCGTCGGGCAGTCCGTTCTCCCTTCTAAAATCGGCGACGCGCCGCCGGACGCTCTCGGCGAGGTCCCTGGACAGCGGCCCGAGGTTGCTCCCCCCCGACCGGCCGGCGTCCCAACCGTTCCCCGCCGCGGACGGCCGGGGATGGAAGTATCCGGCACCCGCGAATCTCTGCGCGATCAGGTTCGAGCCCCGGATCTCTCCCTGCCGTACGATGAGCGAGCCGTCGGCCCGGAAGGGAAAAAGGGCGTGGGCCAGGGCCCAGACGACCCCGGGGTAAAAGCCGCACAGAATGACGGCCAGGGCCGCCACGGCCGATAAGGACGTCCGGATCTCCGCGAGCCAGGGTTTCATGTTCGCTATCCTCATGTTAAACGAGATGCAACGCGTTGACAACGAGGTCTACCAGCTTGATGCCGGGGAACGGCGCGACGAGCCCCCCCAGGCCGTAAACAAGGAGATTGCGCCGGAGGAGCGCGGCCGCCCCCGACGGGCGGAAGCGCACGCCCCTGAGCGAAAGCGGGATCAGGGCGATGATGATGAGGGCGTTGAAAACGACCGCGCTCAGGATCGCGCTCTTCGGCGAGGCCAGGCCCATGATGTTGAGGGGGGCGATGACGGGGAAAACGCCGACCAGCAGGGCCGGGATGATGGCGAAGTACTTGGCCACGTCGTTGGCGATGCTGAAGGTCGTCAGCGCGCCCCGCGTGATGAGCATCTGCTTGCCGATCTCGACGACCTCGATGAGCTTGGTCGGGTTGGAATCGAGGTCGACCATGTTCCCGGCCTCCTTGGCCGCCTGCGTCCCCGTGTTCATGGCGACCCCGACGTCGGCCTGGGCCAGAGCGGGGGCGTCGTTCGTCCCGTCGCCGGTCATGGCCACGAGGTGCCCCAACGCCTGTTCCTTCCGGATCAGGGCCAGCTTGTCCTCCGGTCTCGCTTCGGCCACGAAATCGTCCACACCGGCCTCCCCGGCGATGGCGGCCGCGGTGAGCGGGTTATCCCCCGTGATCATCACGGTCCTTATCCCCATGGCCCGGAACCGTTCGAATCGGTCCTTCAGACCGCCCTTGACGATGTCCTTGAGGTGGATGACCCCCAGGAATCGCGTCTCGTCGGCGACGAGAAGCGGCGTCCCTCCCTGAAAAGCGATCCGCTCGACGGCATCACGGACGTCCGCCGGGATAGGGGCTCCGACGAAGGCCCGAACGGCGTCCGGGGCGCCTTTCCGGATGCGTCGGCCGCCGAGATCGACCCCGCTCATCCGGCTCTGCGCGGAAAAGGCGATGAAGGCCGCGCCCGGCATGTCGGAGAGGGGGCGCCCCCTCAATCCATAGCGCTTGGCCAGGACGACGATGCTCCGCCCCTCGGGCGTCTCATCGGCCAGGGACGCCAGTTGAGCGGCGTCGGCCAGTTCCTCGACGGTCACGCCCGGCGCCGGCAGGAAGGCCGTCGCCTGGCGATCGCCCAGAGTGATGGTCCCGGTCTTGTCCAGCAGGAGGACATCGACGTCCCCCGCCGCCTCGACCGCCCGGCCGCTCATGGCCAGGACGTTCTTCTGCACCATGCGATCGATCCCGGCGATCCCGATGGCGTTCAACAGGCCTCCGATCGTCGTGGGGATGAGGCAAACGAGCAGGGCCACGAGCACGGTCATCGTCAGGTCGACGCCGGAGTAGCGCCCGAAGGCCTTCAGGGAGATGATGACGACCAGGAAAACGATCGTCAGGGCCGAAAGCAGGATGGTCAGGGCGATCTCGTTCGGCGTCTTCTTCCTCTGCGCCCCCTCGACGAGACCTATCATCCGGTCGAGGAAGCTCTTCCCGGGGTCGGAGGTGACGCGGACCTTGATCGTGTCCGAGAGAACCCGGGTCCCCCCCGTGACCGCGCTGCGGTCGCCTCCCGCTTCCCGGATCACCGGGGCGGACTCGCCCGTGATGGCCGATTCATCCACCGTGGCGGCCCCCTCGACGATCTCCCCGTCGGCCGGGATGATCTCGCGCGCGGAGACGATGACAAGGTCGCCTTTCTTCAGTCGTTCGGCGGGGACCGCTTCGATCGAGCCGTCCGGGCCGATAAGATTGGCCGTGGTGTACGCCCGTGTCTTTCGGAGCGCGTCGGCCTGGGCCTTGCCGCGCCCCTCGGCCATCGCTTCCGCGAAATTGGCGAACAGGACGGTGAACCAGAGCCACAGGGATATCTGGAGGGCGAAACCCGTCGGCTCGTTCTTCGATCCCAGGAAAAGGCCGACGGTCGTCAGCAGGGCCCCGACTTCGGTGACGAACATGACGGGGTTCTTCATCAGGGAGCCGGGATTCAGCTTCCTGACGGAGTCGATCGCCGGCCCGGCCGACGATGGCCCGTTCGAACAGAGGATGGAGCAATGCGGGCACGTTCGTTCTCCTTCAGTACAAGGCCGGGGTCCCGCTCATCAGAAGATGCTCGACGACGGGACCGAGGGCCAGGGCGGGCAGAAATGTGAGCGCGCCGACGATGAGGACGGTCGCGATGAGGATGACGATGAAGGTCGGGCCGCTGGCGGGGAAGCTCGCGTCGCAGGACGGGACGAGCTTCTTTCGAGCCAGGTTCCCGGCCAGGGCCAGGACCGGGAGCATCACGAAGAACCGGCCGAAAAGCATCGCCAGGCCCAGGGTGATATTGTAAAAGGGCGTGTCGCCTTTCAATCCGGCGAAGGCGCTGCCGTTATTGCCCGAGCCGGACGAGAAGGCGTAAAGGATCTCGCTCAAGCCGTGCGGGCCGGCGTTGCCCAAACCGGCCAGGCCCCACCGGGCGGACGCGGCCCAGGCGGAGAAGCCGAGGATCGAAAAGATCGGGACGAGAACCGCCAGGACGGAAACCTTCACGTCATAGGATTCGATCTTCTTGCCCAGGTACTCGGGCGTCCGGCCGACCATCAGGCCGGTGAGGAACACGGCCAGGATCACGAAGATCAGCATCCCGTAGAGTCCGGAGCCCGCCCCGCCGAAGATCACGCCGCCGAGCTGGATGTTGAACAGAGGGACCAGGCCGCCCAGGGGCGTGAAGGAATCGTGCATCGAGTTGACCGCCCCGCACGAAGCGGCCGTCGTGACCGTGGCGAACAGGCTGGAGTCGAACACGCCGAACCGGACCTCCTTCCCTTCCATGTTGCCTCCGGCCGGGTCGACCCCGAGGGCGCGCAGGCGGGGATTGCCCGCGCTTTCGGCCCCCAACAGACGAGCGCCGCGGCGAGGAAGATGATCGCCATCGCGCTCCAGACCGCCCAGCCGTGCTTCCGGTTCCCGACCTTGCGCCCGAGATAATAGGTAAGGCCGCCCGGGATGAGGAAGATCGAGAGCATCTGGACGAAGTTCGAGAGGGGCGTCGGGTTCTCGTACGGATGGGCCGCGTTGGCGTTGAAGAACCCGCCGCCGTTGGTTCCCAGCATCTTGATGGCGACCTGGGAGGCCGCCGGCCCCTGGGCGATGGTCTGGGCGCGCCGGCATGTCCGGATCCGCCGCCGAACGCTCTCGATCGGAACGGCCCCGACATAAGGCTTGAAGTTCTGGACGATACCCTGGGAGGTCAGGAACAGGGAGAAGACGATGGAAAAAGGAAGGAGGAGATAGAGGTTGACCCGTACGAGGTCGACCCAGAAGTTGCCGATGGTCCGGGCCGAATGGCGGGCGAGGCCGCGGACCAGGGCCGCGGCCGCGGCGATGCCGGCGGCGGCCGAGACGAAATTGTGGAAGAC
>CAWART010000012.1:0-61653 GCA_963784525.1 Candidatus Aminicenantota bacterium | reverse complement strand
ATCTCGAACGCGAGAACATCGCCTCGCTGCTGCCCCTCACCGAACAGCGCGTCGACCTCGACCTCAAGGACCTGCTCATCCTCGTCTTCAAGGATCCCGCCCTTTCCTCGCCGAACCACGCCCTCCATTTCCTCCGGGCCTACCACCTGGTCGACATCCTGAGGCAGACGACGCAGGAGGACGTGGAGTTCACCCTGCTCAACTCTCCGGAATTCGCCAAATCGGAGAAGAAGAAGGGCATCTTCTTCTATCAGGAGCCCATCTCCGAGATCGAATCCATTCTGGACATCATCCCGACCGAGGCCCCCGCGGCGGAGGAGGAGATCGTCCCCCGCGCCCGGAGAAGCGCGGACTATCTGCCGCCCGGGACCGTCGGATTCCTCGAGGAAGAAGAAGAGGAGCCGTTCCAGGAGGGCGAGCCCGAGATCATCGACCTCACGCCGAGGGTCCCGACGCCGCCCCCCGCCCGCGAGGCCGAACCCGCGGAAGAGCCTGCCGGTCCTCCGCCGGCTCCGCCGAGCACCGAGCAGGAGAAGGCCAAGGCGGCCACGACGGCGAAGAAGGAAAAGGCCCCCAAGAAGAAGAAACTGAAACTCGAAGGCGACAAGAGCGCCCGCCCCAAGAAGAGCGAGCGCCGGGTCATCGAGGAGCGGCTCGTCGAAGAGGAATCCGAGATGGAGGCCATGGCCGCCATCAAACAGAAGGAAGACGAGCTCGGGGAACAACGCGCCCGGACCTCCCGCGAGAAGAAGGAAAAGAAAGAGAAGAAGGAAGAGGCCAAGCCCGTCTCCGCGGAAGAGCCCAAGTTCGGCGTCTTCGGCGACCTGCTCAAGTCCGCGCTCGTCCAGAAGAAGAAGGAAGAGCCCGCGGCCGACGAAGAGGACGACGGGAAGGACGACAAGCCGAAGGCGTGAGCCCCGAGGCTCACAGCCACTTATATAGGCCGACGCCGGCGACGAACTTGAACGCCCCCGGCGAACCGTTCACGCTGAGGGACGGGCCGTTCCGGAACCCGACGAAGGGCCTGATCGCGACCGGCCCTCCCGAGTCCGCGAAGACGCGGAGGTCGATCTCGGCCCGGCCGTGCCGCCGCATCCGAAAGCCGAGATCGGCGCCGAGCCTCGCCCCCCGCTCCGGCTTCGTATTGACGCCCGCCCGGATCGTCAGTTCCTCGTCCTGCTTGAAATTCCAGCCCGCGCCCATGTCGAAGCGGAACTTCCGGTCGAGCCGGTCGAAGGAGGGCTGATTCTTGAGCTTGAGTCCGGTCGCGAGGGACCCGGTGAAACGGCGGGCCTTATCCGTGGGCATGTCGGCGGCGTACGCGGCGTACCAGGAAACGTAAAGGGATCGGCCGACCTCCCGCTCATATTCCCCCTTGACGGCGTAGACGAGCTTGTCGGGCCGGAACTGGGCGAAGAAGCCGTCCCCGGCCAGGACGGGAGAGCTGAATCCGACGTCCGCGATAAGCCGGGAGCGGCCCTTCCTGTGGACCTCCAGCCGGTATTCGCCGGAAGCGGAAAGCTTGTAGATGTCGTCGAAGGGGACCGTGCCGGCCGAGAACCAGAAGTGCTCCAGGGGCCGTCCCCCGGCCGCGGCGGCGGCGTACCGGATACCGAGATAGACCGACGCCGGGAAACGGTAGGTCCGGGCGCCTCGAAGGAAAAGGGCCGTGTTGGGACCAAGCGCTACGGAGAATCCGGCTTCGTAGAGCCACTCCGAAAAGTTGACCCACCTGGCCTCGCCCTCGAGCGCGATCCCGTCGGCGGGAAAGCCGGGCAGGAACAGGCTCACCGTCGCCAGCCGGCGATAATCCCCGGCCTTGCCGGCGTAGCCGCCGAACCCGAGCCCGAGCTCGAAGGCCCGCTCGCGGAGGCGGAGGACGCCGAGGACCTCGTTGATGTCGAGGATGACGGGGTTGTCGCGCGAAGTCTCGTGGCGGCACATGTGGCGGACGGCGGCCTCGAGGCTCCATTTTCCCGACAGCCGGCGCTCGAGGCCCGCGCTCAGCCAGAAATCGGTCGCCCCGCGCAGGTTCCCGTTCATTCTCTGGTCATACATCAAACCCGCGTTCCACCGCCATGACGGGGCTCCGGGGACCGGGAAGGAGAACCGGAACGACGGCCGATAATAGCGGCGTTCCAGGGAGTCGATGCCGATCTCGGCCCGGAAATCGGCCGTCAGGCGGGGCTTCGGAGAGGAGGCGGCCGGCCGCAGGAGGATGGGCGCGGCGAGGGCCGTCGCGACGAGGGCCAGGACGGGGAGCAACGGTCTGTTCAAGATGCATAAATAGCAGAAGGGGCGGAAATTCGCAAGTCGGCGACGAAGGCCGCCGATCTCCGGTCCCTAGCGGCAGGCCTGCTTCCAGGCCGCGGCATGATCCCTGGCAAATTGCTCGAACCGGATCTCGGGCCGGCCCAGGACCGCTTGGGTGTCATGGGTCACGGGCGCGCAGAAGCCCTGCCGCACCTTCCTGTAGAATTCCGTCCAGCGTTCGATCAATGCCGCCGGAACGCCGGCTTTGCGTAATCCCGCGTTGGCGGCTTCTTCGCTCAAAGGCACGTAGGCGACAGCCCGGCCCGATGCCCGGGATAAGATGTCGACCACCTCGTAGTGGTCCATCGCTTCTCCGCCGGTGAGCGTATAGGCGCGAGCCTCATGGCGGGCTTCCTCAAGGGCGGCGAAAGCGACCGCGGCGATATCCCGCGTATCAATGAAGGACAGCTTGGCGTCCGAAGCGGGAAGATGCAGGGCCCCTGTGGCACGGATGTCCGCAAGCATCGGCCCCGAGCTGAAATTCTGCATGAACCAGTTCGGCCTCAGGTGGACGAACGGGATCCCCGATGCCTCCACATATTTCTCCAGCCGGCGCAGCATGAAGGTCTCGTCCTGTTCCGTCCCCATCGCGGTCAGGTCCACGATCCTCCGGATGCCGGCTTTTACGGCGGCGTCGATGAACGGCATCGCCGCTTCATCGGAGTGGTTGTCTCCGGGACGGGCGATGAGAAAGACTTTCGCGACGCCTTCCAGCGCGGGCACGAACGTCCCCGGCCGCTCGAAATCGAATGCGACGGCTTCGGTGATCCCCGGCAGTTTCGCCGCGACCGCGGACGGGTTCCGCCCGGCCGCGCGGACATCCCCTCCCCGCGCGATGAGCAACCCCGCCAATTCCGAGCCCACCCGACCCGAAGCTCCGATGATCAGAATTTTCTCGGACACGTATTCTCCTTACGGAACCCGGGCTCAGAGGACGATGCGGCCCGGGCCGCTCCTCTTCGTGATGCCCATCTCGTCGAGGAGCTCGAGGAGCGGGATGGCGAACTTGCGGGACAGCCCGACCATCTCCTTGAAGTCGGCCACGGACAGCTCCTTCTTCCCCCGTTCCCGGAGCTTGCGGACGATCTCGTCGAGCCAGGTCGAATGGATGTAGAACCCGTCCTTGCCCTGGACGATCTTCTTCTTTTCGGCGAGCATGCCGAGCAGGGCCTGGAGGCGGGGAGGGGAAAGAAAGAACCGGGCCCGGACGTCCTCGAGGGAGATGGCGGAGAATTTCCCCTCGTAGCACATCTTCTCCATCTCCGCGAGGATGCCTTCCTCCGCCGTCGACAGGGGAACCTTGAAGTCCGCGAGGGCCACGACGCCGTCCAGAACCTGGATGGTCCCGGACTTGAGGAGGTGCTTCAGGGCGAGCTGGCCGACGATCTCCGGGAGCTCGAACCTCTTCGCGACCTTCTCGACGGCGACCCCCCGGGACTCGGGATGCTTGGCGTGGAACTGGCCGACGAATTCGAGGATCCTCCCGCAGAGGAAATCGAAGCTCTCCTGGGACAGAAGGAACAGCGGCGAGAAGCCGAGGATGCGGGCCTTGCCCTCCTCCTCGAGCAGGCGCGCGGCCGTCTCCATGTCTTCGGGCTCCAGTCCGGCGAAGTCGACGATCTCCTTCTCTCTCAGGCCCTCGAAGCCCTTGGCCTCGGCGAGGCTGAGGATCATCTCCTTGGGCCCGCCCGCGAGGAGATCGAGGCGGGCGAGACGCTTCGGCGTCCTGAGCTTCTTCGGGTCCTCGGAGACGGGCTGGAGCACGACCCCGGAGCCGAGGGGCGCGTGCGCCCCGTCCAGGACCTCGAACGGTTCCTTCCACTTCAGGTGGAACGGCAGGCCCGCGGTCGCCCGGGCATAGCGGCGCCCGGGGGCGGCCGCGTCCGCCGGGTACTCCCGGACCTCGGCCTGATACGCTTTCTTCCGGAAAACGAAGAGCGCCTCCCGGAGCGTCCCCGCCTTCTTCGACGGGACGTCCAGGGACACGTCGAAGGCCTGGGTCATGATCATGGCTTGCCCCCCATCTCCGGGCTCAGGGAGAACTCCATCCGGCGCAGGGCCGGGTCGCAGGCGACGAGGACGACGCGGACCCGGTCCCCCAGGTCGAACGTCCGTCCCTTCTTGCGGCCGCGCAGGGTCTTGGCGGTCCGCCGGACGTAATAATCGCCGTCCAGGGACTGGAACGGCAGCATCCCTTCGGCGAAGTACTCGTCGAGCTCGACGAGCAGGCCGGCCTTCGTGACGTCGGTGATGACCCCGTCGAGCTCCTCGCCGAGCTTGGTTTTAATGAAGCGGAAGATGCGCCAGAGGAGGAGGTCCTTTTCGGACTCGTCGGCCTGCCGCTCCTTCTGCGAGCAGTGGAGGGCGAGGGCCGCGAGCGAGGCCTTCTCCGCCTTGCCCCCCTCCAGGAGCCGCTTGAGGGCGCGGTGGACGACGAGGTCCGGGTAACGGCGGATGGGCGAGGTGAAGTGGGTGTAATCGGTCTTGGCCAGGCCGTAATGGCCGAGGTTCTCGTCCGCGTAGACGGCGAGCTTGAGCGAGCGGAGGACCTGGACGTTGACGAACTTCTCGCCGGGCTGGCCCTTCATCCGTTCGAGGACGGCCTGGAGGTCCCGGGGCCCGATCCGTTCCGCCCGCGGGAGGATGAGCCCGAAATGGGAGAGCAGTTCCCGGAGCTTCTCGAGGTCCTCGACGGCGGGGGCGGGGTGGATCCGGTAGAGGGCCGGGACGCCGGACCGTGAGAGGTGCGCGGCCACCGCGACGTTGGCCGCCACCATGAACTCCTCGATGAGCTGGTTGGCCTCGCTCCGGCCGGCGGGGACGATGGACGTCAGGGTCCCCTCCTTGTAGACGAGCTCCGGCTCCATCAGGTCGAAGTCAAGGCTCCCGTCCTCGGCCCGCCGGGCCCGGAGGAGCCGGGCCAGCTCCCGCATGAGGAGCAGGGCCGGGACGACGTGACCGTATCGTTCCTTTTCGACCCGGTCGCCCTCGAAGATCCGGCTGACCGAGGTGTAGGTCATCCGCTCGACCGTCTTGATGACCGACCGGTGGAATTCTTCGTGGACGACGCGTCCCGCCCCGTCGATCTCGAGGAGGGCGGAGACGGTCAGCCGCGGGACCCGTGGCCGCAGACTGCAGAGGTCGTTGGAGAGGCGTTCGGGAAGCATCGGCAGATTCGTATCCGGGAAGTAGACGCTCGTCGCCCGGGCCAGGGCCTCGGTGTCCAGCGGCGTTCCCGGTCTTACGTAGTGGGAGACGTCGGCGATGTGGACCCCGAGAAGGTAGTGGCCGTTGTCCTGGAACCTGACGCTCACGGCGTCGTCGAAATCCTGGGCCTTCTCGCCGTCAATGGTGACGGTCAGCCAATCCCGATAGTCGGTCCGGCCGGCGAGGTCCTCGGCGCTCACGGTCGCCCGGGCCGCATCGGCTTCCGCCAGGACGTCGGCGGGAAACTCCGAGGCCAGGCCGTGACGCCGGATGACGACCTGGGTGTCCACGCCGGGGTCGTCCGGGAAGCCCAGGACGGACACGAGCTCGTGGGTTCCCCGGTCCGCCTCGACGATCATGCCGGGACGGGGCAGGGCCTTCCCCCGGATCCGGATGGGGATATCTTCGGGAGCCATGGAGTCGAACGCCTCCAGATAGGGAGTGCCGCCCCGTTCCACATAGACCCCGAGGATGCTCTTCCGCTCCTTCTTCAGGATGCGGAGGATGCGGCCTTCGAGCTTTCCCTTCCGTTCGCTCTCCCGGACCATGACCTCGACGGTATCGCCCTGGAGGGCTCCGGCCGAGTCCCTGGCCGGGATGAAGATGTCCTCGGTCGCGGCGCCCTCGGGGGTCACGAACCCGAACCCGCGGAGCACGGTCACCAGCCGGCCGCGGACGACGTTCGACCGGGGAGCCAGAACATATTTTCCCCGCGAACGGCGGACGACGCCTTCACGCTCGAGGCCCTGAATGGTCTCGGCCAGCTTGTTCTTGTCCTTGCGGGGGACGCGAAGCTCCCCGGCAATATCCTGAAGGACCAGCCCTTCCCGGTGCTTCTTGAGCAGGGGGGCGATCCTCTTATCCAATTTTTCCATCATTTCCTTCCTTCAATAATAATATAACGAGAGGTAAGGCACTTTGTGCCGTTCCCTCATCTCCTTCACCAACTTCGTCCGCGCGACGTCCCCGAGGTCCAGGGCCCGCTTCCCGGAGTGCCTCGCGAGGACGTCCTTCCGGGCGCGCGCCTTTTCGCCTTCCGGAGCGGCCCTCCAGAGGGCTTCGTCGACGGCATCGTCGAGCCGCTCGAGCTTCTCCTCGCCGGCGTCCGGGTCGTCCAGGACGGCCCGGGCCGCGGTGAAGGCCTCGGCGAGGGCCTCGAGCCCGGGCGGGACCTCTCGGAGGAATCGTCCGATCTCGTCGCGCAAATGCTCCTTCTTGGCGTCCCGGGGAGCGGTCTTCCGCGCCCCTCCGGCCCGTCTCTCCCGGCTCCCGGCGAGGGCCTTCCCCACCTGGTATTCACAGAAGGCCAGGGTCAGGGCCCCGGCCGGACGCCCGCCTTTCCGGTAGTTCGCGAAGGCCCTCTCCATGCCCTCGAGGACGGCGTCGAGAGGGACCCGCGCCTTCTCCCAGCGGGCGATGAGGGCCACGTCCTTCGGGGAGAGGAAGAACGGCGCCCCACGCCGCTTGAGGAACTCCCGGGCGATCGTCTGGTAGTAGGTCTCCTTACTCGTCTTGGTTCCTCTCGTAGACGATCCTCAATCCCTCGAGCACGAGGGACGGCTCGTAGGCTTCGATGCCGGGGACCTCGGAGGCGACCTGCGCCCCGAAGCCTCCGGTCGCGACGACGCGGAACCCGCGGCCCAGCTCCTTCCCTATCTGGGCGATCGTGTGGACCACGAGCCCGATGTAGCCGAAGTAGAGCCCCGACTGCATGCTCGCGACCGTCGTCCTCCCGATGGCCTTCTTCGGCTTCCGGACCTCGATCCGCGGGAGCCGGGCCGTCTTGAGGTACAGGGCCTCGGCCGAGATCTGGATGCCGGGCGCGATGGCCCCGCCCAGGTACTCGCCCTTGGCCGACACGGCGTCGAACGTGGTCGCGGTGCCGAAGTCCACGACGATGCACGGGCCGCCGTACTTCTCGTACGCGGCGACGGCGGCGACGACCCGGTCGGCGCCGACCTCGAGAGGGTTCTCATAGAGGATGGGCATGCCCGTCCGGAGGCCCGGCCCCACGACGAGAGCCTTCTTCCCGAACAGGTCCTCGCTCACCGCCTGGAAAACGGGGGTCAGGGGAGGGACGACGCTCGAGACGATGACCGCGGTGACCCGGTCGGGCCTGATCCCGGCCCGGCGGAACAAGCCGAGGAGGAGGATGCCGTATTCGTCGGCCGTCTTGTCCTTGTCGGTCTTGATGCGCCAGTCGGCGGCGAACGCCTTGCCCTTGAACACGCCGAGGGCGACCGTCGTGTTCCCGATATCCACTGCCAACAACATGTCCATTCTCCAGGTTCAGCCGGAGCCGGGGGCCCCGATCTCGGCCGAGTGATAGGTCTTCCGTCCTTCCGCGGTCCCGCAGACGAGGCCGCCGGAGGGGTCCAGTCCGAGATAGGTCCCTTCGATCCTCGCCCCGGCGGCGTCGAGGGAGATCCTGTCCCCGCGGGCGAAGCTCATCCCGGCCTCGAATTCTTTGATGATTTCTTCCCCGGCCCCACGTGTGAGGGCATTATACCACGTTTCCAACGCCGCGCATAATCGGGCGAGCAGGCCTTCCCTGTCCACCGGGCGCCCCGCGGCCATCCGGAGCGACGCCGAACGGGCCGCAAGCTCCGGGGGAAAATCCTCCGGCGCCTGCCCGACGTTGATGCCGATGCCGGCCAGGACGAACCGTCCCCCGCGCCCGTCCGCGCCTCCCTCGCAGAGGACCCCGGCGATCTTCCGGCCTTCCCAGACAAGGTCGTTCGGCCATTTCAGGCGGACGGCCGGCGCCGCTTCCGCCGCCGCTTCGCGAAGGGCGACGCCGACGGCCAGGGGAAGGATGGTCGGTCCGGCGGGCGGGCGGAAAAGGACGGTCGCGTAAAGGCCCGTCCCGGGGGGGGAATGCCAGGTCCGGCCCTTGGTCCCGCGGCCCGCCGTCTGTTCGTCGGCGACGACGACGAGCCCTGCGGCGGCGCCGGCAAGGGCCAGGGACCTGGCTTCATCCATGGTGGAGCCGCATCGGGCGAACCGGCGTATCTCGTGTCCGATCATCATGGTTCGCGCCCGGCGGGCGGGCGGCGTCAGGGCTCTTTCCCGAGCTCGGCCAGGATCCTGGCCCGGATCCTCTTCTCGAGCTCGCGTTCCATCTCCAGGACCTCTTCGCGGACGACCTCCCGGACCTGGGCCCGGAGGGCGTCGGCGCCCGGGGAGCCGGGAGCGGGCCGCCGGAGTTGCGCGGCGCCGGGAACCTGGCCTGCCGGCGGGATGTCCTCCGCGGGCTCCTCCGGAGGAAGCTCTTCGGGCATGGTCTGCGGCGAGAGCTTCCGATCGATCGCGTCGCGGACGGTCGCCGCCAGCTTCTCGGAATCGAACGGCTTCTGGATGACGCCCTCGAGCGGAATGCCCTCGGCCTTTTCCCGGTCGGCAAGTTCAAAGGTCCCCTTGAGGAGGAACAGGGGCACGTTCCGGAGGGCCTCCAGGCGGCATAGCGAACGGGCGGCCGCGTAGGCATCCGTCCCGGGGAGCGAAAGCGATAGGAGCACGGTGTCGGGCCCGATCGCCGTGACCTCTTCGATGAGCCGGCTTCCTTCTTCGAGAAAAAAGAGGCGGAATTCGGGCTCGGGAAAGGCCAGTTGGACGGCCTTCTGGACGGAGGGGCCGGAGTCGGCGACAACGATTCGGTAGGGCATGATCGACGGTCAACTCAAAATACGATATTCGGCCGCCCCTGTCAAATATGCATGGCGGGACCACTTCGAGGCAAGCCCCTGTTTCTGGGGACATTCAAGTTCCAGGTCATGACGGATCATCAGAGGATCTCCGGGAAGGAACCCATTATATGGGACGGAACTTGCGAAAGATTGGTCTATTAGTTGGGGTGATTTTATGCATCCTCCGATCTACATATACAAAGCTGGGGCGGGAGCGTGGCTCCGGAAAGGGTAAATGGCCTTATGATCCGCATGATTCGCCGGGAGACGATCACGGGATCATTGATCCCGATCTTTCCGATCTTCCTATTTCTTTTTGGTTCTGTTGCCTGTAAGGGGACTCCCACCACCCCCGAGCCGCACAGGCCACCCGAACAGGTTGAATACTATGATTACGAATTAACTTACAAGAGGACGAAAATTAACATGCCCGAAAGAGGGGATCCTGACTATTGTTTTTTACATGTTAAAGATAATTTGCAGGTCCGCCAGATCGGACTTTCCAAAGTTAATGACTATGAATTTATCGGATTCGTTGAAAATCTTTCGACCAACCTGGAGGGGGATACGCTTCCTTCGAACTGGATCTATGTCGTCGACAGTGCAAGATGGGAGGACTCGTGGAAGGAGGGCTTTCTCATCTGGGGCAAACCCCATTCAGTAGGAGACATATTTATCCTCCGTAATTTACAGACTGGCGTGGAACACCAATTGACGAAGGTCGTGAACGCTTCACATGTCGGGGCCCCTCCTGAATGCAAAGCTCAAGAGGCACGGTTCAAGCAGAAAAAGGGCGGAATTATCGTTGATGTTGATGAGTAAGCCATCCCGAACAATAGGATGGCTCTTTATATGCCCTTCCTGGAAAATATGGACTAGGATATATAAAGGAGGCGTTGAAGTGAAGAAACGGCTTTCCTTGCTGTTTGTGGTTCTTGCTCTTTTCAGCCTATTCTCCTGCAATGGTCCGACGGCTCCCAATTTGCCGACGAAAAATAGCGATGTCGTCGAGCTCTTGTACGAAAGGGTCAAACCCGTTGTTGCGCCAAACGGTCCAGATCCGAAGGGTTTTGGTCTTTCCAGTCCTTCTGGTAGTGGTATCCGCCCCAGTTGGCAGCAAGTTGGGGAAGGCGCGTGGATGGGCGAGGCTGTCCTCGGTTACACATACAGTAGCGCGAATCCGTACCGGGTAAATGTTACCGATGGAAAAACAGGTATGGGGTCAGATATGGTACAGGCTCGCAAAATCTCTGCTCGGGTTAAAGGGCAATCAGAATGGATTGAGCTTACCAAGATCGTACCAAGTCGAGATTTCACGTGTGAAGAGGCCGTGTTCCTTTTAGACGACAAGGGAATCCATGCTGAGTTTTAGGGCAGGATCGGAAAACCGTTCCTGCCTTTTCATAAACGCACTTCCTGGAAAATATGGACTAGGATCTATGGCGAGGTAAAGGAGGTGATTGAAATGAAAAAACCGCTTTCTTTACTGTTTGTGGTTCTTGCTCTTTTCAGTCTCTTCTCCTGCAAAGGCGCGCCCGGCGCTCCCGAACAGCCCAAGCCGCCCAAAATAGAATACAATATTCAGATCCTTTATGTCAGGCCGCCGGGATCCATCTTATACCCGGCAGCGAAAGACACGCCCCCCTGGGCCTATATTTCGGATCACTGCTGGGGCGGCGTTGATTTCGATCTCCATAAGATCGATGATCACCATTTTACAAGCGACTTCAAGCCGGTCCCGGATAATGAAGGAGATCCCTTTTATACTCTTGAAGTGCATGATTCCGCCAGGAGTGACGGAGTCCATTCGGACATGAGCAGGGTCGGGGACATCCTTGTGCTGCGGGTCAGGGAAACAGGGTTTGAAAAGCAGCTGTTCAATATCAAGCAGGACGTCCTGATCTGTAATCCCTACAGGGGCCCCAACGCCAGAATGGCCGTGTTCCATTTAAAGAAGGACGGGACAATAACGGACGATTAGGTCCGCAGAGGTATTCCTGCCGCCTGAGATGACCGAATAAGGAAGGGAAGGCCGCCGGAAAACACGAAAAAGCCGTCCCGCCCCCGGCGCTCGCGGACGCGATATCAATACTCGATACGCACGGAGTCCTCGCCGAGGAGCGCTTCGATGCGCTTCTTCAGGTCATCGGACGGGGCCACGCTGTGGACCTCGGCCGAACGGGTCACGAGCCTGAAGGCGTGGGGGGTCTCGAGCTCGAAATAGACCGGGCACGACCCCTCGGACGTGTCGAGGAGGGCCTTGAGCTCGGACAGGACCGACTCCTCGAGGCCGGGGAGATAGACGCGGATGACCATCCTCTTCGCCATCTTCTCCAGGGCTTCGGAGAGCGGCATGACCTGGCTGAGGCTGATGCGGCGGCTCTCGCCCTCGCCCATGACCTTGCCCTTGACCCAGGCGAGGAGCCCCTCCCGGATATAGAGATGGTGCTTCCCGAAGCTCTCGGGAAAGGCCACGACGTCGATCCGCCCGGTCATGTCCTCGAGAACGAAGGTGGCCATGCGCTCGTCCTTCTTCGTCTTGAGCGGCTTGAGCGAGGCGATGACGCCGACGACGCGGATCTCCTTCTCGAAGTCCTTCTCGCCGACGTCGGCGATGTCGTGCGAGACGAGCGTGGCGAGCCGGCCTTTGTACTGGGCCAGCGGGTGGCTGGTGATATAGAAGCCCAGGGCGTCCATCTCGTAGGAGAGAAAGAGGGCTTCGCCCCACTCCCCCATCTCGCGGACCTCTTCCGGGATCTCCGGGGGCTCGAGGACGCCGGCGTTGAAGAGGAGGTTCTGGCGCTGGGCCCGGGACCGCTGGAGCTCGTGGCCGTACTCGATCATCTTGTCCAGCATGTGGAAGCTCTGCGAGCGCCGCCAGCCCAGCGCGTCGAAGGCGCCCGCCTTGATGAGGCTCTCGAGCGCCTTGCGGTTGACGACCCGCGCGTCGTTGTCCTGAAACAGGTCGAACGGCGCGGTAAAGCCGCCGCGCTTCTCGCGCGCGGCCAGGATCTCGCGGATGGCCGCCTCGCCGACGTTCTTCACGGCCGAAAGGCCGAAGCGGATGTCCCCGCCATCCACCGTGAAGTGGTAATCGCTCCGGTTGATGTCCGGGGGGAGGATGTTGATCCCCATCTCGCGGCACTCGCCGATGTACTTGACGACCTGGGGGGTCGCCCCCCGCTCGGCCTCGGAGGTCAGGAGGGCCGCCAGGAAGTGGCGCGGGTAGTGGGCCTTGAGGTAAGCGGTCTGGTAGGCCAGGTAGGCGTAGGCGGCGCTGTGGGACTTGTTGAAGCCGTACTCGGCGAACTGGGCGATCTGGTCGAAGATCTTCGTGGCCTTGGCCTGGGGGATGCTGTTCTTCCGGGCCCCCTGGAGGAAGCGCTGTTTCTGCGCCTTCATGATGTCCTTGACCTTCTTGCCCATGGCCTTGCGCAGGATGTCGGCCTCGGCGAGCGAGAAGCCCGCGAGCTTCCCGGCGATGCGCATGACCTGCTCCTGGTAGACGATGATCCCCCGCGTCTCCCGGAGGATGGGCTCGAGCTCGGGAAACTCGTAGGTCGTCCGCTCCGGGTGGTTCTTGCGGTGGATGAACTCGTCGGTCATCCCGCTCTTGAGCGGCCCGGGCCGGTACAGGGCGTTGAGGGCGATGAGGTCCCGGAAGACCTCGGGCTTGAAGTTCCGCAGGAGGTCCTTCATGCCCGGGCTCTCGAACTGGAAGACGCCGTCGGTGTTGCCCGCCTGGAACAGGTCGAAGGTCGCGCGGTCGTCGAGGGGGATGGCGTCGACGTCGAGCCGCTCGCCCGTGTCCTTCTCGATGAGCTTGAGGGCGTCGTCGATGACCGTCAGGTTGCGCAGGCCCAGCATGTCCATCTTGAGCAGGCCGATGGCCTCGATGTCGCCCATGGCGAACTGGGTCGTGATCTCGCCCTTGACCGACTGGTAGAGGGGGACGTACTCGACGAGGGGCTTCGGCGTGATGACGACGCCGGCGGCGTGGATGGAGGCGTGGCGGACCTGGCCCTCGAGCTTCTTGGCGATGGCCATGAGCTGGGCGATCTTGGTGTTCTTCTCCTGGAGCTCCCGGAGCTCGGGAACGGCCTTGATGGCGGCCTCCAGGGTCGCGTCGGGACCGAAGGCCGGGATGAGCTTGGCGATGCGGTCGACCTCGGGGAGCGGGACCTCGAGGACGCGGCCGACGTCCCGGATGGCGGCCCGGGCGGCCATCGTCCCGAACGTGATGATCTGGCTGACGTTCTCCTGGCCGTACTTCTTCGTGACGTATTCGATCATCTCCTGGCGGCGGCGGGCGCAGAAGTCCATGTCGATGTCGGGCAGGCTGATGCGCTCGGGGTTGAGGAAGCGTTCGAACAGGAGGTCGTACTCGATGGGATCGATCTGGGTGATGCCCAGGCAGTAGGCGACCATGCTCCCGGCCGCCGAGCCGCGGCCGGGACCGACGGGGATACCCTTCTCGCGGGCGGCCTTGATCAGGTCCCAGACGATGAGGAAATAGCCCTCGAACCGCATCTCCTTGATGAGCCGGATCTCGCGGTCGAGCCTCTCCTCGTACTCCTTGAGGGTGTGGCCGTTCCCGTTCGCCCCGCCCGCCTCCTTCTTCCGCCTGAGCAGATCCATCCGCTCCCGGAATCCCTCCCGGGCGACGGACTCGAAATAGTCGCTCAGGGACGAGTCGTCCGGCGGCCGGAAGTTCGGCAGGAAGTAGACGTGGGACGGGAATTCGAAGTCGCACTGGGCGGCGATCCGGGCCGTGTTCTGGATCGCGTCGGGGACGTCCTTGAAGAGCTCGGCCATCTCGTCGGCGGACTTGAAATAGAACTGGTCCCCGCTGAACCGGAGGCGGTCCTGGTCGGTGACCTTCTTGTTGGTCTGGATGCAGATGAGGACGTCCTGGGTCTCGGTGTCCTCCCGCTGGAGGAAATGAACGTCGTTGGTCGCGACGAGGGGCAGATCGAGCTTGCGGGCCAGGGCGATGATCTTCGGGTTGATGGCCTTCTGCCGCTCGAGCCCATGGTCCTGGAGCTCGAGGTAGAAATCGCCCGGGGCGAAGAGCTCGGCGTACTCCCGGGCGGCCTTTTCGGCGAGCTCGTCCTGGTCCCGGGCCAGGAGGAAATTGACCTCGCCCTTGAGGCAGGCCGAGAGCCCGATGAGGCCCTCGGTCCGGCCGGCCAGGATCTCCTTGTCGATGCGGGGACGGTAGTAGAAGCCCTCCAGGTAGCCCTTGGTCAGGAGCTGGCAGAGGTTCCGGTAGCCCTTCTCGTTCTTGACGAGAAGGACGAGATGGTAGTGATGCGTCTCCTGGTTCGGCGTGCCCCCCTTGTCGAGCCGGCTCCCCGGCGCGATGTAGGCCTCACAGCCGAGGATGGGCTTGACGCCCCTGGCCTTGGCCTGCTTGAGGAACTCGACGGCGCCGAACATGTTGCCGTGGTCGGTGATGGCCACCGCCGGCATGCCGTTCCTGAGGGCCGCGTCGACCAGGTCGGCGATCTTGAGACAGCCGTCCAGGATGCTGTACTCGGAGTGGTTGTGAAGGTGGACGTAGGAGAGTTCCATGTCATTCCCACTCGATCGTTCCCGGCGGCTTGGTCGTGACGTCGTAGACCACCCGGTTGACGCCGCGGACCTCGTTGACGATCCGGGTCGAGACCTTGGCCAGGAACTCGGCCGGGGCCGCGAACCAGCCGGCGGTCATCCCGTCCACGCTCTGAACGAGCCGGATGACGACGACCTGCTGGTAGGTCCGCCGATCGCCCATGACCCCCACCGACCTGACCGGCAGGAGCACCGCGAAGGCCTGCCAGAGCTTGTCGTAGAGCCCGGCCCGACGGACCTCCCGGAGCAGGATGTCGTCGGCCTCCCGGAGGATCTCGAGGCCTTCCCGGTCGACCGCACCGACGATGCGGACCGCGAGCCCCGGGCCGGGGAACGGGTGCTGGCGGACGAAACCCCGGTCGACGCCGAGCTCGAGGGCCAGAGCCCGGACCTCGTCCTTGAACAGCTCCCGGAGCGGCTCGACGAGCTTGAAGCGGAGGCCCTTCGGCAGGCCGCCGACGTTGTGGTGCGACTTGATGACCGCGGAGGGGCCCTTGACGGGATGGCTCTCGATGACGTCGGGATAGATCGTGCCCTGGGCCAGGAACCCCGCCCCGCCGACCTTGCGGGCCTCCCGCTCGAAGATCTCGATGAAGAGGCCGCCGATGATCTTGCGTTTCCTCTCGGGCGACGTGACGCCGCGGAGCTTGTCGACGAACAGGTCCGCCGCGTCGACCCCGACGACCTTGAGGGAGAACCTTTCGCGGAAATCCGCCATCAGCCCGTCGTACTGGCCTTTGCGGAGCAGGCCGTTGTCGACGAAGACGCAGGTCAGGCGGTCGCCGACGGCCCGGTGGAGGATGAGCGAGGTCGCGAGCGAGTCCACGCCGCCGCTCAGGCCGCAGACGACCTTGCCCTTGCCGACGGCCGCCCGGATCTCCTTGACCTTCCGGTCGATGAACGAGGCCATGTTCCAGTCGGCCCGGAGGCCGGCGATGCGGAAAAGGAAGTTCGCCAGGATCCTGCGGCCGGGCTTCGTGTGAATGACCTCGGGGTGGAACTGGACGCCGTAGATACGGCGCTCGGCGTTCTCGACGGCCGCGACGCGCGTGTTCGCCGTGCTCGCCGTGACCCGGAATCCCGGGGGCAGGCGGTCCGGCCGGTCGCCGTGGCTCATCCAAACCTGCGCTCCGTCCCTGACCCCGGCCAGGAGGCCGCCACGGTCGCCGACGCGGAGCGCGGCGAACCCGTACTCGCGCTTGCCCGAGGGGATGACCCGGCCGCCCAAGAGGTGGGCCGTCAACTGGAGACCGTAGCAGATGCCCAGGACCGGCACGCCGAGCTCGAAGACCTCCTTCGGAGCAAGGGGCGCGCCTTTCTCATAAACGCTCCGGGGCCCGCCGGATAGGATGAGCGCGACGGGTCTGGCGCCGCGGATCGTCGCGATGGGGGCGCTGAACGGGACGATCTCCGAATAGACGCCGAGCTCCCGCACCTTCCGCGCGATGAGCTGGGTGTACTGGGACCCGAAATCGAGGATGAGGACCTTCTGCATGGATAGATTCTATCAGACCCCCCAAGGGCTTTCAACGGACTCCGCGCTGGGCTTTTTTATGTAAATACGCTATTGTCTTGGTCGTGAAAAACAGGCCCCTCGAGCGAACAGAACGCGGCGAAGCGCCCCTGCACGAAACGGTCCGGGAAATGCGCGGCCGCTTTGCGGACATCTGGATGGAATGCGGCGACGGGGAGCCCCCGGCCGCCCGCACATATTCGCCCCGGGAGCAGGCCGCCAACGGGAAGGATCTGGCCCGTTTCGTCGACCGCCTGAGGACCGAGGCCCGTCGGCCCCCGGCTTCGCCGGAAGCGGCGGCGGAGGTCCGGGAACGTCTCGTCGCGGCCGGCGGCGGCCTCGCCCGGACGGCGCTGGGTTGGGACGAACGGCATCTCGCCGTCGTCCTTTCGGGAGGCTTCGAGCGTCCGGGCATCGAATTCACCCGGGCGGCACGGGCGCTCGGCCCGGACCTCGACGCGGACGACGTCCTCCAGGCCGCCCGGAACGTCTGGGTGGCGAACGGTCTTCAGAAACTTCTCGGCCTTCCGGTCCGGCTGACGCCGGCGATAACGGCTTACAGCCTCCTCTATCCGCATACGGACAACTATCTCGACGACCCGGCCGTTTCCAGGGAGAGCAAGAGGGAATTCAACGGACGCCTGAAGGCCCGGCTCGAGGGGCGCGCTGTCGAGCCTGCGAATCCCGCAGAAAAAGCCGTTTTCGACCTCGTATCCATGATCGAGGGAGAATACGACCGGGTAAGTTATCCTCGCGTATTCGAGAGCCTGTCGGAGATCCACCGAGCCCAGGTCGAGAGCCTCGCCCTGCTCCGGCCCGACGGCTCGCCCTACGAGGCGGATGTTCTGGGGATCAGCCTGGACAAGGGCGGGACCTCGGTCCTGGCCGATGCGTTTCTCGTCGCCGGCTCGCTCGATCCGGCCCGGCTCGAATTCGCTTACGGGCTCGGCGCCTTCCTCCAGCTGATGGACGACCTGGAGGACGTCTTCGAGGACCTCAAGGCCGGGCGGATGACCGTCTTCTCGCAGACGTCGAAGGGGTGGTTCCTGGACGGGGTCACCGATCACGTCCTCCGCTTCGGAGAACGGGTCCTCGCGCCCCTCGGAGGTGTCGCTGTCCCCGGAACCGAAGCCATCCAGGACCTCGTCCGCTCCGTGACAAGGATGGGGATCATCGATTGCGCCGGCCGGGCGGGCCGTCTTTACAGCCGCGATTATATCGCGCGCCTCGAAGCGCGCTCACCCTTCCGCTTTGCCTTCGCCATCAAACAGACGGAAGAAGCTGTCAAGGCGGAGCGCGGCCATCCGCCGCCTGTTCCAGGCCATGGCCGGCTCCGATTCCTAAATCCCCCCTCACCCCCCTTTTCCAAAGGGGGGCAATCGACGGCTCCTTACCGGACGGGAACATTGATCGGCGTTTCCTTTCTGGACGGGAACAATCAAGGCGTCAGGCCTGGCCCCTTGCTGCCGGCCCCGGGCCGCTATATAATCCCTTACAGGGAACCTTTTTTTCATCGCGGGGTTGAGATGAAGAGAATCTGTTATGGGCCCGGGATCATTCTTGTCTTTGCGCTTAGCTTCGCCGGATACGCCTTCGCCGGATCTGTTCCGGATCGCAGAATGTCTTTCGACCTGACGGTCGGCGTCACTGCCGACACATCGCTTTCCGGGATCCTATTCACCGTCGGGGCCCAAGGCACCATTCCCGCGGGTAAAACCCTGTCCATCCGTCCCGAACTCCAGCTGGGTTATGTGTTCGGATTCGGACTTCTAGCTCTCCCGGCCCTCCTTGTCGATATGGACTTCAAGAATTCTTTCGTCGGAGCCGGGATCGCGCTCGGCGCCGTTGTCGGGGGGGAAGAGGGATTGGGGGTCATCCCCGCTTGGAAGGTTCACGCGGGCATTCGGCGAGGCCGCGTGACCGTGACCGGCTCCTTGACGATGGCGTCCTTCTGGGAGTCACATTACGGCCTCGTCGGGATCACGATCGGATATCGTTTTTGATCCTTTCGGTAAAGGGGGGCTTGGGAAAAGATTTCCCCCTTTGTAAAAAGGAGGGTTGGGGGACCCCTTTTAGGGGTGGGGGATACCCCCCTTTGTAAAAGGGGGGGTGGGGGGATTTAGGCGCTATTTAACAGCCTCGCGCAGCTCCTCGACCGACTTGGCGATGCGGCGCTTCCGCGTCTCGTCCTGCCTGGCGTCCTCGATCCACAGGTTGCGCTCGCGCTGGTGACTGAAGGACATCGCCCGGTAGGGCGCGAGGACCCCGGCCTTCGTGTACGCGGCCTCGACGTCGGGCAAGAGGACAACGACACGGGGCGCGTCGTCGAGGTCGACCGTTACGCGGATCTTGTCCCCGCGGTCCTTGCCCAGCTTTTCCCGGATCTCCTTGAGAATGAGAAGCAGATGGCATTCCGTGCCCATTTTGACCATCGAGCCGGCATAGGGGACGCCATCGAACGTCACCTTCACGGGGACGCGGCCCTTGACCCCGTACTTATCCTCGACGTCATAGGGGAACTCGACGAAGGCGCCTCCCCCGTCGGTCCGCTTGATGACGCCCTCGAACGCGATGCGGCCGGGATTCTTGTACTTCACGGGCATGTCGCCCCTCCTCACGATGTCCCCCGAAGTATGGCTCCGGGACGTTCGGCCTGTCAACCGGCCGCACGCCAAATTGACAGGGCCGCCGCCAGCCCCTATATTAAAAGTACTATGAACTGGGAAGAGATCGCAAAAGAACTGGCCTTTACGACGGATTCGAAGATCGTGCTCCTCGTCTGCGACGGGCTCGGCGGCCTGCCGATGGGGGGCAGGACGGAGCTCGAAGCGGCGAAGCACCCCAACCTGGACGAGGTGGCACGCCTCGGGGTCTGCGGCGTGACCGATCCGGTGTTCATGGGCATCACGCCCGGCTCCGGGCCGGCCCACCTCGGGCTGTTCGGCTACGACCCGCTGGAGTACCAGCTGGGACGCGGCATCCTGGAGGCCCTGGGATCCGGGGTCGAGGTCGGGCGTAACGACGTCGTCGCCCGGGGCAACTTCGCCACGGTCAAGGCGGGCCTGGTCGTGGACCGCCGGGCCGGCCGCATCCCCACCGCCGACAACGAGCGGCTCTGCGCCCTGCTCAACACCGGACTCCCGAAGCAGACGGGCGTCGAGATCGCGCTCACGCCGGGCAAGGAACACCGCTTCGTCGCCCGATTCCGGGCCGAAGGCCTTTCGGACGCCCTCTCGGACGCCGACCCCCAGAAGGACGGGAAGCCGCGGGTTCAGGCCGCCGCGCTCAAGCCCGAAGCGGGACGGACGGCCGTCGTCGTCAACCGCTTCCTGGACGAACTGACCGCGCTCCTCAAGAACGAGCCGGCCGCCAACACGGCCCTGCTCCGGGGCTTCTCGAAATTCCCGTCCATCCCGCACATGGCGGACCTCTACAAGCTCCGGCCGGCGGCCGTCGCCAATTACCCGATGTACAAGGGGCTGGCCAAGCTCCTGGGGATGCAGGTTCTGTCCGTCGGCGCCGATACCGCCGACCTCTTCGACGCTCTCGAGCGCGAGTACGCGAACCACGATTTCTTCTACGTCCATTACAAGAAGACGGACGCGGCCGGCGAGGACGGGAACTTCGACAAGAAGGTCGCGGCCATCGAGGAGATCGACCGGTTCGTCCCGCGCCTTCTCGCCCTGAAGCCCGACGTCCTCGTCGTGACCTCGGACCATTCGACGCCGGCGCTTCTCCACGGCCACTCCTGGCATCCGAACCCGTTCGTCCTGGTCTCGCCGAACGCCCAGCCGGACGACGTCGCCGCGCTGACCGAAGCGGCCTGCGCCCGCGGGGCGCTCGGCCGGTTCCGATCCATCTACGCCATGCCCATGATGCTCGCCCACGCGCTGAAGCTCAAGAAATACGGCGCCTGAGCGCATACGGGTGCGGCCCGTTCGCCCCCGTCGCGTCCAACGACTCCGAGGAGGGCCGGGCCAAGAACCGCCGGGTCGAGCTCGTTAAACAATGGTCCATCTCGCCCGGTTCGCCCGTTCCGCCGGTCCCGCGGGCCGAGTCTCGCCGGCTTGACGAGTCTCGCTAGTCTCGCCAGTCCCGGTCGTATATAATACGCTGAGATGAAGCTCGGACGCTTGTGCGCGGCGCTCTTATCCCTGGCGGGGTTTTGCCTGCTCCAAGGGCAGGCGGCGGACCCGAGGGTCGAGATCGCCAACATCCGCTATCACACCCACCCCAATTTCACCCGGATCGTCCTCGACATCGGAAAGCTTCGCGAGTATACGCCCGGCGAGCTTCGGGACCCGGGGAAGATCTTCGTGGACGTCCTCCAGGCCCGGCTCAACCCCATCCTCCTCGACAAGACCTTCCCCATCGCCAACGAATACCTGAAACAGATCTCCGTCTCGCAGAAGACGGCGTCCACGGTCCGGGTCGCGGCCGAGGTCGACTTCTCCCGGGTCGGGTCCTACCGGGTCTACCACCTTTTCGATCCCTTCCGGGTCGTCATCGACATTTCGCCGCGGACGGGGCCCGAATCCCCCGCGCCGGCCGGGACGACCGTCGCTCCGCCGAAGAACGCGGTCGCCAAGCCGCCCGATCCCCTGGCTTCGGGTTACACGATGGTCCGGAGCCTGGGGCTGGGCGTCCGGACGATCGTCCTCGACCCGGGCCACGGCGGGACGGACCCCGGGTGCCTGGGGAAGAGCGGCAGTCAGGAAAAGGACGTCGTCCTCGACGTGGCCCAGTCGCTCAAGAAGATGCTCGTCGAAAAGGGCGGTTTCAACGTCATCCTGACCCGGGAAACGGACATCTTCGTGCCTCTCGAGGACCGGACCGTCATCGCCAACCAGAAGCGGGCGGACCTGTTCGTCTCCATCCACGCCAACGCCACGCGCAACCGGAAAAGGACGGGGATCGAGGCCTTCTACCTGAACTTCAGCCCGGACGCCGCGGTCAACGAGATCGCCGCCCGGGAGAACGCGACCTCGACCAAGAACATCTCCGAGATGAAGAACATCATCCAGGCCATCGTCCGGAACTCCAAGATCCAGGAGTCGAAGGAGCTGGCCGAGAAGATCCACGGGAGCCTCCTCAAGGCGCTGGCGGCGAAGTACGGCGCGATGAACAGCCTCGGTGTCAAGGGCGGGCCGTTCTGGGTCCTCATCGGCGGGGAGATGCCCTCGATGCTCGTCGAGATCTCCCACCTGAGCAACGCCCAGGAGGAGGCCCGGCTCAAGACGGCGGCTTACCGGGCGGTGGTCGTCCAGGGCGTCTACGAGGGTATAATGGAATACATCCGATCTTTGGGTAAAGGATAAGGACAATGGACAGAAGAGACTTCCTCAAAGGCGCGGCCGTGGCCGGCCTGTATATGAAGATCGGGCCCGTGTTCGGCGCGGCGGCGGAGTCCGCGGCGCCCGACCTGGCGGCGATCACCGGGGAGAGCCCGGCGGCCATCACCAAGGCTGCGGTGGACGCGCTCGGCGGGATGAAGAAGTTCGTCGGCCGCGGCGACAACGTGGTCATCAAGCCGAACATCGGATGGGACCGGGTCCCGGAGATGGCCGCCTGCACGAATCCCGAGGTCGTCCGGGCGCTCGTCGAGATGTGCCTGGGAGCGGGGGCGAAGCAGGTCGTCGTGATGGACAACACGACGAACCAGGCCCAGCGCTGTTACGCCCGGTCCGGCATCGCCGAGGCGGCCAAGCAGGGCGGCGCGAAGGTCCTGTTCACCGACGAGCACCGGCTGAAGAAGGTCGCCCTCAAGGGGGGCTGGCTCAAGGACTGGGACATCTTCCAGGACTTCATCGAGGCGGACAAGATCATCAACGTCCCCATCGCCAAGGTCCACAGCCTGTGCCGGCTGACGCTCTCGATGAAGAACTGGCTCGGGGCCATCGGAGGCCCGCGCAACCAACTGCACCAGAAGCTCGACGAGGGCATCGTGGACCTTCAGGCCTTCTTCAAGCCGACGCTGACGGTCCTCGACGCCTATCGCATCCTGATCCGCAACGGCCCGCAGGGCGGCCGTCCGTCCGACACCCAGCTCGTGAAGACGGTCGTGGCCGGGGTGGACGCGGTGGCGGTCGATACCCTCGGCGCCTCGTTCTTCGGGGTCAAGCCGGAAGAGCTGTTGTACCTGAGGCTCGCCCAGGAGCGGGGCCTCGGCCAAACCCAACTGGAGAAATTGCGCGTTGAAAAACGAACGATCTAGGAAACACCGGGGCCTTCAGGCCCTGCGCATCGTCACGCAGGCGGGATTCTTCGGGCTGTTCGTCCTGCTCTTCGCCGCGAGCCGATACTCCGGGCAGGACTACATCGGGCGGACGGTCGAACGGTTCTTCCACTTCGACCCGCTCATCGCGCTGACGACGTTCATCGCGTCCCGGGCGTTCTTTATTTCCCTGGCCCTGGCCGGGGCAACGGTCCTCGTGACCATCGTCCTGGGACGGGTCGTCTGCGGCTGGGTTTGTCCGCTCGGCGCGGTCCATCAGTTCGCCTCCTTCGCCTTCAAGAAAACCAAGTTCCTCCGTCCGAAGCGCGACGAGAAGGCGAGCGTGGCGTGGAAGTATTACGTGCTGGCCTTCGTGCTGGCGAGCGCCGTGTTCACCCTGGACCTCGTGGGGATCCTGGACCCGCTGAGCTTCCTCTACCGGTCGTTCGCCGTGGGGGTGTTCCCCGGACTGACGCACGTTGCCTCCGGCCTGGTGGGAGCGCTCTACGGATTGAAGTTCAACGCCGCGGCCCAACCGGTCTCCCAGTGGTTCCAGGCGTTGGCCTTGAACGCCACGTTCCGGCAGGGGCTGTTGATATTCGCCCTCTTCGTCCTCGCCGTGGGGCTCAACGCAAAGAAGGAACGGTTCTGGTGCCGGTATGTCTGCCCCCTGGGGGCGCTCCTGGGACTCTTCTCCCGTTGGAACATCTTCAAGGTCCGGGTGAACATGGACAAGTGCATCAAGTGCAACCTCTGCACGATGCACTGCCAGACGCAGGCCGTCCCTTACCCGAACGAGAATTGGAAGAGCGCCGAATGCGTCTATTGCGGGACGTGCGCGGCGATCTGCCCGACGGCGGCCATCACGTACCCGGCCACGGCCAGGCCGGAGAAGCTCGATTCGGTCGACCTGTCGCGCCGGAAACTCATCCTGACGACGGGGCTCGGGGCCCTCCTTGCGCCGATCTTCCGCATCTCTCCCGCCCGCAAGCGCGCCGATCTCAAGCTCATCCGGCCGCCGGGCGCCCTCGCCGAGGAGGATTTCCTCCGCAGGTGCGTCAAGTGCGGGGAGTGCATGAAGGCCTGCCCGACCAACGCCCTTCAGCCGGCGATGTTGGAGGCGGGCCCGGAAGGGCTCTGGACGCCGATGCTCGTTCCGCGGATCGGCTATTGCGAGTACTATTGTTCGCTTTGCTCGCAGGTCTGCCCGACCGGGGCCATCCGGGAGCTCAAGATCGAGGAGAAGACGACGGTCAAGATCGGCTCCTCCTGGATCAACAAGAACCGCTGTATCCCCTACGCCCTGGGAAAGCCCTGCATCGTCTGCGAGGAGCACTGCCCGACCTCGCCCAAGGCCATCAAGTTCGTCATGGTCGAGACGAAGCTCTTCGACGGGACCGTGGCGACGCAGAAGGCCCCCGTCATCGACAACGCGCTGTGCATCGGCTGCGGGATCTGCGAGAACAAGTGCCCGGTGGTCGACGAGCCGGCCATCTACGTGACCTCGGTCGGCGAGGTCCGCTCGAAGACCAACCAGCTCCTGCTCCCGGTCATCGGCGAAGAGCCCAAGTTGTAGCCTCAGGCTGGTCGTTGTAGGCTTTAGCCTGCGCAACAAGCCTGCAATCAACGTGCGGCGATTAAGCTCCCGCTTCTATCAAATCCGTGGACTCAATCAGTCAATAAGTGTAAACGGAAGCCAGTTCTTTTGGCTTTGGTAGGCCTCTCTTAGGACCTTGTCCAACGGTTCATCGATATAAAACAATGCCCACAGGGCGCCGCAAGCCCGGTTCAGGGCGATGTCCTTATCGGTTGATAATCGAAGGGCTTTGCCCAGCTTTGCATGGGCACCGAGGCGCGCCAGGAGGATGCTGTCCTGGTTCTTCTTCACGTCGCTGAAAATGGCGTTGAAGAGGAACCCTTCGAGTTGATAGTCCCTCACGGGATAATCGATCATGCCTTCCCCGCTGACACAAATGCTCGTCTCGATACCACCGCTGCTCCGGATACCGACGGGCATGAAGAAGCGAACGGCTACGGCTTTCATATCGGTCCAAGGCACGCTTTCTTTCGGCTTTTCCGGCCAACCCAGGACGCTATAGCCTTTTGCCTTGAGATAAGACGCAAAAAGATCTGTTGCCAGATCTATAAAGGGTCCGCTCTTTTTCGCGCTTTCGAACCTCTCGCGGACGGCTTCGGGCTGAATAGCTTCGGGATTAGTATGGTCGAAAAAACCTAAGGCAACCTTCGAAAGGTAGTCCAGATGTAGATTGTTCTCTCTGACAAAGCTATTCCCGAGTTCTCCCAATGGATTTTGGGAAGGGACCTTATCGACGACTTGAAGATAGGGGCCCGGACTCAGCACAAGATTGAAATGCTTAAGAAGCTCGGTCTGTACATCTTTAACCGGGATGTCCGATGTCGAGGATAAAAGAGGAAAGACGGTAAGGAAGCTTCCGAGAACGATCATATGAACCGCGCTTTTCATAAATCCCCCTTATTCCATATCCAATCACAATTCAGGGCAAGGGTCAGGGGCCCGTCAACAGTAATAAGCCATAAAGCGCCCAGTCATGATCCGATTTTTCCCAACGCCAACCCTTGGTTTCAATATAGATCGCCATAAGGCTGAAGTCAAACGAGCCTTCGATAATCGACGATATGACGTCATGACGTCATATCGTTATATTGGTGATGGGAGGCGATCATGGACAGCTCCAACAAGCGGGTCACTGTTTACCTCAAGCCGGCCTACCATCGGGCGCTCAAGGTCAAGGCGGCCGAAACGGAGTATTCCGTCTCCGACCTGGTGAATTCTGCCGTCCGGCAGGCCCTCCTCGAGGACGCCGGCGATCTCGAGGCGTTCGAGAAGAGGGCCGGGGAGCCGCTTCTCCGCTTCGAAGACGTCGTGAAGGGCCTCAAGAAGGATGGAAAGCTATAAGATCCTGATCAGGAGGTCCGCGGCCGACGAGCTGGGCCGGGTCCCCAAGAAGGATATGCGTCGAATGGTCGAGCGCATACGGTCGCTCGGGGTCGGATCCGAGGCCGCGCGGTTGCGAGAAGCTATCGGCCCAGGAACGGTACCGCATCAGGCAGGGTGATCACAGGATCGTCTATTCGATCGATGATACGGAAAAGACGGTGGAGATCGTCAAGATCGGGCACCGAAGCGAGATCTATCGGCGGTAGGCGGGATTAAATCCCCCCTAACCCCCCTTTTCAAAGGGGGGGTCCCCCGATCGCCCTTTTACAAAGGGGGCAAAAATCCCCCCCAAGCCCCCCTTTTACAAAGGGGGGAAACTCCCGTCAGCCCTTGAGCTTCTCGAGCTCTTCCTTGAGGTGCGGGATGACCTCGAAGAGGTCGCCGACGATGCCGTAGTCGGCGACCTTGAAGATGGGCGCCTCGGGATCCTTGTTGACGGCGGCGACGAACTTGGAACCGGACATGCCCGCCAGGTGCTGGATGGCGCCGGAAACGCCGATGGCCAGGTAGAGGTCGGGCGAGACGGTCTTGCCGGTCTGGCCGACCTGGTGCTGATGGCCGATCCAGCCGGAATCGACGGCCGACCGAGAGGCGCCGACGGCCGCGTGGGGCAGGAGGGCCGCCAGTTCTTTCAGCATGACGAAAGGCTCAGGCCCCTTCAGGCCCCTCCCTCCCGTGACGACGACCGAGGCCTCGGTGACGTCGATCTCGGCGGCCGCTTCCCTCAGGATCTCGACAACCTTCCCCCGGACGAACCCATCCGGGATATCCACGGGCTTCCGGACGACGGCGCCATCGGAGGGGTTCGCGGGCTCGAGCGGGAAGACGTTCGGCCGCAGGGTCGCCAGGGCCGGCGACGCCTTGAGGGTGCAGGTCAGGACCGCTTTCCCGGCGAAAATGGGTCGCGTGAAGTAGAGTCGTCCATCCTTGACGGCGAGCTTCGTACAGTCGGAGACAAGGCTCACACCCAGGGCCGCCGCGACCCTTGGCGCAAGGTCCTTGCCCATGGCCGTCGCGGAGAAGAACAGCGCGGAGGGTTTCTCTTCCCCTGTGAGCGTCGTTAATGCACGCGCGAAGCCTTGGGCCGAGTATGCGGCCAACGCAGGGCTTTCAAGGACAAAGGCTTTCGAAGCCCCATAAGAGAACGCTTCGGACGCGGTCGCATCCGGAACCGTTCCGACGAAAACAGCGGCGAGCTCCTTCCCGAGCTCGGCCCCGCGTCTCTTCGCTTCGGACAAGGCTTCCAGCGAACCTTTCTTGATCGCGCCGTCCCGGGTTTCTATGAATACGAGTATCATGGCCGCCTCCCTCAGATGACCTTGGCTTCTTCGCGAAGGAGCCGGACGAGCTCCTTGGCCGCTTCGGCGGGACCGCCGGCTATGATCTTCCCCGCCTGCCGTCCGGGCGGGATGTCGACCCCCACGATCTCGATCCCGGAAGCGATCTCGGCTTCGGAAAGCCCGAGCTCCGCGACCGGAATGACGGGAATGACCTTCTTCTTCGCCGCCATGATGCCCTTCAGCGTCTCGTAGCGCGGCTCGTTCAGGCCTTTCTGGGCGCTCACGACGGCGGGGAGGGAGAAGGCGACCCTCTCCGTGCCGCCCTCGATCTCCCGATGGGCGACGCCCGCCGCTCCCGAGATCTCGAGCTTCGTCACGACGTTCGCCTGGGGAAGGCCGAGGAGCTCGGCCGTCATCGACGGGACCTGGGCGTTGTCGGCCCCGACGGACTGCTTCCCGAACAGGAGCAGGTCGAACTCGGGGTAGCGGCCCTTGACGACGGACGCCAGGATGCGGGCCGTGCGCAGGCCGTCGTAGGACTCCGGGGCGTCGTCGCGGACGAGGACGGCCTCGTCGGCGCCCATGGCCAGGCACTTCTTGAGGATGACAAGGGTCTCGTCGCGCCCAACGGCCAAGACGCGAACCGTGCCCCCATGCGTCTCGCGGAGCCGCAGGGCTTCCTCGACGGCGTATTCGTCGTAGGGGCTGATGATGAAGCTGAGGCCCTCCTCGACGACGGCTTTCGCGTCACGATCGATGCGGATCTTCGATTCCGTGTCGGGTACGCGCTTGACGAAGACGTGAATGTTCATCGTGATCTCCTCCGGTCCGGTCCCCGCCCGGCCGGGCGCCTCAACCGTCGAAGCGCCGCAACAGGAGGGAGGCGTTGGTCCCCCCGAACCCGAACGAATTGGTCAGGCCGTAGATGAGCTCAGCCGGCCGGGCCGCGTTCGGGACGTAGTCCAGGTCGCACTCGGGGTCCGGGAACTCGTAGTTGATGGTCGGGGTCATGACCCCTTCCTTGAGGCAGAGGGCCGTGATCCCGACCTCGACGCCGCCGGCGGCGCCCAGGAGGTGGCCCGTCATGGATTTGGTCGAGCTGACGCCGATGCGCCGGGCGTGCTCGCCGAAGGCGTTCTTTATGGCCAGGGTCTCGGTCCGGTCGTTGAACGGGGTCGACGTCCCGTGGGCGTTGATGTAGCCGACGACATCGGGCCCGACGCCCGCGTCCGCGAGGGTCAGGGCCATGGCCCGGCGTGCGCCCTCCCCGTCCGGCGCCGGGGCCGTGACGTGATAGGCGTCGCCGGTCGCCCCGTAGCCGACGATCTCGGCGTAGATACGGGCGCCCCGGGCCAGGGCGTGGCCGAGCTCCTCGACCAGGACGATGCCGGAGCCCTCGCCCATGACGAATCCGTCGCGTTTGGCATCGAACGGCCGCGAGGCCTTCCCCGGCTCCTCGTTGCTCGTGGAGAGGGCCTTGATGGCGTTGAAGCCGGCCAGGCTGAGCGGCGTGATGGGCGCCTCGGCGCCCCCGGCGAACATGACGTCCGCGTCCCCCCGGGCGATCATCCGGAAGGACTCGCCGACGGCGTGCGTCCCGGTACTGCAGGCGGTGACCGGCGACGTGTTCGGGCCGCCCGCCTTGTAGCGGATGGAGATCTGGCCGGCCGCCTCGTTGATGATGATCTGGACGAGGAAGTACGGCGAGACGCGGCCGGGGCCCTTCTCGAGGAGGGTCTTGTGCGTCTCCTCGAGCGAGCCGATGCCCCCGATGCCTGAGCCGACGCAGACACCGGTCCGGTCGCCCGCGAGGGCCGCCGGATCGATGCCGGAGTCCTCGACGGCCAGGGCCGCCGCGGCCACGGCGTACTGGGTGAAGAGGTCCATCTTCCGGACCTCCTTCTTATCGACAAAGAGCAGGGGATCGAAGTCCCGAATTTCCCCGGCGATGCGGGTCTCGAATCGGGAGGCATCGAACCGCGTGATCGGCCCGATGCCGCTCTCCCCGCGGAGAACGGCATCCCAGGTCTTTTTCGTCCCGGTCCCGAGCGGGGTGACCAGCCCGATGCCGGTGACGACGACCCGGCGCCCGGAGTTCCGGGGAGGGTTCGGCAGATGAAAGGTCATACGGTCGGAAAGAACGGGCCTATTTCGAGACGTGGCCCTGGATGTAATCCATCGCCTTGCCGACGGTGGTCAGCTTTTCCGCTTCTTCGTCCGGGATGTCCAGGCCGAACTCGTCTTCAAGGGCCATGACGAGCTCGACGGTGTCCAGGGAATCGGCGCCGAGGTCATCGATGAAGGACGCGCCTTCGGTGACCTGGTCCTCGCTGATGCTGAGCTTGTCGGCGACGATGCCTCTAACCTTCTTGAACAGATCGTCTCTTTCCATCTTGTCCTCCTTACCAAGGATCCGAATTTATGGTCACCGGCGTTACATGTACAATCCGCCGTTGACGTTGATCACCTGGCCCGTGATGTAGGCGGCCTCGTCCGAAAGAAGGAATCTTACAGCAGACGCCACTTCTTTGGGAAGCCCGAACCGCTTCACGGGGATATTGTCCATGAAGGCCTTCTTGACCTCCTCGGGGAGCCCCTCCGTCATGGACGTCGCGATGTAGCCCGGGGCCACGCAGTTGACGGTGATCCCCCGGGAAGCGACCTCCCGGGCCAGGGACCGGGAAAAGCCCATGACGCCCGCCTTGGAGGCGGCGTAGTTGGTCTGGCCGAAGTTCCCGGACAGACCGACGACGGAGGCGATATTGACGATGCGGCCGCCGCGCGCGGCGACCATCGGCTTGACGACGGCTTTGGCGAAGTTCCAGGAGCCCTTGAGGTTGACGCCGATGACGGCGTCCCATTCCTCTTCCTTCATCCGGAGGAGAAGGTTGTCGCGGGTGATGCCGGCGTTGTTGACGAGGTGGTCGACACGGCCGTACTCCCGGACGATCTGCTCGACGGTCGCGACGGCCTGGTCGAGGCGGGTGACGTCCGCGACATGGGCGGACGCCTTCCCCCCGGCGGCCCGGAAGCGCTCGGCAAGGGCCTCGAGCTTTTCCTTCTGGACGTCGACGAGGGCGACGTGGGCGCCCTCCCGGGCGAGATCCTCGGCGATGGCCTCGCCGATCCCCTGGGAGGCGCCGGTGACGATGGAAACCTTGCCTTCGAAGGGCCTCATCCGTTGACCCCCGGGACGGCGTGCTCGAACCGGGCCATCTCGGTCTGGATCCTTTCCTGGATCCTGTTCATGACGATCTCCCGGCTCATGCGCACCGCGTTCTTGACGGCCCGGACGTTGGACCGGCCGTGGCCGATGATGCAGACGCCGTTGAGCCCGAGCAGGTGGGCCCCGCCGTATTCCGAATAGTCGACCTTCCGGTAGACCTTCTTGAGGTTCCTCTTCATGAGGAGGAGGCCGACCTTGGCGAACAGGTTCTTCATGACCTCGTTGCGGACCATCGAGAACAGGCTCTCGACGACGCCTTCCGAGACCTTCAGGGCGACGTTCCCGGTGAAGCCGTCGCTGACGATGACGTCGGCCTTTCCGGAATAGATGTCCTTGCCTTCCATGTTGCCGACGAAGTTGAGGGGAGAGTCCTGGAGCAGGCCGAACGCCTCCTTGGTCAGGTCGTTCCCCTTGGACTTCTCTTCGCCGATGCTCATCAGCCCGACCCGCGGGTTGGGCTGGCCGAGGGCGGTCTCCATGAAGATCTTGCCCATGACCGCGAACTGGACGAGGTGATGGGGCCGGCAGTTGGCGTTGGCCCCGACGTCGATGAGCAGGGTGGCGCCGCGCATGTTGGGCAGGAGGAGGGCCAGGGCGGGCTTGTCGACGCCCTTCAGGGCGCCGATGGTCTTCCGGGAGATGTAGACGACGGCCGCCGTGTTCCCCATGGAAACGAAGGCGCCGGCGTCGCCGTTCCGGACGAGCTCGGTCCCGACCAGGATGGAGGACTGGCCCTTCTTCCGGAAGGACAGGAGCCCTTCGCCCATCCCGATGGCCTCGGGGGCGTCGCAGATGGTGATGTGCCCGCCGGCGGCGCCGAGCCGGTCGACCTCTTTGCGGATGATGTTCTCGACGCCGACGAGGACGATGTCGACGTCGTATTCCGCGGCGGCCTGGACCGCGCCCTCGACAGTGACACGGGGGCCAAAGTCACCCCCCATAGCGTCGACGGCAATTTTCATTTAGGGCGACCGAAGTCAGTCCTTGGTCCCCGCGATGACCTGCCGCCCCTTGTAGAAGCCGCAGTCGGGGCAGGCTCGATGGGGCAGTTTGGGGTTGCCGCAGTTGGAGCAGACCGAGAAGGTCGGAAGGGCCAGGAAGTCGTGGGCCCGTCTATTTCCTTTTCTCGAAGGGGAATGGCGTCTTTTTGGATTTGGCATGTTATCTCTTGTCTCTCACCAGGAATTTGAGTTTATCCAGCCTGGGGTCGGTTTCCCCGACCTGGCAGGAGCATTTCCCGTCCCGAAGGAGCTCGCCGCAGACAGCGCAGAGGCCTTCGCAGGTCTCGGTGCAGAGAGGCTTGGGGGGAAAGGTCAGATTGAGCTGTTCCAGGACGACGGACCGGATGTCGATCTTCCGGTCGTAGTAATAGAGAGTGTCCACATCCTCGTCCTCGAGCTCGGTCTTGGCCGTCTCCAGCTCTTCGGGGAGGAAAACGAGGTCGAACCGGGAATCGACCGGGAATTCGAACGGCGTCAGACAGCGACTGCAGACGAAGCTCAGCCGTGCCGTGAGGCGGCCCTTGATCCAGACCTCTTCGCCGATCTTGCGGACGGAGGCCTCGGCGTGGACGGGTTCGAGGAAGACCGCGTTCTCTTCGACGAGATCGACGCCTAAATAGTCGAAATCCCTCGAGATCTGCAGGCCTTCTTCGGATAAACGATCGATATCAATAAGCATGGCAATTCCATTCGGGTTTGTTTATTATACCAAGCAGGGTCTGTTTGTCAACTTGAGGCCGGCGTTTGAAGAACGGGCCCCGGCGTGTATAATGAGCGGGGAAGGGTTCATATGACGAGCGGATACAACACCCGGTTCGATTACAAAGGGTCCAAGTTCCATGTCCAGACCCAGGACAAGGGCGTGAACGCCCGTTACGTGGAATCCCTGATCTACCGGTCGGGACAGCTCCTGACGTCCAAAAAGACCTTTTATACCTCCTTCCTCAACAGCCCGAACCTCAAGAAGATGATCTCCCGGATCATGGAGGACCAGCACAAGGCCATCATCCAGGAGATCGCGGACGGCAAGTTCGACCGCTTCCTGGGCGGGGGCGAAGGGCCGAAATGACCCCGGCGGCGGGGACGGGGAAGAGACTCTTCCTCATCGACGGAAATTCCCTCCTCTACCGGTCCTATTACGCCATCCGGGGGCTCACGAACTCCAAGGGATTCCCCACCAACGCCATTTACGGCTTCCTGACCACCCTCCGGAAGCTCATCGGGACCGAAAAGCCCGATTACCTCGGGATCGTCTTCGACACCAAGGGCCCGACGCTCCGCCATCAGGCCTTCAAGGATTACAAGGCCCAGCGGAAGCCCATGCCCGAAGACCTCGTGGTCCAGGTCCCGGTCCTCAAGGAGCTTATCGCCGCCCTCCGGATCCCCCTCTACGAGTCCCGGGATTACGAGGCCGACGACGTCCTGGCCAGCCTGGCCCGGATCGCGGGGGGCCGGGGCATTCGATCCGTCATCGTCACGACGGACAAGGATCTTCTCCAGGTCGTCGACGGGGAAACGTCCGTTTACAATCCTTCCAAGGAAAAGACCCTCGATGAGATGGGCGTCAAGGATTTCTTCGGGGTCGAGGCGGCCCGGGTGGCCGACGTCCTGGCCCTCCAGGGGGACCAATCGGACAACATCCCCGGCGTGCCCGGCATCGGGGAAAAGACGGCCCGGACGCTCATCGCCGAGTTCGGCTCCCTGGAAGGCCTCCTGGCCGACACGAGCCGCATCCGGAATCCCAAGGTCCGGGAGAAGATCGAGGGGAACCTCGAGACGCTCGAGCTCAGCCGGAAGCTCGTGACCATCGAAAGAGGGCTGGACCTGGCGTTCGATCTCGAGGCCTTCGCCATGAGCGAGCCCGACGCCGTCGAGGCTGCCCGCATCTTCAAGGACCTGGAATTCACGTCGCTCCTGGCGGATTTCGTCAGGAACGTCCCCGAGCGGACCAGGAAGAACACGATCCTTCTCGACGAGAAGGAGCTCAAGGCCCTGGCCGCCGCCCTGAAGAAGTCCGGGGGCTTCGCCCTCGACACGGAGACCGACAGCGAGTTCCCGACGCAAGCCCGGCTCGTGGGGATATCTTTCTCTATGATCCCCGGGGAGGCCTTCTACGTTCCGCTGAGGCACGATTACCTCGGCGTCCCGGCCCAGATCCCGGTCGAGCGGGCCTTGGCCATCCTCAAGCCTGTCCTCGAGGACCCCAAGATCCCAAAGACGGGCCAGAACATCAAGTACGACCTCATCGTCCTCCGGGGGGAGGGGGTCGATCTGCGCGGCGTCGAGACGGACACCATGGTCCTCTCCTATCTCCTCGAACCCAACTGGGGAAAGCACGGTCTCGAAAGGATCGCCCTCCACTATCTCGGGACGACGAAAAAGCCCTACGAAAGCGTCGCCGGCAAGGGCCGCAAGCAGGTGACCCTGGACAAGGTCGCTATCGAGGTGGTCGCCCCGTATGCCTGCCTGGACGCCGACCTCACCCTCGAGCTGGGGGGGCTTCTCGGGGAAAAGGTCAAGGAGGCGGGGCTCGACGGGCTCTATCGGGACATCGAGCGGCCGCTCATCGACCTCCTGGCCCGGATGGAGGTCTGGGGCGTCAAGGTCGATACGAAGGCCCTGAAGGACCTCTCGGACGGGTTCGGCGCGGACCTCCTCCGCCTCGAGAAGACCATCTACGGGCTGGCCGGGACGGAATTCAACATCAATTCCCCGCAGCAGCTGGCGGACATCCTCTTCCGGAAGCTCAATCTGCCGGCGAGGAAGAAAACGAAGGTCAACAAGGGATTCTCGACCTCAATCGACATCCTCCAGGAACTGGCGCCGCTCCACCCGCTGGCCAAAGAGGTCCTCGAGTACCGGCAGGCGGCCAAACTGAAGTCCACCTACGCCGACGCCCTGCCCGAGCTCATCGATCCCGCGACGGGGCGGATCCACACCTCCTATAACCAGACGGTGGCCTCGACGGGACGCCTTTCCTCGAGCGACCCCAACCTCCAGAACATCCCGGCCCGCGGGGAGCTCGGCAAGCGCTTCCGCCGGGCCTTCATCCCGGAGGAGGGCTGTCTCTTCCTTGCGGCCGACTACTCGCAGATCGAGCTTCGCATCCTGGCCCACCTCTCCGACGATCCGGCCCTCGTCGCGACGTTCCTGGAGGACCGGGATATCCATGAGGAGACGGCCGTGCGCGTTTTCGGCGAGACCGCCGGGCTCTTCCGGGACGAGATGCGCCGGCGGGCCAAGATCATCAACTTCTCCATCATCTATGGCACGTCGGCCTTTTCTCTGGCCAAGGAGCTCGGGACGTCGGCCGGGGAAGCCCAACAATTCATCGACCGCTATTATGAGAAGTACCCCAAGGTCCGCGAGTATCTGGAACGGCAGGTCGGGTCGGCTGAAAAGAAGGGTTTCTCCGAAACCATCTTCGGCCGCATCCGCCAGGTCCCCGAGCTCAAGAGCACGGACCGGAACCTCCAGCAGGCCGGACGGCGCATCGCCCTGAACATGCCCATCCAGGGCTCGGCCGCGGACATCATGAAGAAGGCGATGCTCGACGTCTGGCGTGAAATGGAGCGGCGGAAGCTCAAGGCCAAGATGATCCTCCAGGTCCACGACGAGCTCGTCTTCGAGGTCCCGGAGGCCGAGCGCAAGGCCGTCGGGGCCCTCGTCCATGAGCGGCTCGAGAACGTCTGCGCCCTGAAGGTCCCGCTCAAGGCCCACCTCGGCTGGGGCGCCAACTGGGCCGACGCGAAATAAAGGGATCGCTCCCCGAAATCCCCCCAACCCCCCTTTAGGAAAGGGGGGAAATCCAGTGGCGACCGGGGGCCGGATCGGAGTCGCAGGCTTTAGCCTGCGCTCGAATAAGAATCTCTTATTGCTCAGGCTGAAGCCTGAGGCCACCGAACAGGCTGACGCCCCCGGCTGCAAGCACGCAGCCTATAAAGTTTCCCCCTTTGGGAAAAAGCGGGACGGCATCCTTGTCCCCCCTTTGGAACAGGCGGGACGACAGCATCGCCCCCTTGGGAAAAAGCGTGACGGCGTCATCGTCCCCCCTTATGAAATTTGGGCTGGCGTCATTGCCCCCCCTTTGGGAATACGGACTGGCATCCTTGTCCCCCCCTTTGGAAAAGGGGGGTTTAGGGGGGATTTGTCTTTCTCCGCAAGCACAAGGCCAATTAATTTCCTCCCCTTTGGAACAGGCGGGACGACAGCATCGCCCCCTTGGGAAAAAGCGGGGCGGCGTCATCGTCCCCCCTTTGGAAATACGGACTGGCATCCTTGTCCCCCCCCTTTGGAAAAGGGGGGTTTAGGGGGGATTTAAGAGGGCTTGGGGCTCCGCTGATTCGGGCGAGGAGGGATACCCCGTAAACCCCCGTTGGGAGGGGGCCCCAGCGCTCCTTGGCCGGGGGAACACGTACCTATGGGTTCCCTCTTCCGGGGTCAAGGAGGCTCCGCTGATTCGGGCGACGAGAGATACCCGTAAACCCCCGTTGGGCGCGGCGGCCCCATGCCTCTTGGCCGGGGGAACCCGTCTATGGGTTCCCTCTTCCGGGGGTCAAGGGGCTCCGCTGATTCAGGCGAGGAGGGATACCCCGTAAACCCCCGTTGGGAGGGGGCCCCAGCCTCTTGGCCGGGGGAACCCGTCTATGGGTTCCCTCTTCCGGGGGTCAAGGGGCTCCGCTGATTCGGGCGAGGAGGGATACCCCGCAAACCCCCGTTGGGAGGGGGCCCCAGCCTCTTGGCCGGGGGAACCCGTCTATGGGTTCCCTCTTCCGGGGGTTAAGGGGTATCCCTCCGAGCCCGGCGTGGACAATTCGCGGACGGTATGCTATAAGCCAAATAAGCCCGGAAAGAGCGCAGGAATCCGGGCGGGCGGCGATCATGTTGCAAGAACCGGACCTCAAGATGTTTCTCTATTTTTCCGAGCTTCAAGGCCGGTCCGTCGTCGACTCCGAGGGTCGGACGATCGGCAAGCTCGCCGACCTCAAGGTCCGTCTCGGCGAGCTCTTCCCCAAGGTCACATCGATCGTCGTCCGGAAGAGGCGCGGCGGGAAGCTCGGGGCCCTCCCCTGGGACGACGTCGAGAGCCTCGACGGCATCCTCATGACGCTCAAGCCCGGGGCCGAGGGCCGGCTGGAGCCCGTCACGGTCTCCAACGAGGAGATCCTGCTCCGCGAGGACCTGCTGGACAAGCAGGTCGTGGACACGTTCGGCGCCAAGATCGAGCGCGTCAACGACGTCCACCTCATCATCGTCAACCGCGATCTCCGGACGGTCCACGTCGATTTCGGGCCGCGCGGCATCCTCCGTCGGCTGGGTTGGCTCAGGACCGTGGACCGGATGACGGGCTGGCTCTTCGCCTACACCTTCCCGGAGAAGATGATCTCCTGGAAGTACGTCCAACCGCTGGCCAGCGACCCCAAGAAGAACCTCAAGCTCAACGTCACGCTCCGCAAGCTCCACGAGCTCCACCCGTCGGACCTCGCCGACATCATCGAGGAGCTCGACCAGGCGAACCGGTCTTCGGTCTTCAAGATGCTCGACCTCGAGACGGCCGCCGAGACCCTTCAGGAGGTCGACCCCAAGCTCCAGCTCGCCCTGCTCGAGACGGCCTCCGACGAGAAGCTCTCCGACATCCTCGAGGAGATGGAGCCCGACGAAGCCACCGACATCCTGGCCGACCTCCCCGAAGAGAAGAAGCAGAAGCTCATCCGGACGATGGAAAAGCCCTACCGGCAGACCGTCGAGGACCTCCTGCGCTACGACGAGGGAACGGCCGGCAGTATCATGACCAAGGACTTCATCGCCCTTCCCAGGGAAACGACGATCGGGGCGGCCACGGACGAATTCAAGCGGTCGTCCCATCCCCTGGAGACCGTGGCCTACATCTACGTCGTCGACGACGGAAAGCGGCCGCTCGGCGTCATCACCCTGCGCCACCTCCTCCTCTGCGACCGGGAAGAGACGCTGGGCAAGCTCATGAACCCGCACCTCATCAAGGCCGGCGTCGAGGACGACCTCGGAACCGTCGCCGAGCTGTTCACGAAGTACAAGTTCATCGAGATCCCCGTCGTCGACGGGGAGGAGGTCATCCAGGGCATCATCACCCTCCAGGACATCGTCAAGGCCAAGCCCGAGGAGCTTCAGGACTAGGGGCGGGAACGATGAGACTGCCGAACCTGAAGAACCGCTGGAAGGGGCTGCTCCTCTTTTTCGCCGTGGCCGGGCCGGGGATCATCACCTCGAACGTCGACAACGACGCGGGCGGCATCGCGACGTATTCCATGGCCGGCGCCCACTTCGGCAACGGGCTCCTCTGGTCGCTCATCCCCATCATGCTCGCCCTCGTCGTCGTCCAGGAGATGAGCGCCCGGATGGGCGTCGTCACCGGCAAGGGGCTGTCCGACCTCATCCGCGAGCGGTTCGGGGTCAAGGTCACGGTCTACGTCCTCATCGGCGTCGTCCTGACGAACTTCGGCAACGTCATCGCCGAGTTCGCCGGCGTCGCCTCGAGCCTGGAGATCTTTCACGTCCCGAAATACGTCTCCGTCCCGCTGAGCGCCCTGTTCGTCTGGCTTCTCGTCGTCAAGGGGACCTACCGGTCGGTGGAGAAGATCTTCCTCTACGCCTGCCTCTTCTACGTCACCTATATCGTCTCCGGCATCCTGGCCAAGCCGGACTGGGGGGAGATCGGGACGAGCCTCGTCCGGCCTTCGCTCGAGTTCTCGTCCGGAGCGCTGGCGATGATCATCGGCCTCGTCGGGACGACCATCGCCCCGTGGATGCAGTTCTACCTCCAGGCCTCCATCGTCGAGAAGAACGTCCTGGTCAAGGATTATAAGAACTCGCGACTGGACGTCATCCTCGGGAGCGTCGTCGTGACCGTCGTCGCCGGATTCATCGTCCTGACCTGCGCGGCGACCCTGTTCAAGGCGGGGGTCAAGGTGGAGACGGCCGCCGACGCCGCCCTGGCCCTGGCGCCTCTCGCCGGGAAGTACTGCTCGGCGCTCTTCGCGTTCGGCCTGCTCAACGCCTCGCTGTTCGCCGCCTCCATCCTGCCGCTGTCGACCGCCTTCCTCGTCTGCGAGGGTATGGGCTGGGAGACCGGCATCAACAAGAAGTTCTCCGAGGCCCCCCAGTTCTACGGCCTCTATTCCGTCCTCATCTTCCTCGGCGCCGGCATCATCCTCCTCCCGGGCATCCCGCTCTTCTCGGTCATGTACGTCTCCCAGGTCGTCAACGGGATCGTCCTTCCGGCCGTCCTGGTCTTCATGATCCTCCTCATCAGCAACAAGAAGCTGATGGGCGAGTACGCGAACAGGAAGGGGTGGAACGTCATTTCCTGGGCAACGGTCATCATCCTCTCCGCCCTGACCGTGGCCTATCTCGTCACGTTGATCTTCTAGCGGCTACCATCCCTGGGCATAGGTTTGAACCTTTTGTTCGGTCCCGGCCGGGATGAGGCCCCTGTGCATCTCGCCGGCGACTTCATGGCACGTTGCGATGACGATATCCGCCTGGGCCTCGGACAGGACCAGCGGGGGATGCACGCGAATGACCCTCTGCTTGTCCCCGAAGTAACCGGGATAGAGCCCCTTTTCGACGCATCGAAAGGCGAAGATCTTGCCGGCGTACCTGTTCTTCGAGACATCGATCTCGATGCCGATCTGCAGGCCCCGGCCCCTGGCCTCGACGACCACGTCGGGGTATGCCTTTTCCATCTCCTTGAGGCCGGCGAGCAGCCTGTCCCCGACCTTTCGGGCGTTCGCGATCAGGCCGTCCCGCTCGATGATCTCGATCGTCTTGCAGGCGACGGCGGCCGAGGGGGGATGCCCGCTGTAAGTGAACACATGCTGAACGGACTCCAGGGAATCCAGGACCTCCGCCCGCCCGGTCACCGCCGAGACGGGGGCGTAGCCGCCCGTAAGCCCCTTGGCGCTCACCATCATGTCCGGAACGATGCCCTCGTGCATGAAGGACCACCACCGGCCCGTACGCCCCATGCCGCTCTGCACCTCGTCGCAGATCAGGAGCACGCCATAGGCATCGAGCAATTCCCTGAGACGGAGGAAGAAGCCGTCGGCGGGCAGGAGGTTCCCGCCGTCGCCCTGGAGGCATTCCACCATGATGGCCCCCACCTTGCCGAAGGAGAGGACGGATTCGATGTTCCGGAGGACCCTGTCCCTGTCGGCGGAGGCGACCGGGAAATCCGTTTTGATGAAGTCCGGGTCATCCGAAGGATAGAGTCCCGTATTGACCGCGGGGAATCCGGAAGCCGCCTGCGAGAGGCCGTTCGAGCCATGATAGGCATGCCGGAAGGAAATGATCCCCGACCGGCCCGTGTACCGGCGCGCCGCTTCGATGGCCCCTTCGTTCGCATCGGAGCCCGATAGACCGACGATCGTCTTCTTCGGAAAATGGACCGGCATCAGACGATTGAGCGTTTCGGCCAGCCGGACGCACGGTTCGTTGGCGGAATAGACCAGGCAGGTATGCTGCATTCGCGAAGCCTCTTCGTAATAGGCTTGAGCGACCTCGTCACGGCCGTAGCCCAGGACATTCGAAGACGCCGCGGCAAGACAGTCCAAATAGACGTTGCCGTCGAGATCCTGAACGTGAACCCCGTTGCCGGCCGCCAGGCAAATACTGTACAGGCCGGCGTAGTTCGTCCGGCCGAGCGCCTTTTGGGTCCTTTCCAACAAGGCCAGCGAATTGGGCCCCGGCGGGGGGACCTTCACGCTGATCTTCGGTTCGAACCGCCGGTCGGCCGCGGCCAGCGGCGTCCCTCCCGTCATCGCGGCCCATAGCGCCGCCCCGGTCATCGACTTGACGGCGTCCCGTCGGGTCAACGGATGTCTCATATTACGCCCTCCCTCCATGAACGCTCTCCTGCAGGAACGCCGGGAACCTGCCCGCATCCATGATTCCCCCTTATATGTAGACAAATCGGTCCCGTGTCAAGCCTTCCCGGAGGCATTTATGCCGGGCCGACCATGGAAAGCGGCCGGGAAAAGTTGTCCGGGCGCTTGCCGGGAACCCCCTAAGTTGTGCTATAATATATGACTTATATTAGATGACCGAGAGAGATAACGACCATGCCCATCCATGAATACAAGTGCCAGGCCTGCGGCGCCCGGTCCGAAGCTTTGCAGAAGCTCAGGGACAAGCCGCTCCAGAAATGCGCGAAATGCGGCGGCCCGCTGTTGAAGCTCATCTCCTCGCCGGCCATCCAGTTCAAGGGTTCGGGCTTCTATATCACGGATTACGCCCACAAGAACATCCCGTCCAAGGAAGAGAAGGCCAGGGACAGCAAACCGGCCGAAAAACCGGCGGAGAAGCCCGTCGAGAAAGCCCCGGAAAAGACCGCGTCGAAGTCCGAGACCAAGCCCGCCGCCAAGGAATCCGCCAAGAAGGATTCGAGCTCCACTTCGGCCGGCTGACGGGGACACAATACCCATTTCCGAATTATTTCGGGGGAATGGTTTGCCCCGAGAGATCTCTATAATTCGGAAACGGGTATTGTGTCCCTAATTCATCACTTCTATGCGTCGTGACAGGTCGTTGTCCGGATAGACCACGGCGACCCAGGGGGTACCGCTCGAGACGATATGGCCGCGCCATTCGAGAGTGCCTTCGCGGCCCGATTCCAGGATTAGCTCCTTCTCCGGGTCGGCTAGAGTGAGATTATCCGTGCGGATGGTGAAGCGGTGTGTCCCATTTCCTCGAGCGCTCAACTTGATGGTCGCTTCCCCGTCGGCGGAGACGCTCCCGGCGACCTCGAAATCCAGCGCCCGCCCAGGACGCACGTCAATTTCGTACCTGCCCCCGGGCAGGAAGGTCCGGGTCTCGGCCGCGCCAAGACTTCGCACGACATATGTCCCCTCGGGAACGGTCGCCCGGAAGCGCCCTGAGACGGGGTCGTACCCGGCGACGGTCTTCTGCCCCGAAGCCCTGTCCTCGAGATCGACCGCGTCCCCGGCCCGCCCCTCGACAAGCGCGGGCGCGCCGAGATCGCGCGTGAGCTCGAGCCACCGCGCGGCCGGATAGACCCAGATCTCCTTGTAGGTCCACGTGCTCTGGACGGGCCAGTAGGGCACGTCGCTCTCCCCCCGGGTCTGAATGCCGACCGGCAGGCCGCCGACCATGTCGCCGGAGGACGGCGAGTACAGCGGCGGAAAATCGTACCCCTCCCCCCACATCGTGCTCTGCGAGAACGGATTGCGGCCGATGACCCACTCGAGCTGGCGCTCCGCCAGCCGCGCCGCCTCCAGGTCCCCGCGGAGGCGGGCCGATTCCTCGAGCGCCTGGGCCTGGGAAAGAATGGTCCCGAAATGGCCCCGATAATCCAGCCAGGCCGGGAACAGGCGCAGGAACCGCCCCTTTCCAAGCGGGACGCCCTGGAGAACCTGCTTGCGGAAGGACTCCCGCCGGTTCTCGGGCACGGTCAGGTATTCGTCGTCCTTGTAGATGGACGCGGGGAGCACGCCGTATGGCTCCGTATACTTCGCGACCGTCTTCTGGTATTGCGCGTGCAGGACGGCAGCCGAGTACCACTTCATCCAGTCGGGGTGATCGGGCAGGGCTTCGCAAAGGGCGGCCAGGGCGACCACGGGCATGTGCTCATGGCCCTTGTGGCAATAGTGGAGGATCCGGTCCTTCGCCGGGCCCGCGTAGAAGAAGCCGAGGAGCGGGACGTCCCAGTCCGGCCGGGTCCGTTCCTGCGAATCCAGGATGGTCTTGGCCAGCTCGGACGCCTTGTCCGCGTATTTCGGGTCCGCCGTGGCCCGCCACAGCTCGACGGAGGCCAGGGCGCCCGCCGATACGGTCTCCAGCTCCACGCTCCCGGAATCGAAGTTGCCGCGCCAGATCTCCTTGGCTCCGGCGACGGGGGGCGCGCTCAGCCGGTCGAGGGCGAAGCGCCAGTCCTCGGCAGCCGCCCGCAAGGCATAGGCCGCCGTCCGGGGATCGATGCTCTTCAGGACGCGCCCGGCCAACGCTTCGACGGAGGCCGCCGCGAAGTTCAGGTCCGGCGTGTTCCGCGCCGTTGCCGTGACGTCGTCGTCGTCCCCGATGATGCCGTTGGTCTTGCGGCTGATGGCCGAGCCGCCGTTCCGGAAGCCATCGCCGAAGCGGGTCTTCAGGACCCAGTCGAGCCCCCACCGCGCCTCCCCGAGGACGCGTTCGAGGAGCTCGGGATCGTCCCCCCGGGCGCTCAGGCTCTCGGCCATCCGGAACAGCGCTCGGACGATCTCCGTCGTATTGAAGAGGTCCTGGGTCAGGTCGCCGGCGTCGTGCCAGCCGCCGTTGATGACGATGCGCTTGCCGTCGTGCTCCACGGTCCAGTCGCGGTGGCAGACGCTGTGGATGCCGGGGATGGCCGCCCCGCATCGCTCGGCATAGAGGAAGTTCAGCGCCTTCAGGACGGTCCCCCGCCATACGTTCGGTTCGATGCGGAAAGGCCGCGTCGCCGGGCCCCCGGCCTCAAGGACATATGAACCCGTCCGCCGGATCTCGGAGAAATCCATCACTTGGAAACTCCCGAGGCGCGTCGCGACCGTCCGGACGGGCTTCGTCAGGACCGTCTCCCCCGTCGCCTGATCGACGAGCCGGAATTCCCGGGCCGCGAGGCCGCTCGCGAGAGCCGTCTTCTCCGCGCCGTTCGGATAGCCCGTATGGCTATACGAAACGCGGCCCGGCCAGACGCCCCACCCCTCGACGTGATCCGGCTCGACCTCTTCGAGCTCGAGGTCGTCGAAATCGAAGACGACAGCGTTCCCGGCTTCGGGCTCTCCACCCGAAATGAGGTAATGGAACTCGAGGCTCGCCACTTTGTCCCGGGCCACGTTGCCGATCTCCCAAACGACCCGGTTCCATTCGTGGTTCCGCAGGACGACCGTGGTCTCGCCCTCCTGCCCGAAGGACGCCGGCAGCTTCTCGACGCCGTCGTTGTAGAGCCGGAGCTCGAGGGCGGTGATGAAGAACCCCGGCCCTTCGGGCCGCACCCAGAACGAGACGCGGTTGGAGCGCCGCCAGTCCTCGCCGTCGAAGAGCCTCCGGACCCCCGCGCCACCCCATGCCCGCCCGCTCTTCGGGCCGGGAACGGGGAGCCTCGCGGGGACACGGACGCGGAGCAGGGGCCCGCCGTCGCGCGAGCCTTCCGCGGTGATCGAAAGCTCGGAGACCGCGCGCTCGGCGTCCGTCGCCTTGAGATCCACCCGGGCGTCCACGAGCGGGATACCGCCGGTCGTGAACGCCTTCCAATGGTCCAGGCTCCCGCAGTCGTCGAGCACCCGGCTCCGCAGGACCTTCTTGGCAAGCCATCGGAAGGAGGCGGAATCCTCGAACTTCGCCGTCATCGGGACGCGGTCGCTCGCCGCCAGGCAGACGCCGCAGGCCAGAAGGAGTGCCCAGGCTCTTCTCATGTTCCTCTCCGTTCTCGAACGTATGGCCCGGAGGCGCGGCCTCCAGGAGGCGTTATCGGCGCGGTCCCGGGTGGATGGCTTTTTCGAACACCGCCCAATCCTCGTCGGTCATCCGGTCGGGGGTGAACAGGCATATCCCGGCGGCGCCGTTGGCCATGGATTCCCGGATGGCGGCCTCGAGCTCTCCGGGAACCAGGCCGTGGTTTTCCGGGTCCGGCTCCTTGGCTTTACCCCCGGGATCGGGGCAGATGAACAGCCCGCTGTACAGGGGCTTCCGGCCGCCGAGGGCCGTAACGCCTTCTTTGCACATGACGCCGATCCACGCCGTTCCCTCGAGGTAGAAATCGTTGTAGTTCATCGGGAAGAAGGCGTCGATCTCCCACTTGTCCCATTCCTGGCGGACGATCTTCTTCGCGACGGAATCCGGGCCGGGGAACACGGCGGCCGTGATGCGCTTGTTCTTCGCGTGGACGTCCTTCGCCAGGCGGTTCACGAGGTTCGTGATGAGGTCGTACCGGAATTGCTTCCAGGCCTCGACCTGTGAGGGGTTCTTAACGGCCTTGATGTCGATGCCCGTCCCGGCCTTGAAATCGGCGACGCACTTGTCGCAATAGCAGTAGTCGAACTGCGGGAACTCCCGGTCCATGACGAGGCCGTACTTCTTCCACAGCCCGCGGGCGAGAATGACGTCCGGGAAGCGGATGAAGTCGAGATGGATGCCGTCGATCTCGGGCACCTCGGCGACGCGACCGTACAGGTCGGCCAGGAATCGATAGACCTCTTCGCGGTTCGGGCAGAGGAACTTGTAGTGGTCGACGTAAGCCGGCTTGTCGAAAGCCGATTGCCCGAGCCCGTTGACGGCGTACCAATCGTGCTTCAGCCCGGGGTTCTCCTCCTGGACGAGCGTCGGGATCCAGGCTTCGAACTCCATGCCCGCCGCCTTCACGGCCCTGCCGACACGGCGGTAGGTCTCGGGATCGTGGCCCGCCGAACACAGGATGCCGTCGATGCCCTTCTTCTTGAGGTCGGCGCACCTGGCGGCGAGCTGGGCGTCCGTCGCCTGCTTGGGCCCGCTCATCCAGGCGTAGCACGGGATCTTGGTCTCGGGGCGCGGGCCGCCGGACATCAAAAGCAACACGGCCATGGGAACGATGATGTTGATCATCTGTCTTGCCTCTCTTCTTTTTTATCCGCCATTCAATCCGTGCGGAGCTTGTCCAGGAATTCCGTCGTCTCCTTCCTCGGTTTCGGGAAGAAGAACCCGGTCACGACATAGAGAAAAGCGGAGGTCGCGACGGGCAGGCCCACCTGGGCCGCGAGGCTCGTCGTGAACAGATACTTGACCGAGGCGAAGACGACCAGCCCCGCGATGATGGACAGGATGGCCGAAAAGCTGTTGCTCCGCCGGAACCAGGGAAGGAGCCCGAGGATCATGGGAATGGCGACGGTGCCGACCAGGGCGCCGTACCAGGCGATGATGAGGCCGATGACGCCGCCGAACGACTTCGCGTTCAGGGCGATGAGGACCGTCAGGAAGGTGAAGGTGAAGGTGGAAAGGCGGGCCAGCCGCAGGGCCTTTTTCCGGTCCCCGAAGTCGAACCGGCGCAGGAGCCTGGGCAGGATGTCGCGGACGACGACGGCGGAGATGGTGTTGGAATCGGAGGCCGTCATGGCCAGGGTGCTGGCGAACATCGACGACAGGACAAGGCCGACCAGCCCCGCCGGAAGGAATTCCAGGGCCATCTTCGCGTAGGAGTGCTCGGGATTGGCGAGGTCGGGGAAGAAGATGGGCGCGGCCCACATCGGGAAGAACAGGATGAGGGGCCAGACGAGGTAAAGGGCCGACGAAAGCATGGCCGCCTTCCGGGCGTCGGAGCCCCGGGGCGATGAGATATAGCGGACCGCCAGGTGCCAGGTCCCGCCGTTATAGCTCAGGAAGTTGATCAACAGATAGGCCCCGGCGAACACGGGGGTATAAGGGTCGTTGAAAGGGGCGGCGTGGGAAGGGGGCAGGCGGTCCCACATGGTCCAGAGCGCCTTGATCCCGCCCAGCTTGGACAGGATGGTGACGAGCATGACGCTTCCGGCGGTCAGCTGGACGCAGAACTGGAGCATGTCGTTCATGACGTCGGCCCAGAGCCCCCCGATGGTGATGTAGATGAGGGAGACCGCGCCCGCGAGGAAGATGCCGGTATGCAGGGGCAGGCCCGTGAAGACGTTCAGGAGGATGGCGATGGCGGCCCATTTGGCGCCCACGTCGAAGACCTTGAGCAGGACGCCGCTCCAGGCGATGAGCTGTTGGGTGGGGACCCCGTAGCGGACCGACAGGTATTCGGTCGGCGACTGGATGGCCAGTTTCTTCCGCATCCGCGACCACCGCGGCGCGATGAGGAACGCCCCCAGCGCGATGACGGCCGAAATTTCCAGGGCCCACCAGCAATAAATGGTGAATCCCTTGGAGTACGCGATCCCGGCATAAGCGACGAAGACGGCGCCGCTGTAGCCCGTCACGTGATGGGAGATGCCGGTCAGCCACCACGGAAGCTTTCCCCCCGCGGTGAAGAAGTCCCCGGAATCCTTGACCCGGGAATAGGCCCAGAACCCGATGGAGATGGTGACCAGGAAGAAGGAGCCAAGGACGACCCAATCGGCGAAATGCATGATGTCGTTACCGGAACCTGATGACCAGCTTGAACGCGCGGCGGCCCCCCGATCCCGTTTCCGCGAGCACGCGCGGGACGTCTTCGAGCGTTATCTCCGTCAGCCAATCCTTCACGGCGAACCGGCCGCTCTCGAGCCAGCTCAGGGCAAGGGGGTAATCGCCCGTCGCGAAATTCGAGCTCGTCGTGACACGGCGCTCGCTCCCGAGCCGGACAAAATTCACCGGGATGTCCAGGTCGTGGACCGCCATGTTGACGAACGTCCCCCTTTTCCCGAGAAGCCCCAGCCCGAGCTCGAAGCTCTCCCGGCCGCCGACACTGTCGAAGACGGTCCCGAATCCCTCGGGGGCGAGGGCGCGCAGTTCGTTGGAGAGGTCCAGGGGCGTTTTGCCGCGGACGTCCACGACGGCGTCGATCCCGCGCCTTCGGGCCGCATCGAGCGCCGCGTCGGCGACGTCGGTGACGACGACGCGGCTCGCACCGAGGTTCCGCGCGGCCTGGGAGATGCCGTTCCCGGCGGGACCCGCGCCCATCATCAGAACCGGCCGGCCGGGCCGGACGTTCCCCTGCGCGGCGACGTGGGCGCAGACGGCGAGGATGTCCATCATCGCCGCTTCGCCGAACGTTAAGGCCTCGGGAATAGCGTAACATCCGCTCCCCCATGCGGGGACGTACTCGGCGTACGCGCCCGGATAGAAAGCCCGCTTCCCCCATCCCTGTCCGTGACCCAAATGCACCGTGTTCGCGCAGAGCTGGGTCAGTCCGGACCGGCACTCGGGACAGGTCCCGCAAACCTTCGAGCAGACCGGGGCAACCCGCTTTCCCAGAAGCCCGGCGTTCTTTTCGTCGAGGACGGCCACGACCTCGCCCGCGAATTCATGGCCGAGGACGATGTTCGGGGGATTGTCGATGTGCCGGCCGAGGGTATGCATGGCCCAGGGGTTCTCCCCGGCGAAATACCGGAAATCGGAGCCGCAGACCCCGCATGCCGCGACCTTGACGAGGACGATGTCCGGGTCGCCGTAGGCCTCGATGGGCCAGACGGGGATCTCGCGCAGGACGATCTTCCGCGGCGCCTCGAGCACGGCCGCTTTCATGGTTGAGGGAATGGGTTCGTTGGTCAGCATGGGTCCTTCACACTCCGGAATATGCGGAAAAGCCGCCGTCGACGGGGACGACGACCCCCGTCACGAAGGCCGAGGCGTCGGAGACGAGCCAGAGGAGAGCCCCGGCCAGGTCGTCTCCCGTCCCGAAGCGGCCCATCGGCGTGTGGGCGATGATGGCCGCTCCCCGGGCGGTCAGCCCGCCGGTCTTCTCGTCGGTCAGCAGGAACCGGTTCTGTCCGGTCAGGAAGAAGCCCGGGGCGAGGGCGTTGACCCGGATATGGAGCGGGGCCAGGTGCGTCGCGAGCCAGCGCGTGAAGTTGGAGACGCCGGCCTTCGCCGCCGAGTACGCGGGCACCCGGGTGAGCGGCCGCGCCGCGGTCAGGGACGAAATGTTGACGATGACGCCCCCGCCGGGCCCCGCCATCTCCCGGCCGAAAGCACGGCAGGCGAGGAACGTGCCGAGGACGTTGAGGTCGAAGACGGACCGGAGGGCCGCGGCGTCGAGTTCGAAGAACGTCCCGGCCCCGGCGGCGGCGCCGTCCATGTCCGCCCGCCCGACGGTCTCCCTGGACGTGGACGCGGCGGGGGAGTTCCCGCCCGCGGCATTGACCAGGATGTCCACGCGCCGGAAGACGGAAACGACCCCGGCCACGGCGGCCGCGAGGCTCTTCTCGTCAAGGACGTCGCAGGCGACGCCGATGGCCCGCCCCCCGGCGGCGGCGATGCGGCGGGCGGCGTCGGCCGCGGCCTCTTCCCTCACGTCGAGCAGGGCGACGGCCGCCCCGCGCTCCGCGAGGGCCCGGGCCATCGCCCCGCCGAGCTCCCCCCGCCGCCCGTGACGACGGCGGTCTTTCCCTTCAATCCGAAGAGATCGTCGTTCATCCCAGCACCTCGTCCGCCGCCTCCCCGAAGGCCCGCGCCGATTCCACGAGGGCGTCTTCGGCGATGATGAGGGGAGGGGCGATCTTCAGGCATTCTCCGGCGACGCCCACCGGCGCGAACATCAGGACGCCCCTGCGCATGCAGGCGACGTTGATCGCCAGCGCCGTGTCCGGGTCCGGCTCCTTCGTCCCGGGCCGGACGACCTGGATGCCGGCGACCAGGCCCTTGCCGTGCAGGCAGCCGAGCCTGCCCGCATGTCGGCTCCGGACCTCTTCCAGGAGCGGCATGAGGACGCTTTCCATGCGGGCGGCCCTTTCCGAGAGGCCCTCGCCGAGGATGATCTTCAGGTTGGAGATGGCGGCGACGACCGGCAGGGGGGACGCCGAATGCGTGGATGTCATCGCGCCCGGGGGGTAAAGCCCCATGATGTCCTCGCGGCCGATGACCGCGGAAAGAGGCAGGGACGAGGAGATCCCCTTGCCGCAGCAGATGAGGTCCGGCCTCACGCCGTAGTGCTCGTAACAGAACATCCTCCCGGTCCGGCCGAAGCCGGACTGGACCTCGTCGAAGATGGTGACGATATCGTGCTCCCGGCAGAACGTCTCGAGGCGCTTCGCGTATGCGACCGGGAGGAAGTCCGGGCCGACGCCCTGGTAGCTCTCGGTCATGACCCCGGCGACGGCGTCCGGAGCTATCCCCTTCTCCGTCAGGGTCGCCAGGAACAGCCTGAAGCTCGTATCCGTGTTCTTATAGCCGTCCGGGAACGGGACCTGGACGAAGGAGGGATCCCTGTCGCCGAGCCATTTCTTCTGCCCGTCCATGCCCCCGGCGAGCTGGGCTCCCATCGTCCGCCCGTGGAAGGCGTTCCGGAAGGAGACGATGACCTTCCGGCCGGGGCCGTGCTTCTCCAGGGCGTAGGTCCGGGCGAGCTTGATGGCGTTCTCGGTCGCCTCACTGCCCGTCGAGAGGAGGAAGACCCTGTAGCTGTCCGGGTCCGGGGAGAGCGCCCTCAGCATCCCGCAGAGCTCGGCCCGCTGTTCGTGGACGAACACGTAGCTCGCGAGGAGGCCCTGGTCGATGACCTTCTTCAGGGCGTCCCGGATCTCCGGCCGGCCGTGCCCCGCGTTGGCCACGAGGACACAGCTCGACCAGTCGATCCAGCGGTTCCCCCAGCGGTCCGCGACCGTGAAGCCCTCCGCCCGGTGCCAGACGACGGGCGGCTGGCCCGACATGGACCGCGGCTCGCTCGCCGCGAGGGCTTCGAAGATGGGGACGGACTCCGGCACCGGGATCATCGTCCGGATGGTCCGGTATTTCGTTTCGACACGGGGGACGTCGACGGGGGTGAGATCGTAGTTCGCCATGGGGTCACCTCAATCGGACCACGCGGCCCGTCGCCAGGCTCTCGTGCACGGCGACGGCGATGCGCGTGACCTCGAGCCCGTCCTCGCCCGAAGCCCGGACGCCCTTGAGGTCCGCGAGGCGCCCTCCGTCCGCGAGGAAGGCGACGTTCCCGGCGAAGTCCTCGATGCTCTCGACGCCGTAGCCGCGGAAGAGCCGGCGGCCGCGCCGGTCGACGGCCTCGCGCTTGAAATTGTTGTTGTACGTGGCCATGCCTTCCCTCTCGATGCACGAACGGGAGCCGCGGTCCTGGCTGTCGCACTCGAACAGGCCTTTCGTGCCGACCAGCCGGAGCCCCTGGTTGACGATGGCCTCGAACCCCCCGGGCAGGACCCAGCTCGTGTCGAACGAGAAGGCCGCGCCGTTCACGAAGTCCACCTTGGCGTTGACGCAATCGTACGTGTCGACGCCGTGGTCCTTGAGGAGCGTATTCTTCGTTCCCGTGGCGAAGACGCTCTTCGCCTCAGAACCGAGGATCCAGCGGACGAGGTCGTAGAAATGCACGCCCAGGAACCAGGCGGGAGACGATGAGGGCGCCCAATGGGGGAACCATTCGGACGGGACCTCGATGCGGTCCTCCATGTGGACACTGCCATAGAGGATATCGCCGAGGTCGCCCGCCCGGACGCGCCTCTCGATGGCCTGGTGGTCGGGGTCGTAGCGCTTGTGGAAGTCGACCTGCAGGAGGACGCCCGCGTCCGCGGCGGCCCGGACCATCTCGGCGGCGCCCTCGACCGTGACGTCGAGCGGCTTTTCGACCAGGACGTGTTTCCCCGCCCGGGCGGCCGCAACGGCGATCTCGCGATGGAGATGGTCGGGGGTGGCGACGCTGATCGCGTCGAGCGCCTCCTTCCCGAGCATCTCGCGAAAATCATCGTAGACCGGACACGCGTACCGGGCGCGGAGCTCCTCCGCCCGTCGCGGGCTGGACTCGGCGATCGCGGTGAGCTCGGCGACGCCGGAATATCCGAGTTGGGTGAACGCGTCCAGGTGGGTCTGTCCGAATTTGCCGGCGCCGACGACGGCGATCCTGACGGTCATGGGGTCACTCCTTTTCCTCGACGCCGCACCAGTCCACCAGGAACCGCCCGAGCACTTCGGCGGCCTTGAGGACGTCGTCCATCTCGATGCGTTCGTCGTTCGAATGGGCCAGGCCGAGGTCCCCGGCGCCGAAGACGACGGTCGGCATCCCTCCCCGGTGGAAAAAGAGGCGCCCGTCGCAGGAGGCGATCCACCCGGCAAGGTTCCGGGGCCCGAGGACCGATTCGGCGGCCCGATGGAAGCTCCGGACGAACGGATGCTCCACGGGCGTCTCGAAAGCCTCGTTGCGGAGCCCCGCGAGCTCGAAGCGCGCGTGTTCCTTCGCCCAGGGCGTCGCCTCCGCGTCTATCCGCACCCGGATCTCTTCCTCGATGCGCCGGGCGTTCCGGTTCGGGAGGAAGGCGATCCCGCCTTCGGCGACGCATTCGCCGGGCACGGTCGAGGGCCAGTCGCCCGCGCGGACCCGCCCGACGTTCACCACGACCGGGCTGGGGTCGGCGGGGAAGCCGGGATACCCTTTCGACGCGTCCCGAAGGAACGCCTCGTATCGCTTGAGCACGGGGACGAGGCCCGTCATTTCGTCGAACGCGCTCACGCCCTCGCGGTACCGGCCCATGTGGACGGAACGGCCGGCGACGGAGAGCCGGAACCAGGCGGCGCCGCGGTTCGCCGGGCGCACCTCGAGGCCGGTCGGCTCGAGCACGACGGCCGCGTCCGCCCGGCGGCCGTTGACGATGGCCGAGAGGGAACCGTTGCCTCCGGCTTCCTCCTCGACGACGAACTGGGCCTCGACGTCCCCCCGGAGCCGGACGCCGAGATCCTTGAGCGCGGCAAGCGCCAGAAGGATGGTGACGACCTGGCCCTTGGCGTCGCACGCGCCGCGGCCGTGAACCGTTCCGTTCCCGCTCCCGGCCTCGAACATCGAATCGGGCGCGGGGACGACATCGGTGTGGGTGTTGAGGATGACGCCCCTCCCGCCGCCCGCGCCGGAGAGGTCCAGGATGACGTTCGGGCGGCCGCTGTAGCTCTTGTGCCCGGGGACAGGCGTATAGTCGGGATCTTCGAGGATGGATTCGTCGATGGGGACGCGCCGAGCGGAGAAGCCGAGGCCCGAAATCACGCCGCTCAGGTGCTCCTGAAGGGGGCCCTCATTGCCGGTCGTGCTGCGAATAGCGATCAGCCGGGACAACAGCTCCCGCGCCCACTCTCCGCGCGCGCCCATCGTCGCCGACAGCTCGTCCGCAAACCCCATCGCCCGGCCGGCTCCTTTCGCCCTTACTCTAGACGCAGCCCGCGGGCTTTGTCAATTATGGGGACACAATACCCGTTTCCGAATTGTCGATCTTTCCAGGGGGGCATTCCCGATATTTATTAACTGGGAAATGGGTATTGTGTCCCCAATTAATTGACAACGCCTTCCGGCCGACCTATTAAAGAAGGGGGGGCTGCCGGGGATCGAGGGCCCGGCCGCCCCTGCCCTTTCGAAATTCTTCAGGTCGGGGGTGAAAAAATGGCCAAATTCATTCTCTATCATCCTTTGCCAATCCCGATGGATCTCGCGCAGGTGGAGCCGGTCGCCCGGCTTGCCAAGCGCCACTCCGGAGCCGATGCCTATTGGGTCGGCAGTTGGGTCCAGCTGGACGCGCAAGGCAAGGCGGTCCGCATCGTCTGCGAATGGGACGCCAAGGACCTGGCGACCGTTGCGGCGATCACGAAGAAGCTGGTCCAGGAGATCCCGGTGCCCGTCGAAGGGCCCTATCCGATGATCAAGGTCGACGGAGAGACGTACCGCTAATCCCCGTTCCCCGCCCCCCGTTCTGTTCCCTTCTATTATGTGGGGAGGACCGTGCTATTCGGAGATGCTTTTCGGAGACACAATACCCGCTTCCGAATTGGATGATCTTCCTGGGGGTATTTCCCTTTATTTTGTAATTGGGAAAATGGTATTGTGTCCCCAAAGGAGCCGTTTCATGAAACGATCCGCCGTCATGTCAGCTTGGGGGACACTGTTTCTGCTTTCGGCCGCAGGTTTTGCGGCAGGAGGCGGGACGCCCGAAGGCGCCGCGTTGGCCCCGCGCATCCAGGGCTTCCACATCGACATGAACATCTCGCAGTTCACGGCCCCCTACCTGAAGAAGGAACTGAAGATGCTGGCGGACCTCGGCTACGACACGATCATTTGGGAGGTCGAGAACAACATCAAATGGGAGACGTGCCCGGAGTGCGTCTCTCCGGACGCGTTCTCCAAGGCCGAATTCAAGGAGATCCTCGCCTACAGCCGCGGGCTCGGACTCGAGCCCATCCCTCTGCTCCAGACGATCGGGCACTGCGAGTACGTCCTGAAACACGAGAAGTACAAGCCCCTGGCGGAGGTCCCGGACCGGATCGATCAATACTGCCCGCAGAACCCGGCTGTCGTGCCGTTCCTTCGGAAGTGGCTCGATGAGTATCTTGAGGTCTTCGGGGATGTCCGGTTCTTCCATTTGGGAGCCGACGAGGCCTACACGCTCGGGGAGTGCTCCCGCTGCCGCGCCTACGCCGCAGCCCATTCGCTCTCGGCGCTCTACATCGATCATATCAACGCCGTAAGCCGGCCCTTGATCGCCAGGGGCATTCGGCCGATCATCTGGGCAGATATGCTCCTTCACCATCCGGAGGCTCTCGACAGCCTTTCGAAGAAGATCGTTCTCTACGATTGGCTCTACACACGGTTCGCCGGAGCGGACGGGATCTGGGTATGGGGGCAGGGGACGAAAAGGAAGGACGAGATCGACGCCGCGACGCGGACCCGGTTCAGCCCGTTCCTCTACCCGCTCGGCGACGAGCCCGGACGCGATCCGGACCCGTTCTACCAGGCCGAGTATCTCGCCGCTCACGGGTTCGACGTCGTCGTCTGCCCCAGCTCGAGTTGTTGGGGGGACAGCGTGTTCGCCCCGCGAACCTTTTTCCACATGAGAAACACATTCGATTCGTTCCAGCGGGGGATGTCCGGGCGCATCGGCGGGGCCGTCCTGACCAGTTGGACGGTCCATCTCTTCCCCTGGGAGCTGCAGTCGGCGTCCATCGAACTGCCGCGATTCATCACCTCGCATCCTTGCGGCAGTCTCGATGATTTTCAGGCGGCCTATGTCCGGGAGCATTTCGGCGTCGACGACCCGGGCTTTTTTACCGCTGCGGGCAGGCTCGCCAACCGGGGCCTGTTCAACTACGCCGACGACCTCGGATTCTTCAAGGAAGCGCTCCCCGCCCCGAGGGAATACGTCGCGGACCGGGTCGAAGACATGGCGAAAAAAAGCGAGCTCGGCGCCGAGCTCGCAACGTGCGAGCGCCGGCTCGCGGAATACAAGGACGGGCTCGTCCGGTTCCAGGCCTATGCGAAGATCGCGAAGAAAGGGCACGATGAGCTCGCGTTCTGGGACCTCGCGGCAAGGAACCTCATCAACCGCGCCGAGGCCTCGCGGGCGCTCTTGAAGCTCCGGGCGAACGGACCGGGCCCCGAGCGCGCGGCCGATGCCGCGCGGGCCCTCGAAGGACTCCGGGCGCTCCGGAAGGAAACGGCTGCCGTCGTCGCGGCCCAGGTGAAGCCCTCCCGGACGGCGCGAGATGCTCCATTGGATGTACGATTCCATGGAAGCGGCCCTGGAAAAGGCCGCCGGACGATAGGGAGGGATCATGGACGCCGATAAGCCCGTCCCGACCGCAAGCCGGGTCGCGTCGCTCGACGCCCTGCGCGGCTTCGACATGTTCTGGATCATCGGAGGGGATACGGTCGTCCGGGCATTGCCCGCGATCACGGACGCGCCCTGGACGCGGTTCCTCGCCCGCCAGGTCGAGCACAATGCCTGGGCCGGATTCACTTTTTACGACCTGATCTTCCCGCTCTTCCTCTTCATCATCGGGGCCGTCTTCCCGTTCTCTCTCCTGAAGAGGGTCGAGACCGGAAAGGCCCGGACGCGCGTGGCCCTCCATGTCGTCAAGCGGACGCTCATCCTGATCCTTCTCGGCCTCATGGCGGGCGGGGTTCTGGGCTTCGATCTCGCCAACCAGCGCTGGACGGGCGTCCTTCAGCGCATCGGGATCTGCTATTTCCTCGTCGCCATCCTGGTGCTTAACACAAAGCTCAGGACGCAGGTCGCCGTCTTCTTCGGCATCCTGCTCCTGTACTGGGCGGCCCTGGTGCTCATCCCCGTCCCCGGCTACGGCCCGGGCCAGATGACACCGGAGGGCTCCCTCCACACATACATCGACCAGAAGCTCATGGCAGGCCATATCTCATCCGAGTTCTACGGGCCAGGCGACAGCCTCGGCGTCATCTCGACCTTCCCCGCGGCCTGTTCCCTCCTCCTGGGCGTATTCGCGGGGTATTGGCTGAAGGCCTCCCGAAGCCCCAAGGCCAAGGCGCTCGGCCTGCTCCTCGGCGGGGCCGCCTGCCTGGCGGTCGGCGGCCTCTGGAGCCTGGCCTTCCCCATCATCAAGCACATCTGGACGAGCACATATGTCCTTTGGGCGGGAGGCTGGTGCCTCCTTCTCATGGCGCTGTTCTACTGGCTCATCGACGTCAAGGGCTGGAGCCGGTGGGCCTTCTTTTTCGTCATCATCGGAACGAACGCCATCCTTATATATTTCGGCCAGGAAGTGGTCGATTTCGACGGCATCGCGCGCTTCTTCCTGACGGGAGTCCAACAACACGCCGGCCTCATCGGTCCTCTGATCATTCCGCTCGGCGCGTTGGCGGCCAAGTGGCTGAGCCTGCGGTTCCTCCATCGGCACAAGATCTTCTTCAAGGTCTAGCCAGGGATGGGAGGGGTTCGCCCTCGGGGGTTTCAGGGCGGCCTTCGAGCGCTCGCCTAATAGTGCGACCATTGTCTTCCTATTCCCCCAGGAACCCGACCTGGCGCCCCTGTTCCGACGAATCGATTTGCCTCCCCCCTTTTCCTAAAGGGCGTGTTGAGGGGAATGACAACCCTCCCATTAGTAAGGTGGGCGAATCGGACTTTTTTGGCCCCAAGCAAATCCCCCCTTGCCCCCCTTTTCCAAAGGGGGGTATTCTCGGGCGATCCTTGGGGAACCGCAAAGATGCATGCAAAACCCATGGCAAGGCCTTGTTTCCCATCCCGGCCGAACCGTCGAGATTAGTCCCCGGGCCGGGATCAAGGGCAGGTTCTTCGGAAGGGGCGAGGAGGGCCGCCCCGTAAACCCCAGTTGGGAAGGGGGCCAGCCGGTGTTGCCGGCAGGGGAACCTGTCTATAGCTTCCCGGGTCTGGGGTCGAGGGGCGCTCATTCGGTCGAGGGCGAGGAGGGCCGCCACGTAAACCCCAGTTGGGAAGGGGGCCCGACGGCCTTACCGGCGGGGGAACCTGTCTACAGGTTCCGGGGTCTGGGGTCGAGGGGCGGCCTCCGAGCCCTCCTCGTAGGACCCGTATTAATTTGGTAGAATAAGGGCGATGAAGCTCGTCGTCCGGATGCCGAACTGGATCGGGGACGCCGTCATGGCCCTGCCCGTCCTGGGTTCGCTCGCGGCCTCGGGCCCCGATATCGAGGTCTGGGCCGCCGGACAGCCCTGGGTCGGCGACCTTCTCTCGCCGGAGCTCGGCGTCCGCGGCGCGCTGACCATCCGGCAAACCAAGGGGCTGAAAGCGCTCCGGCAGGAGGCCGCCGCGCTCCGCGCCCATCGCTTCGACGCCGGACTTCTCCTGACGAATTCCTTCGGAACGGCCCTCCTCTTCCGGTTGGCCGGGATCCCCGAACGATGGGGATACGTTCGGGACGGACGGAGCATGCTCCTGACTCGCCGCGTTCGGGTAAAGGACACCATCGAGCCCGTCCATCAACGGGATTATTACCTCGAACTTATCCGCGGACTCGGATTCGCCGCTTCTTTCGCCGGGTCCGGGCTATCCGTGACGCCGGAAGAGAAAGCCGCGGCGGAACGCCGGCTCGACGAAGCCGGCCGCGATCGCTCCCGGCCGCTCGTCGTCCTCAATCCCGGCGCCGCCTACGGCCCGGCCAAGCGTTGGCCGGCCGGCCGGTTCGCCGCGCTCGGCCGCCTGTTCCAATCGCGGGACGGCGCCGATATCCTGCTCGTCGGCTCGGCCGGCGAGAAGGACATCGCCGACGCCGTAGCCGCGGGCCTGGAAAAGCCCGCCCTGAACTTCGCGGGGCGGACGTCCCTCCGCGAGCTCGTCGCACTCATCGGCCTGGGCCGCCTGTTCGTGACCAATGATACGGGGCCGATGCACGTCGCCGACGCGCTGGGCACGCCTATCCTCGCTCTCTTCGGCCCGACGGAGCCCGCCGCGACCGGTCCCGTCCGTTCGCGCTCCGTCCTCATGAAAAAGGATGTCCCCTGCTGGCCGTGCCTCTACCGGAAATGCCCCTACGACCATCGCTGCATGACGGAGATCGGACCGGAGGAGGCCTTCGAGGCGGGACGGAGGTTCCTGTGAAGCGCCGGGCGGTGTTCCTGGACCGGGACGGGACCATCAACGAGGACGTCGGCTACCCGGGACGATACGAGCAGGTCCGTATCTACCCCTACAGCTTCGAGGCCGTCCGGAAGTTCAACGCGGCCGGCCTGGCCGTCGTCGTCATCACCAACCAGTCCGGCGTCGGCCGGGGATTCTTCACGGAGGACGACCTCCGCGTCATCCACGACAGGATGCTCGCGGACTTCGCCGCCGCGGGCGCCCGGATCGACGCCGTCTATTACTGCCCCCATTTCATCGGATCCTCGTCCGCGGCCTACGACCGCGATTGCGCCTGCCGCAAGCCCTTCCCCGGCATGGCCCTGAAGGCCCGGGAGGCCCTCGATCTCGATCTCGAGAACTCCTATATGGTCGGCGACAAGGTCGAAGATATCCGTTTCGGACGGAACGCCGGCGCCCTGCCCGTGCTCGTCCTGACAGGCTACGGGGAAGCCTCCCGCGAAGCCCTCCGCCGCGAAGGGATCGCCCCGGCCTTCGTCGCGCCCGACCTGGGCGCGGCCGCCGAATGGATCCTGGCCCGGGAACGGGAGCGCTCCGACGACACGGAAAGCCGATGATCCGGTTCGACGACATCCTTGAAAAGGTCACGCCCCGGCTCGGCGAGAAGGACGTCGCCGTCCTCCAGAAAGCCTACGTCTTCGCCGCCCGCGCCCACAAGGGCCAGGTCCGCCGGTCCGGCGAGCCGTACCTGAGCCACCCCCTCGAGGTCGCCGGGATGCTGGCCGACATGAACCTCGACCGGACGACGCTCGTCGCCGGCCTCCTCCACGACGTCCTCGAGGACACGGACGTCACGGCCCCCGAGATCCGTGAGGCCTTCGGCAAGGAGGTCGTCGCCCTCGTCGAGGGCGTGACGAAGATCAGCCGCGTCCAGGAGGCCTCCCCCGAGGCCCGGCGGGCCGAGACGATCCGGAAGATCATCCTGGCCATGACCGACGACCTGCGCGTCATCTTCATCAAGCTGGCCGACCGGATCCACAACCTCAAGACCCTCAAGTTCCTGGACGAGGACAAACAGCGCCAGATCGCCCGGGAGACGCTCGAGATCTACGCCCCCATCGCCAACCGCCTGGGCATGGGGAGGATCCGGGCCGAGCTCGAGGACCTGTCCTTCCGCTACGTCGCTCCCGAGGAATACTTCAAGGTCACGGCCCTCGTCGAGCCGCTGGCGAAGTCCGGCGAGAAGGAGCTCCGCCTGTTCAAGCGGGCCATCGAGGCCCTGATGAAGGAGAACGGCGTCCCGGCCGAGATCTTCGCCCGGACGAAACGTCCGTACAGCGTCTGGAGCAAGATGAAGCGGCGCGACATCGGCTTCGACCAGGTCTACGATTTCCTGGCCCTCCGGCTCATCACGGACACGGTCAAGAATTGCTACACCGCCCTCGGCGTCATCCACCAGAAATGGCCGCACCTGCCCCAGCGGTTCCGCGACTTCATCGCCATGCCCAAGCCGAATATGTATCAGGCCCTCCACACGACCGTGATCACCGCGGACCAGAAAACGTTCGAGGTCCAGATCCGGACGCGGGAGATGCACGACCTCGCCGAGAACGGGATCTCCGCCCACTGGAAATACAAGGAGGGGGAGCCCCAGGGCCTGGCCAAGGACGACCAGCGGCTCCACTGGCTGAGGGAGATGGTCGCCCTCTACGAGGAACAGAAGAATCCCCGGGAGTTCCTGAAGACCCTGAAGACCAACCTCATCCCCGAGGAGGTCTACGTCTTCACCCCCAAGGGGAAGGCCGTGAGCCTGCCGCCCGGCGCGACCGCCCTGGACTTCGCCTTCAAGATCCACTCCGAGATCGGCCTCCACGCCGTCGAGGCACGGATCAACAGCGCGCCGGCTCCCCTCAAGACGGCCCTCAAGACGGGCGACATCGTCGAGATCGCGACCTCCCCGGACCGGGTGCCGTCGCGAAGCTGGCTGTCCGTTGCCTCGACCTCCGACGCCCGCCACCAGATCAAGCGCTGGCTGAACGTCCGCAGCCGGGCCAAGAGCCTGGCCCTGGGGAAAAAGCTTTGGGATCGCGAGACGGCCAAGGTCGAACTGCCGGCCGAGCTTCGAAAGGAGGAGGCCCTCCTTGAACGGCTGTCGGCCGTCCTGAACAAGAGGATCGGTTCCATGGACGCGTTCTATCGGGAGGCCGGGATGGGGAAGGTCGTCATCGACCGGTCCTTCCTGGAAAGCCTCGCCCCTGCCGCCGGGATGGCCCCGAAGAAAGAGACGTTCCTCGGCCGGGTCGTGTCGACGGTGACCGGGAAGAAACAGCCCGCCATCATGGTCCGGAGCCTGGACGATCCGATGATCAGCCTGGGGCGCTGCTGCTCCCCTATCAAGGGCGAGCCCGTGACCGGCTACATCACGGTCGGCAAGGGGATCACGGTCCACTCCCTGCGCTGTCCGCTCGTGGTCAAGGAGATCCTGGACGCGCAGAGGATGGTGGACGTGGCCTGGGACGAGGCGTTCAAGGGCAGTTTCCGGGCCAAGCTCCTCGTCAAATCAGAAGACTCTCCGGGAGTCCTGGCCAGGGTGGCGACGGCCATATCCCGGCTCGAAGGAAACATCACCAAGGCCGAGGTCGCGACCTGCGCCGTCGGGAAGGGGACCCTGAGCCTGGAGGTGAGCGTGCGTGACAGCCGCCATCTCGAGGCGATCCTCGGCGGATTGGCGGAGATCAAGGAAGTCTTTTCGGCGGAGCGGGTTTAGAAGGGTTCCGTCGGAGCCGTCAGCCGGCCTTGACGACCTTCCCCGAGCGGAGGCACCGCGTGCAAACCCAGATCTGCTTCGGCCCCTTCTTGGTCTGGGCCATGACGCTCTGCAGGTTGGGCTTCCACTTCTTGGGGGAAGACTTGTGGGAATGGCTGACGTTATGCCCGAAGACGGGCCCTTTCAGACAGATCTCGCAAACTTTTGGCATGGGTCTCTCTCTTTTTGAGGTTTCTTTTATACCATAATATCTCTCTCGAGGCAACAACCCCATTCTAAGGTCACGCAGCCTGCCGGTTCCCGCGGTCCGCGCCTCCGATCCAAGCCGCGAAAAGCGCGGAAAGAAACTTTACGCCGGCGGGGGCGAGCGCCGGGGCTCTCTCGAGGGGCCTTCCGGCACGAATCCTGCAAAAGAGGCCGTGGAGGAACCTTGACGCGTTTCGGGAAAAACGATAGTGTGAGGACCGGGGAAGACGGAACATGAAGACGCGCGCGACGATCGGCCTCCTGCTCGCGGCGGCCGCCGCCCTCCTCCTCTCCGCCTGCGGCTCGACGATGAAGAACAGCGAGCTGCGCCTCGGGTTCAAGGCCTCGGAAGAGGAGCTGTGGGACGAGGCGCTCGCGCGTTGGGAGAAAGCGGCGGCGAGCGCCCCCCGCTCCCTCTCCGCTCACAACAATCTCGCTGTCGCCTACGAGAAAAAGGGTCGTTGGGAGGACGCGCGGAAGGAATACGAGGCGGCGCTCGCCCTCGACCCTTCCGACATTTACGTCAAACACAACTACGAAAGGTTCCTGGAGAACCTGTCCTTCTGGAGCGACGGCGCGGAGAAGGCCCGGGACGGGGGCGGCGATGAAAAGTAGCCGGGGGATCCTCGTCGTGGCCTGCCTCCTCCAGCTCGCCTGCGCGGGCGAGACCGCCCGCCGGGTCCGGCTCGGCATCCCGGGATACACGCCGCTTCGGACCGCGGATATCGGCGCGATCTCCGTCACGGATTTCCGCGTGGAGAAGACCCCGGCCGATTTCGACGCCGGCAAGGAGCTCGTCGACTATCTCTATGCGGAGCTGGCGCGGAAGTTCGAAGGGAAGGTCTTCCGCCAACCCGTTCCGGCCGACAAGGCCGGGGTCGCCGGAGACCGGGAATTCTGGAAAAGCCTGCCGGCAGGCCCCGGGCCCGCCCTCTTCCTGACCGGGACCGTTCTCTATCACGAAGAGGTGCGGAAGGCGCTCCTCGAAACGGACCCGAAGGTGATCGACGGGCCGTTCCGGCAGGAGAAGAGGGGGCTTTCCGAGCGGCGGCTCTTCATCCTGAAGATCGGCGTCTCGCTCATCCGCGCGGGCACGGGGGAGGTCGTCCTCTCGAAGGAATTCAACGAGACGACGACCTTTTTCACCGATAACGTACCCGTTCCCTTCGCTTTCTACGAGCTTTTGCCGCAATTCCGGCAGAGGTTCTTCCAGGCCTTCTTCGGCGACGAGCGGCTCCAGGAACGATATCTGTTCAAGCAGTGAGGGCCCGCCGCGGACGGCGACCCGCGCCTCCCCCGCCGCCCGCGGCGGAGGCAAAATTTCCCTTGAAATCAACCCCCCGGAATGCTATTATCCCGTAGCTTCACCAGACCCCCCGGAGAAAGGGGTGGAATTATCCACAGATGTGGATAATTCTGTGGAAATCTGGCGGATACCCATGGAACCTGAAGATAAAACTAACCCTTGGCTTCGTATTGTCCAAGCGGTCCAAAAAAAGATCGACGCCAACAGCTTCGAGACCTGGTTCGAGCCGACCGGGTACATCGGAGAGGAGGGGGACGCGCTCTATATCAAGGTCCCCAATTCCTATTTCCGGGACTGGCTCTCGTTCCACTATTCCACCCTCCTCAACGAGTGCGCGAAGGACCTGTTCGGCAAGGTCTTCGAT
>CAWART010000011.1:0-66581 GCA_963784525.1 Candidatus Aminicenantota bacterium | reverse complement strand
ACGCCGGGCGCTTGGGCTTCTGCGGCGGATTCTTCTCCAGCTCCTGGAGGATGATGCGGATGGCCGCCTCGAGCTGGGGATCGTGGCCGGCGATGACGTCGGCCGGCGTCTGCTCGACCTCGACATCGGGCGGAACGCCCACGTTCTCGACGACGAAGCCGTCCTCGGTCCAGATGGCCAGGTTGGGCGCGGTCACCATGCCGCCGTCCATGAGCACCGGGAAGCCGAGCGTCCCGACCAGCCCGCCCCAGGTCCGCTTGCCGACCAGCGTCCCGACCTTGAACTTCCGGAACATGAAGGGCAGCATGTCGCCCCCCGAGCCCGCCGTCTCGTCGATGAGCATGACCTTGGGGCCCTGGATGGAGGCCGCCGGCGTCGGCAGGTCCGCCCCGTAGCGCATGTTCCAGTAGGCGCTGACCGGGCGGGTCAGGAGCTCGATGTAGTAGTCGGCGATCTGGCCGCCGGCGTTGAAGCGCTCGTCGACGATGATGGCGTCCTTGTCGGCCTGGGGGAAGAAGTAGCGCTTGAAGTAGGTGTGACCCGGCCCGGCCGTATTCGGCACGTAGACGTAGGCGACGCGGCCGTTGGTGGCCTCGTGAACCTTCCTGACGTTCCCCTCGACCCAGTCGCGGTTCCTCAGGGCGAACTCGTTGGCGACCGGGACGACCTTGACCGTCCGCGAGCCCGTCCCGTCGGGGTTCGGCCCGACGGTGATCTCGACGAGCTTGTCCGCGGTGTTCTCGAAAAGGCTGAAGAGGGCGGTCGGCGGACGAAGCTCGCGGCCTTCGACGGCCAGGAGATATTCCCCGGCCTTGACGCCGACGCCGGGCTCCGTCAGCGGCGAGCGGAGCTCGGGGTTCCAGTTGAGCCCGCCGTAGACCTTCCTGAAGCGGTAGCGGCCGTTGGCGACTTCGTAATCCGCGCCGAGCAGGCCGCCGGCGACGGTCTTGGGCTCGAAGGGCGAATCCCCGCCCATGACCCGGTGGTGGCCGACGCCGAGCTCCGAGCACATCCACTGGATGACGCGGTTGAGGTCGTTGCGGCAGGAGACGTCGGCCAGGAACGGGGCGTATTTCTCGCGCATGGCCTTCCAGTCGGCCCCGTGCATGTTCGTGGCGTAGAAGAAGTCGCGGTTGATGCGCCAGGCCTCGTTGAAGATCTGGGCCCATTCGGCCGTGGGGACGACGCGAATCTGGATGGCTTCGATGGCGAGCTTGCCCTTGCCGGGCTCGGGCTTCTGCCCGGCCGGGACGATGAACCAGGACTCGCGCTGGAGATAGCCGAGCTTCTTCTTGTCGGCCGAGAGCACATAGGCGTCGATGCCCGTCAGGACGACATCGTCCTTGCGGCTCTTGAAGTCGTACTTGTGGAGGGAGGCCCCGGGACGGGGGCCGAAGACGCGGCGGCCCATATCGACGGGGAACTCGGCATAATAGAGCTGTCCGGCCTCGCCCGCCTGCAGGAAGCGGTAGTTCCCCGCGGGAACGGGAAGGGGCAGGATGCGCGTGTCGAGGCCCTCGAAGTCGACGCGGACGGGCTCCGCGGCCTTCGGCTTGGCCTCCTCGGCCTTGTCCTTGCCGGCGGACGCCTTCGGGCCGTTCTTGGGCTTCTCATCGACCGCCTTGTCCGGGGCGCCCTTCTCCTCGTCGCTCTCCTTGGCCAGGGGCGACGGGGCGTCCTTGGTCAGGGCGGCGACGTAGAGGGCGTTGGTCTGGCGGGTGTCGGTGTTCGACTGGTCGAACCACTGCTTGACCGGCCCGGCGTCGGTCGAGGCGAAGAAGTAGAGGTACTTGCCGGAGGCGTCGAAGACCGGCTCGCTCGCCTCGCTCAGGCCGTCGGTGACGGCCGTCGAGCGGTCCTGGTCGAGCGAGTAGAGGTAGATCCTCTGGATGTACGTCACCTGGTTCATGGAATAGGCAAGCCACCGGGAATCCGGCGACCAGGCGGTCGTCGTGCCCGGCGGCATGATGGGATTGTCCGCGACCTTCTTCACCGCTCCGGCCTTCAGCTCGATGTAGAAGAGCGTGCCGGAGTTGTCGATGAAGGAGAGCTTGGCGCTGTCGGGCGACCAGACGGGGGATTCATAGAAGCCGGTCCCGGTCAGCTTGTAGCGCTTGGCCTCGCCCTTCCCGTCCTGGGAGCGGACGGCGAGCTCGTATTCGCCGGACTCGTCGGTGAAGTAGGCGATGGACTTGCCGTCCGGAGACCAGACGGGCGAGCGCTCGTGGGCGCCCGGCGTTTCGGTCAGGTTCCGGGGGTCGCCCTTCTCCGCGGGCACGGTCACGACCTCGCCGCGGAACTCGAAGACGGCGCGGGCGCCGGACGGGGAGATATCGGCACTCCTGATCCACCGGCCGCCCGAAGCGAAGCGCTCCCGGAGCTCGGCCAGGTCGGCGGCGACGCCGATGACGAGCCGCGTGCTCATGCCCGTCCCCGGGTCGAGCACATGGAGCCTGCCGGCCTGCTCATAGATGATCTTCCCGGCCCCGGCCGAGGCGTTGAGGACGGGGAAGTCCTTGTGGTCGGTGACCTGAGTCACGGCCTTGGTCTTCGTATCGTAGACGAAGATATTGAATTCGCCGTTCCGGTCCGACCGGAAGAAGATCTTGTCCCCGATCCACATCGGGCCGGGGTCGTTCGAACGGCCCTCGGGCTGGGGGACCTTGACGACGGAGTTGTCGCGCGTGTCGAAGATCCAGATGGTCGATACGGTGCCTCCCCGGTAGTGCTTCCACTGGAGGAACGCGTCATAGAGATGGTTGTAGGCGATCTTGGCCCCGTCGGGCGAGATGGAGGCCCGGAAGGCCTGGGGGATCTTGAGCTGTTCGGGGGCGCCGCCCTCGATGGGGACCGTGAAGAGCTGTTGGTGGCGGTTGGAGAAGACGAAGCGGGGGGACGTGAACAGGACGGCCTTGCCGTCGGGCGTGAACCCCTGGACGGAGATCCGGGCCCGGATGCCACGTCAGCCGCTTGGGGACGCCGCCGGAGAGCGGGCACGACGTAAACGTCCAGGTTGCCGTCGTACTGACCGCTGAAAGCGATGAGATTGCCGTCCGGCGAGAACGCCGGATTCATCTCCTGGCCGACGTCGGTGGTCAGGCGCCTCGGGTTCCGGCCGTCGAGGTCGGCGGTCCAGAGGTCGTTGGCGTAAACGAAGGCGATGGCCTTCGCGCCGATGGCCGGCTGGGTCAGAAGCGCGGTATCCTTCGTGTCGATGGCGAAGGAAAAAAGGGCTGTTGCCAGGCCGATCATGGTGCCGATGACAAGCCTCGCGATGGATGCTTTTCTCATGGCGTCCTCCTCTTGGGGCGGAAACGGTATTATAAAGGACTCTTTGCGGGCTTAGCAAAGGAATTGAGCGCCGTTGCGGGCGGAGCCGGATTCGTCGCGAATGAGTCCGGGAGCGCGGATCGGGCGCCCTATTGTATGGTACCGGGAATTGCGGTTAAATAGGGCGGTCGAGCGCAAGGAAAGGAACGCGATGAACACGAAAAGACTGTACGCTCCAGGCTGCGCCCTGTGGATCTATAAGCCCGCCCTCGCGGAAAAGCTGGGGCGGTTCCTCGCCGAAGAGCCCGGCGGAGCGGCGCTCAGCCTCACCTGCTGCAAGAACCAGCCGCCCATGGCCGCCGGGACCGAGGTCGTCAACGTCTGCCCCGGCTGTGACAAGCGCTATCGCAACAATTATCCCGACGCCTCGACCATCTCGGTCTGGGAGCTCCTGGCCGAAAGCGAAACGTTCCCTTTCCCGGATTACGACGGGGTCGAGATGTCCATCAACGACGCCTGCCCGACGCGCGAGCGGACGGGCGTCCACGACGCCATAAGGGCCCTGCTCGCCCGGATGAATATCAAGGTCGTCGAGCCGGCGCGGACCCGGACCCACGGCATCTGTTGCGGGGACAGCTGTTACGGCGAGATCCCGACCGGAGATGTCAGGAAGCTCATGATCAAGCGCGCTTCCGAAATGCCGGCCGAAGACGTCGTCGTCTATTGCGTCTCGTGCGCCAAGGCCATGTTCATCGGGGGAAAGCGTCCCCGATACCTCGTGGATCTCCTGTTCGGCGAAGAGACCGTCCCCGGAACCCTCGACCTCGATGCGTGGCACGCGGAGATCGACGATTTCACCCGGGACCACTGAGCGGCCGGCCCGGTTGACTTGAAATCTGATATTTAATATTCTCGGGGCGAAATGGAAGCCAAGCCGATCCTGAACATCAGGTCCCTCAAGGAACAGGTTTACGAATACCTCCGGGAGCGGATGCGCAGGGGCGAGCTCATGCCGGGCGCCGTCATCGACATGGAGGAGACCTCGCGGACCCTCGGCGTGAGCAAGACGCCGCTCCGCGACGCCCTCCTCCAGCTCGAGATGGAGGAATTCGTCACCATCCTGCCGCGACGGAAGATCGTCGTCAACACGCTGACGATCCGGGACGTCCGGAACTCCTATGAGATCATCGGCGCCCTCGAGAGCACGGCGCTCCTGGCGGCCTTCGACCGGTTCCGGGAGGCGGACCTCAAGCGCATGGAGAGGGCCAACGAGGGCATGAAGAAGGCCATCGAGGCCGACGACTTCGACCTCTATTACGAGCGGAACCTCGAGTTCCATGACACCTTCCTCGGCCTCTGCGGGAACGCCGCCCTGGCCAGGATCGTCAACCGGCTGAAGCGGCGCCTCTACGATTTTCCCCGCCCCAAGGGCTTCGTCAAGGAGTGGGAGGAGGCCTCCATCGGCGAGCACCGCCGCCTCCTGGAGCTCATCAAGCGAGGGAAGAAGGAAGAGGCCGCCGCCTGGGTCAGGGACGTCCACTGGTCGTTCAAGGTCCAGGAAAAGTTCGTCAACAAGTATTACGTCGATATCTCCTGACCGGGCAACGGCGGGAGAGCGCGGAGGAAGCCATGAACAAATCCGATCTCATTCTCATCACCGGGGCCGGCGGTTTCATCGGGGGATCGCTCGCCCGGTCGTTCCATGAGCGGGGATTCACCCGCGTCCGGGCCGTGGACAAGAAGCCCCTTTCGAACTGGTACCAGCGGGTTCCCGGCGTCGAATGCCTTTCCCTGGACGTCAGCGAGCCGAAGAATTGCGTCCGGGCCTGCGAAGGCGCCGTCGAGGTGTACAACCTCGCCGCCGACATGGGCGGCATGGGATTCATCGAGCGGTTCCGCGTCGAATGCCTGCGGAGCATCCTCATCAACACCCACATGCTCGAGGCCGCCTGGCGGGCCGGGGTCGAGAGGTATTTCTACTCCTCCTCCGCCTGCGTCTACAACACCGAACTCCAGAAGGAAATGGTCTCCCGTCCCCTCAAGGAGTCCGACGCCTACCCGGCCATGGCCGAGCGGGGCTACGGTTGGGAAAAGCTCATGTCCGAGATGTTCTGCCAGGAATATTGGGCGGAGCGGGGCTTCAAGACCTTCATCGCCCGCTTCCACAACGTCTACGGCCCCAACGGGACCTGGGACGGCGGCCGGGAAAAGGCGCCCGCGGCCCTCTGCCGCAAGGTCATCGAGGCCAAGGACAAGGGCCGGGACGGGATCGAGATCTGGGGCGACGGGACGCGGACCCGCAGTTTCATGTACATCGAGGACTGCGTCAAAGGCATCGACATGATCACCCATTTCGAGGGGCTCGTCGCGACGCCCATCAACCTGGGCTCGAGCGAGCTCGTCTCGGTCAACGACCTCGTCTCCATCATCGAGGGCATCGCCGGGGTTAAGCTCGAGCGCCGCTACGACCTCTCGGCCCCCAAGGGGGTCGGCGGCCGGAACAGCGACAATACGATGATCCAGCGCATCCTGAAGTGGGAGCCGTCGATCCCGCTCAAGACCGGCCTGAAGAAGACCTACGATTGGATCGAACAGCAGTACATGGACAGGAAGGCGGGGAAGCGGACCGTCATTTGATGGCGACCGTCGAATTCGGGCCGCGTTTCTCGCCGGACCAGGCCCGGGAATTGGCCCGAAGGCACTTCGGGCTCGAAGCGAACGCCCGCGAGCTCGCCAGCGAGCGCGACCAGAACTTCCTGATGACGGCGGGCGACGGCACGAACTCCGTGCTCAAGATCGCCAATCCCGCCGAAGACCCGGCCATCCTCGACCTGCAGAACCAGGCGATGCTCCATCTGGCCCGGAAAGCGGACGCCCCGTCCTGTTCCCGGATCCGGACCGATCTCGAGGGACGCCTCATGACCCCCATCCGGGCGAACGACGGCCGGCCGACGTTCCTCCGCCTGGTTTCGTACCTCGAGGGCGTTCCCCTGGGCGTCATCAACCCGCAAACGCCCGGCCTTCTCTATGATCTGGGCCGTTTCATCGGGCGGCTGGCCGCAGGCCTGTCCGATTTCAAGCACCCGGCGGCCGACCGCGACCTGATCTGGGACATGCGGCATGGGCTGGAAACGGCCGCGCGATGTTCGAAGCTCATCTCCGACGACGGACGGAGATCCCTTGTAGAGACGCTTCTGGGCCGCTATGATGCCGGGCTCCGGGCGAGGATCGAGGCCCTCGAAAAGAGCGTCATCCACAACGACGGCAACGATCATAACGTCATCGTCTCCCGTCCCTCCGCCGAGCCGGAGTCGTTCGGCCAAAGGTCCGTGGTCGGGATCATCGATTTCGGCGACATGGTCCGCTCCTATGCCCTGGCCGAGCCGGCCGTGGCCTGTGCTTATGTCATGCTGGGCAAGAACGATCCCCTTGCCGCCGCCGCCCGGGTCGTCGCCGGCTATCATTCCGTCCGGCCGCTCGGGGACGACGAATTCGAGCTCATTTTTCCGCTGATCCGCCTCAGGCTGATCATGAGCGTGGCCATCTGCGCCTATCAGACGCGTCTCGCTCCGGGGAACGAATACCTCAAGATCTCCAACGCTCCGGCCTGGCCCCTGCTCGAATGGCTGGAGCGGGTCCCGCCCGCTTTCGCCGCGGCCGTGTTCCGGCAGGCCGCCGGGCTCCCGCCGTGTCCGGGAGCCCGGGCCGTCGTCGAATGGCTCCGGGCCTGCGGCGGGGAGTTCGCGCCGGTCACGGGGACCCCGTCGTCGGCCGCCGGGGCCACGGTCTTCGATCTCAGCGTCGGAAGCCCGCTCATCCCCGATCCCGACGTCCTCCGGGACCCTCGAGCCTTCACCGAGCTCCTCTTCGGCGAGATGAGAAGGAACGGAAGCCCGGTCGGCGTGGGCCGTTACGACGAGGCGCGCCTTGTCCACCCGGACCGGACCGTCCATCTCGGCCTGGACCTTTTCCTTGAGCCCGGGACCCCCATTTTTGCTCCGCTCGACGGCACGGTCCGCGGCGTTTGTCCTGGAGACGACCGCTCCGACCACGGCCCGGCCGTCATCCTCGAACACCGCGTGGACGGCGGGAGGCTGACGTTCCATACGCTCTACGGGCATTTGAGCGCCTCCTCTCTCGAAGGGCTGGCCGAGGGCCGGCCGTTCCTCAAGGGCGAGCGGCTGGCGGCTGTCGGCCCTTTTCCCGAGAACGGCGGCGGGCCGCCCCGCCTTCATTTCCAGATCATCCTCGACATGCTGGGACGAAAGGGGGATTTTCCCGGCTCCTGCCGCCCGGGCGAAAGGGAGGTCTGGCTCGGCTTCTGCCCCGACCCGGAGCTCGTCCTGGGCGCTTTCGACCATGGGCGTGCCGGCCGTGAGCCGGCAAAGAGCGAGATCCTCGAAGCGCGGAAGGCCCTCATTGGAAGGTCCTTGAGCGTTTCCTATCGGACCCCGCTCAAGATCGTCCGCGGCTTCCGCCAGCATCTTTACGACGAGACGGGCCGGGCCTATCTGGATTCGGTGAACAACGTTCCGCACGTCGGCCACAGCCATCCGCGCGTCGTCGAAGCGGTGCGGAGGCAGTTGGCCGTCCTGAATACGAACACCCGGTACCTCCATGAGAATCTCGTCCGCTATGCCCGGCGCCTGACGGCGAAGCTCCCGCCGCCGCTCCGCGTCTGCTATTTCGTCAATTCCGGGAGCGAAGCCAACGACCTGGCCCTGAGGCTTGCCCGGACGTTCACCGGACGGCGGGACATGATCGTGGTCGACGGCGCCTATCACGGGAACCTCACCTCGCTCATCGAGATCAGCCCCTATAAGTTCGACGGACCGGGCGGCGCGGGACGGCCGCCGTTCACCTGGAAGGTCGTCATGCCGGACCCCTATCGGGGTCCTTATCGCTCGGCGGACACGGCGGCCGGGGCCCGATATGTCGGGCATGTGCGGGAGGCCGTCGAGAGGATCGGGGCCGAGGGGCGCGGCCCGGCGGGCTTCATCTCCGAGTCCCTCCTGAGCTGCGGCGGCCAGATCGTTCCTCCCGACGGATATCTCGCCGGGGCCTATACGGCCGTCAGGGACGCCGGAGGGCTGTGCATCGCCGACGAGGTCCAGGTGGGTTTCGGCCGGGTCGGGACGCATTTCTGGGGGTTCGAAACACAGGGCGTCGTCCCGGACATCGTCACCATGGGCAAGCCGATCGGCAACGGCTTTCCGCTGGGGGCCGTGGTGACGACGCCCGAGATCTCGGACGCCTTCGCGAACGGCATGGAGTACTTCAATACCTACGGCGGCAATCCGGTGGCCTGTGCCGCCGGGCTCGCGGTGCTCGACGTCATGGAGGACGAGAATCTGCAGGAGAACGCCGCCCGGGTCGGCACCGAGCTGATATCCGGGCTGCGCGGGCTCGGCGAACGGCACGCCCTTGTCGGAGACGCCCGCGGGCTGGGCCTGTTTCTCGGGATCGAGCTCGTCCTGGACCGGGCGACCCGGACCCCCGCTCCCCTTCAGGCGGCCTACGTCGCCGAGCGTCTGCGGGAGGAGGGGATCCTGATGAGCACGGACGGCCCCGACCACAACGTGCTCAAGATCAAGCCCCCGCTGGTCTTCACCGAGGCCGATGCCGAGCGCGTCGTCGGCGCGCTGGATAAGATACTGGCCGAGGACCCGGCCAGACCCTAAGTCCGTCCGCCCTGCTCCGTCGTATGAGCGAAATCCCCTACTATTTCTCGACTCGGGGTGTGCGTCCCGGGTTCGGAGGCCACCCCTTGACCCCAGACCCGGGAACCTGCCGGCAGGTTCCCCCATCGTAAGAGCGATGGGCCCCCTTCCCGACTGGGGTTTACGGGGCGGGCCCCCTCGCCCTGGACGCGCTTTGGCTCAGCACCTTGCCTGTAAGAGGAACCCACTCCGCCCTTGGACGACTTCCTCCGGGCATCACCCCTGTGTCTTCGACAAGAAGGCACAAGAAGAAAGGCCATTTTCCGGTTTTATCGGGGAAGGCTCCTCGGTAATGGGAGAAGAACCTGTGAATAGAGAGGAAGTACCGGTTCATGAGTTCCCCCCTGTGGCAGAGGAGGAAACGCCGGTTCATGAGTATCCCCCCTTGTAAAAGGGGTGTATAGGGCTATGGCAACCCCCCTTTGGAAAAGGGGTGGTGAGGGCTACGACATTCCCCCTTTTATAAATGGGGGGTGGGGGCTACGACATCCCCCCTCTATATAAATGGGGAGAGGGCCATGACATCCCCCCTTTATAAAAGGGGGGCGAGGGCTTTGACAACCCCCCTTTATAAAAGGGGGGCGAGGGCTTTGACAACCCCCCTTTATAAAAGGGGGGTGAGGGCTTTGATAACCCCCCTTTATAAAAGGGGGGTGAGGGGGGATTTATGTGGCCTTGAGCACCGCGAGGAGCTCGGCCAGGATCATGGCCGTGGCCCCCCAGATCTTATGCTCCCCGAAAGCGTAGAACGGGACGTCCACCTTTGCCCCCCGGAGCGTCCAGGCCTCCGTCCGGACTGCCGCGTCGTCCGTGAGGCGGGCGAAGGGCACCTCGATGATCTCCGCCACCTCGCTGAGCTCGGGGACGAATACCGGCCCCTCTGCGAGGCTCCCGACGAACGGGTGTACGCAGAAGTTGCTTGGCGGGATGTAGAGCGGCGTCAACCGGCCGGCGACCGCGATACGGTCCCGGGGAACGCCGACCTCTTCCTCCGTCTCGCGCAGGGCGGCGGCCAGGGGCTCTTCCCCGGCCTCGAGCCGACCGCCGGGAAAACCGATCTGATCCTTGTGGTGGAGGACGGTCCCCGTCCGGCGGATGAGTATGATATGCGGCGCGCCATCGCGGGGGTAGAGGAGCAACATGACCCCAGCCTTCAGGCAGGAGGCCTCGATCGCAGGCGTGAGAGTGCGGTCGGGACCGAGGCGCGGCGCCATCTCGAGCTGGGCCGCGAACCCGGGAAGAGGGGCCGCGAGGGCCATCTTGAGGTATTGGGATATATCCTGTCCGGAATTCATGCGCTTATGCCGTCCTGCGGTCCATCATAGCAGAAAACGGGTTCTTCTCCCGATCTCGGAGGGGGAGGTGTCAGCGTCCATCGCCGCTCTTAAAGAACGTGCCCGGGGAGTTGGAGAAGAACCGGAATACGGCTGGGGGCGTCGGCTCAGATCCGGGGCGCGGTTCGCTTCATGAGGGCTTTCTTCAAGTCCTCGACGACGCCGGGCGCTTTGAGAGTCTGGTCGTAGAGGATGTCGCGGGTGCTCATGCCCGCATCCCCGTAAAAGGCCTTGTTGGCGTCCTTGTCGATCTGAATGGAAGCGCCCTTGATGGAGACCCCGGCGAACAGGCCCTTGCTCCTGGAATAGGAATAGATCTCGGCCTCCATGTCGAGGTCGGTCGACGCCTCCGCGCTCCGGCCGACGGGACCGGCCGCGACGCTCAGGTCCGCCCCCAGGGTCACCTTGCCCTCGGAGATGTCGTCGATGCTCTTCCCGGTCTTGAAGACGAGGACGATGTCGGCCTTCTGGACGCCGATCTGCCACCCGAGGCTCCCCCCGATGAGGGAGATGAATGCCGGATTGCTCCACGTCCCGTCCTCGTTCCGGATGACGATGAGGCCCCGGCCGTACTGGCCGCCGAAGCCGTAAGCCGCCTTGATGACCCCCGGAATGACGGCGATGCCGTGGCATCTCTCGAGGATCCTCGAGGGCAGGCCCTCTTCCGGCAGATCGATCATCTCCCGGAGAACCTCGACGGCCTTGGCGATCCTGTCGGCTCCCGGCTCTTCTTCGGAGGCCCGGACGGGAGCCGCCCCGAGGCCGAGGGGGACGACGATGCAGAGCAAGGTAAAAAGTCTGATGCGTTTCATATCACTCACCCTTCCTTGCCCCTATTCTAGGCGAAGCCTCCCCGCATTTCAATCCCGCCAGGCCCGCTTCTACAGGCGCCACAGATAACTGGCCTTGAAAAAGAACCCCCGGCGCGTCTCGAGGAACCGGTCGGCTCCGACGTATTCCCCGTCCCGCCAGGCGATCCTCTCGTAGGCCGAGCCGTAGCCGATGTGGACGACGGTCCCGGGGATGTAGGTGAAGGACGCCAGGAGGTCGGAGGTCAGGCGCTTCCGGAACGCGTTGTGCTCGACGATGGCCCGGAAGAACAGGTACTTGTTGACCTGGTAGGTCGCCCGGCCGCGGACGATGGTGTAATCGAACTCTTTGACGCCGTCCGAGGCGCGGGTGAAGTCCGAGCAGCGGAGGCTGAGGCTCAGGGCGACCTTCTCCGAAGGAAGGTAGTCCATCGCGATCAGAGCCTCGGTCCCGCGGCCCTTGTAAGGATCGTCGACGTAGCGGATCTTCTGCCCCGATGTCCAGGAAGCCTGAAAGGCGACCTGCTTGGAGAACAGCGTGGCCGCGAAGAGCTTGAAGAGGCTCGTCGGGAACCGCCGGCCGAGAAAGATCTCGTTGGAATAGCGCGCTCCGGCCGAGAGCGTCGTGTTCCGGACCAGCCTCAGCCGCAGGTCGAGGGAATTGGCTGTCTCCCACAGCCCGGACCATTTGTCCCGGATCTGGATGCTGTGGAGCATGGGCTCGACGCGGAGGAGGACCTTGAACTTCGGGTAGAACATCGGCAGGACGCCGATCTTCAGTCGCGTGAGCCCCGTGCGCGTGACGTAGCCGACCTCGGTCGCGAAGTCCGTTCCCAGGTCCTGGGCCTGGCCCTGGATGATGAGGTCCCGCGTCTGGTAGTCGTACTGGAGGCCGACGGCGTGCCCGTCCCGGGCCGCCGATCCGTCGCCCGCCTTCGTCCCCGAGCCGAAGACGTGGAAGCCGACGGTGCTGGCCTGGTTGAGGCGGAGCTGTCCGTCCGCCCCGGCCACCACATTGGACGCCGCGCCCGCGAAGCGGCCGGTGAAAAATCCTCCGACGTAGCTGTCCCCGCTCAGGCCGCGCTTGTAGCGGAGGATGGTGAAATGGGCGAAATCCTGCGCCCCGCCCCCGGGAAGCTCGTCCATGGCATAGATGGAGGCGACGGAATCCCGCGGCCCGAGCTTCCCGTTGAGCTTGAAGCCGGCTCTCGGGTCGTTGATGGTCCGGGTGTGGACGACCTCGGAGAGAGGGCCGTCCGCTCCGGCGGGGAAATTGAACTTCTCCTGGCCCTCGAGGAAGAAGGGCCGCTTCTCGTCATAGAACAGGGCGTAGCGCTGGTTGAAATCGACCTGTCCGGCGTCGGATTCGACCTGGCTGAAGTCCGGATTGAAGGTGCCGTCGAGGATGAGCTGGGAGGTCAGGCCGTACTTGCCGGTCAGGCTGAGGTCGCTCCGTCCGCGCCCGGCCCTGAGGGCGCCTTCCTCGAGGGAGCTCGTCCGTCCGTAGGTCACCGCGGGCAGGAGCTCGAGGAGCGTGTAATGAGCGATGTCCTCGAAGAGCAGGGTCCGCGTCTGGGTCAGGAAGTTCGGCCCCTGGGCCGGGTCCAGGGCCGGGAACGTGCCGTTCTCCGAGAAGCGGCTGATCCGCCGCTCGAAGATGACCCCCATTTCGACGGGCTCGCGGCTCCGGTAGCGAAGGCTCTTGAGCGGGAGGCGGATCTCGACGGTGTAGCCGGAGTCGTTGATCCGCCCTTCGCTGTACCAGACGATGTCCACCGTGTAGTCTTCCTGGTTGCCCTCGAAACGGGAGTCCCCCTGGATGCCGAGCGGGTTGACGTAGAGGGCGTATAGGCCCTGATGATCGTTGAACGTGTCCAGGTTGATGCAGGTCCAGTCGTCGGCATTGATGGTATCCCGCCCGCTGATCGAGGCCTTGATCTTGGCCGGCTCCGGGTCCGAACAGCGGAAGGCGAAGTAGAGGTTCTCGCGGTCATAGGCGTAATAGACGACGGTCCCGGCCGCCATGTCCTTCCCGTAATCCGGGTTCCACGTCTTGAAATCCGATTCCCGGGGAGCCTTTTCCCAGACTGCGTCGTCGAGGATGCCATCGATCTTCGGAGGGGCCGCGGCAAGCACAGGCTGGAGGGGAAGGAGGTCCGCGGGGGCCTTGGCGGTGGCCGGGGACGCCGCGAGGACGGTGAGCAGCGCGAGGCTCAGGAACGTGAGGTTCGTCCGCTTCGAGATCATGCGTTCTCCGTTATTTTTATCGCGTTGATGGCTCTATGTAAAGCTGATAATTCCCCCCTTTGGAAAAGGGGGGTGCGGGGGGATTTGGTGATTTCCCCCCTTTGGAAAAGGGGGGTGCGTGGGGATTGGTGCTTCCCCCCTTTGGAAAAGGGGGGCGAGGGGGGATTTGGTGCTTCCCCCCTTTTCTAAAGGGGGGTTGGGGGGATTTAGCGATTCCCCCCCTTGGCCTACATATCCCAGCGGTACGACACCTTGACGAGAAAGATGTTGTCGCCCGGCGCGCTCAGGAGATCGCCCAGGTCCCGTCTCAGGCGGAAATCGCCCGGATTGGCGAAGTCGGCCCGGTTCTGGGTCCAGACGAGATAGATGAGCGAGCCCGGCCGATATTCCCATCGGAGGACCAGCGTGCCGCGCAGGGATTTCATGTTGAAATCCGGGTCGGCGAACGAGAAAGCCGCGGCCGGTCCCGGGCCGTCGGGATCGACCGTATATTGCCCGCCCTCACGGGTTATCGACGACGGCCCGTCCCCGTAAGTGGTGTATTCATAAGCCTTGGGCTTCGCCAGCTCCTTGAACCGGTCGTAGCGGCCCACCGCGATGAAAGGCTGGAGGTAGAGCTGGAGGCTCAGCCTGGGGTCGAAAACCCAGTTGAGCCGGACCACGCTCGAGAGTTCCTTCTGGTCGATGCGGCCGAAAACGTACCGTGTCCCGTAGGTGGCCGTCATCAGCGGGTCGGCGACGCGCGTCACCCACTGGATGGCCGAGACGCTTCGGCTGTAGCCGGGCCCCATGGAGAGGCTGAAATTGGGCCGGGGTTTCCAGCGGACCTCCAGGTTGCCGTAGTAATCGAGGCCGAGCGACGGGGTCCGGTATACGGAGCTCGACCACCCCAGAACGACGGCCTTCCGGCTGTCGGAGGTCAAATTGGCGTCGATCTGATACCCGGCGGGGCGAAGGGCCAGCGGGCCTCCGCGGGTCAGCGTGTTGCTCATCGTGTCGGGATTGTAGGCGACCATGGTGAAAAAGTCCCAGTAATTCGCGAACTGTCCCTCGGACCAGGCGAGGACGCCGTCCCAGATCTTGTTCCCCTGGAAGTCATAGTTGCGGAACGGCCCCGCGACGAGGGAGATCTGCCGGAATACCTTCCCGGGCTTGGTCCATTGATAGGAGGGAATGAAGGTGAAATTGATGAGGTCCGAGCTCCTGTACTGGAATCCCGCGTCGTTGGGATTGAAACCGGGGGAGAGGATCCCGAACTGGGCCAGGAGCGTGAAGCGTCCCTGTTGCTTGACCAGGTTGAAACGGGCTCCCCATCCCGAAAGCGAGGTCGCCGACGGATCGACCTCGACGTGGGAAGCGTCCGGCCTCTGGAAGTAATGCATGGAGGAATTTTGGAGCCTCAGGATATCCTCGCGGCTCCCCGCGATACGCGTCCCGCCCAGCCAGCCGTTGACGACCCAGCCCCTCTTTCGGTCGAGGGTCGTCCAGCCGTCGACGGCGAAGCTCAAGGCGTTCTTGTTGAGGACATCCCTCAGGCTTTCGTCCCTCAGGTCCCGCACGACGCCCGTCGCGATGACGCCGTAGCCGCGCCGGCCTTCGTCGATATCCCTCTGGGCTCGGAAGACTCCGTAGTACGAGAAGGGCTCCACTTCGTCCCGGAAACGGGAGCCCAGGGCATCGACGTTGGCGTACTCCCGGGCGGTCAGGGCGTTGATGAAGCCGAGGTTCCATCCGCCGCCGAGCTTGCCGGTCAGCTTGACCGCCCCCAGGATGGAGGTCCGGTCGGGCGTGCGGATGTAGCCTTCATGGTCAGGCTGGCCCTGGGGCGAGCGGCCGACGCGCCGGCTGTAGAAGAAAGTCGGGTTCGGCCAGTTGATGTTGGCGCCGAGGAAGACCCCGCCCCGGCCGAAGCCGTTGAACAGGCTGGCGCCTTCGATGAAGAACGGGCGCTTTTCGTCGTAATAGGTCTCGTAAGCGGAGAGGTTGATGACCGCCGGATCGACCTCGACCTGGCCGAAGTCGGGATTGACGGTGGCGTCCAGGGTCAGGTTGCTCTTGAGCCCGGCTTTGAGGTCGAAACCGACATTACCGACGTAGGCGTGCCCTCGCTCGAAAGGATTGCCGGCCTCGGCCGGCCGAAAGCGGGCCTGGCTGACCGCATAGGGCACGACCTCGAGGTGACGTCCCGGCCGGATGTCCCGGATCCCTTCCAGGCGGGCGAAACGCGAGACGCTGGCGATATCTTCCCTGGGGATCCAGACGAACCGGCACCGCTCCTGCTTCCTCTTGATGACCCGGAGAAAATCGACGCCCCAGACGTACTCGTCCTTCTTGGGGAACCGAAGCTGGTCGAACGGGATGCGCATCTCCACGGACCAGCCTTCGGCGTCCACCCGGGCTTTCGATTCCCAGACGCCGTCCCAGGAGCTGTTCTCGCTGATGTCGTTCGACAGGACGGAATCCTCGATCGAGCCGGCCGGATTGACGGCGAAGAGATAGCCCGTGCGGCGGTCGAAGTAGGGATCCACGGCGAACGTGAACCAGTCCGAGTCGACGACGTCGTCCCGCCGTCCCAGGAGCTTCTTGATAGCTCCCGGCTCGGAATCCCAGAGGCGGGCGGCGACGTAGAGACTGACATCGTCGTAGGCCACCCAGACGTCCGTTCTTTCGGACGGCACGCCTCCATCGACGGGCTCGCTCATGATGAGCTCCCCGGCGCTCTTCCCCTGCCAGACCTTTTCGCTGAGGACGCCGTCGATCGCGATGGGGCCTTCGACGCGGACGGCTCGAACGGTCCGTTGCTCCTTGAGCAGAAGGCTTTGGGCGATCTCCGGCTTCACGCGGGCGGCGAGGGCCCCCGGCAGGATGAGGGCGAGCCATGCGGCGGTTATCTTCATTTTCATGAAATCATCTCCACGTCCGATTCTCATCGTCATCCTAAGTACGGTCGTCCATGGGCAAAGGTTGCTCTTATCCCTGTGCAAATCCCGTACCAACTCGAATTTCAGGCAAATCCCCCCCAGCCCCCCTTTTCGAAAGGGGGGGGCTCAGGAGCTCGCGGCCCGCCGAGGCGGCAACGTCAAGTTTGTTTACGCCCTCTCCCTGGACCAGGGCATGGCGAACCTCCTTCCGGAACTCTGGCGCCGCCCCTGACCAAGTGTTACCCATGTCTCCGAACGCCTGTCCCCCTTGTGGGCGTCCTGTTCAAGAAAAGGGCAGGTGAGCGGGTGTTTTCTGTCCCCTGATTTCCCCCCTTTGTAAAAGGGGGGCAGGGGGGATTCTGTACCCCCCTTTGTAACAGGGGGGTAGGGGGATTCTGTATCCCCCTTGGAAAAGGGGGGGCAGGGGGGATTTATGCCAAGGACAAAGAGCGTGGGGACCGATACGCGCCCCGAGCCGGGAATCCCATAAAGCGCGCGAAGATAGGCCCCCGCGCTTTTGTCTTGATACCATCTGGTGTACAATCCCTCACAGTCGCAAGGAGGTGCGGGATGTCATCGATAGCCATCGTCGCCGGGATCGTCTTTCTCTTCATATTCTTCAGCGGAATACGGATCGTCCGCCCGACCCACCGGGGCCTTATCGAGAGGATGGGCAGGTACAAGAGGTTCGCCCGAGCGGGCTTCAATTGGATCATCCCCGTCATCGACAGGCTGTATTGGGTCAACATCACCGAGATCATGGTGGACGCCGAGCCCCAGGAGATCATCACCAACGACAACCTGAACGCCCGGGTCGACGCCCAGGTCTACTTCAAGGTCAAGGACGCCGAAGTGGACGTCAAAAGCTCCCAGTACAACGTCAACAACTACCGCTATCAGATCGTCAATCTGGCCCGGACGACGCTCCGGAACATCATCGGGACCCTGACCCTGAAATCGGCCAACAGCGAGCGCGGTAAGATCAACGACGAACTGCAGAAGACCCTGAAGAAGGAGACGGCCAACTGGGGGATCGAGATCGTCCGGACGGAGCTCAAGGAGATCGACCCGCCCAAGGACGTCCAGGAGACGATGAACAAGGTCGTCAAGGCCGAGAACGAGAAGATCGCGGCCATCGACTTCGCCACGGCCACCGAGACCGTGGCCGACGGCCAGAGGCGGGCGGAGATCAAGAAAGCCGAAGGCATCCGGCAGGCCCGGATCCTCGAGGCCGAGGGCGAGGCCCAGGCCATCAAGCTCGTCAACGAGGCCGCCGAGCTCTATTTCGTCGGCAACGCCCAGCTCCTGCGGAGGCTCGAGACCGTCGAGAAGGCCCTGTCCCAGAACGCCAAGATCGTCGTCCCGCAGGGGACGGAGCTGGTCAACGTCATCGGCGAGCTGGCCGGCGTCCTGCCGCTCAAGAAGTAGGCGGCGGTCCGGCCAGGCCGTCCGCGATCCCGGGGCCACCCGCCGCCGGCTATTCTTTTCGGGCGTCTTCGGGCGGCGTGGGCTTGTTCTCCAGGATCTTCTCGATCCGCGCCACGACTTCGGGCGTGAGCGAGCGGACGGCGTCGAGCGATTTCATGTTCTCGACCACCTGCTGGGGCCTCGAAGCCCCCGTGATGACCGTGCACACGTACGGATTCTTCAGGCACCAGGCGAGGGCAAGCTGGGGCAGGGTGATCTCCAGGTCCGAGGCCAACCGGGCGAGCTTTTTGACCTTAACGATCTTATCTTCTGCCGAGGAGCCTTCATAGCGCTTCCTCAGCCAGCCATAGCCCTTGAGGGAGAGCCGCGTCCCGGCCGGGATGCCGGCGTTGTACTTGCCGGTCAGGAAGCCGCTGGCCAGCGGGCTCCAGATCGTCGTTCCGAGTCCGAACGCCTCGTAGAGCGGCGCGTATTCCTTCTCCACCCGCTCCCGATGGAACATGTTGTATTCGGGTTGTTCCATGGTCGGCGGGACGAGATGCTCTTCCCGGGCGATATGGTACGCCTCGGCGATCTCCCGGGCGTCCCATTCGCTCGTCCCCCAGTAGAACGCCCTTCCGCGGTCCACGAGATGGCTCATGGCCCGGACGGTCTCGGCGATGGGCGTGTCCCTGTCCGGCCGGTGGCAGAACAGGAGGTCCACGTAATCGACCCGCATCCGCGCGAGCGAGGCCTCCGTTCCTTCGATGAGATGCTTCCGCGACAGGCCCATGTCGTTGGGGCCCTTGCCGCCCCAGAAGATCTTCGTGGACAGGACGAGATCGGACCGCTTCCAACCCATCTTTCGGATGATGTCGCCCATCACCTTCTCGGCCTTGCCCGAGGCGTAGGCCTCGGCGCAGTCGAAGAAGTTGACGCCGAAGTCGTAGGCGGCCTTCATGCAGGCGGAGGCGGCGTCCTCGCCGACCTGCTCGCCGAAGGTCACCCAGGAACCGAACGACAGGGCCGAGACGCGAAGTCCCGACCTTCCCAGAAGGCGATATTCCACGTTCTCCCTCCTTTCCCTCCCGAAGCGCGCTTCCTAGCCCAGGAGGCCCTTTCTCTTGAGAACGGGCTCGACCCTGGGCTCGCGCCCGCGGAACCTCTTGTAGAGGACCATGGGGTCCTCGGAGCCGCCCCGCGACAGGATGTTGTCGCGGAAGGACTTGGCCGTGGCCTGGTCGAAGAGGCCCGTCTCCTTGAAGGCCTCGAACGCGTCGGCGTCGAGGACCTCGGACCAGATGTAGCTGTAGTAGCCGGATGAATACCCGCCGGAGAAGATATGAGCGAAGTATGGGCTCCGGTAGCGGACGACGATCTCGGGGATGAGGCCGATCTTTGCCATCGAGGCCTTCTCGAACGCCGCGGCGTCCTGCTCCTTCGGCTCGGTCAGCGTGTGCCAGTCCATGTCGAGATAGCAGGCGGCGAGGTACTCGACAGTATCGAAGCCCACGTTGAAGAGCTTCGCCTTCCGGATCTTCTCGAGCAGGGCGTCGGGGATGGGCTCGCCCGTCCGGTAATGCCTGGCGTAGGTCTTGATGACCTCGGGGTCGCCCGCCCAGTTCTCCATGATCTGGGACGCGACTTCGACGAAGTCCGACGGGACGTTGGTCCCGCCCGTTCCCTCGTAGACGCAGTCGGAGAGGAGCTCGTGGAGGGCGTGCCCGAACTCGTGGAAGAGGGTCAGGGCCTCCTCGAACGTCAGGAGGGACGGCGTGTCGCCGGCGGGCATCGAGAAATTGCCGACGTTGTAGACGACGGGAGTGATCTTCTTCCCGTCGCGCTTCGATTCGGACCGGAAGGCGCTCGACCAGGCGCCGCCGCGCTTGCTGGCCCGGGGATAATAATCCGTGAACAGGATGCCGATATGGCTGCCGTCGGCCTCCTGGACCTCGAAGACCCGGACGTCCGGGTGATATTTCGGGATGTCGGTCCTCTCGGTGAACTTGAGCCCCCAGAGCTTTCCGGCCACCGCGAAGGCGCCCTCGCGGACGCTGTCGAGCGGGAAGTAGGGCTTGAGGACCTGGTCGTCGAGGTCGTACTCGGCCTTCTTCAGCTTCTCGGCGTAATACCACCAATCCCAGGGCTCGAGGGTGATGGCGTCCCCTTCCTTCGCGGCCAGGGCCTGGAGCTTCGCGGCCTCCTTCTTCGCCACGGCCAGGGACGGCGTCCAGAGCTTGTCGAGGAGCCCGGCGACCCCGGCGGGCGTCTTGGCCATGTTCTCCTCGAGGACGTAATCGGCGTGGGTCTTGTAGCCCAGGAGGTTGGCCCGGCGGACACGGAGGGCGGCGATGCGGCTGAGGACGGCCTTGTTGTCCTGTTCGTTGCCGTTGTCCGCCCGCTTGATGTAGGCCTTGAAGATGCTCTCCCTCAGCTCGCGCTTCGGCGAATACTGGAGGAACGGGATCATGCTCGGCTTCTGCAGAGTGAAGACCCAGCGGCCTTCCTGGCCCCGTTCCCTGGCGGCCTCGGCGGCCCCGTCCACGACGGCCTGCGGCAGGCCGGCGAGGTCCTCGGGCTTGTCGATGACGAGGACGAAGGCGTTGGTCTCCTTGAGGAGGTTGTCGCCGAACCTCACGGTCAGGGTGGACAGCTCCTCGTTGATCTTGCGGAACTCGGCCTTGGCGGCCTCATCGAGGTTCGCGCCGCCCCGGACGAAGTTCTTGTAGCTCTTCTCGAGCAGGCGGGCCTGCTCCGGCGTCAGCGTCAGCTTGTCCCGGCCTTCATAGACCGCCTTGACCCGCTGGAACAGCCTGGGTCGAGGGTGATGTCGTCCCGGTGCTTGGCGAGCAAGGGGGAGACCTCGGCTTCCGCGGCCTGGATGGCGGGGTTCGTGTTCCCCTCCGTCAAGCAGAAGAAGACGGTGGCGACCCTCGTCAGGAGCTCTCCGCTCCGCTCGACGGCCTCGATGGTGTTGGCGAACGTCGGCGGCTCGGGATTGGTGACGACGGCCTCGATCTCCTTCTTGTGCCGGGCCATGCCCTCCCGGAAGGCGGGCATGAAGTGCTCGTCCCGGATCCGTGTCGAACGGCGGCGTCTCGAACGGCGTGCCGTAGGCTTCGAAGAAGGGATTCGCCGCCGCCGCGGCGGCCGGCCCCGGCGCGGCCTCCTTCTTCGCGCAGAAACTCAGTCCAAAGCACAGGCCGATGATACCCAATACACCGATCATGGGACGCTTCCTCATAGGGGTCTCCTTTCACTGATCATGGGAGTTTATCTTAACACAAGGCCGGCAAAAAAAAAAGGGGGCGGCGGGACCTCCCGCCGCCCCCCGGACCGGCTTCCCCCGTTGCCGTTCTCTCCGGACCGGTCCGCCTTTCCTCTTAGAAGATGAGCCGGAGGCCGAGCCGGGCCTGCCTCGGCTGGACGAGCCCGTAGAGGTCGTGCCCGCCCGTGGACGGGTATTGGCCCGGGGTCCAGTCGTAGTTGATGCGGGTCCCCCAGCTCGTGATGGTGTCGTCGTTGAGGACGTTGAAGACGTCGAAGATGACGCCCAGCTTGTATCTCGCGGCGACGGTGAACGTCTTCTCGAGCCGGAGGTCGAGCGCCTTCTGCATCTTGTAGTGGTTGGAGCCGCGGGGCTCGACGAAGAACGTGATGCGGCCCTGGTTGAAGATCTTGGTCCGGTACCGGGTCGTCCAGGTGTTGCCGGTGTTGGCGTGGAAGTAGGCGTTGACGTTGATGCCCAGCGGCAGCTGGTAGGAGCCCTGGACCTTGACCATGTGGGTCGGGTCGTTGGTCGAGAAGCCCTCGGCGTTGATCCAGAAGTTCGGATCGTAGGTGTTTCCGCCGTAGCCGATGTCGTCGGCCTGGCCGTTGTCGATGGTCCCCCGGGCCCGGCCGTAAACGTAGGAGGCCAGGAGCTGCCACCTGTTGGAGAACCGCTTGTTGAACATGAACTCGAGGCCCCAATACTTCCGGTACGGATCGAGCATGATGCCGGGGTCGCCCTTCTTGATGTTCGTGATGAGCCAGTCGTAGTTGTTTCCCGAGACCAGCTCGTAGACGGTGAACGATTCTCCCGTCGACGGCACCGTAACGGTGCGCGGCTCGTAGACGCCGAGCTTGTTATAGGGCCCGATGATGTTGTGGTTGCGCCGGTTGATGTAGGTCACGGAGAAGGAGGTGTCCTTGAACAGCTCGCGCTCGATGCCGGCCGTGAACTGCTCCATGTACGGGTGCTTGATGTCCGGGTCGATCGTCCACGTCCCGTGCGAGGTCCGGTTGAACTCGATCCATTCCTGCCCGGCGACGTCCCAGATGGACTCGATCTTATCGCTGTAATCGGTGTTCAGACGGTCGTGGTAGGAGCCGAACATGCCCTCGGTGAACTGGCCGTAGTGGGCCTTGAGGACCGTGCTCTTGTCGCCGAAGATGTCGAACGCGAAACCGAAGCGGGGCGCGATCCGGTGGGCGCTGTAGACGGTGCCCTGCCCCTTGATCATGCCCCAGTTCTGGCTGTACCGGACGCCGAGGCTGACGTTCAGCCTGTCGGAGACCTGCCAGGAATCCTGGGCGAAGGCCTCGAGCCGGGTATATCGGGTCTGCGTATCGTAGCCTTCATACTGGGTCGCCAGGTAGGGCCCGTCGTACCCGTACGACCAATAATCGATGTAATAGGTATGATTCGTGCCGGTGTAGCCGTAGCGGTTCCGGACGCGGGAGTGCTCGACCTCGGCGCCGAACTTGAAGTCGTGGTTTCCCTTGATGAAGTCTTCGGCGTAATGCGTCAGGCTGGCGTTGGCCTGGAACCGGCTCCGGTCGGCCTGATAGTAGTAAGCGGCGTTCTTGTAGAGCCTGTTCCCGTTGTCGGCCGGGAGGGCCGGGTTGTCGTCCTGGTAATAATGGGCGTTGACGTCGCGTCCCTGCCGGGGCTCGAGATAGAAGTAAGCGCTGAATCCGGCGGCCTTGAGGTCGAAGAAGGTCTTGGGGCTGAGGATGTAGGTCAGGCTGAGGTTGGGGACCGTTTCCGGGCCCGTCTGGTTGACGGTCGCCTCAGGGGAGACCGTGGGAGCTGCCGTCCCGATAGAAGCCCCGATAATCGTCGTATTCGATCGACGCGTTGACGTTCAGGGACGGCGTGAGCTGGGAGGTCAATTTCAGGAAGCCCCGGGGCTGTTTGTAATCGATGGCCATCGGGAACCCGGTGGGGTAATCCCAGGACCGGTACCACTGCAGGCCCGCGAAGAACCAAAGCTTGTCCTTGACGAGCGGCCCGCCGAGGTGGAAATTGAGGTCCATGAGCTTGGCGAGCGGGGACGTCACTTCGGGGAAATCGTCGGCGTAGGCCCCGTTGTTGTCGGATTGCCAGAGGCCCTTCGGGCTGTCGTCCTTCTTGCCCTGGAACAGGAACTCCATATGGCCCGAGAACTTGTTGCCGCCGGACTTGGTGACGAGGTTGAAGATGACGCCGGTGAAGTTCCCGTATTCGGCCGGGAGCCCGACGCCCATGATCTTGGCCTCCTCGACGATGTTGCTGTCGAGGAAGACCCAGGCCGTGCCGGAATCCGGATCGCCGACGCCGACGCCGTCCATCTGGTAGGAGATCCCGGTGCCGGTGGAAGCCCCGTAGGCCGTATCGTTATTGACGCCGGGCGCCATGTTCACGATGTCCGACGTGAAATTGCTGTAGGGCATGTTGCGCAGGATCTCGCTGGTCAGGGTGACCGACGCCGTCTCGGTCGACTTGACGTCGACCGTGGGCGCCTGGCCGATGACCCGGACCTCTTCGGCCAAGGCGGTCGGCCTCATGACGAGGCCAATGTCCAGCGTGGACGTCGTGGTCAGCCGGATGTTCTCGCGGATGACCGTGCCGAAACCCGAGAGCTCGGCCCGGACCTGGTAGCCGCCGGGGGGAAGCGCCGGGAAACGGAACAGCCCGCCGGCGTCGGTGACGACGACACGCGTGCCCATGAGATTGGGGCTGGTCAGGGTGACGCTCACGCCGGGGAGGGCGTTCCCCTCCTCGTCGGCGACCTTCCCGGTCAGGGCGCCCGTCTCTCTCGATTGAGCGAACGCGAGGGACGCGACGCAGAGAACGAGCGCCAGGGAAGTGAATAATAATTTGCTCTTCATTCTTTCTTTACCTCCGATCCCTTAGGATTGATGACGAAATGGGCGGGCTGGATTTCGGTCCGTTCTATTTTCCGTTCTCACCTCCTCTTGCGGTGACGAGTTTCAAAATTTTGAAACTCTTAATGCAACTTCCGTGCCACGCGCGGACGATGGAAATACGCCTTATTTCGGGAATGGAACGGCGTTGTTCCGTAAGGGATGTTTACAGCGGTGTATCGGAAGTCCCGGGCGCGGGATGGCCGGGACGCGTTGCGGGGGCGGCGCGGGATGAGGAGAAAGGGGGGCGGGCCCGCGCCCGCCCCCTTCGGAGGTTACGGCTTCTTTTCGGGGACGACGTTGCCGTCGCCGTCGATGACCGTGATCTCGGTGAAGCCGAGCTCGCGGATCCTGGGCTCGATGAGGGCCCTGTCGCCGACGATGATCCAGGTCACGCTCTCCGGGCGGATCGTCTTCTTCGCGGCCCTGGCCATGTCCCCGATGGCCAGCTTCCCGACCCGTCCGGGGTACTTCTGGAAGTAATCGTCGGGCAGGCCGAACTGGACGATCTCGGACAGGGAGCCCTCGACCGCCTCCATGGTCTCCCACTGGCCGGGCAGGCCGAGGACCTTGCTGTTCTTGACGTTCGCGAACTCGTCGGGCGTGACGGGCTTCGCGCCCAGGATCCCTTCGAGCTCCTTCCGGATCTCTTCCATCGTCTCCTTGGTCTTGTCGGATTGGACCGGGGCCAGCACGACGAACGGGCGCGGGCCGCGGGCCGGGATAATGGCCGACTGGGCCCCGTAGCTCCAGTGCTTGTTCTCGCGGATGTTCATGTTGATGCGGGAGACGAAGTCGCCGCCGAGGATGGTGTTCATGGTCTCGATGGCGATGGCGTCCGGATCGCCGGAGGGCGTGGTCGGATGTCCGCCGACGACCATCGATTGGGGCGCCCCGGGCTTGTCCATGATATAGACGGTGGGCTTGGCGGCCGGCGGGACGGCCGCGATGTTCTTCTCGGGGACCTTGCCGCCCTTCCAATCCTTGAAGAGCATCTCGAGCTTCGGGCGGATCTCGGCCAGGGTGGTGTCCCCGACCACGATGAGGGTCGCGTTATTGGGCTTGAACCAGGTCCGGTGGAACTTGACGAGGTCCTCCCGGGTCAGCTTGTTCACGGCGGCCTCGGTGCCCGAGCCTGTGAACGGGTTCCCGTAGGCGTGCCCGGGGCCGTAGATGAGCCCTGGGAACACCCGGAGGACCATGGTGAAGGGCGAATCCTTCTCCTGGGCGATCCGGGCCAGTTGGATCTTCTGCAGGCGCCGGAAATCCGCCTCCGGGAACGCCGGGTTGAGGATGATGTCGGCGTAGATGTCGAGGGCCGCATCGAGCTTGTCCTTGAGGGTGTCGAGCCCGACGAACGAGGTGTCGAGGTTCGAACCGGCCCGGAGCCGCGCGCCGAGCGAATCCAGCTGGTCGCTGATCTCGAGCGACGTCCGCTTGGCCGTGCCCTCGTCGATCATGTTCATGGCGAGGCTGGCCGTGCCGGGGACGGCGAACTGGTCGGCCGCGGACCCGGCGTCCAGCATGAGGTTGAAGTCGACGACGGGGATGGAGTGACGCTCGGCCAGCATGATCTTTAAGCCGTTGGGCAGGGTCGCCCGCTGGACGGTTGGGAACTTCACTTCGGGGGCGGCGCCGACGGCCGGCATCGCCTTCCGGTCGACGTCGCTCTTATCGGCGGCGAGCTGGGGATAGGGCGTGACCTCGAGAATATAGACGCCGTCGGAGAGCCAGCGGACCGACGTCTCCTTGACGGCCGCCGCCGTGGCCTTGTTCATGTGGTCGAGGGTCTTTTGATAGGCGTCAGGGCTCCCGCCGTACACCTGGCTCGAGGCCAGGATGTCGGACTTGCCCCCGAAGCCGCCGATGCGCTCGATGCCCCGGACGAAGCGGGCCATGTACTGCGTCCGTACCCGTTCGAGCTCCTTCTCCGTGGGCCCCTCGGCGAGGAATTTCGCGAGCTCCTCGTCGATGGCCTTCTCCACCGCCGCGAGGGCGACACCCGGTTTGGCATCGGCCTGGATGGTGAAGACGGTGCCGATCTCGCGGACGTTGACGTAGGCGCTGACCGACGTCGCGATCTGGTCGTCATAGACGAGACGCTTGTAGAGGCGGGAATTTTTGCCTTCGGCGAGGACGGAGCTCGCCAGGTCGAGGTTGTCGGCGCAGACCGTGCCCCAGCCGGGGGCGTTCCACATCTTGTAGATCCGCGGCTGGGAGATCCGGTCCTGGGCGGTCTCGCGATGCGAGCCCGTCCGCTTGGCGACCCAGGCGGAGTGGCGCGAGATGGGCGGGGAGGGCGGGATGTCGCCGAAATACCGCTTCACCTTCTCGAGGGCCGTCTTGGCGTCGATGTCGCCGGCGATGGCGACGACCGCGTTGTTCGGGCCGTAATAGGTCGCGAACCACTGGTGGACGTCCTCGAGCTTGGTATTGGCCAGGTCCTCGAGAGAGCCGCCGACCGACCAGGAGTAAGGATGGCCGGGCGGGTAGGTGCCCTTGACGATGAGGTCCTCGGTGATCCCGAAGGGCTCGTTGAGGTACTGGCGGACCTCGTTCTGGACGACGCCCCGCTGTTCGTCGAGCTTGGCCTGGCTGATGGCCCCTTTGAGGTGGCCCATCCGGTCCGATTCCATCCAGAGGACGAGGTCGAGGGCGGAGGCCGGGACGTTCTCGAAGTAGTTCGTCCGGTCCTCGTTGGTCGTGCCGTTGAGGTCCGTCGCCCCGATCTTCTGCATCGGCTTGAAGTAGTCATCGTCGTAGTTCTCGCTGCCGTTGAACATCAGGTGCTCGAAGAGGTGGGCAAAGCCCGTCCGTCCGGGCTTCTCGTTCTTCGAGCCGACGTGATACCAGACGTTGAAGGCGACGATGGGCGCCTTGTGGTCCTCGTGGACGATCAGGGTCAGCCCGTTGTCGAGGACGAACTTCTGAAAGGGAATGTCGATCTTGGCCGTTTCTGCCGCCCGCGCGGGCGCGATCGAAGCCAGGACGACGAGGAAGGCCGCCAGGGCGGCCATGCCGAACCTCAAGTGACGCATGCGTTTGCCTCCGTTGATATCTTCAGACATAAGAACATATTCCCGAAGATGACATATACGCGTGAAACCCCACCGCGTTATATTTTAACCCAGGTCCATCGGCGACTTCCAGCGGGGACTTGTGTCCTATGCGCCCAGCTTCCGGCCGAGGGCGTAGGCTTCCTTCATGAGGCCTCCGTTCGTCCGGACCTCGCCCGGCTTGTCGGCGGTCCCATAGACCATGCCCTTGATGGGGGCGCCGACGTAGGCGAAAGCGTCCTGGAAGGACCGGAGCGCGTTGACCGCGCCCGACGAGAAGGGGTCGGCATCGCCGTAGGTCAGGATGATGCCGACGCGCTTGCCTTTGAGCGGCTTGTACCCTTCAGCGCCGAACGCATAGAGCCTGTCCATGAACATCTTGATCTGGGCGCTCATCGTGAACCAGTAAACGGGGCTCGCGATGAGGAGGGCGTCCGCGGCTCGCAGCTTGGCATGAAGCATCCTGATGTCGTCCTTCCGGACACAGCCGTCGGCGCCCGGCTTCCGGCAGCCCTCGCAGGCCAGGCAGGGGCCGATCTTCATCTTCGCGAGGCGGAATGCCTCGACCCCGGCGCCGGCCGCCTTCGCTCCTTTGGCCGCCTCTTCCGCCAGGATCGTGCTGTTGCCCCGGACGCGCGGGCTCGCCATGAGCACAAGGATCTTCTTCTGTTCCATCGGGATCCTCCTCAGACCTCTATCGTTCCTGTCATGTAGGTCACGGCCCGGCCGCCGATGTCGACCCGCGCGCCCTTGTTCTCGCAGAAGAGCTCGCCGCGCCGGCGGGAGATCTGGAAGGCGTGCAGGACGTTCTTTTTCAGGCGCTTGGCCCAATACGGGACGAGGAGCGTGTGGGCCGAGCCCGTGACGGGGTCCTCGAGAATACCCGCCCGCGGGGCGAAGAACCGCGAGACGAAATCGCAGGCGTCGCCCGGGGCCGTGACGATGATGCCCAGGCAGTCAAGCTTGTCGAGCTCCGCGAAGTCGGGGCGCAAGCCGGCGACGTCCGCTTCGGTGTCGTACACCGCGAGATAGTCCCGGCCCAGGAGCGTGGCCGCGGGCTCCTTTCCAAGGCCCTTGACCAGCGCCGAGGGGGGTGCCGCAGGGACGGCGTCGAAGGCGGGAAAATCCATGATCAGACGCCCGTCCCTCCGCTCGACGCGGAGTTCTCCGCTCTTCGAACGGAACGGGATCCGCGGCCCGGCGAATCCCAGGTGCTCGTAGATGACATGGGCCGCGGCGAGCGTCGGGTGGCCGGCCAGGGCGATCTCGATCTTCGGCGTGAACCAGCGGATCTCGAAGACGTCCGCATGCCTGACAAAAAAGGCCGTTTCGGACAGGTTGTTCTCTTCGGCGACGGCCTGCATCGTCGCGTCCGACAGCCAGGACTCGAGCGGGCAGATCGCGGCCGGGTTGCCCCCGAAGAGCGTGTCCGTGAACGCGTCGACCTGGTACATCGGGATCTTCATCTCGCCTCCGTTCTCTCGTGACGTTCGCTATGGAATTATCACGAATGGCGCGCGCGGTTCAAGTCCCGATCGCCCCGGCGGCCCTTTTGACAGGTCTTCGCCGCTCTGTTATACATGGGCGGAATGGGGCCGGAATGGCCGGGAGGGCGAACATGCGCGTGAGAAGACGATCCGTTTTTCGGCTTGGCGTCCTGGCGGCCTTCGGCTTCCTCGCCGCCTGCGCGCCGGATCAGGGGCCCGATGCCGACCTCGTCCTGAGGAACGGCGCCATCTATACGGTGGACGCGGCCCGAAGCCGGGCCGAGGCCGTTGCCGTCAAAGACGGCGTGTTCCTCCACGTCGGGACGAACAAGGGCGTCGCCAGGTTCATCGGAAAGAATACGAAGGTCATGGACCTCGGCGGCAAGCTGGTTCTGCCCGGCTTCATAGACGCCCATTGCCACCCGTCCGGGGCCGTGGAACAGTTCGGCGCCGTCGCCCTGTTCGGCCTGCGCTCGGTCGCCGATTATCAGAAGGCCGTCCGGGAATTCGTCGCGGCCCACCCCGCGCTCACGGTCGTCCGCGGGAGCGGCTGGAGCAATACTATATTCGACGGGAAAGGCCCTCGGAAGGAGGCGCTCGACGCTGTCGTTGCCGACATCCCGGCCGCTCTGTCCTCCGAGGACGGACACTCGACCTGGGCAAACACGAAGACCCTCGAGCTGGCCGGGGTGACGAAGGACACGCGCGACCCTCCGGGCGGGGTCATCGAGCGAGACCCGAAAACGGGCGAGCCGACCGGCACACTGCGCGAGAGCGCGGCGCGCCTCTTGAAGGACGTCATCCCCGATTTCACCGCCGCCGAGATCGCCGCCGGGCTCGAGGAATACCAGAAGATGGCCCTGGGTCTCGGCATTACGACGGCCCACGAGGCCTCTCTCCACCTGGGTAAGAGTTCCCTTGCGGCCTACGAGTCCCTCGAGCGCGACGGGAAGCTGAGAATGAGATTTCGGGCCTCGCTTTACATGGACCCGAAGGAAGGCGTCGGCCAGGTCGCCGCGCTCGAGGCGGAGCGGGCGAAGCATGCGGGCCCCCTATTCCGGACCGGCGCCGCCAAGATCTTCGTCGACGGTGTCGTCGAGGGGAGCACGGCCTTCCTCGAGGAGCCCTATGCCCACAAGCCGGGCTTCCGGGGCACCCCGATCTGGGCGCCCGAAGCCCTTGACGCCGCCTGCGTCGCCCTGGACAAGGCCGGCTTCCAGCTCCATTTCCACGCCATCGGGGACGCGGCCGTGGCCGAGGCTCTCGACGGCATCACCGCCGCCGCGAACGCCAACGGCGTCCGCGACGCGCGCCCGCTGATCACGCACCTTCAGCTCGTGACTCCCCCCGACATCCTCAGGTTCAAGACCCTCGGCGTCGTCGCCGTCCCCCAGCCCTATTGGTTCATGAAGGACGATTATTACAACAATCTCCAGGTCCCGTATCTGGGCCGGGCGCGGGCCGACGCCGAATACCCCATGGAGAGCTTCTTCCGGCTCGGGGTCCCCGTTGCGTCATCGAGCGACTACACCGTGACCATCCCGTGCGACCCCCTCCAGGCCATCCAGATCGGGATGACCCGCCGGGCCCCCGGCACGACGGGCCCCGACGACGTCCTCTGGCCGGAGGAACGGGCGACGCTCGAACAGATGATCGCGAGCGTCACCATCTTCGGGGCTTACGCCAATTTCCTGGAAAAGGAGACGGGTTCCATCGAGCCGGGGAAGTCGGCCGATTGCGTCGTCCTCGACCGGGACCTGTTCAGGATCGCGCCGGACGAGATAGGGAAGGCGAAGGTCGTCATGACGATCTTCCGCGGCCGCGAAGCCGGCGCGGAACGCAATCCGTGAATCTTCGTTATAATAGGGAGTGAGGCATGCCGGAGTGAAGGAAGATATGAGCGGCGGGAAAAAGGACGGAAAGAAGAACGCGTTCCGGGAGTATCTGGAACTGTTCGCCGAGACGGCGCTCTTCGTCCTTTTCATCAATACGTTCGTCGCCCAGGCCTCCCAGGTGCCGACGCCGTCGATGGAGGAGACCATCCTCGTCGGCGATTTCCTGTTCATCAACCGGATGGCCTATGCCCGGCCGGTCCTGCCGCTCGAAGGGGCCCTCCTGCCCCGCCGCGTCCCGGCGAAGGGCGATCCCGTGACCTTCAAGTTCCTCAAGGACGGCGGGAAGGAGCTCGTGAAACGGGTGGTCGCGACCGAAGGGGATACGGTCCGGATCGTCGACAAATGCCTTTTCGTCAACGGCAAGGCCCAGGACGAGAGCTACGCCTGCCACAGGGACACGATGACCATTCCGGAGGATGCCGCGCGCTTCGGCGAATCGGGGCGCCGGGACAACTTCGGGCCCATCGTCGTCCCCCCCGGGCATCTCTTCGTGATGGGGGACAACCGGGACGTCAGTTACGACAGCCGCTTCTGGGGATGCCTCCCGCTCTCGGCCGTCCGGGGACGGCCCTGGGTCCTGTTCTTCTCCTACCGGGCCGAGGACAACGTGCACCTCAAAACGGGCGTCAAGGATAAATTACGCCGCTGGACGCAGTATTTCCCGCGCGCCCGATGGGGCCGCGTCCTCCACGTCGTCCATTGAGGCCGCGCCGGGGCGCGAACATCACTTCTTGATGAACGTTCCGTTCCGCAATTCTTCGAAAGCGAGAGCGAGTTCCTCTTTCGTGTTCATGGCGATGGGCCCGCGCCAGGCCACGGGCTCTCCGATAGGCTTCCCGGAGACCAGGAGAAAACGCAGACCTGCGCGGCCGGCCCCGAAGGCCGCGGCCCCGCCGTCCCCGAGATGGGCCAGCGTTCCTTCCCGGAGCGCCGTTCCATCCGCCAGACACGTCCCGTCCCCTTCCAAGGCATAGGCGAAAACCGTGTGGCCGTTCTCGACCTCATGCCGGAACTCGAGCCCTGCCGGGAGCCGGACGTCCAGGTATTCGGGGTCGCAAACGATGTCCCGGACGGGCCCGCGAAGGCGCCCGTACCGGCCGGCGATGACCTTGACCGAGAGTCCTTCCTCCGACCGGTATTCGGGGACCTCCCCGGCCTGGATGTCCCTGTAGCGGGGGGGCATCATCTTGTCGACGGCGGGCAGGTTGACCCAGAGCTGGACGCCCCTGAGGAAATCCGGCTGTTCTACGGGCATCTCCTGGTGGATGATGCCGCTGCCGGCGGTCATCCATTGGACCTGGCCGTCCGTGATCTTCCCCTTGTTGCCGAGACTGTCGCCGTGCTCGACGGAGCCGTGGAGCATATAGGTCACGGTCTCGATCCCCCGGTGCGGATGCCAGGGGAAGCCGGCGACATAATCGGCCGGGTCCCGCGAGCCGAAATCGTCCAGGAGAAGAAAGGGATCGAAACGGGGCACTTCGTTGAACCCGAAGACCCGCTTCAGGCGCACCCCGGCGCCCTCGAGCGTCGGTTTCCCTGCGTAAACGGCTTTGATCCTGCGGTCGGCTGGTTTCGTCACCTCGCGCCTCCTCCCCCAAGCATTCCCGATTCCATTATAGCATTGGCAATCGGGAGCCGGATCCTTTGGGTGCTCGAAAAGACCATCGAGGGTTATCCAAAGCAGAAGAAGCTCCTCGAAGAAATATTGGCTGGACCGCTCTTTCTTGCGGAAGAGCTTCCCGCCGTCCCTGAGGCCTCCAGAAAGGCTCCGCCTTTGCGTGATAAAGATACGTGATCTAGAAAATGCTTGACATATAAAGCCCTGCCCTTATAATATAGCGTTATAAGAGAGGGGTCTTATAATGAGAGTGCAAGGGGTTGTTGCCGTCCTTTCAGGGGATCTCGTCAAATCACGGCGCCTTGAGGATAGTCGCTCGGCTGTGCTTGACGGCATCGCGCAAGTTATTAAGGTCACTCGATCCTTTCTTGTGACCAAGCACACAAAGTTCTTCTATTCAGGGATCTATCGAGGGGATTCCTTTCAATGCGCTCTTCCAGAGCCCAAGCATAGCCTCTGGACCGCCCTGTTTATCAGGGCGGAGTTGATGAAGCTTCGTCGGCGCGATATTTGCGTCGATGTCCGGATGGGGCTGGGCCTGGGCACATTTTCAACCTGGAATGAACGGGACATCTCAGCCAGCGACGGAGAAGCCTTCCAGCTGAGCGGAAAGGCCCTCGATGCACTGAAATCGGCGAAAGAAAAATATCGGCGACTGCGCATTCTTACCCCCTGGCCGGATACCGATGCGTCCTTTTCGAATATGGCCTCGTTTCTCGACGCGCTGACCCAGAGATGGACCTTAGAGCAGGCGGAAGCGATATCCCTGGCTCTAATGGACAAGACCCAGGAAGAGATTGCGATTGCCCTGAAGGTGAAACAGCCGGCGGTTCAGATGCGCCTCCAGACGGCGGGCTATTATGCGTTGAAGGAGGCTTTGGACTATTTCGGCAAGGTCCTCGCGGATCGGATTAATGAAGCGGGACCTTATAATAAGCCATTATAAACACCCATGTTTATAACCGATGCGGCTCTGCTATTCCGACTCCTCATCGGCCATGTTGTCGGCGATTTCCTGTTTCAAACGAGGTCCATGGTCCAGGAAAAGGAAAAGAAGGGTTGGAGATCATCGCAGCTTTATCTTCACGCTGGCCTTTATTCTTTGATCGTCTACCTTATGAGTTCGGCGTGGGTGGACGGGATATGGCTCCTGCCCGTACTTTTTTCCAGCCATGCCTTGATCGATGCTTGGAAAGCTACCCGCCGAAAAAGAGCCTATTCGTTCATGATCGACCAGTTAATCCACCTGGCTGTGATCATCGTGGTCTTTTTCCTGTTGTCAACGTCGTGGGTCGCCCTCGATAAGCTCTTCTGGCTATGGAGATCTCCGCGGCTCCTTGGCATCATTCTTGGATACTTAGCCGTGCTCTGGCCGATCGGCCGGCTCATGCAAGTATTAACGTCTCCTTTGAGGAGTCAGATCGAGGGGCAAGCTTCCAGGGGACTTGAATCCGCAGGATTATGGATCGGCTGTCTGGAACGGACGTTCCTTTTGTCGTTTATCCTGCTGGATTACCTGCCTGGAATTGCCCTGTTATTGGCCCTGAAATCCATTTTTCGATTTGGTGAAATCAAGGACCCCGTCAATCGGAAGGAAACAGAATATATACTTATCGGTACGCTCTTGAGCTTTGGATTCGCAATCGGCGTTGGGCTCGTGACCAAGTTCATTTTATTCCGATTGCCTTAGCTTGCATCTCCCTTTTAGCGTCGGCAGAGCGCCCTGGCGACCTCGGTTACTTCAAGCGCTCGGCGAATTCCACGCGCTCGCCGTCGGGGCCGCGGACGTTGAAGAACCGGACCCCCTTCTCCCAGAAGGGGAGGAAGATGGGTTCCTTCTCCAGGACGTCGAGGCCGGCCGCTTTCAGCTCCTGAAAGGCCTTGTCGACGTCCTTGACGTTCAGGGCGATATGATCGATGTGCCCGTCCTTCCGCGAGCGGATGCCCGGCAGGTCCTCGGCGGGATATTGATAGACCTCGATGATGAACCCGTTGAGGTCCATCATGGCGACCCTGATGGTTCCCGTTCCCTCCGGGACCTCGGCGTTCATGATCTCCCGGAATCCCAGGCGCCCGTAGAATTCCTTCGACCGTGTTATATCGGTGACCGGGATCCCCAGGTGTTGGGGTCCGGTCAGGTTGCCGGCCAACAGGACCTTCTCGGATTCCGAAGACGCAGCGGTCCCCGGCGCGGCCGTTAGGGCGACAACGATCGTCACCAGCGCAAGCATCCATAATTTATGTCTCATCATCTTTTCCCCTCTCTTTAGACATATTCGCTGCCATTATACAGTGGAAGGCACGCGGCGGGGCAGGAAATCCCCCCAACCCCCCTTTTCTAAAGGGGGGAACTCACAGGAAATCCCTGCAGCCCCCCTTTTCTCAAGGGGGAAAGCTCACAGGAAATCCCCCAGGCTTCCCTTTTCCATAGGGAGGAGGTTCACGAGAAGTCCCCCACCCCCCCCTTTGCCAGACGGGGAAGCTCACAGGAAATCCCCCAGGCCGCCTGTTTCCAAGGGGCGCTCCATCAGTCCAGGGCGAGGGATGTCCCCGAGTCCTTCGAAGGGAATCCCCGCAACGGACCGAAGCCCCCCGTCCCGTTTGCCTGTCGGGTATCGATATGGTACAAATATGGCGAGGAATACTGCAATGTTCGAAGAACTGCCGAAACTCTACGACCACAAGCTCCACGAAGGTCCCGTCACGAAGCGATGGCTCGAAGCGGACGCATTCGGCGCCGCGCCGGACCTCCGCGCCGAGCGCTACGTCATCATGATGCCCCTGCCGAACGTCACCGGCGCCCTCCACATGGGCCACGCCATGGACAACGTCATGCAGGACCTCCTCATCCGCTGGCATCGGATGCTCGGGGCCAATACCCTGTGGATGCCGGGCACGGACCACGCCGGGATCGGCACACAGGCCGTGGTCGAAAAGCGGCTCTTCGAGCTCGAGGGGAAGACGCGCCACGACATCGGCCGCGAGGCCCTCGTGGCCCGCATCCAGGCCTGGAAGGACGAGTACCGAGAACGCATCATCCGCCAACAGCAGAGCATGGGCTGTTCCAGCGACTGGAAGCGCCAGCGCTTCACCATGGACCCCGTCTGCGCCCGGGCGGTCCGCGAGGCGTTCTTCCGCCTGTTCAGCGAGGGGCTCATCTACCGGGGCAACCGCATGGTCAACTGGGACTGCCAGCTCCAGACGGCTGTCTCGGACGACGAGATCGTCTATGAGAAGGTCCAGGGCCATTTCTGGCACATCAAGTACCCCATCATCGATCCCGGCCCGGGAGAGCCCGAATTCCTGACCGTCGCCACAACCCGGCCCGAGACGATGCTCGGCGACACGGCGATCGCCGTCCATCCCAATCCCGGCCGCGAGCTCGAGAACCAGGCGGCCGCCCTCCGGGAGCGGATGGAGACGGCCTCCAAGAAGGAGAAGGCGGAGCTCCAGGCCGCCCTGGACCGTGTCGAGGAACGCCGGACGACCGTTCTCCAGGGGCTCCTCCGGCTCCGGGACATGGCCGCGCGCGGCCGCAAGGTCCTGCTCCCGCTCCTCGACAGACCCATCCCGCTTGTCCTCGACGAATGGGCCGATCCCGCCCTTGGTTCGGGGTGCGTGAAGATCACCCCGGCCCACGACCCCAACGATTACGCGGTCCGCGAGCGCCATACGGACATCGTCGAGCTCATCAACATCCTGAATCCCGACGGTACGCTCAACGCCAACGCCGGGCCGTACGCGGGGCTGGACCGCTTCGAGGCCCGGAAGAAGGTGGTCGCCGACCTCAAGGCCCGGGGGCTCATCGAGGACATCGAGGACCGGGAGATCGAGATCGGCCATTCCGACCGGTCGAAGACGCCCATCGAGCCCTATATCTCCAAGCAGTGGTTCGTCCGGATGGACGACGTCGAGGGCGGCATCCTGTGCGGCGCCGGGACGGGGAAGGAATTCCGCGCTCCGGGCCTGGCCCAGGCCGCCATCGACGCCGCGGGCGACGATTACCGCTCGCCGAGCGGCCGGCGGCTGGTCTTCCACCCCGACCATGTCCGATACGGCGGGACCTACGTCAACTGGCTCTCCGAGAAGCGCGATTGGTGCATCAGCCGGCAGCTCTGGTGGGGCCACCGCATCCCCATCTGGCACGCGAGCCTCGACGGCTCGGCGATCGAGGCCGCCCTTTCCGCCCTTCCGGGGCCCGAGGCTCAAGGCCTCCATGCCTGGATCGCCGACGCCGAAGGCCGCCTGTATCCCCTTTCCGAGAGGGGACGCCTGAACAAGGGGCAGAGCTACGACCTCCTTGTTTCTCTCCGGGACCATCAGGCCGAACGGGAACATGCGTCACGCCTCGAGGCCGCCGGCCTCGCGCAGGATCCCGACGTCCTCGACACCTGGTTCAGCTCGGCCCTCTGGCCGTTCAGCACGCTCGGTTGGCCCGATCCCGCCACCGCGGAGATCGACGCCGGCCAGCGGCCTCTCGGCCGCGTCGACGGGCGCGAGGATTGTCTGAGCTATTATTACCCGGGATCGTGCCTGGTCACGGCCCGGGACATCATCACCCTGTGGGTCGCCCGGATGCAGATCATGGGCCTTTACCTCCTCGGCGACGTCCCGTTCACCGACTGCTTCATCCACGCCAACATCCAGGACGGCAAGGGCGAACGGATGAGCAAGAGCAAGGGCAACGGCATCGACCCCGAGGACATCATCGAAAAATACGGCGCTGACGCCATGCGCTACGTCATCTGCGACATGCAGACGGGAACCCAGGACATCCGCCTGCCGGTCCAGGCCGTTTCGCCGTACACGGGGGAGCTCGTGGACCTGGCGACGGCCAAACACGGCCGGTCCATCTTCACTTACCTCTGTCCGAAGACGGGCAGGGAGTTCGACGTCCTGGGGACGATGGCGGACATCCCGATGGGCAAGATCATCAGCGAGCGCTTCGAGCTCGGGCGGGCCTTCTGCACCAAGCTCTGGAACGCGGCCCGGTTCGCCCTGATGAACCTCGGCGAGCACGGCTTCGTGTCCGTCGAGACCGCGAGCCTCGAGGAAGAGGACCGCTGGATCCTGTCGCGGCTGTCGCGGGTCACGCGAAGGGTCACCGACGAACTCGCGGCCTATAACCCGTCGGCGGCCATCGGCGCGGCCCGGGAATTCTTCTGGTCCGAGCTCTGCGACTGGTACCTCGAGATCATCAAGCCCAGGCTCAAGGACGAGGCGGCGGCGCCGATCGCCCGCTCGGTCCTGGCCTTCGCCCTGGACCACACCCTGCGGTTGTTCCACCCCTTCGTCCCGTTCATCACGGAGGTCCTCTGGGAACGACTGAACGCGCAATGCCCGGTGCGCGGGCTTCTGAGCCCGCTCCCCCCGTCGCCCCTGCTGATCGCGGCCCCCTGGCCGGCGCCCGCCCCGCGGCGGGAGGACGACGCCCTCGAGGCGAACTTCGCGCTCGCCCAGGATTTCGTCCGCGCCATCCGGGAGATCCGGGCCGTCCATCACATCCCGCCGAGCCGCAGGCTTGCCGCGTTCGTCAAGGCCTCCGGCCGGCCGGCGGACATCCTGGCCCGCATGAAGCCTCTCGTCGTCCACATGGCCGCCCTCGAGTCGCTCGACGTCGCGGCCGATATGGCCCGGCCGGCGACGGCGGCCGCCCACGTCGTCGGCGACATCGAACTCTATCTGGCCGGCGTCATCGACCCGGCGAAGGAGCGGGAGAGGCTGGAGTCCCGGCGCCGGAAGCTCCTCGATGACCTGGGGAAGATCGAAGGGCGCCTCGCGAACGAAGGCTTCGTGGGGCGGGCCCCGGCCGACGTCGTCGCCAAGGAGCGGCAGAAAGCCGCCGACCTCAAGGCCGAGATCGAGCTCGTCGACGGGAACCTCGCGGCCCTTTGAGCGGGCCCCGGAACGTGATATAAAAGGGCGATTGCAAGGAGGTTGGAATGACCGCCGTTCTCCAAGTGGAAGGGCTGAAGAAGCGCTACGGCAATTTCGAGGCCCTCAAAGGCATCGATTTCCAGGTCCAAAAGGGGGAGGTCTTCGCCCTCATCGGGCCGAACGGGGCGGGGAAGACGACGACCCTGCGCGTCGTGGCGACGCTCCTCACCCTGACCGAGGGCAAGGTCACGTTCCTCGGGCACGATCTGAAGAAGGACCCCGAAAAGTTCCGGGAGGGGATCAGCTATCTGCCCGAGGAGGCCGGCGCCTACCGGCACCTCAAGGGAATGGATTATCTCCGCTTCATGGCGAAGTTCTATGCCGGGTCGGCGGCCGAACTCGACGAATTCCTGAGCCGGGCCGAGAGCATCGCCGAGCTCGGGCCGCGCCTCAAGGACAAGGTCGGGACCTACAGCAAGGGCATGGTCCGCAAGCTCCTCCTGGCCCGGGCCCTGATGACCAAGCCCGCCCTGGTCATCCTGGACGAGCCGACTTCGGGGCTCGACGTCATCAACTCGCTCGAGGTCCGGGAGATCATCAAGAAGTACGCCCGGGAAGGCATCTCGGTCCTGCTGTCCTCGCACAACATGCTCGAGATCGAGTTCCTTTCGGACCGTGTCGCCCTGATCGACAAGGGCCGGATCCTCGACCAGGGAACATCCCAGGGACTTAAAGATAAGTACCAGGCGGCCAATCTGGAGGTCGTCTTCAGGAGCGCCCTCAAATGAAGAAGTTCTCCAATCTTCTCTTCAAGGAAATCAAGGAGCTCATCAACAAGCAGCTCGTCCTATCCCTGCTCATGATGGTGACCATCTTCTATTTCGTCGGCCAGATGGCCAAGTCGGAGATGAAGAAGGCCGTCGCGGCCCAGAAGATCTCCGTCATGGACCTGGACGGGTCCGAGCTCTCCCAGGGGCTCGTGGCCGGCTTGAAGGTCGCCAATTTCGATATCGAGTGGAGCCGGGACAAGGAGCCCGAGGCGGCGGTCCGGGCCGCCAAGCTGGGGGACACGTACCTCCTCCTCATCATCCCGCAGGGATTCGGCGAGGCCGTGGCCCGGTTCGAGCAGAAGGAGATCACCACCTACACCTTCCTCCGGAGCTTCTCCATCGGCGGCATCCGGAAGTCCGAGATCCTCAAGGCCGTCATAACGGCGACGAACAAGTATCTTTCCGACAGCATCCTCGCGAAGAAGGTCCCCGACGTCCCTCCCGACGTCCTGAAGAGCCCCATCAAGACCAGGGATTTCGTGCTGGTCAATGACCGGGAGGCCGAAGGCTCGGCCTCGGCCATTTCGGGATTCGTCTTTTCCCAGTCCTTCCTCATCCCGATGATCCTGTTCTTCATCATCATGTACGCGGCGCAGATGGTCATCTCGGCCATCGCCATGGAGAAGCAGAACAAGACCCTGGAGACCCTGCTGACGGTCCCGATCCCGCGAACGTCCATCGTGACGACGAAGATGCTCGCTGCCGGCATCGTCGGCCTGTTGTCGGCGGCCATCTATATGATAGGCATGAAATCCTACATGGGCGGAGTCATGGGAGACGTCCGGGCCAGCGCGGCCGTGAGCGGGGTCATCAAACAACTCGGGCTGACCCTCTCGGGCAACGGCTACCTCCTCCTTGGCATCGCCCTGTTCCTGGCCATCCTCTGCGGCCTGGCCATGGCCACGATCCTCGGGGTCCTGGCCGAGGATTTCCGGAGCGCCCAGACCCTGACCCTCCCTCTCATGCTGATGATCCTCGTCCCCTATCTCCTGACCATCTTCACGGATATCCAGTCCCTGCCGCTTCCCGCCAAGCTCCTCGTCCTGGCCATCCCGTTCTCCCATCCGTTCCTGGCCACGCCGAATATCATGCTGGGGCATTACTCGGCCGTCTTGTATGGGATCCTCTACATGGCGGTCGTCTTCTTCGTCCTGGTCTTCATCGCGGCCCGGATCTTCTCGACGGACAGGGTCCTGACGATGAAGCTGCGCTGGGGGAAGAAGAAGATCGTCCTGTAGGGTCCCCGAACCCGCAGAGGCCGGCCGCCGGGATCCTCCCGGAAAGGCCGCCGTCCGAAGCATGCCTGTCCGCCCCGGGGCCCGGGGTCCCCGCGGGCGGCGGTCCCCTTTGGAGGTGAGACCCGGCGGGAAAATATCCCCCCCCCTATCCTCCCGCCGGGTGATTGACCGTTTTCCGGGTCGGGCGCATCCTGATGCTGTCGTTGGGGAAAATTAATGAAAGAGCGGAGACGCGACACCAGGGTCCTCGAGGAGAACCGTGTCGTCATCGAGACGAACGGGACGCGCGGCAGTGAGGGCATCGAGACCTTCGACGCCTTCACCCGGGACCTGTCCCTGGGTGGGGTCAGGGTCCAGACCGACCGGCCCCTCGAATCGGGCGTCGAACTCACGTTGACCATCACCCTTTCAAAGTCCCGCCAGGTCATCAGGATCCACGGGCGGGTTCGATGGGTCCGGGAGGTCGAACCGGGGCTCTTCGAGGCGGGGATCGAGTTCCTGCACGAGATCCCGGGAAGCGTGATGTCGCTCATCAACCATCTTTTCCGAAAAGGGACGGGCGCCCCGACGGTGATCCACCGCTGACGGGAGGCGGAGGGACGGCGGAAAACGGAACGGGAGAAGAACGATGACTGAAACGGAACGCGGGACCGAACAAGAGCTCGAGCGTTGCATCGAGGACCTGCTCGCGCAGAAGAAAAGCGACATCGAGAGGTCGCTCGCCGAGGCCATCGACCAGGAAAAGGAGAAGGCGCGGCAGCGGACCCTCGATCTGGAGCGGGAATTCGAGAGGGGGCGCGAGGCCCTCACCCGTCACCAGAGCATGATGGCGGACGTGAACGCGGCGACCGGGAGCGTCCGGGAGCGGATCGGGAAGCACGTCGAGCAGGCCGGCCACTGCCGGATCATGGTCAGGCGGCTGGCCGATAAGATCGGCGAGGAGTGCCGGAACGCGGAAGAGCTCGGGCGCGAGATCGACGACCTGGTCCGAAAGGCCGGGGAGGAATCTTCCCGCCTCCGGGCGGAGCTCGAGAGCCGGTATGGATTGAGCGTTCCGCTCGGCGAGACCGAGGCCCGGGGCGGGCTCGGGGCCGAGCTGGAAGAGGCCCTGAAGAAGCTCGCCCGGTATCGTGAAGGCCTGCTGGCCCTGGACGCCGGCGAGCCTCCGGCCGAAGCGGCCCCTTCGCCCGGCATCCAGGGGAACGGTGTCGACCCCGAGGCCGTTTCCCGGGCCCTGGAGCTCCGCCTGACGACCGAGACGATCCCCGAGATCGGCGCTTTCCGGGTGTATCGGAACGAGGAGTACGCGGTGCTCGACGGCGGGTCCGTTCTCGAGGAGGCGGTCCGCTTCACCGGGGAGGCCCGGGCCCTGCATGAGAGGCTCGCCGGGACCAAATCGGCCAAGGAGCAGTACTACATCAAGCGGGATTTGTTAGGCCTGCAGGAGTCCCTGAGGAAACTCGTGGCGAGGGCGGTCGAGATCTGCGAAACGGAAGCCTGCGGCCTGCCTCTGTCCGTCGCCGACATCCTGGACATCCCGACGCTCACGGACATCCGGGAGCGCCTGAACACCGGCAACTGGAGCGATCCCGACGACCTGGGTTCCTTCGAGGGCCGGATCGAGGCTCTGAGATCGGCCCTCTCCCCGAGGCAAGCCGAAATGGGGACCTACGGGAAGTCCGTTCTCCAACAGCTCCACGCGGACCTCTGATCCGGAGGCCTCCGGGCAGGTCCCGACTAGCGCCCGGCGAGGCCGGCGACGTGGCCTGAGGCCCAGGCCCAGGCCAGGTTATAGCCGCCGCGACCTCCCTGGACGTCCAGCATCTCTCCGGCCAGGAAGAGCCCCGGCCGGAACTTCGATTCGAGGGTCCGGGGATCGACCTCGCGCGCGTCCACACCGCCGCTCGTGAATTCCGCCTCGTTCCAGCCCCGCGTCCCCGATACCGCGAAGCGTTTCGCCTTGAGGCCGACGGCCAGCGCCCCTCCGACGCCGTCCGGGCCGGCGCCGGCCGCCATCGCCGCGATGACGGGGGCGAACTTGTCCGGGAGGATCCCCGCGGCCAGGTCTCCGACGGGCCATCCCGCCTTGGCGCGTTTCCGGAGCTCGGCGGCCAACGCCCCCTCGCTCAGAAAGGGGACGAGGTCGAGGACGAGACCGGCATCCGTACGTCCCTCCCTGTGGATGGCGATCGAAAGGCTTTCGCTGACGTCCAGGACGGCCGTCCCGGAGAGCCCGTACTGGGTGAACAGGACCTCTCCCTCCGCCCGGCCGGCGGGCTTCCCGCCGAGGAGCGCGACGGCTCCGGCGGCGACCCTCTGGCCCTGGAGAAAGTGGCACATCCGGTCCCTGGCGAGGACGGGGACCGCGCTGGGAACCGGGGCGACAAGGCGGTGCCCGAATCGCCCGGCCAGCTCATAGGCGCTCCCGTTCGAGCCGAGGGCGGGATACGACAGGCCGCCTCCGGCCAGGACGACGGATCGGGCGTCGAGCCGACGGCCGTCCCTCCCCTCGACGGCAAACGATGTTCCCGAGTGCCCGATGCGGACCACCTCGAAACCGGGCTCGACCGTGACGCCCAGCCTTCCGATCTCCATTTCGAGGACCTTGACGACCGACGAGGCCTGATTGGTCACGGGGAAGACGCGGCCGTCCTCGGAACGGGTCTCGAGCCCCAGGCCCTTGAAGAACCGGCGGATGTCCTCCTTCCCGAACCGCCCGAGGACGGAGGCGACGAGGCCCGGGCTCGTCGAGGTGAAGGCCGCGGGGGAGAGGTCGTCGTTGGTCAGGTTGCAGCGGCCCCCGCCCGTGACGAGGATCTTCTTGCCGAGGCGCGGCATCCGGTCGCAGACGGTGACGGAATCCCCCCGCCGCGCGGCGCCGATGGCGGCGACCAGCCCCGCGGCCCCGCCCCCGACAACGGCGACATCGAAGCTTTTCGGCATGGGACAAGCTTACCCCAGCAGGCGCGTCGCCGTAAAGGGGAGAGGCTAAAACCGGGCAAGCGGAGCCTCCGCGGAGAGGTCTTCGGCGAGAAACTGCGGCGGCCGGAGGGGCCGCCGCATGGAAAGGCGCTGCTGAGGCGGCTTAGAGGGCGAGCTTGAACGTCCCGCTGCTCCAACCCTGGACGGAGGCCCCGACGGCCCTGACCAGGATGGCGAAGCCGATGCCCTTGACCGCGGTGCCGCCGCCGATGAGCTTCCCGACCGTCCAGGAATAGCTCAGGCCGGTGACGGGGACGTTATCGGCGATCTGACCCACCTGGACGCCGTTCCGGTACAGGAAGACGTCGACGGCCCCGGACACGGCCGAGAAGGCCCAGGTGATCCTCTGGGTCGACCCGAGCTTCCAGACGGTCCCGTTGACGGGGGTTTTGACCGTGATCTTGGGCTTGACGATGCTGAAGTACGCATCGCTGATGGCGGAGATACTCTTGTTGAGCGCGGCGACCACGGACACGCGGTAGGTGCCGGCGACGCCGACGCGGGTGCCGCTCTTGAGGAGGCCGGTCTTCCAGTTGTATCCGCCGTTCCCGACCGGGATCCCCGAGGCGATCAGCCCGAGATTGGTCGTCCCCCTGTACAAGTAAAGGTTCACGTTCCCGCTGACACCGCTCGAGGTCCAGGCGATCCGCTGGGTGGAGCCGCTGGTCCAGGACTCCCCGCCGGAGGGCGAGACCAGGGCGAGGGGCGCGGTCTGGACGGTCAACGCGAACGCTCCGTCGCTCGAGTCCACGGCCGCGGTATCGGTCGTCTCGACGCGAACCGCGTAGCCGCTCCCGGCGGAGGCCGAGCCGCCCTGGAAGTTCCCGACCGTCCAGGTATAGGTCCCGGCGGCCGCGGCGATCCCCGTGGCGATCGTCCCGACCGCGGAGCCGTTGCGGTCCAGGTAGATGTTGATGCCGCCCTCCCAGTGCTTCGCCAACCACGTGATCGGATGATTTGCCCCGAGGGCCAGGGTCTCCCCGCCGTTCGGGACCGCGACGATGACCTCGGGCTCGACGGCCGCCCCGATGGAGAAGGCGCAGTTGCTGAGATCCTGGTATTGGCCGTCGGAGGTCCTGATGCGGATCCTGTAGCCCTGTCCGTCGGAGGCGACCCCGCCGACGGTGTTGCCGACGGTCCAGGCATACGAGCCCGCGCCGGAGGACACGCCCTGGGCGATGGTACCGACCAGAGCGAAGTTCCGGAACAGATGGATGTCGACGGTTCCGGAAATGTTGCTCTTCGTCCATGAGATCGAACGGGCCGATCCGGATGTCCAGCTCTCCATGCCGTTCGGAGAGGTGACGGTGATCGAGGAAGAGGGCGGAGGCACGGTCCCGACACCGAGCATGAATTGGCCTGTTGCCGAACGCCATAAGCCGTAGACGCCGGCGGCGGTGGCCGTCAGGGACGTCTTATAGTGCTGATTATACGTGGTGCCGCAGGCGGGATCGACGACGTACTTGGTCCAGGTCCCGTCGTTCAGAATGGAGAGGTAGGTGACGGTGTTCCCGCCGACGTAGTCCCGGAAGGAAACGAAGACCTGTCCGGTAGGAGCCACGGCGACGGAGGGGTTGGAGTCCAGCCTGGTATTGAGGGTGCCGAGGCTCGGCCGGGTCGGCGTGGTGAACGAGCCGTTCAGGTTCTTGTAGGAATAGTCGATGCTTACGTAACCCTTTTCCGGGATCGAGGCATTGGGGATCCAGGTGGCGATGGGCCGGTGGACGCGGCCGGCTTCATCCACGAAGAGGTCTCCGAACGCGTTGTGCGAAACGCCGGAGGCCATCGGGATGAACAGGGTCGTCGCGCTCTCCAGGTTGGTCCCGGCCGGGGCATACCTGTAGGAGGCGGAGGGCAGGGTGATCAATCCCCGCCAGGAGGCGTGGAAGCCGCCGTAGGCATCCACGAAAACGGACGGGTCCCGGTATTCGGCGTTGGCGTTGGAGCCGACGTTCACGGATGCGGTCCAGGCGCCGCCGGCGGCCTTGCGCGTATACATCATCGGAGTGGCTTCGGCCTTGGCGTTCCAGAACTGATAGAGGATATGTACCGTCTCGTCCTGGGTGACGGCGGGGACGGCCATCAGGTACTCCCGGTTCAGGACCGCGGCCTTGACCGTTTCCACCCGCCATGTTCCAGCGGCGTCCTTCCAGGCGTGGCTCAGGGTCGTCTTGCCCCAGGCGATGTGGACGGTCTGGCCGTCGTTGCGAACCGCGACCCTCGGCCGGCCGTAATAGGCTTCGTTGGCGGCGATGGTCGCGACCTTGACCTGGTTCCGGACCTGATCGCTGATGATACGTCCATAATAGAGCTCGTTGGCATTGGTGACCCAGATCATATGGATCCCGCCGTTCTTGTCGGCCGTGATGTCGGCGGCCTTGCCCGTGATACCCAAGGGATGGGGATTGTAGTTCTGGGCTTGAACGAGGGGAATGAAGACCAGGAGGGTAGCCATGGCCATCATCAAGCGCGCACTATGCCGCGTAACGTGTTGCATTATAAGCTCCTTTTGCTGTCGCCTCCCGGCATCCCCCCCGGGGTCCGGAAACCGAAACCTGATACACCGTACTATAATATAATGATTTCGGATGGTTTTGTCAATATACGTCTATCAATATGACAATAATTGTCATCCTATAAGGAATAGGGTCCCCCCCCTGATATCGTCGCTTTTTCGGTGGATCAGAACTTGAAGCTTAACCCGACCCCGAATTCCTTCCCGCCCAGGTCGAGCTGGGAGGTCCCGTCCGGGAGCGGGTTGTCGAGCGTCTTCTTGACCCCGTTCAGGCGGACAAAAACCTTGCCGTCGAGGAACTTCAGGATCCTGACGTAGGTTCCGACCTGGAAGTGGAAACCCGCCGCGTTGCCGCTCGTTTCGGGGATGGTCGTGTCGCCTTCAACCTTCTCGGAGTAGGAATAAAACTCGAGCCCCGCCCCGACGAACGGTTCGAGGACCTTCCAGACGATGGGCCGATAGAGGAGGCCCAGCGAGGCCTGGTTGAGCTTGAACTTGTCCACGTTGCCGTAGAAGCTCGTCTGGGTCTTGTCCGTATAGACCCGATAGGAGGTCCAGACGTCGATATTGTAGAGCGTGTGCACGGAAGCCTCGAAACCCGGCAGATTCCTCTGCGAGTGCCCGAAGAATTCCGTCAGGTTCTTGTCGTTGAGCATCGATCCTTCGAAATAGGCTCCGATCCGGAACCTCGGCTGGTCCTGACCGGCCGCCAAGGCGGGGACCGCGGCCAGGAGGGCCGCCAGCAGGCATATGGTCGTCGTTGTTCTCATGGTTGTCCTCGTTCTTCCGGGTCCCGTCAATAGACGGAGCTCTCGTTGCCCAGGTCGTCCACGCAGGTGACCGCGTAAACGAAATCGCTGTCCTTGGGGACGTTCTTGTCCTCATACTTAAAGACCGTTCCAGAGACCTCGGCAAGGCGCGTCCAGGCTGTATCGGCTTCGGTCCGCCCCTTCCGGTAGACGCGGTGGTGGGCGACCGCGATGCCGTGAGCGGCATTCTCCGGATTGGCGGCCCACGTGAGGACGTTAAGGCTATAGCTCCTGAAGTAGCTGCGCTCGATGCGCATCTCCGCCCTGAGGTTGATGACGGACTCGACCCGGACGAAATTCGCCCGGATCGATCTGTCCTTATCGACCGTCACGGTGATCGGATTGGCGGACCCCGACGGATCCCCCGTCCATTCGATGAATCGGTAATTTGCGCCCGGCAGAGCCCTCACCGTCACGAGGCTGTTCGGATCATGAGGATAGACCGCCGGCGGCGGGTTCGTCGTCCCGCCCTCCGTCGCGCTGACCGTGAGATTGAATTGCGTTCGGGCCGCATAATCCTGCCCTGTTCGAGGCGACTTGACGTTCAGGTACTCTCGACTCGCCGGCTGAAAGATATAGCCGGGCTTATGGGGGATGACGGTTCCCGACCATCCGGGGGCGACATACGCGCCGTAATTCCCCCAGGCGTTCGTGGCGGGATTCCCGGGAAGGCCCGACAAGATCACTCCGCTTACGCCTTTTGAGTCCTTTGTCACTTTTCCCGAGATCTTTCCGATCCGGTAATCGTAGACGGAATAGTGGATCGATGCGTCTCCGTCCCGCGGGGTCGCCCAGACCGTCAACAGCCCGACCTCGAGATCGCTGAAGACGTCGATCGGCCAAAGGCTTGGCTCGTGGTTGCATAGGTCGATCGGCTGCGTGTCCACGCGCTTGCCGTCGATCGTAAAGCGCAGGAGATCCGTCTGTTTGCCGATATCCTTATAGACGAACATCATCTTGTCCCCGTGGCCCACGACGCTGCTGTAGAATTCCCAATGGGGGACAAGGGGGCACTGGACGATGCGATGGGCGAAAAGGACGCTCGGATCGTAGATCAAGGCGTTCCCGCTCCGGACGAAATGGATGTAGTAGTACCCGGCTTCCTGGGGCCAGGCGAAAGCCATCATCGCCCGTCCGTTGACGGCGGCGATGGTGGGCAGGACGTGATATCCCTCATAGTCATGGGTGACCCGGTCGAACCAGACCATGTTGTAGGACGGGTCGAGGAGGGCGACCACGATCTGCAACTCCCACTTGGCCCTGGCCTCGTTCCACTTATCTTCCTTCCAGGTGACGTAGACATATCCATCCGTTTCGTCGATGGCCACACTGGGGTTCGTTTCGGCGAGCTCTCCATGGGGGGCCTGGATACCGGTCCGGTCGTCCCCGGCGGAGGTCGCCGGGACCGCCTTCCGGCGGGCAAGGGTCGCCTCCTCCTGTGTCCGGTGGGAGAGGTCGACCTCGTTCTGCCACCCGGCGCCTGTCTTGATCTTGATGAAGATGTCCTTGTTGATGCTTCCGAGGAAGGAGTCGTAGACCAGGACAAGATCATTTGTCAGAGGATTGATAGAGAGCTTCGGGCCCTCGACCTTTCCGGACTCGAGCCGGGACGGCGCGCTCCAGCGCTCGGTCGTGATATCGAACACGGCGTAATACAATCCCCAGGCGCCCGCGTGGATGTCAAAATTCCAGACCGTGTGAAAATTGCCCGAGGGATCGACGGCGATATCAGTAACGACGATATTTTCCTTGGCACGCTGTTCGTACGTCTGTCCATCGATGATCTTCGGTCCGAGGGTCCCGCCGGCGTGACTCCTGTAATAAAAGGCGGCCCCCCCGACGTTGTTCCTGTAAACGATGAGCATGTCGCCCAGGGCGTTGCGAGCGATGGAAGGCTTTTCGTTCCCCCCGGGGAGATCGGGGACCTGATAGACGTTGAGCGCGGCGGAAAGGAACCCGGCTGACGCCAGAATGAGCAGGACGACGCTGAGAGATTTCCGCATGATGTAGACTCCTCCGTTTAGTTATCCTCGGTAATGCCGTGAAGGGACTGCAAATAGGGACTAGAACTTGAAGCTTAACCCGACCCCGAATTCCTTCCCGCCCAGGTCGAGCTGGGAGGTCCCGTCCGGGAGCGGGTTGTCGAGCGTCTTCTTGACCCCGTTCAGGCGGACAAAAACCTTGCCGTCGAGGAACTTAAGGATCCTGACGTAGGTTCCGACCTGGAAGTGGAAACCCGCCGCGTTGCCGCTCGTTTCGGGGATGGTCGTGTCACCCTCGACCTTCTCGGAGTAGGAGTAGAACTCGAGCCCCGCGCCGACGAACGGTTCGAGGACCTTCCAGACGATGGGCCGATAGAGGAGGCCCAGCGAGGCCTGGTTGAGCTTGAACTTGTCCACGTTGCCGTAGAAGCTCGTCTGGGTCTTGTCCGTATAGACCCGATAGGAGGTCCAGACGTCGATATTGTAGAGCGTGTGCACGGAAGCCTCGAAACCCGGAAGATTTCTCTGCGAGTGCCCGAAGAATTCCGTCAGGTTCTTGTCGTTGAGCATCGATCCTTCGAAATAGGCTCCGATCCGGAACCTCGGCTGGTCCTGACCGGCCGCCAAGGCGGGGACCGCGGCCAGGAGGGCCGCCAGCAGGCATATGGTCGTCGTTGTTCTCATGGTTGTCCTCGTTCTTCCGGGTCCCGTCAATAGACGGAGCTCTCGTTGCCCAGGTCGTCCACGCAGGTGACCGCGTAAACGAAGTCGCTGTCCTTGGGGAGGTTCGGATCATCATATTTGAAGACCGTTCCCGAGACCTCGGCGATGCGCGTCCAGGCGGCATCGGCTTCGGTCCGCCCCTTCCGGTAGACGCGGTGGTAGGCTATCGGGATGTTCTTCCCGGCATTTTCGGGGTTGGCTTCCCAGGTCAGGGCGTTCAGCTCATAACCCCTGAAGAAGCTACGCTCGACGCGCTTCTCCACCCGGAGGTTGATGACGGACCTGATCCGGAAGAAATTCGCCCGGATCGACTTGTTCTTATCGAACGTCACGGAGGTCGGGTTGGCGGTCTTATTGGTGACAGGGTCGCCCGTCCATTCGATGAACCGGAAATCCGCGTTCGGAACGGCCCTCACGGTCATGACGGTGTCCGGATCACGGTAATAGACCGCCGGCGGCGGGTTCGTCGTCCCGCCCTCCCCGGCACTGATCGTGAGCATGAACTGCTTGGTCGCCGCGTAATCCTCGTCGAGTTTTGACGCATCAATGGGATCGAAGTATTCGCGGTTCGGGGGTAAGAAGTTATAGTTGGTCTTTTTCGGAACGACGGTTCCCGTCCATCCGACCTCGACGTTCGCGGAGTAGTACCCCGTGCTGTCCGTGGCGGGGTTTCCCGGGAGGCCCGACAAGATCACGCCGCTCAGGCCCTTGGACCCTTCCAGCACTTTTCCCGATATTCTCAGGGCCGTCGGACCCGCCGGCGCGATGCCGATGGTGGTCAGGAAGACGTTGGACGGTTCCTGGTATTCGCTCCAGGCGATGAGCAGTGTGTCATAGCCCGCGTACATATCATGGTATTCGACCCCGCCCCTGGAGACCACGCCGAGATCGTCCCATGCCTTGGCCTTGGCGTCGTACTTCAGGAGGCGGAGGACCCGGGCCGGGTCCATGACCGCCCAGTAGAAGTCCTCGCCGTGGGCGACCATCTTGGACCAGAACGTCGCCCAGGGACGGAGCGGGATGCCCGGTCCGGCTTCGTGGACCTCGGACCAGGTCCTGGTCTTGGTGTTATAGAGCCGCCATTCGTAGGATTGGTTCTGGGTGTGCGCCCACCCCAGCATCAGCATGCCGTCGGAATTGATCGCGGCCTGGGGCCAGAAGTGCCAGCCTTCGGGATCCGTGACCGTCTTTTCCTCTGCCGTATCGTTGTTCGGCCTGTAGTGGCGCATTCTGATGACGAGCTCGTCGCTCCCGACCTTGGGTTCGGATTTATAGCCCATCCAGATGTGGTCCTGGGCATCGACGGCAAGCGAGGGCTGGGTCGAGGACGGAGCGTCGTTGATCATGTTCATCTTCCGGAAGTCGTCCTCGCCCGGGCGCTTGAAGAAGAAGAAGATATCCTTCGTCAGGCCGGGGGCGCGGATGACGTCCGCGTTGGCGATGATGATCTCGTCATTGGAGCGGACGGCGATCGAAACCCCCATGTCGTGCTTCCCGGGGAGGGGAAGCTTCTTGGGTGCCGTCCAGACGCCGTTGAGGAAGCTTGCGTACATGACGCAGACGTCGGGCTCCTCCCAGACGCAATGGAAACGGCCCGAGCTGTCGGCTACGACGTCGACATGGGCGTGATCATCGAGCTTTATATCGTTGGGGATGGCCACCGAGTTGGTCCAGGAGCCTCCCTTCCGACAGAAGGAGTACCAGTAATAGGAGTTCGGGCCCCTGAATATCACCAGGCGGTCTCCCGCCTGGTTCTCGCAGACGCCCGGATATCGCTTGTTCCCGGTCTGGTTGCCGGAGATCTGGATGATCTTCATCTCCGGCGCGGCCTCCGTGCGGAACCGCTCGACGCCGGGAACGGTATCCCGGACGGATGCCGGCCTGCCCTTATTTATGGTAGGTTCCTCCCGGGTTCCGGCCTGGGAGGCGAAGCCCGATCCCGCCGCGGCCACGGCGACCGATATCAGGAGGGCCAACGGTAAAGCGGCTCTTCTCATTCTCACTCTCCTTTTGGGGTCAGGGCACCTTTTATAATGGAATTCCAGGGTGTTGTCAATCTACCGGGCCGGGGGAAACCCTGCGGCGATCAGACGACGTCTCCCGTGTATTTCGTGAGCAGGAGGTCCCGCAGGCGCTTGAACATGCTCACGATATCGTTCATCCGGGTCACGGTCAGGTCCGTCAGGTACCTGGCGGCCAGGGCCGGGTCCTTCTTGAGGAGGGCGAGGGCTTTGGCCTCGACCTCGGCCTGGCTCGAGAAGAACCCCTCCTCGAGGGGGTCGCGGGCCGCGTGGAGGTCCTTGACGGCGTCCTGCCAGCGAAGGTGGAGGAGCTTCTCGACGAAATCCACGGCCCAGCGGGCCGAATCCTCGCTGTAAGCCGCGTGGTCGTACGTCTTGTAGGCCGGCGCCACGTCCTTGACCCCGGCGTAGACGGGAACGTACGCGCTCACATAGGGGTTGTCGTGGTAGAACCAGTAGATCCCGCCGACGGGATCGGGGAGCCACGACCGGAGCTGGGCGACCATTCCGTAGCCCTCGGTGGCGATCGTCCGGTGGCTCGCGACGCGGAGGAGTCGCTTCAGGTCGGCCGAGGCGAAGGGCGTGGCCAGAGGGCTCCGGACGAACTTGTCCTCGGGCCCGGGAACGAGCCAGGCCGGGTCGGAGGCCATGTCGTAGATGGTCCCCTCGAAGGCCGAGCGCTGGAAGGCGATGATGTCCCTGACCGAGAGCTTCTTTTCCGGCTTGACGGAGAAGGGGTAGAAGGCCGCCCCCTCGAGGTCCTGCCCGGCCATCGTGAAGGGAGTCGCCGCGTTGCCGGGGAGCCGGCGCTTCGGCCACGGCTTGAGCGAAGGGGCGACGGTGCTGTAGATCAGCCACATGCGGCTGAGGTTCCCCTCCCTGATCTGGGGAGCATAAGCCTCCTGCCAGACGAACGGTTTTCCGGCCTTCGGATCGTACCAGCCGCGGTCGACCGCTTCCTGGATATAGTTCTTCGAGGCCAGGGAATCCGGATCCCCGAGGTCGATCTCACGGATCCGAAAATGGTTGGAGATGACGACCAGATGGTCGTCGGGGACGCGCCGGGCCGCCCAAATGGCTCCCGGCTTGCCGCTTCCGGGCGCCCATCCCGGGCCGACACTGCAGATCTCGAGGACCCAGAGCTCTTTCGGATCGGCGATGCACAGGGCCTCGGACCCGCCGCAGGACGGCAGGAAGCCGTAGGTCTCGAAGAGCGACGTGATGAGGCCGAGGGCCTCGCGGGCCGTCCGGCACCTTTCGAGGGCGAAGACCTGGGCCTGTTCCACCGTCATGATCTGGGTCGTGACGCCCTCGACGAAGGGGACGTCGAGCTCCGGCTTCTGGCTGCACGTGCTCTCCCCGATGGCCAGCTGATGCTCGTTCATCTGGGAGTATCCGGTGTGGAAATAGGTGAACGTCCTTTCGACCTGCGGGATGCGGCCGATGACCTTGCCGAAATCGCCCAGGGGCAGGGCCCGCCGGCCTTCCTCCTTCCCGAAATAGACCATCCCCCAATGGACCGGCGCCGTCTCGCCCTTCGCGAAGGTCCGGCCGGGGATGACCTGGATGCGGCACTCGCTGCAGCCGTCCGTGTGCGAGGTGAACACGGACCCGTCGGTCGTCGCGTTCCGCCCGACCCCGATGACCGTACAGCCCTCCGGCCTTGGCGCCTCGATCGCTTCCGAGGCCCCCGAAGCCTGCGACGCGGCGATCATGGCGAATGCGGCGACGCCCAGCGCGATATTCATACGTTTCATGATGAACTCCTGACGCCGCCGACTCCCGGCGGCCCTCTTTTCTTTTAGGCGCCAATATAGTCCGGCGCCCGATGCTCTGTCAACGAAATGGGAAGGAGACCCATCGGCCTTGACGATGGGGGAACCCGTCCGAGCCCGTCGAAGAAGCCGGCGAGGGCGCGGCTAGTTGGCTTTGGGGCGCAGGATATATATGTTGTCGGTTTCGAGGAAGGTTTCGATGCGCACGATCTCGAAGCCGGCCTCGACGGCCTGCCCCTGCATCGTCTCCCGGGACGTCGCCTCCCGGCCGAAAGCGGCGCCGCTTTTCTCCGGGTCGTGCTCGACGATGGCCACGGTGGCCCCGGGCCTCAGGGCCGGGACGAGGTTCCTGAGAAGGACGACGGGCCGGGCCAGGTGATGCCAGGTGTTGACCATGAAGACCAGGTCCAGGCCGGCCGGCGGGAACAGCGGGTCATCCATCTTCCCGAGGATGGTCACGACGTTGCCGATGCCGTCGCGCTGGCACCGCTCCCTCAGGTAAGCGAGGCTCCCGGCGTCGATGTCGTTGGCATAGACCCGGCCTTCCGAGCCGGCCCCCCGGGCCAGATGCACGGTGTACCGGCCGCGGCCGGCGCCGACCTCGCCGATGATCATGCCCGGGCGGACACCGATGGCCGCGAGGACCCTGTCGGGAGGCTGGAGCTCATTGAGCCGCCGCTCCCAGGCGTCGGCTTGATTGACCTGGCCGCGGACGAGGAGGGGCATGACCCCGGACAGGACGATCGCGGAAAGAACGAACCGGCGAAGTTTCATAGGCGTCTCTCGCACCGCGCCCGTATTATATCCCTTTTCCCGATCCCTTGGGTAGAGGTATCGGGATCGCGCTCACATCATCCAGGCATATCCGACCTTCAGGAAGAACGTCCGGTCGGAGCGGACGAGCGAGGCCGGGGACACGGCCGCGGAATTGTCGGAATATCCGAGGAACAGGACCGTCTGCGGGTTCAGCTTGTACGAGAAGAGGAACTGGGCGAAGACGTTGCGCGAGCGGGGATCCACGGGGAAGCCGTACATGGCCGGGTCGCGTCCGAGGTCCCGGTATTGGACGATGGCCCGGAGGAAACAGCGGGTGTCGATGTTGTAGATCAGCCGGGCCTGGACGAGGTTGGCCGAGTAGATCCGCCCGCCTCCGTGGGTCAGGCGCTCTAGATTATGCGTGAGGTTGATGTTGACGTGGCGGCCGAGGCCGACCTCGGCCGCCGGGCCGAAGCGCAGGGCGCGGGCCGACCGGGCATTGGCGTAATCGATGGCCCCGGCGACGTTGGCGACGACGCCGAAGCGGGCCCCGCCGGCCGGGTTCAGCCAGGCTTCGCCGTAAACGTCGCTGACGTCGTAGGTCCGGCCCTCGAAAAACTCCTTGTTCCAGCGGACGATGACGGTGACCTGGCTCTGCAGAGGCCCCTGATAGAGACAGCCCAGGGCCACGCGGGAATCCGTCATCCGGCCCGAGTGGTCGTCGGTCCTGTAGGCTCTCAGCCAGAAGCGGAGGCTGTCGAACCAGGCGCCGCGCTTGCCTCCCCCGCGCAGGCCGTAGATCCAGCGGTCGACCTCGAGATCGACCATGCGGAGATCGACGCGCGGGACGAACCCCGAATCGGCGCGGAAGCCCGGGTCCATGTCCTGGTAACTGGCGACCGCGGCCCAATCCCGGGTCATGTGCTGATACATCGCCACGAGGGCGTTGCCGCCGAAATCGCCCCGCTTCTGGCCGAAATCGAGGGCCAGGGCGTCGGGATACAGGGTCTGCGACCGCATGCCCTGGAACATGAAGCTGTCGTTCGGTCCGAGACGGAAGAACCCGTCAACCCCCGCGACATGGTTGTGGTATCGGTCGCCGACGCGCCCGGCGTAGAGCGCCCCCAGCGTGGAGCCGCGCCCGACGTCGTGGCGGTAACGGAAGACGCCGCCGGTCACGTCGTCGTCGAGCGACGCGTCCGCCGAGCCCTGGTTCGAGGGAAGGAGGAGATTGTTGATGCGGTCGTTGGCGGCGAAAAAGCCCACCGCGCTGCGTCCGGACTTACCCGTGAGCTTCCCCCCCCAGATCGGATCGGCCACGGTGCGCGTGAACACGGCCTGCAACGGCGTGAGGAAGAAATCGGCCCCTTCGAGGAAGAAGGGCCGCTTCTCGGGATAGTACAGGGCGAACCGGGTGTTGACGTCGAGCTGGGCCGCGTCGGCTTCGACCTGTGAGAAATCGGGGTTGGCCGTGGCGTTCAGCATCAGGTTGGGCGTGATCCCCCAGCGGGCGGTGACCCCCGGATCGAGACGGATCCGGCCGTTTGCCAGCGGGCCGGCGGGGAAGTCCTCGCGCCGGTCGGTCCGGTCCATCGTGAGGGTCGGCGTCACCTGGATATTCCGCCCGGGAGAGATGGCTTCGAACCCCGTGACGGCGTCGAACTGGCAGATGAGGCAGTTGAGATCGCGGTCGCGCCGATGACTGCTCAGGCGGTGACGCGCGGACCGGGGATAGGACCGGTCGGCTTCGAACCCCCAGGTCAGCCTCGCGCCGCCCTTGGGGAACCTCAGCTGGTTGAAGGGGATGGCGACCTCGACGACGTATCCGGTCGCCGTGATCTTTCCGGCCGATTCCCAGATGGCGTCCCAGGAGAAATCCTCGAAGCCGTCGAGCTCGCTGAAGACGGCGTCGGCCTGGACGCCGAGCGGGTTGATCCGGAACTGGAAGGCGCGCCGCTCGTCGTTGAACGTGTCGAGCATGAAGCTCACGTGATCGTCCTGGATGAACGTATCGATGGCGTCGCGGTCCATCAGGTGGGCGCGGATGGCGGAGGGCTCGGGATCGTCACAGCGGAATGCGATGTACAGCGTCGACGGGTCGTAGGTGATGAAGCACCGGCTCTTCACGGGAGCCGGCGTGTTCTCTCCGGGCATCCATTCGTAGGTGATATCCATCCGGGCCGCGTTTTCCCAGGCGGCCTCGTCCAGGTCGCCGTCCACGCGGACGGGCGTGGCCGTCGGCCTGACCTCGAGCGCCGGCGCCTTCGGCTTCGGCGGGTCTTCCTTCAGTGCGGCCATGAGGCAGGGCGCGGCCGCGAAGAGCCCCACGGCGAGGAGCGCCCGCGCCGCCCAGGGGACGCCGGATTTCCGAAGGGTTTTTGCCTGCCGGCCGGGCCGGGGTCGTGGAGATTCAAGATTTAGAAGATGCATATCGGAAGCCTCTGTTGATAATACGTCCGCTCGTTCCCTTTCGTTGACAATACGCCCGCGCCGCCGGTCTGGATTCCCGGCCGTTCATGGCCCGTTCCGGCGGCGCTGGCGTCGCCCTTACGACTCGCAGGCCTCGCGGAAACGCCCGGCGGCCCGAATGATCGCGTCGTCCGTCGCGTCGATGTCGATTCCGAACGCCGCGCCCAGGCCCGCGTCGACGACGCCCACGCTGAGGTTGATGGCCCGGCTCAGGATGTCGTCGGTCCGCGGGTAGGCTCCCTTGCCGTAAGGGAAGCCCTTCTCCCTGAGATAGCGGTTGAAATGCTCCATGTTGGCGTAGACGTGCCAGCCGCTCTTGTCCACCGTCGTCGTGCCCAGCTTTCCGGCCACGCGGGCCGCCTTTGCCGGGTCGTCGAAGAGGACGGTGCAAAGGGTCGCGCACTCGCCGTCGGGGTCGTTCAGGGTGCGGAACTCGAACCCGCCGGCGCCGGCGATGAGATCCTTGAACCGCTTCTTTTTCTCGCGGAGCGTCTCCATGATGCGGGGGAGTTTCCGGAGCTGGGCCAGGGCCACGGCGCCGGTCAGCTCGTTCATCCGGAAATTCATCCCGAGGACGCTCCGCCGGCCCACTTCGACGCCGGTGCGGAGCGGAGAGTGTCCCTGGTCGTGGAAGCCGAAGGCCAGCCTGTAGAGGTCGGCGTCGTCCGTGACGACGATGCCGCCGTCCCCGGCGGTCACCGTCTTGAAGACGTTCAACGAGAACGCCCCGATCTGCCCGAGGGTGCCGAGCTTGCGGCCCCGGTACGCGCCGCCGTTCGCCTGGCAGGCGTCCTCGATGACCGCGAGCCCGTGCCGCCCGGCGATCTCGAGGACGGCGTCCATATCACAGGGATTTCCCAGCATATGGACCGGCATGATGGCCCGGGTCTTCCCGGTGATCCGGGGCTCGATGTCCGCCGGGTCGATGTCGAGGCTCCGGTCGATCTCGGCCAGGACGGGCACGCCGCCGGCGAAGATGACGGAGCTGTAGGTCGCGATGAACGTATAGGCCGGGACGACGACCTCGTCGCCGGGCCCGATGCCGGCGGCCTTCAGCGCCGCGACGAGCGCGCCCGTGCCTGAGCTCGTGGCGAGGGCGTAGCGCGCGCCGCAGGAGGCGGCGAACTCCTGTTCGAACGTATGGACCTTATGCTTGAAGCGCGGGTCCTCGAGGCTCCCGTAGCGGAAGAGATATCCGGACTCCATCACGTCCATGAGCTCGGCGAGCTCTTCCTTTCCGATCCATTGGCTTCCGGGTCCCGGCATGTTCCCCCCTTTCGAAGATCACCACAGGATAGCATAGATCGCGACGAACGCCGCGACGACGATCATGAACCAGAGGGAGATCCTCTTCCACCAGGGATATCCGCCCCGCGTCTCTTCCTCCGGCAGGCGGACCAACTCCCGGCGCCAGAGGGTCGTCCGGAGCTTCTCCGGCCCCGGGGACCTGGTCACGAGGCTGATGAAAGCGACAAGGACCAGCGCGGCGGCGAAGACGATCCCCGAGAGGTTGAAGATATTGACCGACGCCAGAAAGCCGTGGAACTGGCGGAAGAACACGATGACGAGCATCGGGATGGCCAGGCCAAGCGCGGTGACGGCGGCCGTCTGCGACATCCGCTTCCAGAAGATGGCCAGGATGAAGACGGCCATGATGGGGGCCAGCATCAGGGCCCAGCAGTCCTGGGCGTAAGAGAAGATCGAACCGAACCTCCCGACCATCGGGGACCAGAGGGCCCCGAAGACGAGAAAAAGAACCCCGGTCCATCGGCCGAACTTCACCATGCGGGCGTCCGAAGCGGTCCTGTTGACGAGGCCCTTGTAGATATCCATCGTCAACAGGGACGAGGTCGCGTTGATGAGGGAATCGACCGTGGAGATGATGGCCCCGAAAAGGACGGCGAAGATGACCCCCCGCAATCCGACCGGGACCACGCGGCCGATGAGGAACGGATAGGCGCCGTCCGGATGGGGCAGGCCGGGCTCCAGGGCGTGGGCGATCATCCCCGGCCAGGCGACGCCGAGCCCGAGGGGCAGGGCCAGGGCCGCGGCGAGGACGACGCCCATCTTGCCGTGCCACTGCGACTTCGCGGCGAGACAGCGCTGGGTGATGTACTGGTCGGTCGAATAATAATACCCCCCCATGACGAGGGCCACGGCCAGGATCCCCGTCCACGGGAGATCGGGATGCGAAGCGGGCAGGATGAGGTGGGCGCGATCCCCCGTGCCGATGACGGCCTTCAGGCCGCCCGGAACGGCCGCCAGGCCCAGGAAGAACACGAGGAGCCCGCCGCCGACGAGAAGGGCCCCGTTGAGCAGGTCCACCCAGGCCGCGGACCTCAATCCGCCGAAGATCGTGTAGGAGCCGGCGACGGCGACGAGCATCCAGACCGCGATGCGGAGATCGATCCCGAAGATCCTGTTGATGAGGAACCCGCCGGAGTACAGGACGAGCGGCAGGTTGATGATCATGTACTGGACGATGCAGACGAGGGAGAAGGCGGTCCCGACGGCGAGGCCGAATCTCTTCGTCAGGTATTCGGGGATCGTGTAGATCCTGTTCCTCAGGAAAACGGGCAGGAAGACGACGAGGAGGAGAGCCTGGGCGGGCCAGACGAGCCATTCCCAGTTGGCCACGGCGAGGCCGAATTTGTAGCCCCAGCCGACCTCTCCGATGAACTGCTCCGAGCTGATGCTGGCCGCGATGAGGGAGAAGCCGATGACGTACCAGGGGAGCCCCCGGCCGGCCAGGAAGAAGTCCGACGCCGTTTCCTTTTTCTTCCTGCCGGACATATACCCGACGAGGAGGACGGAGACGATGTAAAACCCGAACGTCCCGACCTCGAAGGGGGTGAGGGTCATCGTTCCCTCACGACGAATCCGCCTTCGGCCCGGATGTCGGCCGACGAGCTCCCGACGAGGACCTTGAATTCTCCGGGCTCCACGACACGGGCCATGCGCCGGTCAAGAAGCGCCAGGTGTTCGGGAGTCAGGGTGAACGTCACGCCCCGCGCCTCTCCCGGCTCGAGCCCGATCCGGGCGAAGCCCTTGAGCGCCATGCCGGGCGTGGCCACCGAACTGTTGATGTCCCGGATATAGAGTTGGACGACCTCCTCGCCGTAACGCCGCCCGGAGTTCCGGACCTCCACTCTGACCTCGACCGGATCGTCCGGACCGATCTCCGCGGCGCTCAGACCGAGCTTCCCATAAGCGAACGTCGTGTAGCTCAGGCCGTGCCCGAACGGAAAGAGGGGCGTCGGCTCCAGATCCGCGTAGGGATGACCCCAGCCCTCCTTGATCCAGTATTCTTTCGACTTCTTGGCGTCGTAATAGGCCGGGAGCTGGCCCGCGTGGCGCGGAACGGTCACCGGGAGCTTTCCGGACGGGTTGACGGCGCCGAACAGAACGTCGGCCACCGCCTGCCCGCCCTTTTCGCCCGGGACCCAGGCCTCGACGACGGCCGGGACGCGCGCGGCGATCTCCCGGACGGCGAGCGGCCGCCCGTTGACGAGGACGACGACCGTCGGCGTTCCCGTCCCCGAGACCGCCCGGACAAGGTCGTTCTGGAGGCCCGTGAGCTCGAGCGTCGCCGCGTCGTAACCTTCGCCGCTCGTGCCTTTGCCGTTCGCGGCCTGCCACTCGTTCTCGCCGATCACGACGACCGCGACCTCGGCGCCCGCCGCCGCGTCCCGGGCCCTATCGATCTCATCGAGGTTCGTGCCGATGACGTCACATCCCTTGACGTACGTGACCACCGTCGTCGGCGGGACGGCGGCCCTGATGCCTTCGAGGATCGTCGTGACGTCCTGGAGGACCGTGGTCGAAACATAATCGCCGAGCTGATTGCGGGCGTCGTCCGCGTTGGGCCCGATGACCGCGATCGAACTGATGTCCCGGCGGAGGGGCAGGAGGCCCTTCTCGTTCTTCAGGAGGACGATGCCCTTGCGCGCGGCCTCGAGGGCGAGGTCCTGATGGTCCCGGTTATGGACGGTCCTCTCCGCCCGCGCCGGATCGACCCGGGGGCCTTCGAAAAGGCCGAGCCGGAATTTTTGCCGGAGGATGCGGCCCACGGCCCTGTCGATGAGCGACAGAGGAACCGTCCCCTCCTTGACGGACGCGATCATATCCAGCATATAGCCGGATTCGTAGGAGATGCCCACGTCCACACCGGCCTTGACCGCGAGCCGGCCGGCCTCCTTCTGGGTCGCGGCGAGCCCCTCGTAGACGAGGGTCCCGATCCCGCCGCCCTCCGAAAGGACGAGGCCCTCGAACCCGAGCTCTTTTCGCAGGATGTCGGTCAGGATCCATTCCGAGCCGTGGACCGGAACGCCGTCGATGGCCGGATACGTGGCCATGACGCCCAGCGCGCCGCTCTTCCTGACGCCGGCTTCCCAGGGCGGGAGGAAGACTTCCCTCAGCATGCGCTCGGAGATCTCCATCGCGCCGCGTTCCAGGCCGCTCGCCGGCTGGCTCTGGCCCGGGTAGTGGCAGAGGCCGGCCACGACCTTGTCGGGGGCCGCGACGTCATTGCCCTGGACCGCCCGGACGATGGCTTCGGCGTAACGGGAACAGAGGTATGGGTCTTCGCTGTAGGCTTCCTCGTTGCGCCCGAGCCTCGGGTCCCGGATGGGCTCGACGACGAGGGTGAAGATCTGGTGAATGCCGATGGACCGCGCCTCGGCGGCGACGGCCGCGTAGATCCGCGAGATGAGCTCCGTGTCCCAAATGGAGCCGAGCGCCGGCCCCTCGGGGAAGATGGTCCCGCCGGAGCACATCAGGCCGTGTGTCCCTTCCTCGGTCAGCAGGAGGGGGATGCCCAGCCGGGTCTTCCCCATGGCGATCTCCTGAAGGCCGTTCAGGAATTCGGCCTGCCGTCGCGGTCCCTCGTGAAGGATGGTGTTCGGCAGGGTGAAGAACCCGCCCCCCGGCCCGAATCCCTCGATCCACGTCCCCTCGGCGAACCTTTTGACGCCCGCCGTCTTTTCGGGGATGGTCTTGCCCAGGCCGTCCTCGTAGACGCATGGCATGTTCATCTGGCCGACCTTCTCCTCGAGCGTCATCCGGGAGAGAAGGTCTTCGACCCTCCTCTCGATGGACAGGGAGGCATCTGTATAGGCAGGCTTTACGGCCTCCGGCCCGGACGGGACCGCGAAGGAAGCCGCCAGGAAGATCGTGACCAGGAGCGCGCCCGAGATCCCCCAGAATTTCATGGATGCCTCCTTCCCTTTATTGCCGATGCCCGGTCCGTTCGCGTTCCTTGATGATGTACTGTCCGATCGTCCCGACGGTATCGATCCAGAGGCCGTTCGCGGGGTCCGCGGCATAACGGCAGAGGTCGTCGATCGTATTCACGAGGGTCGTCTGGAAGCCGCCTTCTCCGATCTCGTGCCCGGCCAGGACGAGCCAGCGGCCTTCGGCGGCCGCCTGTTCGAGGAGCGGCTTGAGCTGTTCGAACGTCTTCCCGTCGCTTTCCACGGCCAGGAGCTGGAAGGGGTCGCAGACCTCCGGATCGTTGGCGGCCTCGCCGAGCCAGAGCCGGCCGGTGGCGAACCGCTCGGCGATGAGGGGCACGTAACTGCGCAGGTCCCGGCCGCGTCCGACGAACGTCTGGCCGCAGGGGTAGGCGAACGACTCCGGCCGGACGCCCAGCGCGAGCTCGATCTCTCCGGTCGCCGTGTCTATCTCGCGGGCCATGTCGTCGAGGGTCATCTCCTCGAGGGCGTTGTCCCTGGAGAAGGCGTAGTTCCCCGTGCACGGGTGGGTCATCGTGTGGTTGCCGATCTCGTGCCCTTCCTTGACGGCCTTCTTCCAGCCGGGAAGCCGCTCGGAGACATTGCCGGGCTGGACGTAAAACGTGGCCCGGACCTTGCGGTCCCTGAAGACCTCCATCCCTACATCGATCTGGCTGGGCCGGGCGTCGTCGAAGGTCAGGCTCACCGCGGCTTTCTTCCCTTTGGGCCAGGCGAACCTCTCCGGGCCCGCGGTCCCCGCCGCCGTATCGGGCCCGGGCCCGAGGGCGCAGGCCGAGGCGGCACAAAGAGTCAGGCACAGGCTTACGGTCGTCATCCAGGTTCTCATCCGGTCTTGGCTCCCTATTTCGCCGATTTGATCTCGTCCCAGATCTTCACGTAGAGAACGTTGGCCGCGCCGAGGTCCGCGAAGATCTCGCTTTTCGCCCGGAGCTCCGGGTTCATGAAAACGGCCGGATCGTTCCGCATCCCGGCCGGGAGGAGGGCGTAGCCTTCCTTGTTGGGGCAAAGGTAGCTCAGGAACGCCGAATTCTCCGCGGCCACGACCGGGTCGTGCAGGAAATCGATGAAGGCGTGGGCCAGCCCCGCCTCGCGCGCCCCCAAAGGGATGACCAGGTCGTCGACGGAGATGGCCGTTCCTTCCCGGGGTATGGCGAACGAGACGTCGGGATTCTCCCTCCGGACCTGAAGGATGTCGCCGCTGTAGGAATGGACCAGGAGGAACTCGCCGGAGGCGATGCCCGTCTTGTACTGCTCGTTCTCGAACTTGGCGATGTTCTTCCTCCAGCGAAGGACGACGTCCCGGGCCTGCTCGAGCTCCTTCGGGTCCGTGCTGTTCAGGCTGTATCCCAGCGATTTCAGCCCCGCCCCGATGGTCTCCCGCATGTCGTTGAGCATGGTCATCCGGCCCCTGAGGTCCGCCCGGTCGAACATGGCCCACGACGGGACGAAATCCGGGACCCGGCTCTTAAGATAGGCGAGGCCCGTGTTCACGATCATGTAGGGGACGGAGTGGTCCATCTTCCCGTCGATGGCGATCTTCAGGTATTCGGGATCGACGTGGATGAGGTTGGGAAGAAGGGAATGGTCGAGAGACCGAAGCATCCCCTGGGCCTGCATCAGGCTGACCATGTAGCTCGAAGGCGTCAGAAGATCGTAGCCGGCGGCTCCGGCCTTGAGCTTGGCGTACATGGATTCGTTCGAATCGAACGTGTCGATGACGACCCGGGCGCCGTGCTCGCGCTCGAAGCGGCGGACGAGGTCCGGCTTGAAGTAGTCGGCCCAGGAGTAGATATGGAGGACGGGGCCGGTCCTTCCACAGCCGGAGATCGTCGCCGCGGCGGCCAGGGCCAGGAGGCCGGAGACGAGCTTTCTCATGGGCGCCTCCGCGGGCTCGAGATCCGCTGGCTCAGGATGACGGCGGTGAGCGTGACGAGCAGGAGGATGGTCGAGAGGGCGTTGATGAGCGGGGGCGAGCCGAACTTGATCATGCTGTAGATCCGGATGGGGAGGGTCGTCGATCCCGGGCCGGCGACGAAGAACGTGATGACGAAATCGTCGATGGAAAGGGTGAACGCGAGGAGAGCGCCGGCGGCGATCCCCGGGGCGATCATCGGCAGGATGACCCGGCGGAACGTGACGCCCCATCCCGCCCCGAGGTCCCGGGCGGCCTCGACGACGGTGTCGTCGAAATCCTGGAGCCGGGCCAGGACGGTCATGGCCACGAAGCTGACACAGAACGTGACGTGGGCCAGGAAGATGGTCCCGAGGCCGAGCCGGACCCCCGTCGCGGCGAAGGCCATGAGCAGGCTGATCCCCATGAGGATCTCCGGGACGACCAGGGGCATGTAGACGAGGGCGTAATGGAACCGCTGGAGGCGGCTCCTGCCGAACCGGTGGAGGGCGAACGCCGCCGCCGTTCCCAGCACCACGGACAGGGCCGTGGCCCCGACGGCGATGAGGAGCGAGTTGCGCGCGGCGAGCCAGATCTCCGGCTCGCGGAGGAGCTGGGCGTACCAGCGCAGGGAGAACCCCTGCCACCCCGTTCCGAATCGCGAGGCGTTGAAGGAGTTGACGACGAGAATGAGGATGGGCAGGTAGAAGAAGGCCATGGCTCCGACCGTGATCCAGATGGGCAGGCGACTGCGTTTCATGGGGCTTCCTAGAGGATGTCCGGACCCTCCCCCCTGCGCTGGAGGATGAGGACGGCGACGAGGGGCGCGAGGACCGACAGGATGAGAACGACCGACAGGGCGCTGGCCAGCGGCAGGTTCCGGTCAACGAAGACCCGTTGGGCGATCTTGTTGCCGATCATCTCGCCGCCCGGACCGCCGACGATGTCGGGGATGACGTAGGACCCCAGGGCCGGGATGAAGACGAAGAGCACGGCCGTGACGAGCCCCCGGCGGATGCCCGGCAGGAAGACCTTGCGGAAAGCGGCGAACGGCCGCGCGCCGAGGTCGCGGGCGGCCTCCATCAGCCGGAAGTCGAACTTCTCGGCCGCGGCGTATATGGGCAGGATGGTGAAGGGCAGGAACGTATAGACCGACACCAGGACCACGGCCTCGGGCCGGTAGAGCAGGGACGCTCCGGCCGGGACGAGGCCCAGGAACGCGAGGACCTGCTTGATGGGCCCTTCGGGATGGAGGAGCGTCTTCCAGGCGAAGACGCGGATGAGGAAATTGGTCCAGAAGGGGATGATGACCAGCATCAGGAGCGTGTTCCGCCATTTCGCGGAGGCGCGGGCGAGGGTGTAGCCGACGGGGACCGCGAGCACGAGGCAGATCAGGGTCGTCGCGAGGCTGATCCCGAGCGTCCGCCGGGCGACCGCGAGCATGGCCGGGTCGGCCAGCCGGCGGATGTTGGCGAGCGTCCACCCCGCGCCGATGCCGCCGAAGGGATTGGCCGGACGGAAGGCGAGGACGAAGACGAGGAGGGTCGGGACGAGGAAGAAGAGGCCGAGCCAGACGATGGAGGGCCCGGAGGCCAGCCATTCCGAGGCCCGCTTCCGGGCTCCGGCCCTCAACGCCCGTTCCCCCCGTCGGATTCGCCCACCTTGCGGGGCGGGACCGCCAGCAGGTCCTCGTCGACCTCCCGGTAGCGCTCGAGCATGAAGCCGTCGTCGCCGTGCCACCAGACCCAGACCTCGTCGTTCCAGCGGATGGGCTTCTCGTCGAGGAAGAAGCGGGTGTGCTGGCGGAGGACCTGGATCCGGATCTCCCCGGACCGGACCCAATACTTGGTCGTCGAGCCGAGGTAGATGACGTCCTCGACGACGGCGGGGAACATGTTCCGGTGCCTCGCTTCCTCGGGCTTATCCCGGGAGATATGGACCTTTTCCGGCCGGATGCTCAGGAATACGGGCTGGCCCGGCCGGATGGACTTGTCGTTGAAACAGACGACGCCCGCGACGCCCGCGATCTCCAGGCGGCTGTATTCTGCGTCCTCGAGGCCGGTCACTTCGCCTTCGAGGAAGTTCGTGTCGCCGATGAAGGCCGCGACAAAGCTCGTCCGCGGGGCCTCGTAAATTTCGACGGGCGTGCCGACCTGCTCGATCCGCCCCGAATCCATGACGGCGATGCGGTCGCTGAGGCTCATGGCCTCGCCCTGGTCGTGGGTGACATAGAGGAACGTGATACCGACCTCGTCGTGGATCATGTCGAGCTCGATGAGCATCCGCTGGCGGAGCTTGAGGTCGAGGGCGGCCAGCGGCTCGTCGAGGAGGAGGACCCGGGGCCTGTTGACGAGGGCGCGGGCGATGGCGACGCGCTGTTTCTGCCCGCCCGACAGGAGGTCCGGCTTCTGGGCGGCCAGGTCCGTCATGCGGATGAGGCGGAGCATCCGGTCCACTTCGTCGTCGATCTCGCCCTTCGGCCGCTTGGCGACGCGCAGGCCGAAGGCGATGTTCTCCCGGACGGTCATGTGCGGGAACAGGGCGTAGCTCTGGAAGATGGTGTTGACCCGGCGCTTCTCGGGCGGGAGGTCGGTGATGTCTTCCCCGTCGAGGAGGACGCGGCCCGTGTCCGGGCGCTCGAACCCGGCGGCGATGCGCAGCATCGTCGTCTTGCCGCAGCCGCTCGGCCCGAGGAGGGAGAAGACCTCGCCCTTCCGGACCTGGAGTGAAACGTCGGCGACGGCCTGAACGGCCCCGAACCGCTTCGAAACGCCTCGGAATTCCAGGAACTCGCTCAACCCTCGGGACTCCTCGTGCGAACCTCGCACCGAAAGTTTTTTCATTATGGCCCAACGCCCCGCGATTTTCAAGGGCGTTTTGGCATGGCTCTTGCACTTATGGGGATGACGGGAGCGAGAACATGAACAAAGAGAAGACCGTGGCCATGGTCCTTCTGGATCTCTGCGCGTTCGCCTGTTATACGGACGATTGCGAGGACGCCCGGGGAGCTTTTGAGACGGCCTGCCGGCTTGCGGAGGAGTATTCCCTGCCCGAGCTCGAGATCTACAGGGAATTCGTCCTGAGCCTGGAAGAAGGCCGGGGCTCAGCGGAGAAGTGTAAAGATAATTGACACGGCAGGAGCTGCGTGTAAGCGCCCTGTGGACCCCGCCTCAACGCTTAGAAGCTCGTATTGAATAACGGAAGCACTCTCAGGGACCGGGGGTTGTCGCGGACGATATTGACGATCCCGATCTGGACTCCGTCCACGTTCCGGGCATAGTTCACGATCCCGATGGACACGCCGGCCTGGGAGCCCTTGATGAAGTTGAAGGGGCTGGCGGCCAGGCCCGACATCCTTCCGTCCTTGGGCACGTAGACACAGATTCCGGACAGGAAAACGCCTTTGAGATCCTGCCCGCCGACGGCCCATCCCGCCATGACGAGGCCGCGGATCCTGGGCGCCCCGGCGGCGATGCCGACCATCGTCAGCCCCTTGATCTCCACTCCCGCCCCGGCGCCGATCCCC
>CAWART010000010.1:0-14704 GCA_963784525.1 Candidatus Aminicenantota bacterium | reverse complement strand
GACGCGGCCCAGCAGGCGGCCGGCGACGGCACGGAAGGCGCGCATGTTGTCGTCGCTCGTATCCGGCGTGATCTCGCACCCCGCGGACACGATGAGCCGTCCCTTCGCGTCCACGAAATCCTCCCGCACCGTCCGTTCGATGTCCTTCGGCGCGCCGTCCTGGACGACGCTCACCGGGTCGGCCTTGCCGGAGAAAACCTGGCCCGGGCCGAGCATCCCCGCGAACGGGGCCAGCGTCGGCACGAGATGGTCCACGTCGATGATGTCGGCGCCGGTCGCGATCATATCCTGAAGGATGGGGGCGGTGTTCCCGCAGATGTGGAGCTTGGCGACGGCCCCGAGCGCGTGGATCTGGTCCACCATGAGCTTCTCGCGCGGCAGGGCGAGGTCGCGGTAGAGGCGCGGCCCGATCTGCGAACAGAAGGAGTCGCCGATGCCGACGGCGTGGGCGCCGGCCTTGACCTGGTAGGAGATGAGCTCGAGGGCGGCCTCGGCGATGACGTCCAGGACCCGCGCCACGGCGTCCGGATCGTCCATGAGATCGAGGGCGGCGCCGCCCGCCCCGCGGAGATTGACGTATTCGGCGACGGGCCTTCGACCCAGCCGACGACGAACAGGCGGCCTCCCGAGAGGCGCCCGAGCTCGCGAACCTCTTCGACGCGGTTCCTCGTGCGGCGGTGCTCATGGACGACGTACGGGCGCAGGTGCTGGGCCGCCTCGAGGTCCGGGAGCCGCCCCCCGGCCTCCCGCGGCAGGTCGTCCTCGGGGTATTCGACGCGAACGCCGAATGCCGACGCCTCCGCCCAGGGGTCGGACATGGATGTGGCCCAGTCGAAATCGAAATCGTCGGCGCACTTGACCATGGCCCCGGCCTTGGCCTTGGGATCGAGGCAGAAGTCGCGGTATAGGACGCCGGCATGCTTTGCCGCCCAGCGCATGACGATGGGATGGAACGGCGGCCGGTCGACGGCCCGCCCTTCGAGGAACGCGCGCGTCCGTTCGAGACCGTTCATGGCCCCTCCTCAGTGGATCAGTCGCCTCTTCATGAGCTTGAGGCCGACGGTGAAGGCGACGATCTCCAGGACGACGATGAAAACGAAGTCGAGGACCAGCCCGGTGTTGTATTCGCCGGAGTAGACCGCCCGGGAGATCTTGACGGCGGGGGTCAGCGGCAGGAACCGGGAGAAGGACTTCATCCAGGCCGGGAAGTTGTCCAGCGGAAAGAAGACGCCGGAGAAGAAGAGCATCGGCGTCAGGACGAGCTCGGTGTAGTAGCTGAAGAAGTCGAAGTTCGGCGCGACCGACGTCACGATCATGGCCAGCGAGCCGAACAGGACGCCGACGAAGGCCATCAGGACGAAGCTCAGCAGGACGGCGGGCACGGAGGCCGGGAAGACGCCCATGAACATGGCGACGACCATCATCAGGGTCCCGCTGACCATGCCCCGGAAGACCGCCCAGGCGATGTCGCCGGCGACCGCGTCCTCGGCCGAGACCGGGGTCGCGATGAGGGAGTCGTAGAGCTTCTCGTGGATCATCTTGACGAACGTCCCGTAGAGGCACTCGTAGGAGGCCGAGAGGCCCACGGCGGAGATCAGGACGCCCGGGACGAGGAAATTGAGATAGGGCTTGCCGCCGAAGAGGCCGACGTAAGCGCCCATCCCGATGCCGAAGGTGATGAGGTAGAACAGCGGCTGGACGAGGCTGGCGATGAACGTCGGGACGATGAACCGCTTGTAGGAGATGAGATTCCGGTAGAAGACGTAAGCGACGCGGTAGGAGAGGTTCATTCGATGAGGCTCCGTCCGGTCAGCTTCAGGAAGACGTCCTCCAGGGTCGCCGGCCTGTGGACCGTGTTCGGGAGGTCGAGCTCGGAGAGCTTGTGCCTGAGCTCGTGCCCGTCCCGGCAATAGAAGAACAGCGTGTCGCCGACGCGCTCGTGGCCGCAGGACGTCCCGGCGAGGGCGGCGATGAGGCGCTCGTCCTCCTCCTGAGGGATGCGGATCTCCGCGACCTCGCGGCCGATCTCCTCCTCGATGAGGCGTCCGGGCACGCCCTCCTTCAGGATGCGGCCCTGGTACATGACGACGATGCGGTCGCAGAGCTGTTGGGCCTCCTCCATGTATTGCGTCGTGAGGATGAGGGTCACGCCCTGCGCCCTGAGCTGGCGGAGCCTCTGCCAGATGAGGTGGCGGGCCTGCGGGTCGAGGCCGGTCGTCGGCTCGTCGGCGATGATGATCTTCGGCTGGTTGAGGAGGGCCCGGGCGATGAGAAGGCGCCGCTTCATGCCCGTCGACAGCTCGTTGATCCGGCAGTCCCGCTTGGCCTCGAGCTCGACGAACCGCAGGAGCTCGTCGATGCGGGCGGCGGCGTCGCGGCGCCGGATGTCGAAGAACTTGGAGAAGACCATCAGGTTCTCGCGGACCGTCAGGTCGATGTCGAGCGTGATCTCCTGGGGGATGACGCCGGTCATCTTCTTGAGGGCCCGGTTCTCGACGCGGGCGGGCAGGCCGTTGACCGTGAGCGTCCCGGCCGTCACGGGCGAGACGCAGTGGATCATCTTGACCGTCGTGGTCTTCCCGGCGCCGTTCGGCCCCAGGAACCCGAAGCACTCCCCTTCGGCGATGTCGAACGAGATGCCGTCGACGGCCGTGAGCTGTCCGTATTTCTTGACGAGGTTCCGGGCCGAGATGATGGCGTTCATGATCGATTGATGTTTTTTATGATATCAGATTTCGGGGCCGCTAAAAAGTCCTACCGCCGGCCCGCGACGCGGGTTACCGCGGTCCCCAGACGATCGCGTCCGGATCGCGGAGGGACGTCGTCGGCCGAAGGAGGCCGCTCCGGACAAGACCGCCGAGGTCGCCGGGGAGCTTGCGTTTCAGCAGGTCGGGATCCGCGCCCTCGGGAGCGGTGAGCCCCACCCAGGTGTCCCGGCCCGAACGCTTGGCGGCTATGAGGCACCGGTCGGCCATGACGACGACCGTTTCCCAGGCGAAGGATCTCGGATGGCCGCCCAGGACGGGATAGAAAGCGAAGCCGATGCAGCAGGTGCAGTGAATGACACGCCCGCCGCCCAGCTCGAAGGGATGGGACGCGACCAGGCTTCGGATCCGTTCCGCAATGACATGTCCTTCGGTCCGGCACGAGTTCCTCATGACCAGGAGAAACTCCTCTCCCCCCATCGCGCGATCGTATCCGTGTCCCGCACGGCCGTTCGAAGGAGCGCCGCGATCTGGACCAGGACCCTGTCCCCCGCGTCATGGCCGTATTCATCGTTCACGCGCTTGAAATGGTCCATGTCCAGCATGGCCAGCATCAGGTCGATGTTGGCGGGCGCCTCGCGCGGCGCGGTCTCCGGCCGATTGTGGGCCCGGTCGACCTGGGCCAGATACTCGGGCATGGTGAGCTTCAGGAAGCGCCGGTTCCTCAATCCCGTCAGGGTATCCGTGAGGCTCAGCGTTCTGAGAGATTCATTGGCCGCGGCGAGCTCCCGGGTCCGGGCGGCCAGCTCGGCCGTCCGGTTCTCGACCAGGGCCTCGAGGCTCCCGGCCCTCCTTTTCAGGGTCCGGGTCCTCAGGTTGATCAGGAGATAGAAAAAGGCCAGGACGACGACAACGGCCCCCGCCCGGGCCAGGGGGGTTTGCCAAGGCGGCGGGAGGATCACGAACGCGAGGGCCGCGGGAGGCCCCCAATCCCCGCCGCCGGTCCGGGAACGGATCTCCAGCCTATAGCCTCCGGGCCTCAGGCCCGGGTAGTGGATCTCGCGCTCTTTGACGACGATCCAACGGTCCTCCAGGCCCAAGAACCGGAACTCGTGCTCGACGGCGCCTCCGGAGATGAACGTCGGGGCGCCGAAAGACGCGTCGAGCTCGTTCGAACGGTAGGGAACCCGGACGGGGCGGCCGGAACCGGTCGGGATCGGCGTCCCGCCGAGAGAGGCCCGGAGAATGACCGTCCGCGGGGGCGGCGGGGGGCCGCCGTCGAGAGCCGCGACATAATGGCCGACCCCACTGCGCGTCCCGATCCAGACGTCGCCGTTCGGATCGGCCAGGAACGCCATGGTGTCGGTATCCTCATCGGGAAGCCCCTCGGCGAGGCCGAAATGGAGCCTGCGCCCGGAGGCCGAATCGGGCTTTTCGATGACGTCCACGCCTTTTTCCGAGCCCAGCCACAGCCGGCCCTTCGCGTCGAGCCCGATGAGATAGATATCGATATCGGGAAGTCCTTCGGCGGGCCCGATGGTCTGAAGGACCCGCAAGCGGCCGTTCTCGATCCGGACCCTGGAGACGCCGATCTTTTCGTAATAGGCCACCCACAGGTCCCCGGTCGGCGCCTCGACGACGAAGGTCACGGGGGTGTCCCGGAGACCGTCCTTCTTCGTGAAACGGGTCCAGCGGCCCTCGGAAAAGCAGGCCAGGCCGTCGTCCCCTCCGGCCCAAAGACGGCCGGCCCTGTCACGGATGATGCTGTATACGGTTTCCGTGGCCGATCCTCCGGGCAACGGCTCGTTCTGAATTCGCCAGTCGCCGCCGAGCTTCCGCGCGGACACCAGCCCTGCCTCGGCCGTCGCGATCCAAAGACGGTCCTCCCCTTCAAGAAGCATCCCGAAGACCCAGGAACCTCCCAGGGGAGTCTCGGGCAGGGCGGCGATCCGCTTCGTTACGGGATCCCAGGTCAAGATCCTGGCCGGTTCGCCCGTCATGAAAATGGTCCCGCCGGGAGAACGGCACAGGCCCCGGACGCATAAACCCTCCGTGCCGGGGACGACCTCCCATCCGCGGGGGGTCATGCGGGCGAGCCCTTTCTGCGTCCCCACCCAGAGGCTGCCGTCATCCGTCCTGAGAAAGGCTCCAAGCGGGCGCCGGGAGCCCCTCGTTCGGAGTGGCCGAACGCCACGCACCTCGTCCGAGGATACGGAACAGTCCGAGGCCCCCCACCCACAGCGAACCTTCGTGATCGACGAGCGCCGCCCGTGAAAAATCCGTGGGCAGCCCGTCCCGGGCTTCCCACTGGGTCCAGCGGCCCTTTTCCAGGCGGGCCAACCCGGTCTCGTTGGGGGCCCAAAGGACGCCGTTCGCATCCTGGCACATTCGGCTGATCTCGTTCTCGGAGCGGCAGAGCGCGTCGGCGATCCGAGGCCTGGTTTCCCCAGGCTCGAGCCCCCAGAGCAAGCTTGCGGTCCGGATCCAAATGCGGCCATGGTCGTCTTCGAACACGCGTTCCAGGCCGTCGCGGGAGGCCGCCCCCCCGCGATCCACGACCGTCCACGAACCTCCCGGATCCAGACGCCAGAGGTCTTCCGTCCCCACGGCCCAGACTCGACCCGATCCCGGCGCGTAGAACACGGCCTGGGCCCTGGCATCGCTCCAGCCCTGGACCGGGCGGAATCCCGCGGCTTCGCTCCCCGCGAAGAGCCCCTTATCCGTGGCCACCCACAATTCGCCGCCGGGCCCCGCGGCCAGGTCGGAGATCGAGACGCCCGCGGGCAGGCCCTTCATGATCGTCACGAAGCCATCGCCCTCCAAATGGGCCAACCGGGCGTCCGTGCCTGCCCAAAGCCCGCCTTCCGCGTCCAGGCAGAGGGCCGTGGTCTGAAGCTCGGGAAGGCCCTTGGAGCCGTCGAACAATTCGAAACGGAAACCGTCGTAGCGGAATAACCCGCGCTCGGTCGCGGCCCAGATGAATCCCTCGCGATCCTGGAGAAGGAGATTGACCGTTTGGTTCCCGAAACCTTGACCGTGCTTGAATACCTCGAATTTCATCCGCGTCATGGGGGGCGACGCCGGAAGCGCGACGGCCCGGAGGCAGGGAACGGCGGAGGCGGCCATCGCGAGGACGGCCGGGAACAGCGCAGTTCTGATGCTCGTGAACTTCAGCATTCGGATTTCCAAAAAGGATACTATCCCTAAGACGAGGCCGAAAAGTCAAGGAAAGATGCTGATCATTCAGCCCAAGAGGTCTTTCAAGCCGAAGGAAGCGGCGTAGAGAGAGCCGACGCCGGCCAGATGGAAGGCGACGCGCAGGGCCTCCGCGATCTCTTCCTTCGTCGCGCCGGCCTTCATGCGCCTGCTCGGCAAGGGCGCGGACGCCGCCCGGGGCGCCGTTGGCCGCGTCGAAGGCCATCGCCATCAGGAGCTTGAACTTGCGCGGCAGGGCGCCGTCGGCATAGACGAGCGCGTCGGTTTCCTCCAGGTGCTTCATGAATTCCGGATCGAGCTTGCACATCGTGGAAAGAGGATGATCGGGCATGGCGGGCCTCCTTTCGATCAGGGGATATCATACATCACCGGGCGGGCCCGGGCCAGCCGACGGATATCTTGACAGGCGGGACCTTTTGATAAGAATCTAAGGGAAGGCCCGTGAGGGACCGCGCGCAAGGAGGCCCGATGAACAAGAATGTCCGCTTCATCCTGCTGGCACTGCTGCTGCTCATCGCCGGGTTCGACCTGGGGCTTCTGTTCGGGCCCCGACTGATGCCCGCCAAGACTGCCAAGCCGGTCAAGCTGAGCTCGGCCACGACCCTTCCCGCCGGGTTCCTCTCGGGAATCCCCGACGTCCGCCAATCGACGAACTACTCCTGCGGCGCGGCGGCCCTTCAGGCCGTCCTGAGCTATTACGGCGTCGACAAGCGCGAGCGGGACCTGATGGACATGCTCAAAACGTCCGAAGCCGCAGGCACCTCGCCGGATAACATCGTCCGGGTCGCGAAAGAGCTCGGCTTCCAGGCGGAACCGCGCGAGAACCTGAAGTACGAAGACCTCGAGGAGGCGTATCGCGCCGGCATCCCGGTCATCTGCGACATCCAGGCATGGACCGCCGCCCCGCCCGATAAACGGGCCTGGGCCGCGGACTGGGAGGACGGGCATTACGTCATCCTGCTCGGCGCCGATCCGGAGTTCATCTACGTCGAGGACCCTTCGCTCCTCGGGACGCGGGGCATCATCCCGAAGCGGGAGTTCATCGACCGGTGGCACGATTACGAGGGCGATCCGCCGTTCGACCCTTCGGACCGCGCGTATATCCGGCTGGGCATCTTCATCACGGGAAAGACCCCGGTCCGGACGTTCGCTTTCACCAAGGTCGATTGAGGCCGGATGAAGACCATTTCCCGCGAAGCCGAGAGCGCCATCGAGATCAAGCGCTCCCGGTTCATCGGCCGGAGCTTCAAGTGCTCCGCGCCCGAGGAAGCCCTGGCCGCCGTCAAGCGCGTCCGGGAGACCTGGCGCGACGCCACGCACCACTGCTGGGCCTATCGCCTCGGCGTGTCGGGAGACCAGGCCCGCTATGACAACAGCGGCGAGCCTCAGGGAACGGCCGGGCCGCCCATCCTCGATGTCCTGAAACACAGCGACCTCACGAACACGCTCGTCGTCGTGACCCGCTACTACGGGGGGACCAAGCTCGGCGCGGGCGGGCTCGTCAGGGCCTACGGAGAAGCCGCGAAGAAGGCCATCGAAGCGTCCGGCATGACCGAGATGCGGCTCGTCAGGGAGATCCGCGCTCCGGTCCCCTACGCATCCCTCGCGCCTCTCGAAGCCTACCTCGGCCATGAAGGCTTCGAGATCGCCTCCAAGGATTTCGGCGAGCTCGTGACGCTGGTCCTGCGGATCCCCGCGGAAAGGGAAGTCGATTTCCGGGCTTTCTACACCGGCCTCGTCGCCGGCAAGCTGGCATATAAGGTTCTTGGCGAGAAATTTCTCTGAACGGGAACGGAAGGGAGGGGAACATGAGCAATGACGAATTCGCGGAGCGGCTGAAGGGGCTCTCCGACGAAGAGCTGAAGGCCATGCTCGAAAAAGGGCTCAAGGAGTATACTGAGGAAGCCCTGGCGGCGGCGCGGGATGAGCTCGAGAGGCGCGGAAAGGCCGGCGAGGTCAAAGCGTTCGCGCCGGCCCCGCCGGAGGCCGCGTATCCTATCAGCGAACCGGCCAAGGCCGTGAAGCCGAGCCGATGGGGCACCGCCCTCATCGTCCTAGGAGCCTTCTTCCTCTACGCAACTATCCTGTTCAGCGTGCTCGCCGTTGTCCGGTCGAATCTCCGGCTGAGGGTCGGCACGGAGCAAATCGTTCAGGTCCTCTTCTACGCGGTCATCGCCTTCCTCTGCCTCCGGGCCGGCTCGCGACGCAGGAAGGGTTGGGGGATCCTGCTCGGCATCTGCCTGCTCATCTTCGCGGGATTGGCCTTTGTGAGTCTCACTAGTCTCGCCGCCCAGAGACCCGGGACCCTGATGGGTAAGGTCATCGCCCCGACGGTCGCCATAATGGCCGCGGCTGGGATCTTTTCCCTGGTCGTGGCCTTGGTCCGGCGCTCATACGATAAATAGAACCGCGAGGAGATGCTTATGAATACAAAGGCTTTAGCCCGTATCGTGATTTTCATTGCCCTTTTGGCCGGGGCCTTCGGCCTCGAACTCGTCGCGGCGCCCAAGCAGTTCATCTATGTCATCAAGCCTGTTCAGCGCCTCCAGGTCGAGGCCAATTGGACCGAGGCGGAGAACGCCCTCGTCGCCGAGCACTTCGCCTATCTCAAGGGTCTTCTCGCCGACGGCCGTCTCATCCTAGCCGGGAAGACGGACGGATTGGACGAGCGGACGTTCGGCATCGTCGTTTTCGAGGCCGACTCGATGGAGGCCGCCGAACGGACCATGAAGGAGGATCCGGCCGTCAAGGCCGGCATCATGACCGGCCAGGTCTTCGGCTTCAGCGTCGCCCTCAGCCGTTCTTGAACGGGGACGCCCCCGCCGGCCGGAATATTCCGTTCACTTCCGGAACGGGCGCGAGACGCGGTCGAGATGGTCGATCTCGTCCGGGGTCAGGACGAAGCCCATGGAGGCCGCGTTCGCGACCGCCTGGGACGTTTTCGTCGCCCCCGGGATGACGACCACGGTATCGCCATGGGAGCTGAACAGCCAGTTGAGGGCCACCTGGGCCGGGACCGCGCCATGGCGGGCCCCCACTTCCCGGAGCGCTTCGACGACCGGCCGGCTCTTTTCCAGGAAGCCGGTCCTGTAGAATCCGCGCCATTGGCGCATCCCGGACAGGGCCTTCCGGAGCGTCGGGTCCTCGTGAAAGCGGCCGGTCAGGACGCCCTGATCTAGAGGAGAATAGGCGATGATGGTGATCCCCAGCTCGCGGGCGGCGTCCATCAGTCCATTGTTCTCGATCCCGCGCTTGAGCAGGCTGTAGTGGACCTGGTTAGAGACCAGAGGAATGCCTTCCCCGGCCAGGAGCCGATGGGCCTTGACCATCCGCCGGGCCCCGAAATTCGAGACGCCCACGGTCTTGATCCTGCCGTCGCGGACCAGCCCGGCCATGGCCCTCATCTGGGCGGCCGTGGAGGAGACGGAGAGCGGATTGTGGATCTGGTAGAGGTCGATGGGATAAGGGGCCAGGCAGGCGAGGCGGGAATCGATGGTCCCGGCGATGCCGGAGGCGCGCCGCAGGACCGGCATCCATTTCGTCGCGATGACGAACCGGCCAGGCGGGTGCCCCGACTTCTGCAGGACGCGGGAGAGCTCCCTTTCCGAAGCCCCGTTGCCGTAGGCCTCGGCCGTGTCGAACCAATTGACCCCGCCGTCGATGGATGCGGCGACGATGCCCTCGATCTCCTCCTCCGGGAGCGCGGGCCAATACTTGTTCCACCCCTGCGACTGGCTGAACTGCCAACAGCCCAGGCCGACAGGCGTGATCCGGATGGTCGAACGGCCCAAAGGCCGGAGCGGGATGTTCATAATTTTAATATAGCCCAAAGAAACCGGGAGTTCCACCCGGAACCACCATCAAACTCTTGAAGGAACGGCAGGCCGTGTCAATCTTCTTTACGTCCGCGAGGGCCCGCCGATTTCAAATGACATGGGGTGCGCCCCGGTCTCTTTGTATCTCTTCTGTTGCGGCCGGGCACAATTTTTGCACTATAATCTCCTCTATCCGCGATCACAGGAGGTCCTGATGAACCGACGCGACTTCATGGGCAAGGCCGGCTGCGGGCTGGCGTCGTGCCTCGCCGCCGCGGGAGTGGCTGGCGCGCCGGAGCGGGACAGGAAACCTCTCAAACGCCCCCGCCCCGTCCGAAGCGGATGCGGTACGCCATCGAGATCGAGATCTATGAGGCCCGGCCCGACACCTGGTGCCACAAGAAAGGCGACAAGTTCAATACCCTGAGCCGATTGGGGCAAGCTCTGCCCTGGCTCAGGGGGAGCCTGAACGATTTCGTCCGCATCCTGGAATCCGGCGGAGACCCTGGCCCTGGAAATACGAGGGCACGCCCTACGAGAAGGTCATCGACCCCAAGGGGATCACGACCGAATACGTCCGCTGTCCGGATCCGACCTCGAACCTCGTCGCCAAGATCACGCGGACCCTGGTCGACGCCCCTCCGAAATAGGGGCGTCCATAGGATATTTGAGCGTGAATGGCTCCATGGGAAGGGACAACGCCGCTTGCTCCTGCGCGCGTTCGTAAAGCTGATAGGCGGCGCTATCGTTCTGGGGATCACCCTCTTCCTGGCGGCCGGGACGGTCCGCTATTGGCAGGCATGGATCTTCCTGCTTCTCCTCTTTGGATCCGTGATAACGGTTCTGATCATTCTTATTCTCAAAGACCCGGACCTGCTCGAACGGAGGATGAAAGCGAAGGAAAAGGAGCGCGCCCAAAAGTTGGTCCAAGCACTCGTCGCCCCCGTCCTCCTGGCCGTATGGCTCATTCCCGGCTTCGACGTCCGTTGGGGATGGTCGTCGGTTCCTGTCCCCGTGGTCGTCCTGGCTGACGCCTTATTCTTAGCCGCGTATTTTCTCTTCTACCGCGTCCTGCGATCGAATAGCTACGCCGCGCGGACCGTCGAGGTGGAGCGGGGCCAGAACCTCATGACGACCGGGCCCTATGCCGTCATCCGCCACCCGATGTACGCCGCCATCCTGTTGATCTATCTGGCTACTCCGGTGGCCCTCGGCTCCTATTGGGGACTTCTCGGCGCCCTCCCGCTCCCATTCCTTCTCGCCTTGCGCATCCGTAACGAGGAGAAGGTCCTGCTCAGGGACCTTACCGGATACGAAGCCTACATGCAAAAGACCAGGTACCGCCTCGTCCCGTTCATCTGGTGAAGCAGAGGAGAACAACAATATGAAGGAACTCACGCGAAGGGGATTCCTCGGCGCATCGTTGGCCGCTCTACCGGCGCTGGGCCTGAAGGCGGGAGAACGCGGGCAGGAGCGTTCCGGCGCCGCCGCGCCCGCACCGCCCGCTCGCCCGCCGAGGGTCAAGGCTTACCGAACCCTCGGCCGGACAGGGTGGAAGGTCTCGGATATCAGCTTCGGGGCCGGCGGCCTCTCGAACGCCAACGTCCTGCAGACGGCCGTAGACCGCGGCGTCAATTATATCGATACCGGAGAGCACTACGAGCGGGGCGGCTCCGAACGGACCATCGGAGAGGCCCTCAAGGGCATGGACCGGAAATCGGTCTTCGTGACGACCAAGCTCAACCTGACCTTCGTCAAGGAGATCGACAAGGCCGGGCTCCGGGAGAGGTTCCGGAAATGCCTCGAGCGGCTGCGGCTGGATTACGTCGACTGCCTGATGATCCACATGTGCTCGTTGGCTCAGGTCAAACACGAGCCTTACCATGACCTCATCCGCGAGCTCAAGGCCGAGGGGCGCGTCCGCTTCTCGGGCTTGTCCAACCACGGCGCGGACCTCAGCCTCTACGGGAAGCTCGACGACCCGATGGACCAGGTCGTGCTGGCCGCCGCGGAAGACGGGCGCTTCGACGTCGTCCTGTTCGTCTACAACTATCTCAAGACCGAGGATGGCGGGAGGATCCTCGCCGCCTGCAAAGCCAAGAACATGGGGACGACCCTGATGAAGATGGACCCCGCCTTCTATATCCAGGAGGACAAGAACATCCTGGCGTCCATCGAGGAACGGTACAAGCTCCGTGGCCAAGAGCCGCCGGAAGCCTTCATTAAGGTGGCCGGGTTCGCCCGGGAGCGCGCGGAAAAGACAGAGGTCTTCCTCAAGAGCCACAACCTTTCGGGGCTCGAACAGGCCCGCGACGCGGCGATCCGCTTCTGCCTGGACAATCCCGACGTCCACTGCGTCTGCCCGAGCATCAACACCTTCGGCCAGCTCGACGCTTTCCTGGCGATTTCCGGCGGGACGATGAGCCCGGGCGACGCATCGGTCCTGGCCGGGTGCGCCGACGTGGCCGGAAGCTCGACCTGCCGCTTCGCCTGCGGCGCCTGCGAGGCCGCCTGCCCCCGCGGGGTCCCGGTCAACTCCATCATGCGCTACAACTACTACTTCAAAGGGAAGGGGCGGGAGAAGGCGGCCCTGGCCGATTACGCCGCGCTGGGCGGACGCAGCGCGGGTTCATGCGCGGAATGCGCGGGCCCCTGCGAGAGGGCCTGTCCTTACGGCGTCCCCATCCAGGGCAAGCTCATCGTCGCCCACGAGACCCTGACGCTGGCTGGATAACGCGGTATCGGTTGTTGATCAGGGTCTCGAAAGAAGCCGGAGGAGTTCGTCGGGCGAGGTTACGGGCTTGAGACAGCGGCCGTTCGAACAAACATAGGCCGCCGGATGGCCGTCGATTTCCTTCATGTCGCGCGCGAAGGGGGCGAGCTCGGCGATCTTATCCGATCTTTGGAAGTCCGGCCCCGGCGGGCTCTATTGTCGGCTTGAAAAGGACGGCCGCGTTCGGAAGCCAGGTCCTTGCGAGCGCGCTCAGCAAGGCGTCCGTCCGGCGATCCCCGTCACGGCCGACGACCACAACCTCGGTCGCCGGGCCGAAGGCATGATCCAGCCCGCATAGGAATGCCGCATGGGCGCGCGGCCGGCTCGCGACCTTGGCCGCGAAGGCCTCCGTCAGCCGCGCCGCGTCCTTTTCCAGGTCCCGGCGCCCCGTCAGGCGTGCCAGCCGGAGGAGGTTCATCAGCATGACCGAGTTCCCGGAAGGGATGGCGCCGTCGGCGACCTCTTTCGGCCGGACGGGAAGCTCGGTCGCCGCGGTTACCGAAAAAAAGCCGCCTTCCCGCTCATCCGCGAAATCCTCTTTTGCGATGTTCGTCAGCTCGATCGCCCGCTCCAGATAGTTCGGGTCGAAGCCCGCCTCGTAGACCTCGAGGAGACCCCCGATGAGAAAGGCGTAATCGTCGAGATAGGCCGGGATGCGGGCTTCCCCGTCCGCATAGGAGTGGAGCAGGCGCCCCTCCGGTCCGCGCATCTTTTCGAGAACGAAGCGGACCGCGGCCTCCGCCGCGCCGAGGAATCGATTCTCCCCCGTCCTCCGCGAGGTTATGGCCAGCGCCCCGATCGCAAGCCCGTTCCAATCCGTAAGGATCTTCGTGTCCCTGAACGGCCGGGCCCGTTCTCCCCTGGCCCGGAGAAGCTTCGCGCGGATGGACGCGACTTCCGCCTCGAACCGCTCCGTCGGGACCCCGCGTTCGGCGGCGATCTCGGCGAGCGGTTGTCGCATAAAGAGGATGTTCCTCCCGTCCTTCGAGTCGCCCGGTTCGGAGAAGTTCCCCTCGGCCCGGAGGTCGAAAATACGGGCCGCCAGCGCCGCGTCTTCGCTCTTCAGGGCCGCTTCGATCTCCTTTTGCGTCCAGACGTAGAATCGGCCTTCCCCGCCCTCGGAATCGGCGTCCTCGGCCGTATAGAATCCGCCTTCGGGCGCCCGGAGGTCCCGGAGGAGGTACTCCAGGGTCTCGACGGCGGTCCGCCTGAATTCGCTTTTACCCGTTGCCGCCGATGCCTCCGCATAGACGCCGGCCAGGAGAGCCTGGTCGTAAAGCATCTTCTCGAAATGCGGGACCCGCCATTCGGCGTCTGTCGAATACCTATGGAAGCCGGATCCCAGATGGTCCCAGATGCCGCCGCGCGCCATCTTCTCAAGAGTTCTTTCGGCCATGGCAAGGGCACGGGCATTTCCCGTCCGCTTCCAGTACCTGAGAAGGAAGGACAGGGTATGGGCAACGGGAAACTTGGGAGCGCTCCCGAAGCCCCCATTCGCTTCATCGAAATCCGCCTCAAGCTCCCGGAACGCCTCGTCGAGGGCCTCCGTCGTGAGCTCGCTCCGGCCCGCTTCCGCATCAGGTCCCGCGCCTCTGCCCTCCCCTCGCGCTCCCTGCGCCCGCACAACGGCATCGAATATCCCTTCGGCCGACCGCAGGACTTCCTCCCGCCGCGTCCGCCAGGCTTCTCCGATCAGCGGGACAAGCTCCATGAGCCCGAGCCGTCCCCACCGCCGCTCCTTCGGAAAGTACGTCCCCGCAAAGAACGGCCGCTTTTCCGGCGTCATCACGATCGTCAGCGGCCAGCCCCCCGCTCCGGTCAGCATCTGGCCGACGGTCATGTAGTACTGGTCGAGGTCGGGCCGTTCCTCCCGGTCCACCTTGACGCAGACGAACGTCTCGTTGAGCAGCCGGGCGACCTCTTCGTCGTTGAACGACTCCTGCTCCATGACGTGGCACCAATGGCAGGATGAGTAGCCGATGGAAAGAAAGACCGGCTTGTCCTCGCGCCGGGCCCGCTCGAAGGCTTCCTCTCCCCAGGGATACCAGTCCACAGGATTGTGCGCGTGCTGGCGCAGGTAGGGGCTCTTCTCCCGAAGGAGGCGGTTCTCGGGATGCGAAGAGGTCATCAGAACTTATCTTAGCCGAGCGCGGGGCATCCGGCAAATGGGTTCGCCCGGCAAGATCCGATTTAGG
>CAWART010000009.1:0-219228 GCA_963784525.1 Candidatus Aminicenantota bacterium | reverse complement strand
GTGGCGTTCAGCATCAGGTTGGGCGTCAGCCCCCAGCGCGCGGTGAGCCCCGGGTCGAGCCGGACCCGGCTGTTCTCCAGCGGGCCCAAGGGAAAATCGGCGCGGGTGTCGGTGCGGTCCACGGTGAGGGCCGGCGTGAGCTGGACGTTGAGGCCCGGGGATCCCCTCGAACCCCCTGACCTTGTTGAACTGGCAGATGAGGCAGTTCAGGTTCCGGTCCCGACGATGGGTGCTGAGGCGGTGGCGGACGATCGGGATAGGGCGGTCGGCTTCGAACCCCCAGGTCAACGCCCCGCCGCCCTGGGGAACCTGAGCTGGTTGAAGGGGAGGCGACCTCGATGACTAGCCGGTATCCGTAATGACGCCCGCCGCGTCCCAGATCGCATCCCAGGAAAAGTCCTCGGCCCCGTCGAGCTCGCTGAACACGGCGTCGGCCTGGACGCCCAGCGGATTGATGCGGAACTGGAACGCCCGCCGCTCGTCATTGAAGGTGTCCAGCATGAAGCTGACGTGATCGTCCTGAATGAACGTTTCCATGGCGTCGCGGTCCATCAGATGGGCGCGGATGCCCGAGGGCTCGGGTCATCACAGCGGAATGCGATGTACAGCGTCGACAGGTCGTAGGTGATGAAGCACTGGCTCTTCACGGGAGCCGGGGCGTGTTCTCCCGGGGGCCGATTCGTAGAGGATGTCCTTTCGGGCCGCGCTTGCCCGGAGCGGCTTCGTCCAGGACGCCGTCCACCTTGACCGGAGCGGCCGCCGGCCTCACTTCGAGCGCCGGCGCCGCCGGCTTGGGCGAATCCTCCTTGACGGCGGCCCGGAGCCCGGGCATGGCCGCGATCAAGCCCCATGATGACGAGCGCTCTCGTCCCAGCTCGGGGCGTGCCGGTTTCGGAGCGCCCGCGTCGTCCGGCGCGGCCGGGAGCACGGATCTTCAAAAAATCGAAGGTTCAGGTATCCAGCTCCTCATCGATAAATCGTCCCCGCCTCCCTCTTCGTTGACATTACGCTTCAACTGCAGGTATGGTTTCACGGCTTCGCGGCCTCCGGCCCGGATAGGGCCGCGGAGGAAGCGGTCAGGAGGGAGGCGGCCAGGAGCGCCGGGGGGAATCCCCGAAGCTTCTCCGCGCCTCCTTTCTTGTTAATGTCTCCGGGCTTGGTCGCGTTTCTCGAGAATATACCGTCCGATCGTCCCGACGGTATGGATCTTCCGGAGGCCATTCGCGGGGTCCGCCGCCCGTAACGGCCGAGGTCATCGACCGTTTTCGCGAGGGTCGTCTGGAAGCCGCCGTTGCGGAATTCATGACCAGCCAGGCAGAGCCAGCAGCCTTAGGCGATCGCCTGCTCGAGCAGCGGCTTGAGCTCTTCGAATGTCTTTCCGTCGCTCTCCATCGCCCCCAGCTCATCGGGTCCGCGGGAATTCAGGGTCATTGGCAGCCTCGCCAAGCCAGAGCCGGCCGGTGAGGAACCGTTCGGCGACGAGGCACGTAACTCGCAGGTCCCGGCCGCGCCCCACGAACGCCTGGCCGCAGGGATAGCAAACGAATCCGGACGGACCCCGAGCGTCGCTCGATCTCTTCGGTCGCCGTGTCGATTTCGCGGGCCATGTCGTCGAGGGACATGTCCTCGAGCGCGTTATCTCTGGAAAAGGCATAATTGCCGGTGCAGGGATGGGTCATCGTGTGGTTGCCGATCTCGTGGCCTTCCTTGACGGCCTTTTTCCAGCCGGGAAGGCGCCGGGCGACATCTCCGGGCTGGACATAAAACGTGGCCCCGACCTTGCGGGCCCTGAAGACCGGCATCCCTTTGTCGATCTGGCTCGGCCGGGCGTCGTCGAAGGTCAGGCTTATCGCGGCCCTTCTTCCTTTGGGCCAGGCGAACCTCTCGGGCCCCGCGGCCCCTGCCGCAGTATCGGGGCCGGGCCGGAGGGCGCAGGCCGAGGCGATAAAAGGATCAGGCACAGGCTTCCGGTCGTTATCCAGGTTCTCATTCGGTTTGGACTCCCTATTTCGCCGACTTGATCTCGTCCCATATCCTGACGTAGAGCGCGTTGGCCGCGCCGATGTCCGCGAAGATCTCGCTTTTCGCCCGGAGCTCCGGGCTCATGAAAACGGCCGGGTCGTTCCTCATCCCGGCGGGAAGGAGGACATAGCCCTCCCGGTTGGGGCAGAGGTAGCTCAGGAACGCCGAGTTCTCCGCGGCCACGGCCGGGTCGTGCAGGAAATCGATGAAGGCGTGGGCCAGCCCGGTCTCGCGGGCCCCCCTCGGGATGACCAGGTCGTCGACGGAGATGGCGGTCCCCTCCCGGGGGATGGCGAACGCGATGTCGGGGTTCTCCTTCCGGACCTGGAGGATGTCTCCGCTGTAGGAGTGGACCAGGAGGAACTCGCCCGAGGCGATGCCCGTCTTGTATTGCTCGTTCTCGAACTTGGCGATGTTCTTCTTCCAGCGCAGGACGACGTCGCGGGCCTCCTCGAGCTCCTTCGGGTCCGTGCTGTTCAGGCTGTACCCCAGCGATTTCAGCCCCGCCCCGATCGTCTCGCGCATATCGTTGAGGAGGGTCATCCGGCCCCTGAGGTCGGCCCGCTCGAACATCGCCCAGGAAGGGACGAAGTCCGGGACGCGGCTCTTGAGATAGGCGAGCCCCGTGTTCACGATCATGTAGGGGACGGAGTGCTCCATCTTCCCGTCGATGGCGATCTTCAGATATTCGGGATCGACATGGACGAGGTTGGGGAGGAGGGCGTGGTCGAGAGGCTGGAGCATCCCCTGGGCCTGCATCAGGCTGACCATGTAGCTCGACGGGGTCAGGAGATCGTAGCCGGAGGCTCCCGCCTTGAGCTTGGCGTACATGGATTCGTTCGAATCGAACGTATCGATGACGACGCTTGCGCCGCGCTCGCGTTCGAAGCGGCGGATGAGGTCCGGCTTGAAATAGTCGGCCCAGGAGTAAATGTGGAGGACGGGGCCGGCCCCGCCGCAGCGCGACCGCCGCGGCGGCGGCCAGGGCCAGCAGGCCGGAGACGAGCTTCCTCATGGGCGCCTCCTCGGGTTCGAGATCCTCTGGCTCAGGATGACGGCGGTGAACGTGACGAGGAGGAGAATGGTCGAGAGGGCGTTGATGAGCGGGGGCGAGCCGAACTTGATCATGCTGTAGATCCGGATGGGGAGGGTCGTCGATCCCGGGCCCGCGACGAAGAACGTGATGACGAAGTCGTCGATGGACAGGGTGAACGCGAGGAGCGCCCCGGCGGCGATCCCGGGCGCGATCATCGGCAGGACGACGCGGCGGAACGTGACCGCCCAGCCCGCGCCGAGGTCGCGGGCGGCCTCGACGACGGCGTCGTCGAAATCCTGGAGCCGGGCCAGGACGGTCATGGCCACGAAGCTGACGCAGAACGTGACGTGGGCCAGGAAGATGGTCCCGAGGCCGAGCCGGACGCCCGTCGCGGAGAACGCCATGAGCAGGCTGATCCCCATCAGGATCTCCGGGACGACCAGGGGCATATAGACGAGGGCGTAATGGAAGCGCTGGAGCCGGCTCCGGCCGAACCGGTGAAGGGCGAACGCCGCCGCCGTTCCCAGGACCACGGACAGGGCCGTGGCGCCGACGGCGATGAGAAGCGAGTTGCGGGCGGCCAGCCAGATCTCCGGCTCGTGAAGGAGCTGGGCGTACCAGCGCAGGGAAAACCCCTGCCACCCCGCGCCGAAGCGCGAGGCGTTGAAGGAGTTGACGACGAGGATGAGGATGGGCAGGTAGAAAAAGGCCATCGCTCCGGCCGTGATCCAGATGGGAAGGCGGCTGCGTCTCATGCGGCTTCCTAGAGGACCTCCGGCCTTTCCCCCCGGCGCTGGAGGAGGAGGACGGCGACGAGGGGCGCGAGGACCGACAGGATGAGGACGACCGACAGGGCGCTGGCCAGCGGCAGGTTCCTGTCGACGAAGACCCGCTGGGCGATCTTGTTGCCGATCATCTCGCCGCCCGGGCCGCCGACGATATCGGGAATGACATAGGACCCCAGGGCGGGAATGAAGACGAAAAGGACGGCCGTGACGAGGCCCCGGCGGATGCCCGGCAGGAAGACCTTGCGGAAGGCGGCGAACGGCCGCGCCCCGAGGTCCCGGGCGGCTTCCATCAGCCGGAAGTCGAACTTCTCGGCCGCGGCGTAGATGGGCAGGATGGTGAAGGGCAGGAACGTGTAGACCGATACCAGGACCACGGCCTCGGGCCGGTAGAGGAGGGACGCCCCGGCCGGGACGATGCCCAGGAAGACGAGGACGTGCTTGATGGGGCCTTCCGGGTGGAGGAGCGTCTTCCAGGCGAAGACGCGGATGAGGAAATTGGTCCAGAAGGGGATGATGACGAGCATCAGGAAGAAGTTCCGCCGTTTCGCGGAGACCCGGGCGAGCGTATAGCCGACGGGGACCGCCAGCACGAGGCAGATGATGGTCGTCGCGAGGCTGATCTCGAGCGTCCTCCGGGCGACCGCGAGCATGGCCGGGTCGGCCAGCCGGCGGATGTTGGCGAGCGTCCATCCCGGGCCGATGCCGCCGAAGGGATTGGCCGGACGGAAGGCGAGGACGAAGACGAGGAGGGTCGGAACGAGGAAGAAGAGGCCGAGCCAGACGATGGAGGGCCCGGAGGCCAGCCATTCCGCGGCCCGCTTCCGGGCTCCGGCCTTCAACGCCCGTTCCCCCCTTCGGACTCGCCCACCTTGCGCGGGGGGACCGCCAGGAGGTCCTCGTCGACCTCCCGGTAGCGCTCGAGCATGAAGCCGTCGTCGCCGTGCCACCAGACCCAGACCTCGTCGTTCCAGCGGATGGGCTTCTCGTCGAGGAAGAAACGGGAGTGCTGGCGGAGGACCTGGATCCGGATCTCCCCGGACCGGACCCAGTACTTGGTCGTCGAGCCGAGGTAGATGACGTCCTCGACGACGGCGGGAAGCATGTTCCGAAGCCTCGCCTCCTCCGGCTTGTCCCGGGAGATATGGATCTTTTCCGGCCGGATGCTCAGGAAGACGGGCTGGCCCGGCCGGATGGACTTGTCGTTGAAACAGACGATGCCCGTGACGCCTCCGATCTCGAGGCGGCTGTATTCCCCGTCCTCGAGGCCGGTGACCTCGCCTTCGAGGAAGTTCGTGTCGCCGATGAAGGCCGCGACGAAGCTCGTCCGCGGGGCCTCGTAAATTTCGACGGGCGTGCCGACCTGCTCGATCCGCCCCGAGTCCATGACGGCGATGCGGTCGCTGAGGCTCATGGCCTCGCCCTGGTCGTGGGTGACGTAGAGGAACGTGATCCCGACCTCGTCGTGGATCATGTCGAGCTCGATGAGCATCCGCTGGCGGAGCTTGAGGTCGAGGGCGGCCAGCGGCTCGTCGAGGAGGAGCACCCGGGGCCTGTTGACGAGGGCGCGGGCGATGGCCACGCGCTGTTTCTGCCCGCCGGAGAGGAGGTCCGGCTTCTGGGCGGCCAGGTCGGTCATGCGGATGAGGCGGAGCATCCGGTCCACCTCGTCGTCGATCTCGCCCTTCGGCCGCTTGGCGACGCGCAGGCCGAAGGCGATGTTCTCCCGGACGGTCATGTGCGGGAACAGGGCGTAGCTCTGGAAGATGGTGTTGACCCGGCGCTTCTCGGGCGGGAGGTCGGTGATGTCCTCGCCGTCGAGGAGGACGCGTCCCGTGTCCGGGCGCTCGAACCCGGCGGCCAGGCGCAGCATGGTCGTCTTGCCGCAGCCGCTCGGCCCGAGGAGGGAGAAGACCTCGCCCTTGGTGATGCTGAGAGAAGCGTCGGCGACGGCTTGGATGGCCCCGAATCTCTTCGAGACGTCACGAAATTCCAGAAAACCGTTCAACCGTCGGGACTCCTCGCACGAACCTCGCGCCGAAAGTTTTTTCATTATGGCCCAACGCCCCGCGTTTTTCAAGAATGTTCTGGCACGGCGCTTGCAGAGAAAGGAGGCGAGGGAGAAAGAACATGAACAAAGAGAAGACGGTGGCCATGGTCCTTCTGGACCTCTGCGCGTTCGCCTGTTACACGGACGATGGCGAGGACGCCCGGGGAGCCTTCGAGACGGCCTGTCGTCTTGCCGAGGAGTACTCCCTGCCCGAGCTCGAGGCCTACAGGGAGTTCGTCCTGAGCCTCGAAGCGGGCCGGTGTTCAGCGGAGAAGTGTAAAGATAATTGACAGGGTGCGCGCCGAGTGTAAGCGTCCTTTGGATCCCGCCTCGACGCTTAGAAGCTCGTATTGAATAACGGAAGCACTCTCAGGGACGGGGGATTGTCGCGAACGATATTGACGATCCCGATCTGAACCCCGTCCACGCTCCGGGCATAGTTCACGATCCCGATGGACACGCCGGACTGGGAACCCTTGATGAAATTGAAGGGGCTGGCGGCGAGGCCCGACATCCTCCCGTCCTTGGGCACGTAGACGCAGATCCCGGACAGGAAAGCGCCCTTGAGGTCCTGCCCGCCGACGGCCCATCCCGCCATGACGAGGCCGCGGACCCTGGGCGCGCCGGCAGCGATGCCGGCCATCGTCAGGCCTTTGAGCTCCTTCCCCGCCCCGGCGCCGATACCCGCGAGGTTGATCCCGGACAGCCGTTCTCCCGCGCCCAGACCGATGCCTCCGATATTGAGGCCGATCATGTTCTTCCCGGCGCCCGCCCCCAATCCGCCGACGGTGATGCCGTAAGCGTTCTCGCCGGCCCCGACCCCGAGGCCGCCCCAGCTCAAACCCTTCAGATCTTTCCCGCAGCCGACGCCCAACCCGCCGATGCTGATCCCGGTCAGGTCTTCTCCGGCGCCCGCGCCGATCCCCCCGATGTTGAGGCCTTTGACGTTCTTTCCCGCCCCGATCCCGAGCCCGCCGATATTGATCCCCGTGATGTTCTCTCCGGCGCCCGCGCCCAGGAGCCCCACGGAGAGTCCCTTCATATCCCGCTCCGCGCCGACGCCGAGGATCCCGAGCTGGAGACCGCGAAGCCTCCCGCCGCCGGGGATCATCCCGATGGATATCCCGGTGACGAGGGAATCTTTATTATCCTTGCGCGGCTGCCATAGGGTCACATTGATCCCCGAGATCTTCCGTACTTGGCTGTCCCGGAAGTTGAACCTCAGGCCGGTGAATTCCTTCGAATTGCCGAAGCTGAGGCCCCAGGTTTTGGATGGGATGTCCAGGCTTTGGCCGGCCGCGAAGGAGGACAGGCCCAGCGCGAGGATAAGGCTCGAGACGATGATAGCGGGTCTTTTCATGATGATGCCTTCTCTCCTTGATATCATACGGCCTTTTCCCGGCAAAAGTTCCTCCCCGGGAAATAGGTGTTGTCCGGCCCGCCGCGTTTCAACGATTCCCGGATCTCGCGAATCCGGATCTCGAGAAGCGGCCGTAGGAATTGGGCGACGCGGCTCTCTTCCCCCAGCCCTTGCGGGGGCCGGATAGGGGCGCGTCGGTCTTTCCGATCCCTGGGGGCGGGGCCCCGCGGCGGGGATCGGAGTCCCGCTCATTTCCGCGGCGTACAGCCCGTCGTCCGCTTTCTGGACGGGGATCTTCATGCCGATGAAGGATTCGATGGCCGCGAGACGGTCGGCCATGCCTTCGCCGGCCAGGGATATGGCCTTGCCCGAATTCCCGGCCCGGGCCGTCCGCCCGATCCGGTGGACGTAGTTCTCGATGTCCATGGGAAGATCGTAATTGATGACCATTTCCAGGCCGTCGATGTGGATCCCGCGCGCCGCGACATCCGTCGCGACCAGGAAGGGGAACCTTCCGGCCGTGAAGTCCTCGATGATCCGGATCCTCCGGCTCTGCGGGAGGTCCCCGGTCAGGTGGCGGCTCTCGAAGCCGTTGGCCTGCATCTTCCTGGACAGCTTGGAGGCGGCGTGCTTCATGTTCGTGAAGATGAGGGCGTTGTGGGGCGCCTGGGCCTTGAGGATCCCCATCATGAGGCTCGTCTTGACCTGGTTCTTGACGTGATAGAGCTCCTGCACGGTGTTGCTCACGGTCAGGCGCTCCGGGGTGATCTCGATGAACACCGGGCGGTTCATGTTCCCGGCGGCGATCTTTCTCGAGACGCGGTTCAGCGTCGCGCTGAACAGCATCGTCTGCCGGGCCGCGGCCGGCGGCATCTTCTGAAGGAGCTTCTTGATGTCCGGGAGGAAGCCCATGTCGAGCAGGCGGTCGGCCTCGTCGATGACCAGGAACCCGATCTCCCCGAGCTTCAAGGCGCCCCGGTCGGCGAGGTCCATCAGCCGCCCCGTCGTGCCGATGACGACGTCCAGGCCCCTTCTCAGCGAGGCCAGCTGGGCCTCGTAGCCCACGCCGCCGTAAAAGCTGCCGATGGCGAATCGCATGTGGCGGTTCAGGAGGCGGGCCTCCTTTTCGATCTGGACGGCCAGCTCCCGGGTCGGCACGATGATCAGCGCCTTCTTCTTCGGCGCCGCGCCGTCCCTGCCCAGGCGATCGAACAGCGTGACCAGGAACGCGGCGGTCTTGCCGGTCCCGGTCTGGGATTGGACGGCCACGTCCGCGCCCTGGAGCGACCGGGCCAGGGTCTTTTCCTGGACGGCCGTCATTTCCGTGTAGCCTCTTTCCGAGATCCCCCTCAGGAGGCGAGGCTCGATTTTCAATTGATCGAAGTTCATCATTCTTCCTTTAACGTGATTGAAACATGCGGGGGGATCGTCGAAGAAATTATCGTCCGGGTTGGAAGAACAATTCGCTGGGATCGATTCCTGCCAGATGTTCGAGGCTGGAGTATACTCCATGCGGCGGGATTTGGCAAATCCGGCCCGAAGCGCAAGACCAGGACGCAGGCTGAAGCCTGCGGCTACTTCCGGTCCGCGATCCAGCGGTCGACGATCTCCCGGAGCATGGGCAGAGTCACGGCCCCGTACCGGAGGATCTCGGAATGGAAGGCCCTGATGTCGAACTTCGGGCCCAGCGCCTTCTCGGCCTTTTCCCGGAGGGCGAAGAACTCGAGCCCGCCCGTGTCATAGGTCGTCAGCTGGGCCGGCCAGGCGATGATCCGGTCGACCAGGGATTCCGCTTCGTGCGGGCTGAATCGCCCCGTCGCCATGACGTACGCGACCGCCCGCTCCTTCGTCCAGCCCAGGACGTGGAGACCGGGGTCGACGACCATGCCGTGGGCGGGCCACATGCGGCGGTTGATCCTGGCGATGTCCGTCGAAAAGAGCCCCATTTCTTCGGAGAGGGCCTCGGCATATCTGGCCCAGCCCTCGATGTATCCCCCGCTCGCGACGAGCCGCGTGATGAGATGGGGCCTCGGAAGCTCCGCCGAGACCGAGATCTGGAAGTGGTGCCCGGGGTAGGTCTCATGGAAGGCCGTGAGCTCGACCTGCGCCCTGGACTGTTCCTCCGGCTTATAAAGGTTGATCATGTAGACGCCGGGACGGCTCCCGTCGAGGGCTCCCGACTGGTAGCCGCTCGACGCGGTCTTCTCGAGATAGCCGGGGATGGGCTCGACCACGACATCGGCCTTGGGCATGAACTCCACCCAAGCCGGCATGGCCCTGCGGGCCCGGTCGACGGCCTCCCTGGTGAAGCTCAGGAGCTCTTCGCGGGTCCGGAAATGGTTCCCCGGATCCTTCTCCATCCTCTTCTTGACGGCCTCGAGGTCCTGGACCTTGAAGAGCTTTCGCCCGATCTCCGCGGCCTCCGCTTCGTATCCGGGCCACGGCCTTTTCGCCGAGGCGATAGGTCTCTTCGGCGGGCCGGTCCAGGCTGGCCATGGACCGGAAGAGGGCGCGATAGGCCTCCGCCCCGTTCGGAAGGGCCGAGATGGCGACGGAGGTCCGCGCCTTCGGCAGGTATTCGTTCCTCAGGAAGTCCCGGTATCGCCGAACGGCCGGCGTGATCTCCTCCTTGAGCAGGCGCTCCCATTCGGCGCGGAACTCGGCATCCCCGTCCCTCTTGGCCGGGAGGAAGAAGGGCGAGTCCCCGACCGGGGTTTCGAGGAGAGCGTCCAACTGGACGAGCGTGAGCTCGACGTTCGGCTTCGGCGTGGAATAGCCGAGCCTCAGCCCTTCCTTGAGGTTGACGATCTCCGTATCGAGATAGCGCGGCACCCGGCCGAAGCGGGCGAGGGCCTTCTGCCTGGCCGCGGGCGTGCCCACGGGCTGGATGCTCGCGAGCTGGGCCAGGCCCGCCTGCCACCCGGACATCTGGTTCACCGGCCAGAGCTCGGGCCGGGCGATGCGCAGTCCCTTCGATCCTTCGAGGGCCTCGCGCAGGAAGCCGTAGGTCAGCCATTCGGGCCGGCCCCAGAGCGCGGCGCCGTCGATGGCGGCCAGCCGGGAGAGCCAGCCGTCTTCCTTCGCCTGCCAGGCCGCGAGGGCCTCCAGGGAATTATCGCTCAGCTTGTCGTCCGGGGCGTCCGGCAGGCCCTCGAACGTGGCCGCCTCCGGATTCCGGGCGATGTATTCGCGGACATATTCGTCGGCGAGCCGCGTCACGTGCGCGGCGTCGTCGTCGCCGGCGACCGTCGCGGGGACCGGGGCCGCGGACGCCAGGAGAGCCAGGGCGGACAGGCCGATAGCCGTTCCGAAGAAACGCCTTCCCAGGGAGAGATGCATCATGGTCCGTTCTCCTTCCACCCCTCCCTTTATCAGAACTCCGGCCCGAATGCAAAGTCCGATTGACAGGAGGCGCTCTCTGCGCTAAGAATGACGGAGTAAGCCGGGGCCCACGGGGCCCGGAACTCAAGGAAGGAGAGAAGCATCATGGCCTTTTCGCGAAAGCAATTCATGAAGACGCTGGGCCTCGGGGCCCTCGGGATGACCCTGCCGGCGAAGTGGGGCGCCGCCCAGACCAAGGTCGAGGCGGCCGTCGCCGGGGCCAAGGCCCTCAAGATCAAGGACGTCGAGATCTATTACTTCGACATCGACCTCGTCGAGCCCTTCACCATCTCGCTCGGGACGGTCACGAGCACGAACGGCGTCCTTGTCCGCGTCCTGACCGACGCCGGCATCGTCGGCCTCGGCGAATCCTGCCCCTTCCAGCCCATCACCGGCGAGACGCAGGAGACCAACATCGCCGCGGCCCGGAGCATGAGGGAGATGCTCAAAGGGAAGGACCCGTTGGCCATCGAAGCCGCCAACAAGACGTTCGGCGCTTTCATCCACTCGAACCCGAGCATGGTGGCCGCCTACGACATGGCCCTTTATGACATCCTCGGCAAGGTCGCGGGCCTTCCCGTCTTCCGTCTGCTCGGCGGCGACAAGACGACGTTCGAGACCGACGTCACGACGGGCATCGACACGCGGGAGAAGATGGTCAAGAGCGCGAAGGACCACGTCGCGGCCGGCTTCAAGACCCTGAAGGTCAAGATGGGCCACGATCCGGACGATGACATCGCCAACCTTCGGGCGATCCGGGAAGCCGTCGGCGACGGCATCGGCCTCCGCGTCGACGCCAACCAGGGCTATACCGTTCCCCAGGCCATCTACGCCCTGAAGGGGGTCGCGCCCCTTCGCATCCAGTTCTGCGAACAGCCGGTCGTCCTGAGCGACACGTCGGGCCTCCGGCAGGTGCGGGAAGAAAGCCCCATCCCCATCATGGCGGACGAAGCGCTGTTCTCGCCGACCGACGCCGTCCGGCTCATCAAGGCCGACGCCTGCGATTTCTTCAACATCAAGCTGATGAAGGCGGGCGGCATGACGAACTCCCTCAAGATCGCGACCATCGCCGAGGCCGCGAACATCCGCTGCATGCTCGGCTGCATGAACGAGACGCGCCTCGCCCTGACGGCCGCCGCTCACGTCCACGCCGCCACGAGGAACATCGTTTACGCGGACCTGGACGGGTACTTCTCGCACGTCGTCGACCCCATCGTCGGGGGCATGACGGTCAAGGGCGGGATGATCACCCTGCCCGAGAAGCCCGGGCTCGGGGCGGATGTCGACCCGGCCTATCTCAAGAAGCTGAAGAGGGCCTGACCCCGGCGCGGCGCGCCGCGCCGCGTCACGAAGTATGCTCTGCTCGTCGGGCCCCCGGTTCGGGGGCCCGCGGGCTTTTCCGGGCGTCCGGTCCGGCTCCCCGGCTCGGAGACGTAAAATATGGTTACGTTCGGCCCGGCCCCCCGGAGAGGCCTTCCGGGGGGAAGACCCTCGGATCGATGGCATGAAACATGCTGGTCTTTTCCCAATGAAAAGACGATGGGCCCTTCTCGCGGTTCTTTGTTTCGCTCACCCGGTTCTCTCGGGCCAAGACCTCGCCAAAGGAACCATCCAGGACAAGGTCATCTGCGCGCAGGACCCCGCGCAAAAGTACGCCCTCTTCATCCCTTCCATCTACGACCCCGCGAAAAAATGGCCCATCCTCTATGTCTTCGATCCCGGCGGGCGCGGGGCGGGCCCCCTGGCCCTGTTCAAGGATGCGGCCGAAGCGCGCGGGTTCCTTATGGCCTGTTCCTATAACTCCCGGAACGGTCCCTGGAAGCCCATCTTCGCGGCCGCCGCGGCGATGTGGGAGGACACCCACGCGCGCCTGTCCATAGACGACGGACGCGTTTTCGCCGCGGGTTTCTCGGGCGGTGCCCGGGCCGCCTCCATTTTTCCCAAGATGATCGGCAGGCCGGTCGCGGGCGTCATCGCCTGCGGGGCGGGCATTCCCGAGGGGATGGGCATTGATAAGCTCGACCGCATGGCGTTCTGCGGCATCGCCGGAACGGCCGATTTCAATTACCGGGAGATCATCGAGCTCGACGGGCTCCTGGACAAGCGCCCGGACATCCCGCATTGGATCCGGACCTTCGACGGCGGGCACGCCTGGCCGCCCGCCCCGTTGTGCGCGGAAGCCATGGAATGGCTCGAGCTCGTTTCCGCGAAAAGGGACGGTCTGGAGCCGGACCGGACTCTCGCGGACGCCCTGATCGCGAGAACGGTCGCCCGCGCCGCCGCCCTCGAGAAGGAGGGGGCCGTTTTCCGCGCCGTCGCCGAATCGGACGCGGCCGCTTCCGCCCTCTCGGGCCTCGGGGACACGGGCGAGCTGGTCGCGCTTGCCGGCAGGCTTCGGCGGACGGACGCGTTCAAAAGATCCGCGAGGAAAGAGGCGGAGCGCGGCCGGAAGGAGCAGGAACGGCTGAACGAGCTCTTCAGGATCATGACCGCGATCGAGAGGACCGTGGTCCTCCGCCGGGACCTTGGGGAGTTCTATGCGGAGATCGATCGGCTGGCCGACAGCGCGCGGAAGGCCCCTGACGCTTCGGACAGGGAATTCGCCCGGCGCGTCCTGCTGAGCCTATCCTTTCAGGCGAGCGAGAGGGGAGCCCGTTTCCTCGAAGAGAAGGCTCCCGCGAAAGGCGTCCTTTGTTTCGAGATCGCCGTGCGGGCGAGCGAACACGATGCCCCCCGCCTCAGGACGATGCTCTACAATCTGGCCTGCGCCCACGTCCGGGGCGGCAACCGCCGCCTGGCCCTCGACAGCCTGCGCCGGGCCGTCGCGAGCGGGTTCTCGAACAAGGCCCTGCTTCTCGAGGACAAGGATCTCGATCCCATCAGGGAGACGCCGGAATTCCGGGAGATCCTCGCGGGTTTGTGATCACAGCCCGGAAAATCCCCCCTCACCCCCCTTTTCCAAAGGGGGGACATTCTGCCGGCCCAGCAATCTCCGAAGCGCAGCGTGAAGCCCCCAATCCTCAGCCCAGCGTGAAGCCCCCGATCCTCAGCCCAGCCTGAAGCCCCCGATCCTCAGCGCAGCCTGAAGCCCACGATCCTCAGCCCAGCCTGAAGCCCCCGATCCTCGCCAATTTCCAAAGGGGCCGGGGCTGAACCCCCCCCTTTGAAAAAGGGGGGATGGGGGGATTTATGAAGGCCAAAGAGAATCCGGAGGCGTATCGTTAGGGGCGGATCGAAAGGGAGATCTTGAAGACCCCGCGCTCCTCGAGGGGAACGAAGCGGCGCGCAGGGTCCCAGCGCCTTTCCCAGTTCTTGTTGTAGACGAAATAGATCTCGTTGCCCGGGGAGACCTGCCAGCGGAGGCGGGCGCTCCAGCCGAGCTCGCGCGAGATGTCGTCGTACTGGATGTAGTTCATCAGCCCGAGGTCGGGCGACAGGAAGATGTCGGCCTTGATCTGGTAGACGTTCTCGCTGAACCGTCCCTGGGGCAGGCGGCCGCGGACGAGGTCGACATCGACGTTCAGATTGGCCCGCCCGTCGAGCTTGAGCGTCAACCCGGCGCTCGTCTCGTCCAGGCGTCCGGAATAAAAATCGCCCGTGGTGAAGCTCAGATCGAAGGCCAACGGGCGGTGCGTCGCCGAGTCGAGGGAGAATTGGACGTTCGTGAAGTCGTAAGGCCCGGCGGGCAGGACGACGCCCCGGGCGACCTCGAACGGGTAGGGCAGGATGTCGCGGTTGGGGACGACCTCGAACCGGAACTGCTCGCCGCTCTCGGTCCGGAAGCTCAGCGGGACCAGGGTGATCCTCCGGCTCTCGAGCTTTCCGGCGAGGTCCCAGTAATAGTCGACGCTCGACTGGAAATAGAACTGGCGCACGAGGCCGCGGAGGAAACCGGCTCGAGGCCTCGGCTGGTAGGATGCCCTCACGTAGAACGTCTGGATGCTCTTCCGCATCATGTAGCCCAGGCCCGGGTCGAGGGCTTCGCCGTAATACGCGTAGGTCGTCTCGCCGTTCCAGAGGTCGTTCGGGAACTCCGCCCGCGCGCCGAAGCCGTGATGCCGCCCGTCCTTCCGCTCGTTCCAGTTGTAGGCCCCCCAGACGGCGGCCATCAGATTCTTGTTCCCGAGGAAACGGGAGGTGGAATAGTTCAGGTCGGCGCCGAGCAGGGTGTTCCGCTCGCCGGTCGGACTGCCGTTGGTCAAGATCCAGCCGATCTTGCTCTCGGCGAAGATGTTCCGGGTCATCCGGGCGGCGAAGAGGTTGCGGCCGGGGAGCCCCTCGAACCGGCCCGTCTGGACGTCCAGCGCCGAGAGGTTCCAGTCACCGACCTTGCCGTAGAGCTTCGTCCCGAAAACGACGGGGACCTGACGGCCCTCCTGGAGCCCGATCTTGCGGCTGATGAACGGCATGAAGCTGATGCTCGAGCTGAAACTGAACGTCTCCGAGCCTTCCAGGAAGAACATCCGCTTCTCGGGGAAGAACAGCGGGAACCGGGTGAGATTGATGCGGCGCTCGTCGGCTTCGGTCTCGGCGAAGTCCATGTTGACGCTGACGGCCCCGACCAGGTTGGGCGTGAAGTTCTTGTAGATGTCAAAACCGCCGTCGGCCTTGATGGCCCCGGCCTCGGGGCGCGTCCGGGAGGCGCTCATGAGCCCGTAGGGCCGGAACGTGAAGCCCTTGCCCTGTTCCACCCCGGCGATGCCCTCCAGGGCCGCGGCCTCCATCGGGTTCTCGAACTTGCTGTCCCGGTTCGTCCCCGAAAGCCGGATGGTCTCCTGCTTGCGGGCCACGACGCGTTCGACGTTGATGCCCCAGACCGCCAGGCCCGGCTTGAACGAGATCGTCTTGAACGGGATCCTCAGCTCGGCGCTCCAGCCGTCCTCGAGGATGCGCCCCCGCGCTTCCCAGATGCCGTCCCAGTTGAGGCTGGCCTCACCCGCGTACACGAGCCCTTCGCCCCGGGCGCCGAGCGGGTTGACGAAGAAGACGTAGGCGGACCGCTTGTCCTGGAACGGGTCGAGGAGGACCCGGACGAGGTCGTCGCTCGGACCCCGCGGCGCCTGTCCGAAGTGCATGCCCTGTTCGGCGCCGCCCGCCGTCATGGGCCATGTTGTTGGCGGAGATGCGGCCGGGCTCGCCGTCGCGGCACAGGACCCCGATGTAGAGGTTCGCGTGATCATAGAGGACCCGGAGCTCGGTCGATTCCGTCGGGTCCTCGCCGGGCCGCGGGTCCGCCTGCCGGAATCCGGTGAAGGCCTCGGCCGACCGCCAGACGGGGTCGGTGACGAGCCCGTCGATCTGCGGTCCGTGCGTGACGCGGACGGCCTTCAGCCCCCCGGCATGAAGGCGCGGGGCGAGGACGGACAGGGCGAGCAGGACCGGGAACGCGAGGCGGGCCTTCTTCATCATGATGAAAGTCCATCCATCTTAGCTTCGCGGACCCGAATATGCAACAGCCCGCTCCCGGCCGGCGAAAGAGCAGGCGCCGCGCCGCCCCCGTCTCTGTTATAATGAGATCATGGAACGAAAGGACACCAAGAGGGATCGATCGACGGCCGCCATCATTGCGGCCGTCACGCTCTTCCTGATGCCGGCGCCCGCCTTTTCCGGGGATAGGCCCGCCGTAAGTCGATGGGCGCTCTCGCCCGTCCTCGTCGACGGGCTCGGCGAAGAATGGCGCGCCGACGTGAAAAGCTCGCCCGCCGAAACCCCGGTGGACCTCGCCTTCCGGAACGACGGCCGCAACCTGTATATTCTCTTCGAATTCCGCGAGCCCATCGCCCTGAGCACGATCGGCAGTACGGGCATGGCGCTTTACCGGATCGCCCCGAAGAACGGGGAGAGGCTGGGCGGGACGAGGCTCATGGTGCGGGCCGTCGCCGCTGACCGGTTCGTCGAGCTCCTCGAGAAACAAGGCCGGCGCCTGAGCGACCGGGACAAGGTCGAGATCCGGACACGGGCCTTCTATCCCGTTTTCGAAGCCCTGGCCATCAGCGGGCAGGGGAAGGTCCTGGCCGAGCCCGAGCACCCTTTCGGCGAGGACCCTCCAGGGTTCAAGGCGGCAAAGAGCGGCGACGTCGTGACCTATGAGATCCGGCTCCCGATAGGCTCATGGGGGCTTGCTCCGGGCGGCGCGGGTGCGCCCTCGGTCGATGCCCTGAGCCTCGAATTCGAATGGGGCGGGCCGGAATTCGAAAAGAACGACGCCCTGCCCAACGGCCCGTCGCCCACGCTGCCGGGGGCCGCGGGATTCACCAACTCCTCCGGGATCGAATCCGCGGGCGATGAGCTCCTGAACGCCTTCTCCCTGAACGCCAGCCCTCTGACGGCCCGGCGCAAGGACCCTCGATACAAGAAGCACACGATCGGATTCGATGTGAAGCTGACCGCCGCCCCGGCGGACTGAGGCCATCCGGGCCTCCCGATCCCTCGGGGAAGGCTTCCTTGCCCTTCCGTCCGACCTGTCGTAGGATGAGGGCTTGGCCAAGGAACATGAACCGACTTCAACCAAGGAGGCCCGTATGCGGCGAGTGACACCCCTTCTGCTCGGAGGATTCATCCTTTTCACCCTGATCGGAGCCCTCGCGTCCGAGGAGGCGGCCCGGCGGGCGCCCACGGTCGAGGACCTGATGGCCTTGAAGTCCGCGGGCGATGCCCGCATCTCGCCCGACGGCACGAGCGTCGCCTACACGGTGACCGAGACCGACTATGAACAGGACGCCTACGTCACTCAGATCTGGCTGGCCGACGTCGCCACGGGGAGGACGCTCCAGCTCACCCGCGGCAAGAAGTCCGCCTCCGGCTCCGCCTGGTCGCCCGACGGACGCTGGATCGCCTTCACCTCGAACCGGGTCGAGGACAAGGCCCAGCTCTTCGTCATCAGCCCCGCCGGCGGCGAGGCCGTCCAGCTGACCAAGGCGGAAACCGGGGTCGGCGGCTTCGCCTGGTCCCCGGACGGCGGGACCATCGCCTTCACGGCGCCCGACCCGGTCGCCCAGGAGTCCAAGGACCGCAAGGAACGCTACGGCGATTATGACGTCGTCCGGCGCGAATATACGCACCGCCACATCTGGACCGTGGAGGTCGCCGAGGCCCTGCGTTCGCCCCGGTCGGGCCGCCGCCGCACGAACGGCAAGTCGTTCACCGTGGGCGGATTCGATTGGTCGCCCGACGGGAAGCGGATCGCCTTCGGCGCGACCCTCAACCCCGATCTCATCAACGGACAGACCTCGGACATCTATGTCCTCGACCTCGCCGCCGACAAGGTCATGAAGGTCGTCTCCCAGCCCGGCGCGGACGCGGCCCCTCTTTGGTCCCCTGACGGCAAATGCCTCCTCTTTTCGAGCGCCATGGGGCGGGTCGACGACTCCGCCCGCAACTCACGGCTGGCCCTCGTCGGGGCCGACGGCGGGCCCGTCCGCTCGCTGACGGACGCCTTCGACGAAAATCCGAACGCCGTCGCCTGGAAGGCGGACGGCATTTATTTCGGGGCGCTCCAGGGAACGGCTTCGCACCTCTTTCGGCTCGACCCGAGCTCTCTGGCGATCTCCCGTCTCAGCGGCCCGGAGGGCGCCTTCCTCGTCGGCGCCTCGTTGTCCTCGGACGGGAAGCGCGCGGCCTTCGTAGCCCATTCCCCGACGACCCTGGCCGAGGTCTGCGTCTCGGAATTCCCGTGGACGCCCCGGGCCCTGACCCGGATGACCGAACAGGTCGCGGGGCTCACCCTGGGGACGCGCGAGGTCATCACCTGGAAGAGCAAGGACGGGACTCCCATCGAAGGGGTCCTCGTCAAGCCGGCCGGATTCGACCCCGCGAAGAGACACCCCCTTCTCTGTGTCATCCACGGCGGACCGACGGGCGTCGACAGGCCCGTCCTTTCCGCGGACCTGCGTTATTACCCGGCCGACATCTGGGTCGCCCGCGGCGCCCTCATCCTCAAGGTCAACTATCGCGGGAGCGCCGGCTACGGCGAGCGGTTCCGCCGGCTCAACTTCCGCAACCTGGGCGTCGGCGACGCTTGGGACGTCCTCTCGGGCGTCGACAGCCTGGTGAAGAAGGGCTGGGTCGATCCGGCGCGCGTCGGCTGTATGGGCTGGAGCCAGGGGGGCTACATCTCGGCGTTCCTGACGACGTCGACCCGAGCGTTCAAGGCCATCTCGGTCGGGGCGGGCATCTCGAACTGGGCGACGTATTATTACAACACCGACATCACGCCCTTCACCATCAACTACCTCGGCGACGATCCGGCCGACGACCCGGCCATCTATGCCAAGACCTCGCCCATGAGCTACATCAAGAACGCGGCGACCCCGACGCTCATCCAGCACGGCGAGCTCGACAAGCGGGTGCCGATCCCCAACGCCTACGAACTGCGCCAGGGCCTGGAGGACCGCGGGGTGCCCGTCGAGATGGTCGTCTACAAGGGTTACGGCCACGGCATCACCAAGCCGAGGTCCATGCGCGCCGTGATGGAGCACAACCTGGCCTGGTTCGGCCACTATATCTTCGGCGACGCCAAGCCGGATCTGACCGCGACGCCCCTGCCGGAGAAACAAGAGAAGGGCGAAGAGAAGAAGACGGAAGCTGAATAGGGAACGCCGTCTCCCGGTCCCGCCGGCCGCCGCGCACCGAAGAGGATCAGCTGAACGGAGAAGAAGATGCATGGGTCCCTATGTTCGATGGCGATATTATGGGCGCTCATTTCGGGTTCGGGAAACGACCCGGAGGCCCTTGTCAGGCAAAGGATCGATAGGATCGAGAACGGACTGATCGAGTTTGCGTCCCCCAGGGACCTGTTCCAGGCCCCCAGCGGCGAGGGCGGGAGCCTCAGGACCCTGGCGGAACGGATGGACCATTACCATACTCCGGGCGTCAGCGTCGCCGTCATCGACGATTTCGCGATCGACTGGGCCAAGGCCTACGGGATATTGAAGGCCGGCCAGGAGAAACCCGTGGCCGTGGATTCCTATTTCGAGGCCGCGTCGACCTCGAAGCTTGTGACCGCCGCGATCGTCCTTCATTATGTAGAAAAGGGGGCCCTGAGCCTGGATGAGGACGTCAATAAGTACCTCAAGTCCTGGAAACTGCCCGAAAACGAATTTACCCGGCAGAACAAGGTCACCCTGCGCCTGTTGCTGACGCATCGTGCCGGCCTCCCGGCCACGAATTTTCCGCAGGAAGACAACGCGGGGGACCCGACCCTGGTTCAGGTCCTTGAGGGAGAATCACCGGCCAGGAACAAGCCGGCGGTCGTCGAAAACGTCCCGGGCGCGAAATGGCAATATTCCAATATCGGCTATGTCGTCGTCCAGCAGATCCTCGAGGATGCGACAGGCAAGCCCTTCTCCGAGATCGCGCGCGAAACCGTATTCGAACCGCTCGGCATGAAACACAGCACCTTCGCTTACCCCCTGGCTCCGGAACTTCGGATCCACGAGGCCTGGCCCCATGACGCGGAGGGGATCCTCCGGGAACCCGGCATGTGTCCCACGGCGCAGGCGCACGGCGGGCTTATGACAACGCCCTCGGACCTGGCCCTGTTCGCCGTTGAGTTGATGCGGGCCTACAACGGCCGGTCGGACCGCCTGTTGTCCCAGGAGACGGCCCGCCAAATGTTCTCCAGGGTCGTGGACCTGGACCCGGCGCTCATGGGCGGCCTGCCGTTGGGAGAAGGCTTGGGGGCCTTCATTTCCGGCGAGGGAGACGCGCTCGTTTTCCTCCATCCGGGCGGCAACTTCCCGGGCGCGAATTGCTGGCTCTTCGGTTTCCCCAAGACGGGCCGGGGCGCCGCGGTCATGACCAACGGCGCGAGCGGCGAGATCCTGGCAATGGAGATCATTTCCGCCATTAACAGGGAATATGGGCGGAGTTAGGCTCCCGGCGGATCCGCCGGCCTATTTCGTTCTCGGCGAAGAGTCGCGCATCCCGTTGTCGCAGGGACCGATGATCTCGACGGTGAATCGGCCTGATCCTTCCCGGTTCTACTTGGGCTGTTCCCGCTATTCCTTCGGAGGGACGCGGTCTCCCTTGGACGGGTCGGGCGGGAAGACGTCCTGGATCGAGAAGTCCACCCAGATCAGCGTCTCGGTGTTCGGGGTCGCGGCCAGAATGCGGTCCCCGATCTCCTTGACCGGGTCCTTCATCAGGCTCCACCACGGCTTGTCGGTCCGGTAGCCGTATTGAAATCCGACGGGCGCCGGGGCGAAGGCCTTGCCCCACTCGGCGAACGAGCCGATCATCTCGTCGGCGGACTTGAAGATCTGGCTGTCGTCGACGAACATGATGCCGTCGCGGAAGGTCGGGGGCATGACGTTCTCGCGGAAGTGCTTCAGGAACATGCGGTAGGAGGGGTTATGGGATCGGGCGGCCGCCAGCCAGGTCCTGGCCATCTCGTCGGTCACCGGGTCGCCGAGGTCGGGGTTGTTGGAGCGGTGCCACTCGACGTCGACGCCGACCCCGATGACGCACTTGTGGTGGCCGTAGCGGTCGAGCATCACGTGGAAGGCCTTATCGACGGGCGCCCAGCCCGGCTCGGTCTGGAGCCAGACGCGGTAGCCGAGCTTGTCGAAGAGCTGGAGCACGGGCTCGCTGATGTCCTCGGGCATTCCCGTGATGAGCGGGTCGCCGCCGGGAGGGACCGGGAACGACATCTCGGTGCCGCGGCCCTTGAGCCGGCTCACGATCCAGATGGCTTCCGGTTTCACGCCGGGGAACTTGGCCGCGATCTCGGTCCCGGTGCGCGCCCAGTACCCCGGGCCGGGGTCGTTCGGGCGGCCGTAGGTCGAACTGCGGATGCCTGCGCCCTTGAACCGGTCCGCCGGCGTCGCCCGGACGAACACGCCGATCGCCATGGCGGTCAGGACCGCCAGCCCCGCCGCCGTCCCCGGCGACACCCCGCGCTTTTTCGCCCGCATCATGGTCATGTCGGTCTCCTCGGAGATTCGATTCGTTTATGCCCCATCGATGGGAATATAACATTGGCGGGACAGCGGGTTCAAGGCCCCGTTCAGGGAGTTGACGCCGCCGGAATTCATTGATAGATTCCCGTCTGAGGTCACCTACAAGAATGCAAGGAGAGTCTCCATGAAGATCAGCGGGATCCTGCGGCTCGGGTTCGCACGATGAACATCGAATATTTCCATGCCTCGAAGTACGGGAACGGCGCCATGGTCGCCGAGGAGTTCAAGAAGCGGCTGGCGGCCGAAGGGGTCGAGGTCGACGTCCGGCATGTCCGGGATGCCAAGCCGAAGGAGATGCCGGCGGCCGGCCTGTACGTGTTCAGCTCCCCGGGGCGCATGGGCAGGCCCATCGGGCGCATGCGCCGCTTCCTGAAGAAGGTCCAGTTGCCGGCGGGAACGAAGTATGCCCTTCTGACCACCGAGGGCGCGCCCCGGCCGGACAAGAAGACCGGACGGATACCCACCGAGGAGGAGCAGGCCAAGTATCAGCGCGTCATTCCTGTCATGAATGAGATCCTGCAGGAAAAGGGCCTGGTCAAGGTCGCCGAGGGCAAGGTCCTGGTGACCGGCCTCAAGGGGCCGCTGGAAGAGGGCTGGCAGGAGAAGGTGGGAGCCTTCGTCGCCCTGATTCCCATCCTGCCCTGAAGTCCTGAAAGAAACGCCGAAAGGAGGACCGGTGGCCAAGTCGATCATCATCATCGGAGCCGGCATGGGCGGCCTGGCCGCGGGCATCTACGGTCAGATCAACGGTTACGAGACGCGGATCTTCGAGATGCACACCAAGCCCGGCGGGCAATGCGCGTCGTGGAAGCGCAAGGGCTACACCTTCGACGCCTGCCTTCACCACTTCTTTGGATGCAAGCCGGGATCGAGCTTATACAGGCTGTGGCACGAGCTCGGTGCCATGCCTCGGGAAATGGTCGCTCTCGAAGATTGCACGGCCGTCGCCTCGCCGGACGGGAAGATGTTCGTCGATTACTATGATCCCGAGAGGCTGAAAGACGCCCTGCTCAAGCTGTCTCCGGAGGATTCGAAGGCGATCGAACGATATGTCGGATCCATCCGATCATTTCCCTATGACAGATTCATCGACATGATCCTCGGCGTTTCGCTCCGGACCGTACTCGCGCATCTTCCTTCGATGTTCTCGATGCGAAAATTGGCCAAACAGAGCATGCGGAGCTTTTCCGAAAGGTTCTCCGACCCGTTCCTCAGAAGAGCCTTTGCCCGGCTCGTATATTCGAACCCGGAGGGCCCCCTCTTCTTTCATTTCATGAGGCACGCCGGCGGATCGAGCGGGGACGTCCAATGGCCGGTGGGCGGAGCGGCCGAATTCGCCAGGTCCATAGAAAGGCGTTACCTGGCCCTGGGAGGGAAGATCCAGTACGGCGCCAGGGTCGGGAAGATCCTGGTCGAGGATGATAGAGCGGCGGGGATCAGGCTCGCCGACGGGAGCGAGCACAGGGCCGACATCGTCATTTCGAACGCCGACGGGCGCCGGACGATCCTCGAGATGCTGGACGGCAAGTACATGAACGAGGTCGTCCGCGGCTACTGCGCCCCCGTCCGGGACGAAACCCCCTTCGCCGTGGACGTGTTCCTGGGGGTCGACCGGGACCTGTCCGGCGAGCCGTCGTCACTGGCATTACTGCTCGACAAGCCCGTGACCATGGCCGGCCACGAATACGAGAGCCTGGAGATCCAGTTGTACGGCTTCGATAAGAGCATGGCTCCGGCGGGAAAGGGGACCATCAAGGTCGAGCTGACGGCAAGCTATGCGTATTGGAAACAGCTCTATGGCGGCGATCGGGAACGATACAAACTTGAGAAACAGAGGATCGCCGAACAGGTCATCGAGATCCTTGAGAGCCGCTACCGCGGCATAACCGACCAGGTCGAGGTCATCGACGTTTCGACGTTGATGACCTGGGAGCGTTACACGGCCGGAAGCCAGGGCTGGTTCAATCTGCCGAATCGGAAGTTCGATTTCGATATCGGAGAAGATCGTCCGGACAAGAAATTCAAAATGACCCTGCCGGGACTCTCCAACTTCTACCTCGTCGGATTGTGGGCGACCATGGTGGCGTCTCTCTCGCAGAATGCCGCTTCGGGAAAGGCGATCATCCGGCGCATCTGTAAGAAGGACGGCAGGGGATTCAATACTCAGCCATAGGACGGGCTTACGCTGTAAGGGTAAGCTTGCGGTGTCAGCATAACGCAGCCAAGGAGATTCCCATGAGAGCATCGGTTCTGACGGAGTTCGGCCCGCCGGACGTTCTCCGGCTTCGCGAGGTCGCCAAGCCCGTTCCCAAGGACCGGGACGTCCTGATCCGCGTTCATGCGGCTTCCGTGGGCTTCGGGGATACGCTCGTTCGCGACTTCTCGGCCGTCTCTCCGGAGAAATTCCATATGCCCTGGCTTTTCTGGTTTTTAGGCCGGCTGACCTTTGGCTTCAAGAAGCCCCGGGTCAACATCCTGGGGAGCGAGTTCGCGGGCCGGGTGGAGGCCGTCGGCAAGCGGGTCACGCGATTCAAAGCGGGGGATCCGGTCTTCGGCTATCGCGGCCCGCGAATGGGGGGCTACGCCGAGTATCTGTGCATGCCCGAGAACGGCGTGCTGGCGGCCAAGCCGGCGAACATGACTTACGAGCAGGCCGCGGCCAGTCCCTATGGCGCCATTGTGGCCTTGGGCCTGTTGCGAAGGCTCCGCCTCAGTTCGGGACAGGACATCCTGGTCGTCGGCGCGTCGGGAGGGATCGGTCCTGCGGTCGTGCGCCTCGCGAAGTTTCACTATGGGGCCCGGGTGACCGGCGTCTGCGGCACGGCTCGCCAGGAGTACGTGAAGGCGTTGGGGGCTGACGAGGTTATCGACTATACGAAGGACGAATATCTGGACCGTCCCGAGACTTATGATGTCATCATCGACGTCCTGGGCAAGAGCCCCTACTCCCGTTGCCGGCGCATCCTCCGGCCGCGGGGGCGCTTGGTCTTTGTCAGCTTCAAGATGAAGCAGATCCTCCAGATGCTGAGGACGTCGGTCCTCGGCGGCAAAAGGGTCATTTGCGCTTTGATCGCCGAGAGGCAGGAAGACCTTGTCTCCGCCCGGGAGCTGATGGAGGCGGGCAAGATCAGGACGATCGTCGATCGAGCCTTTCCCTTGGAGCAGGCCGCCGACGCGCATCGGTACGCTGAGAGCGGCGCCAAGAAGGGCTATGTGGTCATTTCGCTCGCCCCGGAGGCGGACCAGAGATAGAGCCGTTTTGGGAGAGAGGAAATGGGCGATAGAGGAATTGAAGCCCGGGGTAAACAAGCCCGGGGACCGTACGGAACAAGGGATACGCGTCTCAGCGGTTTCCGAGCTCCAGCAGCGTCCGGTATGACAATTGCTCCGCCACTGCCTGCGCCTCACGGCGGCCCTATTCCTCAGCGAGCTTGCCTCTAAAGTATAACATCAGCATCAGCATCGATCCCGTCGAGGTGACCAGCCAGGGCGTGGCAAGAAGGAGCAATGTATTGGAGAACTTGGGGTAAAAATATACGAAGGCGGTTATCGGAGTGACCAGGGCATTCGCAAGGAGAAATCCCCTGATCCATTTCTCCCGTCCATGCTTTGAGAACACGAATGACGCGAACAGGGTCGCGAAGCCCATGAAGAAGTAGCCGAGGGCGTCGACGTCCCAGAAAAGCGAGTGCGGGGTCTGATCAAGGATGCGGACTTCATCCAGTTTGCCTTGAAGCGTCATGGGAATGACCGTCGCCAATTGGACGATGTAGTTCAAGGAGACGTACATCGCATAGATCGCCGAAAAAAGCAGGGCCGCATGGGTCCAGATCCTTTTATCTTCTGAAGTCCCGTAGTGAAGGGCGAGCAAGGAGAGCAAGAATGGCACGGGGATGAAAAGCGAGAATCCGTAGATGAGGATCGCATCCGCGGGATATTTAAGCACGCCGACGACCTGTAGGATCTGCACTACGGCATAACCGGCAGCCGCGATCAATGCGACAAGGGCTGAATAGAAACCAAGCTTGGGGGCATGTTTCATTCTTATAGGCCGCCTTCCCGAGCCTCAAAGCTTATCAAAACAAAATCTTCCATACAAGATTTTACGATGTGTCCGGCCGGAGGTCCCATCTCCCCCGCGAGGCCCCCGGCCGGGCTCGGCTGCATGGGAATGAGCTATGGCTATGGCCCGGCGGCAGATAAGCGGGAAATGATCGCTCTTATTCGGATGACCGTCGAACGCGGCGTAACGTTCTTCGATACGGCTGAAGCGTACGGCCCTTTCATAAATGAAGAGCTCGTGGGTGAGGCGCTTGCTCCTTTTCGCGATCGGGTGGTGATCGCCGCCAAGTTCGGTTTCAAATTCGGTCCCAACGGGGAGCCGATGGGCCTGGATAGCCGACCCGAGCACATCAGGCAGGTCGCCGAGGATTCGCTCAAACGACTCAGGGTCGAAGCCATCGATCTGTTCTATCAACACCGGGTCGACCCGGATGTGCCGATCGAGGACGTGGCGGGGGCGGTGAAGGGCCTGATCAAGGAAGGGAAGGTCAGGCATTTCGGCCTCTCCGAAGCGGGCGTGAGGACGATCCGCCGCGCGCATGCCGTCCAGCCGGTCACCGCTCTCCAGAGCGAATACTCGCTGTGGTGGAGACGCCCCGAAGAGGACGTGCTGCCGGCGCTCGAGGAACTCGGGATCGGTTTCGTTCCCTTCAGTCCTCTCGGCAAAGGCTTCCTCACGGGAAAGATCGACGAGAATACGACGTTCGACAATTCCGACTTCCGCAACATTGTTCCCCGCTTCACTCCGGAGGCGCGGAAAGCGAACGCGGCCCTGGTCGATCTCCTGCGCCGGACGGCGGAAAGGAAGAAGGCGACCCCCGCCCAGATAGCGCTGGCCTGGCTTCTGGCCAAGAAGCCGTGGATTGTGCCCATCCCCGGCACCACGAAGCCGCATCGGCTGGAAGAGAACATCGGAGCCGTGGCCGTTGAGCTCACGGGCGACGATCTCCGGGAGATCGAGCACGCCGCGTCGAAGATCACGATCGAAGGGGCTCGGTACCCCGAAGCCCTGGAGAAACGGACGGGACTATGAACGGTCGTCGCGGCCAGGTCGGCTAAATGGAAAAAAGGGATTATGAGGCGGAGATAGAAATTCACGGCCTGATCGCCTCCTTCTCGCGCAAGGGAGACAACCAAGACCATCATGCCGTTCCGCACTCATGAAGGACGCGGGATGGGACACAATGAAAGCGATATCAGGAAGCTTTGCCGTTATACCAAATGGATGGCACCGGATATCTCGATACTGATCCCCCGGCCCCCCCAAGAATCGGGGGCGGCTTTGGCGGCGGCTTTGGAAAGGAAAAAATGGGCGATAGAGGAATTGAACCTCTGGCTTCTACCGTGTGAAGGTAGCACTCTACCTCTGAGTTAATCGCCCACACGTTAGCGTCTATATTGCGATTAATATCAGCGATTTATAAATCGTGGCCAAGAATTCTTGACCATATCTCGCCGATAGGGCCCCTTTTCCAACCTGGAACGGGCGCCCGGGATGATAGCAAAAAGCCCCTTGTGGTTCAAGTTTTCCCCCGGCCTCGGGCCTGCTCCTCGATGATCTCAACGGCCTTGCGCATCCAGCCCAGGTCCTCGTGGAGGTACCGGAGCATCGTCCCCACCCGGGAGTGCCCCAGGACCTTCGCAGAAACGTTCCATGAAAATAGAGCCCCCTCATCGCTTCTCGGAGCGTCCCGCGAGGGGCCGAACGGCCCCGGCCTCAACTAAAAATAATATAAAAAGGGGAATAGAAAAGCTCAGTTGCTATTTTACCGAACCCATGGCGTCAACTGTCACTTTTTTCCCTGCATCGGTTTTATAAATAGCGGTCACGAACAGGGGCTCTCCCGCCTTCACGGCTTTGACAACGACCGTTCTGCTGCGGCCTTCCACAACACTGATGGACAATTCCTTGTCCGCTTTCCAGGTCGGCCAAATCGCGACTTCATTGCCCCCGGCGTCAACACCCTTGGCATAAATTATCATCTCATCCCCGACCGCCAGCTTGAAGCCGTTCATGCCAACTCCGGTCAGGGGCGCTGAAGTCGCCATCATATCCGTTACTTTATATAGGACGATATGATCAAGATCCTTATCGAGAACCTGAGCATTCAATGCCGCCATCATTGTAAGCCCGATAAAGAACGGAATAACGATCGCTTTTCTCATGTTTTGTTCTCCTTCTGAATTTCTGAAATCACACGTTCTGGAAAGACAGCCCGAGGGAAAATGGCTTCTCACCATATACGGTTTCTATTCCCCATTTCCGTACCGTTCTATCCCTGCTAATTTGCATGTCTATTATTCAGGTCTGTCGCGCAAAGGATCAATCGGCCCCAGTCTCACTTCCTTTGCTGATTGTAGGGCAGGCAGTGCGGGCACGCTGTATATCCCTTCGCCTCCGCCTCCTCCAAAGTATCGGGGCCGAAGAGCTCGAGAGCCTCAGTGGGGAGCTCCTCTATCCCGCATTCGGGAGTCCGAAAGAACCATTCGTGAACGGTCATTGCCTTGAGGTTTCCGACGAACTTAGCAACCCCCAGCTTGGAGCGTTTCAAGGGGGTAGGCTTCATTGGCGCCTCCTTCCACCCTCCTATCAGCCATCTATACCTCTCCCTTCATTTGTTTAGTCGTTGATCCGGACATGAGATTGAAAGCCGGTTCCCGCCTCATGATCTGAAGTATTCCGAATACGTCGCTCCGAAGTCGATCAGGGAGTTCGCCACGGCAAGGGTGAACCAGACCTGCCAGGAAGCGGGGAGCACGAAGTATAGGAAAACGAATGCCAGGTTGTTATAGATCCATATCCTGTTATGGAGGAACTTATCCGTCCGGCACCGGCAGACGATCGTCAGCAGCCAGATAACGTCGAAGAACAGGGCATAAAAGAAGAGCCTGTAGAACAGCTTGGGGTCCTCGATGTTCAGGCACATAAAATAGAAAAGGAAGGAGAGCGCGAAAAGCGCCAGCCCGTCGAAGGGGAGGATGGTCCATTTCCATCCTCGGGCATGCTCGCCGAGGACCCGGAGGTTCTGTGACGGCGCGAAGAAGAAGCGGAGGAGGAACAGCCCGCTGACGATCATCGCGGGCCAAGTGGACCTGAGCACGCCGAACACGTCCCCATGGATGATCTCCAGGACCTTGACGACGGCGCAGGCCAGGATGAGGGAATAAACGAGCTCGATACCGGAGATGAAGCGCTCGCTGAGCGAGGCGTTCTCCTGCCTGCGGAAATAGGTCGTGATCTTCTTCGCGAAATGGTTCACGGGCGCCATGGAAGACATCCGGGAACGATCATTTCGCTTTGGGATCGTCTTCGAACAACCCGAACGTATTGCCTTCCGTGTCGGCGCACATGGCCATCCAGCCGACGCCCGGGATGGGCATCTTGGGGTCAAGGCCTTGCCTCCGGCCGCCTCGACCTTCTTCAGGAACTCGAGGACCGAGGGGACCTGGATCGAGTTCTGCGTCTGGTCCGCGGATTGCCTTCTGGGACCGATGCCGCCATTGATGCCGGGCTGGTCGTCCGGTCCCGTGGTGACCATCCAATAATCCATCCCGGGCCAGCCCTCGGCCTTCCAGCCGAAGACGTCCCCGTAGAACCTGACGGCCCTGGCCGTATCGTCCGCCATAATGTTGAAGTGAACGACGCGATACATAATTCCCTCCAATACCCCGATTCGAGCTAAATCTCAGGGGAAAAGCTTGTGGGTCAACTCGGCCATGCTCTCCGCGTAGGCGATGCAATCGGCTTTCGTCTTGTCGTCCGGGGCGCCGAGGCTGACGGGGCCGAAGTAATTTCTGTTGGAATTGCCCTGGATGAGCATGCCGTGGATGAGGAACGCCCTGAGGATGCCCATGAGCGTCGTCTCGTTCCCCCCGCCGAGATAGGCGCAGGACGTGAAGGCGCCGCCGACCTTGCCGACCAGCTCTCCGTGGAGCTTGACGGTCTCATCGAGGAACTTCTTCACGGGCCAGGCGATGGATCCGTACATCGTCGGAGAGCCGACGATGATGCAATCGAAATCCTTGAGTTCTTCGACCGGCGTTTCGGTGACGGGCTTTGTCGTGACCTGGACGCCGCACCGTTTGAGCGCGTCCGAGATGATCGTGGCCATGTCTTGGACGTTCCCGGTCTTGGTGAAGTAACAGACGAGCGCTTTTGCCATTTGGTCCCCTCCTGAGGACCATTCTACGTCCGCGGTCCCAAGAAAGACAAGACCTCTCCCCGGACCTCGGATGCCGAGGGAGCCGGGCGGCGAAACTCCGATTGACAAGAGCCAAAATTCTCAATATAAATTAATTAATGGCCATCAAGCGGTGTCCCTATTGCCGGGCGCTCATCGACGAGAAAGAACAGTATTGCAACAACTGCGGGACACAGCTCCTGTTCCCCGAGGACGGGGCCGTCGAAGAGGAGATCCCCGGCGATAAGATCATCGACGCCGACGTCGAGGAAAAGGACTATGAGATCCCCGAGCCCGGGGCCGACAGGCCCGTCGAGGACTCCGAGGAGGAGGACGAGGAAGAGCAGGAGCTCGACGCCGGCGGCGAGCCCGAGGACGACGAGGAACCGGAGGAAGTGATCCTCGTCGACGACGCGGAGCGCGAAAGCCCCGAACTCCCCGAGTCCACGCGGCCCGGGACGTCGGAGATCCCGGTGATCTTCTCCGCTCCCGGGAGAGATGAGCCCGCGGCCGGGGAAGTTCCGGAGCCCGAGCGGGAAGAGCCCGATAAACGGGCTGGCTCCGGTACCGAAGGCGTCCGGGAGCCGGAGGCCGAAACAGAGGCGCCTCATGCGGGCAGGAAGCCGCTGACGTTCGACACGAGCGACCTCGACAAGATCGGCCGGACGGCCGAGCTCGGGAAGGAACAGGTCGAAAATTTCCTGGATATCCTCAAGGAACGCGAGCAGGAGAACAGGCTGGGCCGGGTCGTTTCCCGGGAGCCTGAGGAGAACCTGCCGCCATGGGCGGCGGGGATAAAGGACGGAGGCGCCGAGCCGAGTCCCGAAGAGAAGGTCAAGATGATACGCGAGGAAGATGACATAGAAGACCGGGAGCCCGAAGAACCGGAGATCCGTGAAGATACGGAAACCCCGGCCGGGCTCGAAGAAAAAGAACTTCCGCGGGCACGCAGGCCCCGGATCGCGGACTCGGGGATAGGGCTTCCCGAAAAAGTGGCCCAGGCCGCTCTTCCTTTCGAACGGGAGATCCCCCGGGACGAAAGGCCCGGGCGTCCGGCCATGCCCCCCTCGGCGGTGCGGCGGCCGATCCCCCGCGACGAGGAAGCTGTCGAGGAGCCGGAAGAGGAGACGGAAGAAAGGGTAAAGCGGCCGCGTCCGCCCTTCCGGCTGACCGTTTTCCTCAAGGCGAAGGCTTTTGACGTCCTCTTCGTGGCCGTCTTCTGGCTGGTCTCCCTGTGGATCGCGGCGCGGTCGATGGACGTGACCCTCTTCCAGATGCTCGGGAAGGCCTCGTCGGGCCTGCTGGCCTATTTCGGAGCGCTCCTCGTCCTCTACTTCTTCCTGTTCTATTTCTTCCTCGGGGAGACGCTCGGGGACAGGCTCTTCCGCGACGAGGACTAGGGGCGGACCTCTTCCCCCAGCTCGAAGTCCTTTCCCAGGAACCTCTCGCGCGCCCCTCGGTCCGCGGCGATGGCCGTCGGCGGCCCCTCGATGAGAATTTCGCCCGCGTCGATGATGTACGCCCTGTCGACGACCTTGAACGTGTCGCGGACGTTGTGGTCGGTGAGGACGATGCCGATCCCCTTGTCCCGGAGGCGGATCATGATCCTCTGAAGCTCGAGGATGGTCAGGGGGTCGATGCCCGTGAACGGCTCGTCGAGGAGAAGGAACTTCGGGTCGAGGACGAGGGCGCGGGCGATCTCGAGCCGGCGCCGCTCCCCGCCGGAGAGGCTGTCGGCGGACTGGCGGGACAGGTCGAGCAGGCCCAGCTCCTCGAGGAGGGCTTGGGCGACCTTCTGCCGTTCCTTCCGCGTCCGGGGCTGGAGCTCGAGGACGAGCCTGAGATTGTCCGCGACCGAGGCCTTGAGGAAGACCGAGCCTTCCTGGGGGAGGTAGGTGATGCCGTTGACGGCCCGCCGGTAGGTCGTCATGCGGGAGATGTCCGTCGCGTCGAGGAGGATGGTCCCGCTCTCGGGCCTGACGAGGCCGACCATCATCTGGAAGGTCGTCGTCTTGCCGGCGCCGTTGCGGCCCAGGAGGCCGATGATCTCGCCTGCCCGGACCTCGAGCGTCAGCTCGCGGACGACGACGCGGCCGTTGAAACTCTTGGTCAGCCTCTCGGCGCGAAGCAGCGGCATTGCGATGGGTCCTTCCGTCGGCTAGAATACTAAGGGCATTCCCCAGGGGTGTCAACTCCATAAAGGCCCTGGGGCCATTATGGGGTTAACCCTGAGCCAGGCTTCTCGTCCCGTCATGAGAAATACGACAAGAGCCTGCGAATGGGTCAACTCCTCGACTCCGGCGAAGGGTCAATAGATGAGCATTGTCGTCAGCGCCTCCCGGCGTACGGACCTCGCGGCGTCCTTCCCGGACGTTCTGGCCGGCGCCCTGAAGGAGGAGAAGGCGCGCGTCCTCGGGCCCGCGGGACGCTCCTATGACGTGGACCTCCGGCCGGAAAATGTCCACACCCTCGTCCTCTGGTCGAAGGATTTCGCGAACGTGATCGCCGACCGGTCGGGACTCAAGGGCCTCGTGGCGAAGTACGAACAATCGTATTTCCACTTCACCATCACCGGGCTCGGCGGGACGGCCCTTGAAAAGGGGGTTATTTCCCCGGACGAGGCCATGGCCCAGATCCCCGGACTCGTCGCGATCTCCGGCTCGCCGGCGCGCGTCTCGGTGCGCTTCGATCCCGTCGTCTTTTGGCGGGAAGGCGGGAGGCTCCTGACGAATCTCCCGTTCTTCGACCGCCTGGCCCCGCGCATCGCCGACGTCGGGATCGCGGACGTCCGCGTCAGCTTCGCCCAGTGGTACGGCAAGGCGAAGCGGCGGGCGAATAAGCGGGGATTCGCGTTCGTGGACCCGGATGAGCGAGAAAAGCAAGCGCGGGCCGCGGAGTTGGCTGCGACCGCCGCGAGGTGGGGCCTCAACCTGCACGCCTGCGCGCAGGGCCTTCTGGCCGCGGTCCCCGGCTTCAGGGCCTCCTCGTGCATCGACGGCGCGCGGCTCCGGGAACTCCATCCGCGCCGTGAGCCCGTATCGGTCGGGAAGGACAGGACCCAGCGGCCCGAATGCGGCTGTACCGAATCGCGAGACATCGGGAGCTACACGCAGGTCTGCCCTCATTCGTGCGTTTATTGTTATGCCAGCGCGGGCTGATACGCGGCAAAATCCCCCCACCCCCCCTTTTCCAAAGGGGGGGTGGGGGGATTTGGTCCTGCTTGTTTTGCGAGTTGCGCCGGTCCTGCGCCTTAGATCCCGAGCGTCAGGCGCTCGGCCAGGGCGGAGGGCAGATTCTGCTCGAGGATCTTGCGCTGAGCCTCGGCGACATCGTATTCGACGCGATAGAACTTCACGATCCGGGCCGTGGAGTCGTAGATGGCGAAGGCGGCCATCGGATTGCGGTCCCGGGGCTGGCCCACCGAGCCCGGGTTGATGAGGTAGCGGACGCCCTTCTCGAGCTTGACCTCGTTCGAACGCCCCTCGAGGAACGTCCCCTCGACGATCTGGTCCTTTTCGGCGTAGACGAAGGGGAAGTGGGTGTGGCCGAAAAAGCAGATGGGGGTCTGGAAATAGGAGAAGGCCTCGGCCGCGTCGAACTCCCCGAAGATGTAGTAATCCTCGTCGAACGGCGAGCCGTGGCAGATGGTGATCGTCTCGTGGACGACGTCGGGGCTCTTCTTGAGCTTGTAGAGGAAGTCGAAGTTCTTCTTGGTGATGCGGCTCTTGGTCCAGTAGATGGCCGAGGCGGCGATGGGATTGAACGTCTGGACGGAATCCAGGCCGCAGACGGCCTTGTCGTGGTTGCCGCGGACGAGCGACAAGGGCTTCAGCGCGGTGAGCTTCTGGACGACCTCGTTGGGCGAGGCCCCGTAGCCGACGAGGTCCCCCAGAAAGAGGTAGTGGTCGATGCGCTTCTTCATGACGAACTTGAGCACGGCCAGGAGGGCCTCCAGGTTGCCGTGGATGTCGGTGAATATCAGATAGCGCATCGTTTTACGCCTTCGCCCCGGCCGCGAGGAACAGCTTCTCGGCGTTGTACGAGCTTCGGACCAGGGGCCCGGCGACGACGTCGGCGAACCCGAAATCCATGGCGATGGCCCCCAGCTGTTCGAATTCCTTCGGGGAATAATATTTCGCGACGGGAGCGTTCGCGGGCGCCGGCCTGAGGTATTGGCCGATGGTCAGGAGACTGCACCCGGACGCCCTGAGGTCGGACAGGGTCCGGAGGACGTCCTCCTCCCGTTCGCCCAGGCCGATCATCAGGCCCGATTTCGTGACGGCCCCTTTCTGTTTGGCCGCGGCCAGGACCGCGAGGGACCTCCGGTAATTGGCCTCGGGCCGGTGGAGGCGGGGATAGAGGACCTCCGTCGTTTCGAGGTTGTGGTTGAGAATGTCGGGCCCCGCGGCCAGGACCGTGTCCAGCGCCTCCGGGTTTCCCTGGAAATCGGGGATGAGGACCTCGACCTTCGTCCGGGGCGACACCGACCTCACGGCCGCGATCGTCCGGGCGAAGAAAGAGGCCCCGCCGTCCGCGAGGTCGTCCCGGGTGACGGAGGTGATGACGGCGTAACCCAGGCCCAGGGATTTGACGGCCTCGGCGATGCGTTCGGGCTCGTCGGGGTCGGGGGGGAGGGTTTGCCCTTCTTCACGGCGCAGAAGCCGCAGGCCCGCGTGCAGGTGTCCCCCAGGATGAGGAAGGTCGCCGTCCTCCGGGACCAGCATTCCCCGACGTTGGGGCACCGGGCGCTCTGGCAGATGGTGTTGAGGCGGCCCTCCTTCACGATCCCCGAGACGCGAAAATAGTCTGGGTCGGAGGGAAGGCGGACCTTCAACCAGTCGGGCTTCCGGGTTGTCCGGGGGGCGTCGGCGCCCCCACGGATCTCTGTTTCTCGTGCGGTCGTGTTCACAAGTGCGATTCGTTCTTCAAGACTTCCGAAATGAGAAGGAGGTGGCGTTAATACTCCATGTCGCGCTCTCTTCTGATCCGGCGCCTCATCCGCTTCCGGGCCTGAGCTTCCTTCATACGGCGCTTTTCGCCGGGTTTGAAGTAGATGGAGTGTTTCTTGATCTCCTTGATGATCGCTTCCTGCTGAACTTTCCTCTTGAACCGGCGGAGTGCGGATTCCAGGCTCTCACCTTCATCGAGCACTACAAATGCCAAAAAATTCACCTCCATTTCTTACGGAAAGTACTTGATTTTATACCGGATTCCGGCCGCAATGTCAAGGACGGCGAACCGGCGCCCGCGAGGGGCTCAAACGGCCGCCCGCCCGGAGCACGCAGGCCCGGGCCCCGATACGCATCGGCTCGACGAAGGGCACGTCGAGATCTTCGGCCCGGAGGACGAGGGGGATCTCCGTGCATCCGGCCATGATCGCCCGCGCCCCGTTCCGGACGAGGCGCCGGGCGACGGCCAGGACGGCGCGCCTCGGGCTCCCCGTCGTGAAGCCCGCCTTGATGCCCTTCGGGCCGTAAATGGCTTCCATGACCCTGGACTGGTCCCCCTCGGACGGGATCAGGACCTCGATCCCCGCCCGGGCCAACGCGTCGCGGACGATGCCGGAGCGCACGGTCCCGGACGTGGCGACGAGCCCGACCTTCCGGACCCGGGGGTGCTCCTCCCGGAGGAATTTCCGTGCCTCGTCGAGGAGGCTGACAAATGGGATATTGACCCGGGCGGCGAGCTCGGAGAGGAAATAATGGGCCGTGACGCAGGGCATGACGGCGAAGTCGGCCCCGGCCGCCTCGAGCGCCCGCGCCCCTTCTATGAGGCAGGGCAGGGGGCTCGGCCCCCCTTCGAGGATGGCCTTTGTCCGGTGGGGGACCCGTGGATCGCTTCGAATGATGACCGGGATGTGCTCCTGGTCCTCGCCGGCGGCCGTCAGCCGGATAACGAGCCCGAAGAAATAGGCCGTGGCTTCGGGGCCCATGCCGCCGAGGATGCCCAGGGTCTTCCGTTTTCCTCCGCTCATCGCGGGCCGTCCCCGCTCCGCATGAGCTCTTTCAGCCGGTCGAGGGGCAGGGCCTCGGCCACGCGGCCCTCCTTGCCCTCCATGCGGTCCGATCTGAACATGGAATCGAGGATGGCCTCCTCGGCGGCCTCGGCCGCGGCGAGGAACAGGGGAGACATCGCCTCGTCGCCGAGGACGGTCGTCGTCCGGAGCGGGGACGAAGACCGGTGCCGCGTCCGGACCCCGGGAGCCGTCGAGAAGGCGATGGCGTAGTCGCCGCTGCCGTTGGAATAGTACCCGCCGGTCCGGGCGATGCCGAGCAGGGCGCGCCGGGCCAGCCGTTTCAGGCTCCGGGCGTCGAGGGGCGCATCGGTGGCCGTGACGATGATGCAGGAGCCTTCGGCGGGGCCCTCGAGCTCGCGTTTGGCGAGACCCCGCCCGAGAAGAGGCCCGGCCGGAATGCGCCCGATCCTCAGGACTCCGCCGTGATTGGTCTGGACGAGCACGCCGACCGTATATCCCCCTTTGTCCGCGGGCAGGCGCCGGGAGGACGTCCCGATGCCGCCCTTGAAGTCGAAGCAGGTCGTCCCGGTTCCGGCCCCGACCGAGCCCTCGGCGACGGGGCCCCCGGCTGCCTTCCGGATGGCTTCGAGGACATGCTCTTTGCGGACGTGGCGGCCGCGAATGTCGTTGAGCCAGCCGTCGTTGGTCTCGCCGACGACGGGGTTCACCGACTGGACGTCCTCGTTCCCCGCGAGTCCGAGGGTGTACTCGAGCAGGGCATCGGCGGCCGTCGGGACGCTCAGGGTGTTGGTTAGGACGACGGGCGTCTCGAGCGTCCCGAGCTCTTCCACCTGGGTGTATCCGGCCAGCTTCCCGAATCCGTTGGCCACGGCGACGGCCGCGGGGACCTTGTCCTGGAAGATGTTCCCTTCGTGCGGGAGGATCGCGGTCACACCGGTCCGGATATCGGAACCCTCGATGAGGGTGACGTGGCCGACCATGACGCCGGCGACGTCGGTGATGGCGTTGAGCGGACCGGGCGGGAGCACGCCGAGGTCGACGCCGAACTCCCGGGCTCGGGGCCTGTCGGCCGCGGGACCGGTTGACACGATGCCCGCCGCTATCGCCATCATGATCAGGATGGATATTTTCATAGGGGCTTCCTTCAAGGCCTTTCGGCCCGCCCAATTATGGACCAGATCACGGGGAATTCTCAAGGTGTCTAAATCCCCCCGCACCCCCCTTTTCCAAAGGGGGGTATTCATAAGCCTCGGCTCCGTTGAAGGCGCATGCTCCAGCCTGAGTCGCGGTCTCATGCTCCAGCCTGAGTCGCGGTCTCATGCTCCAACCTGAGTCGTGGTCTCATACTTCAGCCTGAGTCGTGGTCTTATGCTTCAGCCTAAGTTGTGGTCTCATGTTTCAGCTTGAGTCGCGGTCTCATGTTTCAGCCTGAGTTGTGGTCTCATGCTTCAGCGCAAGTTGTAGTCTCAGGCTTTAGCCTGAGATAAAAAGAATCTTCTTCGAGCGCAGGCTGAAGCCTGCGCCTACATCTCCCACCCGCCCGCCGGCTGCATTTCCGTGCCGCCCGCGCCCACATATCCGGCCCTCCAACAGTTGCATTTCCGTGCCGCCTTCGCCTACCTATCCGGCCTGCCAACGGCCACATTTTCGTGCCACCAGCGGCAACCTGTCCGGCCTGCCCGCGGCTACCCTACGGCGGCGCAAGCCGCCTGCTTTCCCCCCTTTCCTAAAGGGGGGTTCAGGGGGGATTTATGGTGCCGCGGCTTGACCGGACCGATGGCCTTGAGTATAACGGGGACGACCATGAAGAGCGCTCCGAATAGGACAAGGAAACCCGACCCGGAAGGGCCCGGGAGCGCCGGCATGGACACCCCGGAAAGAGCGGGCCCGGACGACGACAAGCAAGCCGAGCGCGGCCCGGGAGAGTAAGGGCGAGGCCCGCTCTCCCAAGGATCCGGCCGCGCCCTATCTGACCGAGCCGCGCCTCGAGAGCATTCCGTGGCTCATCCACGGCTTCGGGACGGCGGCTTGGACCGAGGCCGACTTCGGCCGGGTCCGCGGGTGGGAAGGGTTCCGTCCCGTCATCCTCGACCAGGTCCACTCGGACATCATCCATTGCGTGGACGCCCCGCCGGACGGCCGGCTCGAGGGCGACGCCCTCATCACGTCGGCCCCCGGGCTATTCCTCGTCGTCAAGACGGCCGATTGCCTTCCCGTCCTCGTCGCGGACCGGGGCCGGCGGGTCGTCGCCGCTGTCCACTGCGGCTGGCGCGGGACGTGGAAACGGATCCTGGAGCAGGTCGTCGGCGAGCTCCGGGCGCGTTACGGATGCGAGCCTGCGGCCCTCCTCGCCGCTCTCGGCCCGTGCATCGGCCCCGAGTGCTACGAGGTCGGGCCGGAGGTCCGGGAGAGGTTCTCCGCCGCGGGATTCCCGGACGATCTCTTCCGGCCGAACCCGGACGCCGCCGGAAAATATTTCCTGGATATCCGCGCCGCGAACGCCCTGGGACTGCGGCGGGCCGGCCTCCCCGCGGAGAGCATCCTGTCGGTGGACGCCTGCACCCGATGCCGTCCCGAGCTCCTGTCCTATCGCCGCGACGGGACGGCCGAAGGGCGGATGTACGCGTTCATCGGGATGAAGGACTGACCCTTCGGGCATTTGCTTTTTCGCGGACTTTTCTTTATCCTTTATCATCATGGAAAAGACAATCGGCGATATCGAGCTCCCGGGTTTCCCGATCTTCAAAAAGGGCAAGGTCCGCAATGTCTTCGACCTCGACGACAAGCTGCTCATCGTGGCGACGGACCGTATCTCGGCTTTCGATTTCATCCTGCCCTCGCTCATTCCCTTCAAGGGGAAGGTCCTCACCCAGCTCTCGAAGTTCTGGTTCGATTTTGCCGCCCTCGTCTGCCCCAACCATCTCGTCAGCACCGATATCGCGGATTTCCCGGCCGCGCTCCAGCCATACGCCGAGATCCTGGAGAAGCGGTCGATGCTCGTCAGCAAGACACAGGTCGTCCCCATCGAATGCGTCGTCCGCGGGTATCTGGCCGGTTCGGGCTGGAAGGAATATAAGACCTCGGGGAAGATCTGCGGCATCAAGATCCCGGAGGGGCTCCGGGAATCGGACAGGCTGGAAGAGCCCATCTTCACACCTTCGACCAAGGCCGAGGAAGGTCACGACCTCAACATCTCCTTCAAGGAGATGCAGAAGATCGTGGGGGGCGACCTCGCCCGGAAGATCAGGAAGGTATCGCTCGAGCTCTACAAGCGGGCGTCCCTGCACGCCCTGTCCAAGGGGATCATCATCGCCGACACGAAGTTCGAGTTCGGCCTCCTCGGCGACGAGCTCGTCCTCGTCGACGAGATCTTCACCCCCGATTCCTCCCGCTTCTGGCCCCTGCAGACCTATGCCCCCGGCAAGTCCCAGCCGAGCCTGGACAAGCAGTTCGTCCGCGACTATCTGGAGACGACGGGCTGGGACAAGCAGTCCCCGCCTCCGCCCGTCCTGCCCGACGAGATCGTCCGGAAGACGTCCCGCAAATATCTGGAGATCTACAGGCTCCTGACCGGAAAGAACGACCTGACATGAACGATCTCGTCGATTTCCACATCCACTCCAACCGGAGCTGTGACGGCGACTTTTCCCCGGCCGAACTCGTCCGCTTCGCCGCGGACCGGGGGTTCCAGGCCATCTCCATCGCCGACCACGACACGGTCGCGGCCTATCCCGAAGTCCTCGAGGACGGGAGGAAGGCGGGCGTGGAGATCATCCCGGGAATCGAAGTCACGACGCTCTATGACGAGCGCGAGTTCCACCTCCTCCTGCCGTTCGTCGACTGGGGATCGAAGGCCGTGGCCGCGATCATCCGGCGGATGACCGAATCGCGGATGGTCGAGGCCCGGGAGCGGGTCGAGAGGCTCCGGGAGCAGGGCCTCGAGATCAGCTGGGACGAAGTCTGGGAGCAATCCCAGTCCTGCCCGCCCCTCGGCGTCAAGATCGCCCAGATCCTTCTCGACAAGCCCGAGAGCGAAAAGATGCCCGGGTTGGGGAAGTACTTCGAAGGGGAAAAGCGCGCCTTCGGGCCGTATATGTTCTACCGGGATTATTTCGTGGAAGGCAAGCCCGCCTACGTGCCCAAACGGCACATCCCCCTGGAGGAGGCCCTGGCCGCGGCCCCGGGAACGGGCGGGGTCCCCGTCCTGTCGCATCCCGGCGCCGATTTCCAGCGGACGACGCGGGAAGACCTCGAGGACCTCAAGCAGCGCGGGCTCGCGGGGATCGAGGTCTACACGTTCTACCATACCGCCGAGCAGACGGCGTTCTACAAGGCGCTGGCCGACGAACTCGGGCTCGTCCCGACGGCCGGATCGGATTTCCACGGCAAGATCAAGCCCGCACGTCGCGTTTCGGCGCCCTCAGGGACGGCCGCTATTGGATGGTGGAAGAACTCCGCAGAAGGAGGCCGCAATGAGCCTGACCACTCTCGATATCGTCCTCCTCATCGTTCTCCTGGTCACGCTGGTCCTCGGCCTGATCAAGGGCCTTGTCCGGCAGGTCATCGGGCTCGTCGCGGTCATCGCCGGCCTCGTCCTGGCCGCGCGCTACTATCCGCGGGCCGGGGCTTTTGTCCACAAGGTCGTTTCGAACCCCGTCGTCGCCGATTTCATCGGCTTCCTGGTCCTCTTCGCCGCCGTCATCGCCGTCGGCTGGCTCATCGGTCTGCTCATCTCGAAGCTCATGAAGGGCCCCCTGACCTTCCTCGATCATGTCCTCGGGGGCGTGTTCGGACTCATCAAGGGGGTCCTCATCTGCGGGGTCATCGTGTTCGCCCTCCTCGTTTTCGAAGTGAGGCGCGACGCGCTGGCGGGATCGAGGCTGGCGCCCCTGTGTTTCCACGCGACCAGGGCCGTCGTCCGCCTCATTCCCGGGGACCTCAAGGCCAGGTTCAAGACAGCCTATCAGGGGGCGCGGAAGGGGGGGGCGTCTCATGGACAGGAAATTTAGCGACCTCAACATCCATCAGAAGCTCGAACTGACCATCCAGGAGATGGTCGACAAGGATCTGGACCTCAAGGACGCCTTGAAGGAGTTCGAGAAGATCTTCTTCGAGACCGCGGCCCGGAAATATAACGGCAACCAGACCAAGATGGCCAAGGCCCTGGGCATTCACCGCAATACGCTCCACAACAGGACAAGGTCCCTCAAAATACGAAGAAAATCTTAGCAGTCTATTATCAAGACTGCTAATTATTGCCATTTTCCTCTTGACAAGTTCCCCGGAATCGCTTAAATTAGCAATACGGACTTAGTCCTGCTAAGAATCTTAAAAGGAGGTTTATATGAAGGTTCAACCGTTGCACGACCGTGTTCTTCTGAAAAGACTGGAAGAACAGGAAGTCAAGAGGGGAGGCATCATCATCCCCGACACCGCCAAGGAAAAGCCCCAGGAAGCCGAGGTCATCGAGGCCGGAAAGGGCCGGACCACGGACGAGGGCAAGGTCATCGCGCTCGAGGTCAAGAAGGGCGACAGGGTCCTGATCGGCAAGTACTCCGGCACGGAAGTGACGCTCGACGGGATCGAACACATCATCGTCAGGGAAGAAGAGATCCTGGCCGTCATTACGAAGTAAGGAGATAACATGGCAAAACAAATCATACTCGGCGACGACGCCAGACAGGGCCTCCTCAGAGGCGTGAACATCCTGAGCAACCTGGTCAAGGCGACGCTCGGCCCCCGCGGCAAGAACATCGTCCTCGACAAGAAGTTCGGCTCCCCCACCAGCACCAAGGACGGCGTCACGGTGGCCAAGGAAGTCGAACTCAAGGACCCCTGGGAGAACATGGGCGCCCAGCTGGTCAAGGAAGTCGCGTCCAAGACCTCCGATGTGGCGGGCGACGGCACGACCACGGCCACGGTCCTGGCCCAGGCCATCTACCAGGAGGGCATCAAGCACGTGACCTCCGGCCGCAACCCCATCCTCATCAAGAAGGGGATCGACAAGGCCGTCGAAGTGGTCGTCCAGGACATCAAGAAGCTGAGCCGCGAGGTCAGCGGCGAGATGATCGCCCAGGTCGGCGCCATCTCCGCCAATAACGACGAGTCCATCGGCAAGATCATCGCCGAAGCCATGGACAAGGTCGGCAAGGACGGCGTCATCACGGTGGAAGAGGCCAAGGGCCTCGAGACCGTGCTGGACATCGTGGAAGGCATGCAGTTCGACCGCGGCTACCTCTCCCCCTACTTCATCACCGACCCCGACCGGATGGAATGCGTCCTGGAGAACCCGCTGATCCTCCTCCACGAGAAGAAGATCAGCAACCTCCGCGAGCTCCTGCCCCTGCTCGAGAACGTGGCCAAGATGGGACGGCCGCTCCTCGTCGTCGCCGAAGAGGTCGAGGGCGAGGCGCTGGCGACCCTGGTCGTCAACAAGCTCAAGGGCACGTTCCTCTGCGCCGCCGTCAAGGCGCCCGGGTTCGGCGACCGCCGCAAGGCCATGCTCGAGGACATCGCCACCCTGACGGGCGGCCGGGTCATCACCGAGGATATCGGCGTCAAGCTCGAGAACGTCGGCGTCGACTGGCTCGGCGAGTGCGCCAAGGTCGTCATCGACAAGGACAACACGACCATCGTCGAGGGCAAGGGCAAGGCGAGCGACGTCCAGGCGCGGATCAAGCAGATCCGGACCCAGATCGAGGAGACCACCTCCGACTACGACCGGGAGAAGCTCCAGGAACGGCTGGCCAAGATGGTCGGCGGCGTCGCCCTCATCAAGGTCGGCGCGGCCACCGAGACCGAGCTCAAGGAGAAGAAGGCCCGCGTCGAGGACGCCATGCACGCCACCAAGGCGGCCGTCGAGGAAGGCATCGTTCCCGGCGGCGGCGTGGCCCTGCTCCGGGCCCAGAAGGCCCTGGACAAGCTCCAGGTCGAAGGCGACCTGCAGATCGGCGTCAACATCGTCCGCAGGGCCCTCGAAGAGCCCCTGCGTCAGATCGCATACAACGCCGGGCGCGAAGGCTCGGTCATCGTCGAGAAGGTCCGGGAGCTGAAGCACGACTTCGGGTTCAACGCCCTGAAGGAAGAGTATGAGGACATGATCAAGGCCGGGATCCTGGATCCCACCAAGGTCGTCCGCATCGCCCTGCAGAACGCCGCGAGCATCGCGGGCCTGCTCCTGACCACGGAAGGGCTCATCACCGAGCTCCCCGAGGAAGAGAAGGGACCCAAGTACCCCACGCCTCCGGGCGGGGATATGTACTGAGGCCGTCGGAAGCGGGATAGGAATCCCCAGGGCCCCGGGCGCCATCGCCCGGGGCCCTTTTTTTTGCCCGGGGAGGGGTGTTGAGACCTGACCCCTCTCGTGGTATAAATTGGGCGGAATGTTCAAGTTCTTCGACAGGTACATCCTGAGGGAGGTCGCCCCGCCGTTCGGCGTCGGCCTCCTCCTCTGCACGTTCGTCCTCCTGATGAACCAGATCCTCGTCCTGTCCGAGCTCTTCATCGCCAGGGGCGTCTCTCTCGGGCTGGCGATCGAGGTCCTCGTCTATCTCATCCCGTCCCTCCTGGCCTTCGCCGTCCCGATGGCCGTCCTGATGGGCATCCTGGCCGGCCTCAGCCGGCTATCGACCGATTCCGAGATCACGGCGTTCCGGACCCTCGGCATAAGCTCCCGGCGCCTGGCCTGGCCCATCCTCGTCTTCGCCTTCGCCGGCTGGTTCGTGACGTCCTACCTGACCCTGTTCCTCGCCCCGCGGGCCAACTACAAGTGGGTCCAGACCATCACCGGTTCGGTCCTGGCCAAGGTCCAGGTCCGGATCGCTCCCCGGGAGTTCAACGAGACCGTTCCCAGGATGGTCCTCTACATCCAGGAGATCGACCGGGACAGGACGTGGCGGAACGTTTTCGTCTACCTGACCAAGGAGCCCGCCGAGCCGCGGCTGATCCTGGCGCGGGAGGGAAGGCTCGACCTTTACCCGGAGGCCAAGAAGGCGACCCTCGTCCTCCTGGACGGCACGGTCCATTCCTACCCCCTGGCCCAACCGGAGAAGTACAGCATCACGTCGTTCAAGCGGCTCGAGGAGGGGATCGACGTCGAAAGTCTCTTCGCGTCGATGGCCGGCCGGAAAAGGGTTCGGGAGAAGGACATTCTGGAGCTCCGGGAGGGGGTGCGGGAGCTCCTGGCGGACCCCGTCCTCCGGAAGCCCGCGGGCAAAGCGGTCCCGGCGCCCGGCGCGAAGGCCGCGGCGGCCGAGGCCGCGGACGCGGCTCTTCGGGACAGGACGCGTGACCTCCGGGCCCATTGGGTCGAGATCCACAAGAGGTTCGCCCTGCCGTTCGTCTGTTTCATCTTCGTCCTCCTCGGCCTGCCCCTGGGCATGACGACGAAAAAGGGCGGGCGGACGAGCGGCTTCACCGTCAGTATCGCCGTCATCCTCCTTTATTACATCCTCATCACCGCCGGAGAGAAGCTGGCCATGGACGGACGGGTATCGCCCTTCCTCGGGATGTGGGGCCCGAACCTCCTCCTCTTCGCCGCCGGCCTCTATCTCTTCATGAAGTCCCTGAAGGAAAAGGCTCTCTTTTCCGGGCTGGCGGGATTCCTGCGGAAGCGCGGCGCGGCCGTCGTCCCGGCCCTGAGGGCGCGTCGCGGGGGGCCCCGCCTGCCGAGGATCCCGGTCCGGTTCCCCAACATCATCGACCGCTACATCATCCGGAAATATATGGCCATCTTCACCCTGATCTTCGTCGGGCTCGTCTCCGTCTCGATCATCGTGACCTTCTTCGAGAGGATCGATAACGTCTACGCCCACGACAAACCCCTGTCGCTGTTCTTCCAGTACATCTGGGCCCGCGTCCCCGAATTCGCGTTCTTCATCCTCCCGGTCACGGCCCTGACGACCACCCTGCTCGCCCTGGGGATCCTGACGAAGTTCAACGAGGTCACCGCCATGAAGGCCTGCGGCATCAGCCTCTATCGCATCATCTTCCCCATTCTCTTCATGGCCTTTGTGGCGAGCCTGTCCGCCTTCTACATCCAGGAGCGCGTTCTCCCCCGCGCCAACAGCAAAGCGGAGGAGATCTGGAACCGCATCAACGACGCCCCGTCCCGGAGCTACAGCTACCTCAACCGGCACTGGGTCCTGGGCCGGGATAAGAGCCGCATCTACCATTATGATTTCTTCGATCCCGGCCGGTCCGCCTTCCGTCGGCTCTCCATCTTCGATATCGACGCCGCCTCCTGGTCGCTGGCCGGGCGGACCTACGCCGAGAAGGCGGTCCTCGCGGGGGACACCCTCCGGATGACGGACGGCTGGGCCCGGCGCTTTTCGGGCGGGCCGGAGGAGGGTTTCCGGACGGAGGCCGAGACCGTGATGTCGGGGATCGAGGGGAAGGATTATTTCCTTAAGGAATGGAAAGAACCTTCCCAGATGACCTTCGGCGAGCTCAGGGCCTATGCTTCCGAAGTCGACCGCATGGGGTTCGACACGACCCGCCTCCGGGTGGACCTCCATGGGAAGATCGCTTTTCCCTTCGTCTGCCTCGTCATGGCCCTTCTCGGCGTCCCGTTCGCCTTCTCCATGGGCCGGAAGGGGGCCCTGGTCGGCATCGGCCTGAGCGTCGTCATCGCCATGGTCTACTGGGGAGCCATCGGCGTGTTCCGCAGTCTCGGATACGTCGCCTATCTGGCGCCCTCCCTGGCCGCCTGGACACCGAACCTCGTCTTCGGCCTGGCCGGCATCTACCTTCTTTTCCGCCTCCGGACCTGAGCCACCGCCCATCGGCCGGTCTTCCTTTCGCGCCTCGGGGGACTCCTGGTCAGGGCCGCTTTCGAAGGGTTCGGAGGCCGCCCCTCGACCCCAGACCCGGGAACCTCTTCGGGTTCCCCCATCGCCAGAGCGATGGGACCCCTTCCCAACTGGGGTTTACGGGGCGGTCCTCCTCGCCCTTCATCATCGCTTCTCTTCATGACTTTCTCCAGTCACCGCCCCGAAGCCCCCTATAGGACGGGGACGTCGGCAAGCCCGTTTCTTCTTTTTCCCCCCGTCGGACACGAGGACCGCGGCCGGAGATAAGATTAATCGGGATCGCCCGTCCAGAATTCTCTTCGCGCGATAAAGAAGCTGGCGCAGGGATCTCCAAAAGCCCAGAGACTAGATCCGCGGGCTGGAGGCTCAGATGGGGCGGATCGAGCGGACGTGGAGGGTTTAGCCTTCCCGCAGCCGGATTCAAGGGGATTCGGGCTCGTATGTCTGAGCGTGCCTGAAGCGATCAAGAATGTCACGATGATGGCGTGATCGGACGGAAATCCTCAGGACCCTATCGCGAGTTACGAGCCCGCCGAAGAAGACGGCGAGGGAACGGCGTTAAAAACCCGACCGGGAGCGAGACCGTCCCAGCTGAGCCTTTGAACCGCCCGCACGAACGGTCGGGGCCGGGGCGATCCGACCTTACATCTTGTATTTGCCGAAGTCCTCGGGGCCGAGTCCCTCGAGCCACTTCCGGAGCTTCTCCGAGCCCTCGACGTTGTCGTCGAACTTGAGCCCGTGGGCCTTGCGGACGACCTCGTCCTCGACGAAGATGGGCGAGCTCATCCGGAGGGCGAGGGCGATGGCGTCGGACGGGCGGGAATCGATGACGATCCGGTCGTCGTCGTGCCGGCAGTGGATGAGGGCGTAGAAGGTGTTGTTCCGGACGTCGTTGACGACGATCTTCTCGATGGAGATGTCGAGCTTCTCCAGGAAGTTCCGGAGCAGGTCGTGGGTCATCGGACGGGGGGTGGGGACGTTCTCGATGGTCAGGGCGATGGCGTTGGCTTCGAAGACGCCGATCCAGATCGGCAGGATCCGCTCGGACCGGGTGTCCTCCAGGACGACGATGGGCATCTTGGAAATGGGGTCGACCACCAACCCCTTGATCTTCATCTCGATTTCCATGTCGATGTCCTCTGTCAGCGTATACGTCTAATATAGGGGGGGCGGGGGGGCTTGTCAACACGGGCCCCCGGGCCCTCGGCCCTCAGAACAGCGACATCTGGGGCCCGTCCTCCGCGGCGTCCGGGCCGTCATCGAACAGGCGGACGGACCCGTATTCCCCGTCGTGTCCCGGGTCGATCCGGACCCGGCCCTTCCGCATCCGGTCCACGCCCTCGCCGACCCTTTCCGGGGCGACGCGGCAAAGGTCGGCGATCGGGACCTCGGTCAGGATCCTGTACTCGTCCCCGAACTCGCGGATGAACCGGAAGGCGACATCCCAGACGCTCTGGCAGTCCGGGCTCTTCCCCACCGCCTCGGCGACGATCTCGTTGAGGGGGATGAGGTTCAGGAACGGCGTCCGGAACGGCGCCTCGTCCCCGACGCTCCTGTCGGCCAGCTCCTCGACCCGGTGCATGACGCCGATGGTCAGCTTCTTGCCGCACTTGGGACAGAGGTCGTTTCGGGCCAGGCTCTCGCCGGGGGAGAGGACGACGCCGCACTTGCGGTGCCCGTCGTAATGGTACTTGCCCTCCTCGGGGAAGAACTCCACGGTGTGGAGGAACCGCGACGGGTCCTTCGACCGGATGGCTCCGATGAGCCCGGCGTAACTGAAGTCCGTGTCGAAGACGTTGGATTCCCGTCCGATCTTCGAGGGCGAGTGGGCGTCCGAGTTCGAGACCAGGGCGTACCGGTCGAGGGCCGACAGCCTCCGGTTCATCGGGGGGTCCGAGGACAGGCCCGTCTCCAGGGCGAAGATGAAGGGCGTCATCTCCTCGAAGCACTCCTCGATCGCGTCGAAGCCCGAATTGGCGCCGAAGAGCGAGAACCACGGCGTCCAGATGTGCGAGGGGATGACCGCACAGCGCGGGCAGGAATCGGCGATCATCCTCAGGAAGAGCTTGACGTCCATCCCCAGGATGGGCCGCCCGTCCGAGCGCAGGTTCCCGACGCCGGCGAGCTTGGTGTTGATCTTGGCGACCGCTTCGAGGTCCGGTGCCAGGACCAGGAGGTGGACCTTCCGGACCTTCCCCATCTTGGAGTAGATGAAGCTCAGCTCCGTCGAGAGGACGAAGGCGACGTCCCCGGCCGCGGGGGCGAGCGCCTTGAGGTGGGGGTTGTCCGGGGGCTGGATCCCGTTCCGGAAGCGCAGGAAGCCGTTCCCGGCCGGCTCGAGCTTCTCCTTCATCAGGAAGAGCCATTCCGGGTGGGTGAAGTCCCCCGTGGCCAGGAGCCGGACGCCCTTGGCCCGGGCCCAGCAGGCCATCGCGTCGAAGGTCATGTCCTTCGACGTGGCCCGCGAGAACTTCGAGTGAATGTGGAGATCGGCGACGAACTTCATGAGGAATGATGAGGTCCCAGTGTATGCTTTCCCGCGGGGGAATTCAAGCGACAGAGGGCGGCGCGGCGCTCAGGGCCTGAGCTTGTCGATGGTCTCCAGGATGCCCTTGACGACGGGGGCCCGAGGCCCCTCGGGCTCGAGCTCGAGGGCCTTGCGGAGGCTCTCGCGGGCCTTCGCGTAATCGGCCTTGTTCAGATAGGCGAGGCCCAGCTTGTAATAGCCTTCGCTCCAGTCGGGCTTGATCCGGATCGCCATCTCGAAGTAGCTGATGGCCTCGTCGAGCTTCTGGTTCGAGAAGTAGATCTCGCCGACGTTGTAGGCGAGCACCTCGTCCTCGGGGAAGACCTCGATGGACTGTTTGAAGTATCCCTGCGCCGTTTCGAAGTCCCCCTTCTTGAGGTGGCACTCGCCGATCCGGGCCAGGGCCTTGGCGGTCATCGGCTTGCCGTTCGCCGGGTCGGTCTTGGCCTTCTCGATGACCCCGGCATAGGTCTCCAGGGCCCGGTCGATCTCGCCCTTTTCGCGGAGACAGTCGCCGATGCTCATGTTGATCTGGTAGATATCAGGGTTCTGGGCCAGGCATTCCTGGAAGAGCGCCATGGATCCGTCATAATTCCCTTCGCTGTACAATTGATTGGCCTGTTCGATGAGGGCCAGGGCGGCTTCGTTCCGGACCATGGGAGTGTCCCCGGCGCCGGCCTTTTTCATGACGACCGCGATGGCCGGGTTCCGGGCCAGCTGTTTGACCTGGATGTCCATCGTCGTCAGGAGGAACCCTTCGGCCGCGGCCGTGAGGGTCCATTGGGACGTTCCGAGGCCGATGATGGCCCATTCGCCCTTTTTGTCCGCCACGGCCTCGCGCTTGACGGATTCGTTGTCGGCAAGAACGATCGAGATCCGGGCGCCGGGGACGGGATTCCCCGCCTCGTCCGCGACCGTGCCGCTGATCCGGCCGGTGCCCCGTCCGGCCTGGGCGGCGGCGGGCCCGGCGACGAGCCCGACCCCGAGGATGACCAGTGTTAAAAGTGCGAACGTCCTTATTCTCATGACTGCCTCCATCTTTCAGAGCTCGAAATTCAGTGCCTTTTGGACCCGGACGCCGTCGGCCCGGTTCCCGATCTCGGCCCTCAGGTCGTAGCGGCCGGGGCCTCCCGCCGGGCGGGCGGGAATTTCCAGGACGAGGTCGGTCCCGATGACCGACCGCAGTTTCTCTTCGGTGATCCCGACCGCGCGGTCCTCGCGGAGCTCCCAGGCCGTCTTCCCGGACGCGTCCGTGACCTCCAGGGAGAGCTCGAGGGTCGTTCCCAGGCTCTCGCCCTCGGCGACGAACCAGATGTTGCGGTAGGGGATGCGGACGGTGATGATGATCCCGCCGTCCGCGGCCCGGGCCACGGCGGCACGAAAATCGAAGACCCCTTTTTCCGCCGGAACGGAGGGTTTGAGGTCCATCTGCGCCCGGTTGATGAGGGCGATCCCTCTGGCGCTGTCGGGCTCGAGCTCGTAGGTGCCGTTCCAGTCGCTGTCGATGAAAACGACCGGGAAGTTGCCGTAGTACCAGACCTCGGTCGGCTTCCCGTAGAATGTCACGCCGCGCGGGTAGGTGTGCCGCTCCCAGGGCGGTCCGAGGAGGATGTGGATCCTTCCCCGGTCCTCCAGCCAGCCGTTGGGCCCTCCGTCCGAGAACAGGCGGTTGGCCTCCTCGATCCTCCGGTAGTACGCGTCCTTGAACTCGTTCACGTCGGTGACGGGCACGGGGTCCCGCTTCCGCCAGAAGGACTCGATGAGCCCGTCCCGGCCCGGGTCGGGCGTGTTCAGGAAGGTCCGCCGCTCCTGCTTCGTGATGATGAAGCGGACCTCGGAAAGGAATTTTCGGTGCCCGTCGCTCATGTCCTTCGGGAGGCTCCCCCGCGCACAGGAGACGGCGAGCGCCGCTCCCAACAGCGGCAGGAACGCCGCCCTCATTTCTTGTCCTTCAGCGATCTGATGAGCGCCCGGACCTTTTCCTGGTTGGGGCTGATCTCGAGGGACTTCTCCCAGATGGCCAGGGCCTCCGCGTCGCGGCCGAGCTTGAGGAGGCACTCGCCGATGGAGTTCATGACGTTGATGTTGGTCCCGAAGCGGGTCAGATATTCCTGGTAATAGGCGATGGCGGCCTCATTGTTCCCCAGGGCCTGGGAGGCCTGGCCGAGGAGCCCGGTGAAGTCGGCTCTTGCGGGCCCCTTCATGAAGGGCTCTCCGATCCCGAGGACGGCCGCGAAGTCACGCGACGCGAAGAGCCATTTGCTGTAATCGAGGGCGTAGCGGGTCGAGGACGGGTCGGCCCTATAGGCCTTTTCGAGCAGGGGACCCGCCGCCGCGATGTCCTTCTTGTTCAGCAATTGGTTCCCCAGGATGTTGGCGAAGACGGGATCGCCGGCCGGAGGAAGCGGCAGGGACATGATGAACGGCCGCGGCAGGGCGACCGCGAGGGTGATGAAGAATTGGGCCTCGCGCGTCCCCACCTCCGCTCCGTCGCGGTCGAGCAGGTCCACCCGAAGGGTGTAGATGGCGGGCGTCAGCGCGGCCAGGGGGATCGCCTCGAAGATATCCGGGGCCGTGGCGTAGGAAGCGAGCGCCTTCGTCGCGGTGTACGCCGTCGTCGTGCCGTCTCCGATGCTGAACCGGAGGCTGCCCCCCGTCTTCAGCGCCTCGGTCATGCCTGTGACCTGGCAGAAGACGTGGAGCGTGTCGGCCCGGAGGTAATCGTTCCGCGGGGAGGGCACGAGCTGGATGTTCCGGACGAGGTACGGCTTGCTCGTCCCCCGATAGGAGGAGTTCTCGATGGCGCGGTTGGCCAGGAGCAGGGGCATGAGGCCAGGACCTGGGGCTTCAGGCACCGTGATCGGCGTCTCCGCCGAGGTGAATTCCTTCGAGACCATGTTCTTGACGAGGAGGCTCACCCGATACGTGCCGGGCACGAGGGGGAAGAGGTCCTGGAAGCTGAACAGCCGGCTCCGGACCTTCTCGACCTGGGATCCGTCGAGCTCGACGGGGAGGGATTTCTCGTCCTGGAAGACGGGAGAGCCCTTCGGATCGGACACGAGGACGTTGACCTGCAGGGTCGTATAGAAGCGGTCGCCGTTCTTCTCGAGCGAGAGCTTCCGCGGCTCGAGGAGGTAATGGACGAAGGATATCCCCGAGGGGTCCCGGATGACGCTGGCGGAAAATTCGTTATCGATGTAATTGGCCGTGTATTCGACCCCGACGGTGTCCTTGAACTTGTAGAAGTTCTCGGCATAGGCGTCCTTGACCTTCTCCCGCGGCGAGGCGGGGATCTTGGCCTGGAGGAGGACCTCGGAGGCGAACGACGGGGAGCCGAACGCTATGGCGGATTCCCCCGGGATCAGCGACATGGAGACGCTCGCGATGGAGGGCTCGATCTCCATCAGCTGGTGGTAGGCCGAGGCGTAGTTGGTCTGGTCACCGGCGTACTGGATGAACAGGGCCTGGGGGCCGTGCTGGACCGGGCTGTACAGCTTCCATTCGACGTTCCCGCTCGGCTTGAAGAAGACGATGTAGAAGGCGTTCGGGAGCCCGTACTCGATCTGCCCTTCGTAGAACCAGATGATCGTGGGGAAGATATTGGTGTGGTTCTCGAACCTCTCGATGGTCTTCGGCTCTCCGAGGATGATGTAGATGCGGCCCATCTCGGTCCGCCAGCCGGGGCCGGGCGTGTCCCGGCCCAGCCACTGGTTGGCGTAGGCGATCCGGCGGAAATGCTCCTTCTTGAACTCGTTCTCGGGGGTGTTGGGATTCGGGTCCCTCTGCTTCCAGAACGCTTCGATGAAGAGCTGGCGCTCCCGGTCGTTCTCCAGCTTGAGAAAGACCTCCTTCTCCTTGGGCGTGATGATGTAGACGACCTCTTCTTCGAGCCATTTCCTGTGGTCGGCGGGGAGGTCCTTGACCGACCTTTGGGGAGGGGCGGAAAGGCCGAGCCCGGGGAGGGCCAGGGCGACGAACGACAACACGAGAAGGATCTTTCTCATTTCCAGGCCATTATAGGCCAGGCTCCCCGGGCTTTTCAAGCGAGGCCGGGGCCGTCCGGCCCGGGGCCGCTCCGAGAGGGCCGAATGGCGTGCCGGACGCCGGAAGGGTGCCGCCGGAGCCCGCATAAAAAAAGAGGGGGCGGGATGTCCCGCCCCCCCGGCTTTCTTGAGCCTCGCGGATCTTGCGAGTCTCGTTCGTCGCTGTCCTAGAAGATGAGCCGGATGCCGAGCCGCGCCTGTCGCGGCATGGCGATCCCGTAGAGGTCGTGCCCGCTTGTCGACGGGTAGTCGCCCGGCGTCCAGTCGTAGTCGATGCGCGTGCCCCAGCTCGTGACGGTGTCCTCGTTGAGGACGTTGAAGACGTCGAAGATGACGCCCAGCCGGTATTTCGCGGCGAGGGTGAAGGTCTTTTCGAGCCGGAGGTCGAGGACCTTCTGCATGGGGTAGTGGTTGCTGCCCTTGGGCTCGGCGTAGAAGGTGATGCGGCCCTGGTTGAACCTCCTGGTCCGGTACCGGGTGGTCCAGGTGTCGCCGGAGTTGGCATGGAAGTAGGCGTTGAAGTTGATGCCCAGCGGCAGTTGGTAGGAGGTCTGGACCTTGATCTGGTGGGTCGGATCGTAGGTGGAATTGCCGTCGGCGTTGATCCAGAAGTTCGGGTCGTAGGTCGCGCCGCCGTAGCCGATGTCGTCGGCCGTCCCGTTGTCGATGGTCCCGCGGGACCTGGAATAGACATAGGACGCCAGCAGCTGCCACCTGTTGGAGAACCGCTTGTTGAAGAGGAACTCGAGGCCCCAGTACTTGCGGTAGGGCTCGTCCAGGATGCCCGGGTCGCCCTTCTTGATGTTCGTGATGAGCCAGTCGTATTGGTTGCCGGAGACCAGCTCGTAGACGGTGAAGCTCTTGTCGAGGCCGGGGACGGCGACCGTCCGGGGCTCGTAGACGCCGAGCCGGTTATAGGGGCCGATGATGTTCTTCGTGGTCCTGTTGATATAGGTCACGGAGAACGAGGTATCCTTGAAGAGCTCCCGTTCGAAGCCGACCGTGAACTGCTCCATGTACGGGTGCTTGATGTTCGGGTCGATGGTCCACTTCCCGTGCGAGGTCCGGTTGTACTCGACCCATTCCAGGGAATAGGTGTCCCAATAGAAGTCGACCATGTCGCTGTAATTCGTGTTCATCCGGTCATGATAGGACGCGAACATGCCCTCGGTGAACTGGCCGTAGTGGGCCTTGAGGACGGTGCTCTTGTCGCCGAAGACGTCGAACGTGAAGCCGAGGCGGGGGGCGATGCGGTTGGCCTTGTAGACCGTCCCGACGCCCTTGACCGTGCCCCAGTTCTGGCTGAAGCGCACGCCGGCGCTGACGTTGACGCGGTTGGAGACCTGCCAGGAATCCTGGGCGAAGGCCTCGAGCCGGGTGTAACGGGTCTGGGTGTCGTATCCCTCATACTGGGTCGCCAGATAGGGCCCGTCGTATCCGTACTGCCAATAGTCGGTGTAATACATGTGGTTCGCCCCGGTGTACCCGTAGCGGGTGCGGACCCTGGAATGTTCGACCTCGGCGCCGAACTTGAAATCATGATCGCCGTGGATGAAGTCCTCGGCGTAGTGCGTCAGGCTGGCGTTCGCCTGGACCCGGCTCCGATCGGCCTGGTAGAAATAGCCGGAGCTGAAGTAGCGCATGTTGGCGCTTTCGGGCTGGCCGGGGGCGTCGCTCTGATAATAATGAGCGGCCGTGTCCCTGCCCGTCCGGGGCTCGAGGTAATAGTAGCCGTCGAACGCGGCGGCCTTCAGGTCGAAGAAGGTCTTGGGGCTGAGGATGTAGGTCAGGCTGAGGTTGGGGACCTTCTCCGGGCCGGTCTGGTTGACCGTCGCCTCGGGGGACACGGTCGAGGACCCGCCGCGATACTGGCCCCTGTAATCATCCAACTCGAGGGAGGCGTTGATGTTCAGGGACGGCGTGAGCTGGGAGGTCAATTTCAGGAATCCCCGGGGCTGTTTGTAATCGATGGCGACGGGGAATCCGGTGGGGTAATCCCAGGACCGGTACCACTGCAGGCCCGCGAAGAACCACAGCTTATCCTTGACGATGGGGCCGCCGAGGTGGAAATTGGCGTCCATGAGCTTGGACAGGGGGGACGTCACTTCGGGGAAATCCTCGGCGTAGGCGCCGTTGTTGACGGCCTGCCAGAGGCCCTTCGGGCTGTCGTCCTTCTTGCCCTGGAACAGGAGCTCCATATGGCCGGAGAATTCGTTCCCGCCGGACTTGGTGACCAGGTTGAAGATGACGCCGGTGAAGTTCCCGTACTCGGCCGGGAGGCCGATGCCCATGATCTTGGCTTCCTCGATGATGTTGCTGTCGAGGAAGACCCAGGCCGTCCCCGCGTCGGGGTCGGCGACGCCGACGCCGTCCATCTGGTAGGAGATCCCGGTGCCGCTCGACGCGCCGTAAGCGACGTCGTTGCTGACGCCGGGCGCCATGTTCACGATGTCCGACGTAAAATTGCTGTAGGGCATGTTGCGCAGGATCTCGCTGGTCAGGGTGACCGATGCCGTCTCGGTCGACTTGACGTCGACGGTCGGCGACGAGGCCACGACGGTGACCTGTTCCTGGACCGCCGACGGCCGCAGGACCAGGTCGGCGGTCAGGGTGACCGTCGTCGTCAGCCGCATGTTCTCGCGGACGACCGTGCCGAAGCCCGTGAGCTCGGCCTTGAGCAGGTAATTTCCGGGGGGAAGGGCCGGGAACCGGAAGTTGCCCGAGACGTCGGCGACGACCGACCGGGCGCCCATCAGGTTCGGGCTGGTCAGTGTCAGGGTGACGCCGGGCAGGGGATTGTTCTCCTCGTCCATGACCCTGCCGGTGATGGCGCCCGTCTCCTTGGATTGGGAGAAGACGGCGGGTGTCAGGACGAGCAGCAGGGCGACGAGGATGATGATCGATCTGAATTTCACAAGTGCCTCCTTGGGGTGTTGGTGAGCTTCAATGATGTTCCTGGAACGGGGTGCGTGACGGTCCTCTATACTTACCTCCTTCGGTCGTGTGCGAAGCATACTTACTAAACATGGTTTTATAACTGTAGGTTTCTTGTTAGCAATTTTCGTGCCAAGACGTCCGGCTCCGTAACAACTTGTCAATTCACAATTTGAATGGCGCGGCTTCCTCAGGGGGCGGGTGGAGAATACAAATAAATGAATAAGATTCAAATCATTGGATAATGCCGTCGCCCGCGGATTTGTATCTTACCGGACCGTGTGCTATTTTAAGGGCCAGGATGATGATCATGAAACGAACGCTCCCCCTGACCGTCCTCCTCCTCGCCGGGCTCTTGGCTTCCGCCGGGTCCGCGGGCGAGGCCCTTCCGCCCGCCCAGCGCGCCTGGCTCGAAGAGGCCACCCCGATCATCACGAAGACCGAAAGGGACGTCTTCCTCAAGCTCCGGACCGATGTCGAGAGGGACAAGTTCATCCGGTTCTTCTGGCGCCAGCGCGATCCCCTGCCGGATACCCCGGAGAACGAGTTCGCCAAGGAATACATGGAGCGCGTCCAGTTCGCCGACCGGTACTTCGGCATCGGTTCGGCCCGCCGGGGCTGTCTGACCGAGCGGGGATTCTATTACCTCCTCCTCGGGAAGCCGCTCGAGAGGAACATCTTCGCGACCTACTCCGAGTTCTGGCCGCTCGAGCTGTGGTATTACAAAGGCGAGGAGGCCTACGGCCTCCCGGCGTATTTCTACCTCATCTTCTACCAGCCCGAGGGGATCGGGGACTACCGCCTGTATTACCCCGGGGTCGAGGGGCCCGAGAAGCTGGTCATCCCGAACGTCGGCACCAGGGCGACCACGCGAAAGGAAGCCTCCGAGGTTCTGAGGAAATCGAACTCCGAGCTCGCGTCGGCTTCATTGAGCTACCTGCCGGGCGATCGTCCCTACGGTTCAGGGTCCTTTTCTTCGGACAATATCATCGCGGCGGCCAAGGCCCTGCCCGAGAAAAAGTATAACGACGCCTACGCCCGCGGCTACATGAACTACAAGGACTACGTGGAGACCGATTACGCGGACAACTATATCGGCGCCGGGGCCAAGGTCCGGCTCTTCCGGGCGGGCGGACAGTCCTTCCTCCACTGGACGATCGAGCCCGACCGGATGAGCTTCGCCCAGCGCGGCGACACCTTCTTCGCCGGCTTCGAGCTCGTCGTCCGGATGGAGGACCTCCGGGGGAATCTCATCCTCGAGAGGACCGAGGACATTCCCGTCCGCCTGACGCCGGAGCAATACAAAGCCAACGAGCGCCGGCGGTTCGCCTTCCAGGACCTCCTGCCGCTCATTCCCGGGGACCGCAAGCTTTTCTTCCTCTTCAAGAACAAGACCTCCCGGGAATTCACGTCCTTCGATACGTCCATCTCGGTTCCGCGCCGGGACGGCGGCCCGGCTCTCAGCAGTCTCCTCCTCCTCCACGGGCGCGAGCGGCTCCCCGACGCCCAGAGAACGAGCCTCAAGGCATTCACCTTCGACGGCGTCCAGTGCATCGTCAGCGCCAAGAACGAGTTCCTTCCCGGCGAGAACCTGGAAGCCTTCGTCCAGGTCTCCGGGCCGAAGGATGTCGGGGCGGACCCCGGAGCCTCCCTCGTTTTCAGCATCACCGGGCTCGATGGGGGCGCGGTCGTCGTGGAGCGCAAGGTCGCCCTGGCCGAAGCGGCGGCCGGGCCGGGCGGCGGGGCCTATTTCGGTCCCTTCCCCCTCGCCGGCGTCAAGCCGGGCTATTATCGGGCCGACGTCTCTCTCGTCGTCCGGGACAAGGCGATCCTCTCCGAGAGGGAGAATTTCATCGTCCTGGCGACGCCCTATCCGGTGCTTCCCCTGGTCTATGCCAAGCTCCACGGCCCCTTCCCCTCCGCCGAGCACCTCGGCCTCCTGGGCTCCCAGCACTTCATGTCCGGGGAATACGCCGCTGCCCTGGACCTCTTCCGGCGTTCCCTCGCGATGAGGGACGATCCCGCCATCAGGCTTTACCTGGGCAAGTCCTTATTCGCCCTGGGCCGGTTCCGCGAGTCCCTCGATGAGCTCATCCCCCGATACGAGGCCGCCCCGGACCGGGAGACGGCCAAGGTCATCGCCCTGGACCACGCCGGCCTCAAGGACTGGTCCTCTGCCCTCGTCTTCCTGGACAGGATCATGGTGGAGGCCACAGAGGTCGCCGTCCTCAATCTTGCGGCGGAGTGCCACATGAACCTGGGCGAGCCGGGGAAGGCCCTGCCCCTCATCGAAAGATCCCTGGCCCTCGATCCGTCCCAGCCCCTCATTCGGGAGATGGGCGAACGGGCGAAGAAGGCTCCCGGCCGCCAGCCCCGATGATAAGATAGGCGGACCGCGCGAGAGCGGTCCGGAAGGAGAATGCCATGTTCAAGAAGCCGTTCTTTGCCGCCGCCGTCGTCATGGCCCTGTCCGTGGCGGCCTGGCCTCAGGTCCAGGGCAAGCTGATGGGCGTCGTCACGGACAAGCAGGGAACCCCCCTGGAAAAGGCCTCGGTCCACGTCGTCTCGACGAGGACGACCTCCGTGAACTATGAGCTCACGACGAACAAGGAGGGGCGGTTCTTTCAGGTCGGCATCCAGCCCGGGTATTTCCAGGTCACCGTCAAGAAGGACGGGTTCATGCCGCAGACGACCGAGGCCCGGGTCAGCCTGGCCGGCGAGACGAATCTCGAATTCAAGCTGGATACGGCGGACGACGTGGCCCTGAGAAGCGTCTCGGCCGCCGACAAGGTCTTCCTCAAGGGGAACAAGCTCTACGCGGAGCAAAGATACGCCGAGGCCGCTGCGGCCCTCGAAGAGGCCGTCGGGATGAGCCAGACCAATTGGGGCTATTATCTGAACCTCGGCCTGGCCTACAAGAAGCTCGACAGGAAGGCCGAGTCGCTGGCCGCGTTCCGCAAGGCGGTCGAGCTCAGTCCCGAGAGCTACAGCGCCAACAAGGAGCTCGGCGAGGCCCTGGCCAAGGACTCCGCGTTCGAGGAGGCCAGGAAATATTACCAGAAGGCGGTCGATCTCAGCCCCGACGATCCCGACGCCCACTTCAACCTCGGCGCCTGCCTGACCAACACGGGCGAGAACGACGCCGCGCTGGCACATTTCCTGAAGACGACCGAGCTCAAGGCCGATTACGCCGACGCTTTTTATCAGATGGGGACGATCTACATCGGCCGGAACCAGGTCGCGGAGGCCGTCCAAAGCCTCGAGAGATTCCTGGCGATCGCCCCGGACCACGAAAAGGCGCCCCTCGCGAAACAGCTCCTCCAGTATCTGAAGAAGTAGCCGCTCAGAGGAGCGCCAGAACCCGGTCCTTTACGATGCTGAGGGACAGCGGGTCGATGTGATCGCCGATGTCGAAGATCCTCAGCCGGGCGGGGGCCGATCTCCGGACCTTTTCGCCGGCCCCCGGCGTCGCCAGCAGGACGTCCACTTCGTCGAGGATCCTCCGGACCTTCTCCGGCTCTTTCAGGCTGGCGCAGGATAATCTGGCCTTCGGCCCGAGCTCGGTCCTGACCACGAGGTCCCGGATGAGGCAGAGGGCCTCCTTTTCCGAACAGATGAACCCGAAGTGCGTCGTCTCCGGCAGAGCCTGAAGCTCCCGGCGCGTCGCCGGCGAGACGTTCGTGATGAGCGCCTGGATGTCGATGGCCGCGTCGCCGACCGTATCCTTGACCTCCTGGATATGGAACCCGCAGGTGATGATGGAAAGGACGTCACGGCTCTGTCGGGCTTTCCGGACGGCCTCGGGAAGGTCCGAAAGGAGGACGGGCCGGACCTCCATCTTGAGATGGCTTTTGAGGAGCTTCGAGACGACCCGGAGCTGGCTCGCGTTGCACTCCGTGAAGATCACGGCCTTGGTCCGGCTCGCGGCGTCGATCTCGGCGAAGGCCGCGTCAAAGATCTTCCGGGCCTCGTCGAGGTTCTTCCCCTTCTTGAGGACCTCCTTGACGGCCTGTTCGGCGACGAGATGGGCGTCCAGGTCCGCACCTTCCGCGCCCTCCCCTTCCCGTGACTGATTCTTCAAGAGGGAGGCGAACGTCCCCCGGCCGCGGCGGATGACCAGGAAGCCCGCGCCCTCGAGCTCGTGGTAGGCCTTCCGGACGGTCTCGAAATTGATCCCGAGCCGCGCCGCGAGCTCCATCACGCCCGGCAACTGCTCGTTCTCGCGGATCGCCCCCGTTGAGATGTAATATCTCAGAAGGTCCTTGAGCTGGAGATAGAGAGGTACTTTGCTCTTCTTGTCGAGGACCCATCCGACCATCTGGTTCCCCCCCCGAGGCCTAGATGCGTGATCCCAATATAGCGGGGCCGGCGAAGGCCTGTCAAGGCCTATCTTGGCGGGCGGGAGGGGCCCCGGGGCGCGCCTGGTGCGGGCGTCACCGGGTCTTCGCGCGGTATCTGCGGACCGCGGCGAGATGATCTCGGTAGCTCCGGCTGAACACGTGGCGGCCGTCGGCGTCGGCGACGAAATAGAGGTATTCCCCGCGAGCGGGGGCCAGGGCGGCCCGCAGGGAGCCCTCCCCGGGATTGCAGATAGGGCCGGGGGGGAGGCCGGGAAAGGCGTACGTGTTGTATGGCGACGGATACTTGAGGTCGACGAGAAGGAGCCGGCCGCGCCAGAGGCCTTCCTTCTTGAGGGCGTAGATGACCGTCGGATCGCAGTCGAGCTTCATGCCGATCCGGAGGCGGTTGTGGAAGACGGCGGAGACGAGCGGCCGCTCTTCGGGGACCGCGGTCTCCTTTTCGATGAGGGAGGCCAGTGTCACGATCTCCCGCACGCTCATTCCCAGCTCGGCGGCGCGCCGGGCCTCCGCTCCGCCGAAAGCCTTCCCGAACCGCGCGGCCATCGCCGCGGTCACGACGCGGGCCGGAGTATCCTTGGCGAAACGGTAGGTGTCCGGGAAAAGATAGCCTTCGAGGTCCGGGGCGCGATCGTCCCAGGATGCGACGGGGCCGGGGTCCGCCGCGGCTTCGGCGAAGGACCCCTTGATGGGGAACGCGGCGGCCCGGAAAAGGTCGTCGATCTCTCCGGCCGTCAGTCCCTCGGGGACCGTGATGGGGCGGAGGAAGACCTTCCCTTCGAGGAGCCTGGCCAGGAGGTCGCGGACGGCGATGGGCAGGACGATCTCATACTCCCCGGCCTTGAGGGTGCGTCCCGGGTGAAAGAGGCGGTAGCCCCCGAGGAAGGCCCACGGGCGACGCAGGAGCCCTTCCGACCGGAGGTTTCGGGCGATCTCCCGGACGCTTTGGCCGGGCGCGACCTCGAAGAGGACCTTGCCGGACGGGCCGGAGGGCAAAGCCTCGTATTCGCGGACGAAGATCAGGGTCGCCGCGGCCAGGAGGACGACGGCGAGAAGCAGGGCGGCGTTAAGTATTCTTCGGGCCATCGGAGTCGTCGCGAAGCGTCTCCAGGTAGGTCGAAAGGATGATGACGGCGGCGATCTGGTCCTCGCAATCCTTCTTCCGCTTCCCCTTGACCTTCTGGCCTTCGAGGAAGTGGAGGGCCTGCTGGGTCGTCAGGCGCTCGTCCTGGAAGACGATGGGCCGCTGGACGGCCGCTTCGAGCCAGGCGGCGAATTCCCGGGTCTTCTGCGTCCTCGTCCCCGCGGTCCCGTCCATCCGCAGGGGATTGCCGATGACGATCTCGCCGATATCCTGGCGGGCGACGAGGTCCCGGAAGAACGCCTTGTTCTCCTTGTCGGATTCTCGAAGGTCGTAGGTCCCGAGGGGTTGGGCCGTCAGCCGCAGGAGGTCGCTGATGGCCAGGCCGATGTGCCGGTCCCCGTAGTCGATCCCGAGGATCCTCCTCATCCGGGCTCCCGCTCCGTCAGCCGGCGCTTCCGGGCGTGACGCTCGAGGGCCAGCCCGATGAGTTCATCCAGGAGGCGGGGGAAGGGAAGGCCGCTCACGGTCCAGAGCTTGGGATACATGCTGATCTCGGTGAAGCCCGGGATGGTGTTGATCTCGTTGATGTAGAGGGTCGCCGTCGCCTCTTCGTAGAGGAAGTCGACCCGGGCCATGCCGGCCCCGTCGACGGCCTTGTACGCGGCGACCGCTGCTTCCCGGACCCTATCGATGAGAGCCTGGGGGAGGGCGGCGGGGATGACGAACGCGGTCTTGCCGTCGACGTACTTGTCCGCGTAATCGTAGAATTCCTTGGCGGGAATGACCTCTCCGGGGAGCGAGGCCCGCGGCGCGTCGTTGCCGAGGACACTGCATTCGAGCTCGCGGCATCGGACGCCCTCCTCGACGACGACCTTCCTGTCATAACGGAAGGCCAGGTCGAGGGCCGCTTCGAGGCCCGCCGCGTCCTTCGCCTTGGATATCCCGACGGAAGATCCGAGATTGGCCGGCTTGACGAACATGGGATAGGGGAGGGCTTCGCCGAGCCGCCTCAGGACCGCGGCCCGATCGCCGGCCCAGGCCTGTTCGAGGACGACCTCGAAGCGGACCTGTGTCAGTCCGCTATCCCTAAAAACGAATTTCGACAGGGCCTTATCCATGCACAGGGCCGATGCGGCCACGCCGCATCCGACGTACGGGACGTCCGCCATCTCCAGAAGGCCCTGGATGGTCCCGTCCTCGCCGTTCGGGCCGTGGAGGACCGGGAAATAGACGTCGGCCTCCAGACTGCCGTCCGAGGCCCCCCGGCCCCAGGGCAGAAAGGAGCCCGCCCCCCCGGCGGCCGCTTTTCCCGATTCGGACGGGGAGGCGACGGCCCTCCAGAGCCCGTCCTTGTCGATGAGGAGGCTGTGGACGGCGTACTTCCCGGGGTCGAGGTTCCTGTAAACGGACGCCGCGGAAGCGAGCGAAACCTCGTGCTCGGCCGAGCGCCCGCCGAATATCAGGCCCACGCGTGTTTTTTGTGTCATTTCGTATCCTCGTTCGTCAGGTCATTCTATATAATCCCGGCGGGAAAAGCCAGCGGCGGCCGCGCCCCATTCAAAAGGTTGACAGTGGAAGAAATACCCGAATATAATAAGCCCAAGCGGAATCAGATCAGCCAAGAGGTGAGCGCATGAAAAGGACCTTCTTTTCTATCATTCTGGGAGTGGGCGTATTGTTCCTGGGGACCGGACTGGCCCAGGATCAGATCGAGAAGGCGAAGATCTTCCAGGAGAACTATCCCCTGATCACGGAATCCGACCTCTATTGCACGATCTTCGTCCTGGACGGCGAGCTCCCCGGCATCCGGATCATCGGGGCCGAGAGGCAGGAGGAGAAGATCCTTCTCAATGACGCGGACAAGTTCTACGTCGACAAGGGGACGGCGGACGGCCTGGAGATCGGCCAGGTGTTCCTCGCCGTTTCGGTCGGCAGGAAGATCGGGGACTACGGCTTCCTGGCCCGGCGGACGGGGCGGGCGCGGGTCATCGGCCTCGAGGAGAAGCGCGGCGTCGTCCTCATCGACAAGACCTGCGGCGAGGTCTCCCTCGGGGGCTACCTCGTCCCGTTCGAGGAACGGGAAAGCCTGCTCGGGAAGGACGAGGGCTATGCCGCCGAGCTGGACGAGAGCCAGGGGACCCGGGGGAACGTGATCCATATCGAGACGGAGTTCCACATCGTCGGCACGGGAGGCTGGGCCCTCATCGACCTCGGGAACGAGCAGGGCATCCGGCAGGGCCAGCAGTTGACCGTCTACAAGCGCGTCAAGCCGGGCCTCCCCCGGGAAGTCATCGGGAACGTCGTCGTCATCGACGTCCAGAAGGCGACGTCCACGGTCAAGGTCCTTTCCTGCCGCGACAGCATCGAGGTCGGCTTCCAGGTCCAATCCAAATAGCGACACCGGCGAGAATAGCGAGCCAAGAGGAGGGAGTTTCCTCCCGTCCCGCACGTCTTGCCTGTCTCGCCTTATTATTGACATACCCCTGTGATTTTGTTAGCTTAGACCGAGAACGAACACGCTCGAGCGGGCGTAGTTCAGTGGTAGAACGTCTGCTTGCCATGCAGAAGGTCGTGGGTTCAAGTCCCATCGCCCGCTCCAAGAAAAGAACGCACGGTCCCTCGATGATCGACAAGGCGCGGTACCCAAGTGGCTAAGGGAGAGGTCTGCAAAACCTTTATTCGTCGGTTCGAGTCCGACCCGCGCCTCTCCACTTCCGCCGGCACGGACCTTTTCCAGGCCCCGCAATAATTACTCGCTTGCCCGGCCCTTTCCCAATTATCGGTTGATTTTCCCCGGGACTTATGATTACTATACCCTATTCAGATTTAGGAGGAGGAGATCATGGCTGAAGGACAGACTCAATTCAAGGTTGACAAGACGAATCTGATCAAGGCTGGGACGATTCCTGTCATCGCGGCCGCCATAGGCGGGGCGCTCTGGCTGTTGGGTTTCCTGGGCGGCCTCCTAGGGGTCCTTTTCTGGGTGGTGGCGGCTTTCGCCGGCTACTGGTACGTGAATCTGGTCCTGAAATCGGGCGCAAAGCCGTCGGTCCTCGAGGTCGCCATCAACGGCGCGATCCTGGGCGCGGTCGTCGGCCTGGTCTATGCCGTGGTGACCTGGATCGCCATCAGCATCCGTTTCTCCGGCATCATCGGCTATGCGTACAATCCGGGCATTGCCGCCGTGTTCAGCCACTTCATCCAGGGCGGCTTCGGGGGGGCTATCGGCGCAGCCGGGTGGTACGCTTACAAGACGGGCATGATCAGGACAAAATAATTCCGACCCCATCGGCGATCGCCCGAAGGTCCTGACCACGGGGGGGACAGTACGGGTTCTCATTCTATCAGAGGGCGGCGGACCGTCGGGACGGGGTGAATTCGGGTGGGAGACATGAATCAGGGATGTTTGGTCCGGGCTCTTGGGATCATCATTCATCCCCGGGCGGAATGGGCAAGGATCAAGGCCTCCCCTGCGCTCGCGCCCGACCTTTTCCTGAAAGGCGTCCTCCTATTTTGCGCCGTAACTCCGATATCCAAGTTCGTCTATGATCTCATATTCGGCAACATCCGCCGGCCCTATTTCGGGTTGAGTTGGAGCGTCCTGGCGAAATACGCCCTTCACTCCGTGATCTCATACGGATTATCCGTCCTGTTGGCGTTTCTAGCCGTGGCGACCATCGGCATGGCGGCCAAACTGTTCGCCTCGGAGAAGGACGCGTCGAGCTCGAGAACCCTCGTCTATCACAGTTTTATTCCCTATTGGGTGGGCGGGATCTTCTATCTGGTCCCGAGGATCGGGGGCCTTTTCAAGATCCTCTTGAGCCTTTATGCCCTCTATGTGTTCTTCCTGGGCTTCGAGGGCAATATCCTGCCTCTGCCCAAGGAAAAGATCGCGAAATATTACCTGTTCTGCTCTTCGGCGATCGTCATCATGATCGCCGTCATGGAGCTCTTGAAGCTGACGTTCCTGTTGCTATAAGCCCGTGATGCCGCCGATCTCCTCGGCGATGCGGGCGAAGGCCTCCTCGGGGGAGGGGGCCCCGGTGATGGGGCGGCCGATCACGAGGTAATCCGCCCCTTTGGCGACGGCCTCGGCCGGCGTCATGATCCTCTTCTGGTCCTGGGCGGCCGCCCAGGCGGGGCGGATCCCCGGGGTGACGACGAGGAGCTCCCGGCCGAATTCCTTCCGGACGATCTCGATCTCCTGCGGGGAGCAGACCACGCCGTCCATCCCCGCGGCCCTGGCCAGGCCGGCCAGGCGGAGGACCTGGGAGGCCACGTCCGGATTCATCCCGATCTCGTCGAGCTCGACGGCTTTCATGCTGGTCAGGATCGTAACTCCGAGGAGGAGCGGTCTCGCGAAATTCTCCGCCTCAGCCGTCTCGCGGGCCGCGGCGACGGCCCGGGCCATCATCTCCTTCCCTCCGGACGTATGGATGGTCATCATTTGGACGCCGTGCCTGACGGCCGACCGGGCGGCGCCGGCCACGGTGTTGGGGATGTCGTGGAGCTTGAGGTCGAGGAAGATGTCCTTCCGGAGGACCTTGAGCTTCTTGAAAAGCGCCGGCCCCTCGGCCGTGAACAGCTCGAGCCCGACCTTGAAGGTCCGGGCGTCCTTGAGGCCGGAGACGACCTTTGCCGCTTCGTCCTTGTCCTTGACGTCCAGGGCGATGATGATCCTGTCCTTGGGGGTGTTGGTCATGACGGGTCCTTTCTAGCCGAGATCGAGAGTTCCGACGATATCTTCGATGCGGGAGATGCCGCGGCGCCCGCAGAATTCTTCGAGCTCCCGGACGATCCGGGCGGGGGCGTCGGGGTCGACGAAGTTCGCCGTCCCGACCTCGACGGCCTTCGCCCCGGCGATGAGGAACTCCAGGGCGTCGGCGCCGGTCATGATGCCGCCCACGCCGATGACGGGGATCCCGACCCGGGACGCGGCCTGGTAGACCATGCGCACGGCGATGGGCCGGATGGCCGGCCCGCTCAGCCCGCCGAACACATTGCCGAGCTTCGGCCGCCGGGTCTCGACGTCGATGGCCATCGCCAGGAACGTGTTGACGAGGGTGAGGGCGTCGGCTCCCCCTTCCTCCGCGGCCGCCGCGATATCGGCGATGCTCGTCACGTTCGGCGAGAGCTTGACGATGAGCGGGAGCCGGGAGACCCGCTTGACGGTCCTCACGAGGTCCCGGGTCGTCCCGGGGGCGAGGGCCGGGCAGGCCCCGCCCTGCCGGACGTTGGGGCAGGAGATGTTGAGCTCGAAGGCGGCGATCCCCTCCCGCCGGCCGAGGAATTCCACGGCGCGGACGTACTCGTCCTCCGTCTCGCCGCAGACGTTGACGATGACGGCGGTCTTCAGGCGGGCGAGGCGGGGCAGGATCTTTTCGGCGAAGGCTTCGACCCCGATGCCCTGGAGGCCGATGGCGTTGATGAGCCCGCTCGGCGTTTCCACGAGCCGCGGCGGCGGATTGCCCTCGCGCGGGCCGTAGTAGAGGCCTTTGACGACCAGCCCGCCGAGCGCCTCGAGGTCGAGGAACGGCTCGAACTCGAGCCCGTATCCGAACGTGCCGCTGGCGGTGAGGACCGGGTTGCGGAGCTTCAGGAATCCCAGGTCGACGGAGAGGTCGGTCATCGGGCGTCTCCCTCCCAGACGATGCGCTCACGCGCGAAGACCGGGCCGTCCTCGCAGATCTTGACCCAGCCCTCGCCGTTCGCGCCGCGGATGCGCTTGACGCATCCCCAACAGGCCCCGATGCCGCAGCCCATCAGGGATTCCAGGGAGAACTCGGCCGGGATGCCGCGCGCGGCGGCCAGTCCCGATGCGGCCTTCATCATGGCGTCGGGACCGCAGGCGAAGAGGAACGCCGGCTCGCGCCGTCCGATCTCCTCTTCGGCGAGCGCCGTGACCAGGCCGGGGAAGCCGGACGAGCCGTCGTCGGTGGCGCAAAGGAGGGGAAGGCCCGCCCGCTCGAACTTGAGGCGGAGGGGGATGTCCGCGGCCGTCCTCCCGCCGTAGAGGACGAGAGGATCGGCGCCGAGGGCTCTCAGCTCCTCCGCCAGGAAGTACATGGGGGCGATGCCGCGTCCGCCGCCGACGCAGAGGACCCGCTCGCCTTTGAGCCGGGCGTCCAGCGTGAATCCCTTGCCCAGCGGGCCGATGATGTCCAGGACGTCGCCCGCTTCCCGGGCGGCCAGGATCTCCGTTCCCTTCCCCGCGACCTGGAAGAAGACGCCTAGCCGGCCGCTCTCGCGGGCATGGATGCTGATCGGGCGGCGGAGGAGGGGAGACGTCCCGCCCGAGACCTTGATCATGAGGAACTGGCCGGGCCGGGCCTCGCGGGCGACGGCCGGGGTCTCGATCGCGAAGAGGCGATAGCTTCCCCAACGCTCGACGGCCGCGATCCGCGCTCCGGGGTCCTTGGTCATCGTTGATTAGATAACAGAATCGCGGAGGTTTGGCAAGTTGGCAATCCCGCTTCCGTTGGATTATAATGACCGGACCGGAGGAATCATAAATGCATATTTCCCGCAGGGCCCATCATATCCAGGCGTCTCCCATCCGGAAGCTCAAACCGTATGCCGACAAGGCCAAGGAGCGGGGGACCCACGTCTACCATCTGAACATCGGCGACCCCGACGTCCCGACGCCGCGGCCGGTCCTCGACGCCTTCCACGCCTATAACGAGGCCGTCATCGGCTACGGCCCGTCGCAGGGCTTCCTCGAGCTCCGCCAGGCCATGACCCGCTATTTCGCGACCTATGGCATCCAGCTCGGCGCCGACGACATCATCGTGACGACGGGGGGCTCGGAGGCCATCCATTTCGCCTTCTCGGTCGTCGGCGACCCGGGGGACGACATCCTCATCCCCGAGCCGTATTACACGAATTACAACGGCTACGCCTCGTTCGCCTCGGTCGGCATCGTTCCCATCCCCCTCGGAGTCGAGGACGGGTTTCGCCTGCCGTCACAGGAGGAGATCGAGGAACGCCTGACCCCGAGGACCAAGGCCATCGTCCTCTGTTCGCCCAACAATCCGACAGGCACCGTTTACACTCCCGAGGAGCTCGCCAGGGTCGTTCGGGTGGCCGTGAAGCACGACCTGTTCCTCATCGGGGACGAGGTTTACAAGGAATTCATCTACGACGGCCGGACCCACAAGAGCCTTCTCGAGTTCGAGGAGGCCCGGGACCGGGTCATCGTGGTCGACAGCATCTCCAAGCGGTTCAGCTGCTGCGGGGCCCGGATCGGGGCCCTCATGTCGCACAACAAGGACGTCATGCAGGCGGTCCTGAAGTTCGGGCAGGCGCGACTATGCCCGCCCTCCGTCGAGCAGGTCGGGGCCCTGGCGGCCTACAACATGGGCCGGGGGTACTTCGAGCCGGTCCTCCAGGAATACCAGAAGCGCCGGGACATCCTCTACGAGGGACTCAAGGACGTTCCCGGCGTCGTCATCCGCCGTCCCGAGGGCGCCTTCTACATCATCGCCCGCCTGCCGGTCAAGGACGCCGAGCACTTCACCATCTGGATGCTCTCCGAGTTCGCCCTGGACGGGAAGACCGTCATGTTCGCCCCGGCCGAGGGCTTTTACTGCACGCCGGGACGGGGCCGGGACGAGGTCCGGATGGCCTACGTCCTCAACGAGCACGATCTCAGGGACTCGGTCCGCATCTTCAAGGCGGGCCTCGAAAGGTACCATCAGCTGTTCCCGTGACCGCGGGGGCGCCCTGTGCCGCTCAAGAAACGGACGGTCCGCGAAGCCGGCCTTATCATCGGTCTCGCCGTCGTCCTGGGATTCGCCGTCAACGCCCCGCTCGTCGTGCGTTATCTGAAAGGGGAGCTCAAAGGGAGCTTCCTCGCCGCCAAGACCTATCCCGGAATCGTCCAGATCGGCCGGACTGAAGCCGAGGACCTGTTCGCCGGGGGGAATTGTCTTTTCGTGGACGCCCGGCCTTCGGAGGAATACCGGGCCGGTCATATCGCCGGGGCGCGGAACCTGCCTTTCGCGACCGCCGACGAAAGGATGCTGACGGACCTCCTAACGTCGGCCGGGCCCGATAAACAGATCGTCGTCTATTGCTCGGGCGGGGATTGCCTGTCGAGCCTCGGCCTGGCCAGGCTCCTCGCGGGCCGGGGCCTGAAAGAGGTCCGGGTCTTCCCGGGCGGTTGGGAGGAATGGACGGCGGCCGGCCTGCCGGGGGAGAAGGACGAATGATCCGGAACAGGGGCGTCCTCTTTGCCTTCCGGATCATCGTCGGGGGACTTTTCCTGTACGCCGGAGCCCTCAAGATCGCCGACCCGCTCGGCTTCGCCCAGGACATCCAGAACTACCGCCTCGTCCCGCGGGCAGTCGCCTTCCTCACCGCCATCGTCCTCCCCTGGGTCGAGACCCTGGCCGGGGCCGCGCTCGTCGCCGGCCTTTTCAGGAGGACGAACGCCCTGCTCATATCCCTCATGCTCGTCTTCTTCATCATCCTGGTCGCCGTCACCATGGCCCGCGGCCTCGATGTGGACTGCGGCTGTTTCGGGGCGCTCAGCCGCAAGGCCGGCTGGACGCTCATCGTCGAGGACGCCCTGATGCTTTTCATGGCCGTCCAGATCGCTTTTTCGCGCCCGAAGCATTCCCCGGCGTCTTGAAATTTCCCCTCCGGGAGAGTATATTCCGTAGTTATCCCAACAAGGAGTTTTACTGTCATGGCACACAAGTATGTCTATTTCTTCGGCGCCGGCGGCGCCGAGGGCCACAAGGGCATGAAGGATCTGCTCGGCGGCAAGGGCGCCAACCTGGCCGAGATGGCCGGGCTCGGTCTTCCGGTTCCCCCGGGCTTCACCATCTCGACCGAGGTCTGCGCCGTCTATTACAAGAATAAGAAGCGCATCCCCGACGAGGTTCATAAAGAGGTCGAAAAGAACCTCGCCAGACTGGAAAAGTCGCTCGGCCAGAAGCTCGGCGATCCCGTCGATCCCCTCCTCGTTTCCATCCGTTCCGGAGCCCGGGCTTCGATGCCGGGCATGATGGACACCATCCTCAACCTCGGCCTGAACGAGAAGACGGCCGCGGCCCTCGTCGCCAAGACGGGGAACCCCCGGTTCGTCTACGATTCCTACCGCCGCTTCGTCCAGATGTACGGCGACGTCGTCCTCGGCCTCAAGCCCGTCGAAAAGGACGACATCGATCCGTTCGAGGCCATCATCGAGGCCAAGAAGCGCGATCGCGGCGTCCATCAGGACACCGACCTCACGGCCGACGACCTCAAGGACCTCGTGGCCCGCTTCAAGGCCGCCATCAAGAAGCAGACGGGGCACGAATTCCCCGAGGACCCGATGAAACAGCTCTGGGGGGCCATCGGGGCCGTCTTCGGCTCCTGGAACAACGACCGGGCCATCGCCTACCGTAAGATGTACGATATCCCCGAGTCCTGGGGCACTGCCGTCAACGTCCAGACGATGGTCTTCGGCAACATGGGATTGGATTCCGGGACCGGCGTCGCCTTCACCCGCGACGCGGCCACCGGCGAGAACATCTTCTACGGCGAGTACCTCATGAACGCCCAGGGCGAAGACGTCGTGGCCGGCATCCGGACGCCCCTCCCCATCTCCGACCTCCGGAAGGACGACCCCAAGGCCCACGCCCAGCTCGAGAAGATCCGTCACATGCTCGAGAAGCACTACACGGACATGATGGATATCGAGTTCACCATCCAGCAGGGCAAGCTCTACATGCTCCAGTGCCGCGTCGGGAAGCGCACCGCCTTCGCCGCCATCAGGATCGCCGTGGACATGGTCGGCGAGAGGCTCATCAGCGAGAAGGAAGCCCTGGCCCGCATCGAGCCCGACCAGCTGAACCAGCTCCTCCGGCCCATCTTCGATCCTTCCGAGAAGGAGGCCGCCGTCAAGGGCGGACGTCTCCTCGCCAAGGGCCTGAACGCCGGCCCCGGCGCGGCCACCGGCCGCATCGTCTTCAACTCCGTGGACGCCGAGGCCTGGGCGAAGAGAGGCGAGAAGGTCGTCCTGACCCGCATCGAGACATCGCCCGAGGACATCAAGGGCATGAACGCCGCCGAGGGCATCCTGACCGCCCGCGGCGGGATGACCTCCCACGCGGCCCTGGTCGCCCGGCAGATGGGCAAGGTCTGCGTCGCCGGCTGCGGCGAGCTCCTCATCGACTACGGCAAGAGGACCATGTCCGTCAAGGGCCGGACCCTCAACGAAGGGGACTGGATCTCGATCGACGGAACGACCGGCCAGGTCCTCGAGGGCAAGGTCAGCACCAGACCCTCCGAGGTCCTCCAGGTCCTCATCGAGAAGACCCTCGACCCGACCAAGGCGCCGGTGTATCAGACCTTTGCCAAGGTCATGGCCTGGGCCGACAAGTACCGGACCCTCCGGATCCGGACCAACGCCGACCAGCCCGACCAGGCGTCCAACGCCGTCGCGTTCGGGGCGCAGGGGATCGGCCTCTGCCGGACCGAGCACATGTTCTTCGGCGAGGGCAAGATCGGCCCGATGCGCGAGATGATCCTGGCCGATACGGTCGAGCAGAGGCGGGTCGCCCTGGCCAAGCTCCTGCCGCTCCAGAGGAAGGATTTCGCCGGCATCTTCGAGGCCATGGACGGCCGGCCGGTGACCATCCGGACGATCGACCCGCCCCTCCACGAGTTCCTCCCCCACGAAGAGAAGGGCCAGCGCGAGGTCGCGGCCCAGATGGGCATCTCCTTCGAGAAGGTCAAGGAGCGCGTCGAGTCGCTCCATGAGTTCAATCCGATGCTCGGCTTCCGCGGCTGTCGCCTGGGCATCATCTATCCCGAGATCACCGAGATGCAGGCGCGGGCCGTCTTCGAGGCCGCCGCGGACACGAAGAAGAAGGGCATCGAGGTCGAGCCCGAGGTCATGATCCCGCTCGTCGGTCACGTCAAGGAGCTCGCCCACCAGGAAAAGCTCGTCCGCGAGACGGCGACCGCCGTCATGAAGGAAAAGGGCGTGAAGTTCAAGTACCTCGTCGGGACGATGATCGAGATCCCGCGCGGGGCGCTCACGGCCGATGAGATCGCGACCGTCGCCGAGTTCTTCAGCTTCGGCACGAACGACCTGACCCAGACGACGCTCGGCGTCAGCCGCGACGACGCGGCCCGGTTCCTCGTTCCCTACGTCGAGAAGGATATCTACGCCAAGGACCCGTTCGAGGTCCTCGACCGCGACGGCGTGGGCCAGCTCGTCCGGATGGCCGTCGAGAAGGGCCGGAAGACCCGGCCGGGCATCAAGCTCGGCATTTGCGGCGAGCACGGCGGCGACCCCTCGAGCATCGAGTTCTGCCACCTCGTCGGGCTCAATTACGTGAGCTGTTCGCCGTTCCGGGTGCCCATCGCGCGCCTGGCGGCCGCCCGCGCGGCCCTGCTCAACGCGCCCAAGGCGGGGACGTCGAAGACCGCGAAGCCGAAGGCCAAGGCCAAGGCCGCGGCAAAGGCAGAAGAAGCCCGCCCGCAAGCGCTGAGCTTCGGGTTCTGAAGGAAGACACCGGGGCGCTTCTGTTCCCTTGACGGGGACACGGAAGCGCCCCTTTTTTTTACCCCCTCCTTCCGCCCATTATTCTTTTTCGCCCACCCCCCCCTTTTCAAAGGGGTGCTCAAACTTAAGCCTGACCCTGGCTATCATCTTTTCCAAAGAGGTGGGGGCTCAAACTGAAGCCTGGCCCTGGCTATCATCTTTTCCAAAGAGGGGGGGGCTCCAACTGAAGCCTGGCCATGGCTATCATCTTTTCCAAAGAGGTGGGGGCTCCAACTGAAGCCTGGCCCTGGCTATCATCTTTTCCAAAGAGGGGGGGGCTCCAACTGAAGCCTGGCCATGGCTATCATCTTTTCCAAAGAGGGGGGCTCCAACTGAAGCCTGGCCATGACTCCCCCCCTTTCCTAAAGGGGGGCTTAGGGGGGATTTCCGGTCGGAATTTCCAAGGAGATTAATCGAGGGGCTCCATAAATAACCCCTCACCCCCCTTTTTAAAAGTGAGGTTTTCAAGTGTCGTGATCGAGGCTCATCCGGAACCTGTCGGCCGCTCGTTAGGGAGGCGGACCGCATGGTATAATCGGGCATCCGGCGCAGTGCGGAGGGAATGGCATGGGAAATATCCTCGATTGCCGGGCCATCGCCCGGGCCCACAGGGAGCGGATCGCGGCCAAACTGGCCGGATTTCCGTTCCGGCCGAAGCTCATGACCATTTTGGCCACCGATGACTTCGGTTCGAAAACGTACGCTTCCCTCATCGCGAAGGACTGCGCGAGCATGGGCGTCCTTCTGGAAGAGCGCCGGGTATCTTCGAAGGAGGCGTTGCGGGCGGCCGTCGCGACCGGCAACGCCGACGAGGAAACCAACGGCATCTTCATCCTCTACCCGGTGAATTATCCCGGCCTCGACGACCAGATCGTCATGAACTGGGTCCACCCGCGCAAGGACGTCGAGGGCCTTCACGCCGAGAACCTGGGCTATCTCGTGCAGTACAGGCGCTTCCTCGACGCGGCGGAGGATTTCAAGTGCATCGTTCCCTGCACCCCAAAGGCGGTCGTGAAGACCCTGAGGGCCTATCCGGATATCGTCCTCGAGGGCGCCTACGTCACCATCGTGAATAATTCGATCCCCGTAGGGAAGGCCTTGGGGATGATGCTCGAGAACCTGGAAGCGACCGTTATCAACTGCCATGTCAAAACGGAGCGGGAGGACCTGGAAACGTGCGTCCGGATGGCGGACATCCTCGTCACGGCCGTTCCGGGCGAGGACTTCGTCTTGGACTCGGACCTCGTCAAGCCCGGCGCCATCGTCGTGGACATGGCCTATCAGGGCAACATCGTCTTCGAGGAGCTCGCGCCCAAGGTCCGCTACATCACCCATCCCGCGAACGGGATCGGCGTCATGACGCGAACCATGCTGTTCCAGAACCTGGCTTATGCCGCGCGGTACCGGGGAACGTACTACTAAATCCCCCCGTGGCCCCCCTTTACAAAGGGGGGAACAGGAAATCCCCCCTAAACCCCCCTTTAGAAAAGGGGGGTAGCCATGGCCAGGCTTCAGTTGGAGGACCCCCTTTGGACAGGGGGGCAGCATGGATGCCGGCTGAAAACGGCCCGTCTGCAAAGGCAGATCTTGGGTACACCCTTATAGAAATGGGGGCAGCATGGATGCTGGCCGGAGCTTGAGCATCCGCAAAGGCGGGCTTTGAATGTCCCCCTTTGGAAAAGGGGGGTGAGGGGGGATTTGCCGGGCCTCGGCCTGCGCTCCTATTCCTTGTCCAATCCGCGGGCCCGCAGAAGCGGCTCGATCCCCGGCTCCCGTCCCCGGAACCGCACGTACTGGACCATGGGGTCCTCGGTCCCGAACGGCTCCAGAATGTTCTTCCGGAAGGACGTCGCGGTCTCTTTGTCGAAGAGCCCCTTCTCCTTGAACGCTTCGTAGGCGTCCTTGTCGAGGACCTCCGCCCAGATGTAGACGTAGTAGCCGGCCGAATAGCCGCCGCTGAAGATGTGGCTGAAGTAGGTGCTCCGGTAGCGTGGCACGATCTCCGGGATGAGGCCGATCTTGGCCATGGTGTCGCTCTCGAACTTTCGGACGTCGATCCCGGCCGTGTCCGGCAGGGTGTGCCAGGCCATGTCCAGGATGGAGGCGGCCAGGTATTCGCCCGTGACGAACCCCTGGTTGAACAAACTGCTCTTATCGAGCTTCGCGACGAGCTCGGCCGGAATGACCTCCCCGGTCTTGTAGTGCCTGGCGTAAACGGACAGGAGCTCCGGAGTGAACGCCCAATTCTCCATGATCTGCGAGGGGAGTTCCACCGAATCCCGGGCCACGGTTCGGTCGTGGAAACGGCCGCGGGAGAGCAGGGTGGCAAGGGCGTGGCCGCATTCGTGGAAGATGCTTTCCACTTCCCCGGGGGAGAGCAGGGAGGGCGCGTCGGGGGTCGGACGGGTGAGGTTGCAGACGACGGTGGCCACCGGGGGGACCCTCTTCCCGTCCTCGACGAACGAGCGGCGGAAGCCGCCCGACCAGGCGCCGGCCCGCTTGCTCTCGCGGGGGTAGAAATCCATGTACAGGATGCCGACATGCGTGCCGTCGGCCTCCTTGACCTCGAACGTCTGGACCTCGGGATGGTAGATGGGGAGGTCCGTTCGTTGCGTGAAGGTCAGGCCGTACAGCTTGCCGCAGAGCGCGAAGAGGCCGTCGCGGACGTTCTCCAGCCTGAAATAGGGCCGGAGGGCGGCGTCATCGAGGTCGTACTTCTCCTGCCTCAGCTTCTCGGCGGCATTCCACCAATCCCACGAAGCGAGCTTGTAGCCGCCGCCCCGGCGGTCGATGAGGGCCTGAAACTCGGCAGCCTCCTTCTTCATCCTGGCCAGAGTCGGCTTCCAGAGGCGGTCCAGGAACGCGTTCACGCGGTCCGCGTTCCTGGCCATGTTCTCCTCGAGGATGAACGCGGCATGGTCGGCGTAGCCGAGGAGGCGGGCCCTTTCCTGACGGAGGGCGATGATCCCCAGGACGTTGGCCTTGTTGTCGTTGGCGTTGTCGTTGTCGCCCTTCATGAAGTAGGCCCGGTGGAGCTTTTCCCGGAGATCGCGCTTCGCGGAGGACAGGAGGAACGGCGTCATGCTGGGGATCTGGGTGGTGAACAGCCATTTTCCCTCGAGGCCGGCCCCTTTGGCCGCCTCGGCCGCCATCGTCCGGACGGAGGGCGGGAGGCCGGCCAGATCGGCCTCGTTATCGATGACGAGCTTGAAGGCGTTGGTTTCGGCCAGGACGTTCTCGCCGAACGCCACGCTCAGCAGGGAGAGTTCCTGATTGATCTCCCGGAGCCGGGCCTTGCTCTTCCCGTCGAGCAGGGCGCCCCCCCGGACGAACCCGCGATAGGAGTTCTCGAGGAGAAAGAGTTCTTCCCGATCGAGCTTCATGGTGGCGCGGGCGTCATAGACGGCCTTGATCCGGAGGAAGAGCTTCTCGTTGAGGCCGATGTCGTCCCGGTGGGCTGCCAACATGGGGGCCGTCTTCCGGGCGAGGGCCTGGAGTTCCTTGTTGGTGTGCGCGCCCTGGAGGCCGCCGAGGACGGCGGTCACCTGGGAGAGCCGTTTGCCGGCGCGGTCGAGCGCGGCGACGGTATTGGCGAACGTGGACGGCTCGGGGTTGTCGACGATGGCTGCGATCTCGGCCCGCTCGCGGGCGATCCCTTCCTCCAAGGCCGGAAGGAAATGTTCGTTCCGGATGCGGTCGAAGGGCGGAACGTCGAAAGGCGTTCCGTACGGCTTGAGGAACGGGTTGTCGGGTCCCTCGGGCGGGGCCGCGGGCAGGGGAGAGATGGACGCGAGACCCGCACAGAGGGCCAATAGAACGATAAGAGATCGGCTCATGGCTTTCGCACCTCCTGATAAGGTCGGGAGGGCTCATTATACACAAGGATCACCCGGAAAACATAGCCGGAACCGGAAATCCCCCCGCACCCCCCCCTTTTCAAAGGGGGGAGGACCGGGGCCGGAATCCCGGTCCTGCGGCCGGAGGCCTGTCCACGGCTCTTCTTTGCCGCCTCAGGCTTTAGCCGGAGCCGTCCAAGACTCATGCGGAAGTCTGCGACGACAGGCCTCGTGCGTTTCGCAGGCCCGGGGGTTCTTGTAGCCTCAGGCTTCAGCCTGAGTTCTTTCCGGGCCGCCGGCATCAGGGGCCGGGGACTCGGGGCCGGGGAGGTATCAGAAAAAAGAGCTTGACAAATAATACGAATCGTAATATATTATTATTGCTATGACGAAACGTAACATTGAATCCGACCTGAGCCTGGCCATTCTGGGGCTCCTCTCCATCCACCCCCTGTCGGGCTATGGCCTGCGCAAGGTCTTCCTGACGACGGCCATGGGGAACTTCAGCGCGAGCCCGGGAGCCATTTACCCGGCTCTCCGGAACCTCGAGGCGGCGGGCCTCGTCAAAGGGGCCGTCGAGAACGCGCGGACGCTCCGCCCGCGCAAGGCCTTTGCCCTGACCGCGGAAGGCCGGGCCGCCTTGAAGAGCGCCCTATCGCGCCCGGTCACCCGCGACGACGTCATGAGGAAGATGGATAACCTCCTCCTGCGATTCTCGTTCATGGACGGCCTGATGTCCAGGAATGAGATCCTCGGCTTCCTGAACGCTCTGCGGACCGAAACGGAGTCCTACCTTGGGGCCCTGGAGAAAGAGATTAAGCGCGACGGGCCCCGGATGCCCTTCTGCGGGCGGGCCGCGGCCGAATTGGGATTGGAAGGCTACCGGATGAATGCCCGGTGGGCCGGAAGGATATATTCAAGGCTTCGAAAGGAGCCGGTTGGCAAAGGAGGAACAGCATGAGAACGAAACCAATGAACCTGCTCGGGATCGTGGCCTTGACCCTTTTCGGGCTGTCGGCGGCATGGGCCGCGGCTCCGGCCGCGTCGGATCTGCCGGAGGGGCTCACCGGCCTGGCCGGGCCGTTCGACCTGGCGGCCCCGAGAAAGGCCGAGGTCCGGGAATATGTCCAGGAGACGCGGCTCGTCCATATGAACATGAAGGGACAGAGGACCGGGACGGAGGCCCTTATTCTCAAGCTCCGTTGCACGCCCTCCGAGCTCCGCGGGAAGCCGGGCGACGAATACACGTGTCTCGAGTTCAGCTTGTTGAAGAAGGATGGGGAAACCGTGACCATCCCCGCCTTGGCCGGGTGGACGTACGTCTTCACGAGAACCGGCACGGACATGGACGCGAAGGGCCAGGTGTTCGGCATCCCGCATGAGAAGTTCACGGGCCTCGTGGACAGCAAGGGCGTCGCGCTCGACGTCGAGCACGGCTACTTTGTTTATAACAGCTTCATCGATTTTCACGGTTTCGACGACGTCTTCGCCCGTCCGAGCCCCGAGGGCGCCGGGCTTCAGGACCTGACGGTCCCGGGCCAGGCCATCATCCATGCCGCGGCGTTCACGGAGCCCCCGGTCAACCTCGGGGAAGGGATCAAGCCCGGCTCCTACTTCCGCAACGGCGAGGTCAAGCTGGCCTTCAAGGGCCTGGGCCTCGCGGACGGGAGGGCCTGCGCCGTCATCGGTTTCGATTCGGGAGAGAGCACCCTGAAAATGATCATGCCTATGGGCGCGGACGCGGAGATCGTGACCGAAGGCGGGTCCGAATACATCGGCGACCTCTATATCGACCTCGAAACCCGCTGGGTCCGGAAGATAACGCTCGACGAGTTCGTCATCTCGGAGACCCGACTGCCCAAGTCGGCGGCCGTCGGCCCGATGTCGGGAGCGACGATCAACGGCTATACCATCCGCCACCTCCTGACGCGCCTTGTAAAGAAGGGGGCCTGACATGGCGTCCGGGATCGTCACCGAAGTCGTCCATCGGGGAGGGATGCGGTTCGACGGGATATCCCGGAGCGGAAGGACCGTCGAGCTCGATTTCGCGCCGCCGGGCGGAACGCCCGAGGGCTATACGCCCCTCGAGCTCCTGCTCGCGAGCCTCGCGGCCTGCAGCGGGCAGGTGACGGCCGGGCTTCTGAAGCGCATGGGCCAGGAGGTCGCCGGCTTCCGGGTCGTCGCCCGCGGCGAGAAGAAGGACGTCCACCCGACCGTCTTCAGGTCGGTCGTCCTCGAGTTCGAGTTCACCGGCGGGCGCCTGGAACCGGCCTCGGTGGAGAAGGCGCTGGCCCTGTCCGAAGAGCGCTACTGCCCGGTCTGGGCGATGCTCAAGGCCTCCGTTCCCATCAAGGCCGAATACCGGCTTCTCGCCGGCTGATCTCATCCGGGCCCGTTCAGAGCTGCCCGTGCCGGATGGCGGCGCGGTTTACCCCGTCCGGGATTTTTGATATGGTTGAGGTCCCATGACCGAGATCCTGGACATCTTCAAGGTCCTTCTGAAGAAGCGATTCGGGTTCAAGTTCGTCTACAGCAGTTCCTACTGGATGCTGAACGCCGGGAAGCACATCTTCCCGGTCGTGAAATACCGGATCATCTACGAGCGCCTGCTCGAGCTCGGAGCGCGGAAGGACGGTTTCCTCGTCCCCGAGCCGGCCTCGGACGAGGACGTCCTCCGCGTCCACACCGCGAAATACCTCAGGAAGCTGAAGACCGGGACCCTCTCGACCCTCGAGATCCAGGCGCTGGAGATCCCGTTCTCCGCCGAGCTCGTCAAGTTCGCCCTGCTTTCGACAGGCGGGACCGTCCTCGCGGCCGAGGAGGCCCTGAAGGACGGGACGGCCGTCCATCTCGGCGGGGGCTTCCACCATGCCTTCCCCGACCACGGCGAGGGCTTCTGCGTCCTGAACGACATCGGGGTGGCCGTCGGCAAACTGCTCGCGGAGGGCCGCGTCCGCAAGGCGATGATCGTCGATTGCGACCTCCACCAGGGGAACGGCACGGCAGCCGTGTTCTCCGGGGAGTCCCGCGTGTTCACGTTCTCCATACACCAAATGGACATCTATCCTTCGGAGAAGGTCCCGGGCACCCTGGACGTCGGCCTGTGGTCGGGGGACGGGGACGAGGCTTATCTGGCGGCCCTGAGGGCGCACTTCCCGCGCCTCTATGCGGAATTCCGGCCGGACCTCGTGATCTACGTCGCCGGCGCCGATCCTTTTCGCGGTGACCAGTTGGGCGGCCTCGACCTGACCATCGAAGGCCTGAGGGAACGCGACGCCATCGTCATCGGGGAGGCGCGGAAGCTGAAGATCCCCGTGGCCGTTGTCCTGGCCGGAGGGTACGCCTCGGACGTCGAGGATACCGTGACCATCCACCTCAACACGATAAAAGCGGTTCAAAAAGCGGACTAAGCCGGCCGCGGCAAATCCCCCCAACCCCCCTTTAGGAAAGGGGGGAAGCTTCAACCCCTCCGGACCCGTTGGGAACATGCGGGCTGTGACCGTTTGAATTCCCCCCTTTGTAAAAGGGGCTGGAGGGTGTGGAATCCATCCGGGGCGGTCTGGCTGTGACCGTTTGTCTTCCCTCCTTTGTATAAGAGGGATAAGGGGGATTCCCTCAGGAAGGCGCAGGCTAAAGCCTGCGGCTATAAAAGCCGGAATAATCTGCAATGGCGGGGCCTTGAATTCCCCCCTTTGAAAAAGGGGGGCTGTGGGGGGATTTACTCGGGAAGGCGCAGGCTTAAAGCCTGCGGCTAAAAAGCCGGAACGATCTGCGAGGAAGCTGTAGGCCCCCCATCTCGCCTTTTACTGATGTAGCAATTAGCGGTGACGATTCAAGTTCCCCATTTTAGAATAGACGGCAGTGCAGGGCAGAAGCGAAGTGGGAAGGTGACCGTTTGAATTCCCCCCTTTGTAAAAGGGGGGGCTGTGGGGGGATTTCCCGCCCTATTCCTGCAAGAAGATGTGGGCGTAAACCTTGGCGTCGCCGACCATGTTGTCGATGACGCAGTACTCGTTGGGCATGTGGGCCGTCTCGTCGATCTTTGACCAGCAGGCGGCTTCGAACCCCCGGCGGCGGAAGAGGGCGGCCACGGTGCCGCCGCCGATGCCGGAGGGTTTGGCGTCCTTATTGTAGACCTCTTTGATGGCGGCTTGCAGGGCCGTGACGACGGCGGCCGTCGCCGGTGTCGGCGGGGCGGCGGGCGCGTTCTGTTCTTCCGAGATGGTGATCTTCACGTCGTGCGTCTTCTCGATCCCGTCCGCGATCTCGCGGATCCTGCGAAGGACCGCGGCGACATCGTAGCCGGGGAGGATGCGGGCGTCCATGTGGAAGACGTCCTCGCCCGGGATGGTGTTGACGTTGGGCACGTTCGCTTCCTTCTTCGTGGGCTCGAACGTGGATATGGGCGGATCGAAAAGGGGATCCTTCCGGTCGTAGGTTCCGTAAAGCTTGTCAAGCTCGGTAATGAGGTAGCTCGCGGCCTTGAAGCTGTTGACGCCCTTCTCCGGCGTGGACCCGTGGGCTTGTTTTCCGAGGGTCTTGATCTTCAGCCAGAGGATGCTCTTCTCGGCGACCTCGATGAGCGTTCCCGATTCGTTGCCCGCGTCGGGCACGAGGATGAGGTCCTGCTTTCGGAACGCGTCGGTGTGCTCGAGGACGTAATCGATGCCCTTCTTGGACCCCGTCTCCTCGTCGGCGACAAGGGCGATCCCGATGTCGCAGGCCGGGAGCAGACCCTCGGCCCGGAAGGCCTTGACCGCGAAGAGGGAGGCGACCAGGTCCTGCTGGTTGTCCTCGACGCCGCGGCCGTAGACGCGGCCCTTCTCGATCCACGCCTTATAGGGGTTCCCTTTCCACAGGGAGACCTCTCCCGGGGGGACGATGTCCGTGTGGGTCATGACCCAGACCGTCTTCGCCGCGCTTTTCCCTTTATAGCGGGCCAGGAGGTTCGGCCGGACGCCTTCGGGGGCGTCCAGGTCGGGGGCCTTGAGGAGCTGGATGTCGACGAAGCCGTTCTCTTCGAGGAACCGGGCCAGGAATTCCGCCCGTTTGCCTTCGCCTTCGCCGCCGCTCGCCGGGGCGATGGCCGGCAGGGCGGTCAGCCGGACCTGCATTTCGATCATTTCGTCTCGGAAGGACTCGATACGCCGGGCGATCCGGGCGAAAGTTTCAGCGTTGACCATGGCGCGCTCTCCTCGGAAAAATTCGGCGTTCGGAAATCATAACCCGTTCGAAAGGGGAATGCAAGCGCCTCGGTTCAGGGCGTCGAGGGTTGACCCGTTCGCCGATGCCAGGTGTCGCCTTCCACAGGGGGATGGTAAGCGCGAAGCGAGGCTCAGGGTTGACCCCATACGAGCCCCGGCCCTGGTGCCGGGGAGGCGTGGGTTGACATTTCAGAGAGGCGACGATACATTGAGGCCAAATGCGCATCGGTGTGGACGTCCGTCCCTTTCTCAGCCGCGAGACCGGGGTCGGGACCTACCTTCGTCACCTTCTTTTCGAGCTCGCCCGTATCGATACGCGCAACGAGTACTGCCTTTTCAGCTCCTCCTGGAAGGAGCGCTTCCCGCCCGATAAGATCCCGCCGTTCGCGCACTCGAGGTTCCGGGACCTCCGAGTCCCGGTTCGGGCCGTGAACTTCCTTTGGTATCGCCTCTCCTGGCCCCCTTTCGAACGGTTCTTCGGCGGCCGGCTCGACCTGACCCATTCCCCGACGCCTGTCCCCCTGCCCGGCCGGTCGAAGAAGATCGTCACGGTCTATGACCTGTTCTTCCTCGATGATCCCGGGCGGTCCGTCCGGGAGGCCCGGCGCGTGTTCGCGGGAAGCGTCGGAGCTTCCCTCGCCGCGGCCGACGGCATCCTCGCCATCTCCGAGTTCACCCGGAGGTCCATCCTGGACCGGTTCCCCGTGCCCGAGGAGAAGATCGCGGTCGCGCCGCTCGGCCTCGATCCCCTTTTTGGCGAGGACATCCCGGCGGCGACCCTCGAAAAGACCCGGCGCAAGTATCAGCTTCCGGAGCGCTTCGTCCTCTTCGTCGGGGCCGTCGAAAAACGGAAGAACCTCGTGAATCTCCTCGAGGCCCTGGCCAGGGTCCGGCGGGCCGGAGAGCCGGTCGAGTTCGTCCTGGCCGGGAGGGAAGGGGAGGCTTCGGCCGAGGTCGGAGCGGCCGTGGAAAGGCTCGGCCTTGGGCCCGCGGTCCGGATGCTCGGATATCTTCCGGACCCCGAGGTCCGGGATCTCTATCGGCTCGCCCGGCTCCTCGTCTTCCCCTCCTTATGCGAGGGATTCGGACTGCCGCTCCTCGAAGCGATGGCCTCGGGCCTGGCGTCGGCGGTCTCCCGGACCGGGGCGCTTCCCGAGGTCGGGGGGGATGCCGCGGCCTATTTCGAGCCCGAGGATCCCGCGGACATCGCGCGCGTCATCCTGGGGCTCCTGGGAGACGAGCCGCGGCGGCGCGAGCTTGCGGAAAAAGGGAAACGGCGGGCTTCCGGATTCAGCTGGGCCGAGACCGCCCGGCGGACGCTCGCCTTCTACGAACGGACGGCGGGGGCGGAATGACGAACGTCCTGTTCGTGTCCCATTCGTCCGAGCTCAACGGGGCGGAGCGGATGCTCCTGGATACGGTCCGGGGGCTCGACCGCGGGAAGTTCACTCCCCTCATCGTCGTGCCGCGCCCCGGGCCTCTGACCGAAGCCGCCGAAGGATCCGGGATCGAATGCCTGATCCTCCCGATGAAGTGGACCTTGACCGAAGCGGCCAAGGTCTGGAAACAGCCGCTCTCCTTTCTCTGGAACGTCCGGAGCGTACGTCTGGCGGCGCGGCTCATCCGCGGTCGCGGGATCGGCCTCGTCGTCACGAACTCGTCGGCCGTCTGGACGGGCGCCCTGGCGGCGCGGCGGGCGAGGGTTCCGCATGTCTGGATCATTCACGAGATACTCGACGGGGAAACGCCCTTCCTCAAGTATATCTTCGGGCGCAAGACCCTCGTTCGGCGCATGACCCGGCTTTCCAAGCGCATCATCGCCAACTCCAAGGCGTCGGCCCGCGCTTTCGCCGCATCCGGAAAGGTCGTCATCATCGGGAACGGCGTCGCCATGCGGAACGGCCCGGCGCCGGACACGGCCGCCCTCAGGCGCGGCCTGGGCATCGACCCGGGGGCACCGGTCATCGGGATCGTCGGCAAGATCTATCCGGGCAAGGGACAGATGGAAGCCGTGCTCGCGGCGGACATCCTCCGGCGCGCCCGGCCGGATATCCGGCTCCTCGTGGTCGGCGCCGTGGCCGACGCGCGGTACGACGGACGGATCTACGAGACCGTCGGAAGGCTCGGGCTCGAGAAGAACGTCCTGATGCTCGGGCAACGGAACGATATCGAGGGGATCCTCGCCCTGCTCGACGTTCTCGTCGTCGCCTCCTCGGTGGATTCGCTGGGCCGTGTCGCGCTCGAAGCCATGGCCGCCGGAACCCCCGTCGTCGCCGCGGCGGCCGGAGGCATTCCGGAAGTGGTCAGGGACGGAGAGACCGGGATCCTCGCGGCGTCGCCGGAACCCGGACTTCTCGCGGCCGGCGTCGCCCGCCTGCTCGACGACCCGGCGCTCGCCCGCGGGGTCGCCGAAGGCGGCCGGAAGTTCGTCGCCGCGAACTATTCGCAGGAAGGGCAGGTCCGGAAGATCGAGCGCGTGTTGGAGGAAAGCCTTGAAGGCTGAGCCCGCTCCCCCGCCCGCCCTTTCGATCGTTCTCGTGAACTTCAACGACGCGTCCCATCTTCCGGAATGCCTGTCCTCGATCGAAACGAACGCCGCGGGCATCGACCTGGAGGTCATCGTCGTCGACAACGCGTCGGCCGACGGGAGCCCCGCCCTCGTCGCGGAGCGATTCCCCCGGGTCAAGCTCATCCGGAACGAAAAGAACGAGGGCTTCGGCCGGGCCAACAACATGGGTGTCCGGGAAAGCCGGGGCGAATTCGTGCTCTTCCTGAACACGGACGTCGTCCTTCACCCGGGAGCGCTCGAGCTCCTCATGGGGGAAATGCGGAGCTGTCCGGACACGGGCGCGGCCGGCCCGGCCCTCCTCACGCCGCCGGGCCCGTTCCAGGCCTCGTTCGGCGGCCGGACGAACTTCTTCGCCGAGCTCGCGAAGAAAGGCCTCCTGAACAGGCTCCGGACGCGGGCCCTCCGGAGGGACCGGAGGCGGCGCGAGGTCCGCTGGGTGAGCGGGGCTTTCCTTCTCGTCCGGCGCGCGGCGTTCCTCGCGGCCGGGGGATTCGACGAAGGATTCTTCCTTTACTTCGAGGATATCGACCTCTGCGAGCGCATCCTCGGCAAGGGATGGAAAGTGATCTTCCAGCCCGCGGCCGTCTCAACGCATCATGGCGGCGCTACGACCTCGGCCCGACCCCTGCTCAGCCGCGTGGAATACCGGAAAAGCCAGCTTCGTCTCTATAGAAAGCAGGGCTCGGCGATCTCGCTTTTCCTGCTCAAAGCGTATCTTCGATTCTCGCGGGCCGGCCGGGACGCCCTTCGGGGAGCGGACGGAGGCGCGTTATGACCCGGGTCCGCGTCCTCGAAATGATCGACAGGCCGTTCCTCGGCGGGGGGCAGGTCACCGTCCTGACGCTGGCCCGGGGCCTGGACAGGGAGAAGTTCGAGGTCCTCGTGGCCTCCGAGGACGGCGGACCGCTGGTCGACGAGCTCCGGAAGATAGGGATACGGCACGTCCCCGTAAAGCTCGGAAAGTTCTCCGGCCCTTCGGCGCCGCGCGCGCTCGCGGCGGTCCTCCGGGATAACGCTATCGACGTCCTCCATACCCATGGAGGCATAGCGGGGCTCTACGGGCGCCTGGCCGCCCGGAAGGCCGGGACGCCGGCCGTCGTGCATACGGTCCACGGCATCCATTACCTCCATTACCGGAACCACGCCGCCAAGCGGGCTTTCATTTTCCTTGAGCGGCACCTTTCCCGGTTCACGGATGCGGTGGTTTTCGTCTCGGTGGCGGATATGGAGCGGGCGGCGCGCCTGCGGCTCGCGCGGCCTCCGAAGGCGCGGCTCATCAGGAACGGCGTCCAGCCGGTCCCGACCGAGCGCCTTCGCGATCCCGAAGCTGTCCGGGCCGAGCTCGGAGCCGTCGGGAAGCCGCTCGTCGTCGCGGTGTCCCGACTCCACAGGCAGAAGGGCTTGAGCTATCTCCTGAGGGCTGTCCCTCTCGTCCGGACGGAGGTCCCGCAGGTCAAGGTCGTGGTCGCCGGCGGCGGGCCGCTCGCGGACAAGCTCGGGGCCGAGCTGAAGGCGCTCCGGTTGGAGGAAAGCGTCACGCTCCTGGGGGAAAGGAAGGACGCATCGGATATTCTGGCCGCCGCGGACCTGTTCGTCCTGCCGTCCCTCTGGGAAGGCCTGCCTTATGTCCTCGTTGAGGCCGCCGCGCTGGCGAAGCCCATCGTCGCGACCGACATCGACGGCGTCCGCGAGGTCATCCGGAGCGGGGCGAATGGAATACTTGCAAGGCCGCGCGACCCGGCGTCCCTGGCCGCGTCGATGCTCTTCCTCCTCAAAGACCGCGATTTCGCCCGGAAACTTGGTGAAACCGCTCGGGCCGAGATCCCGCCGAAGTTTTCCATCGAACAGATGATCAGCGAAACCGAATCGCTCTATCAAGAGGTCCTGTCCAGGAAGACTCAAAGCTCATAATGTGCGTCGCCATCTAAACGGATTTTCACGCGAACCTTCCGGCGCTTGAGGCCAACGTCAGGGACTTCAGCCGTCGCGGCGGACGCCATTAAATCCCCCCCAACCCCCCTTTAGGAAAGGGGGGAAGTCTATGGTCCTCCTTTTGGCCAGGAGAGAACGCGAAGGCCCCGGATTCTTCGAACGCGAAAGACCCGGATTCTTCAATTGTGAATGACCAGGATTCTTCAATCGCGAATGAGCCGGATTCTTCTTTCGCGAAGGCCCCCGATTCTTCTTTAAGAAAAGGGGGGAGGTCGGAATTCCCTCCGGTCCCCGAGTTGGGGCGTACTTGCCCCCTTTAGAAAAGGGGTGAGCTGGGTTATAATGGCCCCGATGGAAAACGCGAAGGTCGCCCTCGTCCATGACTGGCTGACGGGGCAGAGAGGGGGCGAAAAGGTCCTCGAGGTCCTGGCCGAGATCTTCCCTAAGGCCCCTATTTACACGCTTTTCCATATCAAGGGCAGTCAACACCCCGAGATCGAGAAGCGCGTCATCCGGACGAGCTTCCTCCAGCGGATGCCTTTCCTCGAGAAGAAATACAGGTCCTACCTGCCGCTCTTTCCCCTGGCCATAGAAATGTTCGATTTCCAGGCCTACGACCTCGTCGTCTCGACGTCCCACTGTGTGGCCAAGGGGGCCATCCCGGCGCCGGACGCCCTCCACGTCTGCTATATCCATTCTCCCATGCGTTACGCCTGGAACCTGTACTTTTCCTATTTCGCTCCGGAGCGATTGTCCCCGTTCTCCCGCTGGCTCATCCCGCCCGCCATCCATCGCCTGCGGACCTGGGATACCGCTTCGGCGGCGCGCGTGGACCGCTTTGTCGCCAATTCGGCCAATGTCGCTTGCCGGGTCGGGAAGTATTACCGCCGCGAGGCCGACGTCATCCCGCCGCCGGTGGACACGGAGTTCTTCAAGCCGGACGACGCGGTCGTCCGCGGGGATTATCACCTCGTCGTCTCGGCCCTGGTCCCTTATAAGCGCGTCGACCTCGCCATCGACGCCTTCAACAAGACCGGGGCCGCCCTGAAGATCGTCGGCACCGGTCCCGAGCTCGGAGCCCTCCGGAAGCGCGCCGGGGCAAACGTGAAATTCCTGGGCGCGGTGGGCGGCGGGCACCTCAGGCGGCTCTATCAGGGCGCGGCCGCTTTCCTCCTCCCCGGCGAGGAGGATTTCGGCATCGCCACCCTCGAAGCCCAGGCCTGCGGGACGCCCGTCATCGCCTACGGCCGCGGCGGCTCCCTGGAGACGGTCGTCCCCGGGGAAACGGGAATTCTCTTCGGCGAGCCGACCGTCCCCGGCCTCCTGGGCGCGCTTGACAAGTTCCGGACCTTCACGTGTAATATGGAAAAGATCAGATCGAACGCCATGCGATTCTCCCGGGAAAGGTTCAAAGAACAGATGTCCTCCTACCTCAGGAAAGCGTGGTCGGAACGCGGGGCCCGGGCATGATCCGGGAGAAACGCCTCCGACTCATCGGGCTGTTCGTTCTGTCCGACAGCCTGGCCATCCTGTTCTCCTACTTCTATTCCTACCTCTTCCGTTTCTTCGCCTATATCATCCCCGTCGATCCCGCCCGGGGCATCCCGCCCCTGCGGTCGTATGTCATCGTTTTCCCGCTGTTCCTCGCGGTGCATCTCGGCATTTTCTATCTGCAGGGCTTCTATAGGACGCGGCTCCGGCGCGCCCGCATCGACGACTTCATCTACGCCTCCATCAACGGCGTCCTGACCATCCTCGTCGTCTTTTCCGTCCTGAACTATCTCTACAACTACAGCCAGGGGCAGGCCCCCATCTACCGGATGACCTTCAAGCTCTCCCACGGGTTCCTGGCCGTCTATTTCGTGACGGTCATCTTCGTCATCCTCATCTTCCGGAACCAGGTCTATTTCTTCATGAAGCGCCGCTACGCCCGGGGTCTGAACCTGACCAACGTCCTCATCGTCGGCGCGGGCGACATGGGAAAGACCGTCGCCCAGAAGCTGGCCGGCTTCCGGGACCTCGGGTTCCGGATCCTGGGCTTCCTGGACGACGATCTCGAGAAGGGGACGGAGATCGGGGTCAACGGCGGGGTCAAGGTCCTGGGAACGATCGACGAGCTCGGGCCCGTCGTCGAAGCGAACGCCGTGTCCGAGGTCTATGTGGCCCTGGACTTCTATCACTACGCCAAGATCGTCGAGACCTTCCGGATCATCGACAAGTACCCCGTCCACGTCCGCCTCATCCCGGACCTCTTCCAGCTCCTGACCCTCAAGGCCAACATCCAGGACCTTGACGGGTTCCCGGTCATCAGCATCGACGAGGTCCCGCTCAAGGGGGCGCCCGAGCTCATCAAGCGGGCGACCGACACGCTCGTCTCGGCCCTGTTCCTCATCATCCTGGCGCCGTTCATGCTCATCTTCGCGCTCCTGGTCAAGCTGACCTCCCGCGGGCCGGTCTTTTACCACCAGGAGCGGGTCAGCCTCGACGGCAGGCGCTTCATCATCCACAAGTTCCGGACGATGGTCTGCGACGCCGAGAAGTGCACGGGTCCCGTCATGTCGGACAAGGCGGATCCCCGGATCACCCGCCTGGGCCGGTTCTTCCGCAAGTACAGCATCGACGAGCTTCCCCAGTTCGTCAACGTCCTCAAGGGGGAGATGAGCCTCATCGGGCCGCGTCCGGAGCGCCCCGAGTTCGTCCAGGAGTTCCGGGAGAAGATCCCGAAGTACATGCTCCGTCACAAGGTCAAGCCCGGCATCACCGGCTGGGCCCAGGTCCATAACCTCCGCCAGGACACCTCGATCGAGAAACGGCTGGAGTACGATTTCTATTACATCCAGAACTGGTCCTTCACCCTGGACATCAAGATCCTGTGGATGACCCTGAGGAAAGGGTTCATCGACAAGAATATGTAAGGAGCCGGCGGCTGTTCCGAGCCGCCGCGGCGATCAGCCGCCCGTCAGAATCGCACCCCCGCCCCGAGGCCCACGCTCAGGCCGCCGACGTTGATCCTGTATTCGGCCGGCTTCATACGGCAGGATGAATACTTGAGCCGGCCGTCCAATACGATCCGCTTGCCAAGCAAAACGGAGACGCCGGCGACGCCGCAGAAGCCGGGCTTGCTCTGGCTGGCCTTGCCCAGAGGCGCGTTGTCCTCGCTGAACATGTAATACCCGATGCCCGCCCCGGCGTAGGGCGCGATCCTGCCGGGAAGGATCCGGTAGAGCGCCCCGAGCTCGATGGCCGTGACGTTCACCTTCGTCTCCTCGCCGGTGAAGGAGACCTTGCCCGTCCGGGCGCGATGACTGCCCTCGAGCCAGCCGATGATCTTTTTACGGCCCAGGCGAAGCTCGCCGCCGAAGACCATTCCGTTGCCGTAGATATCCTTGAACGCCGAATCCGAAGCCTGGAAATATCCCAACCGCCCCAGGAGCATCGAAAAGGACCCGGACTCCGGCTGGGCGACGAGAACCGATGAAGCCATCAGCAGAACAAGGCCGAATATGATCGTTTGACGCATGTTCGCTCCTTCTATTGGACCGAGACGTTGGCCGGAGCGCCTTCGCGGCCGGTGCGGGTGACCGCCACGACGGCGTACTGCTGAAGCCCCTGCCCCGCCTTGCGGTGGGAATATTCGCTCTGGTCGGCGCCCACCTCCGCCAGGAAGGAAGGCGTCCCGTTGGTCATCAGGTAGATCTTGTACGTGACGATGTCCAGGCCTGCGTTGGCCGGATCGGCCTGCCAGGACAGGATGTTGATATATTCCGCCTGGGAATAGCTCCGGTTCAGGACCTTCCTCCCCGTCGCCGCCGGCGCGAAGATGTACCGGAAATAAGCGGCGATATTCTTATTGGCCGTCATCGTCAGGACGAGCGGCTCCGCGCTGCCCGAGGCGTGTCCCGCTCCAGTTGACGAACGTGCAATAGGTCTTGGGGAGGGGATTGACCTGGACCTGGGTGCCGGTCGCATAGTAATGCGCCCCGGGGCTCGGATCCGTGGTGCCGAATCCGTTCGCGCTGAGCGTAAGCTTCGGCTGGATCCGGAAATTGGCCTTGACGGTCATGTTCTTGTTCATCGTGACCGTCACCGGGTTCTGGGTGCCGGACAGGTCGCCCGTCCAGTTCACGAATTCGTAATTGGTCCTCGGCACGGCCTTCACCTTGGCCTTGGCGCCCGGAGCGTAGGCATAGGTTCCGGGCGCGGGGTCGGTCGTCCCGTTCGAGCCCGACTGGAGGATCAGCCTGTAGACGGCCAGTGAAGAGATCGCCTCGTCGACCTGGATGCGGGGGATCGACGCCACGTAGCCGTCGCAGGGGCTCTTGATCCGGACACCCGTGCTCCGCAGGGCGTTCAGGACGCTCGTGACGCTGGCCGTGGGCAGGGCCTGTTTCATCAGGGCCCAGGCGCCCGTGACATGGGGCGTGGCCATGGACGTGCCGTTCCAGGATCCGTAGCTCGAATCCGAATCGCCGGTCGAGGAATAGATGGAGCTCCCCGGGGCGAAGAGCTTCTGCATCGACTTGTGCCAGTTGTTGAAGCTCGATTCGTCGTCCGTCTTTGTGCTGGAGCCGACGGCGACGGCGGAGGGGACGCAGGCCGGAGAGGAGACCGCGCCGCAATAGCCGTTGTTGCCCGTGGCGATGGCGGTCGCGATGCCGGCCGTCCGGAGAAGGTCGACGGCCGCCCTGTGGGAATCGCTGTTGCAGGCGGAGGCATACCGCCCTCCGCCGAGGCTCAGGTTGACCGCGGCGATGTTATAGCTGGCCCGCAGGGAATAGATGTATTCCAGCCCTGCGACGGTGTCGGAATCCCAGGCCATGACACAGGGCGAACCGCCGCAGTCTCCCGAATTGAACCTGGAAAAGATCTTGACCGCGATGATATTGGCGCCCTTGGCGATCCCCGCCAATGACCCGTAGTTGCCGGCGGCGATGCCGGCTACGTGGGTGCCGTGATCGAAGCCGCCGTAGGTATCGGCGTAATGAACGGCCGTGCCCCGCCCGTTCTGGCTGGACTTGCCGTTCGGGCAATCCCCGGCGGGGCCCACGCCGTCCCTTCCCTTGGCCCGGCAGGCCTCGATGATGGTCTTCCCGGAGAAGAACTGATGCGTCCTCCGTATCCCGGTGTCGAGGACGGCGACGTACCAGCCGGTGCCGGTGAAACCCCACCCCCAGGCCGTTTCCGCGCCGACGATCCCAGCCGAGTCGTTCAGCATCGGACGGGAGAGATCCTCGCCGTCCGCGGCGTTCCCTCCCTTGCTTCCCGCGCCGCTTCCATCGACCGGATCGACGAGCTTCCTCGGATAGTCCTCTTCGATGCCCACGACATCCGGCGAGGCTTCCAGAACGGCGAACGCGCCGGGGGACACGCGGAGAACGATGAACGGAAGATACTGGAATCTCGCGACCTCCTCGTATTCCGTCCCTTGGAGCTCCGCCACGATCTTCCAGGAGAAATATTCGATGGCGTCGGCCAGCTCCGTGTCGGCGAGGGCCCGGGCCCGGGCGTCATCCGGGCCGAGGTCCGTGCCCCAATATCTGGCCGAAGCGGCCGACAATTCGCCGATCCGGGGAACGGCGAATCGCACGATGACCTGGACCTTGCCCTGCTTCCAGACCTGGTGCCTCAGTTGATCGACGCCGAACCCTTTCGAACGATCCTGAGCGCGCGCGGCGGAGGGCAGGACGCCCAGGACGACGGCCGCGAACAGGATCGAGACGATGGCCGCGGCGGGGGCTCTCTTTTTCAGGGATCTCATGTCCGCCTCCTAAAAGAAGACAGGGGCATGGCTGGGAACCGAAACAAAGAGGAAAAGAAGATCCGTCGAACCGGTGGAACGAACCGCCCCATTTGTGAGGAACTATATTCCCTCTCCTCTTCGAAGTCAATGAACGGATCGATCGGCAGGCTCAAAGGCAAGCCGCCTCCGGCGGTCCCGGACGGCATTGACAGGCCGCTGAAAAACGCCTGGATTATTTTTTATCACGAGGTTTTTATGGAGGGTCACATGAGGAACGCTTTGTGTCGTCCCGCGAAGCTCATCGGGATCGCCATCCTGGCTTTGATGCTGGTCGGAGCCCTTGCGGCCTGCAAGGGAAAGAAGGGCGAAGGATCGAAGCCCGTCGCGGAACAGGAAGTGTTCACGCTCGATGTTCTGAAACCCGTCCTCGGCGAGGCGCGCGAGGACAATTCCGGGATCCTGGATGTCACAGGCGGCGCGAACGAGTTGATCATCTCCTACCGGTACTTCGATGTCGATCAGCTGAACATTGACGACGACATGGTCAAGGACCTGGGCCCCAAGATCGAGGCGCTTTACGCGAAGTTCAAGGCCCTGGACAGGGTGGTCTTCCAGCTGACGGCGAACGACCCGCTGACCCCGGGCGAATGGAAGCCCTATGCGAATTTTGCCGTGAACCGTAAGATGGTCGATGAACTCGAATGGAGCGGGATCCTGACCGCCGATTTCTTCAAGAATATCATCGAGCTCCGGCGGTTCGAATAAGCCGCCCCGGTTTTCCTCAGAGATCGATCGAGATGCCGACCGAGGCGTAGTGGATGAGGGCGAACGTATAGACCTTGTCGTTGTCGGCGCCCCCCTCGACAAAGCGATATCCGGCCCTGAGGGTCATGGATGGAGAGATTCGGACCATGACGGCAAGCAGGACATCCTCGGCCCGGCCCTGAGGGGCGGCTAAGGCGTCCGCGTCGAGGAGCAGACCAACCTTCGGCGATATCCACCTCTCGACCTGGACGTTCAGGAGAGGCACGGGTCCGACGTTCTTCCTCGTGGCGCTCAAGGTCCCGCTTTCCAGGCCGATGGCCGCGTCTCGGATCTTGGCCGTGAACCCGATGCCCACCTTCCATTTTTCCCCACGGACGAGCTCATAGCGGTAGGTCAGTCTGTAGGAGTTGAACTTGTAGGAGCCCTTGACGGGGGCGCCCTCCGGGAAGTCGGTCCCGTAGAAGTGGATGGGGAAGGGGGAGGTCCCCGAGGCCGAGAATTTCAGGGGCGCATAGAGCACGGATAGGCTGTGCCGGGGCGACATCCGCCACGTCAGCCGCAGCCTGTAGAAATAGGCGGCGTCGGTCTTGAAATCTTTCGAGAGGGAGAACCGGGTGCCTGTATCACCCGGGACCGCGATATTGTTGTAACCGCTGAAGGCCGCGCCGTTCTCGAAGTCGAGCATCCACCGCGAGTCCTTTGCGGCGGCGGACGGGACCGACATCGCGAACAGAACGGCGGCCGCGACGAGAATGTTTCTCCTCTTCATATCCCTCTCCTAGAGCTTGAGCCAGGTCCGCCCGATGACGGCGCTCAGGAACGATACGACCCCGCCCAGGACCGTGCCCCAGACGAGGTCCACCAAGGTCACGATGAGAGGCCAGCCTTTGAGCGTCGCCATGTTGCTCAGGTCGTAGGTCGCATAGCAGATGAGCCCGAACAGGGCGCCGAAGAGCAGGGCATGGAGCGGCGCGCCGCGAAGGAGGGCGGGGCTGACGACGAAGACGAGCAGGCCCGCGATGAAGAGCAGGTAGAAGAGGATGGCGGCTCCCCAACGCACTTGGGGGCTGAGGAATTCCCCCAGTTGGCGCCTGTAAAAGCCCTTGGCTACCAGGCCGAGCCAGACCATATCGATGAGGAAAAAGATCGCGAGGGTGACCCCGTAGAGGATCAGGGCCTGTTTGAGCGACATGTTATCCTCCTTGCTTCCCCTTCCCGCTGATGACCGAAGAGCATTTCCGGGGACAGTTGTCCCAAGGGGATGGTTCGGTCATGGGAGTACCTACAGTATAAGCGAAGAAGGCTCTAAAATCAGCAGGCTCATGTATATCATTGGATAACCGTCATTTAGGGATGCGGCCCCGCTTGACAGGACCCTGAAGCGGCCCTATTATCCCATGCGGCAGGGGATGTTGGCGCAATCTCTTTGGCTCAAGGCGGCGGTCTTATCCGCGGCCCTATGCGCCCTCCCCGTCCAGCCATGCGCCCAGGAGACGGTCGAAGGTGCGAGGCTGGCCGCGATCCTGAAGAAGTCCGCCGAATACTGCCGGCGGCTGGAACGGGCCGCGCTCGATTTCATCTGTTACGAGGAAGTGACGGAAGAAACGGTCCGTTTCACCCGGAATACCACGGTCTATCTCTACGATTATCAGTTCGTCAGGAAGGACAAGAAGGCGCAGGAGAAGCGCGAGCTCATTTCGGTCGACGGCCAAAAGTCCAAAGGCCGGAAATCCTCCCTGCTGACGGTCATGTTCCTTTACGAGAACGTTCTCTTCGGGCCGGTCGGATTGTTGAGCGAGTCCTGGCAGAAGGTCCATGATTACCGGCTCATCGGAGAGGACAAGGTCGGCGAGGAAAGGGCCGTGGTCGTCTGGGTGACGCCCAGGCGGGAACTCGACGAGCCGCACCCCTACGGGAAGATCTGGATCAAGGAGGACGACGGAAGCGTCCTCAAGATCGTCTGGGACCAGAGGTCCCTGCGCAACTTCAAGGCCATCGAAGAATATGCCCGGAGCCAGGGGGCCGAGCCGTCGATCGTCGCCTTTTCGGAATACGGATACGAGAAGAACGGCCTCCGCTTCCCCAGCCGCAATTATTCGGAGCAGGGCTACATATTATCGGACAACAAGAAGATCGCGAACGCCCGGATCTCCGTCGTCTATAAGAAATACAAGTTCTTCACGGTCGAGACGGCGATTGATTTCAAGTGAAAGGACCAATGGACTTACGGATAAATATCCCTGCCGGAATATGCTTAGGACCTAGGATCTTTTCCTGTCCGCAAGCAGCGGCAGGGTCAGGATGAAATACTGGACCCCCGACGCGACCGTCGCGATGAGCGTCGTGTCATAAGCCCAGCGCAGGAGCGGGCTTGCGGTCCCGTGCGCATTCAGGGCGAGCACCGCGAGGATCGTCAGGACCTGGGCGACGGTGCTGACCTTGCCCAGGAGGGTCGGGAAAAAGGCCTTCTGGCCCTTCCACAGGAGAAGAACGAGAGCGCCCACCGCGATCATGACGTCCCGCCCGATCACGATGCATACCACTGTGAGCGGGATGGCGTTGGGCCGGCTGATCTGGGATAACCCCAGAAGGACGAAAGACGACGTCAGGAGGAGCTTGTCCGCGACCGGGTCAAGCCAGAGGCCGAGCCTCGATTTCTGATGCCAGAGCCGGGCGGCGAGGCCATCGAGAACATCCGTCAGCCCGGCGAGGAGGAAGACGAGGAACGCGTCCCGCGCCCGCCCGGCGAGCATCATCCGGACGAACACGGGAACGAGCAGGACCCGGGACAGGGTCAGGAGGTTCGGGGGGAGACAGCATTCTTTCCAGAACTTGGCGCTCATGTCTTCCTTTTCGTTCGATCCTACTTCATCAGCTCCAGGACGATGTCCAGCGCGCCGATGGCCTCCCGGCCCTCGACGACGGCGTCGGGCCGGAAGGTCCTCTGCGGCCCGAGGTCCATGATCTGGTAGGCGACGATCTGGACGATGGGCGCGCGGAAATAGTTCTCGGGAGAAACGTCGGATATCTGGACCCGGTCCGCGGCCATCTGCGGCGTGAACCGGTATCCCTTGTTCTTCAGGATATTGACCAGGCGGACCAGCGTCTCGGCCAGTTCGGCCCGGTTGATGATCTTCTTCGGCTGAAAGGTGTGGTTCTCGTAGGATTCCATGACGCCGAGCGCCGTCACCTTGAGGATGAACCGGGAGGCCCATGAGGTCGCGATGTCGACGAAGATGGGCGGCGTGGCGTCGCCCCCGTCGAGGGCCTTCCTGAGCTTGACGGCAATGAGGGCGGCCAGCTCCTCCCTGGAGATGGCCTGCGCGGCCGGGATGTCGTTGTACAGGCTCGGGATCTCGTAGATCCCCAGCTTGTTCTTCAGCCCCTCGATGCGTTCCCGGACGGACTTATCCTTGGGATTCGCCTCGGCCAGAAGCTCGTAGATGTCCAGGCTTCGGCCGAATTGCTGGTCCTCGTACAGGACCTCGGCATACTCCTTGAGGATGCCCCTGTCCTTGGAAGCGCCGGCGCTCGCGGCCTTGTAGTGCAGGGCCGCGCTCGCGGCGTTCTTTTCCTTCCAGTAGATCCTGGCGAGGTCGAGGTTGGCGTCGACGGATTCCGGGGAATAAAAGAGGGCCGAGAGGTAGGCCTTCTTCGCGGTCTCCATGTCCCCGGCCTCGGCGGCCCGGCGGCCCTCGGCCGTGAACGCCTCGGTCTTCCGCTCCCGCAGGGCTTCGAACCTGGGCTTGGCCCAGGCGTGGTCCGGTTCCCTCTTGAGAACCTCCCGATACCGGTTATAGGCCTGATCCTCGTCGCCGCGTGCCAACGCGACCTGGGCGAGGCCAACGTACGCCAGGACAAGCTCCGGATCGAGCTTCAGAGCGTCCCGGAAGCCCTGTTCCGAGGCCTGGAGGTCCTGGGCCTGCAGGGCGAGAAATCCTCTGCCGAGGAAGGCAACGGGGCTCGCCGTGCCGAGCTTGGCGAACGCCTTCCCGGCCCTTTCGCTTCTCCCGGTCCGCAGGTCGTTCCAGGCCTCCTCCGCGGCGATCCTCTCCTCGAGGGTCATCGTCGTCGTGAGGGATTGGGGCAGGTCCTCGACGTAGAACGCGGGAGGCAGGGGTTCGAACGTGGCGCAGGACCAGGCCAGGGCGGCGAGGCCGGCGACGATCATTATCTTTTTCACCATTGGTCTTCTCCTTGCCGGAGGTAGGGGAGATAGCTCGCGACGACCGCGGGGTCGGCCATCACCCGGAACTCCATGGCGCCGTCCTGCGCCCGCCGCTTCAGGACCAGGGAACGCTGGGGCAGGGAACGCATCAGGTCCTCGCGCTCCGCCGGGATGCGGAACGTGAACGGGCGGTGGTCCCGGAAGAGGATCTCGCGGAGCCGCTCCATCAGGTCCCCGGTCCCTTCCCCCGTCCTGGCCGAGATATAGAGGGTCCGCGCTTCGGGGGCCACGTTCCTCCGGAGAAGGTCCGTTCGCTCAGCCTCGGCCAGAAGGTCGATCTTGTTGTAGACCCGGACGACCGGGACGTCGGTGACGCCGATGCGGGCCAGGACGCCGTCGACGGCCGATGCCTGCTCCCGGGAGCGGGGGCTCGTCGCGTCGATGATGTGGCAGACGGCGTCGGCCTCGCGAACCTCGTCCAGGGTGGCCTGGAAGGACGTCACCAGCTCGGTCGGAAGCCTGCGGATGAAGCCGACCGTATCCGAGAGGAAGAAGTACAGGCCGTCGGAGTAGGAGACGCGGCGCAGGAGCGGGTCGAGGGTTGCGAACAGGTTGGGCGACGTGTACCGCCGCTCGCGGGCCAAGGTGTTGAAAAGGGTGGATTTCCCGGCGCTCGTGTACCCGACCAGGGAGACGGTGGGCACGGGGCTCTTCCGGCGGCTCTCCCGCTGGCCGGCACGCCTTTTCTGGACGGCCAGCATGTCCTTCCGGACCTTGGCGATGCGGTCGTTGATGCGCCGGCGCTCTTCCTCGAGCTTCTTTTCGCCGGGCCCGCGGCTTCGGATGCCGCCGCCGGAGGTACTGCCGCCCGGGCGGGACATGGCGATGCCCTTGCCCACGAGGCGGGGGAGGAGATAGGACAATTGGGCCAGCTCGACCTGGAGCTTGCCTTCGTTCGTCCGCGCCCGCAGGCCGAAGATCTCGAGGATGAGCTGGGTCCGGTCGATGACCTTGGCCCCGATCTCCGTCTCGAGGTTCCTCTGTTGGATGGGCGTCAGGTCGTGGTCGAAGACGATGAGGCCGGCGTCGAGCTTTTCCCTCAGCTCGCGGACCTCATCGACCTTGCCCGTGCCGAGGAGGCTCCGGACGCTCGCCCGGGGGCGATTCTGGAAGACGCTCCCGACGACCTCGGCCCCGGCCGCGGAGGCCAGCCCGGCAAGCTCCGCCATGGAGTCGCGGGCCTCCTCCTTCTCCTTCTTGGTGGTGGCCAGGTTGACGAGAATGGCTTTGTCCATGGTCCTCTATTGTATGTTTTTTCCCATGTGGTCCTCAAGGGCCGGTATATCTCCGGCCCGGAACCAGGTTATCCCGGACATCTTCCGGAACCAGGTCATTTGGCGCTTGGCATAACGCCGGGTCTCGCGCTTGACCAGGTCCCTGGCCTCGTCGAGCCCGATCTCGTTCCGGAGAAAGGCCAGGACCTGCTTGTATCCCAGGCCCTTGAAGGCCGGCGCTTCGGCCGCGACGCCTCCGGCGAGGAGCCTTTGAACCTCCTCGACGAGCCCGGCCGCGAACATCCGGTCGACGCGCGCCTCGATCCGACGGACCAGCTCGGGCCGGTCGAGCTCGAGGCCGACACGGACCTGGCTCATGCCCTTGACGAAGGATTCCGTTGCGAGGAAGTGCTCCGAGATGGGTTTCCCCGTCGTTTCGAAGACCTCGAGGGCACGGACGATGCGGATCCGATCCTGCGCCCGGATCTTCAGGGCATAGGCGGGATCGGCCGTCTCCAGTCGCTTGTACAGGGCGTCGAGCCCGTCCGCCGCCGCTTCAGCTTCGAGCCTGGACCGGACCTCGGGATCCCTCCCCGGGCCGGGGAAAAGGCCGTCCAACAGGGCTTTGATATAGAGCCCCGTGCCTCCCACGATGAAGGGGAGATCGCCCCTGGCATGGATGCCGGCCATGGCCTCGAGGGCTCCGGCGATGAAGTCGGCGGCCGTGAACTGGTCCCCCGGCTCGGCGACGTCCAGAAGATGGTGGGGGACGGCTTTCCGGTCGGCCGGCGAGGGCTTGTCCGTGCCTATATCGAAGCCCCGGTAGACCTGCATGGAATCGGCATTGATGATCTCGCCCCGGAACTTCGCGGCCAGGCCGAGCGCGGCCCCGCTCTTCCCGACCCCGGTGGGCCCCAGGATGACGACGAGGGCCCGGGTTTCAGAGGACAATTTTCCCCAGAAGCCAGAGGGCGAGGGCCGAGACGAAGAGGAGCAGGCCGGCGAGCTGTTTCCTGTTCAAATCAGGTCCCCGATCCGCTCCAGCCCCCTGACCAGGGCGGATTCGTGTCCGTTACCGAGAGTCCGTTTGACCGCGAGGACCTCCGCGGCCAGGATCTCGTCGAAGCTCCGGAGGAGGCTCCGCTTGCCTTCGTCGCTCGAAACGCCCAGGTTCTTCCGGAGGAGGGTCCGGAGCTCAATGCGTCCGTCCGGCTTCACCTGGCAGGACTGGAAGGCGGGGTCGAGCCGTCCGCGGACCTCTTCCAGCGTTTTTTCGAAGACATTGGGGCCCACGGGGCCGAGCTCCTTCGATATGTACCTGAAAATGAAGGAACAGCGGTCGTTGAAGGCTTCGAAGAGACGGTCCATGTCGCCGAGGGAGTATTCGGCCGACGGCCGGTCCCCTTTTTCCGTTCCCAGGAGTCCGAGCACGAGGAGCGCGAACAGGGCCCTCTTCGTTTCCCGGTCGCCCAGCGGGCTGGTGCGGACGATCTCGCCCAGCCGGTCGGTCCTGTCCGCGGCGGAAAGCACGTATGATTCGTGTGGTGCCAGGATGACGGGCTCTCCGTTCCTGGGCGGAACGGGCCGGAGCTTCTCGTCGGGGCCGGGGAGGCCGCCCTCGATGACCGCGAAGTTGCCCATCCGGCGGACGCCTTCCAGGATGAGCCCCGGCAATCCGACGCCCCGGACCCAGGGCGTTTCGGCCGGGACCGGAGCCGGGACGAGGTCATAGGTCCCCTCGGTCCAGTCGAAGACCTGGTGGAGCCTGTCCTTCGAGAAGGCCGTGGCTAGATCCCACGCCCGCGCGGCCGGGAGAATCCCGTCCTCGATGAGTCCCCGCATGAGGTTCCGGGCATCCCCCTCGGCCAGGGCCCCGACGCGGCCGAGGTCGGCGGTCCTGACCAGGCCGTGGGAAGTGAGCCCCTTCAGGAAGCCGGGCGCGTCGAAGGTCTCCGGGCCGAGCGACCACGTTCCCGCTTCGAAGGCGAAGACCCTCTCCTCCGGCCCCTTCCGCAGGGACAGAGTTCCGGACCGGCCCTCGCGCCAGATCAGGCCGAGGAGCTTCGGAAAACTGGTCTCCGCGAGGTCGCCGCGGAATGCGTTCTGATCCACGAATGTAATTTAGTGGGGAAGCCGACCGGTGTCAATGCTATTTCATATACGACATGCCGATGAGGCCGAGAGCGATGAAGAGGACGCTCTTGAGCAGCCAGAAGCCGTAGGAAATGAACAGCGACTTGCGCAGGCTGACCTTGAAAAGGGCCGAAAGCCCGACGGCCAGGACGCCGAACATCCAGAGCTGGAAGATGTCGATCTGGCCGAGGATGACGTAGGCCGGAGAGGTCAGCTCGATCTTCGGGAAGAGCATGGCCAGGCTCGTCGAGGTCTGCATGACGGACTTCCGCGTCAGGATGAGGAAGGTCCGGAGGCCGTTGCCGAGGAGCTTGTCGATGAAGGAGGCGTGGACGAGGACGGCCAGGACGCCGACGAAGTTCCCCTGGGTGGAGACGAACCGTCCGAGGATGAGGAGAATGAGGCTCGAGAAGAGGAGCCCGATGGCGCCCATCGCGGGGCCCCAGATGACGCCCCTGGCGATGGCGTTCGACGGGGAGGCGTGCTCCATCTTGTCGATCATCTCGTTGTAGCGCGTCTCGCCCATCCGCTCCTGGAGCCTGGTGTTGTCCTTGAACATCTTGAGCTGGTCGGACTGCGTGTAGGGAGCGACGACGGCGGAGAACACGGCCATGAGCAGGACGAGGATGACGAGGGCGTCGACCCAGACCGGCTTCTCGGCCAGGGAGCGGAACATGGGCGTGGGAGAGAAGAAGACCCCTTCGAGGCGCTTGAAGAACGACATGTCAGGCTCCTTTCCTTTCTTCACGTTCGATCACCCCGTCCTTGAGGTGGATGATGCGCTGGGTCTGGTCGGCGACCTCGCGGTCGTGGGTGACGATGACGATGGTGTTCCCCCGGGCGTGGAGCTTGTGGAACAGGTTGAGGATCTCCTGCCCGGTCTTCGAATCGAGGTTCCCGGTCGGCTCGTCGGCCAGGAGGAGGGCCGGGTCGTTGACCAGGGCCCGGGCGATGGCCACCCGCTGGCGCTCCCCGCCGGAAAGCTCCGACGGCTTGTGGTACATGCGGTCCTTCATCTCCACCATCTCGAGGGAGCGGCGGGCCTTGGCTTCGCGCTCCGTTTTCCGGGAGCCGGCGTAGATCATCGGCAGTTCGACGTTCCGGAAGGCCGTCGAGCGCGGCAGGAGATTGAAGACCTGGAAGATGAACCCGATGTCCTTGTTCCGGACGTGGGCCAGCTCGTCCTCGCCCATCGAGCTGACAAGCTTCCCGTTGAGGTGGTAGGTCCCTTCGGTCGGGGTGTCGAGACAGCCGATGAGGTTCATGAGGGTGGATTTTCCGGAGCCGGACGGGCCCATGATGGCCACGAACTCGTTGGGCATGATGGCGAAGGAGACGCCGCGGAGCGCCCGGACCTCCTGGCTTTCGAGCTGGTAGGTCTTTGTCAGATTCTCGACCAGGATCACCGCGTCGTTCTCGGGGGCCATGTCACTTCGCCTTCTTCACGTCGCTCTTGATGAGCGTTCCGTCCTTCAGGTCCCTCAGGGCGTTGTAGGGCCCGGTCACGATCTCCTGGCCTTCCTTGAGCCCGGAGACGATCTCGATGTTCATGCCGCCGGTGATGCCCTTGGCGACCGTCCGGAACTTCACCCGCCCGGCCTCGATCGCGAAGACGCCTTCCTCTTCCTCCGCCTCCTTCTTCTCCTTGCTCTCGACGGGCTTTTCTCTCAGGACGAGCGAGGAGATGGGGACGGCCAGGACGCCTTTCTTCTCGGCGGTGATGATGTCCGCCGAGGCGGAAAGGCCCGGCTTCAGCTTGTGGGCCGGATCCTCCAGGGTGACCACGACCTTGAAATCCTTGGATTCCTGGGCCGTCGCCGTGGCCTTCTGCAGGGCGGAGCTCCCGATCTCGGTCACTTTGCCCTTGAAGACGGCGTCGGGGTAGGCGTCGACGCGGACGTTGGCCGGCTGTCCGAGCTGGACGCCGACGACGTCGGTCTCGTCCACTTCGACCTCGACCTCCATGACCGACAGGTCGGCGATGGTCAGGAGGACCGTGCCGGGGTTGTTCATGGTCCCGATGATGGCCATCTCGCCCTCCTCCACCCGGAGGCTGGTGATCATGCCGTCGATGGGCGAGACGAACGTGGTCTTGTTCAGGTTGTCCATGGTGCTCTTGAGCGAGGCCTCGGCGTTCTCGATCTGCGACTTGATGCCCCTGACCTGGGCGGTCGAGACGTCGTACTGGAGCTTGGCGGTCTCCAGCTGGTCGAAGGAGATGAGCTGTTCGTCGAAGAGCCTCTTCTGCCTCTCGTAGGCGCCCTTGTCCTTGCGGAAGCGCGCCTCGTCCTGGACGAGCTGGGACCGGAAGGTCCGGATGGAGGCCCGGTTCCCTTCGGCGACCGCCTCGTACTGGGTCGAGTCGAGCTTCAGGAGGAAGTCTCCCGCCTTGACGACGTCGCCCTCCTCGACGCCGATCTTGATGATCCGGCCGGGCACGAGGGCGCTGATTTCGACGTTCTTCTTCGGCTTGACCTCTCCGGAGGCGGAGATGATCGACGTCAGGTCGTTCGTCCCGACCTTGGAGACCGTCACCTTGACCGTCTTCTCCCGCTGGGATCTCAGGTTGAATACGATGATGAGGGCGATGACGAGGATGACGCCCAGGACGATGAGCGTCCGTTTGCGTCTGCTCCAGAAGCTTCTGTTCTCGGCCATGGTCGGGGTCCTTCCTATCCTGAATCGCATACTACAGAACATTGTATATTACGGGCGGCCGGGAGAAAAGTTTTTCGGCGCGGCCCCCGGAAGGTAAGGATTGCCACGGCCTCCCCAAGTTGATAAGATAAGGTCCCGTGGATCCCATCGAATCCTGTCTCGAGACCGCCAAGGCGGCCGCCCGCGAAGCGGGGCGTGTTCTCGGGGAGAATTACGCCCACCGGGGCGAGATCATGTACAAGGGGGCCGTCGACCTCGTGACCCGCTTCGACAGGCTGGCCCAGGACATGATCTTCCGGCGCCTCTCGGAAGCCTTCCCCGACCACAGCTTCCTCGCCGAGGAGGGCCTGACCAGGGCCGGCACATCCGATTTCCGCTGGATCTTCGATCCCCTCGACGGAACCACGAACTATGCCCACACCTTCCCCGTTTTCTGCGTCTCTATCGCTCTCGAACGGGCGGGCTCGACCGTCCTCGGCGTCGTTTACGACCCGACCCGGGACGAGCTCTTCGAGGCCGTCCGCGGGCACGGCGCCCGGCTCAACGGGCGCCCCGTCGCGGTCTCGGAGGTCGCCGAGTTGGGGAAGTCGCTCCTGGCCACGGGCTTCCCTTACGACGTCCGGACGAGCGGGGAGAACAACGTCAGGGAATTCTGCGAATTCATCGTCCGGGCCCAGGCGGTCCGCCGCTGCGGCTCCGCCGCCCTGGACCTCTGCTACGTCGCCTGCGGACGGTTCGACGGGTTCTGGGAGCTCAAGCTCAAGCCCTGGGACATGGCCGCCGGCGCGCTCATCGTCGAAGAGGCGAGGGGAACGATAACAAATTTCGAGGGCGGGCCGTTCGACCTTTTCTCGGGGAAGGCCCTGGCCAGCAACGGGCTCATCCACGAGGACATGATGGCGGTACTGAGGGGGGACGCGAAGCGCGGGCCCGGCGGAGGCGCCGCTTGACGGGTGGGGCGCGGCACGTGATCCCTGCCCTTCTCCCCATTGTTCTGTTTTCTATCGCGAGCTCCGCCTCGGGAGCGTTGGGCCGCCTGCCCCAGGCCCTCATCCCGGTCAAGGAGCTCGTCGTCGCGGGGAACGCGGGGTGGGTGGATACGGGCATCGACGTCGAAGAGGACCAGGAGTTTCTTTTCCGGGGCGAGGGCGAGATCTCGCTCCAGAAGGGGAACCCCGACGCCGCCTGCGGGCCCGACGGGGCCGATATCCAGGGGCTCCAACAGCCCCTGCCCGACCGGAACATGGGCTGTCTGGCCGGGAAGGTCAGCCAGGTCCTGGCCGTCCGGACCGACGAAAAGACGGGCGAAGAGATCAAGGACGAGCTCGCCCGGTATTTCTTCATCGGGCGGGAACTTGTCGTGGTCATGCCTATTCGCGGCCGGCTTTATGTGGGGGTCAACGAGAACGTCGTCCGGGACAACGACGGGGAGTTCCGGGTGGCGATCTTCAGGCTCGCGCCCTGAGGCCGGCCGGATGGGCATCCCTTATGGCTTGATCCTCGATATCGCCGCCGTCCTGCTCATCAGCGCGGCGTTCGTCAGGACGGACGATAACAGGATCAGGGTCATATTGGGCGTCGTCTTCCTCGTCGTGATCGTCCTTCCCCTGGTGACGTTCATACGGCCGCTGAGCGCTCTCTGGTGGATCCTCTTCCTGTGCAAGCTCGTCGTCGCGGTCTCGTGCGTGGTCTATCTCAAGCTGATGGGGTGAGGTCCAAGCGAGGGAGAGCCGCCGGGCGCCGGCTCCGGGAACGCGCTCCGGGGAGGCTCAGACGGAAGGGGTGGTTTTCTTGGCGGCGAGGAATCGCTCCATGAACTGGGTATCGTATCTTCCCTCGAGGAATTCCGTGTTCGCCAGGATCTGGAGGTGGAGGGGAAGGTTGGTCTTGATGCCCACGATGGTCGTCGTTTCGAGCGCCGTCTGCATTTTCTTGATGGCCAGCTGCCGCGTCGGGGCGAAGGCGATGATCTTGGCCACGAGGGAATCGTAGTCCGGCGGGATCTGCCAGCCGCCGTAGGCCGCGGAATCCACCCGGATGCCCTCGCCGCCGGGCAGGACCAGGAAGTCGATCTTGCCGGGCGAGGGAACGAACGTTACGGGGTCCTCGGCGTTGATGCGGCATTCGATGGCGTGGCCCCGCATCTCGAGTTCCATCGGGAAATTGATCTTTTCCCCGGCCGCTTCCCTGATCTGGGCCTTGACCAGGTTGATGCCGTAGACGATCTCGGTGATGGGATGCTCGACCTGGACCCGCGCGTTGGCCTCCATGAAGTAGAACCGCCTCTTCTCGTCGACCAGGAACTCGAAGGTCCCCAGGCTCCGGTATCCGACCTCGGAGGCGGCGTCGGCCACCGCGTTCATCATCTTCTTGCGGACCTTCTCGTCGATGAAGACCGACGGCGTTTCCTCGATGAGCTTCTGGTACTTTCGCTGGACCGAGCACTCCCTCTCGCCGAAGGCGATGACCTTGCCCTTCCGGTCGCCGATGATCTGGATCTCGATATGGCGGGCTCCGGTGACGTATTTCTCGATGTACAGGGACGCGTCGCCGAAGGCTGCCCGGGCCTCGTTCTGGGCGATGGGGAACTGCTCATCGAGGTTGGCGGCCGTCCGGCAGATCCTCATGCCCTTGCCGCCGCCGCCGGCCGAAGCCTTGATGATGACGGGATAGCCGATCTTCTGGGCGATCTTCTTGGCCTCGGCCACGTCGTCGAGGACCTTGTCGCTCCCGGGGAGGACGGGCAGGCCGGCCTTCTTCATGGCCAGGCGGGCCTTGTTCTTGTCCCCCATCAGCCGGATGATGGACGCCGGGGGGCCGATGAAGGTGATCCCCGAGGTCTCGCAGATCTCGGCGAAACGGGGGTTCTCGGCCAGGAACCCGTAGCCGGGGTGGATGGCGTCGGCCTTGGTGATCTCCGCGGCGCTGAGCAGGTTGGGGATGTTGAGATAGCTCTCGGAAGCCTTGGCCGGCCCGATGCAGACCCGCTCATCGGCCAAAAGGGTGTGCAGGGAGCTTTTGTCGGCCTCGGAATAGACGGCGACCGTCTTGATGCCGAGCTCGCGGGCGGACCGGATGACCCGGAGCGCGATCTCCCCTCGGTTGGCGACCAGTATCTTGGAGATCATGGCTTCAGGAGGCCGTCCGGATGGAGAAGAGCTTCTGCCCGTATTCGACGGGCTTCCCGTTCTCGACGTGGATGGCCGTGACGATCCCGTCGATCTCGGCTTCGATCTCGTTCATCAGCTTCATGGCCTCGATGATGCATAGCGTCTGGCCCTTCTTCACGGGCTCGCCGACCTCGACGAAGGGGTCGGCGTTCGGGGCGGGGGCGCGGTAGAAGGTCCCGACCATGGGGGAGGTGACGTCCCGGACGTCCTTTTCAGGGGCCGGCGCCGGGGCCGGTCCTCCGAGAGAGGGGGCTCCGGAGGCCGCCGGATGGGCCGGAGCCGCGGGGGCCGCGGCGACCTGGTGGTAGACGGGCGCGCCGGGGACGTTCCGCCCTATCTTGATCTTGAAGCCTTCGACCTCGAGCTCGAACAGGGACAGGTTCTTCTCCTCGATGAGGGCGATGAGCTTCTGGATCTCCGGATAGTCGATCTTCGAGCCCATGGCTTCCTCTCCGGGGGTCTCCGGCGGTTTGGGTATCTTGTTCATTTTGCTGTCCATTCCTCAAAAAAGTAGTACTACCTTAAACTGAAGGGGCTAAAAAGTCAAGCCGGAGGGGGGTGGGCGGTGTCCCTATTTAGTGGGGCCGCGGACGGTGGCCGGGCGGCTTTCCCGGCCGGATTCGTCCACCGCGGTGATGCGGTAAGTGTATCCGATATCCCGTGTCAGCCCCCGGTCGTCATAGCCGGTCGAGGACGCGTCGACCTCGGCCAGGAGGTCGAAAGCCGAGTCGGGGTCGAAGGTCTCCTTCCGATAGATCTTGTAGCGGAGGATGCGGGAGAGATTCTCGGGGTTGGGCACCCAGGACAGGCGGTTGATGTATTCCTTGAAGAAGATCAGGTCGTTGATCAGACGCTCCAGGGCGAAATCGGCGGGCGGGAAAACCCCGTAGCCGGGGGCGATCGTGCGGATCGCCGCCACTCCCCAGGGGACGCCGGCTCCGGCGGACCGGAACTCGTACCAGTGGAGATCCGTGTCCCAGCCGGTAAAACAGCCGTAATAGTCGACGCCGGCCTCCGAACTGAGCCCGGCGACGGCCACGAACCGGTCCTCCGCGCCGTCGCCGTCCGTGTCCACGGCGAAGACCGGCGGGCGGCCGCTCAGGAGCTCGTTCCGGATGGCCGTCAGGGTGATCCCCGTCGCGGGGAAGGACTCGGTGACGACGACGTACCGCTCCCCGCCCCGGAAGAAGGCTTCGATCCCGGGCCCGAGGTCGGCGTCCTTCGTCCAGCCGTAATAGTTCCCATAAAAACTGCGGGAGGTCAGGCAGTGATCGGCCAGGCAGTTGTCGGCGTGCCTTTCCTCCGGCGCAAGCTCGGACTTGTCCGGGAGGAGGGCGGGAGGCGCGTCCAGGGGGAGAGCATAATCGTTGTAGTGCTGCTCGGACGCGATGATCATATTGACGAGTTCGGTCTGAGTCGAGGCGTCCCCGGGGATCAGATAGGGGAAGCCGTGACCGTCATGATAGCCCAGGATCATGCCCACGGCCGTGGGCCCGCTTCCGTGCCTCTCGAGATAAGCGGGGAGCCCGACGACGGTCGCGTTCAGGAGAAGGGGGAGGTCGAAGGCGCGGCCCTTGCGGTCGATACCGTCCGGCGGGCGGGGCCCGCGGATCTCCCGCCCGGTCCGGTTCCACGCGGGAAGGACGGCGAAAGACAGCAGGCAGGCCGTCCCGACGGCGAACGCGGCCCATGTCCTGTGACGCATCGCGGGTATTATACAACGAACGCGCGAGGCTGGCGAGAAGGACGGGATTGGACATTTGACGGCCTTCCAATAATGCCCTAAGATGTTGAAGATGAACATGAAAGCGAGGGACGCCGCCGATGTTTGACCAGCTTTCGGGCCGCCTCGAGAAGATGATGAAGTTCCTCCGGGGCGAGGGGAAGGTCACCGAAAAGAACATGGGCGAGGCCCTGAAGATGATCCGACTGGCCTTCCTCGAGGCGGACGTCAATTACAAAGTCGTCCGGGACTTCGAGGCCCGGATCAAGGAGAAGGCCCTTGGGGAGGAGGTCCTCTCGAGCCTGAGCCCCGCTCAGCAGGTCATCAAGATCGTCCGGGACGAGCTCGCCGCCATCCTGGGCGGCTCGGACAAGCCCCTGACGTTCGCGTCGGCTCCCCCGTCCATCTTCATGCTTGTCGGACTCCAGGGGAGCGGCAAGACGACGACCTGCGGCAAGCTGGCCCGGTGGGTCAAGGGGATCGGCAGGAACCCCCTGCTCGTCTCCTTCGACCTCAAGCGGCCGGCCGCCCAGGAACAGCTGAAGACCATCGCCTCGTCGCTCGGCCTGCCGTTCTACGAGATGACGGCCGAGCAGATGTCCACGCCTGAAAAGGCCCTCAAGGACCTCGTCATGCACACCCGGAACCGGGCGTTCGACCCCCTCATCGTCGACACGGCCGGCCGGCTCCACGTGGACGACGAGCTCATGGGCGAGCTGAAGCTCGTCCGGGACATCCTCGACCCCGTCGAGGTCATCTACGTCGGGGACTCGATGACCGGCCAGGACGCCGTCAAGAGCGCTAAGGCCTTCGGCGACCGGATCGGCGTCACGTCCGTCATCCTGACCAAGCTCGACGGCGACGCCAGGGGAGGGGCGGCCCTGTCCATCGTCTCCGTCACCGGGGTCCCGGTCAAGTTCGCCGGCGTCGGCGAGAAGTTCGACAAGCTCGAGGTCTTCCACCCGGACCGGATGGCCTCCCGGATCCTGGGCATGGGCGACATCCTCAGCCTCATCGAGAAGGCCGAGGAAAAGGCGGACGTCGAAGAGGCCGAGGAGATGGCCCGCAAGCTCCGGAAACAGGAGTTCTCTCTCGAGGACTTCCGGAAACAGCTCGGCCAGATGAAGAAGATGGGGTCGCTGTCGAACATCCTGGGCATGCTTCCCAAGGGCGGCATGATGAAGGGGCTCTCCAAGGTTCAGGTCGACGATCGCAAGGTCCTCCATTTCGAGGCCATCATCGGGTCCATGACCCCCGCCGAGAGGGAGGACCCGAAGCTCCTCAACGGGAGCCGGCGCCTGAGGATCGCCCGGGGCAGCGGCCGCCCGGTCTTCGAGGTCAACCAGCTCCTCAAGCAATACGCGGAAATGCGCAGGATGATGAAAGGGTCCATGTTCAAGGACGTCCTATCCAAGATGCGCTGAAGGCAAACCGATGGGGGGTCGTGGACGAAGTATGTTTGAACGGAAGAAATCCCCCCAACCCCCCTTTTCCTGCAAAGGAGGGGGAAATCACGAGGACTCTCCCCGACCCCCCTTTTACAAGGGGGGGGTGGCCCATGCGGACTCCCCACAAACTCCCTTTGACAATGGGGGGAAGCCTCAGGCGGGCTCCCCGCAATTTCCCTATCACTATGTGGGGAAGATTCATGCGGGATCCACGCGACCTCTCTTTTGCGCGGGATCCACGCAACCTCTCTTTTACAATGGGGGAAAGGCACATGAGAAAGCCTCACGGTCGACGCTTGGCTTAAGGGCGGGGAAGAATGCCGCGCTCATCATGTTCTTACTGATCCCGATGGTCCTTCTGATCCCCTCGTTCCTGGAAGCGGGGGAGCGGAAGCCGAAGGGTACGTTCGCGCTCTTCATCGAGAACGACGTCTTCGCTCTCGAGGACGGCGGCTATACCAACGGAGTCGACCTCGTCTGGCTCTCCCCCGAGCTCGGGGCCGGCCGCGGGCGCGCTCCCCGCTGGGCGGACGGGCTCAGCCGGAGCCTCGCCCGGGCGTTCAAGCCCGGCGCGCGGCGATTCGTCTCCTTCTCCCTGGCTCAGAGGATGTACACGCCCGAGGATATCACCCGGAGCGACCTCGTCCGGGACGACAGGCCCTACGCCGGGGTTCTGACGGCGGGATTGGGGTTCCATTTCCGGCACGGGAACGCCATGGACAGCCTTCGGTTCGAGGCGGGCATCGTCGGGCCCCACTCCTACGCCGGAGACATCCAGAACCTGCTCCACAAGGCCTTCCGTTGGACCTATCCCAAAGGGTGGGCGCATCAACTGCACGATGAGCTTGTTCTCGGGTTGGAGTTCGACCGCAGGCAAAGGCTGAGGGCTTCTTCCGGGGCGGCGGGGCTCGATTGGGAGCTCATCGGGCACTCGGGAGGCAGTCTGTCGAACCTCTTCACCGCCTTCGGCGGCGGGCTCGAGGTCCGGGCGGGCTGGAACCTTCCCTGGGACCTCGGGACGTCCCTCCTCGGGCCCGCGAGCGACGCCGCGGTCCTGCTGGTGGACCCCGAGCCGCTCCCGCCGAGGCCCGACCGCCTCGGATTCCACATTTTCATGGCGGTCGAGGCCCGGGTCGTCGCCCGTGACCTCCTTCTGGACGGGAACACGTTCCGGGACAGCCACCGGGTGAGCAAGGAGCCGCTGACGGCCGACCTGGCGGCCGGGCTCGCGCTCAAGTACAAGCGCCTGAAAGCCTGCTTATCTTATACCTACCAGACGCGGCGATTCGCGGGCCAGCACCTCAGGCCGTTCTTCGGCTCCCTCGACCTCGCCCTTCTCTTCTGATCGGGGGCCTCAGGGACGGATCGAACCGAGGATCCTGAGGATATAGATCCCCGCCGCCCCCGACAGGATCGCGTATTCCGCCCAGGCCTCGTTCTCGAGCTTCCGGAAGACGCCGGCCAGCGCGATCATCTCGAGCGGGATGGCCAGCAGGATCACGTATTGCATGCTCTTCATGAAATAGTAGGTCGAGCCCCAGGAAAAAAAGTAATAGGGGATGTAGTAGGCCAGGTATCCGGTCATCACGCCCAGGGCGATCCGCAGGCCCCGCCGATCCCTTCCGCTTTTCAGGAGAAGGTAAAGGCCGCCCAGGAGCAGGAGGGCGTTGATGATCTGCATGCTGATGAAGGGATCGATCTTGAACCAGGCCTTGAAGCCCTGCCGGTGTTGAGAGAATCCGCGGGTCAGATAGATGCGAACGTATACGAAGGCCGCGAAAAGCGGGACTGCGAAATAGAGAAGCGTCCGCCGCGCTTTCTGCCAGGCCGTCCGGAGGGGCTCCTTGAGCCATTCCAGGACCGGGAAAAGGATGACCCATAGGAAGAAGGGGGCATAATAGGGATAGGTGACGACGGCGCCGGCCAGGGAGACCGAAGACAGGGCGCGATCCCCCTTCAGGACGAAATAGAGGGCCAGCAGAAAGAATAGGACGGCGAGCATGGAGGGGAATTGGTACGCCAGGAAGAACCGGTTATATATGAACCGGAAATGCGTCAGGGAGAGCGCCAGGAAGAAATAAGCGCAGGGGATCGGCCCGAAGAGCTCCCGGCTCAACAGGTAGACCGCGAAATAGGCCAAGATCGAGACGACGACCAGGTAGGCGATGAGAGCCCCCTGGAGGGGCAGGCCGAGGCGGCCGGCCGTGTCGGCGAAGAACATGTGGAACCCCTGCGGATAGATGTCGAAATTCTCGGCGCGCAGGATATCGCCGGTGGCCTGATAATGCCGGATCATCCGCATATGGCTCGGCAGATCGCTTCGCGGGTTCGGGGAGGGCAGGAACGAGCCCGACACGAGAAGGATCTGAAGGAACACGAAAACGGCGATCAGGGCGAGGACGATCAAGGCGCGGGCGTCCCGCCGGATCGCCCAGGGCCTGCGGAGAACGGATCTCAGGAAGAGGCCCAGAGAGCCCGCGATCCCTCCCAGAAAAAGAAAGAGATCGGGAATGCCGAGCCCCAAGGCATGATCGAGGTAATAGGCCAGGGGACCGAAGACCAGGAAGAAAGCGCCAGCCCTCAGAAGGCCATGGAAAGGCCCCCCGGCGCCCGGAACGGCAGGCCGGGGCTCGATGGGAAAGAGCGCCATCCCCGTTCGGAACAGGAGGAAAAGGAATGTGCCGATAAAGATCGACATCTTCCAGCGGTCGAGGGCCGCGAGCACCCGGGACAAGGATCCCGAAAGCGACCGTCCGGGCAGGATAAGACGATAGAAAGGGACCTCTTCGGACAGGGAAAAGCTCAACCGCGGGGACTCACCCGCGGGGGGCCGGAAGCTCAGCGTGATATCGTTATATCCCCTGTCCAGTTTCAGCGTGAACATGGGCCGCGGCGCCGGGCCGAAACTGACGCCGTTGACGATCAGTTCCCAGTCCCCGTTCCCCGACAAGGCGGCCTTCACGGACCTTTTCGCGGGACTGTAGACCCGGGTATCCAGGACCAACGGGCCGTCGTGAAGACGGGAGGCGAGGAGCTTCCGAACGGCTTCGGGATTCACGTCCTGGATCTTTCCGCACGGCCGGCCCTCCTCCTGCGGAAAGCAGTACCTGAAGCCGAAAGGCAAGGGGAGACGATCGCGCTCGAACAACGCCGCGGACCCCGAAAAAAAGCAAACGATCAGCGCCGAAAGGGCCAGCAGTCCCATGACCGCTCTCTTGATCATCGGTTTCGGCACGTTCATCGGGTTCTTCCCGACATCAGGCCTCCGGCCCTCCGGCGTCGTGCTCGAGTCGTTCCAATCTGTTCTTGAGCAGTCCGACCTCCTGGACCAGCTTTCTGTTGTCGTCCGTGAGTCTCGAGAGGACCATGGTGAAATGGATGCCGATGACCATGCCGAAGAAGATGGCCAGGATGATCAGCAGGGAGGGGGCATAATAGATCCCGGCCAGGCGGGCGGCGAGATCCAGGAGCCCCTGGAACAGCGAAAAGACAAGGATGAGGAAGCCCAGGGCCAGCCAGATCAGGGCATATTGCTCCCGGATCCTTTTCTTGCGCGTCAACGCCACGACGACGACGAGCAGGACGATGCTTCCGACCGCCGAGATGATGGAGATCTTAGTCATGGGGGCTCCTGAAAGCTTCGATGACCACGGAGACGACGACCTTATAGAGATAATAGACCGATTTCCACCCCGAGATGGAGGAGGCCCCGGCCTTCCGGCCTCTCATGACCACGGGGGCCTCGAGGATGCGGAACCCTCTCTTGAGCAGGGCGACGATCGCTTCGGGCTCGGGGAAATCGACGGCGTAATTTTCCGCGAGGAAGGCGATGGCCCGGGAATCGTAGGCACGGAATCCGGACGTGCTGTCGGTGAACGTCCGCCCGGTCAGGAGACGCGTCAGGGCCTGCAGTCCCCTGATCCCCAGCCTCCGCTTGAAGCTCGATCGGAACCCGGCCTTCTGAAGGAAGCGCGAGCCGATGACCACGTCCGCCTGATCCTGAAGGATCGGCCGGACGAGGGCCTCGATGTAGGCCGGATCATGTTGGCCGTCTCCATCCGCCTGGACGGCGACGTCATATCGATTTTCGAGGGCGTACCGGAATCCGGCTTGTACCGCTCCGCCGATCCCCAGATTGATGGGCAGGGATACCAAAGGGACACCCGCCGCGCGGACGATGCCCTCGGTCCCGTCGGCCGAAGCGTCGTTGACCACCAGGATGTCGGCCGACGTTCTCTGTTTCAGCTCCCGTATCAATGCCCCTATGCTGTCCGCTTCGTTGCGCGCCGGCACGACGACGAGCACGCGTGACTGATTCGTACGAGTTCCCATCGGCCCCCAGCCAGGAATGGCGTTCGAATTTTCATCTTACATTTTTGGGGGGGCTTGTCAACCGGAGAGATGGAATGAGGACACCGTAACCGGCGTCCGGATCGCTAATCCCGGACGCTTCTTAAGATATGTCGCGCGGCACCGCCGTAGATCGTGACGTCCATGCCGACGCAGACGAACGAGAAACCATCTCCGAGGGCGGCGCGGGCCGCTTCCGTATCGGGGGCGAATAGGCCGGCCGGGATGCCCCGGGCCGCGCACGCCTTTCTGACGGCGGCGATGGCTTCCCTGACGTCCGGGTCGCCCGTCCGCCCGGGCTTGCCCATGCTGGCGGAGAGGTCGAACGGGCCCACGAAAACTGCGTCCACCCCCGGCGTCCCGAGGATCTTCTCTATGTTCCGGACGCCTTCGATATGCTCGACCTGGGCGACCAGGGTCGTGTCCCGGTTCGCCTTTCCCACGTATTCCGCGAACCCCGCCCCGTAGCCGTGCGCCCGGCCGATGCCGACGCTCCGGACGCCTTCCGGCGGGAATTTGGCTTCGCCGACGGCCCGAGCCGCCTCCTGCGCGCTCTTGATGTTGGGGAAGATGAGCCCGGCCGCGCCGATGTCCGCGGCCTTCTTGATCCAGACGGGCTCGTTCGCGGGGACGCGGACAAGGCAGGGACAGGATCCGGCGGCCTGGGCCATGCGCTGGGCGCCCGCGACGTCCAGGAGCCCGTGCTCCATATCGAGGAAGAGCCAGTCGAACCCCGCGCCGGCCGCGATCTCCGCGAGCTCGGGCGCCGGAAGCGTCAGGATGGTGCCGACAAGCCTCGTCCCGCCGGCGAGCTTCGCTTTGAAGGATGCGTTCATGTCTCCTCCTGGGACCCGTGGAAGCGGGCGAGGGCATTATAACCCAACTCCGGGATTTGCATAATTCCGGGCCGTTGTTATCATAGGGGAAGGAGTCCGCATGAAGAGACTGCTCATGATCGTCGCCGTCGTCGTTAGTCTTGTCCTCCTGACCTGTCTCGGATTGAGCTTCCGCCCGGCCCCGTTCGCGCCGCACCCGGAGCGGACGTCCGCGCTCCGGACGATGCCCCTGCCCGCCGGGCTCCCGAAGCCCGTCGACAGGTTCTTCCGAAAGGTCTACGGGGAGGCCGTCCCCGTCATCGAGTCGGTCGTCATCCACGGAAGGGCGACCATCCGCCCCGTTTCGGGCATCCCTCTGCCGTCCCGCTTCGTCTTCATCCACGAAGCCGGGAAAGCTTACCGGCATTATTTCGAGGCCACGTTATTCACCCTTCCTTTCCTGAGGGTGAACGAGGGGATCGCGGACGGGAAGAGCTTCTTCGAAGCCCCCGTCGGTAATCACCACGACGACCCGAACACCAACCAGGGCGCCAATCTCGCCTTGTGGGCCGAGGCCGCCTGGTTCCCGGCGATATTCATCACCGACCCCCGGGTCCGCTGGGAGTCCGCCGACGATGATACCGCTCTTCTCTTCGTACCCTACGGGGATGAAACGGAAACCTTTGTCGTGAGATTCGATCCCGCGACCGGGCTCATCGATACGATGGAGGCGATGCGTTATAGACAGCCGGGCGACAAGGCGAAGATCCTCTGGATCACGCGGAGCGAAAAGGGCGGGACCATCCCCGGAACTCCCTTGAGCGCCTCCGGCTCGGCCACGTGGCTCGACCAGGGCAGGCCCTGGGCGGTCTTCCGGCTCGAGGACGTTGTCTACAACGTGGATACGCGCGCTTATGTCCGGGCGCGGGGAAAGTAGGGTGCCCGGGATGAGCGAAACATCCATGCCCGTCCGAAGGCTGTGCGTCTTCTGCGGCTCGAGCCCCGGCGCCCGTCCCGAATACGCGGAGGCGGCGCGGGAGCTCGGCCGGGAACTGCTCCGCCGCGGGGTGGGGCTCGTCTACGGAGGCGGGCGCGTCGGCCTGATGTACGAGATCGCCCGCGTCGTGCACGAAGGCGGCGGCGAGGTCATCGGCGTCATTCCCCGGGATATGGTCGAGAAGGAGCTGGCCTACACGGAGATCCGGGACCTCCGCGTCGTCGGGACCATGCACGAGCGCAAGGCCCTGATGGCCGGCCTCGCCGACGGCTTCGTAGCCCTTCCCGGAGGATTGGGGACCATCGAGGAGATATTCGAGGTCCTGACCTGGGCCCAGCTCGGCATGCACCGGAAGCCCTGCGGCTTCCTCGACGCGGCGGGCTACTTCGACAGCCTCCTGGAATTCCTGGACAAGGCCGTCAGCGAGAAGTTCATCCAATCCGAGCACCGGGCCATGATCCTTATCGACGGGGACCCCGCGGCGCTCGTGGCGAAGTTCGAGGCCTACCTCCCGCCCGCGGCGGACATGGCCCGCTGGGCTCTGGACATGTCCAAGACCTGAGCCTTCCGCGCCGGCCCCCTCCGGACCCGTTGATCCGTTCGCCGTTCGTCCCCGGAGCGGGGGTTGACACCCCACCGGGCCGACTGTATCTTGTTTCGATGAAGCACGACGCCGTCGCCGTCATCGATTTCGGCGGGCAATACGCCCACCTCATCGCCACCAAGGTCCGCCGTCTCCGGGTCCTGGCCGAGATCCGCCAGCCGGACGACCCCATTGACGCCTTCCGAGGCTATAAAGGCATCATCATTTCCGGCAGCCCCTCGCTTTCGTCGTTCGGCGAGGATTCGGGATACACCAAGGATATCTACGACCTCCCCGTCCCCATCCTGGGCTTCTGTTTCGGCCATCAGGAGATCGCCAAGCACTACGGGGGCAAGGTCGTCCACGGCGGGAGCGAATGGGGCCACACCGAACTTCACATCACGGCCGACAGCCCCGTGTTCAAGGGGCTGTCGCCCGTCGAGAAGGTCTGGATGAGCCATTACGACTCGGTCGTCGCCGTCGGGCCCGGATTTCGCGAGATCGGCGTCTCACGGCTCGGCGCGGACGGCGAGGCCCATCCCTGCGCCGCCATCGCCGACGAGCAGCGGCGGAGGTACGGCTTTCAGTTCCACCCCGAGGTGGACGACACGGAGCGCGGCGAGGACATGATCGCCAACTTCGTTCTCGGTGTCTGCGCCTGCCGTCCGACCTGGACCATGGACGGCTACGTCGAGGACAAGGTCCGGGAGATCCGGGAGCAGGTGGGCGGCCGCTCGGTCTTCCTCCTCGCCTCCGGCGGGGTGGATTCGACGGTCGCGGCGAAGCTCCTGGGCATGGCCCTCGGGCCCGAGAGGCTCCGCCTCCTTCATATCGACAACGGCCTGATGCGCAAGGACGAGAGCCGCAAGGTCCTCGAGATGTTCCGCGCCATGGGATTCGGCGGGAGCCTCCATTTCGCCGACGCCTCGGCGGAGTTCCTGAAGGCGCTGACCGGGGCCTTCGACCCCGAGCTCAAGCGGAGCCTCATCGGGACGACCTTCGTCAAGGTCTTCGAGCGCGAAGCGCGCCGGCTGGGGATCTCGGGCCATCTGCTCGGCCAGGGCACGATCTATCCGGATACCATCGAGACAGGCGGCACGAAACGGGCCGACACCATCAAGACCCACCACAATCGCGTCCCGGTCATCGAGGAGATGATCCGCGCGGGCAGGGTCGTCGAGCCGTTGGCCGAGCTTTATAAGGTCGAGGTCCGCGAGCTCGGCGAGGTCCTCGGCATCGACCGGGAGCTCATTTGGCGGCATCCCTTCCCCGGCCCCGGGCTCGGCGTCCGGCTCCTTTGCTCCGAGGGCGGCGAGGACCGCACGGATTTCGGCCGCATGGAGCCGGCCGTCTGGAACATCGCCCGGAGGTTCGGGCTCAAGGCCCAGATCCTCCCCATCCGTTCGGTGGGGGTCAAGGCGGACCTGCGTTCCTACGAGCATCCCGTCGTCGTGAGCGGGGAGGCGTCCTGGGAGACCCTTCTCGAAGCGGCGGGGACCATCTTCCGGGAGGTCAAGGGCATCAATCGCTGCCTCTGGAACGTCGCCGGCGGGGACCCGCACGTATTCGAACCCGTTGCCGCCGAGGTCACCCGGGAGCGTCTCGAACTCCTGCGGGAAGCCGACGCCCTCGTCGATGCCGGCATGCGGGCGCATGGCGTCTATGACGAGATCTGGCAATGCCCCACGGTCTTCGTTCCTCTGCGGATCGACGGCAAGGGAAGGGAGCTATGCGTCGTCAGGCCCGTCTTGAGCGAGCGGGCCATGACCGCCGCTCCGGCCCGGTTCCCGGATGCCCTCGTCGCCGGGCTCAGGACGGGGATCCTTGCCCTGCCCGGCGTCGGCGGGCTGTGCTTCGATATCACGAGCAAGCCCCCCGGCACCATCGAATGGGAGTGACCGGGAGCTAGCGCCCCGGCCGCATATATGCCTCGAGCGTCTTCGCGTACGCCGCGCGATCCTCGTCGGTCTTGGCCAGTTCGACGGCCTTGGACTGGAGCTCGACGGCCCTTCCCGAATCCTTCCGTATGAAAGCGATGCGGGCCAGGGTATTGAAGATGCCGGGGCGCGTGCCGCCGGACATCGTGTTGGCCCGTTCCGCGAGCGCTTCGGCGAGCTCGAGGTCCTCGGCGAGGTTCCGGCCGTCCTCGAACACGATGACCCAGGCCATCTGGGACAGGGCCTGATGGAAGGCGTTGACCGGAAGCTCGGTCCGGGCGTAGCGATAGGCCGCGTCCCGGTCCTTGAGATTCGTGAGCAGGACCTCGAACTTGAAACCGGCCAGGTGCCCTTGGGCCTTGTCGAACGCCATCAACTCCTCGGTCCTGGCGACGGCCGTGGCATAATCCTTGGCGTCGTAGGCGGCGTTGCCTTCCCGGGTCAGCGCCCGGACCTTCTTGTCGATGACGGCGCGACGGGCGTATTCCCGGGCGTAAGCGGACGTGTCCCAGGAGCCGTCGACGACCTTCGCCAGCGGCTCGTCCAGGGCCCCGCCCAGCGGCTCGCCGATCCAGGCGATGCGCCCGTCCCGGTCCACGACGAAGGCGACGGGGATGCCGTTCTCGTCCCAGCCGGAGGCGATTAGCCAATCCTGGGAGGAGCGGCCGTTCTCCAGGGCGAAGCGCGGCTTGCTCTTGACGTCCGGAGGGAAGGGCGGCACGAGGTCGCGGACGACGCCGTAGGCCATCCGTTCTCCCATCTTCGCGACGAAGTCCGGCACCTTCTCGGGGGCGTTCTCCCAGACGTTGATGCCCACGACGCGGAGCTTGTCGCCATGCTTCTTCGCGAGCTCCGACAGATGCGGGATGCTCTCCATGCAGGGGCCGCACCACGTCGCCCAGAACTCGACGACATGTACGGTCCCTTTCTCGAGCGCCTTGACCTCGGGGCCGCGGATCCATTCGGAAACGCCGAGGACGGGGGCGGGGTCCCCGACCATAAGCCGGTAGGAACGGGGCGCGTCCTCTCCGGAAACGGCGAACGGAACGGAGAGGAGCGCCAGGGCGAACACGACCGCGGGGGAGGCCTTCTTTGATATGCTCATCATGATGACTCCATCAGGAATGCCGGACGTCCCTTCCGCGGGCCCGTCGGCTCAATTATTATACGCCACCGTTCCCCGGAGCGTTGCGCCGGACCTCGATGACCCGACTCTCCGGTTCCTTCGGTGGGCCCGCGTTTGCTGAAGTTCGAGTTCGGCGCGAGCGGGAGACGGAGACCCGTCAAGTCCGCCGGGCTGTATACATCTTGAAGGCGATCAGAAACCAGGGGGTCAGACCCTCCGGGGCTCTTTCGGCCTCATCCGCGACCTTCTCGAGGCTGAGGAACCGGCATTCCGAGATCTCGTCGGGCCGGAGCGCGACGCGACCCTCCCGTATGCCCTCGAGGACGAAAACGTCGCAGAGCTCGTTCTCGGAGCCGATATCGCGATAGGCGGCCTTATAGCGAAAATCGAAAAGCCGGTGCGGATGCCCCTCCCGGACGCCGATCTCCTCGAATATCCTTTCCCGCACGGTCGTTTCCCGGTCCACGTTTTGGCGGTAGTGGCTGGCCAGGGTCCCGTCCCAGAAGTGCGGCCAGAGCTTTTTCCGGGCGCTCCTCCGCGCCAGCATCAGCCGGTCCCGCTCGTCGAAAACCATGACAAGAAAAGCCGCATGAAGGATCCCTTCTCCCTCATGGCATCTTTCCTTGTCCTCTTCGCCGATCGGCCGGCCGTTCTCGTCGACAAGGAGGATGAGGTCCGGGAGTTTATGCATTTAGGCCTGCTTATATATCAGATCTCCTCCGGGCTTGTGCGCCGGAAAAGGCAGACGGTCGAGGCCCTGGATGAAGGGCCCCGGGGGGTTGCCGGACACGCGGCCGCCGTCGTGATAGGCGATCCCCGGGATATTTCGGACGTCATGGCCGCTCTGCAGGGCCGGCCCGGGCGGCGGAAGCTTGATGTCCTCGAAGAGATCGTCCTCGCGCTTCGGGTGGATTAGCAGAATTTTCATGCCGTCATCGCGGGGACGATCATGCGGGATATAGGACCGGCCGACTCATTCCTTGGGCAGGTACTTCTTCGGGAAGCGGGCCAGGACCGTGTAGTTGGGATCGACGGCCTGGGAGACCTGCGCTTTCCCGACCTGGGACAACAGCTGATAGGCGTCCATCATGTCGAAGCCGTAGTCCGCGACGAGCCAATCGACCATCGCTTTGTGCGCGATGCGAAAGGCGTCTTCGAGAGGCCGGTAGCACCCCATGGCCATGATCTCCGTTTCGCTCTCGATGCGCGGCCAGGAGATGGGCCGGCCTTTGATGACGTCCACTTGGAGGCGGACGTTCATCGCGGCCTCGACGGCCGTGCTGATGATCTCCCCGTCTCCCTGGACGAGGTGGCCGTCGCCGAAGTAAAGGAGGCCGCCCTTGACGTTGACCGGGAGATAGACCGTGTTCCCTTCGCAGACCTCCGGGCAGTCCATGTTGCCCCCGTAGGCCTCGGGCGTCACGGTCCAGCGGACCTCGTCCCGCGCCGGCGCCACGCCCAGACAGCCCAGGAACGGCCGCATCGGGATGTCGGCCGTCTGCTTCCCTTTCAGGGCCCTGAACCTCACGGTCCCCCTGGCCTTGTCTACGTCGTACCACCAGACCCTTTCCGGAAGCGCTTCGTGGAGCATGGCCGTGTATTCCGTGGCGGTCAGGGCGCCGAAGAACGGGAACGAACTGCTGATGCCGTAGGGGAGCGCGGGTTCGAGCTTCAGGATGCGGACGACCAGGATATCGCCGGGCTCGGCCCCTTCGACGAAGAACGGCCCCGTCTGCGGGTTGTCGTGATTCGCCGGAATGATCTTGGACGGGATATCCGTCGGGCTCGTGACCAGGCCGTCGTAGCAGTCCTCGGTCCACGACTCGATGACGGTCCCCGGTTTCACGCTCAGAACCGGCGCGTGGCCCCCGAACGTATATTTCAGTTCGTCGTGTTTCGGGATGTACCGAACGGTTTGGGCCATCGCGGTGCTCATGACGATCGAGAGCATGAGCGGGACGAGGATCGAAGGGTTCTTGCCGGACGTCGTGTTGCGCATGCGGGTCTCCTCATGACGGGGAGTATAGATGAACCCATCCTCCCATGCAATGCGGAGTTCGAGGCTGAGAAAGCGGCCAAAGGGGAATGGACAAAATGGAAAACGGAGCGGCCCCGGGGGGATTAGGACCCCCGACAGGCAGATCAAGGATCCGCAACTTGTATCCGCAAAGAAAGCTCGGGCTAAAGCCTGAGGCTACATTCCCGGCGCCGCGGCGCCCTTCGTCCCGTTCCGGGACTTGACCCGTTCCGCGATGACGTAGAAGGCGGGGACGACGACGAGGCTCAGGGCCGTGGACAGGACCAGCCCGCCGATGACCGCGATGGCCATCGGGGTCCGGATCTCGGACCCGGAACCGAGCCCCAGGGCCGGCGGGATGGCGGCCATCAGCGTCGCCGTGGCCGTCATCAGGATGGGCCTCAATCGGATGGGCCCGGCCTTCTCCATCGACTCCCGGGGACTGAAGCCCTGGGCCTTGAAGGCGTTGGCGTAATCCACGAGGATGATGGAGTTCTTCTTGACGATCCCCATCAGGAGCAGGAGGCCGATCATGCTGAAGATGTTCAGGCTCTGCCCGGTGAGGGTCAGGGCGAACGCGGCCCCGGCGACCGACAGCGGAAGGATGGTGATGATCGTAACAGGGTCCTTGAAGGAATTGAATTGCGAAGCCAGGATCATGTAGGCGATGGCGATCCCCAGGAACATGGCGAAGAGGAGGCTGGACATGGATTCCCGGAAGGCGACGCTCGCCCCTCCGAGGACGATGCGGTTGCCGACCGCGATCTTCCGGCCGAGGCCTTCGACGTACTTGATCGCCTCGTTCTGGGAATGCCCGGGGGCGGGGTTGGCGTAGATCGTGATGGCCCGCTCCCGGTCCCGGCGGGTGATGGCCTGGAGGGCCGGCTGTTCCGTCGAGGTCACGAGGGAGGACAGGGGAACGAGGTCTCCGCCGCGCGTCCGCACCTGGAGCCGGCTGATGTCCTCGGGCCTCGACCTTTGGGAGGCCATGAGCTTCAGGCGGACGTCGATACGGCGTCCTCCCGTGCTGTACTTTCCGACCCGGATGCCGCCGACGAGCGCGTTCAGCGTCGTGGCGACATCGTCGATCGAGACGCCGATGTCCGCGGCCATGGCCCGGTCGGGCTCGATCCGCAGCTCGGGCATCCCGAGCTGGTAGTCCGTGTCGAGGTCGACGACGAGGCCGCTCTCCCGGAGCAGGCCCATGACCCGTTGGCTCTCCCCGACGAGCTGGTCCCAGTTGGAGCCCCGGACCGAGAACTCGACCGGAAAGCCGCGCTGGGCCGTGAAGCCCTGCTGGGAGAGATCCTGGAGGACCGCCCGCACCCCCGGGATCGCGTTGAGCTCCCGGCGCAGGATGGCCGACAGCTCGGCCTGATCGAGCTTCCTCTGCTTGGGCGGGACGATGGTCACGAAGAGGTTCCCCTGGTTGACGCCGCCGCCGTAGCCGCCGACGAATCCGTAAAGCTGGGTGACCTCGGGACGCGCGACGACGATGTCCTCGGCCTTGCGGATGAGCTTGTCGGTTTCCGTCAGGTCGGATCCCACGGCCGTCTGCAGTCTGATCGAAAGCCGGCTCAGGTCCTGGGACGGAACGAATTCGGCGGGCATCGACAGGAAGACGGCCATGGCGGCCGCGAACAGGAGGAGCCCTCCGGCGAGGATGAGGCCCGGCTTCCCGAGGCTCCGGTGGAGGACGGCGGCGTACTTCCGTTCGAGCCAATTGAAGCTTTCATCGACCATGCGCCCGAGGCGGGTCCGGCCTTCCCGGGTCGTCTTGAGGAACTGGGAACAGCGGGCCGGGGCCAGGGTGACGGCCTCGATGTAGGAGAGGAGCACGGCGAGGCAGAGCGTAATGCCGAACTGGAGGAAGAACCGGCCGATGATGCCCTTGATGAAGACGACCGGGACGAAAATGGCGATGACGGCCAGGGTCGCGGCCAGGGCCGCGAAGGCGATCTCGTGGGTCCCCTCCAGAGCGGCCGCGATGAGGCCTTTGCCCCCCTCCCGGTGGCGGAAGATATTCTCCATGACCATGATGGCATCGTCGACGACGATCCCGACGGCCAGGGCCAGGCCGAGGAGGGTAAAGGTGTTGAACGTGAACCCGAGGAAATAGATGATGGCGATGGTCCCCATCAGCGACATCGGGATGGCCAGGATGACGTTGAGCGTGCTCGACAGCGAGCCCAGGAACATCCAGCAGACCAGGGCCGTCAGGATGACCGAAAGGATGAGCTCGAGCTGGATCTCCTTGACCGATTCCTCGATGAACGTCGTCGAGTCGAAGACCGTGCTGACCGTCATTCCTTCGGGGAGGGTCTTGGCGTATTCGGCCATGGCCTTCTTTGCGGCCTTGGCCACGGCCACGGCGTTGGCGCCGCGCTGTTTCCTGATGCCGATGCCCTGGGCGGGGGTGCCGTTGATGCGGGCCATCCGGCGAACGTCCTCGAATCCGTCCTCGACGAGGCTGACGTCGCTGAGGTAGATGGGGCTCCCGCCGATCTCCCGAATGACGATGTGACGCAGCGTGTCGAGGTCCACGGCCTCGCCGAGGACGCGGACGTTGACCTCGCGGCCGGGGGTCTCGAGGCGACCGGCCGGGAGCTCGACATGTTCGCGCTGGAGGGCCAGGGTGACGTCGTTGACGGTCAGGCCCTTCTCGTCGAGCAGGGCGGCGTCGAGCCAGATCCGGATGTTGCGGGTCTGAACCCCCATCAGCGAGATCTCGCCGACCCCGGGGATGGTCTGGAGCTTCTCTTTCAGGCCGTACTGGACGTAATCGCTGATGACGCGCGGCGGGAACGGGCCGCCGATCGAGGCCATCAGGATGGGCTGGTCCTCGGGATTGGACTTGGAGATGACGGGCGGGTCGATGTCCCGGGGCAGGCGGCGGGCGGCCTGGGAGACCTTCGTCTGGACGTCCTGGAGGGCGAGGTCGACGTTCCGGGAGAGGTCGAGCTCGATGGTGATATTGGCCGAGCCCATGCGCGAGCTCGAAGTGATGGTCCGGAGCCCTTCGGTCTGGACCAGGGCCTCTTCGAGCGGCTCGACGATGTCGTTCTCGATGACCTCGGGGGCCGCTCCTTCCCAGACCACGGAGACCGAGATCGTGGGAATGTCGACGTCGGGGAACTGGCTGATGCCGATGCGAGAGGCCGCCACGAGTCCGAAGACCACGGTGGCCGCCATGAGCATCCAGGCCAGGACCGGCTTCTTAACGCATACTTCTGTCAGGTTCATGGCAGGTCTCCCGGGCGCTTCGGGCTAATCCCTCCCGGGCACCGGCCGGTCGGGAGAGGGCGCGGCCGCCGCTGCCGCGGCGGTCTCTTTGACGGGGGCGCCGGACCGCAGGGCCTCGGCCCCCCGGATGACGAGCTTCTCGCCGGGCGTGAGCCCCGAGAGGACCTCGACCTGGCCGTCGGCGGTCCGCATCCCGAGCTGAAGGACCCGCTCCACGGCCGCGTCGTTCTCGACGACAAAGGCGAGGAAGCCGCGGTCGCTCGCCCGGATGGCCATTTGCGGGATGACGGGGGCGGTCCGCTCACTGCTCACCGGGACCGTGATCTCGGCGAACGTGCCGGGCCTGAGCGCCTCGTCCCGGGTGTCTTCGACCTCGGCGGTGACGGCCACCAGCCGGGTCGTGTCGTCGGCGGATTCGGCGACGTGGACGATCTTCGACGAGAACTGCGCCTCCGAGTTCCTGACGCGGAAATCGGCCTTCATCCCGATCCGGAGCCGGGCGGCGTCGCGTTCGGGGACCTTGAAGCGGAGGAGCAGGGGATCCCGCCGGACGAGCGTGGCCAGTACGGTCCCGGTATCGACATACTGACCGGTTTGAACGGTCCGCGTCTGGAGGATCCCGGAGAACGGTGCCCGGACGTAGGCGTCGTGGAGGTTGAGCTTGGCCTGGTTGAGGGCGGCCTTCGTCTGGGCCACATCGGACTTGGCCACGGCCACCCGGGTCCGCCACGTCTCCACCTCTTCACCCGGGATGAGGCCCGGGTTCTGGTCGGTGACGGTCACACGGCGCTTGAGGCCGGCCTCGGCATCGGCCAGCGAGGCGACGGCCTTCTCGTGGAAGGCCTGGGCGGCTTCGACCCCCAGGCTGTAGCGTTCCGGCTCGATCTCGACGAGGACCTGGTCGACCCGGGCGCGGCTTCCTTCCGAGAAAAGGACGCGGTCGACGACGCCCGGGACGCGGGCCGTGACCTGGACCTTTTCGAACGCGTCGACCGAGCCGACGGCGCTGACGGTGTAAACGAGCGACCGAAGCGCGACGGACTGGGTCTCGACGGGAAACGTGATCTTGGACCTGTCGAACGCCGCTTTCCTCCCGGCGCCATCCTTGGATCCCTCGGGGCCTTTCCGGCACGAGGCGGCGGACAGGGCGAGAGCGGTCGCGACGATAACGGGCAGGATGAACTTCTTGGTGTTCACGATGTTGGCTCCTTGCCGAAGGGATCGAGTCCCAGGGCGGCTTCGAGATTCAGGTAGGCGATCCCCACGCCGTAGCGCTCGCGGACGAGCTCGACCTCGGCCTCGAACAGTCTGACGCTGGCGTCGGCGGCCTCGAGGGCGGTGACGAGGCCCTGCCGGTAGAGTTCGGCCGTCTCCGCCGCGTTCTTTCGGGCGACCTCGCGGGCGACCAGGGCCTGCTTCAGGGTGGCCCGCTGGTTCTCCAGGGAAACAAGCGCGTCCCGGACGTCGAGTTCGACCTTGCGCACGGCCGTCTTGACGTCGAGGTCGGCCAGGACGAACTGGGCCTTGCGCTCCTTGTAGTCGGCGTTGCGGCTGAATCCGTCGAAAATGGCCCAGGTCAGGGTCAAGCCCATGTTCCAGTTCGTCGGGCGGCCGGTCAGTCCCGACTCGTTCGTATACCGATATTGCCCGTTGAAGCTCAGGGAGGGGAGCCAGCGGAGGGTCGGTTCGATCATCAGGGCGCGGCGGGCTTTCGCCGCATAGCGCAGGGACCCGAGATCGAGCCTCCGGTCCAGGGCTTCGGCGATCATCCGCTCGACGTCCGGCGGCCCTTCCTCGGCTTCGCGGAGCAGGAAATCGGGGATGATGAGCTTCTTCCGGGCCGATTCCATGTCCGCGAGGAGGAATCCCAGCTCGAGATAGGTCGTCTCGACCTGCCCCTTGTTCTGGATGACCCCCATCTCCGCCGTGGCGTACTCGAGCTCGGCCCGGGTCACGTCGTTGACCGAAACCAGTCCGGCGGCGTAACGGGCCTTCGCCGCCTCGAGGGATTGGCGGGCGTATTCGAAGCGATTCCGGGACGCCTCCAGGACCTGGTCCGTGCCCAGGGTGGCCAGGAACGCGTTGCTGACCTCGAAGGACAACTGCCTCCGGCTCTCAGCCGAAGCGAAGCGCTGGGCGTCCCGTTCGGAATTGGCTTGAAGGAGGGCCGGAAGACTGCGGGCGTCAAAGAGCATCATGTTGACCTGGGCGACGCCGCCGAACGCGTTGTAGCTCTGGATGACGATCTCGGTGTCCCCGACCTTCCTCTTGACCTCGTAGGGCCGCCGCGTATAGGTGCCGGTCGTGGTCAGCGTCGGCATGAAGTACGACCGTGCCCGCGTGACGCGGGCCTCGGCCGCCCTTATCTCGGCGTCGGCGGCCAGCGCCCGCTCATTTCGGGTCAGGGCCAGCCGGACGGCCGTTTCGAGGGTCAGGCCGGAGTCCTCGGCGCGGGCGACCGAGAGGGTCAGGCTCGATAATGCGAGGACGATAACAGCGGCCGGACGAAGGCGGATGGATGAAATTCTGTTTTTAATCATTTTGAGGGCTCGTTTTGGTCCGAATACAGCTCTCCATATTATTTAAGACGCGGTTTCTTGTCAAAACTTCCGGATGGGCGAAAAATTGTCCGAAGGGCGATCAGCGGACGCGGGACGGCTTCATTTCACGTCCGTCCTCTTATAGAGGAGGGCCTTCGACCCGTCCTGCAGGGGGAACGATTTCCAGGGGCGGAAGGGGAGGCCCGATCGGGCCGGGTCCTTCAGGGCCGCCTTGAACCATTCCCGGAACACCGCCCTTTCCTTCAGGGTGTGCCGCACGGCGAGGGAGCCCGATTTGGAGATCAGAATGTCATACCCCTCGAGAGCCGCGATCGTCGCCGGGCCCGTCCCGACGGGATCGATGACGCAGGACAGGCCCTCGACATCGGCCGTGAACCGGAAGGTGCTGAAGTTGAAATAGGCGAGGTCGGGAAGCAAGGCGATGCGGAGCGGCCGGTCCGGGCGGCGGTCGGCTATGAACTTCACGTACTCCCCGGCTTTCCAATCTTCGTTCCGCGGAGGACGCGCATAGGCGTTCTTCGGGCCGGCCGCGCTCCCGAACGACAGGATGAAGAACTGGAAGAGGCCGACGGCGACGAGGAGGCCCCAGACGGCCCGCTTCACGGCCCGCGGCCGAAGGGCCTCGAGGCCCGCCGCCGCCAACAGGACCGGCGCCGCGAGGAGCGGAGCGATATAACGGCCGTCCTTGTTCGGAAGCACGAGGAAGAAGAGAAGCGCGGGCAGGGCCCAGGCCAGGAGGAAGGCCGTCGCGCCGGCCTTCTTCCGCGCGAGAGGGACGAACGCGGCCAGGCCCAGGAGAAGGAATATCCCGAGGGGCCGCGAGACGATGTGCTTTTCCAGGGCTTTCCAATACCAGAGGACGGAGTCTCCCAGGGCGGAGGGATCGCCCTCGCGGACCGCGTCCACGGAGAGCGAATGGGAGGCTCCCGATGCGATCTTCGTCCGGTTGGCCGCGTACCAGGGCAGGGCGATGATCAGGACAACGAGAAGGACCGTCGCCAGGGAGGCGAGGACCTTCCCGGCGGCCGGGCGGCTCCGCTTGATCTCTCCGGCGAAGGCGACGAGGAACGATCCCGCCACGAAGACGACCGCGGTCCATTTGACGAGGACCGCCAGACCGAGGGCGAGGCCGAGGAGCCAGCTTCTCCTCCGGTCCGTTCCGGCCCGCGTTTCGAGGATGGCGAACTGCGTCAGCGCGACCATGGCCATGACGGGAACGTCCAGGAGGATGGTCCGGGAGAGGCCGAAAACGACCGGGCACAGTCCGATGAGGACCGCGGCCCCGGTCCCTGTGGCGGGGCCGAAGAGGCGCTCGCCGATCTTGAAGACGGCGAAGACCAGGATCAGGAGGAAAACGATCTCGGCCGCGGCCAGGACATCCGGAGAGAATCCGAACAGGAAGCTCCAGGGGACCGTGCTGATGTAGAACAGCGGCGGGTAATACGACGAGACGTCGAGGAGCTTGGTCAGCGACATCTTCATGGGCTCGTCGAACAGCCGGAAGTAGGTCAGACAACTGCCGGCGTGCGCGGCCTGGTCCCAAGAAGGGGGAAGGGTATCGCGGGCGAGCCAGACGAGATTGTTGACGAGATGGAAGAGGCCGATGGCTCCGACGACGACGGCCGCCCGTCGCCTTTCATAGAACGCACCGATCCTCTCGAACATCGTCATGGTATTCGGGCGTCCCTGCCGATCATGCGCCTCCCCGTCCTTATAACAGAACCGGAACTCCCGGTCAATTCGCTGGGGGGCCTCCGGCCCGTCGCGGCCCCTCGTGATCGCCGGAGGAGGCCGCTCAGAGGCTCCTGAAGACGGCCATGAGCGCGAGGCTCAGGGCCAGCGTGAGCGAAGGGACCAGGGTCCGGGATTCGAAGAGCCGGGCCCTCTCTCCGAACATCATGCCGAGCGGGACCGTGAGAAGCGACAACGCGATCGCGACCGGCCCGTAATACCAGGCGAGGGGAATGGATGTCCCCGCGGCCAGGCAGGCCGCGTTCCCGGTGAAGATGCCGACGAGAGGAAAGGCCGCCACGGCCGCGAAGGCCCCGGCGCCGCCGAGCATGATCCGTCCGGACGTTCTCCCGACGCGGGACCGGCCGAGGAGGACGGTCCCGGCGACGAATCCCGCCCCTTCGAGGATGAACGCGAACGCCGGGTTCGCGACCGCCCCGGAACCGACGGGCAGTCCGAGGAGCGCGGCGTCGAACATCTTGAACAGGACGGCGACGCCGACGAGAAGCGCCACGTCCAGAGCCCTTTTCGACGACGCCCAGGCCGCGGCGATGAAGAACAGCGCCACGCCGGTCATCAGGGAACCGGACATCGATCGGGCGCACGCCTGGAGTCCCGCCCCGAGGGCGCATTCGGAGACGCCCCAGACCGCCCCCAGGGCGATGATCGTCCCCATTCTCTTCGCGATCGTTCCTTCGTTCATGGTCGATTCCTTTCCGTTCATTTCTTCCGCCGCTCCGGCGAGCGCCGCTTTCACCCTTGCCGGCGTCATCGGGAGCCGGAACAGGCGCGCCCCCGTCGCGTCGAACACCGCGTTGGCCAGGACCGCGCCCATGTTGATGATGGCGGGCTCGCCGCCGCCCGAGGCCGGCAGAGCGTCGTTCGGCACGATGAAGGCGTCGATCTTCGGGAGCCACGAGAATCGCGGTATCTCATAGGTGTCGAAATTCAGGTCGCGGACCTCGCCGCCCCGGAACCGGACCTCCTCGGTCAGGGCGTAGCCGAGGCCCATCATGACGCATCCTTCGACCTGGATCACCGCCCCTTCGGGATTGACGCACTGGCCCATGTCCTGGGCGCAGACGACCCGCTTGACCTTGACGCCCCCGGTCTTCCCGTCGACGGCGACCTCGGCGGCCGTGGCGACATAGGTCCCCAGATAATCCGAACAGACGATGGCGACGCCCCGGCCGCTCGGGGAAGGCGACGCATTCCAGCCGAACTTGTCCGCGGCCGCGCGGAGAACCCGTTTCATCCGCTCGTCGGCCAGATTCTTCAGCCGGAACTCGAGAGGGTCCGCTCCGGCCTCGGCCGCCATGATGTCGATATGGGACTCGCGCGCGAACACGTTGGTGTTGGAGCCCGGCGCCCGCCACGCCCCGACGGCGAAAGGATGGGCGCTCGCCCCGCCGCCCCATTGGCCCCGCGCGACCGTCCGATGGTGGGGGATGTCGTAGAACTGGGCCGAGCTCCGGTCCCCCGCGAAGAGCACGTCGAAGTCCCAGAAGACCATCCTGCCGGTCCCGTCCGTCCCCGACCTGATCCTGACGACGGCGGCCGGGCGGAAGGCGTCGTCGAAGAATTCGTCGGCCCGGCTCCAGGCCACCTGGACCGGCTTCCCGGCGAGCTTCGACAGCCGGGCCGCCTGGCCGGCCTGGATGTTCCGGGTCTTTCCGCCGAAGCCCCCGCCGACGAACGGCGTGATGACCCTGACGTTCGCGGGCGGGACGCCGAGCGTCTGGGCGACCTCGTCCTTGAGACGGAACGGCGCCTGGGTGGACGCCCAGACCGTCGCCCGGTCTCCTTCGACGTTCGCCAGGGCCGCGTGCGGCTCCATCGGGGCATGGGCCACATAGCCGTTGAGATAGGTTTCATCGAACTTCGAGATCGCGGCGGCCTCGCCCTTGGCGAGGTCCCCGCCTTCCGCCACGACGCGGCCCTCGGGAGCGACGGCCCGCAGATGTTCGAAGATGTTCTCGCCGTCGAGCCTGGCCTCGGGCACGTCGTATTCGGCTTTGACGAGGGCCAGGGCCGACGCGGCCGCATCGGGGAGCTCGTGAAGGACGGCGACGAGGTCCCCGTCCCGCACGACCCTGACGCCCTCGGCCTTTTCCGCCGCCGACGCGTCCAGGGACCTGAGGGTCGCGCCGTGGACCGGCGGCCTGAGGACACTGGCGTAGAGCATGCCCGGCAGACGGATATCCCCGGTGAACAGGGCCTTTCCCGTGACCTTGTCGCGGGCGTCCTTGTGAAGGAACGGCTTCCCCATGACGCGCCACTCTCCGACCGGCTTGGGCGAGGGCTTGGGCGTGATATGGCGCTCTATCCGCTTTCCCGCCGCGAGCTCCGCGTAGGAAACCTCGACGGCCGGGCGGGCCGTGTCGCGGACGATCCCGTCGCGGACCACGAGCCGCTCCCGCGGAATCCCCAGCTTCTCGGATGCGAGCTCCAGCAGGACGGCCCGGGCTTCGGCCGCGGCCGCCCGCAGGGCCGGCCCGAAATACCGGGTGGTCTGAGAGCCGAACGTCCCCATGTCCCACGGGCAGAGGTCCGTATCGCCCATGACCATGTCCACGGCGTCGACCGGAACATCCAGCTCGTCGGCGATCATCTGGGGCAGGGAAGTAATGGCGCCCTGGCCCATTTCGATCTTTCCGGTATAACCGGTCACGCGGCCGTCCTCCCCGACGCGGAGGTAGGCGTTGAAGATCCTCGGGATAGCCCGGGCCCTGCCGCCGCGCCTCCTGGAGGCCCGAGAGGTCGTCGAGCGAGACGGCGACGACGATCCCGCCGCCGGCGATCTTCAGGAAATCCCGCCGGGCCAGGCCGCCCGGGCGGGAGTATTCGTCGAGCGCGTTCTTCCTCATGGCCGGCTCCCTTTCGGGACGGCGGCCGCGTCCTCGACCGCCATGACGATCCGCCGGTGCGCGCCGCAGCGGCAGAGGTTCCCTTCGAGCTCGTCCAGGATCTCCGCCTCGGTCGGGCTTCGGGTTCCTCAGCAGAAGCCCGTACGCGGCGATGATCATCCCCGGCGTGCAATAGCCGCACTGAACGGCATCATGCCTGGCGAAAGCCTCCTGCAGGGGATGGAGCTTCCCGTCCCGGGCCAATCCCTCGATCGTCGTGATCGTCTTTCCTTCGACGTTCTTGACGGGGTACTGGCAGGAGCGAACGGGCTCGTCGCCGACGAGCACGGTGCAGGCGCCGCAGAAACCCTCGCCGCAGCCGTATTTCGTCCCGGTGAGCCCGAGTTCGGTCCTCAGGACCCAGAGGAGCATGCGCTCCCCGTCCACGGTGACGCTCGCGGGCTCGCCGTTCAGCGTGAAACGGATGGTGCGTTTCATTCCGGGCCTCCCTCGCCCCGGGAAAATTATCACGTTCCCGGGGGGATGTCAAAACCGCCGCCGGGACGCTTTTCATCGCGTTCCCGATATGCTAACAATAGGGCCGGACCCGGGAGGATGACGGCATGAAGAACCTTCACGTTCGACTTTCCGACAGGCTGGGGAGAGGGGAGAGGCTCGCGCTGGCGGTCGTTTTGGACGCGCGAGGCTCGGCCCCGCAGAAGGCGGGCGCGGCCGCGCTCTTCTCCGCGCGGAAGCTCGTCGACGGCACGGTCGGCGGCGGGGCGCTCGAGGCGGCGGCTCGGAGGGCGGCTACCCTGGCCCTGAGGACCGGCGATCCTCTCGTCTTCGATCGCGCCCTCGGGGGAAAGGACCTTGCCGAGGACGAGGAGGTCTGCGGAGGGAAGGTCAAGGTCCTCGTCGATCCCCGCCCCGACAGGCACAGGAGCGTCTTTGCCGCCCTTGCGCGCTCTCTCGCGAACGGCCGGCGGGGCGTGCTGGCGACGATGATCTCGCCTGTGGCGGGCGGGCGGGCCGTCGTCAAGAGGGATTGGATCGAGGCATCGTCGCGGTCCTCCCTGGACCGGGAGATCGTCGCGGCCTTCGCCCACGGGAAGCCCGGGCTGTCCGGGGTCCGCGTCCCGGGCGTCGCGGCGGAAGAGCTCCTGTTCATCGAGCCGGTCTTCCCGCCCTGCCGCCTGGTCATCGCCGGGGCGGGCCACGTCGGCCGGGCTGTCGCCCGGCTCGGGAACTTCCTCGAGTTCGAGGTCACTGTCATCGACGACCGGCGCGCCTTCGCGAACAGGGCCAATCTCCCGGACGCGGATCGCGTCATATGCGCCGATATCGGCGCGGCGCTCCGGGCCATGCCCGTCTCTCGGAACACCTATATCGTCATCGTCACGCGGGGCCACCGGCACGATACCGAAGCCCTGAGGGCCTGCATCCGTTCGGGGGCGGGCTATATCGGCATGATCGGGAGCCGGAGCAAGATCGCCCTCCAGCGGGAGGAGTTCATCCGACGGCGTTGGGCGACGGCCGCGGTCTTCGACCGCGTCCACGCGCCCGTGGGCCTTCCCATCCGCTCGAAGACCGTCCCCGAGATCGCCGTCAGCGTCGCCGCCGAACTCGTCCTCGCGCGACGGGAGAATATGGAAAAGGGCGGTTGTTCCGTATGATCACCGCCGTCGTTCTCGCCGCCGGCAGGTCCGAGCGGATGGGCCGTCCGAAAATGCTGCTCGCGTTCGGCCGGAAGACCCTCATCGAGACGGTCCTGGCCGGCGTCCTGAGATCGCGAGTCGACGATGTCGTCGTCGTTCTCGGTGCCTACCGGGACGAGCTCGAGCCCGTCGTCCTGAGGTCCCCGGTCCGTGTCGTCTTCAACGAGGATCTCGAGGCCGGGATGCTTTCTTCGGTCCTCCGGGGTCTGCGGGAGGTCCCGGCCGCCGCCCGGGCTTTCCTCATCGTCCCCGGCGACCACCCGTTCCCGCCGGCGTCGGTCATCGACCGTCTCATCTCCGCCCTTGACAGGACCGGGAAAGGCATCGTCCTGCCCGTCTGTCGCGGACGGCGCGGGCATCCTGTCCTCATCGACATCCGTTATCGGGACGACGTCAATGCCCTGGACCCTTCGGTCGGATTGAGACAGCTCGCGCGCGATCACCCGGCCGACGTCCTCGAGGTCCCGGTCCGGACGCCGACCGTTCTCATGGACGTCGATCGTCCCGAGGACTACCGGAAGGCTTTGGCCTCGAGGCACCGGCGTTGACAGGATCCCCTTCCGGCGCTATATTCGCGCCATCCGGAGAAAAGGAGCCCGACCATGGCTTTGAAGGATAAGCGCGTCTTGCCCGGTGCCAAGCCGGACGCCGGGCTTGCGGCTGAGATCCGGGGCCGCATTCTCAACGGCACGCTCTCGTGTGCCGAGGCTTTCGCCGTGGCGGACGGGACGGGCGTCTCTCCCCTCGACGTCGGGCGGACGGCGGACGTCCTCAAGGTCAAGTTAAGCCATTGCCAGCTCGGACTGTTCGGCTATCCCGGCCGGGGTAAGGGCTGGGACAGGTCCGGGGCGGGGCTCGGTCCGGCACCCGACGGTCTCGAGGCCGCCCTCAAGCGCCGCGCCGGCCGCGAAGCTCGCGTCACCTGTTCCGATCTCTGGGAGATCGCCGAGCTTTACGGCGTCCCCCGCATCCTGGTCGGCGATGTAGCCGATCGCCTGGGCTTCCGCATCATCGAATGCCAGCTCGGCGCGTTCTGAGGCGGTCACCGAGCGGAATACCGGGTTGGTGACCCAAAGATAAGCCGGCGCTTCAGGCTCTTCCTTCTTTGCAAAATGGGAGTGGGGGGATTTCCCGGCTCATTCCCACCGAAACGTCAGGGCGGAGACGCCCGCGCCGACAAGAAGCAATCCGCCGAGGATAACGATCTCGGCCAACGGCTTTCCGGGCGGATCGCCGAACCAGAGCCCCTGAAGCAGCCGGACGATGTGCGTCGTCGGGACGACATCCCGATGGCCTTGACGGTCGGCGGGGCCGGATGATCTTCCGGGCATGTCCCGTCGAATGGAGAATCCCATGAATCCGTTTCCGCCCGCCGCCTGTACCCGCTCATCCTGGCCGTGTGCTGTTTCGCGACGCTTCCTTGTCCGCGGCCGACCGTTGGGCCCCCGACAGGCCCGAGCCGGGCTCGGTCGAGGCCATCGCGAAGTTCGTCACCGAGACGCGCTTCAACAATCCGTGGGTATCGTATGTGCCTGATTCCAATAAGGTCACATCCCCATCGAAATACCTCGGGCACGTCGTCGGGGCGGCCGGGGAGCTGACCGATGTCGCGAGGATCCAGGGCTATTATCGCGAGCTGGCCCGGACGTCGCCGCGGGTGCGCGTCGAGACCATCGGCCGGTCGGACGAGGGGAGGGACATCATTCTCGTCGCCGTTTCGGACGAGGCCTCGATCCGGGACCTCGCGCCGGCTCAAAAGCGCGGCGGCGGCTCTCGCTGACCCGCGCATCACGGACCCGGACCGGGCCGAGCGGATCATCGCGGCCTCCAAGCCGTTCTATTTCTTCAACGCCGGCCTGCACTCGCAGGAGACCGGGAGCCCGGAGACGATGATGGAGCTGGCCTATCGCCTGGCCGTGTCCGAGAAGCCGCTCATCCGCGACATCCGGAAGAACGTCGTCGTCCTCATCAACCCCGTCTCCGAGCCCGACGGCCGGGACCGGTTCGTCGAGTGGTTCTACCGCCACCTCAAGGGGAAGACCGATTACGACCGGCTCCCTCCCGTGTCCCCGCCGTATTGGGGCAAATACGTCTTCCACGACAACAACCGGGACACGCACCAGGCGGCGCTCGAAACGACGCGGGCGGTCCGCCGGGCGTTCTTCGAATACCATCCGGTCATCGTCCACGATCTCCACGAATCCATCCCGCTCCTGCTGAGCTGGAACGGAACCGGGCCCTTCAACCCGAATCTCGATCCCATCGCCGTCAGCGAGATGTTCGACATCGCCTTCGCCGAGGTCCGCGCCCTGACCGCCCTGGGGATGCCCGGAGTCTGGACCTGGGATTTCGGCGAGGGATTCGGCCAGCATTACATGGAAGCGGTGGCCACCAACCATAACGCCATCGGGCGCGGCTATGAGACGTTCGGCAACGCGACGGCCGAGACCGTCGAACGGGACCTTTCCCGCGCGCGTTGGGGGCGGTCCGCGACGAGCCGGGAGTGGTTCCGGCCTCTGCCGGCCCCCAAGCGTTTCCAATGGTCGCTCAGGGACAACGTCAATTACACCCAGACCGGATGCCTGGCCGCCCTCGAATACACGTCCCTCCGCTCCAAGGAGATGATGCGCGACCTCTATCGCAAGTGCCGGGCGTCGTGGCAGAAGGGCTTGACGGAGAAGCCGCGGGCGTTCGTCATCCCCGCCGACCAGGGCGATCGGCGCCGCGTCGCGGAGATGGTCGGCCTTCTCGTCGGCCAGCACATCGAGGTCGGCCGCGCGGGCCGCGACTTCGAGGTCACGGAAGGCAAGTACCCGGCGGGCACATATGTCGTGCGGATGGACCAGCCCTATCGCAATTACGCGCTCGATCTCCTGGCGCCTCAGACGTACCCCAAGGAGGGCACGAGCCAGACATACGACGACATTTCGTGGGCGTTCCCCATCCATTTCGGACTGACGGCCTCTCCCGTCGACGACGCGAAGATCGCGGACGTGCCGCTCGAACCGGTCAGGGAAGAGCCCGCGCCGGGCGGACGGGTATCCGGGAGCGGGCCCGTCTTTATCCTCAAGGATTCCGGCCAGGAGTCTCTGCTCGAAGCCCGCGCGAAGCTGGGCGGAGTCAAGGTCGAGATCGCCGAGAAGCCCTTCATGGTCGGCGACGTCGAGTACCCCGCGGGTTCATGGGTTCTCGCTCCGGCCGACGGCCTGTCCGGGAAGCTTGCAAAGGTGGCCGCCGAGCTCGGCCTCGACTTCGAGAGCGCCGCCGAACTTCCCGACGTCGCCCGGCACGACGCGCGCCTGCCCCGGCTGGCCCTCTGGCATCCCTGGGCGGACACCCAGATGATCGGCTGGGTCCGCCTCGTCCTCGACGGACAGGGCGTCCCTTACGCCATCCTCCGGGATGACGACATCCGGGCCGGCGGATTGAGAGAGAAGTACGACGTCATCGTCCACGGCGACACCGAAGAGGACGTGAAGGGCCAGATCCACGGCATCGACCGGAAATTCTCTCCGTTGGCCTATACGAAAACCCCCGAATTCCCGAACCAGGGTTTCCCCGTCGGCTCCGAGGATATCACGGGCGGCATCGGGTGGACGGGCATGGCCGAACTCCAGAGCTTCGTCGACGGCGGCGGCACCCTGATCACCCTGGGCGGGGGCAGCACCCTGGCCCTGGAAGGCGGCATGGTGTCCGGGATCGAACGGGTCCGCGGGGACGGGAACGTCTGGACGCCCGGCGTCGAGCTCACGGCGCGCTTCGCGCGTCCGACGCATTTCCTGGCCTATGGATACGGCGAACAGACGTCCCTTTTCCGGGGAAGTTTCCCGGTCTATGCCCTCCGCAAGGTCGATCGCGGGCTCGCCGTGCTCCGGTGGGGGACGCGCCCGCCCGCCGACGAGCGCGACGCGGATGAGGCCGAAGGGAAGCCTTCGGCGGGGAGCGCAGAGAAGCCTGCCCCCATGCTCGTGAGCGGCGGCATCAAGGGCGAGGATGTTCTCGAGGGCCGCCCGGCGATCCTCGACATCCCGGTCGGCAAGGGCCGCGTCCTTGCCTACAATTTCAACCCCGTCCACCGGACCCTGAACCGCTCGGACCACAGGCTCCTGTGGAACGCCTTGCTGAATTGGCAGGTCAAGCCCGATTAAGAGTGGGACGCGCAAACTCCCCCCCTTTGGAAAAGGGGGGTGTGGGGCATCAATTTTTCCCCCCTTTGGAAAAGGAGGGTGTGGGGCATCAATTTATCCCCCCTTTGGAAAAGGGGGGTTGGGGGGATTTATTGCCCCGGGCTTGAGCCTGCAACCTGTTCCCTGGAACTCGACGCGAATGTTGCGCTTAGGCCGGGCGACTGCTATAGTGTTCGCGCTTCGCATAGCGGGAAGAACATCCCATGGAATCCATAAGAGAGATCTATCGCATAGGCTACGGCCCGTCCAGCAGCCACACGATGGGCCCGCGCGCCGCCGCCGAAACCTTCCTTGGCCGCGTGCCCGACGCGGCATCCTATGTCGTCACGCTGTTCGGCAGTCTGGCGGCAACCGGCAAGGGCCATCTGACCGACGCGACGCTTCGCGAGGCCTTCCGCGGCCGAAAGCTCGATCTGATCTCCAAGCCCGACACGTTCCTTCCCCGCCATCCGAACGCCTTGACCTTCGAGGCCAAGGGCGCCGATGGGCGGGCGCTGGCCGCCTGGACGGCGTACAGCGTCGGCGGGGGCAAGGTCATCGACGACGGCTATTCGGAGGACGCGGCCCGGCTCTATCCGTTCGCTTCGATGGACGCCGTCATGGCCCATTGCGAAAGGAACGGGCGCCAGCTGTGGGAGATCGTCGAGGAATTCGAGGGGCCGGCGATCTGGGGCTACCTCGGCGAGGTCTGGGAGGTCATGCGCGGATCGGTCAAGCGCGGGCTGACCAACGAGGGCGTGCTCCCGGGAGTCCTGAAGCTCCCCCGAAAGGCCCGCTCCTACAGCCTGAAGGCCAAGGCTTTCGCCGGCTCCATGAAGCGCCGGGCCCGGCTCTTCGCCTACGCCCTGGCCGTTGCCGAGGAGAACGCGGCGGGCGGCCTCATCGTCACCGCCCCGACCTGCGGTTCGGCCGGGATCGTACCCGCGGTCCTCAAACTGCTGGCCAAGGACCGCAAGCTTCCCGAAGCGGATATCGTCAAGGCCCTGGCGACCGCCGGGCTCATCGGGAGCATGGCCAAGGCGAACGCGTCCATTTCCGGCGCCGAGGTCGGCTGTCAGGGGGAGGTCGGCGTCGCCTGCGCCATGGCCGGCGCGGCGGCCACGCAATTATCCGGAGGCACGTTCACTCAGATCGAATATTCGGCCGAGATGGGCATCGAACATCATCTGGGCCTGACCTGCGACCCCGTCGCCGGGCTCGTCCAGATCCCCTGCATCGAACGGAACGCCTTCGCGGCGGCCCGTGCGCTCGACCATAATACTTTCGCCCTGCTTTCGGACGGACGCCACCGCATCAGCTTCGACGAGGTCGTCGAGGTCATGAAGATGACCGGCCGCGACCTGTCCTCCCGCTACAAGGAAACCGCCCGCGGCGGCCTCGCCCTCGTCGAGAAGCCGCCGGCCGACTGAGCGGCACGGAGAGGCTCAGCCCCGCTGATTCTGGACCTGCTTGACTTCGTTTCGCGAACGAGATTAATCTTTCGCTTATAAGGCGGCGGCCTTCTCTCGATCGCCGCCGTCACGAAAAAAGGCTTGAAGGGAACGGCATGACTCCTGAGCTCGTCGGAGAAGGCCGGCTCGGCGCGCGGCGCTGGCGCTTGCCGTTGGCATGGGCGATCTTCGTCGTCATCCTGATGCAGGCCGCCGCCCGGCTCGTCGGGTCTTCCTTGGGCGCGTGGGGCTGGGTCCCGCTCAACGTTCTCTATTGGACGGCCGCTCTCACCCTCGCCGTTACCGGCGGAGGCCGCTCGGGCGTCCGAAGCTGGATGGGCCGCTCCCGGCGCGTCGGCTGGTGGCCGGCGGGCGTGATCGGGCTTGCCGTGCTCCCCACCCTGCCGATTCTTATCCCGAACGTGCGCCTGTTCCTGCGGCCGGAGGTCTGGATCACGACGCTTCTGTTCTCCGCCGTCAATCCTGTGGCCGAGGAATTCTTCTGGCGCGGCTATCTACTGGACGCCATGACCGAAGGAGGCCTTCGGCCGGCGTGGGCTGCCGTTGCTTCGAGCATCCTGTTCATGGCCAATCATCAATGGATCGCCGTGAACGTCCCGGGGGCCCGAAATCCTGTTGCGATGGCCTTTCAGCTGGTTTTCGGCCTGGTCATGTCCGCGGCATACCTGAGGATGCGGAGCCTTCGGTGGCTCCTGTTGGGCCATGCCCTGACCAATATCCTGAGCATCACGTCGGCCGTTTTCCTGAAGCTGTATACCCCCTGATGCGGCGGGGAAGGCGGCTTAGCCCATCGCCTCGATATCTTTGATCTTCAGCGTCAGGCGCTTGGCGGAGATGGGGTAGGCGGTCTTGACCTCCGGAGCGAAAAGGGAGACGCGGAACTCCTCGATCATGCCGCGCAGTTCCTCGACGGCGGCCTTCTTCTCCGGCGAGGTGTCCCGGTCGAACCGCTTGACGATGCGCCCCAGGGCAAGCGTGTAGGGCTCGACCTGTTCTTCCTTCTTCCTGTCCTTCTCGGGATCGTACTTGGCCCGCTCCGCCCGTATCTTCAATGCTTCCAGACGCCGGGGCAGTTGCCGGAGGGCGTCCATCGTCCGGGTCTCGAGGAAATCCGCGGGGACGAGGCGCTCGAGCTCGGCCTTGATCGATCCCGAAAGGCCGCCCTCCGCGGAGGCCCGCCCCAGGCCGCTGAACGAGGCGGCCGGGGCCGCCTTTTTCGGCAGGGCGCCGCGGACCTTCCCGTATGCGCCGAGGATCCGGACGACGAGGTCCTTGAGCTCCGTACCCTTGGCGAAAAGGTCCCGGACCGCGCCCGCGGCCAGGGCGTCGAATTCCTCCCGGGTTCGGACGTTCTTCCGGAACACCTCGCGCTTGAGGGCCTCGGCCATGGCCTTCATGACGGCGGCCTTCCCGCCGAAGAACAGCGCGGAGGCGTCGCATTCCTCGGGAAGGGCCAGGTACCGTTTCACGAAATCGAGGTCCTTGGCGAAGCGCGGCAGGAGCAGAGCGGCGACGCCCGCCGGATGCGCGGCCGCCGCTTCCTCCCGCGACCGGAAGAGCCTGAGGTTGACGCCTTTCTCGCCGGCCTCGAGAGCGGGGAACGCGGCCGTGTACGGCCCGGCGGCGACCGTCTCGGGCAGAGGGCCGAAGTCCCATCCCGGGATGTCCGCCCGCTCCCATCTTTCTTTCGCGCTCTTCCAGGCCGGGGAATCCTCCGGGACGCCGGTTGCGACGGCGGACTTGCGGAGGATGTCGAGGTTCCGGGCGGCGGCGATCTCCCTGCCCTCGTGATCGGTGACCGCCACGCGCGTCCTGAGGTGGAGGGGAAGCTCCGCCCGCGCCCATTCCGAGGCCGGGATGTCCACTTGAAAACGCTGTTTGACGAACCGGGCCAGCGTCCGGAAGAGGGATACGTCCGTCGGCTTCATCTCGCGGACGATGATGTCGGACTTTTCCGCGAGCGGCATCAGGAGCTTCCGGTATCTCTTCGGAAGGCCTTTGAGCAGGGCGGTGATCTTGTCCGTGTACTGCCCCGGCACGCCCCATTCGAGCGGTTCGGCCGGCAGGCTCTTGACGAGCGAGGCGGGGACCTTGAGGGTCACGCCGTCCGATTCCTCGCCCGGCGCGAATCGGTAGACGGCGCGGAACGGGCGGCCGTCGACGTCCAGGACGTCGGGGAAGGCGGCGATCTTCTCCTCGTCCGGGTCGACGCGCATCAGGTCCTTTTCGGTCATCCGGAGGAATCCGTCCCCGCGCTTCCGGACCTCCCGTTCGAGCGTCCGCAGGTCGTGCATCCCGGCCAGGCGGGACGAATAGAAGCGGGCGACGTCGTCATCCGGGACGCAGATGTCCCGGCGCCGGAGCTTCTCTTCGAGCTCGGCGACCTTCGCCGCGAGCTCGAGGTTGTGCTTCAGGAAGGCGGGCGGATCTTCGACGTCGCCCTCGACGAGGGCCGACCGGATGAAGATCTCGTGCGCCTCGTCCGGCGCGATCCGGGCGTACGCGACGTTCCGGCCGGGGACGATCTCCAGGCCGAACAGGGTGACCTTCTCCTTGGCCGTGACCTCGCCGCGCTCCCTGTCCCAATGCGGGTCGGAATAGGAGTAGCGGCAGAGGCCTCCGCCGAGCTCCTCCAGCCATTCCGGATCGATCTTCGCCGCCGTCCGCGCGTAGAGCCGCGAGGTCTGGACCATGTCGGCGGCGACGATCCAGGGCCGCGCCTTTCCGAAGACGGTCGAACCCGGGAAGGCCATGACCTCCCGGCCCTTCGCCGCCGTGTACACGCTCTTCTCCTTGCGCACGGCGATGTTGGAGAGGAAGCCGCTCAGGATGGACCGGTGGATGGCCGCGTACAGCCCCTCCGACATCTCCAGCTTCTCCCGTCGGCCCGGCGGGACCTTTTGTTCCTCGAGGATGGCGAGGACCTGCTCGTGGACGAACCCCCACTCCCGCATCCGGGGGAAGGACAGGAAGTTCTCCGCACAGAACTTCTTGAGCTTGTTCTGGGAGCCGGTTTCCCTGTTGGCCATCCGATAGGCCTCCCAGACGTTGAAGAGCGACAGGAAGTCCGAGTCCGGATGCGTGAAGAGGGCGTGCCTCGCGTCGGCCGCGGCCGTCTGGTCGGGCGGGCGCTCGCGCGGGTCGCGGATGCTCAGCGCCGCGGCGATGACCGCGACCTCGCGCAGACAGCCCTCTTCGGCGGCCTTGAGGAGCATGCGCGAGACGCGGGGATCGAGGGGCATCGGGGCCATGCGCCGGCCGAGCGGCGTCAGGGCGAAATCGCGCCCCTTGCCCGTGATAGCCCCCAGCTCGAAGAGCGTGTCGAAGCCGTCCTTGACGGCCCGCGGGTGGGGCATGTCCACGAACGGAAAATCGGAAGGATGGCCGAGCCGCAGGTCGATCATGCGCAGGATGACCTCGGCGAGGTTCGACCGCAGGATCTCCGGCGGCGTGAACTCCGGCCGGGCCTCGTAATCCTCTTTCGTGTAGAGCCTGACACAGACGCCTTCCTGGACGCGGCCGCAGCGGCCCTTGCGCTGGTCCGCGCTCGCCCGGGAGATGTCGCTGACCGGCAGGCTGTTGATGCGCGTCCCCGGCTGGTACTGGGAGATGCGGGCGAGGCCGGTGTCGACGACGAAGCGGATGCCCGGAATGGTCAGCGAGGTCTCGGCGACGTTGGTGGCGACGACGATCTTGGCGCCGTGGACGGAATAGACGCGGCCCTGTTGGGCGGCCGGGAGGCGGGCGTAGAGGGGGAGGATCGTCGTCCCGACGTAATGCTTGCCGGCGAGCTTCTCGCACGCCTCGAGGATGTCCTGTTCGGTCGGCATGAAGACGAGGATGTCCCCCGGGCCGTGGCGGGCCTTGAGCCTGTCCACGGCCTTGACGGCCCGTTCGACGTAATCGGCGTCCTCTGCCCGCCGCGCCGCGCCCGCTTCGCGTGCGTCCTCCTCGGACGCGTATTCGACCTCGACCGGGAACATGCGCCCGCCGACCTGGATGACGGGCGCGCGCCCGAACGCCCGGCTGAACTTTTCCGTGTCGAGCGTCGCCGAGGTCACGACGAGCTTGAGGTCGGGACGGGCGTCGAGGAGGGTCCGCGTGATGCCGAGGAGGAAGTCGATGTTGAGGCTCCGCTCATGGGCCTCGTCGACGATGAGCGTGTCGTATTCATAGAGCCGGGGGTCGCCCTGCGTTTCCGCCAGGAGCATGCCGTCGGTCATGATCTTGATGTAGGCGTCGTGCGACGTCCGGTCCTGGAAGCGGATCTTGTAGCCGACCGACCGGCCCAGAGGCTCGCCGAGCTCCTGGGCGATGCGGTGGGCGATGGTGATGGCGGCGATGCGGCGGGGTTGGGTACAGCCGATCTTGCCGACCGCTCCGCGCCCCGCTTCGAGGCAGAACTTCGGGATCTGGGTGCTCTTGCCGCAGCCGGTCTCACCGGAGATGATGACGACCTGGTGGTCCTTGATGGCCCGGACGATATCCTGGCGCCGGGCGACGATGGGCAGTTCGCGCGGGTAGCGCAGGGCGGGGCAACGGGCGATCCGCTCCTCTTTCTCGCGGATGGAAGCCTCGAGCCTCTTTTCGAAGCCGCCGAGGGCTTCCAGGGAAGTTTTCGGGTCTCTGGCGCGGGGGCTCCGATCGATCAGGGCCTGGAGCTTTCGGCCGACATAAGCCCGGTCCCGGAGCATGGCCTGCTGGAGGAGCGCGCGGACCTTCCGGACCGCGGCCCCGATATCCTGCCCGGCAACCGGCTCTTTGTCCATGCCCGGATTGTAACAGATATCCTTGCCCGGGCGCGAGGCGCCTTCCCGGCTCCGGTCCAGATTTGCTTCGCAGGGTTCGGAGTCCACCCCTTGACCCGAGACCCGGGAACATCTTCGGGTTCCTCCGTCGTCAAGGCCAATCGGCCTTGACGGCCGGCCCCTTTTCCCAACTGGGATTTACGGGGAGAGCCTTACTTTATGGGCTCGAGGGAGACGTGTTCGCCGGGTTTGGCTTGATAGACCAATTTCCCGTCCATGAACACGGCCTCGGGAATGGACGTCGTCGCGAGCGGATGCCCCCTCAGGATGAGGATGTCGGCGTCCTTTCCGGGCTCCAGGCTCCCGACCCTGTCGGCGATCCCGGCGATCCGGGCGGCGTCGATGGTCACGGCCCGGAGAGCCGCGTCCTCGGGCATCCCGTAACGGCAGGCGAACGCCGCGACCTCGAGAGGGTCCCCTCCGGTCAGGCCGGCGGCGGGCCACTGCCAAAGCCCTTCCTTGGAGCGGAACGCGACGGTGACGCCGGCCCGGGCGAGGAGGGCCGGGTTGTCGTTGCTGAAACCGGCGTCCTCGATATTGCCGACGCCGCGCATGATGTCCTCGAGGATGACGGGGACGTTCCGCTTCTTGAGCTCGTCGACGACCGTATAGGCGTCCGTCCCCCCGTCCAGGATGATCTTCAGCTTGAATTCGTCGGCCAGCCGCAGGGCGGTCAGGATGTCGTCCTTCCTCTCGGCGTGGACGATGACCGGCATCTCGCCGTTGACGACGGGAACGAGAGCTTCGAGGGAGAGGTCCCGCTGAGGCGCCGGGCCCTTCTTCTTCCTGTCATAGGCCGCCAGCGAATCCCGGTATTCCCGGGCCTTGGTCAGGGTCTCCCGGAGGACGGCGGCGATGCCCATCCGCGTCGACGGCATCTGCCCTTTTCTCCGGGCCTGGGCGCCCAACCCGAAGACCATGACCGCGTGGTCCTTGATGATCATCCGGTCCACGACGTCTCCCCGCGTCTTGAGCGCGAGGCCCTGCCCGCCGATGACGTTCAGGTTCCCCGGAGTGACCAGGGCCGACGTGATGCCGAGCTGGTGGGCCAGGAAGAAATGCGTGTCCTGGGGCTCGACGCCGTGCTTGGCCTCGATCTCGGGGGTCACGGCGCGGGAGTTCTCGTCGATCGTCGAATGCATCCGCCAGTTCGAGCCCAGGCCGATGTGTGTCCGGGCCTGGACGAGGCCGGGCATGATGACGAAGTTCCGGGCGTCGATGACCGGACAGCCGTCGGGAACGACGACGTCCCTTCCGGCCGTCTCGATCTTCCCGTCCTTGACCAGGACGACGCCGCCCTCGACGGGAGCGCCGGCCATCGTGTAGACGGTCCCGCCCTTCAGGGCGAACCGTGATGCGCCCCCGGCCGCCGCGGAGACGTCCAGCGGACCGGAGGCCGCGGAGGGAGACGCGGCGATGGCGCTCGACGCCGCGGGATTCTGATATTCGACCTTGCCGTCGATGAGCACGGTGCGCACGGACGTCAGGAATTCGAAGGGGGCGCCGTCGAGACAGACGATGTCCGCGTCCTTCCCCGGCTCGATGCTCCCGATCCGTCCGGCCTGGTCGATGGCCTCGGCCGCCCAGAGGGTGATGGCCCGGAGGGCGTCCTCTTCCTGCATCCCGTAACGGACACAAAGGGAGGCGAACTGGCGCAGGTTCTGCTGTTCGGCCCCGGCGTCGGTCTGAAGGGAGACCTTGATGCCGGCCGCGGCCAGGATCGCCGGGACGTTGGCGAACACCAGGGAGTTCTGGGGATACGTGTCGAAGACGGCCGGGCCGATGTTGACGTAGACGTCCTTCCGCCGGGCGAGCTCGTCGACGAGGAGATAGGCCTTATCGGCGTGCCCCAGGCTGAGCCGGAGGCCGAACTCGTCGGCCAGGCGGATGGCGCTCATGATATGCGAGGGCGTGTAGACGTGGATATGGACCGGGAGCTCGCGCCTCAGGACGCGGACGAGGGTTTCTTTCCCGAGGTCCCGCGCGGGCGGGAGGACGTCCCTGCCGGCCTTCCTGTCGCGCTCGTAGGATTCCCAGCTCTTTTGATATTCCCCGGCTTCGATGAAGGCTTTCCGGGCGACGGCGTAGATGGCCATGACCGTGGAGGGCATCTGCTTCAGGCCGGCGTAATAGCCGGAGGGGTTGCCTTCATAAGCCATCTTGAGATCGCAGTCCTCCTTGAGGACCATCTCCGCCGGCGAGGCCTTCTTCATCTTGACGGCGACGCTCGTCCCGCAGATGACGTTCAGACTGCCCGGGCGCGAGACGACGGTGGTTACGCCGCCCGCGAGGGCGGCCGGGATGGCCGGGTCGTCGAAATTGAAGGAATCCAGGGCCCGGACCTGGGACGTGACCGGGTTCGTCGCCTCGTTCCCGTCGAGGTTCTCTTCGACGACCGGGACGGGGTAGACGCCCAGATGGCCGTGGATGTCGATCATCCCGGGGATGACGGTGTCGGCCTCGATGACCCGGGCGCCCGCGGGGACCGGCACATCCTTGCCCACCCGGACGATCTTGCCGTCCGCGATGACGATCGTTCCGTTCTCGATCGTCCCGTTCACGGCCGTATGGATCTTCCTGGCCCTGATGACCAGCGTTTCCGGAGCGGAGAGGAGCGGGAGGGCGGCGGCCAAACCGAGGCATGCCGCCAACCGGAAGATCGGGCGAAGGGTCTTGTCGTACATCGGGCCTCCTTGTCGGGCGAGAATCGGACGATCGGGCGCCGTCACCGGCGTTGGAAGGTGCCCTGTGAAATAGGGCCGCGGGCCCTTTCGGGCCCGCGGCCCTGAAGAAAACTCAAACGATCAGAACGCGAACTTCAGACCGAGCCGGAAGACCCGGGGATCGCAGACGTACAGAGGGAGCCCCTGATCGGGCCCCTGGAAAACGCTGACGTAGGTGCCGTACTGCCCCGAGGGGATGGCCTGGTTGAACACGTTGAACATATCGAGCATGACCGAGAGGCGCATCGTCCGATAGGCGATGGACTTCTCCAGCCGGAAGTCGAAATTGCTGTTGGCGTCCATCCTCTGAGAACCCGAGGGTTCGAGCAGGAGGTAGGGTTTCGTGGCCTGGTCGAGCTGGGTGAGCGTGGTCGTCTTGGTCCAGGTTCGGCCCGAGTTGTACTGGTAGACCGCGCTGACGTTGACGTCCCACGGGAGGACGTAGGAAGCCATGATCTTGAAGACGTGCGGGGGGCTGATGGCCGACCGGCCGTAGAGGTTGATCTGGAGGTTCGGGTCGTAGTAGTTCCCGGTCGCGCCCGTGCCGTAGGACCCGGTCGCCGTATGGGCGTTGGAATAACTGCCCTCTTCCTTGCTGTAGGTGTAGGAGGCGGACAACTGCCACCGGTCGGCGAACCGCTTGTTGAACGTGAACTGGAGGCCGAGGTACTTCCGGGACGGGTCGACCATGACGATGCCCGGGTAGGCGGCGCCGATGTCCCTGCCGACCTTGGGATTGGTGATCAGATAGTGGGGCTGGGTCCCGGGGTTGGTCTGGTTATAGACCGTGATGATCTCGCCTGTGTTCGGATTGGTGTAGGACACCGGCTCGAACGTCGCGTTGAGGTCGACGGCGTCGACGAAATCGAGCCACTTCTTGTAGATCAGGGACACGCTGGCCGACAGGTTCTTGCCGAGAACCTGCTCGACGCCCAGGACGGCCTGGTTCATCGAGGGGGTCTTGATCTTGGGGTCGACGGCATAAAGGTTCTCGCCGTAGACCGTGTACCAATAATTGAGGACGCCGAATTCGGGGGTCAGGTAATAGGTCGTATCCCCCTGGGGCGTCATGCTCCAGTAATTGTAGGAGCGTGTCCCGTCGTAGTACTTGCCGACGTGAGCCTTGAGGACGGTCTTCTGGGTCCCGGTGATGTCCCAGACGAGGCCGAGTCTCGGCTCGATTCCCATGTGGGGCTTCCAGACGGTCTCGTCGACGTTCGGGACCTTGCCCCGGGCGATGTTGTAACGGAGGCCCGGATTGAGGACGAGCGAGTCGTTGATGCGCCAGTCATCCTGGACGTAGAAGGAGAACAGCCAGTTGTTGAAGCCTTGGTAGCCGTGCGTGGAGAAGCCCATGTAGGGCTGGTTGTCCAGGGTGTAGTAGGCGACGCCGCCGGGGTAGGTCATGTCCCAATAACCGCCGCTCCGCTCGGCCTCGGCTCCGATCTTGAAGTCGTGGGAGCCGGCGAGATTGTCGACCCGCTGGGAGAGGGCCGCCCGGAGGGTGTACTTGTGGTCGGGCTGAAAGGACCACCAGTAACAGGCGTGCGTGCCGTTGACGAGATCCCAGAAACCGGATTTGTTGCGGTCCTTGTGGGAGGGGTAGCGGGCCCAGCTTCCCCAATTGCCCCCGAACTTGAGCTCGAAGATGGAATCGGCCGAGAAGGTATGGAGGTAGGACGCGTTGATGAGATTCGAATCCCACTTGTCGTCCCAGTTGCCGTCGGCGGTGACGAGGGAGTCCATCTGGGTCCTGAGGGCCGTGTAGGTGTGGGTCTCGTAGGACGCCTGGATGCGGTCCTTCTGCGTGGGCTGGAAGGTCAGCTTGAGATAATACTTGGGAAGCGTCCTCGGGCTGTTCTTGCCGGTGGATTCCAGCGTGATCGTCGTCTTGTAGTATTCGAAGCCGCCGAAGAACCAGAGCTTGTCCTTGAGGATGGGACCGCCCACGTGGGCGCTGGCGCTGACGAAATCGGTGGCCGGCGTCTCGCCCAGGAGTTTCCAGTGGGCGTCGCCTTTCTCGATGTTCGAGCTCTGCCACGAGTTGCCCCGATAGAGGAACTGGGCGTCGCCGTGGAATTCGTTGCCGCCGGATTTCGTGACGATGTTGACGGCCGCGCCCGTGAACCCGCCGTATTCGGCCGGGGCGCCCAGGGCGATGACCTGCTCCTCCTCGACGACGTTGTAGTCGATGGGAGTCGAATACTGGCCGCCGCCGAACCAGGAGCTGCTGACCTCGGCGCCGTCGATCGTCCAGGAATTGCCGTCCTGGTCGCCGCCGCCGTAGCTGCTGAGACCGGTGACGCCCGGGGCGAGGTTGAGGATGGCGTGCGTGTTCTGCGACGTGGGCAGGGAGGCCAGAAGGTCCTTGGAGATGTAGGTGTTGGCCAGCGCGGAGCTCGTGACGTCGACGACCGGGGCCGCCCCGATGACGTTGACTTCCGTCTCCAGTTTGGCCTGGGCCAGCGCGAGATCGACGGTGGCCGTCATCCCGGCGTGGATGGAGATGCCGGTGACCTTGGCCGGAGCGAAGCCGCTGAGCTCCGCGGTGACCTCATAGGTCCCCGTGGCCAGCGCCAGGATCCGGTAGCCGCCGTCGGGTCCCGTGACCGCCGATGGCTTGCCCATCATGCTCGGGGACAGCACCCGGACGGTGACGCCCGGAAGCGGCCCCCCCGAAGAATCCTTGACCGTGCCCTGGATGACCGCGGTTTCCCTTGTCTGCGCCGCGAGGAAACCGGTGGTCAGGACCAGGAGCATGAGGGTCAAGGTCCAAAACCGTTTACGACTCGACATACTTTTCCCTCCTGATGGTTTTAGGATATTCTGACCGAGTCCTCGCCGGGCATACCGAGAAAAGGATCCGGGAGAGGTCGGTTCTTTCATCGTGCCACCGCCGAAATGTCCTTGGCCAGCTTGAGGAGGACGTCGAGGTACTTGGCCTTGATGCCCTCGAGCGTGTCCTCCATGATCGAAAAATCGAACGAAACGGCTCCCAGCGGGCGTCCCGTCTCCGCATTGAAGAAGGGTGCCCCGATCGCGAGCTGACCGAGGATGTATTCCTGGTTATTGACCGCGAAGCCCTGCCGCCGGACCTTTTCCAGCTCGGCCAGGAACTCGTTCTTGTTCGTGATCGAATGGTCCGTCCTCTTGACGAAATCCAGCCGGCTCAGGATGTCGAGGCACTCGTTCTCCGGGAGGTTGGCCAGGATGGACTTGCCGATGGAGGAGCAGTGCATCGCCGAGGCGACGATGGGCAGGGGATAGGAGAGCGCATCCTTCGCCGCCAGATAATAGGTCTGGACGAGGATGTCGCCTTCAAGGATGCCCGAGTCCACCGTGATCCCGAACTCCCGGTGGACCTCATCGATGATCGGCATGATGACCTGCCGCAGGCTGAAGCTCTTGACGAGGTTCAGGCCCAGGGCGTAGGCTTTGGGGCCGGGCGAGAGGAGCTTGGTCCGGGGGTCCTTGTTCAGAAAATTGAGCTCGACGAGCGTGTTGCAGAACCGGAAGGCCGAGCTCGGATCGATGGCGAGGGTCTGGGCGATCTCCTTGAGGCTGAGGCTGTTTCGCTCGGGCCGGAAGAGGCTGAGGATCCTGAGGCCTTTGGAGAACGGGTTGGAAAAATAAAGGGAAGGACGCTTGGGTTGCTTTTTTTTCATTGCGCCCCGCAAATTATTAAATACATAATCTAATTACGATATTAATAATATGGAATTATCGAATATTTTGTCAAGAGGTTTTTTCTGAATATTCATCATTTATAATTAACGGGGAGCCGGATGGAATTCGAAGAGAGGATCAAGGGACGCATCAGGGCCATCCCCAGGGGAAAGGTGGCCACCTATGGCCAGATCGCCGCGCTCGCCGGAAACCCGCGCGGGGCCCGGCAGGTCGCGCGCGTCCTGCACTCCTGCTCGGAAACGGCCGGACTTCCCTGGCATCGAGTCATCAATAGCCGTGGCGGGATATCTCTCGGACGCGGCCGGGGCTTCGAAGAGCAGCGCCGGCGGCTCATCGGCGAAGGCGTCAGGGTCGGCTCTCGCGGCCGCGTCAGCCTCGACGAATTCCGCTGGCAGGCGGGCGCCGGTCCCACCAGGGGCGCAAGAGAATTCCTGAAAGCGCTCACGTCATCGGAGCGCCCTCGCCGTGTCGGAAAAGGGCGCCGCGCTTATTGAGACGCGGCGTGGGCTTGTTCCTCCGTTAATATAGCCTCGGGTAACAACCTGGGTTCCATTCATCCGCAGTCTTCATTCATGCATGCTCGATACGGCCGCGGGCTCCGGCCCGCGTGAAATCCCCCCTATATCAATTGACATGTCGCCGGTCCCGATGTTAGATAGTTCCCGATGTCCATCAAAGATCTCATCGAACACGACCCGGGCCGGCGGTCTTTCCTGAAGACGCTGGCCGCCGGCACGGCCGCCGCGGTCGCGGGCCGGAGCCTGCCGGCGCTCGGACAGGAGCTTCCGGCGGTGATCCCGCCCGCCGCGCCGGGGAGGATCGTCCGCGACGGCATGGTCTACCGCCGCCTCGGCCGCACGGGCCTCCATATCTCGGAGATCGCCCTCGGCGGGAGCCCGCTCCCGGACGAGAGGCTCCTTTTCCGGCTCGTCGAGCGCGGTGTCAACTACCTCGATGTGTCGGAGAGCTACGAGAACGGGAACGTCGAGCGCCTGGCCGGGCGGGCCATGAAGGCCTTCGGCCGGGACCGGATCATGGTCCATACGCGGTTCCATCTGAAGGAGCGCTCGACGGAGGCGAGCATCATCGCCTCGGTCGAGGCGAGCCTGCGGCGGCTCGGGACCGATCACGTCGAGGTCCTGGGCATCCACGGCGTCGAGGATCCGAAGGACCTGACCGACGGGCGCGTCCTTGGGGCGTTCGAGAAGCTCAAGGCCCGCGGCACGTTCCTCTTCCGGGGCGTGACCTGCCACGTCAATCAGCACACCGTGATCCCCGAAGCCGTGGCGTGCGGGCTCTTCGACATGGTTCAGATCGGTTACAACGTCTTCGACATCCAGGAGACCGAAAAGGACGTCCGGACCTACGGCGATTATCTCGGCGAGAGCGGTGTCCGCCGGCTCATCGATCTCGCGGCGGCGAAGGACGTGGGCGTCACGGCGATGAAGGTCCTCAAGGTCGGGGGCCGCCGCCAGAACCTCGCCGCGTACCAGGCGGGCGGACCTACGCTCTTCCAGGCCATGCTGAAATGGGCCCTGGCCGACGACCGGGTCGCCGCCGTCGTGACCGAGATCCTGAACGAGTCGCAGATGGAGGAGGACCTGGCCGTCGTCGGGCGCCCCGTCACCCGCGCCGACCGCCGCGTCCTCCACGACCACCTCGCCGCGAACGCGCGGGAATACTGCCATTTCTGCGGCCTGTGCCAGGCCGCTTGTCCCGCCGGCGTCCGTACCGCCGATATCTCGCGGTGCCTGGCCTACGCCGAAAGCTACGGGAAGACGGAGCGCGCCCGTTCCGAGTACAGGAATGTCCCCGACGGGCGCAGCGCTTCGGCCTGCGGGGATTGCGGCGCCTGCGAGCGGGCCTGTCCCTACGGCCTTCCCGTCCGCGAAAGGACGCGCCGCGCCGCCGGGCTTCTCGCCTGATCGCCCGTCCCCGGCCCGCTTCCGCTCATTCGATGACCCCTTCTTCTCCGCCCGCCTCGCCGGTAGCGGCGTTGGCCAGGTCCAGGGCCGCGACGGCGAGACCCCTCTGGAGGAGGAGCCCCTTCTTCCGCATCCGGTTGAGGTCGAGGCTCGGGGTGTCCGCCCATTCCCGGGTGTATTGCCAGGCGTCCAGGATCTCGTCGCCGCAGCCGATCTTGAGCGCGAGGAGGTCGTGGAACTCCTTCGTCCCGCCCTCCGCGGCCGGCCCGGCGTAAGCCGCGACGTACTTATAGATGAGGAACCTTCCCCGCCGCAGGGGGAGTTCGGCGATCTGGCTCCCGCTTCCGGGAGGATGGGGGACGGGCAGGGCATCGATGTCCCGCAGGGCCCGGAGATCGAAGTCCGCTCCCCGGACGATCCCGGCGAGGCGATAGGTCTTGGCCGGGGACGAAGGCGGGAGCTGGACCGCTCCGGCTAATAGCGCCGCTAAAAGGACAATAATCCCCATTTCTCGTGCATTTTAGGGTTTCGGAGGCCCGGAAGTCAACCGAACGCCGTCGGGCCCGCTGCCGGCGCCGAACGCCGCTTTTCAGGGCGGGGACGCGAAGCGGGGCTCAGGGGGAACCCCGGTCGAACCCCGGCCTTCCCGCCGGGGAATCGAGGGGTTGACTTGAGGCCTGAATTCCGATATCATTTCCAATCATTTTACCGGAAAGAGTGGAACTGACATGATCACAATGAGATTGATGCGATTTGGCGCGAAGAAAAGACCTTCTTACCGTATCGTCGTGATGGATTCCGAACGGGCCCGCCAGAGCCAGGCCCTGGACACCATCGGGACCTACAATCCTATGACGGAGCCAGCGGAGATCAAGATCGACCAGGAAAAAGCGAAGTACTGGATCGGGAAAGGGGTTCAGCCGTCCAAGACCGTGGAATCCCTGTTGCATAGAGTCTCCAAGAGCGTGAACGCCGCTCAAGATCCTAAATCTTAAAGGAGGGCACCGTGAAGGAACTCGTAGAATTGATCGCCAAAGCGCTCGTTGACAGCCCGGACAGGGTGCAGGTTTCCCAGCTCGAAGGCGAACAGACCACCATTCTTGAGCTCAAGGTCGCCCCGGAAGACCTGGGCAAGGTCATCGGCAAGCAGGGCAGGACGGCCCGTGCGATCCGCATCATTCTCGGCGCCGCGGGGATGAAGCTCAAGAGGAGATTCAATCTCGAGATCATCGAAAAGAGCTGATTTGATCAGGATAGCCAAGATCCTCAGGAGCCAGGGCAGGGACGGCGAGCTCAAGCTGAAGCTGTACCTGGAGGGTTCCCGGGATCTTTTTTTTTTCGCAGATATTCGTTGAGAAGCGGGGGGTTTACGAGCCGTACGACGTCGAATCCCTGAGGTTCGACCGCAATTCCCCCATCCTGAAGCTCCGGGGCGTCGACTCCCTGGCGGCGGCCGACGGCCTCGCCGGACTCAGCCTGTACGTGCCGGAAGAAGCCCTGCCCGAGGCCGCGAAGGGGAGTTTTTACGACTTCCAGATCATCGGGTGCGAGGTCGTGGACAAGGACGGGGGAACGATCGGGACCGTCACGGGCCTGCTGCCCGTCGGGGGCCGGAATCTCCTGGTCATCGACCGGGAGGGCCGCGAGGTCTTCATCCCTTTCATGGAGTCGCTCTGCCTCGAAGTGGACGCCGCGGCGCGGAGGATCCGGGTGGACCTTCCCGACGGGCTTTTGGACTTGAATGATATTTGATATAATCACTATCTTCCCTGAAATGTTCGCGAGCGTCTTTTCAGGGGGCGTCGTCCGGCGGGCCGTCGACAAGGGCCTGATGGAGGTCCGCGTCCACGACCTGCGGGACCAGACGCACGACAGGCACCGGCAGGTCGACGACAGGCCCTTCGGGGGCCTGGAGGGAATGGTCTTCAAGCCGGAGCCGGTCTTCCGGGCGGTGGAAGCCATCCGGGGCTCGTCGGCGGCGCGGGTCGTTCTGCTCTCGCCGCAGGGGAGGAAGCTCGATCCCCGGCTCGCCGGGGAGCTTGCGCAGTGTCCGCGGGTCATCCTCGTCTGCGGCCGGTACGAGGGCGTCGACGAGCGGATCGTCGCGTCGCTCGTCGACGAGGAGATCTCGATCGGCGACTACGTCCTGACGGGCGGTGAGCCCGCGGCCGTCGTCGTCATCGACGTCGTCGCGCGGTTCGTCCCGGGCGTCGTGGGGCGCGAGGAATCGGTCCGCCACGATTCGTTCGCCGAGGGGCGGCTGGATTATCCGCAGTACACGCGGCCGCGGGATTTCCGGGGGATGAAGGTCCCCCAGGTCCTCTTCTCCGGCGACCACGCGCGGATCGGGCGATGGCGGTTGAAGAAGGCCCTGGAAAAGACGTTGGACAGGAGACCCGATCTCCTGGAAAGGATACTTGCTCCGGAGGAGCGAGAGGTCCTCGAAGAAATACGGAAAGAGAGGAAAGAGCAATGAGCCTGATCGACATGATCGAGAACAAACAGTTGAAGACGGGGCTGGAGCCTTTCAACGTCGGGGATACGGTCAAGGTCCACGTCATCATCAAGGAAGGGGACAAGGAACGCATCCAGGTCTTCCGCGGGGACGTCATCGGGAAGAAGGGCTCGGGAGCCCGCGAGGCCTTCATCGTCCGCAAGGTCTCCTTCGGCGTCGGCGTCGAGCGGTCCTTCCCCCTCCACTCGAAGATGATCAAGACGATCGAGGTCGTCCGCAAGGGCCGGGTCAAGAGGGCCAAGCTCTACTACCTCAGGGACCTCAAGGGCAAAGCCGCCCGGCTCAAGGAAGAGCGGCGTCCCTGACCCCGCCGTGGCGGACTTCCGGATCGAGAAGGCGTGCCTCGCCAAGGGGTACCCGTCGGTCGCGGGGGTGGACGAGGTCGGCCGGGGGGCCCTGTTCGGCCCCGTCGTGGCCGTCGCCCTGAGCTTCCCGCCCCGATTCTGCGTCCCCCGGAGGCCCGGCTGGACGAAAGAAATCAACGACTCCAAGCTCCTTTCTCCGACTAAAAGGATGAGGCTGGTCCGGGACATCCTCGCGGAGACCGAGGCGCTCGGCGTCGGCACGGCGTCCAACGCCGAGATCGACGCCCTGAACATCCTGCGGGCCGCCGAGCTGGCCATGAAAAGAGCGGTGACGGGAATGACGCGGAAGCCGGGCATCGTGCTGGTTGACGGCTTCCCGCTGAAAGATGTAGATTATCCGCAGATGGGCGTGCGCGGGGGCGACCGAAAGAGCGTTTCGATCGCCGCGGCCTCCATCGTGGCCAAGGTCTTGCGGGACGGTCTGATGGAATTCTACGACACGATCTTCGGAGGGTACGGGCTGGCCGTCCATAAGGGATACGGGACGGCGGGGCATTACCGGGCCCTCGGCGCCCTCGGCCCCACCCGGCTCCATCGTCGGAGCTTCGACCTGAAGATCGGCGGAGGCCCGAAACCATGAACGGCAGGGTCGACCGGGTTCGGGTCGTCGAATCGGCGGAGAAGTACGTCAAGGCGGGCAAGCTCAAAGAGGCCATCGCCGAGTACGGGAAGCTCCTCTCCGGCGATCCCCAGGATTTCGCCATCAGCAACATCATCGGCGACCTCTACATCAGGCTCGGCCAGAACGACAGGGCCGCGGCGGCCTTCAAGGACGTGGCGGCCGAGTACGAGAAGCGGGGGCTCTATTCCCAGGCCCTGGCCGTCTTCAAGAAGGTCGTCAAGATCCTGCCCGACGTGCCCGAGCACTCGATCAAGCTGGGCGATCTCTTTTCCCTGCAGGGGTTCGCGGCGGAGGCGAAGCAGGAATATACCCGTACGGCCGGCAAGCTGGAAAAAGCGGGCCAGCCCATGGAAGCCATCCGCGTCTACGAAAAGATCGTCCGGCTGGACAAGGACGATCTCGAATCCCGGCGCAGGCTGGCCACCCTCTTCCGCGATCAGGGTTTCAAGGACGCGGGCGCCGAACAGCTGGACGAGATCGCCGATGCCATGCTGGCCCGGGACGACGTGGAAGCGGCCGAGAAGCTTTTCGGCGAGGCCCGGGAGCTCAGCCCGTCCCATCCGAGGACCCTTCTGGGCATGGTCGAGGTCCTCAAGCGCACGGGCCGGAAGGAGGAGGCCGTCGGCCTCCTGGAAGGGGCCCTCGGGGCGGATCCCGAGAACCCCCATCTCCTCAACCTGCTCGGGAATTTCGCCTTCGAAGGCGGCGATATCCCGAAGGCCGAGGAGGTCTTCTCCCGGATCATCCAGATCCACCCGATGAACGTCAACGCCCGGATCAAGCTGGGCCGCATCCATATCCAGAAGGACGACCTCGACCGGGCGTTCGAGCTCTACGAGCCCCTCATCAACAACCTCATCAAGAAGCAGAAGGAGGGGAAGGCCGTCGGTCTCCTGGGTCTCATCCTGGCGGCCCGGAGGAGCCATCTGCCCTCCCTGGAAAAGCTGGCCGCCATCTACCGGGCCGACAAGGACCTCGCCAAGCTCGAGGTCGTCGGCCGTGTCATTCTGGAAGAGCTCCGGCGGCTGAAGCAGACGGACAAGGCCCTGGCGGTCCTGTCGGAGCTGGTCAAGGTCCGGCCGGACGACCTGGACCTCTACAAGGAATATCGCCAGCTCCGGAAGGAGCTCGGCCTTCCCGAGGACGAGGACCGGCCGGAGGCGGGCTGGGCTGTGACCGACAAGGACCGGGAGGTCATTCAGCAGACCCTCGACCAGGCGGACCTCTACATCCAGCAGGGGCTCGTCCGCAACGCCCGGAGGATCCTCGAGAACCTGAGGATGAAATACTCCGACGACCCGCTCATCATGCAGAAGATCGCGGCCCTCGACGAGATCCGGAGCCAGATGACCGAGGAGGATATCCGGCTCCGCGTCGAGAAGGCCCAGGCCATGGAGTCCCAGGCCCGGGAAAAGGGGATACGGGCCGCCCGTGAGGCCGAAGCGAAGCCGGCGCCGAGGAAAGAAGAGACGAAGGCGTCCCGGAAGGAGGAGCCGAAGCCCCCGCGATCGCCCTTCCCGGACCAGATCCTCGACGAAGAGAAATTCAGCACGGCGGACATCTTCGCCGAGACGGACATCATCCCGTTCATCAGCCAGGACGGCGGCGAGAAGAAGTATTACGACCTCTCCGGCCGGGCCGAGGAGGAGGTCCGCATGATCGCAGCCATCTACGCCCGTCAGGTCGGGGGCGGAGCCACCCAGCTCGAGAAGGAGCTCTCGGTGATCGTCGCCGACTTCAAGAAGGGGCTCCAGGAAAAGGTCCTGGCCGACGACCTCGAGATCCACTACCAGCTGGGGATCGCCTTCCTGGAACAGGGCCTCACGGGAGAAGCCGTCGAGGAGCTCACCCTGGCCAGCAAGGACAAGTCCCGCGCGATGGAGTGCTTCAGCATCATCAGCCAGTGCTACAGGGCCCGGAAGGATTACCCGGAAGCCGAGCGATGGCTGAACAAGGCCATCCTGATGACGAAAGAGGGAACGGAACCCTACTTCGCCCTGATCTACGACCGGGCCCTCCTGTCCGAAGAAGCCCAGGAGACCGAGAAAGCCCTCTCCCTGTTCCGGGAGATCCAGGTTTGGAACCCCGTCTACCGTGGCATCGCGGACAAGGTCAGCAGTCTCGAAAAGCCGGTCGCCTGATCGGCCGTCCCCCCCTTAGAAAGCCGTGACGAGTCCGACCCCGGCTCTCGCGTGCCGCCCGGCCGGCCCCTCGAGGATCCAGGTGACCTCGGCCGTGGCCCGGAGATTCCGGCGCAGGAGATAGCCGGCGTGGGCCGTCAGCGAGGAGGCCCTGAGGTCTTCCTGCCCGGAATCAACGACATTGAGGAGCCCCGCGGCGTACCAGCGGCCGGCATCCCCGCCGGGCCGGAAGATGATCTCGGCGAACCCGCCGCGGGTGCGGACCTCCGTCGGGAGGACCCGTGAAAAGAAGGGATTGTCGTCGTTCCGCTCCACATACTGAAGGTTGAGCTCGAACGGCGCGGCCTCGAACGTGGCGTCGGCGCCGGCCATCCAGAGGCCGTTCACCGCGTCCTCCTGCTTTTCCTTCCCCAGGTACCCGAAGCCGCCCAGCCGCAACCCGCCCCCGACGTCCCGGGAGAGCCGGAAGAAGAGGTTCTTGTACCGGTCGTTGTCGAAGTTCCCGAAGGGGTCTGTCGGGTCGAGCCCGCTCCCGTTGATGATCTCGAGGCAGAGGTCCGTGCCGCCCTTCAATCCCAGCGTGGCCATGATGCCCCGGTCGTAGGTCAGGTTCGCCTTGGAGGCTCCGACCTTTACGGCGTAGATCCGGTAATCCTCGAATGGCAGGCGGAGCTCCCGTTTGAAGAGCGGGTCGGACACCTGGAACTGCCCGGCGTAAAGGTCGAGGTCCGGGCCGAAGAGGTCGTTGAGGACGATGAAGGCGTCCTCGAGCCCGGCCACCTCGCCCCGCTCGCCGAAAAAGAAATAGAAATAGTACGAGACGTGCTTCGTGATCTCCCCGCCCGAGAGGAATTTCACGATGTAGGGAGCGGCAAAATCGAGCGCCTTCGAGCGCCCGTTGTCGTACGACAGGAACCCTTCCAGGCGGAACGCGAAGGGAACGTCCCTCAGGAGGGACAACCGGTCGTCGCCCGTGTCGACGTAATAGCGCGGCGTCTCCTTGTCCTTGATGACGAAGCCGTTCGCTGCGAACTCCTGCCCGTACGGCTTGAGCTTGGGGAAGGGCGAATGGCAGGTCTTGCAGGTCATGGCGTACTTCCGGGCGAAGGCCGGCATCGCGGCCGCCGGCCCGGCCGCCGCCGCCAGGACGATCGCCGCTCCCAGCACGGTCCCGAGGATCCTTCTCATTTCGGTCTCCTTCTCCGTCCGGCGTTCCGCTAATCGACGATCCTGAGCGTCGTCGCGTGGCGGTTGACCTCGACGACCTCGGCCTCGTCCGCGGGGACGCCGAGGAAGTCCGCCGCCGGCTTGACGAGCTTCTGGTAGTTGAGGACCGCCGTGACCGAGAGCGGCCCCGGCGGGACGTCCTGGGGGAGGCTGAAGGTGCAGGTCTCGAGCTTCGTCTCCCGCGGGCCGATCCTGTAATCGACGCCCAGGGACTTCGTGTTCCACTGCTGGAGGGTCATCCGGCCCTGGGGGTCGAAGTAGGGCATCCGGAAGATCCGGTCCCCGACGGGGACGCCGTCGCGGGGGACTCCCTTGAAATTCGGGTCGTCGAGAGCGATCCCCATGTCCTGATAGGCGAGGGCGTCGGATCCGATGGTGTATTCCTCGCCCTCGAACCCCTTCTTGTCCACGGGCAGGTGATAGACCTTGCCGGCGGCGTCCTTGGCCTCGACGTGCATCCAGACGATCCGGTCCTCGACCGAGCCGGTCGGGAACTTGTGTCCCGTCTTCTGGTTGAACAGGGCGATGGTGAACCGGACCCTGTCCCCGGGCTGGGCTTCGCGGATGTCGGGGTGGATGCGGAGCTCGATGGTCCCCCGAACCTTGCCGTCGTCGTGGGCACCGTGGAAGAGGTGCTGACGGGCGTCGGGATAGGCGTTCCCCATGGCCGCGGTCTTGGCCGGGGCGTAGGTCATATGGCAATCCTGGCACTTGACGCCCTGTTTCGCGTACGGGCCCTCTTTCCATTCGAGGTGGGTCGACTTGACCCAGATCCCGTACGGGTCCTTTTCGTTGTGGCACGTCCCGCAGAAATCCGCCGTTCCCAGGAACTCCGATCGGACCAGGTCGTGTTCCGGCGAGTTCTTCCCTTCCCGGGGCCCGTACTTGGCCGCTCCGGGCACGGAGACCCAGTTGAAGTTATGCGGCGTGTCGCCGGAGAAGCCGGTGACGGTATGGCAGAGCTCGCACGAGACGGATTCATTGGCCCGGCTCATCTTTTCCGGAAGAGGCGGAGGGACGTCTCCGGCCAGGAAGGCGATGGGCGCGTGACATCCGTTGCAGCCGGCCTTGACGCCCGCCACGACGGCGTCCTTCCCGGCGTGCGGAACGGCCAGCTTGAAATACTCGATCTCGTCCCAATGATGGGTGTAGGCCTGGGACATCATGGCCTGCGTCCATTGCTGGTAGATGTCGGTGTGACAGGACGCGCCGCAGAGCTTCGGCGGGCTGTAGTCGGCGTATTTGCGCGTGCCCAGCGCGTCGTCCCCGGCTTTCTGCGCCTGAGAGAACGTCAGGCCGAGGAGCAGGGCGACCGCCAGGACGGGGATGGCTGCGGACAAGGATTTCCTCATGGGACCCTCCTCCCTTGCATGATTCCCTGACCGTTGGGAATGATAGGGCACCACGGTCCCAATTTCAAGCCCCCCGGCCCGATCCTGTTGCTTTTCGCCCGGCTTTGCGTTAAAGGATTATTGAACCCCGAGGGGAAGGAGGTGCGTGATGGATCGCAGGGATTTCCTCAGGAAGGGCGCGGCGACGGCGGCCGCCATCGCGGCCGGAGGGGCGGGCGCCGGGGCCGCCTCCCCAAAGACGCTCCCCGCCGCCGCCAAGTTCAAGCTCAGGTACGCCCCCTCGATCGGACAGTTCAAAGTCCACGCCGGGGACGACCCTCTGGCCCAGGTCCGGTTCGCATCCGACGAAGGGTTCACCGCCATGTTCGACAACGGGCTGATGGGGCGCCCTCCGGCCCAGCAGGAATCCATCGTCCGGCAGATCGGCGACCGGGGCATGACCCTGGGCCCGTTCGTCCTGTACGCCGAGTTCGCCAAGAAGAGCTTCGTCTTACGGGACTGGGACGTACGCGACTGGCTTCTCAAGAAGATGCGCCAGGGCGTCGAATCGGCGCGCCGGACGGGCGCCCGCTGGGCCCTCGTCGTGCCCGGCCGATACGACGAGAGCCTGGCCTGGGAATTCCAGACGGCCAACGTCGTCGAGAACCTCAGGTTCTGCATGGACGTCTGCCAAGAGGCGGGGCTCACGCTCGTCCTGGAACCCCTCAACCCGCGCGACCATCCGGGCCTCTTCCTGACGCGCATCCCGCAAGCCTGCCAGATCGTCCGCTCGGTCGCCAGCCCGTCCTGCAGGGTCCTCGACGATCTCTATCACCAGCAGATCACCGAGGGCGACCTCATCCCGAACATCGACGCCGCCGGCGAGGATATCGCCGCATTCCACATCGGGGACAATCCCGGGCGCAAGGAGCCCGGGACCGGCGAGATCAATTACCGGAACATCTTCAAGCATCTCGCCCAGCGCGGATTCGCGGGAGTCCTGGGCATGGAGCACGGCCAGAGCCTGCCGGGCAAGGCGGGGGAGAGGGCCGTCATCGACGCTTACCGCGCCTGCGACGACTTTTAAGGAGGACCCATGGAGATCACGAGACGCGACTTCATCAGGACGTCCCTGGCGGCGTCCCTGGCGACGGCCATCCCCGGGAACCTCGGGCTCCACGCCGGGGGAACGGACGCCATTCGCATCGGCATGATCGGCTGCGGGGGACGGGCGACCGGGGCCGCCCTGAACTGCCTGGAAGCGGCGCCCGGCGTCGAGATCGTCGCCATGTTCGACCTGTTCCGGGACCGCCTCGAAGGCTCCCTCAAGGAGCTCCAGGAAAAGTTCCCCGGCAGGATCAGGGTCCCGGCAGACCGGCGCTTCACCGGTTTCGACGGCTACAAGGAACTCTGCGCCCTTCCGGAGGTCAACCTCATCGTGACGGCGACGCCCCCCGGCTTCCGGCCCGTCCACTTCAAGGCCGCGGTCGAGGCCGGGAAACACGTCTTCATGGAGAAGCCCGTAGCCGTCGATCCGGTCGGCGTCCGCTCGATCATCGCCACGTCGGAGCTGGCCCGGCAGAAGGGCCTGGCCGTCGTCGCCGGGACCCAGCGCCGGCACCAGGCCCGATACCTCGAGGTGATGAGGCGCATCCACGACGGGGCCATCGGCGAGCTCGTCGGCGGCGAATGCTACTGGAACCAGGGGGACCTCTGGGTGGTGCGGCAGTCGCCGGAGATGTCGGACATGGAGTGGCAGTGCCGGAACTGGCTCTACTTCACCTGGCTTTCGGGCGACCACATCGTCGAACAGCACGTCCACAACATCGACGTCGTCAACTGGGCCTTCGGAGCGAACCCCGTCAAGGTCATGGGCATGGGCGGCCGGCAGGTGCGGACGGGCCCCGAATACGGGAACATCTACGACCATTTCGCCGTGGAGTTCGAGTACCCGAACGGCGCCCGGGTCCTGAGCATGTGCCGCCAGACGCCGGGCTGTGCGGAGCGCGTCGAGGAGCGGCTGGTCGGAACCCGGGGCACGGCGTTCGGCTTCGGGGAGATCCGGGGCGCGACCACATGGAAGTTCGAGGGCGAGGAGACCGACCCCTACGTCCAGGAACAGGCGGACCTCATCGCGAGCATCCGGCGGGGCGAACCCCTGAACGAAGGGCGCCGGATCGCCGAGAGCACGCTCTGCGCCATCATGGGACGCATGAGCGCGTACACGGGACGGGCGATCTCCTGGGAGTGGGCGATCGACAGCTCCAAGCTCGACCTCACGCCGCCGCGTTACGAGCTCGGCGACCTTCCCGTCGAGCCTGTGGCGATCCCCGGCGTGACGCCGCTCGTCTAGGGACGCCGCCGCATGAAGAGACGCCTTTTCCTGAGGACCGCGACCCTCGCCGCCGCGGGGGCGGCCGGTTTCCCGACGATCGTCCGGGCGTCGGCGCTCGGCCTGACAGGGAGGCCCGCCCCGAGCGACAGGATCGTCATGGCCGGGATCGGCTTCGGCATGCAGGGCGTTCCCAACATGAAGGCTTTCCTGGGCAACGAGGACGTCCAGTGGGTGGCCGTCTGCGACGTCGACCGCGGGCACCTCGATGAGGCCCGGCTGATCGTCGACGAACACTATGGAACCCGGGACTGTGACGCTTGCCGCGACTTCCGTGAGCTCTTCGCCCGGCGCGACCTCGACGCCGTGTCCATCGCCGTGCCCGACCATTGGCATGCCATCCTGGCCCTATCCGCGGTCCGGGCGGGATTGGACGTCTACGGGGAAAAACCGCTGACCCACGGCCTCCGCGAAGGCCGCGCCCTTTGCGACGCCGTCAAGAGGTACGGCCGTGTCTGGCAGACCGGCTCCTGGCAGCGCTCGGTCGCGGACTTCCACCGCGCGGCCGAGCTGGTCCGGAACGGCCGCCTCGGCGGGATCCTCCGGGTCGAGGTCGGCCTGCCGGAAGGCCACTGGGATTTTGCCGGGACCTTCGGCCGGGAGGCGGCCGCCCCCGTGCCCGAAGGCCTGGACTACGATATGTGGCTCGGGCCCGCGCCCTGGTTCCCTTACCGGGAGGCCGCCCTTCACATGAACTGGCGATGGAACATGGCCTTCGGCGGCGGCCAGCTCATGGATTGGGTAGGCCACCACGTGGACATCGCCCATTGGGGCCTCGGGTTCGATGAGACGGGGCCGGTCTCCATCGAAGCCCGGGGGGAGTACGCGAAGGCCGGTATCTACGACAGCCCCGTCCGTTACCGGGTGGACGCGACGTACGGGGACGGCACGCCCCTCGTCGTCGCCGGCGGATATCCGGAGATCTGGCCCGGAACGAAGTGGATCGGGGAGCGCGGCTGGATCTGGGTCGACCGGGGCGAGTTCAGGACGGAGCCCGCGAGCCTCCGGCGCGAGGAGATAGGGCCGGGCGAGGTCCGGCTGCGCCGGAGCCGCGATCACTACCGGGACTTCCTGGACAGCGTCCGGAACAGGGCGGCGACGATCGCCCCCTGCGAGGTCGCCCACCGCTCGGCGAGCGTAGGGCATCTCGGGGTCGCGGCCATGAGCGTCGGGCGCAGGCTCCGGTGGGACCCGGCGACGGAGACCATCATCGGGGACGCCGAAGCGGAAAGACAGCTGACCCGGTCCTGCCGGGCGCCTTGGGGGGTGCCCGCCTGAAATGAGAGGAGAACGCATCCGATGAGAATGATCGGAACGGCGCTGTGTCGCGCCTCGATCATGGGCGCCGTCCTTGTCTCGCTGTCCATGGCCGCTCCCGCCGACCCCATTCGACAGACCCCGACCGGAGACGATCCCGGCCAGCTCTCCGCGCTCCTCGAAGCCCTGTCCGCTTTCGAATACAGCGCCGACGATGCGGTCCTCCATGCGCTCCGGGCCCATGTCCGGAGCCGAAGGAACGATCCCGAGGCCATGGCGGCGTGCGAAACGGCGTTCATCGCCTTTCTCGAAGGACAGGCCACGCTTGCGGGCAAACAAGCCATATGCCGGGAGCTTGCGCTGACCGGCACGGAAAGGTCCATACCCGTTCTCGAACGGATGTTGGCCGGAGAGGAGACCTCGGACATGTCCCGTCGCGGGCTGGAAGGGATCTCCGGGCCTGCCGCCGACGCGGCTCTCCTGCGGGGATTGTCCGCCCTGCGCGGTGATCCCAGGCTCGGGATGATCTCCTCTTTGGGCAACAGGAAGTGCACGGCGGCGGTGCCGGCCCTGCAGAGGCTTGTCCGGTCTTCAGACGAGGGAGAAGCGGGCGCGGCGGCCGAAGCCCTCGGGAGGATCGGGGGGCCCGAAGCGGCCCGCGAGTTGACCGCCTTCTTCCCGAGGGCTCCGGCGGGAATACGTGAACGTGTCGGCGCATCCCTCCTCGCGTGCGCGGACGGGCTGCTCGCCCGCGGCGACGCCCCGGGGGCTTCGGCCGCCTTCGATAGCATCCTGAACGCGGCGCCGACCCCGACCCTGCGCCGGGCGGCGTTCAAGGGCAAGGTCGCGGCGGCCGGTCCGGACGGGCAGGCGCTCGTCCGGGCCGCCCTCGGAGGCGAACCGCCCGGCATGGTCCAGCCGGCGATCGAAATGGTCGGCGCCGTCTTCGACCGGGAAACGGTTTCACGGGCCTGCGAGCTTCTGCCGCGGCTTCGCGAAGACGGTCAGATCCAACTTGTCGCTTCGCTCGCGTCGTTCCCGAAGGCGTCGGTCATGGGCACGCTGATGAAGGCGTCGGATGCCCCTCACGCCGCGGTCCGGATCGAAGCCCTCCGGGCTTTGGGAAAGGTCGGGGACGGCTCGCTCGTCCACTTCCTCGCCGCCCGGGCCGCGAAGGCCGAGGGGCGGGAAAAGGAGGCCGCCCGCGAGAGCCTCCGGAGCCTCGGGGAGGCGGACGTCGATCACGCCGTTCTCGAGGCGCTTGCCTGCGTCGAGTCCGAGGCCATCCGGCTCGAGCTCGTCCGGGTCGTGGGCGAGCGAAGCATCGCGGGGAGCAAGAATATTCTCATGACCCTCGCCCGCTCCGACGCGCCCGCGACGAGGCTTCTGGCCGTACAGGCGCTTGCGAGCGTGGCCGCGGCCGAAGACCTATCCTCCCTCCTTGACCTGCTTTTGGCGGCCGGCGATGAAGCGGAACAGGAGGCGATCGGGAACGCGGTCGCGTCGACGGCTCTGGCTTATGCCCGTCCCGGCGCGAGGGCCGACGCCGTCGAGGCGCGCCTTGCCGCGGCAGGGGGCCCGGAGGAGAGGGCCGCGCTCCTGCGCGTCCTGGGAAAGATCGGCGAGGACCGAAGCCTCCTCCTCGTCCGCGGGGCGCTCGCCGATGCGCATCCGGTCGTTCACGACGCCGCCGCCAGGGCGGTCGCCGGATGGCCGACGGCCGTCGCCCGCGACGACGCGCTCCGGATCGCCCGGAGCTCCGGCAGCCTCGTCCACCGGGTCCTGGCCCTCGAGGGATTCGTCAGGATGGTTGCGCTCGAGCGCTATCGCGCTCCGGAAGGGGCGGTCGCGTCGCTCCGGGAAGCCCTGACGCTTGCCGAGAGGCCCGAAGAGCGGCGGCTCGTCGTCTCCGTGCTCCCGTTGTTCGCCTGTCCGGACGGCCTCGCCCTGGCGGAAGAGCTCTCGGGCTTCCCCGATATCGGGAACGAGGCCCGCGTCGCGGCCGAAGCCGTCAGGAAAGAGCTCGACTCGCGGAAGCGCTGAGGGAAGAAGCGGCGGGCGCGGGAGGGGATCAGACCCGCGGTTCGTATTTTGGGAGCTTGAAGCTCAGGCTGAAGGCCGTCCCTCCGTCCCGTCGGACCTCGATCCGGCCGTCCAACTGCTCGGTGAGAAGAGAAATGATCTGAAGGCCCAGCGTATCGGTATGCCCGATATCGACGCCTTCCGGGAAACCGACCCCGTCGTCCCGGACGGTCAGCCGTATCGTCCCGCCTTCGCTCTCATGGAGCGAGACCGTGATCGTCCCCTTGCGCTCCTCCGGGAAGGCGTGTTTCAGGGCGTTGAGGACGAGCTCGTTGAGGATCAGGCCGCAGGGGATGGCGGCATTGATGTCGAGGAACGCCTTCTCCAGGTCCAGCTTCAGGGAGATGCGCGTCTCGTCGGTCCTGTAGGTCCTGAAGAGGAACGCGGTCAGGCTCTTGATATAATCCGAAAAATCGATCCGCGAGAGATCCCGGGTCTGATAGAGCTTCTCGTGGACGAGGGCCATGGACCGGATGCGGTCCTGGCTCTCCCGGAACGCCTCCAGGACCGCGGGGTCCGGGAACCGCTGGGACTGGAGGCTGAGAAGGCTGGAGATGACCTGCATGTTGTTCTTGACCCGGTGGTGGATCTCCCTCAGGAGGACGTCCTTCTCCCGGAGGGCGTCCATGATCCGCTCTTCGGTCTTCTTGCGCTCAGAGGTATCGCGGATGATGGCCTGATGGTATCGGACGCCGTCGATGTTGAGGATGCGCAGGCTGACCTCGATGGGAAAGACCGTCCCGTCCTTGCGCTGGTGGAGGGTTTCGAAGATCAGGCCCCCCGTGCGCTCGGCCTCGCGCATCGTCTCGCCGAATTGCGGCCTGGCCTGGGGAGGCCTCAGGTCGGAGACCCTCAGGGCCTTGAGCTCCTCCGTGGAGTATCCGTAGGCCGTGCGCGCCCGCTCGTTGAATTCGACGATCCGGTGATCCCGGTCGGCCAGGAAGATGATGTCGTTGGCGTACCTGTGGAGATACTCGAAATGGCGGACAAGGGCCAGCCGGTCGTGCTCGACCTCGTACTGATTCCTGTAATAATGGGACTCCCGCCGCTTGATCCAGAAGAGGAGCGCGTAGGCGATCCCGAAGCACAGGAGAATGAGGAAGACGGCCAGGACGGCCGTCCGGGCACGAAGAGGGGCGAGGATCTCCGCGAGGTCCTCCTTGGCGATCATGAACCAGGGCGTGCCTGCGAGAGGGTGGATGACCGAAAGGACGCGCACGCCCCGGTAGTCATTCCCTTCGATCAGGCCCTCCGTTCCCCTGACGGCCATGGCGGCCGGCAGGCTTGAGGAGTCTGCGGGGAAACGGAGGGTCATAGCCGTGTTCTTCCGGTGGCGGAGATCGTTCAGGAAAAGGACGTCGCCGCCGTCTCGGCGGACCAGGAGGGATTCGGCGCTCCGACTCGGAACGGGCCATCTCTGGATGAGGGGATATAGGAAATCCTGCGGGTTGATCCGGAACAGGTAAGTCCCGGCGCAGGCGGCCTCCCCGTTGTCCTTCGCGCCCCGGAGGACGGGCGCGTAAAGGTCGATGTGGACGGCCTCGATCTCCGAGCTGCTGTGAAAATCGGAAAGGAGAGGCAGGCCTGACGCGCAGACCCTGGCCGCATTTTCCCGGGCGAGATCGCCCACCACGTCCGGCGAATAGCCCGAAGTGAGCCTGACCCTGCCCTCCGCGTCCAAAAGCACGGCATCCATGAATCCATGGGCGGTGACGAGGGAGGTCAGCCAGGACTGGATCTCCTCCCGGTCTCGAGGGAGGGCCGTGCCGTTCTCCAGATAAGGAACGACCTTGAGGGCGTTGAAGGGGTTGGCGGCGACAGTGACGGCATCGTTGAGCTGCTCCTGCCGCCAGCCGAGGATCTCCCGAACCTTGAGGTCGGCGATGGCGTCGAGCTTTTCGGCGGCCGCGCGCTTGATCTGCCGGTCGGTCTGGCGGAGATAGTACAGGCCGGCCGCGGACATCAGGAGGAGAAGGGCCGCGAACAGGGCCATGGGTATGGTCAGCGACGAGCGGGGAGGCTTCACAAGCCTCATTATACGGATTCGCCTCCGCGGTCGCAAACAGCCCCTTGAATCCGGGCGCGCCTTATATTATGTAATGGGGAGTCGCATGACCCTGAGTACGCCCGCACGGAGGATTCGCGCATGATCCCGGTATTCGTCGGCTATTTCATCCTGACCCTGGCCCTCGGGCTCTGGCAGGCCCGCCGGACCAAGTCCCAGTCCGATTTCGTGCTCGGCGGAAAGAAGCTCCCCGGCTGGATGCTGGCCCTGTCGGAGCGGGCCACCGGGGAGTCCGCCTGGCTTCTGCTCGGCCTGACGGGCTTCATCTACGCCACGGGCCTGTCCGGGATATGGACGGGCGTCGGGTGCCTGCTGGGGATCACGACGGCCTGGGTCGTTCTGGCCAAGAAGTTCCGGCGCGAGGCGGAAAAGCACAATGCCCTGACCATGCCGGAGTATTTCGCGGCCCGGTTCCCGGCCAAGGCCACGACGATCCGCGTCCTCTCGACGACGATCATCGTTTTCTTTTTCGTCTTCTATGTGGGCGCCCAGTTCGCCGGGGCCGGAAAAACGATCTTCCAGACCTTCGGCCTCGATCCCCTGTGGGGGATGGTCCTTTCGGCCGCGGTCATCCTGGCCTACGCGACCTTCGGCGGATTCATCAGCGTCGTGGCCGTGGATACGTTCCAGTCCATCCTGATGCTCACGACCCTCATCGTGGCCCCGGTCCTCATCCTCGTCAAAGTGCTGGACTCGCCCGTCGGCCTGAGCCAGGCTTTTGCGGCCGCCGGGCCGGGATTCGGCTCCCTTACGGGAGGCATGGCCGGGTTCGGGGCCGGGCTGATGATCTTCAACAACCTGGCCTGGTTCTTCGGCTACCTGGGCGGACAGCCCCAGCTCAACGCCCGGTTCATGGGGATGAAGGACGAGCGGAACGTCCGCTCCGGCCGCAACATCGCCGTCGTCTGGACGGTCATCGCCTACAGCGGCGTCGTCGTCATCGGTCTCGGCGCCCATGTGCTTTTCGGGCCGAACGCCGTCGCCGACAGCGAGATGATCCTGCCGTTCGTCCTGAACAGGATGTTCCCGGGCTGGCTGGCGGCCCTGCTCCTGGCCGGCGCCGTCGCCGCCATGATCTCGACGGCCGAGAGCATGCTCCTCGTCGCGGCCACGTCCATCAGCGAGGACGTCTATAAGGGCATCATCATGAAGGGATGCGCCAAGGACCGGACGCTCCTCCGCATTTCTCGGGTCGCGACGCTCGTCATCGGCGTCCTGGGCCTGGTCATGGCCCTGACCACGAAGAACCTGATCTACTATATCGTGAGCTACGCCTGGGCCGGGATCGGCTGTTCGTTCGCCCCGGCCGTCCTGCTGTCGTTCTACTGGGACCGGTTCAGCTCGAAGGGCATCGTGACGGCCCTCCTCGCCGGTCTCGTGACGACCATCGGCTGGATGCTGGCGGGGCTGGAAAAGACCGTCACGGCCCGTGCCGCGACCTTCGTCGTGGCCATGGGCCTCGCCGTCCTCGTCACGCTGGCGACGAAAAGGGACGAAACACCCGCCGCCGCGCCGACCTGCCCCGCCCCATAGGCCCCGAGCCAAGTTGCGGCTTATGGGACGAGCCGCGCGAGACCGGCGAAACGAGAGGCTCGTCACCAAGCCATGTTCTGCCGCCGCGGGCTTCAGCGTCAAGAGGCCGCTCGGCAGGGCTTCTCCGGCCCGGCCCATTTGATGAGGGTGCCGACCGAGCCGGGCCTTTTTCTCCGCCGCGCTTTTAGTGTATGATTTGTTATCGAACGACGAAGGAGCGGCGCCATGACGGATACCGGACGCGACGGGGACCCGAGGGCCTTTTCCCGCAGAGAATTCCTCAGGGCTTCGGCGGGCGCCGGGCTGGGCGCGGCCCTCGGAGGCGGGGCGCTGGCCCAGGAGACGAAAGTGGCGGCGTCGCCCCCGCCCCCCCAGCTCAAGTCCGCGGACGAGATCCGCGTCGGCTTCATCGGCACGGGCGAGCAGGGCCGGGTGCTCATCGAATCCTGCCTCCGTATCCCCGGTGTCCGGATCGCCGCGCTCAGCGACATCTGGGAATACAGCCGCCAATACGCTTCGCGTTATCTCGGGAAATATGGCCAGGACCCGGTCGTGTACGAGGATTACCGGGAGATGCTGGCGAAGGAGAGGAACCTTCAGGCCGCGATCGTCGCCTCGCCCGACTGGATGCATGCCGAGCACGCCAACGCCTGCCTGGAGGCGGGCCTCCACGTCTATTGCGAGAAGGAGATGTCGAACTCTCTCGAGAAGGCGCGGTCCATGGTCGCCACGGCCCGGCGCACCGGGAAGCTCCTCCAGATCGGCCACCAACGCCGCTCGAACCCCCGCTATATCCACGCCTTCGACCGCCTGATGCGGGACAAGCGCCTCCTTGGCCGGCTCGGCCTCGCCTATGCCCAGTGGAACCGGTCCAAAGCTCACATGCTGGGCTGGCCCAAGAAATATGCCATGGATCCGGCCGCGCTTCAGAGATATGGCTACGACTCGATGGTCGAGTTCCGAAACTGGCGGTGGTTCAAGAAGTACGGCGGAGGCCCCGTCGTCGATCTGGGCTCCCACCAGATCGATCTCTTCTCCTGGGCTTTCGGCGTGAATCCCTCGACCGTCGTGGCCAGCGGCGGCGTCGATCACTACAAGGACCTCGAGTGGTACGATAACGTCATGGCCATCTTCGAGTTCGAGACGAAGGAGGGGGCGGCCCGCGCCTTCTACCAGGTCCAGACGAGCACGGCTCACGGGGGCTTCTATGAGACCTTCATGGGCGACGACGGCTCGCTCGTCATCTCCGAGGTCCCCCAGCGCGGCAACTGGGCCCTGCGCGAAGCGCACGCGCCCGAGTGGGATTCCCTGGTCAAGGACGGCCTCCTCCTCAGCGAGGCCGCGCCCATCCGGAAGGTGGAGACCCGCAACGTCTTCCTCGATGTCCGGGTCACGGCCGAGACGGGCCGCTGGCCGCTCCCGGTGGACCTGGCCAAGCCCGCCCATCAGCCCCACCTCGAGAACTTCTTCGGCGCCGTCAGGAATGGGACGCCGCTCTCCTGCCCGGCCGACATCGCCTACGAGAGCGCCGTAGCCGTTCTCAAGGTCAACGAAGCGGTCAAGTCGCGGTCCCTGATCCGATTCCGGCCGGAGCAGTTCAAGGCATGAGATCCGGGCTCGCCGTCCTGTCCGCCTTCCTCGCCGCCGCGCTTTCCTGCGCCGCCGCGACCGGGGCGGCCGATGACAAGACGCCCCGGTGGGACGGGAGCCGCGTCAGCCCCGTCCACAGGATCCCGCTCAAGGACGAGCTCGACCAGGAGATCGTTCCTTCCGAATCCTATCCTTTGCCGTTCTCGGCCCGGTTCACGTGCGCGCCCTGCCACGATTACGACGTCGTCCGGAAGGGCCTGCATTTCAATGCGGGCGGGAAGGATGCGCCCGCCGGACGGCCCGGCGAGCCCTGGATCTGGGCGGACGAGGGGACGGGGACGATGCTCCCTCTCTCTTACCGGAAGTGGAAGGGCGTGTGGGAACCCGGCCAGATCGGCCTGACCGAATGGGACTTCACGCGCCTCTTCGGCCGCCACCTGGCCGGTGGCGGGGTTTCCGAGCCGCGAGCGGAGGAGGCCGGTCCCGAGTCGCGATGGGACGTTTCGGGCCGGCTCGAGGTCAACTGCATGGGCTGTCACAACGCGTCTCCCCGCCAGGATCCGAGCGAGTGGGCCCGGCAGGTCATGCGGGAGAATTTCCGCTGGGCCGCGACCGCTGCCGCCGGTCTCGGCGACGTCGGCGGCATGGCTTCGAGGCTCGCCGCGACCTGGGACCTCTTCGATGGCCCCAGCCCGGACGACAAGGAGTGGGCCGTCGCCCCTTCTGTCACGTACGATCCGGCGCTCTTCGGCGCCAAACACAAGGCCTTCCTGGACATCTCTTACAAGCCGGCCGATGCCCGATGCCTGGCGTGCCACGGCGCGGCCCAGGCCGGGACGGCGAAGCATGAGTTCGACGAGGACGTCCACACGGCCTCCGGGCTCAAATGCGCGGGCTGTCACCGGAACGGCATCGGCCACGATATGGTTCGCGGATATGAAGGGGAGGAGCGGACCGATCCCGTCCCGGCGGGCGAGGAGCTGACCTGCGCCGGCTGTCATCTCGGAAGGAACCCCGAGAAGGGAGGAGAGGGTTTTGCCGGAAGGCTCGGCGCTCCCTTCCCAAAGCACAACGGCTTTCCCAAGGTCCATTTCGAGCGTTTGAGCTGTACGGTCTGCCATTCCGGCCTCCTGCCGGCGAAGGAACCGGCAAGGGTCCGCACGGCGCGGGCGAACCGGCTGGGCGTTTTCGGGGTCGCGCGTTGGGCGACCGACCTGCCCGCCGTCTTCGAGCCCGTTCTCATCCGCGGAGCGAACGGCAAGCTCGCCCCCCACAGGGTGACCTGGCCGGCATTCTGGGCCGATACGAAGGACGGCAAGGTCGTCCCCATGAAACCGGAAACGGTCCGGGCCGCGGCGGGCGATATTCTGGACGCCGCGGGGAGCGTCGGCCGCGTCCTCACGGCCCTTTACGACATTCCGGACCCGGCCGGCACGCCCCTGCTGATAATGTCCGGAAGGGCCTATGAGCTGAATGCCGACGCCGGCCTGGACGCATCGGCTTATTCCGGGGATCTCGGCTCCGCCGGCCTCTTCTGGGCCGTCCGGAAGGAAGGGGACATTCTTCCGCTCGTCCCCGCGCTGGACCCCGAAGCCGCCGAACCGGATACGGACGCCGAGGCCCGGCTCCAGCAGATCCTCATCGCTTTGGAGACCGTTCCCGGAGCCCCCGGTAAGCCCGCGTTCGCCGTCAAGCGGGCTCTCTATGCCGTCGCGGACGGATTCCTCGAGAGGACGGATGCCGCGGAGCCTTCGGCGACGCCGGAACTCGTCTGGGTCCGGGACGGCAGGCGGTTCCCTCTGGTCGCCGACTTCGCGAGACGGGCGGTCCTGACCCTCACGGGGACGGACCAGACGCTGACGGAGGAACAGGTGGCCCTGGTCCTGACGAAGATGGGAAAGGACCACGCCTATGTCTCGGGCGGCCGCATTTTCCGGGCGGACGGGAAAGGCCGGCTCGAGGCCCGGAAGGACAAGGCCGCCGAGCCCGTGACCTGGCCCCTCGCCCATGAGGTCAGGCCCGCCCGTATGGCCCTCGGCGTCAACGGATGCACGGACTGCCACAAGGCCGGTTCGCCCTTCTTCTTCGGCGAGGTCAAGGGCTATGGCCCGCTCAGGACGTCCCGCGTCGATGTCCGGCCGGCGGGCTCGTTCATGGGATCGGGGAGGCCCTATCACTTCCTCTTCGGCCTTTCTTTCGCCGTCCGCCCGCTGTTCAAGGGTGTGCTCCTCGGCGCGGCCGCCGTCGTCGGCTCCCTTCTTTTCCTGGCGGTCCTGCTCTGGCTGGGCCGGATCTCGGGGCTCATCGGGAAGAGGAACTAGTCGCCATGTTGTTCATCGCCGTCACCATCCTGTCCCTGCTCGGCGTCCTCTTCGGGCGCACGTTCCTCCGTTTCCGGGCGGGCGACGCCGCCCGGCGGTCATCCGATCTCCCTTCCCTCCTTCGGGAATATTCTGGCTGGCTCGGCGACGGCGTCCGGTCCCTTCTCAAGGCCGGGACCCCGGCCAAAGCCCTGGCCTTGTATAACGATTGGGTCGTTCGCCGCTATCCCGGCTGGAGGCAATGGATCTTTGCCGCGTTCGCCGCGAGCTTCGGTTTTTGCGCCGCGAGCGGCTTCTTTTTCGCGGCCTTCGTTCCCAGAGGCATGTTCGGGATCCCCCTGCTCTGTCACGTGATGGCCGGAGGGCTCTTCGCGGTCAGCCTCGCGGCCGTTCTCCTTCTGAGGGCCGGATCCTACAGGCCGGACGCCGAACCCGGGGCGGGCGACCCCTGCGTCACCTGTCCGGTCCTGAAAAGCGTCCCCCTCGGCCGTCTCCTGACCGGCCTGTTCTGGATCCTGGCGGCCGCCGGATTCGTCCTCGTCGTCACGGCCCTGCTCTCGATGCTCCCGTACCTTCATTTCGGGGCCCAGATCCCGCTTCTCGAAACCCACAAGTACGCCGCCCTGGCCGCGCTCCTCGCGGCGATCGTCTTCTTCGACCTCGGCATCCTTCCGCGGAGGGATTGATGTCCGCGGACGCGCCCGACGCGCATCGTTTCACCCACCACGCCATGGCGACGCTTTTCGAGGTGATCGTGAACGGCGGTGAGGCGGCTTACGCGGGCCAGGCCGCCCGGGCCGTGTTCGCGGAGATCGCGCGCGTCGAAAGGCTCTTCAGCCGGTTCGACCCGACGAGCGAGATCGCGCGGCTCAACCGCCTCGGGCAGGGGGAGTCCATGGCCGTCGGCGTCGAGACCTTCGAGTGCCTGGGCCGGGCCGCCGAAGTCCGGAGGGATTCGAACGGCGCCTTTGATATAAACGTCGGGGCTCTGATAAAATACGGGAGCGGAGCCGGGACGGCTCCGTTCGAGCTCGCCCGGACGGGGGCCGGATTCGAGGTCCGTCGGGGGGCCCCGATCGACCTCGACCTCGGAGGGATCGGCAAGGGCTATGCCCTCGACCGGGCCGTAGAGGTCCTGGCCGACTGGAGCATCGGGGATGCCCTCGTTCACGGCGGTACGAGCACGGTGATCGCGGTCGGCGACGCCCCCGCCGCGGAACCGGGGAGCGGGAAGGGCTGGCCGGTCGGCGTCGGCGCCGGGTGGCCCTGCCCGGAGGCCCCGTCGAGCGTCCGGCTCAGGGACCGCGCCCTGAGCGGCTCCGGGACCGAGGTCAAGGGGAAGCATATCTTCGACCCGAGGACGGGGCTTCCGGCGGGAGGCCACCTCGCGGCCTGGGCTTCCCACCCCTCGGCCGCCGTATCCGACGCCCTGTCGACGGCCTTCATGGTCATGGCCACGGGCGAGGTCGAGGCCTACTGCCGCCGGCATCGGGAGGTGTGGGCCCTGGTCGTACGGGATCATGGCGATTGCCGGATGTTCAATCCGGACGTCGCCGCGGACAGAGAATAGAGAACGGACAAGGAGTCCTCCATGATAAGGAAGATCATCGTCTCCGTCGTCATTTCGGCGTTCTGCGCCGCGACGGCCCCCGGGGCTCCGCCCCGAGGCCAGGCCCAGGACCAGAACAAGGTCGAGCTGAAGCTCAAGCTCCCGAAGCCCCTGTTCATCGGGACGCCGAGGAACATCCGCACCCCGAACCTGGAGGCGGTGACGGGCCGGCCGCGCGCCCCCTTCTTCGTCCCCGCCGGGACGAAGCTCCTATCGGTCGGGAAGCCGGTCGCGGCGAGCGACATGGCGCCTGTCATCGGGGAGGTCGGCTTCGTTACGGACGGCGAGAAGTCCGGAGAGGACGGCAATTTCGTCGAGTTCGGTCCGGGAAAACAATGGGCCCGCGTCGACCTCAAGGAATCCGCCGCCCTCTCGGCCATCCTCGTCTGGCATTATCACAGCCAGGCCCGCGTTTATCGCGACGTCGTCGTCCAGGTCTCCGACGACAGGGATTTCGTGACCGGCGTCACGACCCTCTTCAACAACGATCATGACAACACGTCGGGGCTCGGGATCGGGAAGGACAAGGAGTACATCGAGACCAATGAAGGCCGGCTCATAGATGCCCGGGGCGTCAAGGCCCGCTACGTCCGTCTCTTCAGCAACGGGAACACGTCGAACGACATGAACCATTATGTCGAGGCGGAGATCTACGGCATCTCGGCACAATGAATAAAGCGGCCTGGGGCGGGATCTTCTTCCTCGTCCTGGCGGGGGCCTTCCTCCTCCGGACGCGGGATCTCGGCCTCCGGCCCATGCACCACGACGAGGCCAACCAGGCCCTGAAGTTCGGGACGCTCCTGGAGTCCGGGGAGTACCACTACGACAAGGCCGACCATCACGGGCCCAGCCTGTATTACCTGACGCTCCCCGTCGCGCGGGCGGCCGGGCGGCGCCTGACGGCCTCTCTCGACGAAACGGTCCTGCGTCTCGTTCCGGCGCTCTTCGGTGCCGGGGCCCTGCTCCTCTTCCTGCTTTTCCGCGACGGCCTCGGTTCCGGGGCCGTGCTCTTCGCCGCGCTCTTCGCGGGCATCTCGCCCATCATGACCTATTACGCCCGCTTTTACATCCAGGAGACGATCCTCGTGTTCTTCATCGCCGGGCTTCTGGCTTCGCTTTGGCGGTATTCCAGGGAACCGTCGGCCGGGTGGGCGGCCGCGGCGGGATTCTGCGCCGGGATGATGTACGCCACGAAGGAGACCTCGATCATCGCCTTCGCGGCCCTGGCCGCGGCGTTCTTCGTCGCCTCCGTGTCCGGAGAAAAGAGGAGGCGCCGGCCGCGGGTCCTGCACGGCCTCCTTGGTCTTGCCGTCGGCCTCGTGACCGCCGGCCTGCTATATACCTCGTTCCTCCGGAACCCCGGGGGGCTGTGGGACTCCGTCCGTTCCTTCAGGATCTATCTCGCGCGCGGCGCGGAAGCCGGGTGGCATGCCCGGCCCCCGTCGTATTATCTCGAGCTATTGGGATTCTCCAGGGTCGGAGCCTCCGCCCCGGCCTGGAGCGAAGCCTTCATCCTGGTCCTGGCCGTGGTCGGGAGCTTCGCGGCCTTCCGGAAGCGGGGGAAAGGCGGGCCGGACCGCCTGCTTCCGAGGATCATCCTCATCTACACGGCCGTATCCGCCGCGGTCTACTCCTTCATTCCCTATAAGACACCCTGGAACGCCCTGCCGTTCTTCCTGGGAGCCGTCCTCCTCGCCGGATACGGCGCGGCTTTCCTTTTCAGGGCATTTCCCAGGACCGGGGCTCGCGTCGCCGTCGCGGCCCTGCTCTTCGCCGGCGTCTTCCATCTTTGGACGCAATGCCGCCGGGCCAACTTCGTCCTCTACGCGGACCCGCGCAATCCCTATGTGTACGCCCAGACGGGCACGGACCTCCTCAATCTGGTCCGGCGCATCGAGGCGCTCGCCGCGGTCCGGCCGGAAGGACGGCGGATGCTCATCAAGGTCGTCGCCGGCCCCACCGAGACGTGGCCCCTGCCGTGGTACTTCCGGGGGTACACGAACGTGGGGTACTGGCCGAACGCGGCCTCGGCCGGCGGCGCGGGGGACGCTCCCGTCGTCGTGGCCTCGGCGGACCAGGCGGAGAGGGTCGGCGATGCCCTCGGGAGTCGATTCCGTTCAGAGTTCTACGGACTCCGCCCCGGGGTCCTTCTTTCCCTCTTCGTCCGGAGCGATCTCTGGGAAAAGTATCTGGACAAGGAGGGCTTGTGATGGACGTCTCGATCGTCATACCCGCTTTCAACGAGGCCGGAAAGATCGTCCGGGACGTCGAGGAAGCCGTCCGCTTCTTCGAGGGGGAAGGGCTTTCGGGCGAGGTCATCGTCGCCGACGACGGCAGTACGGACGGGACGTCCGCGGCCGCCCGGTCCGCGAAGGTCCCGCCCACGGTCCGGTTCGAGACGGTCCGGCTCGAACGGAACACGGGCAAGGGCTTCGCCCTGAAGGCCGGGATCCTCGCGTCCTCGGGCGCCGTCGTCGTCTTCGCCGACAGCGGGACCTGCGTCCCCTACGGGGACGCCCTGCCCTGGATCCGTCGCATCCGCGACGGGGAGCTCGAAGTGGCCATGGCCTCGCGAAGGCTCGAGCAAACCGTCATCCGCAGGGACCGGCCCCTGGCGCGGAGGATCATGGGACGGGCCTTCCATCTGGCGGCGGTCGCGATCGTCGGCCTGCCGCGCCGGATCACCGACTCCCAGTGCGGGTTCAAGATCTTTTCGGGGGAGGTCGCCCGCCGGCTCTTCGCCGGGCTCGAGACCCCGGGTTTCCTCTTCGAGCTCGAGATCATCATCAAGGCCCTGCGGCTCGGATACCGGGTCGAGGAATTCCCGATGACCTGGACCTGCGACCTGGATACGCGCGTGAGGCCGGCCTCGCAGGCGCGGGCGATCGTCAGGGAGCTCTTCGCCGTGCGCCGGATCGTCCGCGGGAGGGGCCGAACGAAATGACAGGTGACATTCCGGAGGCAGCATGAAAAAAGAAATGATCCTCGGACTCCTTGCCCTGCTGGCCGTCGTCCTGGTCGCGGCGAGCTGTGTCCCCGGCCCGAACCCGGCCGAACGGACGCCGGACGAGGACGGGAACGTCTCGGGCTTCTTCTCGGGGCTCTGGCACGGCTTCATCGCGCCGGTCACGTTCATCATCTCCGTGTTCTCGAAGAGCATCCGATTCTACGAGGTCCACAACACGGGCGGCTGGTACAATTTCGGCTTCGTCATCGGGGCCGGACTCTTCCTGAGCGGAGGGATCTTCGGGCGTAAAAGGAAAAGGTAGCCTCTCCCGGGCTCGCCGCCGCCCTTTGCCAAAGCCCTCCGATCACGGGTTCGCGGCGCCGTTTCCCGGGCCATGGAAATCCGAAAACGGGGATGGACCTGGGGAGCTGCGGTATAATGGTCCGTATAAGGAGCATGGAGATGTCTCAGCTTGAAGGATTATGGCGCAGGGGAAAAGAGTTCCTCGGCACGGAGGTTCCGGTCATCGCCGGGGCCATGACATGGATATCGGATGCGCCGTTCGTCGCGGCCGTCTCGAACGCCGGGGCGTTCGGATGTCTGGCCGGCGGGAACATGGAGCCCTCCGTCCTCGCCGACGAGATTCGCAGGACCCGGGATCTGACGGACCGCCCCTTCGCCGTGAACCTCATCACCATCGCCCCCAACTACAAGGCCCACCTGGACGTCATCGTGAAGAGCCGCGTCCCCTTCGTCGTTTTCGCCGGCAGCTTCCCCCGGAAGCCCGAGATCCTGAAGGCGAAGGAGAGCGGGGCGAAGGTCCTGGCGTTCGCCCCGACCGAATCGCTCGCCCGCCATCTCATGGAGTCCGGCGTCGACGCCCTCATCCTCGAGGGGAGCGAGGCCGGAGGGCATATCGGCCACGTCTCCCTGGGCATCCTCCTCCAGCAGGTCCTCCTCCGGATAACCGAGGTTCCTATCTTCGTCGCCGGCGGGATCGCCGACGGGGCCTACGTCGCCCACCTCCTCCTCATGGGCGCCGCGGGCGTCCAACTGGGGACCTATTTCGTCCTGACCGAGGAATGCGGCGTCCACCCGCGTTTCAAGGAGGCGTTCATCAAGGCCCAGGCCCGGGACGCCGTGGCCACGCCCCAGATCGGCTCGGAGCTCAAGGTCGTGGCGGTCCGGGCCCTCAGGAACAGGGGCCTCGAGAGCTTCCTCGATCTCCAGGTCGACCTCGTCGGGAAACGCAAGAGGAAAGAGATCTCCCACGAAGAGGCCCAGCACGCGGTCGAGAGCTATTGGGCGGGGGCCCTCCGGCGGGCCGTCAAGGACGGCGACGTCGAGGCGGGCTCGCTGATGGCCGGGCAGAGCGTCGGTCTCGTCGACCGGGTCCGCCCGCTGAAGGAAGCCCTCTCCGTCCTCGTCGCCGATGCCGAGGCAGAACTCGATCGGGTCAGGACACGGCTCGGTCCGCGCTGAGCGAGCGGGGGGACCGAGGCGCCGCGAATCCCTTCGCGGGAGCGGATCTTCGGAGGCTCGGGGAACGGGCCGGGCCCGGACCGCGATCAATCGGTCGGGATCTTCAAGGCGCGCGTCCAGGTCCTGCCGGGCACGGGTTTGAAACCCTGGACCGTCGTCTTGTCGCTGATCGTCCGGAAGGTCTTGTCCGGGAGGAGCCCGAAGTCCGTCCCGAAATACCGGTCGAAGATCAGGCGGAACGAATTGACGGGCGAGATCCGCGGATACAGGCCGTCGCGACCGATGCCCGGCAGCAGATAGGCGTTGAGGATCCCCGTGCGGATCCGCGTGTTCAGGGCCATGCGGTCGACCTTGGTGTATCGAGCGATAAGGTCCTTGGGCTTCTCTTCCTCCCCGGGCCCTTCATCGGACTGGAGGACGATGATCGGCGCCCTCTCGGACCTTTCCAGGATGGCGTCGATGAGCTCGCGGATCTTGACGTTCGTGAAACGGAGCTGGTCGACGTACTTGAGGTCCTGGCGTTTCACGCCGGCGTCGCCTTCCACGGGGACCTCGCCGCTCGGACCGAAGAGGAACGGATGGTGGGGGAGAAGGATGTGGGCGAAGACGAACTTGGGCCCCGGCGTCCGGGGGATCTCCGCGAGCCGCGCGAGCTTCTCGAGGAGCCGGTCCCTCGTCGCCGTCGATACGACCGAGTTCCTGACGAGCGGGCCGGCGAGCGTCGTTTCGAGGAACTTCCGGGCGAAATCGCGCGAAAGATCGATCATCCCGCCGCTCCGGAAGTTGAGATCGGCGTACCGATTGTACTTCGTCGGCTCGTACCAGTCCCCGAAGTGAATGAACCGGTATCCCGCCGACTTCAGCAGGCGCCAGACCTTATAGTCCTGCAGCATCCGGTTGACGAGGCTCTTTTTTACCGGCCCCTTCTTGACGAGGTAATCCAGGTACTCCATGTTCAGGGAGCTGGCCAGAGAGAGGTACGTACCCGCGTAATTGCCGTGGCTGTTGGCGGCGACGTAGAAGCCCTTGCCCCTGAGATAGTCGAGGAACTCGCTGTTGTCGAAATCGAAATACTCGCGGAGGTTGCTCCCCAGGGCGTAGCGGTCGAAGATGAGATAGTAGATGTCGGGCAGGTCCCCCGGCCGGGCGGCCGCGGCCTTGTCCAGCCTGAGGTCGGCCGCCTTCTCCGCGGGCCGCGGAGCCAGAAGCGGCCTGAGATAGAAGCCCGCGACCTGGACGAGCGACAGGACGACGAGGATCGCGACGAAGAGGTTGAGGAACGAGGTCAGGCCGGAAAATGACCTCTTGGCCCTGATGACGAGGGCTCCGAGGCCGACCGCAGCCCCGATCCAGACGGCGATGGAGGCCGCGACCGGGACGCGGGCGGTGAATCCCGGGATCCCGGAAAGGAGGTTCATCGCGTGGCCGAAGGAAAAGAACGCGAACGCCCCGATGAAGGTCAGAAGGGCCGATCTCGCCCGATCCCGGACCGTAAGCCCCGCGACGAGGCCGATCAGCCCCGTGACGGCGGCGGTCGCCGCCAGCGGCAGGAGGAGCGCGTCGAGGCCGGCCTCCTCGATGTTGTGGGCGAAGAGGAAAAGGGCCGGATAAAGGACGAAAAGTGCGGGATAGAAGGCGCGCGGGGCGCGGATCCTAGGCTCGGTCATCGCGGGCTCTCATCAGGTAGAGCGTTCGTTCGGTGCCCTTGACCGGAACGGACCGTTCGATGGTGAAGGACCGGCGGAACTCCTCCTCGAACCCGTCCCGCGTATAGCCGGGGAAGACGTCCTCGCGGGTTTGGAGGAGGCGCCGGACCTGGGAATCGGTCTTGGGCACGAACTCGATGATGAGCCGGTCGCAGATCCGCCTCAGGGTCTGAGCGATCATCGCAAAGGGCAGGTTGTTCGATATGGCCAGATGATGGATCAGGGCGAGGGCGAGGACGGCGTCGACGGGGCCCCGGGCGAGCCACGAATCGCGCTCGGCGTTGGCCCAGCCGATCGCCGGGCTCGGGTTCGCGAGGTCCAGGACGAGGGGCAGGATGCCCGTCTCCTTCTCCTTGACGACCTCCCGGTAGTTGAGCTCGACGGCGACGGGGTCGATGTCGAAGGAGACCGTGGGGATCCCCCGCCGGCCGGCCAGGCGGCTGAAGACGCCGGTGTTGGCGCCGAGGTCCCAGACCGTCCGGGGCCCCGCCGTTTCCAGGAGCTCCGAGACGATCCTTTTCTTTTCCTCGAAGGCCGCGTCCGAGTAGTTCGTTTCCTCGTAGTAGTTCCCCCACTCGGTCCGGGTCAGACGGAACTCCGTCTTGCGGACGAGCCTGTCCAGGCTGTCCGTCAGCCCTTTCAGGGACATCAGGGAGACCGGCCTTTCCTTGACGGCGACGGCTTTCGCCGCGTAGTGCTTCTGGCTCGCGGCGTGGAGATGGATGTGCATCGCGATCCCGGGCCTCAGGCGCGTCGACCGCGGCAGAAGGAGGCTCGCGAGGTCCAGGGGGACGCCGTCGAGGAAGAGCCTCGAGAGCTGTCCCAGCCGGTGGTCCCTCCGGGCCATGAGCAGAAGCGGGGCCAGGAAGTGCTGGCAGAACTGGCGGTAGGCGACCCAGGGCTTCATCCGGAGCTTTTCGAAGGACAACGTGTCGATGAGGACGGGACGCCCGTCGAGGAACTGGATGTTGTAGGCGGAAGCGTCCTTGAGCGTCAGGCCCCGCTCGAGGGCCATCCTCTGGATCCGGAGCGTGGCCCGGGCGGCGTCCTTGAGCTCGCCGAAGCACCACTCGTAGGGGTAGGAGATGAAGGGGACCGGCTCGGGCCGGATGATCCTGTAGGCCGTCGCGGGGTCCGCGGGCGGGACGTCGACCTCCTCGTGCCGGACCAGGAGGCCGGCGTCGGTCAGCTCCTTATATAATCCGCTCCTGACGAGTTCGTCATAGTGTTCCCGGTAGACGGCGTTGATCTGCCGGTAGAGGACGCCGGCGCGGCGGAAAAGGAAGCCGCTCGGGTCCCGGAACGAGCCCGGATGCGGGCGGTCCTCAGGGGACAGGGGGCTTGTCATCGACCTTCGGCTCTTCCGGCCCGCCCTTCTTGAAGAGCCGGACGATCTTCTTCCAGAAGATCCTCACGGAGAACATGACACCGACAAAGGCCGCGATGGCGAGCTGGATGACGTAGCTGCCCGTTCCGGGATCGATGTAGGCCAGGGCGGCCACAGGCGCCAGGAACGCCACGGCCAGCGCGATCGCAGATATCCGAATGATCTTTTTCATCATCATTTCACTGCCCCTCATTATCGCAAAAATCCCGTCGTTGTCAACTGATCCCGGCCCTGCCGAAGAGCGCCCGGACGGCCTCGGTCCGCTCGGGAGACTTGTCCAGGGCGTCCCAGGACCAGAAGACGACGCCCGCCGATGGCGGCTTCAGGGCCTCGCCCAGCGCCCGCTTGAACTCGTCGAGGGAGTAGGGCTCCTCGATGTACGCCTTGTCCACCTGGATGCTGGGGAGGATGCGGCCGCGCGTCCTGTCGAAGGCGTCCTGCGTCACCGCGTGGACCCATTCCGGCGTCTGCCGGACCATGTGATGATAGGCCATCGGGGAAACGAAGTCCGCGAGAGGCGCCAGCCTCACCAGGTCCTGGCCCGCGACGGCCTTGCCGGCCCCCCCGAAATCATCCTTCCGCCAGGGGACCGTGTGGATGTTGATCTTGATCGACGGCTTGATCTTCCGGGCCTCCGCGGCGAGCGTCCGGACCGTCGAGGCGATCGTCCGGCACTTCCACTCCGTCCATTCTCCCGGGCGGTTGGACAGGACCCATTTCGCCTTCGCCGCCGTGTCCGGGAGCTCCGCCGGGACGGCGATCCGCATCTCCCTGGCGAACGCGGCCAGACAGCTCGCGTCGAAGCAGGTGTTCGGCAGGGAGCCCGGCGCCCGGTCGGGATAGACCTTTTCCCAGAAGACGAAGAACCGCATGAAATCCAGGCTGAGGACGTCCGGATCGACGTCGCGGAGGGCCCGCCGGAGCTCCTCGATCTTGCCGGTCCGATATTCTTCCCGGGTCGGGCAGGCGAACTTCACCCATTCGTCCTCGGCCCGCGCTCCGTCCGCCTTGACGGCGTACAGGTCGGGCCGCTTGTCGAGCTCGGGCCCGCCGAAGAAGACCGGGAAGATGAGGAAGGTCATGACGCCGTTCTTCTTCGCCAGAGCCTTGAACTCCGGGTTCGCCCCGAGAGCCGCGCTGACGAAAGCCGTATTGACCCCAAGAGCGCCCCATTTCTTGAAGAGCTCGGGGAAACTCCCGGAATACTCGTAGATCTTCACCCCGACCATCGGGATCGACGGCTTTGCCGGCGCGGCCTGCCCGCGGGCCGGCGGGGCGGGAAGGAAAAGGGACAGAGCGAGGGCGATCATCGCCCCCCGGACCGCTTTCGAGCGCGCGTTCATGGCCGCCTCCTACTCGATCGGGAGCACGTCCCTCAGCGAGAAATCGACCCAGATGATGCCGAGGTCCTGCTTGACGCCCCCGGCGATGGCCGTCCCGAGTTCCCGCGGCGGCACGGCGAGCTTGGACCACCAGGGCTTGTCCGGGCCGTAGCCGACCTGGAAGACGACGGTATTCGGGTAGAACGCCGGGGCCCATCCGGTCTGGAACTCATCGACCATCTCTTCCATCGTCTTGAAGATCTGGCTGTCGTCGACGAAGACGATGTCGCCCCGGTAGGCCGGGGGCATCCATTTGACGTCCCAGTGCTTGAGGAACAGGCGGTAGGCGGGATCGTGGGACTTGACCCGGGCCTCCCATTTCCTGGCTGTGGCGTCGTCCACCTTCGTCCCGGTCCCCGGCGCGTCGGCGATCCGATACCACTCGACGTCCGCGCCGAACCCGACGACGCAGGGATGGTGCTTGTACCGCCCGAGGACGAGGTCGATCAGGGTCTCCATGTCGGCGTCGGCCGATTCCACCTGGAGGAAGACCTTGACGCCGGCCTTGTCGAACGCGTCGAGATAAGCTTCATGGTTGTCGGCCGGCTCGAACACGACGTGGGGGACCTCTTTCCCGTCGGACGGGAAGAACAAGCGCATGGTCCTCCGGTCCCGCGTCATCTGTCCGACGATCCAGATGGCGGCGGGAGAGGAACCCGGGAAATAGCCCTTCATCGTTTCCATCGCCTTCAGCCAGCCTTCGGCCGAGGGGAACGGCTTGATGCCGTATTGCGACGACCTCACGCCCGCCCAGATGACCTTGCCGCCGTCTCCGCCGGCGACAGGCAGGGCCGCCGCGACGATCAGCAGGCAAAGGATGATAACGATACCGCCATCCTTCATGAGAGCTCCTTCCAGCCGACGTTATGAAGGATATTATCCGCCAGGGGAGCGGTGATTATCAAGGGAAATGCGGGCTGGACCGGCCGCCCGCCGGCCCCGGGATCAGAACTTCGTGTTGCTGACGAACGCGATCCTCGCGCCGTCGGGCGACCAGGAAGGCACGTTGATCGTGCCTTGCCCGCCGTAGAGGTAGGCGACGACCCGGGGCTCCCCGCCCGCGACCGGCAACAGCCGGAGGATGACGGGCTTGTAGAAAGGATGGTCGTCGGAGGCGACCTCCTCCGGGAAGGAGAGGAAGACGATCCGCCGCCCGTCGGGCGAGACGTGGGGGAACCAGTCCTGGAGGCCGCTCGACAGGACCTGCTCCTGGCCGCCGCCGTCGGGCCTCATCCTCCAGATCTGCATGCGGCCCGTACGGTTCGAATTGAAATAGACGGTTCTCCCGTCCGGCGCGTATTCCGGGCCGTCGTCCAGGCCTTCGGCGTCGGTCAGCCTCGTCTCCGGGCCTCCGGCGACGGGGATGCTGTAGATGTCGTACTTCTCGTCCCTTCCGCCCGTGTAGACCAGGGTTCTTCCGTCGGGCGACCAGCCGTGGAGGTAGGAGGGGGCCTTGGCGGTCACGCGCACGGGATCGCCGCCTTCCGCCGGCACGACGTAGATGACGGATTCGCCGCCGTCCGCGGCGCTGTGGCTGCTGATGCCGAGCCGCTTCCCGTCGAACGAGAGGACATGATCGTTGTTGTTGGCCCGGGCGGAGCCGGTGCTCAGGACGGAGGTCTTCCGCGTCTCCAGGTCGAACCTGTAGAGCAGGCCGTCGCCGTTATAGATGAGGGCTTTCCCGTCGGCCGTCCAGTTGGGCGCCTGGATCGAGCCGGGGGTCGTGAGGACGACCGTCCGGGCCCCGCTGTCGACGTCGAGGATCTCGAGGCGGCTGCCGATGTAATCCCGGTACGGGACGAAGTCCGAGGGGGCGGGGACGGTGATCCGCACGTTGTCGAAAAAGGCCTTTTCGGAGACCTCGGCGTTGTGCGAACAGATGAAGAGGCCGACGTAGACCTCGTCGCCGAGGGCGAGCTCCGGCAGGCGGCCGCTCACGAACGGACCTCCGTTCCGGGCCGCGGACATGATATATTCGGACCCCTTGCGCTCGAGCCGGATCACGTCGGGCCCGCTGACGTCCAGCGTGACCTCGTCGGTGTCGGTCCCGGGCGCTTTCCTGAACTGGAGGGACGTCAGGCCGTCGCCGTGGACGACGGCGCTCGCGTGGGCCGAACCTCCGTCCAGGGCCGGGCGGACCATCCAGCCGATCTTCCGGTGGGCCTCGACGCCTTCGCCGGCGAACGCGATCCTCGCGTCGAGGATGAAGTCCCCGCGGAGGCGCTTCCACAGGAAATGCCCCTCGTCGGCCTGGAACCACATGTTCGCTCCGGAGCCTTCGAGGGCGTACCTCCCCGTTTCTGGATCGTAGGCCGCGGAGCCGGGCCTCTTGACGGCGCCGATGTCCGCATGGCTTTCGAACTCGCCTGCGGTCTCGTCCCCGGCCCGGGCCGCCAACGGGGCGAGGAGGACGATGGCCAGGACGCACGCGAAGATGTTCAGGCATCGAGGATTCATGATGTCATTATCTTACCCGATTCACGCGCTCGAAGTCATGCGCCTTTTCCGGGGATTCCCCCGCAGGGGACGTTTTGCTATACTTATGATTCCCTCTGCCCATCCGAATCCTTCGAGGAGAGAGGCCGATGACGACAAGCACTTTGGACCGTCTGATCGGGACGCTCGCCGGCGCCGTCGAAAGACAGGGCGACCGCGTGATCATCAGGGACGAGAAGAAATTGCCCGCGCTCATGGACGCGCTGGCCCGCGAGGCCGTGTTCGGGGAGCCCGCGGCGAAAGCCGCCGCCCGCTGGCTCATCTGGGAGACCGCTCAGGCCCTGGGCATCCGGCCGGCTTCCATCCACGAGCTCTACGCGGCCCGCGGACGAGGCGAGATCGCGAAGCCGTTCACCGTCCCGGCGATGAACCTCCGCATGCTGGCCTACGATTCGGCGCGGGCCGTCTTCCGGGCCGCCCGGAAGATCGAGGCCGGGGCGTTCATCTTCGAGATCGCCCGGTCCGAGATGAGCTACACCGACCAGCGGCCGGCCGAATACGTATCCGCGGTCCTGGCGGCCGCGATCCGCGAGGGATTCCGGGGGCCCGGTCTTCATCCAGGGCGACCACTTCCAGGCCGCGGCCAAGAAATACGCCGCCGACCCCGAGGCCGAGCTCAAGGCCATCCGGGACCTTATCGTCGAGTCCATCGAGGCCGGCTTCTACAACATCGACATCGACACGTCGACCCTGGTCGACATCTCGAAGCCGACGCTCGACGAACAGCAGAAGCTCAATTTCGAGCTGTGCGCCGAGCTGACCCGCTTCATCCGCGCCCGGGAGCCCAACGGGGTCACCATCTCGGTCGGCGGCGAGATCGGCGAAGTGGGCCTGAAGAACAGCACGCCCGAGGACCTCGCGGCCTTCATGAAGGGCTACGACGCCCGGCGCGGGCCCGTCACCGGCATCAGCAAGATCAGCGTCCAGACCGGGACGAGCCACGGCGGGGTCGTCCTTCCCGACGGGACGCTGGCCCAGGTCGCCATCGACTTCGCCGTGCTCAAGGAGCTCAGCGAGGAGGCCCGTCGCCTGTACGGCATGGGCGGCGCCGTCCAGCACGGGGCGAGCACGCTCCCCGACGCCGCCTTCCACAAGTTCGTCGAGGCCGGCGCCTGCGAGGTTCACCTGGCCACCGCGTTCCAGACGCTGGTCATGGACCACGAAGCGACCCCCGCCTCCCTCCGCGCCGAGATGGCCGAGTGGCTCAAGGTGAACGCCGCCGGCGAGCGGAAGCCCAAGGACACCGAGGCCCAGTTCCTCTACAAGGCCCGAAAGAAGGCCGTCGGACCTTTCAAGAAGCGGTTCTGGGACCTTCCCGCCGCGGCTCTGGACGCCGTCGGGGCGAGTCTCGAAAAACAGTTTGCGTTCCTCTTCGACCAGCTGGCGATCGGAGGGACGGCCGGCCTCGTCGCGAAGCACGTCGACGCGCCCGAAGGGCACCGGCCCCTGCCCGACGGCGGCGTGAAGACCGTCAAGGGCGAATCGACCGAAGGGCTGGCCGACTGATCAGGAATAGCGGACGAGATAGAAGATCAGCCCGACGAGGATGAATCCGCAGACGCGGGCCAATCCTTCCATGCGCGCGCCCTCGATCCTCCATTTCCCGTAAACCGCGTTCGCCGCGGCGGCGACGGGAGGGAGGAAGAGAAAAGCCGTCCCGGCCCCCGCCAGGACGTCGCCAAGGTAGTGGACGCCCATGAGGACCCGCGTATAGGCGATGGCGACGGCCACCGCCGCCAGGGCCCCTCTCAGGGCCTTCCTCTTCTTATCCTTCCCTCCGGCGAAGACCGCGAAGGGCAGGACCAGGGCGAAGCTCTTGGTCGCGTGCCCGGAAGGGAGGGAGGACGAAGCCGGGCTGATGACGGAGGTAAGTTCGGCGGGATGTTCGACGTACGGGCGCGCCCGATCGAACAGCGGCTTGGCCAGATCGCCCGCCGCCCCGGCCGCGGCGAAGGAAAGCAGGACGGGGAGAAAGAGCTTTTGCAGGTCTTTCGGGCCGCGGGAGCCCAGGGAGAGGACCAGGAGGCCGAGGTAGGCGAGGACGCAGGCGGTCATCCCGAATCGGGAGATGTCGAGCGCGACGCCCATGAGGGACGGGATCTGCCGAAGGGGCTCGTGGGCGAGTTGGATGGCCGTATCGAGTCCGCCCTGGCGCCACAGGAAGATCGCGAGGGCCCAGAGGGCCGCTCCCCCGGCGAAGAGGCGCCGGGCCCTTGGCGTCGTGAGCGAAAGGCGTTCGGAAGGCGCGTTATTGAGGCTCATGGTCCGCCTTCCGGGCCGCTTTTCGGGCCCGTTCATTCGGCATCTCCGAAGCCGGCTCCCCTTCCGCCGGATCGTGCCCGTCGTCCTTCTGGAACCGGGCCGCCCAGAGCAGTCCGCGCCGGACCATCTCCCGGGCCTCGGGAACGTCGAAGTCGGCGGCCGTGTGACCGAAGGAGGCATAGAAGACGCGGCCTTTTCCGTAGCGCTTCTTCCACGCGGCGGGCATGACGACGCCCCTGGTCCAGGGAGCCCCCCGGCCCGAGAAGGTCGTCGTCGCGAGGACCTCGACTCCGGGGTCCACGTGCAGATAGTACTGCTCCGAATGCAGTTTGAAATCGGCGATGTTCTTCATGGCGGGGTCGTTCCCGGCCTTGATGGTCACGGTGTAATCCGTGATATCGCCCGGATGAGCGACGAACTGGCCCCCGACCATGAAGGCGTATTCGACCTTGCCCCTGTGAGCGTCGGCGAGGCCGCCGTGCCAGCCGCCGAGCCCCGTTCCCGAGCGGACGGCGTCGCAGAGGCCCTTCTCCTGCTCCGGCGTGAGATCGGCCATCGTGACGTTGTGGACGATGAGGTCGAGGCCCTGGAGCCTGGCTGCGTCACGATAGACGTCCAGACTTTTCGTGACTTCGACCTCGAACCCGTGCTTCCGGAGAAGGTCGGCGAAGATATCCGTGCACTTTTTAGGCTCGTGGCCTTCCCAGCCGCCCCAGACGAGCAAGGCCCTTTTCTTCGCGGGCTTCGCGGGCGCGTCCTGGACGGCGAGTCCGGGAAGGGCCAGGAGAGCGGCGAGCGCCCATAGCCGGAAGGTCCTTTTCATTTCATCGATCCTTTCCTTCGAGGTCACGGACCCAGATGTTCCTGTAGCGGACCGGACAGCCGTGGTCCTGGAGGCCGAGAGGGAGCCTTTCGGCGTGCGCTTTGTAGGGGAGCCGGACCTTGTGGTTCGTCGGGCCCGTGAGAACGGCGTTATCGTGGACGAGGACGCCGTTATGGAAAACGGTCATCCGGGCGGGCGTCATGAGGGCGCCGTCCGCGTCGAACCGCGGCCGACGGAAAACGATGTCGTAGGTCTGCCATTCTCCCGGCTTCCGGCACGCGTTGACGAGGGGCGGGTGTTCGCCGTAGATGGCGGCCGTCGTGCCGTCGGCGTACGTCCGGTTCCCGAACCCGTCGAGGACCTGGACCTCGTAGAGCCCCATGAGGAAGACGCCGCTGTTGCCCCGGTCCTGGCCTTCGCCGCTGACGACGGCCGGAGAGGCCCACTCGACGTGGATCTGGCAGTCGCCGAAGGAGGTCCGGGTCCGTAGGGAGCCCGCTTTTTTCGCGACCTCGACGAATCCGTCTCCGGACGTCCATCGCGCGGGCGCTCCCGTTTCGGTTTCCCAGCCGGAAAGGTCTCCTCCCGCCAGAAGGACGACGGCGTCCGAGGGGGCCGTCACCGGCCCCCCCGCGGGACCGGGGGTCACCACCGGCGGCAGGGGGCGGCTCATGTCATGGATCGGTCCATCGGCCGGGGGATCCTCCGGGGTCCTGCCGCCCGAGGCGGAGCTCGTCCCGGTGAAGGCCATGACGGCGACGGCCGCGAACAGACCGATAAGCCTCTTCTTTCCGTTCATGCGCTGTTCCTTCCGGCCTCAGAGCGACCAGCCGGGCCGATAACCCATGTGGACGTACTTGTCGGCTTCCGGGAGGTTCGGGAACCTCATGGCGACCGGATCCCATTCGAGGACGGTCTTCGCTTCCTGGACCCGAAGGGCCGCGTTGCCGAGGAGCATGACCTCGGTCAGCGGGCCGGCGTATTCGGAGAAGTCCGTGGTCGACTTCCTGCCGGCCTTGATGGCGGCGACCCATTCCTCGTGGATGCCGGGGGAGCGCGGGAGGGTCTTGTCCGGCCTCTTGTAGTCCCGCATTAGCGTGTCGGGAAGGAGCCTGGGGCTGGCCCCGTAGGTGCTGCACATGAGGAGGCCCTTGCTCCCGACGAACAGGCATCCGCCGCCCTCGTCGCCCATCATCAGCCCGTTGGCGAGCTCCTTGGGCCGCTCCGGCATCAGGCCGCCGTCGTACCAGACGAGCTTGACGGGAGGCATCGTGCCGCGGGCCGGGAAGTTGTAGGTGATCATCTCGGCCAGGGGATAGGAGTCCGCGGTGAAGGGCGTCGATGTGGCCTGCACGGTCAGCGGATGACCCAGCTTGAGCGCCCAGAAGGGCTGGTCGAGGAGGTGCGCTCCCATGTCCCCGATGACGCCGGTCCCGAAATCCCACCAGCCCCGCCAGACGAAGGGGTGGTAGGCGGGATGGTAGGGCCGGAAGGGCGACGGGCCGATCCAGACGTCCCAGTCCAGCGTGGAGGGGCAGGAGGGGATCTCCTTGGGGGCCTCGATGCCCTGCGGCCAGACCGGGCGGTTCGTCCAGACGTGGACCTCGCGGACGTCGCCGATGGCTCCGTCCCAGATCCACTCGTTGACGAGCCGGGCGCCTTCGCCGGCGTGGCCCTGGTTCCCCATCTGGGTGACGAGGTTCCGCTTCTTCGCCTCCTCGCCGAGGAGGCGGGCCTCCTTGATGGTGTGGGTGAGCGGCTTCTGGCAGAAGACGTGCTTGCCCATCTTCATCGCGGTCATGGCGATGACCGCGTGATTGTGGTCGGGCACCGAGACGGTGATGGCGTCGAGGTCCTTCTCCTTCTCGAGCATCCGCCGAAAATCGCGGTACTTGGCGGCCTTTTCGAATAGGGGCTTCTTGTCGGCGGGCATCTCCGCCGAAGCCAGGAACTGGGCCATCATGAGGTCGTCGACGTCGCACAGGGCGCCGATATGCTCGGTGCCGACGCTCAGGATGTCCGATTCGCCCTTTCCCATGACGCCGACACATCCGATGTTCAGGGTGTCGCTCGGCGCCTGGTAACCCCTGCCGCCGAGGACGCGCCTCGGGACGATGACCATGCCGGCCGCGGCGGCGGCCGTCTTGCCCATGAATTCGCGACGGGATAACGACCTCATGTTTCTCCTCCCTTCGACGTTTCCTTTAATATAAGCGCACGTCCCGGGGGGTGTCAACCGCGGGACCACGTCCCCGGGATCCTGAGAGATCCGGGCTCTCCGGACGCCATGCGAGATCCCGACGGGGCCAGGACCTTGAACCCCGCAATTCCTCCAGGCGACAAGATCGGCCATCGTTCCGCCGTCGGAGATAAAAACGCCCACGGTGTAGAAATTGGGGGTCCGCAGGCACCTCGGCCACAGGAAGTCGAGGACGCTCCGGCCGGAAAGGGACTCCGGCGAGGCTCCATCGCTCGTCGTGTTCGCCTGCCCGATCCTTCGCCGCGCACAGCGGTCGAAAGGCCTCCCTTCATGATCATGCCGATGATCTATCGTCGCCCGCGCGGCGATGTCAACGGACGGCGAGTTTCATTTCGACGCGGAGCTTCAGGCCCTCGGTGTTCTTGAAAGGATCTTCCATCCCCGGCTCGAAGCCGCCCGGCCCTCTCATATCGTCCCCCGGAGGCGCGTTGAAGCCGCCCCGCATTCCCCCCTGCGGCCGCCCCGGTCGCCTCCGGGCCCTTCGGGACCGCCCGCGGGGCGTTCCGGCTTCGGCGTTTCGAAGCTCATGCTGATGGCGGCCCCGGGCCCGGCACCGACGGCGAACGGAACCTCGGGCACGATCTTCAGCGGGACCGTCATCTCGAACACGGCCAGGCCGCCGGACTCCTCGATGACGGCTTCGATCCGCCCCGGGCCGCCCTCGATGGGGACCCAGTCATTGCGCCCCGGGAGACGGACCATGAGACGGGAAGGGGGCGCGCCGAATTCCGGCGCGGCCGTCCCTTCCGGAGGGGTCCGCGGCGCCTCGGTTAGCTCCGGCTCCCGCTTCGGCGGCGCGCCTTCCGGCCGATCGCCCTCCGGACCTCCGCCGGGACCGCCCAGGGGGGACAGGCGGATGCCCAGGGTCTTGCGCTTCCCTCCCTTGGGATCGATCCATACGGTGATGCCGCGGCGCAGCATGCCCTCGCGTATGGCCGGGAGATTCGTGGACAAGCAGACGTAGATCGCGTTGTCGTCGTTGAGGAATCCGAGCATGACGGGAGGGTCGTTCAGATAGCCCAGGGCCCCCTGCCAGTCGCCGCTGTTCCCGTCCATGACAAGGGCCCGGTCGTTCCACCCGGTCTTGAAGACGATGTCCTTGCCTCCGGACGCCGACAAGGCGGCCGGAACGGACAGGGCGAAGAACAGGGCAAGCGCGGCGCCTGCCGCCGGGCGGCAAGTCCCGGGTTCGGGGCGAATGCGTGACATGGCAATCTCCTTCCGGGCGTCCGTAGCGCGGCGGACCGGGGAACGGACGACCCTCTCCATTCCATTATAACTCACGGCGGGCCGGGCGCGATGCGGGCTCAGTCCGCGAGCTCTTTGATAAAAATGTCCTTGAATTCGAGCGGCGTCGTGTGGGCCTGGAGCTCGATCGCGCCTGTTGGATAAATGGGCTTGTCGCGCTCCCAGTAATTCTCGAGGACCGTGTCGTCGACGACGATCGTATCGTTCAAATAGACCGTGACGCGCTCGCCCCGCATGACGATATGGAACGTGTTCCACGAGCCGACGGGGTTGTCGGCGGGCGCGAGGGGCTTGGCGGGGCCGAGCTTGTTGTTGTACAGTCCCCCGGAGCCTTCCGGCCATCGGGCCGGGTCCCAGATCTGGACCTGCGGCGAGCCCCGGAGATAGATGCCGCTGTCCCCGTCGGGCCTTATCTTCCAGTCCACGAACAGCTCGAAATTCCCGCAGTCCTTCGCCGTGCAGAGGCTGTGGCCCAGCCCGTCGAACGACAGGACGCCGTCGTCCGCCTTCCAGTGTGCCCGGGCGTCCTCGTCGGCCGCGCGTCCCGCCGCGGCGAGCTCGGCCGTCGTCATTTTTGACCGCTTGACCGGGTCCTCGACTAACCCCCTCCAGCCGAGGAGGTCCTCCCCGTTGAACAGGGGGACGAAACCCGCGGCGGCGAGGAGCTCGGCGGCGCGGCGCTCGACCTGCCTGCGGAGCCGATCGTCCTCGATGAACGCGGCCGCTTTTTTCAGGAAGCGAGCCGTCGCGGTGCCCGACATGCCCGGATCATCGGGGGAAGGCATGGCGATGAGGGCGGCGGCTTCGGCGGCCTTGGCCCGAAGGGCGGGATCGGACAGGAACCCGGCGGCGGCCCGAAAGGAATCGGCGGTCCTCACGCTCGGAAGCCCGGCGACGATAAGCCCTCTTTCCTCGGTCGTTCGGGCCGCGGCCAGGGCATCGACGAGCCCGGCGAGCTTCCTGTCGGAGGAGATATCGGACACGCTGATGAGCCGCACATAGCCCTGAAGGGCGAGGTAGGCGTACTTGCGGTCTTCCGATGTCCTGACGATGGCGAGAAGCTCTTCGGCGGCGCTCATGTCCGGCCATGAGGCGAGGGTATGGACGGCGACGGTCTTGATCTGCGGGTCCGGGACCTTTGTCCCGCTGATGACGGCGCTCAGGGCCTCCGGTCCTCCGATCTTCGCCAGAGGCCGGATGAGATCGATCCGGGTGTTCCCGGCCGCGCCGGCAAGGGCATCGAGGATGAGCGAGGCCCGGTCCCTGGGCTCGGGGATCCGGTTCGCGGCGGCGGCGAGGGCGCTCTGAAGCGCCAAGACTTCCGCCGGCGAAGCCTCGGACCGCAGGAGGGCGAGCAGGGCGGGAACGTCGCTGCCTCGGGCAACGCGTTCGAGGGCTTTGATGGCCGCCGTGCGGACGCCCACATCGTCGCTGTGCGTTTCCGCCAGGATGAGATCCGCCGCGTCGCGGGAACATTTTGCGGCCAGTAGTCCTATCAGAGCCTGCTTGCCCGGGAGCGAGGCCGTCGGAAGAGCGGCCGCGGCCAAAGGCTCGGCCTCGCTCGCCGGCATGCCCGAGAGCGCGAGCGCGATGGCGTCGGCTTCGGCCGCGCCGGCCGTCGGGAGGAGAGGCATCAGGTTTGCGAGGACCTTGGTCCCTCCGAGGCGTACAGCGGAAGAGATGGCGGCAAGCCTCACATCCTTCTCGGGGCTCTTGAGGGCTTCCTCCACCGCGGGCAAGGCGGTCACGTCGCCGCGCCGTCCGAGCATGTCGATGATATCGGCCGCCCCCTCCGGAGAAACGTCGGCGGCGCGGGCGATCCATCGGGCCGTTATGTCGGAGCCCGGCATCTTAGCGGCGAGCTCGAGAGCGTGAGCGCGGAAATCCCGGTCGGGCGCGCCCGCCGCGTAAAGGAGGGTATCCATTGCGTTGCCGCCGGCGATATCGACGATGAGCGCAAGGGCCTGGCAACGGACCTGGCTCTCGGCGGGGGAGGTGACTTTTTCAAGGATGGCTTTCGCTGCGCGGGCGGCGTCGGCCCGATGGCCGGATCCGGCCAGACTTCGGGCATAGAGCAGATACCGGGATACGGCTTCGCTTCTCTCCGCAACGGAAGAGGCTACGGGGATCGAAGAGAGGACCTTTTCCGATGTCGGGTCCCCGATGCTTGCCAGCGCCCGGAGCGCCGCCGTTCTGAGGCCGGAGTCCGGGCTCTCGGCGAACGGCAGGACGCCGTTCGCGGCCTTCCGGCTCCGGAAGCCGGCGAGGGCGTCGATGACGGCGATTCGATCACCCGCAACCGCGCTTTTCAGCGAATTGATCAGGGTCGATTCGGCCTCGGGGGCAGGCACGGCTCCCAAGGCCCGGGCGGCCGGGCCGGCGAGACGCGGGTCCGCAAGATACTTTGCGAGCGGCTTGACGGCTTCGGGCCTTCCGGCGACGCGGACCTGTTCGATGAGGAACGCCTTGAGCTCAGGTTCATCTTGCCGGTCGAGCGCGTCGAGAAGGGCGCGGATGCACGCCAGGCGCTCCTTCTCGGGAGCTCCGGGCCGATTCGCGTAGACCGTCAGGCTGTCGACGGCGTATCGGGCCGACGTGTCATCCGCCAGGCCCGGCAACGACAGCCTCCGAAACGTTTCGGCGAGGCCCTCCTTTCCCAGGGCAAGAAGCTCCGCGGCCAAGGCGTCGCGCTCGGCGGCGCCGGGGGCCGGAAATCGGGATAGGATCGCCTCGATCCGGTCCGCGACAGAGGCGGGCCTGTTCGCGGCCGCGGAGGAGGCGAGGAGTACGGCGGCGAGGAATACGGCGATCGAGAGCCTTTTTTTGTTCATAACTTCCACGGGGAGCGCATGGGCTCGTCGATGAAGCGGTTCGCCTCGTCGTCTGCGGCGAAGAATTGGCCGTCGGGATCGAACTTCAAGGGGCGGCCGAGCCGGACCGCGATCTTGGCGAGGTTGACGAGGGTGCACGACCGATGGCCGTTGGCCTCGTTCAGGGCGAACTGGCGGCGTTTCCGGACGGCCTCGGCGAAATCCGTGACCTGGGGCGCGGGGTCGGGGAGAGAGGCGAGCTTTTTCTCGAGGTCCGGAATGTCGGACCGGAGTCCGCGCCAGATCCTGCCTTCCGGCCCTTCGAGGAACGGCGCTCCGGCGTCGCGGTTCTCGGCATCCAGGACGATCTCACATCCGTCGGCGTACGTCATGCGGACCCGGCGCCAGCTTCCGCAGGCTTCCGGATGCTGTTGGGGGCCGTCGGCTTCGATGGAAACCGGGCCCGTGTCGTCCTTGTCCATGATGTACTGGACCGGGTCGAGGTAGTGCATCCCCATGTCGCCGAGCCCGCCGCCGTCGTAATCCCAGTATCCGCGGAAATTCATGTGGACCCGGTGGGGGTGGTAGGGCTTCCAGGGCGCCGGCCCGAGCCAGAAGTCGTAGTCGAGCTCGGGCGGCACGGGGCGCGGGGGCAGGTAGGTCTTCCCGTTCCACTGAAGCTTCCAATTGAAACCCGTGGATTCGTTCAGGGTCGCCTTGAGCGGCCAACCCAGAAGTCCGTTGAAAGCCGCCTTCTTGAGAGGCGCGACCGTGGAGCCCGATCCGTAGTATTCGTCCTTGAAACGGAACCAGGTGTTGACACGAAGCATCCGGCCCGTGCGCCGGACCGCTTCGACGAGCTTCCGCCCTTCGCCGATGGTCCGCGTCAGGGGCTTCTCGCACCAGACGTCCTTGCCGGCCTCGACCGCCGCGATCGAGATGAGGGCGTGCCAGTGCGGGGGCGTCGCGACGTGGACGATGTCGATATCGGGACGGGCGAGGATTTCGCGATAATCCCGGTAACCCTTAACCCCGGGGCCGCCGGCCTCGAGAGCCTGGGCGAGGTGGTTCGCGTCGACGTCGCAGACGGCGAGGAGCCGGGCCCCTTCGTAGGCGATGTGGCCGAGGCCCATGCCGCCGACGCCGATGACGGCTTTGGTCAGCTCGTCGGACGGGGCGACATACCCCTGCCCGCCGAGAACGAATCGGGGGACGATGGTGAAGCCCGCCGTAGCGACGGCGGCTTTCTTGAGGAAATCCCTGCGCCGGATACGCGCCATACCGGCATCATACAACACCCCAATTTGGGGACACAATACCTATTTCCCTTTTCCCTGAGGAGATCGAGGATATAGGGAAACGGGTATTGTGTTACCTTTAACCACTGCTTTAGAATAGGCTCATGGTCAGCAAATTCTTGTGCCTTTCCGTCGTCATGCTCGTTTTTACCGGATGCACGGTCACGGGGCCGAACCTTCAGCCGGGGGACGTCCATACGCGTTCCGAGATCGCCTACAAGGAATATAAGAGCGTCGTTGTCTTCGTTGACATGAAGGACCTGCCCGAGGCCCAAAGAGAGCCGGCGATCGTCTCGACCGTGCAAAGTGAGCTTCGGGAACGGGGCTTCGATGTCATCGACCATAATGCGTACATGTCATTCTTGAGAAAAACGGGGATCTCCCCGTCTGAGTCGGGTAATCGACGGCTCCTGGCGTCGCTCAAGGAGGAGCTCGGCAGGTCTGCGATCATCCGCGTCCATGTCGGCGTCTTCATGGCCCAGAGAAAGATGGTCGACCGTGGCAAGATCGTGACCCCCGGTGTTCCGGGAGTGAGAGAGGCGCCGCTCACGCCCCTAGAAGAAGGTCTCCACAATTGGCTGAAATGGGTCATCGACCTCTCGCTGGTTATTGATATGATCGATACTTCGAGCGCGGCGAAGATCTGGTCGTGTTCTTGGACGTGCCGTCAATCCTCTTATGAAGGGAAGCTCGAAGCCTTCATTAGGAAGGCCGTTGCCGCGTGCCTGGACACGATCCCGACGCGCTGAACAACCCCGTTCCAGCGTCCGGGGCACACTTACCCCAGCCAATTTGGAGACACAATACCCGTTTCCGAATTATCAAAATGCCAGGGGAAAAAGGGAAATTGGTATTGTGTCCCCGATCAGTTGCTGATGTGGATGGAGACGCCGCCGCCGCCGCTGCCGAAGCGCGGGTTGACGATGTTGCTGAAGATGGAGCCGAAGGTGTAGCTGAAGCCGGCCATCAGGTAATAGTTGTAGGCGGTCGCCAACTGTTTCCGCTGGAGGATGATGTCATCGAGCGACGCTCCCCCCCTCGGCAGGGACAACTGGTCCCGGATCCGCGCCCCGCCGCCGTGGATCTCGAAGGAGAAGCCCTTGAAGACGCGGACGGAGATCTCCGTATTGAGTTCCACCCGGTTCTTGCCGAAGTCGCGGAGGTAATTCTGGGCTTCGAGCGACGTGCTGATCGTCCCCCATCCGCGCTTCACCTCGAAGGTCGCCCCGAGCCCGTGCTGGGGCAGGTTCTCCTTGAGCTTCTCGTAGATCGTCTCCTCCCGGTACCGGACGAGGTTGGTGCCTATCCAATACGTGAACCGCAGCTGTCTCCGGGTGGATTCGGAATAAGGGAAAACATTGAACTCGACGGCCGGAGCGATGGCCGCCTTCGTCCGGATGTTCTCGTACGTCGACGAGGCGCCCGTGAGGAAGACGCCGACCGACCAATGCTCGTCGAGGCTCTTGGCGAACAGCCCCTCGAAACCCCGGCTCTCGGAGCGGCTGTGGATCTCCTCGCCCTCGTAATCGAAGCGGTCCTTCTGGGTCGACGCGCTCAGGGACATCCTGATCTTGAGGGCCGGCGTCACCCGATTGGCCGAGAACGAGCCGAAGAACCTCCCGTTCGCATATGTCTTCTCGCCCTGGAACATGCCGTTGGCGGAGGCGCTGAAAACCCAGAAGTTCCAGCGATCGACGACATCCGTGGGCTTGACCCGTTCTCTCAGGCCGATCCGGACCCGTCGGGCGGCCGGCGTCAGGGCCACGAACTTCATCAGCCCCATCCGGAGCATTTGGGACAAACCCTCGTCGACCTGCGCCCGGGACTCGCCCGGCCGCGGGACATAGGTCAGCGCATGCCCGCTCCCGGCGCATTCCCGCAGGCCCGTGAAAGTCAGGACGAATTCCAGCCCCGGCTCAGGCCCCTTCTTCTCGATCAGGACCTCGACCTGGGCCTCTTCGCGCGTCGCGACGACGGTGACGAACGGGATCGCCTTGAGAAGCGCGCCGGAGTCGACCTCGCCGGATACGGCGAAGACCTTCGGCCCCTCCGTCTTCGTGTCATCCGCGGCGGCGACCTCTCCGGAGAAGACCGGAACGGCGAAGCCGAGAAGCACAATGGCCGCCAGAGCGAGCCGGCGCGCCGCTCCCGGCTTCTCCGCCCGCCGCGTTATCCCGCGCCCGGTCATTCCCCGACCTCGATCTGGACGCCGCTCGCTTCTTCCGAGCCGAACCGCGGATTGACGACGTTCGTGAAGATGGAACCGAACGTATAGCCGACGCCTATCGACAGAAAATAGTTGTAGTTCGTGGCCATCTCGCGGCGCCGCAGGAGCACCTCGTCGAGCGACGCCCCCGCCTTGGGCAGGGACAATTGGTCGTGGATCCGCGAGCCGCTCGCGACCGCGTAAAAGCTGAAGCCCTTGAAGAGCTTCAGTTGGATGACGGTCAGGAGCTCCAACCGGTACTTGCGGAGGTCGTGGAAATAATGGGACGCCTCGAAGCTCGTGTTGATGCTCCCCCATTTCTCCTTGACCTCGAACGTCGAGGATAGGGACTGGCCCAGCCGGGTCTCCCGGAGCCTGTCGTAGATGGTCTCCTCTTCGTATCGCGCTGTCTTGATGCCGAGTTTGTACAGGAACCTGAGCTGTCTCCGGGTGGATTGTGAGTAGGGGAACAGATCGAACTCGATGGCGGGCGCGACCTCGAGGCCGGCCTCGAGGTTCTCGTACGACGAGGATTCCGCCTCGACGAACGCCCCGATCGACCAGTGCTCGCCGAGGCTCTTGACGAACAGGCCTTCGAGATCGACGCTCCGCGACCGGCTGTCGATCCGTTCGCCTTCGAAGGTGAAATGGTCCCGGTTGGAGCTCGCCTCCAGGGAGAGCGCGAGCTTCGAGGCCGGAGTGACCCGGCTGGCCGAGAAGGCGGCCGAGAGCTCCCGGGTGGCCCAGGATTCCTCGCCGTGCAGATGGGCGCTCCCGCTCAGGCTGAAAACCCAGGACCTCCACTTGTCGCGGGACGGCCGGGGCTTCGGCGCCTTCTCGAAGGAGATCGCGACCCGCGAGGCGATGGGCGTCCGGGCCACGTAGCCCATCAAGCCCATCTTGAGGGCGTTGACCAGGCCGTAGCGGACCTCGTCCTCGGTGTCCGTTCTATTGGTATAACAGGCCTGGGTATCGTCGATCCCTGCGAATTCGTTCTGGCCGATGAAGGACAGCGTGTACTCGCGACCCCCGCTTCCCGTCTTCAGGGTCGTGACGAGGACGTGGACCTGGGCTTCCTTGCGGTCCCGGACGTAGTTCACGAAGGTGATCTCGGTCCGGATGTAATCGATGTCGCAGTCCGTACAGTCGATGAAGACCTTGGGCGCGGTCCGCTTCAGTTCCTCGATCGACGCCGGTTCGTCCGCCTTCTGAGCCAGGACCGGGGCCACCGAGAGGAGGGAGAGCGCGAGACCGAAGGCAGGCGCCAGCGCCCTCGCCCCTGCGGTTCTCAAGGCGTTCGGCTCCCCTCGGTTCGCGTCTCGGGCTTCGGCATAAGAAATATAGTTTATATGGCGTTACCGGGGATTTCCAGTCCTTTCTTGGCGTTCGTGTCCCCCGGGCCATTGAGAAAAATCCCTCACCGCTTCCGTTATCTGTTTGGAGGGCCGCCGAACGATGAACGAAGCCTTGTTCTCCAGGGTCCTGGACATCATCCTGGAGGAGGTCCCGGCCCGGAGGTCGCTCGTCCTCGTCCCCGACGCGAACGGGACCCGGCACGCGCGAGCCTCCCGGGGCATCGATTGGGACGCGGGACCCGACGTCTGCCGCGAAGTCGTCGCCAAGGTCCTGGAGTCCGGGCAACCCGTTCTCATGCGCGACCTCGGCGCCGGGCCCGGGTGCCCGGCCCGCGGCGGCTCGCCCCGCCCGATCCCCGGAAGCGCCCTCTGTATTCCCCTCCTGGCCGGCGGCGCGGGAAGCGGCGCGATCTACCTGGACCGTCCTGTTGCCGACGGGCCCTTCACTGCCGCCGACCTGGAATTCCTCGCGGCCGCCGCCGGCTTCCTGAATCACGTCCTGGGGTGCGCGGCGGGCGGGGATGGCAACGGCGGCGGGAATGGCCGAGGCGGTTCCGTCCCCATCTTCGGCCGGAACGGGGCGTTCCGCAAGGTCCGGGCGCTCATCGAGAAGGTGAGGAACTCCGACGCCCCCGTCTTCATCACCGGCGAGAGCGGGACGGGGAAGGAGCTGGTCGCCCGGACCATCCACGATTCGGGGCCGCGGAAGGCGGGCCAGTTCGTCGCGGTCAATTGCGGGGCCATCCCCGACCCGCTCCTTGAAAGCGAGCTCTTCGGCCACGCCCGGGGCGCTTTCACCGGGGCTGCCCGGGAGAAGGCGGGCCTCATCGAGGAAGCCGATCGCGGGACCTTTTTCCTCGACGAGGTCGGCGATCTCACCCTCCACCTCCAGGCCAAGCTCCTCCGCGCCCTCGAGGAGCGCTCCATCCGCAGGCTCGGCGAGACGCGGCCCCGGGCCGTGGACGTCCGATTCGTCAGCGCAACGAACAAGGACCTGGAAAAAGAGGTCCGGGAGGGGCGGTTCCGGGAGGACCTCTACTACCGGCTGAAGATCATCGTCATCGAGCTCCCCCCGCTCCGGGAGCGGCAGGAGGACCTCGTCCCGCTCATCAACCATTTCGCCGAACGATACGCCCGCGAGATGCGGCGGCCGCGGCCCTACTTCTCCCCACCGGCCCTGGAAATGCTCCTCCGGTATGCCTGGCCGGGGAACGTCCGGGAGCTCCAGAACGAGGTCCGGCGCTGTCTCGTGCTGGCCGGCGAGGGGAACCTCATCCGGGAAGAGCACCTGTCCCCGGCCATCAATCCGCGGGGCGAATCCTTCCCGGAGTCCTCACGCCGCTTCGCCGCGGCGCGGGCCGATTTCGAGAAACGCTTCCTTCTCGAGGCCCTGGCCCGCTGTGATTTTCGGAGGGCCAGGACCGCGGCCGAGATCGGCATCACCCGGCAGGGGCTGTTCAAGCTCATCCGGAAGCACGGGATCGAGACCCCGGCGAAAAGGGGTGCCGAGGCCGGCTGACACGGTCCGCCGTTCCCCGGTTGCCTTCTTTCTCCGTTTTGTCCATAATCATCCCATGACCGAAACGCGGAAAAAGGCCGGGGTGTTCAAGGTCCTGTGCCCGTGCTGTGAAGCGACCATCTGGGTCGATCCGGCGACGGAGGGCGTCATCAAGTCCGAGAAGGCGCCGAAGAAGAAGAGCTCCCTCGACGACCTTCTCCTTCGGGAGAAGAAGAAGGCCGAGGGCATGGACCACAAGCTCGAAGCCACCTTTGAGCTCCAGAAGAAGAAGCACGACGAGGCCGAGGCCCGTTTCAAGAGCGCCTTCGACCGCAAGGATAAGGAAGGGGACTAGGACCCGGCCTGGGTCTCGTCCTCGCGGACCCTGGGCGCCATCGTGAAGCCCGTGAATCCATAGACCGCCAGGAGGATGACCGAGGCGTAGTTCATGAAGGCCCACGGCACGTAGGATAATGTCGGAACGCCGAGGGTCCCCGTGATGTAGACGCCCGCCATGCTCCAGGGAACCAGGGGGACGATGATGCCCCCGCTTTCCTCGATGATCCGGGAAAGGTTCTTGGCCGCCAGCCCCTTCTTCCGGAAGGCGTCCCCGAGAAGCTCGGCGGGGATGATCATCGAGAGATAGGAACTGCCGGTGACCAGCGCGGCCAGAACGGAGGTCCCGATGGTCGTCAGGACCAGGCTCCAGACCTTGTCGGCGAACTTCATGACCCGTTCGAGGATGACCGCCAGCATCCCGGTCTTCTGCATGATGCCGCCGAAGCTGAAGGCCGCGAAGGCGACGAGCTGGGTCTCCATCATGCTCATCATCCCGCCCCGCGAGATGAGCCTGTCCACGAGGGCGACGCCGGTGTGGGCCGGGTAGCCGGAATTCATCGACGCGGCGATCTCCATGACCGGGGCGTGCTGGAAGACGGCCGCCAGCACCGCGGCGACCGCCGAGGACAGGAGCATCCCGGGAATGGTCGGCTTCTTGGCGACGGCGAACGCGAAGACGATCGCCATCGGGAGCAGGAGAAGGACGTTGAAGCGGAAGTTCGCCCGGAGCGTGTCCGTGATCAGGACCAGGGTGTCCGAGCGGACCGACTCTCCTCCGTATCTGAGCCCGACGAGGAAATAGATCGCCAGGCCGGCGAGCCAGGCCGGCCCGCCCGACCAGGTCATATGCTTGATATGGTCGAAGAGGTTCGCGCCGGCCGTGACCGACGCGAGGTTCGGGATGTCCGAGAGCGGCGACATCTTGTCGCCGAAATAGGCGCCGGCGACGATGGCCCCCGCCGCCGGTCCCAGGGGAACGCCGAGCCCCATGGCGATGCCTATGAAGGCGACGCCCACGGTCCCGACCGTGCCCCATGAGGTCCCGGTCGCGAGCGAGGTGACGGTGCAGACGAAGCAGGCCGTCACCAGGAAGAATTTCGGAGTGATGAGCTTCAGGCCGTAATAGACGACCATCGGGATCGTCCCGCAGGCGATCCAGGCGCCGATGAGGACCCCGACGCAGAGCATGATGAGGATGGCCGGCATGGCCTTGTGGATGCTGTCGGTGATGCCGCGCTCCATGTCCTTCCAGGACCAGCCCAGGAAGAATCCCAGGCTCCCGGTCAGGAAGGCCGCGGTCACGAGGAGGACCTGGGGCTTGATCTTGTAGACCCCGTAGCCGACGCCGAGCAGAAGCCCCATGAGGACGAGGGGAATGAGGGCGATCCCGAAGGACGGCCGCCGCGGCCCGCGGGATTCCGCCCCGCCGTTCCCCGTTTCGTCGCGGGGGGTCATGCCCGGAACGTCCCGCGGGCCAGGAGTTCCCCGTCCCGCATCATCGTCCGTCCGCCCGCGATGACCGTGTCGAGCCCGAGGCTCTCGTCGAGGATGAGGAGGTCGGCGTCCTTCCCTTCGGCGATCCGGCCCTTGTGCCCGAGCCGATAGAAGTCGGCGGCGTTTGTCGCGAACGGCCGGAGGGCGTCCTCGACGCCGAGGATGCCCTTGAGGACCAGGTCGCGGAACTTGCGGAACAGGTCCTTCTCGGAGGCGACGGTCAGGCGGACGAGCCGCCCGGCCTTGTCGAAGACGGGGGCGCTTCCGTTCGCGTCCGAGCTGAACGTGAACCGGCTTATGGGAAGGTTCTTTTCCTTGATGATCCGGACGCACTCCTCGATGGGGACGTCCGGATCGGAGGCGGGGTCGGGGTCGGGCCCGGTCGTGAAGTCGACCGAACCGCCGGCCTCGATCCAGCGGATCCCTTCCTCGAACAGGTCCCTGTTGCGATTGATGTGGGTCGGCATGACCTGGGTCGGCGGGATCTCCGTCTCGCGGACCAGCCGGAAGAGGTACTCGAGGCGCCGCGGCCCGTCCCCCAGGTGGCAGTGGAGGACGCCGGCCTTGCCGCCCAGCATCCCGCCGACCCGGCATTCGGCCGCCAGTCGGGCGAACTCCTCGAACGTGGGCTGGGAGGAGCGGTGGTCGGACAGGGCGATCTCCCCGGCGCCGATGATCTTGTCGATGAGGACGAGGTCGGAGCGGACGCTTCCGGTCAGCGTTCGTACGGGGACCTCGTAGGAGCCCGCATATAAATAGGTGGAGACGCCCTCCGCTTCGAGCCCGCGGGCCTTGGCCAGGAGCGACTCCATGTGGCGGGTGAGTCCGTCTGTGCCCAGACAGCCGATGACGGTCGTGACCCCGCTCCCCACGATGTCTTCGACGCCGATCTCGGGCGCGCGGGTCGCGGGTCCGCCTTCGCCGCCCCCGCCGAGGATGTGGACGTGGGTGTCGATGAGCCCGGGGACGACCAGTTTGCCGGAGGCGTCGATCGTCTCGGCCCCGGCCCCGTCCACGCGGACGGTGTTCGGCTCCTTGACGGCGACGATCCGGCCCCCGGCGATGAGGATGTCCCGTTGGCCCAGCGACTCGGGGGCGAAGACCCGGCCGCCGCGGATGCGTGTGATCATGATGTCCTCCGTCTCGCCTTTATGGAAGGACCCTAAGGTATCACGCGAGGGGGGCGGGCCTCAACTTTTATTTAAGCTTCCGGTTGAGCGACGGGGGGGATTTGGATACAATGGGGCAACGCGACCATGCTCCGTTTCGAAAGCGAACTGAAAAGGCTCGAGCGGCCCATCCGCAGGCTGGTCGATCTCGCCCTGTTCCCCAAGAAGGTCGACGTCCGCGGCGCGGCGAATTTCGTGGCCGAAGGCCCCAACGTCATCGTCGGGAATCACCTCGGGAGCTACAAGGACGTGGGCCTGCTGTTGCGGATCGTCCCCCGGCCCATCTTCTTCACCGCCAACAAGATGATCTTCGACCGGGACGACCTCAGCTTCCTCGTCCGCCTCCACCTCCAGCGCCACCTCAAGGGATTCGGCCCCGTCGTCCACCTCCTCCTCAACCCGTTCTATGCCCTCGTCGTCGACTTCATCTCCTCCCACATCGCCAACGTCGGGAGCATCCCCGTCGACCTGGACGGGGGGCGGGCCGAGGCCATCCGGAAATGCGAGGCCTACCTCAAGCAGGGAAGGGCCGTCGTCGCCCTCCAGGGCCGCGGTCGGGTGGACCCCAAGGACCCCAACCCGTACATCAAGCCCTTCCGCCGGGGCGCTTCGGTCATGGCCTGGCACCTCTACGAAGAGGACCGGATCGACGTTCCCGTGACGCCGCTGGCCATTTTCGGGACCCACCTCCCGTTCCCCATCCCCGGCACCATCCGGGTCGGCGTCGGCGAGCCCATGTTCATCCGGGACCACCTGGCCCCGGACGCGGCCGGGACCATCGAACGGTTCCGGGCGGCCCTCGAGAGACGGGTCACCGAGCTCTTCATGGGGATCCTCCATCCCTGACGCGTTCGCCCGTACCGTACCCGGCCTCTCCCGAGGGCGGCAAGGGGTTGACTTTCTTCCGGGGAGCCCATAATCTTAGCCTCGTGACAAGGAGGGGACATGTCCATCGATGAACTGCTCGTCGCCAAGGGGGAAAAAGACCTGTTCCTCCTGCCCCGGATGGCCAACCGCCACGGGATGATCGCCGGGGCCACCGGGACGGGGAAGACCGTGTCCCTCCAGGTCCTTGCGGAGAACCTCAGCCGCATCGGCGTCCCGTCCTTCATGGCCGACGTCAAAGGCGACCTTTCGGGGATCAGCCAGCCGGGGACGGAGACGCCCAGGATCCGGGAGCGCATCGATCTCCTGAAGCTCGGGAATTTCGCCTTCGCCGGGAACCCGGTCACCTTCTGGGACGTCTTCGGCGAGCAGGGCCATCCCGTCCGGACCACGGTCTCGGACATGGGGCCTCTCCTGCTCTCGCGGCTCCTCAATCTCAACGACGTCCAGTCCGGGGTCCTCACCCTCGTCTTCCGGCTTGCCGACGACAACGGCATGCTCCTGCTCGACTTCAAGGACCTCCGGGCCATGGTCCAGTACGCGGGCGACCACGCGGACGAGTTCGAGACCGAATACGGGCGCGTGTCCACGGCGTCCGTCGGCGCCATCCAGCGCGGCCTGCTGGCCCTCGAAGAGCAGGGCGGCGACAGGCTCTTTGGCGAGCCCGCCCTCAACCTGGACGACCTGATGCGGACCGACGGCTCGGGGCGCGGGATGATCAACGTCCTCGCGGCCGACAAGCTCATGTCCAATCCCCTGATGTACTCGACCTTCCTCCTCTGGCTCCTGGCCGAGCTTTTCGAGGAACTTCCCGAGGTGGGGGACCTGGACAAGCCCAGGCTCGTCTTCTTCTTCGACGAGGCCCACCTCCTGTTCACCGACGCCCCGCCGGTCCTGCTCCAGAAGATCGAGCAGGTCGTCCGGCTCATCCGGTCGAAGGGCGTGGGCGTTTTCTTCATAAGCCAGAACCCCCTCGACATTCCCGACGTCACCCTGGGCCAGCTCGGCAACCGCATCCAGCACGGCCTCCGGGCCTTCACGCCACGGGACCAGAAGGCCGTCCGGGCCGCGGCCGAGACCTTCCGGCAGAATCCCCGGCTCGACGTCGAGACGGCCATCCTGGAGCTCGGCGTCGGCGAGGCGCTCGTCTCCCTGCTCGACGGAAAGGGACAACCCTCCGTGGTGGAGAGGGCGCTCATCCTCCCCCCCGGAAGCCGGATCGGTCCCATCGCTCCGGAGACGCGCCGGGAGATCGTTCAGCGATCGCTCCTCTTCGGGCACTACGAGCGGATCGTGGACCGGGATTCGGCCTATGAAATGCTCAAAGGCCGGGCCGAGGCCGCCGCCCGGCGGGCCGAGGAGGAGGCCGTCCGGCGGGCCGCTCCCGAGGTCCAGACGAAGCCCTATCCCTCCTATCCGGGCCAGGACCCCTACAGGCAGGCGCCGGCGCCTCGCCGCCCCGCCGGTCGCCGGGACACCCTGCTCGAAGCCATGGCGAAGAGCGCGGCCCGCTCCGTCGGGAGCAGTGTCGGCCGGCAGATCCTGCGCGGGGTCCTCGGCTCGATCCTCGGCGGCGGGCGGCGATAAGGGTCGCCCCTTCCCGAAAAATAGCGGATGATAATTCCATGGTCCGGCCGTATAATACGGCCTTGAGATGAAATCCCGATAGGGCGGTGCATCATGTTCAAAGGACATCCCAAAGGCCTGTTCATCGCGTTCTTCGCCAACATGGGCGAGCGGTTCGGCTTCTACACGATGGTCAGCATCTTCATCCTCTTCATCCAGGCGAAATACGGCATGACGGCCGGCCAATCGAGCGTCGTGTACAGCATCTTCTTTTCGAGCGTTTATGCCCTGCCCCTCCTCGGCGGGTTCCTGGCCGACAGGTTCCTCGGCTACGGGAGGACCATCAGTCTGGGCATGATCGTCATGTTCCTCGGCTACCTTCTCCTGGCCCTCCCGACGAAGATGAACACCGGCCTGGGCCTGGTCATCGCCGCGCTGGCCACCATCGCCCTGGGCACGGGGCTGTTCAAAGGGAACCTCCAGGCCCTGGTCGGGAACCTCTATGACGACCCGAAATACAGCCCCATGCGGGACAGGGCGTTCAATATCTTCTATATGGGCATCAACGTCGGCGCCATGTTCGCCCCGACCGTCTCGGAGAAGATGAGCAACTGGATCCTCTCTTCCGCCCACTTCTCCTACGACGCGCGGATCCCCGCCCTGGCCAACGATTTCCTGAAGGGCCGGCTGGCGGACGCCGGGGCCTTCCTGGACATCGCCCGGGCCCAGGACCCGGCGGTCACCCTGGACACGCTCGGAAAGTTCTCCGAGACCTATATCAACGCCCTGAGCAAGTCCTATCACTTCGGCTTCGGCGTGGCCTGCATCAGCCTCGTCATCTCGATGGTCATCTTCTGGGCCTTCCGGAAGCATTACGCGCACGCGGACCTCACGGAAAAGCAGAAGGCGAAGTCCGCCCTGCACAAGGCCGAGGTCGTCACGCTCACCCCGCAGGAGACCAAGGAGCGCCTCCTGGCCCTCGGACTCGTGTTCGTCGTCGTCATCTTCTTCTGGATGGCCTTCCAGCAGAGCGCCGCGACCATGACCTTTTTCGCCAGGGATTACACCGTGCCCTCCGTCGGGAAGGTCTCCAACCTCTGGCTCGACCTCGCCGGGCTCCTTTCGATCTCCTTCGCGGTCCTGGGGCTCATCCTGCTCCTGAGGAAAGGGGCGAAAACGCTGGGCCGTGTCGTCGGGGGGGCGATGTTCGCGGTCTTCGCCGCCGTCGCCGTCCTCAGGTACAACGGATACGAGGACATCAATCCGTTCACGCCCCAGCGCTTCCAGCATTTCAACCCGTTCTTCATCGTGGCGCTGACGCCGATCGTCGTGGCCCTGTTCGGCTATCTCAACAGGAAGGGGAAGGAGCCTTCGGCGCCGCGGAAGATCGCCATCGGGATGCTGTTGACGGCCGCCGCGTTCTCCCTCCTCGTCATCGCCTCGATCGGCCTGCCCAGCCCCAAGTCGCTCGGCGGTCTCGTCGCGCCGGCCACGGCCCAGGTCTCGGTCTACTGGCTGATATCGACCTACTTCCTCGTGACCATCGCCGAGCTGTTCCTGAGCCCCATCGGCATCTCGTTCGTATCCAAGGTGGCGCCGCCCAAGTACAAGGGGCTCATGCAGGGGGTCTGGTTCGCCGCCACGGCCATCGGCATCAACCTCATCGGCATCGTCGGCTACCTGTGGATGCGGGTCCCGCTCTGGACGCTCTGGTCCATCCTGGTCGTCGCCTGCCTGCTCTCCGCGACATTCATGCTCGTGGTGAGGAAGAGGCTGGAGAGGGCTTCGGGGATCTGAGGCGGTGCGCTTCCGGGCCGTCCTCTTCGATCTTGACGGGACGCTCCTCGATACGCTCGAGGACATCGCGCTGGCCATGAACACCGTTTTCGGGCGGCGCGGCTACCCGCCGTTCTCGCTCGCCGCGTGCCGTCTCATGGTCGGGGAGGGCATGGAGGTCCTCGTCCGCCGCGCCCTCCGCCGGGCGGGCGGCGAGGCCGACGAGGCCGTGGTGGCGGCCATCGTCCGCGAGTACCGCGAGGAATACCGGAGCGTCTGGCGGGCCCATTCCCGCCCCTATCCGGGCGTTTCCGAGCTTCTCGCGGCCCTGAAGGCGCGGGGCGTGCGGACGGCGGTCCTTTCCAATAAGTCCCACCCCTTCACGGAGGAGATGACGCGGGAGCTTCTGCCCTTCGATTTCGACGTCGTCCGGGGCGCGGCCCCCGACTTCCCCTACAAGCCCGATCCGGCCGCCGCGCTCGCCATCGCCGCGGAGATGGGCCTGTCTCCCGGGGACTTCGTCTTTGTCGGCGACACGAGCATCGACATGGAGACGGCCCGCGGGGCCGGCATGCTTCCCGTCGGGGTCCTCTGGGGCTTCCGGGACGCGGAAGAGCTGAAGGCCTCGGGTGCGGCCGTGCTCCTGGCTTTCCCGGAGGACCTGCTGAAGGTCATGGACGCGGGCGGGAGCGTCACGCCCGCGGACGCTCAGTAATACCGGCCGATGAGCGGGTGCTCGACGATGAACTTCCTCAGGGCGACGGGATCGACCTCCCCCTGGTGCCGGAGGACCGTCTCCCCCCCGGGTTCGAGCATGATCGTGTAGGGGAGCGCCCCCTTCCACTCGGGATCGATCGCCTCGATGAGCGGATAGACGGTCTCGCCGCTGAAGATGAAGTTCCTGTTCGAGGCCTCGTTCTTCCGCAGGAACTCGAGCGCCTTGTCCCTTTTCTCCATCTTGTCGACCGAGATCGAAACGAACTCGAAGTCCCTCTCGCGGTACATCCGGTCGGTCCGGACGAAGTCGGGGAACTCGGCCCGGCAGGGCCCGCACCAGGTAGCCCAGACGTTGATGAGGAGAAGCTTGCCCGAGGGGTTCGCGAGGAGCGACCTGACCCCGGCGGCGTCGATGGGCTCGAGGGTCACGGGGCGGGCCGCCCATTCCTTGTACAGCTGTTTCGTATAAGCGTCCTTCCAGGCCCACTTGACCGAGCACCCGAAGACCTTGGTCGTCGCGACGGCGGGCGCCTTTCCGGCCAGCACGGCGTCGAGGGCGTTCCTCAGATCCTCGGCCTGCCCGGTCCCGGGCTTCTCCCGGGCGTCCACGCGGCCTTCGTAGCGCAGGCGGCGGGTCGCGTCGAATACGAAGACGTGGGGCGTCGCGACCGGGCCGTAGGCCAGGGCGGCCTTCTGCTCGTCGCCGTCATAGAGATAAGGGAACGGGAACTTCCTGTCCTCCGCCCGGAGCTTCATCTCGGCCGGCGTGTCCCCCAGGTCGGTGTATCCCAGCTCCGCCAGGTTGAGGGCCTGGGGGCTGTTGGGCGAGATCATCACCATCCCGACACCCTTGGACCTGTAGCTCGAGCAGACGTCGATGAGCCGGTCCTCATAGGCTTGGGCCGTGGGGCAGTGATCACAGCTGAAGACGACGACGAGGGCCTTCGCGGATGCGAAGTCCTTCAGACCGTACATCTTTCCGTCCACCCCCGGGAGGCTGAAATCCGGCGCCTTCGCTCCGAGGCCCAGCGTCGGCGGGTCGGGGCGCTCCGCCGGGACCGCCGGCGCCGCAGGTCCAAGGGAAATGACGGCCGTCAACGCCAGGAGAGTTCTTATCATTTGTCTTTCTCCGTTCTCATCGCGGCCGCCCATCGGATGGCGCCTTCGAGGTGGGAAATGAACAGAGGATCGGCGTAGCTCTCGATCGTGTGGCCCAGGGCCGTCTGGAACGCCCGGCCGCCGTCGTATTCATGGCACCAGACCAGGGGGTGATCGCCCATCCTTTGCTTTATCCCGGGGAACCATTGGTTATCGTCGACATCGTAGGACGATTCGTCGACGGACGCGAGCACCCGGACCCGGTCCCGGGGATTCCTGTCGAAGGAATACCACTCCTCGTCCCGCTCCCACGGGTTCGGCATCGCCGCCGGGATGGCCGGGTGGTCCCGGTCCTCGATGACGAGCCGGCCTTTCTGGGTGGGCGGGTGGCCGACGAAGACCGCTCCGGCGAGCCCGACGAACCAGGGCCAATCCGTCTCCGTGATGGTGGCCGAATGGACGCCGACAAAGCCCCTGCCCGAACGGATGAAACGGACGAAGGCTTCCTGTTGGGCGGCGTCGAGGACGTCTCCCGTGGTCATCAGCCAGACCGTGACGTCGAATCCGGCCAGGGTCCGGTTGGAAAAGACGGCGGGGTCCTCCGTGCAGGTGATGTCCCATCCGTTCCTTCCGGCCATCGTCTTCAAGCACGCGACGCCGGCGGGGATGGAATCGTGCCGGAAGCCCGTCGTCCTGGAAAAGACGAGGACGTTCATGGAAAGGGCCTGGGCGGAAAGCCCGCCGACCGCGAGGAGTATCGCGAGGATGCGTCTCATGCCTTTCACGATACACCATCGTCCCGGCGGGCGACAAGCCCCTGGAAGGGGTCCCGCCCCGGGTTCGCGACGTGGAGGAGCTTACAGGGCGTCGACGGCGCGGGCGATCCTCTCCAGGGCCTCCCGGAGGACGGGCCTCGGGCAGGCGAGGTTCATCCGCTCGAAACCCTCGAGCTCCGGGCCGAATTTCGTTCCCCTGTCGAAGAAGACGCCCGCCTTCTTCAGGAAGAAGTCGTCGAGAGCAGCTTGGGAAAGACCGAGGTCCCGGCAATCGAGGAGAGCGAGATACGTCCCTTCGGGCGGCAGGAAGCGGATCCGGGAGATCCGGGCCGGGAAGAACTCCGCCGCGAAGGCCATGTTCCCTTCGAGATAGGGCAGGAGCTGGTCGAGCCAGTCGGCCCCTTGCCGGTAGGCGGCTTCGAGGGCGACGATGCCGAAGACGTTCCCTCCGTCGATCCCGATGCTCCGGATCTCGGCCTCGAAGGCCTTGAGCAGGTCCGGGTTCGAAGCGATGACGACCGACGTCATCAGGCCCGCGATATTGAAGGTCTTGCTGGGGGCCAGGAGAGTGACGGTCCGGTCTGCGAGCGCCGGGGAGACCGTCGCGGTGGGGACGTGCCGCCGCCCCCCGAAGACGAGGTCGCCGTGGATCTCGTCCGAAACGACGACAAGGTCCCGCCGGACGCAGATCTCCCCCAGCCGTTCGAGCTCCTCCCGTGTCCAGACCCGCCCGACGGGATTATGGGGACTGCAAAGGAGAATGAGCCGCGTCTCCCCGTCGATGGCGGCTTCGAGGCCTTCGAGGTCCATGACGTACCGGCCCCCCTCGAACTTCAGGGGATTCCGGACGAGGCGGCGGCCGTTCCCCTCCACGGCGGAGAAGAAGGGGTGGTAGACGGGGGTCTGGATGACGACCTTCCCGCCGGCGGGGGCGAACGCCCGGACGCAGAGATTGAGGGCCGGGACCACGCCGGGGGATGCCGAAAGCCAATCGCGCCGGACGGCCCAGCCATGGCGATCCCGCAGCCAGCCGGCGATCGCCTGCCAAAAGGGATCCGGATAACGGGTGTAGCCGTACGCGGGATGCTCGGCCCGCCGTCGGACGGCGTCCACGATCGGGGCCGGGACGGGGAGGTCCATGTCCGCGACCCACATCGGGATGACGTCCTTGAGGCCGTACAGGAGCTCGCAGAAGTCGCACTTCACGGACGCCGTGCCCGTCCTGTCCAGGATCTTATCGAAATCGTATCTCATGTCCGCCCCATTCTATGCTTCGGGAGATGTCCTATCAAGGCCCCGGTGAGCGTGCTTCTGCCGGGAGCTCGGGGACGATGTTCGGCCCGTCGTCGGGCCCCTAGATGAGGAACTTTCCGTTCCGGGCGATGAGCTTCCCATCGGCCCGGATCGTCACTTTGTCGACCAGCGCGTCGTAATGGTGCTTGCTCTTGTTCAGGCCGATGCCGTAGGAGTCGCCGATGGCGAAGTGGACGGTCCCGAACGCCTTCTCGGCCTCGAGCATGTTGGCCGAGATGCGGGCGCCGGGGTTCGTCCCGACGCCGAACTCGCCGACGATCCGGCCGGTCGGATCGCCGCCGATGTTCTTGAGGACGGCCTCGATGCCCCTGCCGCTCCATTTGACGAGCTTGCCCTTCCTGAACTCCATGACGCCGCGTCCGAGGTACTCGTCGATGAGGCTGATGACAAGCTTCCCGGTGAAGGTCGCCTCGACGGGGCAGGTGTAGCATTCCCCCGCGGGCAGGTTCCCGTGCTTGCCCTTGCGCGAGATGTCGCCGTTGTCGTTGTCCCACCGGCGGCCCGCGACGCTGAATTCGATGTGCGTGCCGGCCGCGTTCTCGATGACGACGTCGCCGGCGTCCTTGAGGGCGCGGATGACCTTCCTGGTGAACAGGTCCATCTCGCCGAAGTCGATATTGACGAGCCGCTCCATCATGTCCCGGGTGATCCCCGGCATCATGCAGATCCGGCTGCGCTTCATGCCCTCGGCGACCATGAACCCGCGGAAGGGCTTCTCGGCGCTCCGGGCGTCGAGCATGTAGACGAAGACCTTGGCCCGCTTCGTGAGCTCCTTGAAGAGCCGGGTCGGCTCCGTGATGGGGCGCAGGGTCTCGGTCATCAGGTAGGTCGTCGTCTCGGCGCCCGCCTGCTTCGCCCAGTAGGCCATGGCCTCGGCGATCTCGAGCTTCTGCTTGTCGGTGACGAGCAGGAAGCTCTCGCCCTTCCGGACCTTGAGGGACTGGTTGACCGCCCGCCCGGCGGCCTGATAAAGCTTGATCATGGACATGGGTTTCCTCCCTGGCGACGTTTTCCCGCGGCTCTCCTTCCGGGAGATATCCGGGCCGCCCGGAACGGGGCTCATTCCGGCCCGGCGAACCGGTTCAGGACGTCCGTGTTGACCTTGAGGAAGAGATCGTAATTGATCTTGACCTTCTTGTCGTCCCGGACCTTGACCAGGTACGACTGGAGGAACTTGTTCCTCTGCGCCTCGAGGAGCGTGGCCTTTTCGGTGTCCCGGACCTTGTCATAGTCGGCCCGGACGACCTCCTTGCGCTCGAGGACGCGGATGAGGGCGTAGCCGCCCTCGACCGCCACGGGGCGGCTCGGCTCCCGGAGCGGCTGGGAAAAGACCATGTCGTCGACCTCCGCGTTCTCGCCCACCAGGCTGATGTACTGTTCCCGCTTGTGGGCCTCGACGCTCTTGAGCTGGAGACCGTTCTTCTGGGCGGCTTCCTCCCAGTTGTCCTTGAGCTCGGCCCGGACGCCGTTGAGCTTCTCGAGGGCCTTTTCCCGCTTCTTGATGTCCAGGATGTCCCGGACGATCCGGTCCCGGACCTCTTCCAGCTTGGCGGGCCTCTCCGGTTCGATCGCGCGGAGCTGGGCGAGAGCGACCCCGGTGTAGGTGTAGATCGGGGCCGAGACCTCCTTATCCTTGAGGGTGAAGAGCGTCTGGGCGACCGACCCGGAGGGGTCGAATTCCTCGAGGGAGTCTCCCGCCTTGAGGGGCGCGGAGGTCTTGACCTTGAGCCCTTCCTTCCGGGCGGCGGCATCCAGGCTCTTCTGCTTCCGGGCGGCCTTTTCGATGCGGGCGGCCTTTTCGGCGGCCAGCTCGCGGGCCTTCTGGTCCTCGAGACTGCCCCTGACGACGGCCCGGACCTCGTCGAGCGGGCGGGTGACGTCCTGGGTCCTCTCGGTCACCTTGAGGACCGCCGCCCCGCCTTCGATCTCGACGACGCCGGACACGCGGCCGGCCTCGAGCTTCCGGATCTCCTCGGTCTCCCGGGCCGAGAGCGAAGCCCATTCGGAAACGCCCCAGTCCCCGCCGTTCCCGGCCTTGTCGTCCCGGGAGCGCTTCCGGGCCAGTTCGGCGAAGTCCTCGCCGGCCTCGGCCCGCTTCCGGACGTCCTCGGCCTCGGCCAGGACGGCGGCCTTGTCGGCCCCGGTGAAGGGCAGCCAGACGCGGCTCGCCCGGATCTTCCCGGCCTCCCGGAACTGGGAGATGTTGTCCCGGTAGTAGGCCTCGATGTCGGCCGGCTCGACGCGGACGTCCTTCTTGAGGTCGTCGGTCCTGAAGAAGACGTAATCGGCCGTCCGGGTCTCGGGGATGCGATAGCGGGCCTTGTCCTTCTCGAAGAAGGACTGGACCGCGGCGGCGTCCGGCTGTTCGACGATCTCGATCTTGTCCGTCTCGGCGACGATGACCTCGATCTTCGCCGACTCGTTCTGCTTCCGGTAGTTCGCCCAGACCTCCTCGTCCGAGACGGCGATCCCCGACGTGAGGACCTGGACGACCTTGCCGAGGGCGATCTCCTTCTTGAGGCCCGACTCGAACTCGGCCAGCGGGATGTGGTTCCAGTCCAGGACCCGCTTGTACTCCTCGAAGCCGATGAACCGGCCGTCCTTCTGGAAGACGGGATAGGAGACGATGCGGTCGCGGACCTCGGCGTCGGTGGCCCCGATCCTCATGTCGCGGGCGACCTGGAGGAGCAGGGACTGCTCGACGATCTGCTGGAGGAGCTGCTGGGGGATGTTGAGCTGTTGGATGAGGCCCCGGTCGAGCTGGCTGTATTCCCGCTTCATGGTCTCGAGCCGCTGACGCAGGTTCTGGAGATAGGCGTCCGTCGTGATGCGCTCGCGGCCGATGGTCGCGAGCGTGCCTTCGTGCTCGGATTCGCCGAGCCGCCCGGCGCCTCCCCAGATGGCGAAGATGGCGATGATGAAGGTCGCGATGATGATCCACAGCGTGGGCTTGAGGGCCTTGACGTTCCGTCGCATCGTTTTTAGCATGGTGTCACTTCTCCTTTTCGAACAGGGGCCGCAGGCGCTCGTAGGTCGTATCGAGGTCTTCGGTGAGCGTCCTGGTCCCGCCGACGATCGGCAGGAAGTTGGAGTCGCCCGTCCAGCGGGGGACGACGTGGAGGTGGTAATGTTCGGTCACGCCGGCGCCGGCGCTCCGGCCGAGGTTCATCCCGGCGTTGAAGCCGTCGGGGCGATAGCGGGCCCGGAGGACCCGCATGGCCAGCTGGGCCAGCCCGGCCAGCTCGGCGGCTTCGGCCGGGGTCGCCCGCTCGAACGCGGCCGTGTGGCGGTAGGGGGCGATCATCAGGTGCCCCGGCGTGTACGGGTACTTGTTGAGAATGATGAAATGCGCGTCCCCCCGGTGCAGGATGTGGGCCTCCCGGTCCGACCGGCGCTTCTGGGCGTCGCAGAGAACGCAGCCCTTCGCCTTCCCGGCCGTCCGGATGTAGCGCTCGCGCCAGGGGGTCGTGATGTAGCGCGTCACTTGTTGATGAGCTCCTTGAGGAGCTTGCTCGGCTTGAAGTAGAGGACCTTCTTCGGCGGGACCTTGACCGGCTCGCCGGTCCGCGGGTTCCGCCCGGAGCGGGACGTCCGCTTCCGGAAGCGGAAGCTCCCGAAGCCCCGGATCTCGATCTCGTCCCCCTTGAGGATGGCCTCCTTGATCATATCGAAGAACAGGTTCACGCCCTCTTCGGCTTCCTGCTTGGGGATGCTCATCTCCTGCGAGATCTTGTTGATGAGATCGGCTTTGATCATCTCACTCCTCCTTTTTAACGACTCTCTTAGGAGAATGGATCTTGGCGAGCTGGTCCTTCATCAGGTCCCCCAGCGTCATGCCGTGGTCCTGTGATTCCATGTATTTCTGGAACTCGGCCCTCTGCATGTCGAACTGGGCCTGCTTGAAGCTCAGGGAGAGCTTCTTGGTCTTGGCGTTCATCTTGATGATCTTGGCGTTCCGTTCGTCGCCGACGGCGAAGGCCTCGGACGGCTTCTCGATCTTCTTCTCGTCGAGCTCGGAGGAGAAGACGACGCCCTCGATGCCGGGGATGATCTCGACGAAGACACCGAAGTCCGTGAGCCGGACGATCTTGACCTTGAGGATGTCCCCCATCTTCTGGCGGGCGAAGAAATCCTCCCAGATGTCGCCCTCGAGCTGTTTGATGCCGAGGGAGACCTTCTGCCGTTCGACGTCGATGTTCAGGATGACGGCCTCGGCCTCGTCGCCCACCTTGAGCTTCTCCGAGGGATGCTTGATCTTCTCCCAGCTGATGTCGGAGATGTGGATGAGGCCCTCGATGCCCTTCTCGACCTCGAGGAAGGCACCGAAGTCGGTGATGCTCGTCACCGTCCCCTTGATCCGCGTCCCGACGCCGTACTTCTGCTTGAGGACCTCGAGGGGGTGGGGCATGGCCTGCTTGAGGCCGAGCGAGATCCGCTTGGAGGCGGTGTTGATCTCGAGGATGGTGACGACGACCTCCTGGCCGGGGGTGAGGACCTTCTTGGGGTGGACGAGCTTGCGCGACCAGCTCAGATCGGAGATGTGGACGAGCCCCTCGACGCCCTTCTCGAGCTCGACGAAGGCGCCGAAGTCGGTGAGGCTGACGACGCGGCCCGTGATCTTCTGCCCGGCCAGGTACCGCTGGTCGAGGTCGACCCAGGGGTCGGGGGTGAGCTGTTTGGCGCCCAGGGAGATCCTCTCGTCCTTCTCGCTGAAGTCGAGGATGACGACATCGACCTCCTGCCCGACCTGGTAGAGCTCCGACGGATGGGCGACCTTGCCCCAGGTCATGTCGGAGACGTGCAGCAGGCCTTCCACGCCGCCGATGTCCACGAACGCTCCGAAGCTGGTCAGCGACTTGACCTGGCCCTTGACCTTCTGGCCCTGGACGATGTGGCTGAAGACCCGGCGGCGCTTCTTGTCACGCTCGTCCTGGAGGAAGAGCCTCCGGGAGACGACGGCGTTCTCGGTCTTGCGGTCGAACTTCATGACCTTGAACTTGAAGCTCTGTCCGACGAGGGCATCGGGGTCGCGGATGGCCTTGATGTCGGCGTGGGACTCGGGCAGGAACGCCTCGATGCCGACGTCGACGAGGTAGCCGCTCTTGGAGCGCTCCTTGACGATGCCCGTGACCCAGCCGTTGTGGGTGAAGGCCTTCTCCAGGTTGTCCAGGGCCCGGAACGCGTCCGCCCTCTTCTTGGAGAGGATCATGTAGCCGTCCTTGCGGTCGGTCCTCTCGAGCGTCGCGTCGACCTCGTCGCCCGGCTGGAGGTCGGCGAGCTCCTCCTCCCGGAAGTCCTCGACCGGGATGACGCCCTCGGTCTTGAACCCGATATCCACGAGGATGTGGGTCGGGGTCTTCTTGATGACCCGGCCCTTGACGAGCTTGCCCTGGGTGATCTTGCCCGTGCTGAATTGATAGCGGTCCAGCAGGTCCGCGTAGTCCTCCTGGGACAACTTCTCGTTGGTCTCAGTGTGCTTCGTTGCGTCTGTCATTGGACTCTCTTCTCCCTTGGATTTTTATCTTCGATGCGTGTCTTTATCCTTTCCACGACTTCCCGAAGGACCTCGGGCGGGGTCGACGCCCCTCCCGAGACCCCGATGGTCCCCGCGCCCCGGAGCATCGCCGGCCGGACGCCGGAGGCGTCCTCGACGCAATAGGTCCGGGGCCGGATCCGCCGGGCGATCCCGGCGAGCTTGGCGGTATTGGAGCCCGCCTTCCCCCCGACGACGAACATGACGTCCACCCGCGCCGCGAGTCCGCTGTCGCCCGCTGGCGGGTCCGGGCGGAACGGCAGATGGTGTTGTGGACGCGGAGCTCCCGGTCCTTTCGACCAGGGCCGCCACGACGCGCCCGAACAGGCCTTCGTCCTGGGTGGATTGGGCGAGACGGCGCGCGCCCGGCGCCAGGGGAGGGCCCTGGCCCCGGCCTCGTCCTCGACGATGACCACGCGGCCGCGGCCGTAGCCGACGAGCCCGAGAACCTCCGGGTGTCCCGGGTTCCCGACGAGGACGATCTCCCCGCCCGACCGGGACAGCCGGCCGACGAGTTCTTGGATCTCGAGACGATGGGACAGGTCGCGTCCACGACCTCGACCTTCTTCCGGAGGAGCCGGCGCCGGACCTCGGGCGCGACCCCGCGACTGCGGATGCGACCGTTCCCCCGCGGACGCCGCCGGAGAGGCGACGGAGCGCACGCCCTGCCGCTCGAGGCGGCGATCACCCGGGGGTTATGGACAAGGTCCCCGAGCGTCGGACGGGGCCGCCCGCCGCGCCGTGCGTCCGCCGGACGATGGTCAAGGCTCTTCGGACCCCGTAACAGAGTCCCGCGTTCTCGGCGATGATGATTTCCATTCCTCAACGATTCTAAGAACAGTGCTCCAGACTAGACGAGGAGACCCCCTTTGTCAACGCTAAGCGCAGGTGATATCTGGACTTAGAGGCTACGGCTCGGA
>CAWART010000008.1:0-37428 GCA_963784525.1 Candidatus Aminicenantota bacterium | reverse complement strand
CGTCTTCGCGTGCGCCCAGGATACGCCTGTCACCCTGACCATCCTGCACGCGAACGACTCGCATTCGGCGCTCCTGCCGTTCGGGCCGAACAAGGAGTATGGCGGGATCGCCCGGGTCTCCGCTCTGGTCAAGCTTTTACGCGCTAGAGGGGGGAACGTCCTGGCGCTGAACGCCGGCGACGTCTTCGTCGGCTCGTTCGAGTTCAACAAGTACCTGGGCTACCCGGAATTCAAGCTCATGGACGGTATCTACGACGCGACGGCGCTCGGGAACCACGAGTTCGACCTCGGCCTGGGCGTCCTCACCGGCGTCCTGGCCGGAGCGCCCGAGCTCGGCTGCGACCTCGGCCCCGTGACGCAACCCATCCTGTGCGCTAACGTCGCGTTCCCGGGAGGCTCGTTCCTCGCGTCCCGGGTCGTGCCCCACATCATCCGCGAGTTCTCCGGAGTCAAGATCGGCATCTTCGGCCTGGTAAATTATGATACCCTGAACTATTCCCCGGCGACCTACGCCATGCTTTCCGATCCGTTGGCGGCGGCCGTCGCCCAGGTTTCCGAACTGAAGGCCGCCGGCTGCGCGGTCGTCATTTGCCTGTCCCACCTAGGAACCGCCTGGGACGTCCAGGGGCTGGCCCTTGTCCCGGGCATCGACATCATTGTCGGCGGGCACAGCCATGACGCCATGGCGCGGCCGACCCTGGTCGGGAGCACGATAGTCGTCCAGGCGGGCGACTTCAATAAGTATCTCGGGGAGCTCAGGATCTCCTTGGGCGGGGGGGTCGTCAGCCTGACCGGCTACCGGCTTCACGACCTGACATGGAAGCGCCAGGACCCGGCCCTCAAGCCCCGGCTCGACGCCTTGAAGCAGGGGATCGTTTCCGATCCCCGGTTCGGAGACGTCTATGGCAAGCGGGTCGCCCTGGCCGCCAGGGACATCGAAGAGACGTGGCCCGTACGGAGCCGCCACCCCGAATACCGGGATGTCGGCTTCGGCAACCTGGTCGCCGACGCCATGAAGGCCGGCGTCCTCGAGGCCGGGTTCCCAGCGGACATCGCCATCGAGGTCATGGGCTATACCGCGGCCAAGATCTACGCCGGCAAGATCGTCGGCAACGATATCATGCGGGCGGTGCCCTACGGCTACGATCCGGCATCGGGGCTCGGGTTCAAGATCGTCGTCGTCCCCGTCACGGGGGAGCTTCTCCTCGGGCTCCTGGAGTACTCGGTGTCCATGATCGAAGCGACCTCGGACCTCTGCCTCCAGCCGTCCGGGCTCACGTTCGCCTACGATTCGAGCAAGCCCGCTGCGCCCTTCGGCTCGCTGAGCCGCGTCGATCCGTCCTCGGTCCGCGTCAACGGGGATCCCATCAACCCGGCGGGGATCTATTTCCTCGCCATGAACGAACAGGTCTGCGGTACCCTCGTGGGCATGCTCCCGCCCGGGACCCTGACCGTTATCCCGACCGGATTGTTCGAATATAGCGTCGTTCGCGGCCTGATGAAATCGCTCGGAACCGTCCGCTACGTCGCCGAGGGAAGGGTCATCGACGTTGCGCTCATTCCTGGATCAATTTCATTCTGAAGAGCGCTTTCATGAAGCGGAAGTTCCCCGTTTTCCCGGATTCGAAGATGAGATCGACGATGTCGGTCTCGGGGATCTTCCGGAACCGGAGGGTCGGTCTTTCGGGGATCTTGGGATCCTTCATGAGCAACTGGATCGTCCGGGCCTGGTATTCGATCCCCTGTCCCGAGACCTCGTTGATGGACTTGCCCTTTTGCATGACCCTGAGGACGTAGAGGACATTCGTGTCCACCTTGGAGAAGTGGACCTCGAGGTCGTACTTTCCCTGCTTGATGACATCCTCCCCGCTCTTGAGATCGAAGGGGATCTCGGTCCCCCGGAAGAGCGCTATCCGGGTCGTCGCCGCCCTTCCGTAAGGGACGGCAAGGAATACCAGGGCGACCCAGGTCCAGAGAACCCCCCGTTTTCCGTAGCTCATCTTTCCCTCCCCGGATGGTTTCCGGCGGCCGGGAAATCGTTCAAACCGGCGTTTCGCCTACGTACCCCTCCCGGGAAACGGCCGGAATATCACCCCTTGTTTTCAATATCGGCCGAGGGGGGATGCATGTCAAGTCCGGGTCATGGCAGAGCGAAGTCGCGCTGTTCGCTCAATCAAAATTCGGATTCCGGAAAACCGCCGAATAGGCGATATTATTGTTCCGGTTCGGATCCGTAAGAGTCCGGTCGGGATCAAGCTCAAAGCTGAACCGAAATCGTTCCTTGCTTCGGCTTGGACTTGGTCCCATGGCGCCATAGAGGATATATACGATCTTGATCTGCCTGGTTTCCCCCGGTCCCGATTGAATGGGACCCATTTTGAAGGTCCCGGTCAAATACTGGATGTCGTCGGGAGCGATATATGGGACCTCGCTGTAACGTCTCCAGCTGTTTCCGTCGTTTTCGGCGACTTCCAGGCTCCACCGACAGGGAATCTCCCGGAGCGTAATCGGGGCTCCCGAAGGTCTCCGATTCAAGATCTTGGCCTCAACAAAGATATAGACTCTAAAGCGGTCCCATTGAATATCATTGAGGATACGACGCTGCTCCCCGAGGCCCCCCACTTGGATAGCGACGTCGATCTGGTCCGGGCTCTCGTCCGGCGGCCCGGAGGGATTGACATCGCCGGCGGTATCATAGGTCAAAGTAAATATCCCGCTTTCGGCCAGGCAGCTCGTGTTAGTGCCCGAGATGCGGATCTTATAATCCCCTGTAAGGTCGGCGAAGACGGGCGGTGTGATATACCATGAATAAGTGTTCGTCCCGGCGCGGTTGTCGCGGCTGGCAGCGATCTGCGTCGCCCGGGCGTCACTCTGCCTGACCGCGAAGATCCTCACCGTGTTCCCGCAGCCCGAATCCGAGGGAGCGGGGCTCGTCCACCGGATCTCCACGCGGCTGCCCACCGCAAGCCGCTCTCCCGGCCCGGGGCGCCTCCACCCGGAGCGGAAGTTCGGGCTCAGAGTAGAAACGGCCCGGAATTGTGAAATCTGCGGCCGCGCGGAGGGCGAAGGTCCGGTCGCTCGAGTCCTCGAGACCGTCGCCCTGGACCCGGACCATTATGGAGTACCCCTCCCCCTCAGGGGCCGTACCGCCTCCATAATTCCCGGCGATCCATCGATAGGATCCGCCCGCGACCGGGACGTCGGAAGCGATAATGCCGAGCCTCTCGCCGTTCCGAAAGAGCAGGATCCTGAGCGGCTGGGTGACACCGCTGCTCGTCCAGCGGATATCCAAGGGCGCCCCGAGCGTCACCGGCGAGCCGTCGTTCGGCGTGACAACCCTTATGGATTGGCCTAAAGCGGGCCCGACCAGGAGAAACCACAGCCCGGCCGCGACGAAAAGAACACGCGTTGTCCTCATCTTCCCCTCCATCGGGCCTATTGAACGGCCCCCTTCAATGTATCACTTCCGAAGCCGGATTTTCAAGAATAGATCCGCTCCTATAAGCGAGTCGGGTGAGGGGATTGGCTGGGAAGCAAGGATTCGAACCTTGATTGCTTGATCCAGAGTCAAGAGTCCTGCCGTTGGACGACTTCCCAGCAAGGACCCCGCTATCATAAACAAAAGCGCAGCGGATTTCAATACTCCCGGGGTTTATGGTAATATCCGCCTCTCGATGAAAAAACACGGGTTCAAGCTGGCCGTCGTCTCGATCATCAGCCTGGTGTTCCTCTTCCTGTTCTTCCGGAAGATCGACTGGGGCGAATTCCTCCGCTACACGACGAGCGCCAACCCCTTCTACTTCTCCCTCATCATCCTCATGGCCCCGCTCCACCTGGCCACGCGGGCCCTCCGCTGGCACGTCCTCCTCAAGTACCAGAAGAAGGGCGTCCGGTTCGCCAACACCTTCTCGGCCAACGCCGTCGGATTCACCGTCTCGAACGTCTTCCCCGGCCGGATCGGAGAGATCGTCAAGCCTCTGTACCTGGCCCGCAAGGAAGGCATGGGGGCGGGCTTCTGCCTGGGGACCGTGGTCGTCGAGCGCATCTTCGATATCTTCGTCATGTGCGCCCTCCTGGGCATTTTTCTCATGGCCAAGCCGCTCTACGCTTCGGCCTTCAGCCTGAGCCCGGAGACGCTGGGCCGGCTGGTCTTCTGGGGAAAGATCGGGGTCCTCTTCGCCCTGGCCGTCCTCGTCGTCTGCCTCTGCCTTTACTTCTTCAAGGAGGCGACCATGCGCGTCCTGACGGCGCTCCTCAGGCCGCTCCCGAAGCGCTTCTCCGACCGGGCCCTGGGGCTCGCCCGCGAGTTCATCGAGGGCTTGACGTTCTTCCGGAGCGTCGGGGACTTCTTCCTCTATACGGCCCTGTCCTTCGTCGTCTGGCTGGCCATCGTCCTCTATTACTGGGTCCTGTTCTTCGCCTACCGCCAGCCCCAGCCCTTCTTCGTCCTCATCCCCTACGTCTTCCTGACCATGGTCGGCGCGTCCATCCCCACCCCCGGAATGATCGGGGGGTTCGACTTCTTCAGCCAGCTTGGAATGATGTCCCTCTACGGGCTCGACCGCGACCTGGCGACGGGCATGACGCTCGTCATGCACGCCGTCCAGGTGGGGGTGACTTGCCTCATCGGCTATGCTATATTGTGGAAAGAGGGGTTGTCCCTGGTCCAGTTGAAAAGGATGGGAAAGGCCGAGAACCCATGAGATGCCCGTTCTGCGGTTTCCTCGAGAGCAAGGTCATCGACTCCCGGGAGAGCAAGAAGGGACTCTCGATCCGCCGGCGCCGGGAATGCCTCTCCTGCAAGCGCCGCTTCACGACCTACGAGAAGATCGAGGAGATCCCTTACATGGTCGTGAAGAAGGACGGCAGCCGCCAGCCCTTCGACAGCCAGAAGCTCCTGCGCGGCATGATGAAGTCGTGCGAGAAGCGGCCCATCCAGATCAGCCAGCTCGAGGAGATCGTCGAGGAGATCGAGACGATGCTCCAGGAGCGGCCGGACAAGGAGATCGACGCCTCCGAGATCGGCCAGATCGTCATGGACCGTCTGAAGGCCCTGGACAAAGTGGCCTATGTCCGCTTCGCCTCGGTCTATAGGGATTTCAAGGACGTCGTCGAATTCAAGCACGTTCTTGAGCACCTGCTCAAGGAAAAGTAGGCCCCGCCCGCCATGCTTCGCCGGATCAGGCCCGTCTCCCGCATCCTCAGGATCGAGACGGAGGTCCGGAGCTCGAGCGGCGCGGGCTTCGGCCGCGAGTCCGAGCTCCCCGGCCTCGACGGGGTCTGGACCCCGTCGGTGGACGTCTACGAGAACGAGCGGGAGGTCGTCGTCGAGGTGGAGCTTCCGGGCGTCCTCAAGGAGGACGTCGTCATCGTGCTCCGCGGCGGACGGCTCGAGCTCAAGGGGCTGAAGAAGGACCTCCCTTCGCCCGGCTCCGGAGCCCGCTACCACCGCCTGGAGCGCGAGTACGGGACGTTCCGGCGGGTGGTCTATATCCCGGCCTCCGTCCTCGCCGAGCGGGCATCGGCGACGCTCGAGAACGGCATCCTGACCGTCGTCCTGCGGAAGCCCCCCCGCCGGACCCGGAAGGTCGAGGTCCGGGGCGCGGAACCCGGGAAATGAAACTGGAGGATCGACGCCATGGCGAACATAGATGAAAAAACCGAGGACCCGCTCGAAGGGCTGATCGAGGAACAGAACCAGAAGCTCCACATCCCGGGCAAGCTGCCCGTGCTCCTGCTCCGGGACGTCGTCATTTTCCCCTACATGATCGCCCCGCTCTTCGTCGGGCGCGAGAAATCCAAGGCCGCGATCGACCAGAGCCTGGCCGGGAACCGCATGGTCCTCCTCCTGACCCAGAAGGACCTGAGCATCGAGGAGCCCAAGCGCGAGGACGTCTACGACGTCGGCACCGTGGCCCTGGTCATGCGCATGCTGAAGCTCCCCGACGGCCGCGTCCGCATCCTGGCCCAGGGCCTCATCCGGGCGCGGGTCGAGAGCTACGAGGAGGACGGGCCCTACGTCACGGCCGGCATCGCCGTCGTCCACGAGCCCGACAACGCCGAGAAGTCGATCGAAGGCGAGGCCCTCATCCGCAACGTCCGCTCGGGGCTCGAGAAGGCCACGTCGCTCGGCAAGAGCATCCCGCCCGAGGTCCTCATCATCGCCGCCAACGTCGACGAACCGGGCCGGCTGGCCGACCTGACGGCCTCGAACCTCGAGCTCAAGGTCGAGGAGGGCCAGGAGGTCCTGGAGATCGTCGACCCCCTCCAGCGGCTCAAGAAGGTCTACGAGCACCTGGCCCGCGAGCTCGAACTCCTCGATGTCCAGACCAAGATCTCGACCGAGGCCAAGGGCGAGATGGACAAGCTCCAGAAGCAGTACTTCCTCCGCCAGCAGATGAAGGCCATCCAGAAGGAGCTCGGCGAGGGAACGGAGATCCAGGAGGAGATCAAGGGCTACCAGGACCGGCTGAAGGGGCTCAAGGTCCCCGACGAGGTCCGCGAGGAGCTCGAAAAGCAGATCGCCCGTCTGGCCCAGATGCACCCCGAATCGGCCGAGACCTCGGTCGTCCGCAACTATCTCGACTGGATGTTCTCCCTGCCCTGGAACAAGACGACCGTCGACAACCTCGACCTCGTCAAGGCCCGCCAGATCCTCGACGAGGACCACTACGGCCTGAGCAAGGTCAAGGAGCGCATCCTCGAATACCTCGGCGTCCGCAAGCTCTCCAAGAAGATCAAGGGCCCCATCCTTTGCTTCGTCGGGCCGCCCGGCGTCGGCAAGACCTCGCTCGGCAAGTCCATCGCCCGGGCCCTCGGCCGGAACTTCGTCCGGATGTCGCTCGGCGGCGTCCATGACGAGGCCGAGATCCGCGGCCACCGGCGGACCTACGTCGGGGCCATGCCCGGCCGCATCATCCAGAGCGTCCGGCGGGCGGGCTCGAACAACCCCGTCTTCATGATGGACGAGGTGGACAAGATCGGGGCCGACTTCCGGGGCGATCCGTCCTCGGCCCTCCTCGAGGTCCTCGACCCCGAGCAGAACAACTCCTTCCGCGACCACTATCTGGGCATTCCCTTCGACCTGTCCAAGGTCATGTTCATCACGACGGCCAACCTGCTCGACCCCATCCAGCCCGCCTTCCGCGACCGGATGGAGGTCCTGGCCCTCCCCGGCTATACGGAGGAGGAGAAGCTCGAGATCGCCAAGAAGCACCTCATCCCGAAACAGGTCGCCGAGAACGCCCTCAGCGCGAAGCTCATCGACATCACCGACGGGGCGGTCCGGAAGATCATCTCCCTCTACACCCGCGAGGCGGGCGTCCGGAACCTGGAGCGCGAGATCGCCTCCGTCTGCCGGAAGGTCGCCCGCAAGGTCGCCGAGGGCCGGAAGACCCTGACCCGGATCACCTCCCAGAACGTCGAGTCGCTCCTCGGCCCGCCCAAGATCTTCAAGGACCAGCTCCTCCGCAAGGACCAGGTCGGCGTCGCCACGGGCGTCGCCTGGACAGAGGCCGGCGGCGAGATCCTCTTCGTCGAGTCGACAAAGATGCAGGGGAAGGGGAACCTCTCCCTGACCGGCTCCCTGGGCGACGTCATGAAGGAGTCCGCCCAGGCCGCCCTGAGCTATACCCGGGCCCACGCCCGGGAGCTCGGCATCGACAATCGCCTCTTCCAGCAGAACGATTTCCACATCCACATCCCGGAGGGGGCCATCCCCAAGGACGGCCCGTCGGCGGGCGTCACCATCGCCACGGCCTTCATTTCCCTGTGCACCAACGTCAAGGTCCGCTGGGACGTGGCCATGACCGGAGAGATCACGCTCCGGGGGAACGTCCTGCCCGTCGGCGGCGTCAAGGAGAAGGTCCTGGCCGCCCAGCGCATGGGCATCAAACGGATGATCATGCCCCTGCCGAACAAGAAGGACCTCATCGACATCCCCAAGAAGGTCCTCAAGACGATGGAGTTCATCTACGTCGAGGACGTCAAAGAGGTCCTTGCCCACGCCCTCGTCGGGAAGGCCGGCGGCCGAAAGAGCCGGCGGCGAAGAAGGGCGGGCGAAGGGCCGAAAAGGCGAGATCCGGACGGGGAACGGGGCCCAAGAAGGCGAAGGCCGGCCGGGGACGGAGTTCTTTGTAGCCGCAGGCTTTAGCCTGCGTCTTGGAGAACGCAACCCATGAGATTACGCAAGCTCGGAGAGAGGGAGCTGCTGGCGGTCATCCGCCGGCATTTCGACGTTCCGAGGAGGGATGTCGTCCTCGGGATCGGCGACGACACGGCCGTCCTCAGGCCGGGCCCGGGCCGCCTCCTCGTGACCAAGGACCTCCTCGTCGAAGGCTACGACTTCATCCTGGCGCTCCACGATCCCCGGCTTCTCGGCCGCAAGAGCCTCAACGTCAACATCAGCGACATCGCCGCGATGGGCGGATGCCCGCTTTATGCGATCCTGGGCCTGGGCCTTCCGAGCGAGATCTCGCTCGACTGGGTCGTCGAGTTCTTCGCCGGCTTCAAGGCGGCCGGCCGGGCGGCCGGCGTCGTCCTCGTCGGGGGAGACCTGTCCCAGGCCGGCCGCGTCTTCGTCTCGGTGACGGTGATCGGCCGGGCGAAGCGGGTCGTTCTCCGGAGCGGAGCGCGGCCCGGAGATCATATCTTCGTGTCCGGTTCCCTCGGGGATTCCAAGCAGGGCCTCCTGCTCTATAAAAAAGGGCATGCCTTGGGCGAGAGCGCGGTGACCGACACGTTCCTGCGGGCGTTCCTGGACCCCAAACCGCAGACCGCCCTCGGCCTCGAGCTCGCGCGGCGGCAGGCGGCTTCGGCGATGATCGACTGCTCGGACGGGCTGTCGGTCGACCTCAACAACATCTGCCAGGCGAGCGGCGTCGGGGCCGAGCTCGACCCCCTCCGGATCCCGCTCTCACGGGCCCTGAAAGCCTTTCGGAAGGACCCCCTTTCCCTGGCCCTGCACGGCGGCGAGGATTTTCAGCTCATCTTCACGGTCCGGCCGTCGGCCCTGCCGCGGCTCGACCCCCTCCGGACGAGGTTCCGGCTGACGGATATCGGCCGCGTGGTCGCCGAGAAGGGGATCTGGACGGTGGATGCCCGCGGTCGCCGCAAAGTGCTCGAGATCAAGGGCTACGAGCACTTCAGGTAGGCAAATCCCCCCGTCGCCCCCCTTTTCCAAAGGGGGGTATACCTGTAGACCTCCCAGTTTGAGGCATCAAGGCCAATAAGACTCAGGCTAAAGCCTGAGGCTACAATAAGGCGCATCGACCCGTGTGTGAGGGGTTCCTGAATGTAGCCGCAGGCTTCAGCCTGCGTTTTGAATGGGATCTGGCATCGACGAGGACGATAAGACTCAGGCTAAAGCCTGAGGCTACAATAAGATACGTTTCGCTCCAAACGACCCCCCCTTTCCTAAAGGGGGGTTTTGGGGGGATTTGCCGTCCCCCTTTCCATGGGAGGGATTCAGCGAGGCCTCAATCCGAGGCTACAACAAGCTACGTCTCGCCCTTAGCCGAGATATTCGCCGAGGAAGATGACCTCGGCCGGGCCGCCCTGGAAGATGTGGCCGTTCTCCCAACGTACCGTGAGCTGGCCGAGGCTCGTCCAAACCTTGATGTCGTTCGAGGTCAGGCCCTTGACCATCGCGGCGACGGCGGCGGCGCAGGAGCCGGTCCCGGAGGACAGGGTTTCGCCGACGCCCCGCTCCCAGAACAGGACCTCGATCTCCTGCCTGTTGATGACCCGGATGAACTCGACGTTCGTCTTCTTGGGAAAGAAGGGGTGGCATTCGATCTCGTTGCCGATCTGGGTCCAGAGGACCCGCGGGCGGGAAGAACCGCTCGACGAAGACGCAGCATTGGGGGTTCCCGACGTTGACGCAGGTGACGTTATAGGCCTTCTGCTGGATGGTCAGGGGATAATCGACGATCCGGTCGTGGTGCGACCCGTCGTCGAAGGGGATCTCCTCCGAGGAGAAGCGCGGGACGCCCATGTCCGCGACGAACGTGAAGACGTTGCCGTCCTGGGTCAGGAGCTCGCAGGGGCGCTCCCCGGCGGTCGTCTGGAACAGGATGCGGGGGGCCGTGATGGTCCCGTCGTTATAGAGGGTGGCGGCCGCGCAGCGGAGGCCGTTCCCCGAGATCTCGGCTTCGGTGCCGTCGGAGTTGAAGATGCGGAAGCCGATCCGGCCGGCGGCCGCGTCCTCGAGGGAGATGAAGAGGACGCCGTCGGATCCGGCGCCGGTGTGGCGGTCGCACAGCTTACGGACCAGGTCGGCGGTCCCCTCGTCGGGGGCCGCGTTCCGGCGGATGACCAGGAAATCGTTGCCGAGGGAATGGGTCTTGGCGATCTTCATTCAGGATACCTTCAGAGGGATAATGGAGTCCCGGGACTGGCCGTCGCCCTCCCTGCGGACGAGGAGCATGACCTCGTCGCCGGACGGTGTCTTTTTCAGGACGTTCTCGAATTCGCGGACGGTGGCCACCTTCTTCCGGTTGACCTCGAGGATGATGTCCCCGGTCGCGAGACCCGCCCGGGCGGCTTCGCTGTAGTCCCGGACCTCGGTGACGAGGAGCCCTTCGATCGTCCGGTAGCCGTAGCGGCGGGCCAGGGCCGGGGTCATGGGCGTCAGGGACAGGCCTACGTCCTTCTCGGAGCTCGCCACCTCGCCCTTTTCCTCCTCGGGGTCAAGCTCCTCGACGGTCGGCGTGAGCGTGACCTCCTTGCCGTCGCGGATGACCTTGATGTTGACCTTCTTCCCGGGCTCGATGTCGGCGATCTTGAACTTGAGGTCGTTCGAGTCCTTGACGGGCTGGCCGTTGAGCTCGACGATGACGTCGTATTGCTTGAACCCCGCCTTTTCGGCGGGGCCGTCGGGCTCGACGGTCGTGATGATGGCGCCGTTCTCGGACTTGATGCCGAGCTGTTTGCGCATGCCTTCGGTGACGTTCTGCATGACGACGCCCAGCCGGCCGCGGACGACCTTGCCTTTCTGCCTGAGCTGGGCGACGACCTTCTTGGCCATGTCGGAGGGGATGGCGAACCCGATGCCGATGTTCCCGCCGGACGGCGTCAGGATGTTGCTGTTGATCCCGATGACCTCGCCTCTCATATTGATCAGCGGGCCGCCGGAGTTCCCCCGGTTGATGGCCGCGTCGGTCTGGATGAAGTCCTGGTATGTCGGGAAGTCCGATGAGGTGTTGGTGAGCTGGCGCCCCTTGGCGGAAACGATGCCCGCCGTCACGGTGTGCTCCTGGCCGAGCGGATTGCCGATGGCGAGGACCCACTCGCCGACCTTGACCAGGGCGGAATCGCCCAGGGTCGCGAAAGGCAGGTCCTTGGCCTCGATCTTGAGGAGGGCCAGATCGGTCCTGGGATCGAGCCCGACGACCTTGGCTTCGTAGTCCTTCCCCTGGAGGGTGGTGATCGTGTTCTTGATCGAGTCCTCGGCGATGTGGTTATTGGTCAGGATATAGCCGTCGGCCGTGATGAAGAATCCGGTCCCCTGGACGACCCTCCGGTCTTCCTGGGGCTGGCGGGGGGCGGGGCGTCCGAAGAACCGCTCCCAGAAATCGTCGAACGGAAACTGGTCCTCGTAACCTTCCGATTCCCGGCCCCTGACCTTATGCTCGCTGACGATCTTGACGACGGCCGGCCCGACCTTCTCCGAGATCCCGACGAAGTCGAGGTCCGTCCGGAGCTCGGGGGCGGCGGAGGCGAAAAGATTCGTCGACAGGGGCGGAGTCGAGGCGGAGACGGCCGCCGCCGGGGAGGCGGTTTGCCGCTCGGGCAGATAGACGAAAATGTACCCGGCGACGACGAGTCCCAAGGTGAATCCGGCGAGAGCGACCCATACCGGCTTTTTCATGCGTCCCTCCACTGAAGAAAGTCCAAAATTAGCACATCCATGGCGAAAATTCAACGCTCCGACCTCTTTTACACCGCCGGCGAGCCAATCGTTGCATTCTCCCTGCCGTCGGGCTACGATGGGGGGCGTCCGGATGACCTGTAGGCCGGAGAATCGAGGCTTCCGGGGATACCGCCGAAGGGTTCGGATCGGAGGTAGCCGCAGGCTTCAGCCTGCGCCGAAGACGCGATCTAAAGATCGCGGTTACGACAGGGGACTGCGTGAAAGCAAGACAAATTTCCACTGCGAAACGCCCGGCTCCTAAGCGGGGCTTGCTCATCGTCCTCGAGGGGATCGACGGCTCGGGGAAGTCCACCCAGGCCAGGCTTCTCGTCCGCAGGCTCGCGGCCCGGGGATTCCGGACGGCCCTGTTCCGGGAGCCTACCCGGGGGAAATGGGGGAGGCTCATCCGGGAGAAGGCCCGGCGGGCGGGTTCCCTGACCCCGGAGGAGGAGCTCGATCTCTTCGTCAAGGACCGCCGCGAGAACGTCGCCCGGAACCTCGAGCCCGCCCTGGCGGCGGGAAAGACCGTCGTCCTCGACCGCTATTACTTCTCGACCGTCGCTTACCAGGGAGCCAAAGGCATCGATCCCGGGCGTATCCGGCGGCTGAACGAGCGCTTTGCCGTCCGGCCGGACCTCGTTTTCATCGTCGATATCGACGCGGCGGGCGGGCTGGCCAGGATCGGGGGCCGGGGCCGGAAGGACGAGCTCTTCGAGCACGAGGATTATCTTGACCGCGTCCGCGCGATATTCAAGGGTCTCAAGGGCCGGAAGTTCGTCCATATCGACGGCACGGGGGACGTCAGGGAGATCAGCGACGCGATCCTCGGCCGGGTCCTGAAAGTCCTTAGCCAGGGCTAGAATCTCCGGATGCCGGGCTCAGGTTTCCGGATGTAGTCGCAGGCTTCAGCCCTGCGTTAAGAAGAAGCTCAGGCTAAAGCCTGAGGCTACAAAGATCCGCGGACTCAGAAACCCTTAACGCAGCCGCGAGATCGGGTCTTTGGGTGTAGCCGCAGGCTTCAGCCTGCGTTTAAATAAGAAGCTCAGGCTAAAGCCTGAGGCGACATTCAGGAGCCCCGGCGATATGGACGGCCTCGAGGCCGTATGCTATATTTGCCGGGTACGCCCATGAAGAGCCCTGGCCTCAAGATAAGGATCCCGAATCTCAAGCTGAATATCCCGAACCTGAAGGTCAAGATCCGCAAGCTGGGGAAGTCGGGGTGGCTCCGCGTCCTGCTCATCGTGCTGGCCGTCGGCGCGACCTGCGCCCTGGGCGCCATGTTCGGCGCCTACATGGCCATCCGGAACAACCTCCCGTCGGTCGATGAGCTCGAGAACCTCCGGCCCAAGATCATCACGTCGATCCTGTCCGTCAAGGGCGACGTCGTCAAGGAGTTCGCCGAGGAGCGGCGGATCGAGGTCCCGTACGCGAGCATTCCGGACTCCCTGAAGAAGGCCATCATCGCCACGGAGGACCCCCGGTTCTATTCGCACAAGGGCGTCGATTACGTGGGCATCGTCCGGGCGCTCAAGGAGGACGTCGTCAAGATAGGGCGCGGCACCCTCCGCCGCCCCCAGGGCGGGAGCACCATCACCCAGCAGTTGGCCCGCCAGCTGTTCCTCTATTCCCAGCAGACCATCCGGCGGAAGCTCAAGGAGATGTTCGTCGCCCGCCGCATCGAGGAGAAATATTCCAAGGAGCGGATCCTCGAGCTCTACTGCAACCAGTTCTACCTCGGCCACGGCGCCTACGGCGTCGAATCGGCCGCGAACCTCTATTTCGGCAAGAGCGTGACGGACCTCGGTCTCGAGGAAGCGGCGCTCATCGCGGGGATCTTCCGCGGGCCGTCGGTCTATTCGCCCTATACGAATACCGAGAGGACCCTCCAGCGCCGTAACCACGTCCTCAACCGGATGGCCGAGGAGGGCTATATCACCCGGGCGCAGGCGGAAGCCTCCAAGGCCAAGCCGCTCGCCGTCCTGCCGCTCCGCCGGACGAGCGTCTGAGTTCGGGGCCTATTTCTTCGAGGAAGTCCGCCGCTATCTCGAGAAGAACTACGGCGCCGACGCCCTCTACAACGCCGGGCTCAAGGTCCATACGACCTTCGATCCCGATCTCCAGAAGTTCGCCGAGGACTCCCTGCGGGCCGGGCTCCGGGCCCAGGACAAGAAACGGGGCTGGCGGCGGGACAAGAAGAACCTCCTTGCCGAGGGGACGGCCGACCTCCGCTCCGTCTGGCTGGAAAGCTGGACGAGCCACGCCATCGAGGCCGGCGAAGTCTCCGACGCCGTCGTCCTGAGCGTCGTCGAAGGCCGAGGCGTTCGTCCGTCTCAAGGACCGCGTCGGCCGGATGACGAACAAGGGCATCGAGTGGGCCCAAGCCCGGAACCTCGATTCGCTGATCCGGACCGGCGACGTCATCCAGGTCCTGGTGAAGACGGTCCCTCCTGGCGACGGCGAGCTCGCCGTCAGCCTGGAACAGGAGCCCCAGGTCGAGGGGGCCTTCCTGGCTATCGACCCCCTGACCGGGCAGATCAGGGCAATGACCGGCGGATACGCCTACCGCCGGAGCCAGTTCAACCGGGCGACCCAGGCCCTCCGCCAGACGGGGTCGGTCATCAAGCCCTTCCTCTACACGGCCGCCGTCGAGAACGGCTTCACTCCCGCGACCATCATCCAGGACGAGCCCGTGACCTTCACCGACAAGTGGACGGGCGAGCCCTGGACGCCCCGGAACTACGACCGCATCTACAAGGGCTCGGTGACCCTGCGCAAGGGGCTCGAGGAGTCGCGGAACATCGTCACCGCCCGCATCCTGGATTACATCTCACCCCAGGTCGGCGTCGATTACTGCCGCCGGTTCGGCCTGACCTCGGCCATTTATCCCTACCTTTCGCTCGCGCTCGGGACCTTCGAGGTCACGCTCGTCGAGCTCGTCTCGGGCTTCACGGCATTCCCCAACAAGGGCGTTCGGGTCAAGCCCTACTTCATCACCCGCATCGAGGACAAGGACGGCAACGTCCTCGAGGAGAACAAGGTCGAATCCGAGGAGGTCATCCCGCCCCAGACGGCCTACATGATGACGTACCTCCTCCAGGGCGTGGTCCGTGAAGGGACGGCCACGGCGCTCGCCGACCTCGGCTGGCCGCTGGCCGGAAAGACGGGAACGACGGACGAATACACCGATGCCTGGTTCATCGGGTTCTCACCCAACCTCTGCGCGGGGGTTTGGGTCGGCTACGACACCAAGATCACCCTGGGCGCGCGTCAATCCGGGGCCGTGGCCGCCTTGCCCATATGGAAAGCCTTCTTCGCGAGAGTCATCGAATCGCGAAAGAAGGATGCCGAGGCCCGGAGGGTCGAGCTCGTCCCCGAGGACTTCGAGGTCCCGCCCAACCTGAGCTTCGTCGAGATCGACCGCAAGACCGGCCTGTTGGCGACGCCCATCTGCCGCTTCCCCCTCCGGGAGGTCTTCTTCCCGGGCACGGAGCCTTCGCGCTTCTGCACGAACCAGGACCACCTCAGGATCCTGGACTATTATTCGCAGGAAACCGCCCGCGAAGAGCACTGAGGTTGGCCCCCCTCCCCCCGGGGAGGAGGGGGGAGGGGGACCGAGGGATACTAAAACAGAGGAGGTTAATGCTTCTTGGGGACGCTTCCCGAGTGGGAGCCCCGGGAAGGCGATGAGCCTCTGGATGAGCCTTTCGACGAAGAACCGCGGGAGGCGGACCCGGACCGCGTCGAAGATTTCGAGCCCGAGGACACCTTCGTTCCGGATGACGATGAAGACGTCGAGCCCTTCCGGGAGGTGTAGCCCTCTCCGGAGAACTGCCTGAAGATCCGGCCGATGGAGGAACGCCAGGGATTGTCGCCGTTCCTGGCATACCGGCTCCCGCTGATCTTGATGGACGAAGGGTAGCCGGCGATGCCCCTGGACGAGACGAGGCTGAAGCTCGATGAATCCTTTTCCTTCTTGATGACCTTGCCCGACGAAGGCTTCTTCGCGGGCGCGCTCGTCGCCTTGGGCGTGCTCTTCCCGGCGCCTTTGGAGGAGGTCGCCGACCCGGACTTGATCGCTTTGCGCGATGCGCCGCTCGACCTCGTTCCGGATTCGCTTCCCTTGAGGGAGACCGGCCCCTCGCCCTTGCGGAGGAGGACCTTGCGGCCCTCGAGAGGCTGGACCAGGGTCCGGCTCCCGCCGACGGGCCTCAGGGCCAATTCCTTGCCGGAGAGAGTGATCCTGTTCAGCCCCCGGAGCGAGTCGCCCCGGAGAGCGACGGGCGCGATGTTCTTCGCTTTGAGCTGGTCCCTGTGGATGACCGTCAGCGCGCGCGAGTTCCAGGGGTAATAGTCGCCGTGCCAGCGGCCGTTGAAATAGCCGTCGACGATGACCACGGGGTAGCCCCAATAGCTGACCGGGGCCCAGCCGAAGTAGGAATCATCCCACCACCAATTGACCCAGCCGGGGCCCCAGACGGACGTGGGGATCCAGTACCAGCCGAGGCCGATGCCCCAGTGCCAGCGGCCGTAATGGAAGGTCGACCAACCCCAGGGCTCGTAGGGCAGCCAGGTCCAACCGGAGAGCGGCAGCCAGGTCCAGCGCCCGTTCGAATAGGGGCGCCAACCCTCGTCGATCCCCCGGGGGACCCAGACGTTCCCGTAAGGCGGGAGGTACATCCAGTCGCCGTACTGGCCGAGCTCGTACTCGAAATCCTCGAGATCGTTCGGCAGGTAGCGCTTGGGGAGCCTCTTGGAGACCTCGACGTTCCTGGAGTCGTTCCAGCGGTCGAAGCCGTCGGTGGCGGCTGCCACGAACTGGGACGGCCGCGAGGGGAACCGTCCCTCGGCCGCCTCGACGCGCTGGCCGCCCTTGACCAGGACCGAGCCCTCCTCGCCCGCGGCCTCGACCAGGCCCCGGAACACGAGGACCTCGGTGTCCGCGTTCTCCTTGACGTCGATGCGGTACAGGCCTTCGTCCAGCACGTAGAAGGACGTATCGGCCGTATGGATCTCGATGCCTTTCTCCCGGAGCAGATTGGACACCTCGAGGTAGACACTGCCGGACCAGACCCGGACCCGGACCGTGTCGTCGCCCTTCTTGGGGAGGTTCAGGAAGTCGAGCTTGGTCTCGTTGTCGAGACGGACATAGTTGCCGCGTCCGAAACGGATCTCGGCCCGGCCCTCGGTCGTCCCGAGCCGGTCGCCCTCGGTGACGGGCGTGTTGACGACGCATTCCTCGAAGCCGATATCCGAAGCCCGTTGGAGGAAGACGCTTCCGGTGAGGTGGCTCAGCCGGGCCACGGAATCATTCGTGTATACGGTTTCGCCAGGCTCTTCGGGCGCCAGCTCGCCCTCGGGAACCGCCATCTCCTGCGTTTCCTGGGGAGGAACCTGTTCCTGGGGGGGCGTTTGCCCCTGGCCGATGAGTGTGACGGCCAGGATCAGTCCGGCGACCAGGATCATCGCGAGTTTCTTGCTCATGGTCATTCTCCTCGAATCCAACGCGGCTCTCTTAAATATCTGGCTCTTCGCCTGTAAAGGGCGATGAGGTTCTCTCTCAGTCTCCGCATCTCCCGCGCCAATCTCATATCACGCATCTGACTCATCCTCATCGCATCCATAAGGGAAGCAATTTCCGTGCCAAGAAATCCCCCCACCCCCCCTTTTTCAAAGGGGGGTATCCTCCACCCAACCCCTTTTGTAAAGGGTGAGATATCCTCCCCCAAAATCAGCTTTATTAAGGGATTAGGAGGACCTTAGGCTTCCTCCTTTTTAAAACTTGGGCTTCCCCCCTTTGAAAAAAGGGGATTCCTTGGACTTCCCCCCTTTGGAAAAGGGGGGTCAGGGGGGATTTAAGTGTCCTCGGTATGGGACGAATGACATTAATTGTGTACGCCGGCTATAGGCTATGGCTTCGATCCACGACCCCAACCGGGGGCTCTCCCGGGAAGGACGGCGACCTGATCTCCCCGCCCCAGAAATCCCCCCAAAGCCCCCCTTTAGGAAAGGGGGGAAGTCAATCGATTGGAAAGGGGGGAGTCAATCGATAGGAAAGGGGGGGAGTCAACCGAGGCCCCGCGACATTTCCCCCCTTTGGAAAAGGGGGGTGAGGGGGGATTTCAGCCTTTGTCGCGGCCGAAAAGCTTGCCCGCCTTCAGCTTGGCCAGAACCCAGGCCATGACGGCGTACCGCTTCAGGTCGCCGAAGGACCGGATGTGGCGAAGGGCCCGGAGGGTCTTCCGGACGATCGAGACGTTCCCTCCGCTCATCGCCCAGCGGAAGAGGAGCTCGCTCACCTGGCTCCAGGTCAGCTTGTCCAGGAAGAGCGGGACGTCGCCCTGGGCCGAGGGCAGGGTTATGACGCGCGAGCCGTACCGTTTCGTCCAGGTGAAGTCTTCCGGCAGGAGCCCCATTCCTTTCGCCGTGGCCTCGAGCGGCGTTCCCGGATAGACGTGGAGGACGGCGACCGAGGCCTCGACCTCCTTCCGGTACTTCTCGATGATGCCCACGGTCTCCCGTGCCTCCTCCCATGTCTCGGTCGGGTGGCTGAAGATGAAGAAGACGTTGGGGATGACGCCGAGCTCGAGGCACCACCGGACGAGGTTGTGGAAATCCCCGATCTCGATGAGCTTGTGGATGACCTCGCGCCGGACGCGCTCCGAGCCCGCCTCGATGCCGAACGAGACATGAAAGAGACCGGCCTTCTTCATCTTTTCGAGGAGGGGCCGGGTGATGAGGTCCAGCCGGACCTCGGCCCGCCAGAAGATGTCGAGCTTGCGCTCGAGGATGAGATCGCAGATGCGCTCGACGCGCTTCGGGCTGGCGTTGAACGTGTCGTCGTAGAAGAAGACGACCCGGACGCCGCGCTCGCGGACGTGCTTTTCGATCTCGTCGACGACGTTCTCGGGGCTCCGCATCCGGACGTGGCGGCCCCAATTGATGGGCGTCGCGCAGAAATTGCAGTCGAAGGGACAGCCGCGGCTGGCCATGATGTTGACGGCCTGGAGCGGGCCGTGCCCGGGGACGTCGATCTTGAAATTGTACTTGTCGAACGGGATGAGGTGGAAAGCGGGGAAGGGGAGGCTGTCGAGGTCGGCGATGGGGGCGCGGGGCCGCGTCGCGACAACGTTCCCATCCGTATCCCTGTAGGAGATGCCGTCGATCGCGGCGAGCCTGGGCCAAAGCGCCTTCCGGTCTCCGCCCGTCTTTTCCACGGCCCGGCAGAGCTCGAGCGTCGTCACCTCGCCCTCGCCCCGGACGACGACGTCGAGCTCGGGGATGTGGGCGAGCGTGTCCGCGGAGGCCATCGACGCGTGCGGCCCGCCCATCACGGTCAGGACGCCGGGAAGGGCCTTTCGCGCGATCCGGACGAGCTTGAAGCTCTGGAACCGGTTCTCGGTCGTCGACGTGACGCCGACGGCGTCGGGCCGCTCGGCGCGGATGAGGTCGCGGATGCCGCGCCAGTCGAGCCCCAGGACGTCGGCCGGGACGATGCGGACGTCGATCCCCTCCTTCTCGAGGACGGCCCCGATGTAGAGGAGGCCCAGGGTCGGCATCGTCGAGCCCTGGGACCAGCGCTCGGCGAAATAGCCGCCGGGCGCGACGAAGAGAAGGATCTTCATGCGTCGGCCTTGAGATCTTCCTTCCGCTCGAGCTTCACGGAGTAGAGCTTCGTGATGTTCGGCTCCTCCATGGTCGTGCCGTAGATGTAGTCGGCGACCTCCATGGTCTTGTAGTTATGGGTGATGATGATGAACTGGGTCTCATGCTTGATGGCCTTCATCAGGTCGAGGAACCGGCCGAGGTTGACCTCGTCGAGGGCCGCGTCCACTTCGTCGAGGAAGCAGAACGGCGACGGCCTGTAGCGGAAGAGGGCGAACATGAAAGCCATCGAGGTCAGCGACTTCTCGCCCCCGGAGAGCAGGGCCAGGTTCTGGACGCGCTTGCCGGGCGGCTGGGCGACGATCTCGACGCCGCTCTCGAGGGCGTTGTCCGGCTCGAGGAGCTTGACCTCGGCGTGGCCGCCCTTGAAGACCAGGGCGAATATATCGCGGAAGTTCGTGTTGACCTCTTCGAGGGCCTTGAGGAACTGGGTCTTGCTCTCCTCGTCGATCTTGCGGATGGCCTCGCCCGTCGCGTCGATGGAATCGCGGAGGTCCTTCCTCTGCTGGACGAGGAAGTCGAAGCGCTTCTTCTGCTCGAGGTACTCCTCCTCGGCCATGAGATTGACGGCCTTGAATCGGAGGAGGTGGTCGCGGGACTCCTCGAGCTCCTTCTCGACCTCCTCGTCGGAGAGCTCGGCGACCGGCCGGAGCTTCCGCGGCGCGCGGCGGGGCTTCGCCGTCTCGGCCGCGGGCGCGGGCTCGCCTTCGGGGGCCGCGGCGGCCCCGCCTTCGGAGGCCTCCACGCCGGGGGCGACCGCGGTTTCCTCGGCGCCGCCTTCCTCATCCTCGGGAAGGATCTCTTCTTCGAGCTCGGGGGCTTCCTCGGCGCCCCGCGCCGCGGCCGCGGCCGCGGTCTCGGACCGGAGCTCGGCCAGCGTCTTCTTCAGATCCTGCCAACAGGTCTCTTCGAGGTTGACGAGGTCCCGGTCGATCTCGGCCTTGCGGATCTCGGCCTTGACCCGGGCGTCCTTGGCGGCTTCTTCGTCCTCGCGGGCGGCTTGGAGCCTGGATTCGAGCTCGTCCTGGCTCCTGCGGACCTCGCCGAGCGACGATTCGGTCTCCTCGAGCGCCTTCTCGCCGGCGCCGCTCTCGTCCTCGAGCGCCTTGGTCTTGACCGAGAGCTCCCGGACATATTCGCCGATCTTCTCCCTGCCCGATTCATCCTCCCGGATCTCCTGCTCGAGGGAAGCGATCTTGGCCTCGGTGGCCTCCTTCCGCCGGGCAAGACCCTGGATCTGGACGTTGAGGCCGTTCATCTTCTCGGCCAGGAGCTCGCATTCGGCCTTGAGCCCGAAATGCCGGCGTTCGTCCTCGCCGTCCTTCTCCCGGACGGCCGCGATCTCCCGGCGGGCGGCTTCGACGCGCTCATCGAGAGAGCGGGCGTCCTCTTCGGCGGCGGCCGCGGCGGCCCGCAGGCCTTCCAGGTCCCGCGTCAGGGATACCTTCTCGCCGTCCAGCAGATGGAGCTCGCGGGCGATGATCTCGGCCGAGGTCGAGGCCTTTTCCATTTCGACCCGCCCGAACTTCCTCTCGCGGACCCGGTCCTGGAGGGCCTGATCCTCTTCGAGGAGGCTCGCGCGCTCCCGTTCGAGGGCGGCCTCGAGGGAGCGGCATTCGTTCTCCCGGGCTTCAAGGGCGGCGGCGGGGGCGGCGATCTCTTCTTCGAGGCCGGCGGCGCGCTCCTCGAGCCCGTGGATCTCCTGGGTCAGGGCGATCATGCCGTCGCCCTTCGCTCCGAGCCTGAGGAGGCCGGAGGCCAGCAGGAGATCGCCCGTGGGCGTGATGAAGTTCAGGCCGGGGAACCGGAGCCAGAGCCGGACGGCCGCGGCGGCCTCGCGGACGATGACGGCCTCGTCGAGCCGGTCCAGATGGTCGCGGAACCGGTCGTCGGTCCTGACGCGGCCCTTGAGAAGGCCGACGACCTCGGGGTCGCCGAGGATCTCGGGCGGGACGGCGGACCGGACGCGGCCGGGGACCAGGAGGTAACTGCCCTTGAGCCCGGGCCGGAGGGCCTTCAGGAATTCCTCGGGCAGGATGACGCGGGCCTTGGCCTCGTCCTTCCAGAAGACGTCGAAGAGTGGGGCATCCTCGGTGCTCGTCCGGACGAGGTCGGCCAGCAGGCCGAACGAGCCGGGGACGTCCTCGGCGGCCACGCCGGCGCGCTCCTTGGCGTCCACGGTGCGGAGGGCCTGGAGCTGATAGACGGCCGCGTCGCGGCGCTCCTTGAGGGCGGCGATGCGCGCCCGGAGCTCATCGACGGCGGCGCGGGCGGCGGCGAGGTCGGACTGGAGCGTGGCGATCGACAGCTCCTTCCCGGCGCGGGCCCCTTCGCGGGCGGCGATCTCGGATTCGAAGCGGGCGAGGGCGGCCTCGGTCGCGGCGAGAAGGGCGGCCTGGCCCGAGGCCTGGGACCGGAGCTTCTCCTCCTGGCGGAGGACGAGCTCGAGCTCCTTCTCGATCCGGACGGCGTCGTTCCGCTTCTCGGTGAGCTCCTGGTATTTCCGGAGGTGCTCGTCGCGGAGGGCCTGGATGTCGGCGGCGCGGGCGGCCGTCCGCTCCTTGGCCTCGCGGACGAGGACGGCGGAGGCCTCGACATCGGCGCGGCGCCCTTCGAGGTCGGCGGTCATCCCTTCGAGGCCGGAGCGGGCCTGGACGGATTCGAGCTCGAGAGCGAGCATCTCGGCCCGAAGCTCCTCGCGGGCGGCCTCGGCTTTACGCCGGGATCCCTCCAGGAACTCGGCGCGCTTCGTCTCGCGCTCGATCTCGCCTTCGAGCCGGGTCGGCCTGGGACCTGACGGCGTAAACGCGCTCCTGGCTATCCTTGAGCGCTTTCTCGAGGTCCCAGAGGGTCTTGCGCACGCCCGCCAGCTCGTGCTCCTCGGCCTTGATCCGGGTCATGACCTCCCGCTCCTTCTCCAGGCAGGCGTCGTAGGCCGTGGCGGCCTCGGCCTGGGCCGCGACGAGATGGATGTCCTTCCGGACGTAGTGGAACGAGGTCAGCTCACGGATGCGCTCGCGGAGGCGGCGGTAGCGGTTGGCGGCCGAAGCCTGGCGCTGGAGGGAGTTCTTGGCCTTCTCGACCTCGGAGATGATGTCCTCGAGGCGGGTCATGTTCTGTTCGCTCGTCTCGAGCTTGTTCTGTGCCTGGCGCTTCTTGTCCTTGTAATAGGCCGTGCCGGCGGCCTCCTCGAGGAGGGCCCGCTTCTCGAGCGGCTTGGAGGTGACGAACGTGCCGATGGCGCCCTGCTCGATGACGAAGTACTCGGCCTCGCCGATGGAGTGTTTCCAGAGCTCCTCCTGGATGTCCCGGAGGCGGACGCCCTTGCCGTCGAGCCGGTATTCGCTTTCGCCGGAGCGGAAGGCGCGGTGGGAGATGGCCATCTCGCCGTCCTCGCCGCCGAGCGAGAGGACGACGTCGGCCATGCTGACGGGCGGGCGCTTGGCGTTGCCGTTGAAGATGATGTCGTCGGTCCGGTCGCCGCGGACGGTCCTCTGGCGGCGGCCGCCGAGCACCCAGAGGAGGGCGTCGACGAGGTTGCTCTTGCCCGTGCCGTTCGGGCCGACGATGGCCGTGATACCGGGGTGGAAGACGACCTTGGTCCGGTCGACGAAGGACTTGAATCCCTGCAGTTCGAGCTTCTTGATGATCATATCGTATGTTCTCGCTTGGACGGGGGATTTCGCTGCGGCTTCCCGGGGTTTCCCGTCTGTTCCCGGGCCGATTCTCGAGGCTCCATCATAGTTAATTCGCCGGATTTTGGGAAGAGGCGGCTTCCCCTCTTTGTGAAAGGAGGAAGCATAGGGGCTTGGGGGCACGGGGGAGATTAAATACCCCCCCTTTGATAAGGGCATGAGAGGGACCTGATCTCCCCCCTTTGTAAAAGGGGGGGCTTAGGGGGGATTTATATCCATTTTCGCTTGAAACCGGCCCTTTTTGCCCCTATAATGCGCGCGATGGACAATGAACAGCGCAAGTTCCTCCGCTTCGAGTGCATGCTTCCCGCGGAAGTCATCAAGGTCGAAGAGCAGAACGGCCTCGCCGAAAAGGCCCGGATCGACGATTTCTCGAGGGGCGGGCTGAAGCTGGTCCTCAACCTGGATTTCAATTTTGTCCCCGGCTCGAAGATCGAGCTTCTGTGCTCTCTCCCCGACAAGCCTGACGCGGCCCCCGCCAAAGCCGAGGTCATCTGGAGCAAGAACGAGGGCGGGACCTGGGCCCTCGGCCTGAAGATCGTAGACATGGCCCCCGAAGCCCGGTCCGAGATCCTCGATTCCTGCTATTGCCAGTGGCAGGAAAAGAAGCTCAACAAGGGCTAGCGCGTCGCGCCTGCTTATCTTTTGTAGCCTCAGGCTTTAGCCTGAGCTCTTATCTGTAACGCAAGCTAAAGCTTGCGGCTACATCAAGAACCTGAGCCGGCCCCAGTTGCGCTCGTGGGCGCTGGACACCGGCGCGCGTATCGCCTGCTTATCTTTTGTAGCCTCAGGCTTTAGCCTGAGCTCTTATCTGTAACGCAAGCTAAAGCTTGCGGCTACATCAAGAACCTGAGCCGGCCCTAGTTGCGCTCGTGGGCGCTGGACACCGGCGCGCGTCTCGACTATAATCTTTTTTCCTTCGGGCCAGCGTAGCTCAGTCGGTAGAGCGGCTGATTCGTAATCAGCAGGTCGGAGGTTCGATCCCTCTCGCTGGCTCCAGCGTATTCTCCCGCAGGGTTCGATGAAACGCTGAACACAGGGCTTACCTGACCAATCAGGAAGAGCTGCAGGCTAGGCTTCGAGCAATTCCGGAGCCATCCAGGAACTTGGGCTTTTGACCCGAAGCCTGGGCTCCGCCGAGGGTCGCCGGCTCAGCCATCAGGTTCTTGCACCCCAGGCAGAACAGCGTCCCCAAAGTCAATCCCTTGGTGAGGAACTGTCTGCGTCCAGAGACATACGGAAAAACTCGCCCTCTCATGATTATCTCTCTCCCTGAACTCCCTGTTCAGTGACCCCTATCCGCCTGAATAGAAGATGGGCTGCAAACTGCCGGTTTTCCAGGGAAAGGGGCGGTGTGCAGAAGGCCCTTGGTTTCCGACGCAGGCCGGCCGATGGACGGCTCCTTAAGCTGGCGGATGGCCCGAAAAAGACGGCTCCCTATTGACAAAGATGATCCAGGTACCCATCTTTTCTGATGGAAGGCAAGTTCAGGAGGGGGAAGATGTTTAAAAGGCCTTTGTGCTATCTTTCGTCTTTGATCCTATGTGCCTGTTTGATGTCGGTGACATGGGCTCAACAGGGAGAGGACGGGCGGCCTATGAATCTGCGTGAAATTCTCATTCATAGAGCTTTGAGCATGCAGCCGAAGTCCGCCGCTGGGACCAATATTCAGGGGGCCAGGGCTGAGGTGATCCTAGCTCAGCCCATAGCTGTCTATGAACTCGGCACCTATCCCGGCGGGACCTGGGTCGCCATGAACGGCCTGAACAACGATGGCGTGGCTGTAGGGGCGGGAGACGTCAAAGTCGGCGGGGAGTCCCGGCCAATTGGCGTTCCGATATTCGGCCCGAAAGGTTACGTGTGGTTCGACCTTGGCCAATTCAGCAGCAAGCAGACCGATATCGGAGGGTCGTGCAATAGGATTTCTGCAGCTGGGATGATCGTGGGCTGCGCTGCGACCGAACCGGGGTACCAACATGCCTTCTCTTGGACGCCCGGGCCCGGGGCTAAAAAGACGGACCTGGGCACCTGGAAACAAGACGGCTTCGACACCTATGACACCTGCAGCGGAGCAAACGGCGTCAACAAGCAAGGGACCCTCATCGTCGGCTGGAGCCACGCACATCAATCGGGAACAGGGCCTCAGGGTCCCCTGGTGGGCATTCAGACCCCGGTTGTCTGGGCGCCGATGGTGGTTTGGAAGGCGGGTCGGCCGACACCACCTGGCAAATCCACCGACTCGATATGGGAGGGTTGGAGCGCCCCGGCAAAGTCGTCGCCGGCGTGACGTTGAACCGCTGGGTTGCGATCGCCGTGAATGATCTTGGCCAGATCACCGGCGGCGCCTACTCAGAACCCGATACCAACGGGTTCGCCAATGCCACTCCCATCATCTGGAGTCCTCTACCGGGCGGAAAGGGATGGAAAGTCATGCCGCTTCCCGTTTCCCCGTATACCAATGCCGAGGTTTGGGACATCAACAATCTTGGCGAGGTCGTGGGCTACCTTGTCTCGCAGCTGCCGGATTGGGACGCTCCCGCCGCGCTCTGGAAACCCGATCAGACCTCGAGAAAGACCTATACGCTAACCGTGCTTCCCGTTCTGTATAGGGATCCGGGTTGGCCTTGGCCTTTTAATATTGCGACGGGCATAAACGATCTTGGTGACATCGTAGGCGCCGCCTTCAATGAGTTCTGGAACCTTGTGGCGACGCGTTGGAACAGCAAAGACCTTGGTTTTGTGGAAGATCTCGGCTTCCCGGGCGTCAGGGATTGGGGTTCACCCGACTTGAGTTGGGCATCGGCGGTGAACGAAATGGGTCTTGTCGTTGGCACCTATGGGCCCAATAATCCGCCAAAGCTCGCGATCGCGGTGAAGTTCAAGTAAAACTAATTTGATTTTATGACGAGGGCGGGCAGCCCGCCGCTTCCTGGCCGTGCTCGAGGGAGGAGATCAATACCAAAAACAAGACTCGGAAGATGGGCCGGAGGATTGTTAGCCGTGTTCCTTGTGTTGCTCGCCGCACTCTTGCTTGGCATGAAACTCTCAAGATTGACTCCAGGGGCCCCGCTCACCATCATACTGGGAACATGCATGATGTTTGCTGGAATGGCTACTTTTATCACGGCGGTAATAAGCCTTGTCAAGTTCAAGGATCACTCGATCGTCGTGATGGCGGCCACTGTCATCGGAACTATTGCCGTCCCTTTCCTCATAGTTGAAATCATAGAAGTGATGGGGGAAATTTTACGCTCGACTCATTAGAACGAAAGCGAAATTCCCCCTAAGACGTCCCTCCCAAGCCATAATCGGCAGCGTCCCAACACCCGAGGTCCCGGAGCTCGTCGGCATATCGGCCTCCCATTGACTGGCCCCATGCTTATTGTTAACCTTAAGCCAGTCAGGCGGGGATCCAAATGCAGGAGAGACGATGAGCCCTTCGAACGGGGGGACGGATCCTTCCGGGGATAAGAAAAAGCCTTTTTTTCGGGGCTTTCTCCAGAAGCTTCGAAAGCGCCGGATCATCGAGACCTTGGCGGCTTTCATCGGCGGGGGGTGGCTGCTTGTCGAGGTTGTTGAACGGCTCCTCGTTGGTCATTACCACTTTCCCGAGGAAACCATCGACCTGACGGTCGTATCGGTCATCGGCGCCTTGCTCGCTACCCTGGCCTGGCGTTGGTTCCGGAGTTCGGAGAAGAGGCCGGGTAACGTCAAGATTGAAGTGCTTCTGGTCCCTTTGATAATTCTAGCCACTTTGGCCGTAGATCTAAACCTCATTCTCCGAATCGTAGGCGTCCCCAGAATGACGCTATTAATTGGGGTTGTTGCCTCAATCATCGGGGTGGCCTGGGTCGTTTATAGGTCCCTCAGGTGGGCGGCATTGCCCGAACCGGGAATAAAAGCACCCGACGCGCCAAGCCCAATGACCGCGATAGACCAGGCATCGATCGCGGTGCTGCCGTTCCAGAACTTGAGCTCGGACAAGGAAAACGAGTACTTCAGCGACGGCTTGGCCGAAGACATCCTCGACGCCCTGACGCGGGTGCCGGGGTTACGTGTGATGGCTCGGACCTCGGCCTTCGCCTTCCGGGCAAGGAAGCGGACGTCCGTGAAATCGGCGCACGGCTTAACGCCCAGCACATCCTGGAAGGCAGCGTGCGCAGGGTGGGCGGCCGCATACGGGTGACGGCGCAGCTGGTCAAAGCGAGCGACGGATACCACCTTTGGAGCCAGCGCTTCGACCGGGAGATGACGGACGTCTTCGCCATCCAGGACGAAATCTCGCAGGCCATCGTGGAGAAGCTGCGGCCGCAGCTGGCGGGGGACCGTCCGCTGGTGAAGCGCTACACGGAGAATCTCGCCGCCTACGACCTCTGTCTGAAGGCTCGGTATCACCTTTTAAAGATGACGCGGGAAGGGCGTGAGATGGGCCGGCGGTATTGCGAGCAAGCCATTGCTCTCGACCCGAACTACGCGTTAGCGTATGTCATGGTGGCCGAATCCTACTTATGGAGCGCCTATTGGGGATCCATGAATCCGCGGGAGGCGTTCCCCAGGGCCAAGTCGGCGGCACTCGAGGCCCTCAGGCTTGATGATGCAATCGCCGACGCGCACAGCGCATTGGGAACCGTCCTGGGCTCGGGCGAGTTCGATTGGCACGGAGCCGAGCGCGAATTCCGCCGTGCCCTTGAGTTGAATCCGTCCTCATCAGCTGTTCGATACGATTATGCCTGGTGTTATGCCATGTGGTTCCTTTTGCCACTGGGGCGGGTGGAACAGGCCATGACGGAGATGCGGCGGGCGCTTGAGCTGGACCCGCTCGATCCGTTCTATAATTCCTTGTTGGGGTGTCTCCTTTACATGGCGCGGCAATTCGCGCCGGCGGTCGCACAAATAGAGCACGCTATCGACCTTGACCCGACCTTCTTCTTCTCCTATTGGTTGCTTTCCCCCCCCTATCTGCGTGAGTAGGCGGTTCGACGAGGCCATTGCCGCGGCCGAGATAGCGAACAAGCTCTCAGGGGGAACTGCGATGACGCTGGGGGTGCTGGGCATGTGCTACGGTCTGGCCGGCCGGACTAGCGAGGCCCGGCAATTACTGGAGGAGTTGATTGCGCGGCGGGGGTCGGCCTATGTGCCCGCGACCGCTCTCGCATTCATCCATGATGGTTTAGGAGAACTAGACAAGAGCCTGGAGTGGATTGCAAAGGGCATTGAAGAGCGTGATCCAATTATGGTGACAGCATTCAAGAGTTCGCCCGCCTACGATCGTCTGCGATCTCACCCCGCCTATCAGGCCCTGCTGCGGAAGATGCACCTAGAGCCCTGACAGGGCAACTGCTCTCTGCCACCCCTGACGGCTTGTGCTTGGACCCGCTCAGGGCTAACCGCGAGTCCATCCCTTTGCCATGGACTCCGGATCCAAAGGTCGGATTCTTAAACACTCTTGAGGCCACGGGTGAGCGCAATCTGAGCACAATCGATTTTTCACCGCACCTAATTACATTTATTATCAGTAACATGAAACGTTAGAGCAGTTCGTTCGTAATCAGCAGGTCGGAGGTTCGATCCCTCTTGCTGGCTCCATCAATTTCCCCCGCCGACGGCGATGACCACTTTCCCCCGGGCGTGTCCTTCTTCAAGATACCGGAGAGCTTCGGGGACCTCGACGAGTGGGTATCGTCTGTCGATGACCGGGACGACTTTGCCCGCTTCCAAAAGCTCTTTGAGAATCATGAGATCCTTTTGGCTCGGTTTTGCCACCATGATCCCCATTTTCTTGCCGCCGACGAGCGACATCCACGGCCCCATGAGCATGGCCTGGAAGATTTGAGCCATGGAACCGCCGGCCATGACATAAACGCCCCCGGGAGCCAGGGCGCGCTTGTAAGCCGCAATCGGATGATATCCGTTCGCGGCGAAGATCAGGTCATAACGCTGCCCGCTCCGGGTGAAGTCTTCCTTGGTGTAGTCGATAACGTGATCGGCCCCGAGCGAGCGCGCCAGGTCCATCTTGCCCGTACTGCAAACGGCCGTGACCTCGGCCCCGAACGATTTGGCGATCTGGACCGCGAACGTTCCCACCCCGCCCGACGCCCCATTGATCAAGACCTTATGCCCCGGCTGGATCTTCCCTTTGTCGCGCAGGCCCTGCAGGGCCGTGACGGCCGCCATGGGGACCGCCGCCGCTTCCTCGAACGACAGATTGACCGGTTTCGGCGCCAGGAAGCGTTCGGGGACGGACACATACTCGGCAAAACCGCCGTTTCCGGCCGCGGAGATGTCCCCGAACACCGCATCCCCCGGCTGGAACTGCTTGACGTTTCCGCCGATCGCTTCGACCCGCCCCGCGATGTCGGCTCCGAGAATCGTGTTTTTCGGCTTGAGCAGGCCTCCGCCCATCAGGCGAACCAGGAACGGATCGGCTCTCAGGAGATGCCAGTCATAGGCATTCAAGGACGCCGCATGGACCTTCACCAGGACTTCGTCGTCGTTCGGGACCGGCTTGGGGATCTCTTCCAGCTTAAGGACGTCGGGCGGGCCATATTCACGATAAACAACGGCTTTCATATGGGTATCCTCCTTGGGTGAACGATGATTATTATGACAAATGGATGCAATTATCAAACGTTTTCTGGAATTCCCCATATGTCCAAGGGAACCGATTTCGATAAGCTGGTTGTCGCGGACTCAACGGGGCTCCTTGTCCTCTTGGCATGTCCAGTTTGACATCCCGCGTATCCCTTTGCTACTCTGAGGCCAATCAGAGGAGTGGGGGAGGAATTCGATGCCGAAAACAAGACTCGGAAAATGGGCCGGAGGATTATTAGCCGTTTTCCTTGTGTTGCTCGCCGCGCTCTTGCTCGGCGTGAAGCTCGCAGGATTGACCCCGGGGACCCCGCAGGCCATCGTACTGGGGACCAGCATGATGCTTGCCGGGATGGCTACTTTTGTCACGGCGGCAATAAGCCTCCTCAAGTTCAGGGATCACTCGATCGTCGTGATAGCGGCTGCCGTCATCGGAGCGATTGCCGTCCTTTTTATCATCGTAGAAATAGTGGAAGTCGCGGGGGGGATCTTGCGTTCAGCGCGATAGAGCGAAAGCCATAATCGGCAGCATCACAGGAGGAATCCGATGCCCAAAGCCCTGGTTTGCTATTATTCCCGGACGGGAAACACCAAGAAGATGGCGGCCCGGATCGCCGAGGTCCTCGAGTCCCGTGGCCTCGAGGTGGACCTGAAGCCGGTCAAGGACACGGCCCCGGCCGACCTTCTCGGCTACGACTGTATCGTCTTCGGGTCCCCGACCTACTACGGCGCCATGGCCTGGGAGCTGAAGAAGCTCCTCGATGAGAGTGTTAAGCTCCACGGCAAGCTCAAGGGGAAGGTCGGCGGGGCGTTCACCTCCTCTGCCAACATCGGAGGCGGCAACGAGACGACGGTCCTCGATATCCTCCAGGCGCTCCTCATCCACGGCATGGTCGTCCAGGGGGACCCCAGGTTCGACCACTACGGCCCGGTCTCGATCGGCCGGCCCGACAAGAGGTCCTTCGACTGCTGCGAATCTCACGCCAGGAATCTGGCTGCCTTGACGAAGAAGCTTTTCTCTTAATTCCCAAGGAGGCAAAGATGATAAAACTCCATTTTTCGATCGTGATCGACGCGCCGAGGGAAAAGGTCTGGGAGACCATGCTCGGCGACGCGACCTACAGGCTATGGACGACGGCATTCGCTCCCGGCTCCTATTATGTCGGCGATTGGAGCGAGGGGAGCAAGATCCTCTTCCTCGGCCCGGGCGAAAAAGGCGAGATGGGGATGGTGAGCCGGATCGCGGAGAGCCGGAGGCCCGAACGGATCTCCATCGAACATCTCGGCATCGTCCGGGACGGAAAAGAGGACACCTCGCCGGAGGCCGTCAAGGGATGGGCCGGCGCGCACGAAGATTATACGTTCAAGGAAAAGGGCGGCGCCACGGAGCTTCTCGTGGACACGGACACGACGGAGGAGTACAAGTCCATGTTCGAAGAGACCTGGCCCAGGGCCCTGAAGACGCTCAAGGAGCTGGCCGAAGCCGGCAAGTAGCCGCCGGGCGTTCTCCGCGCCCATCAATGGGAGGTCAGCACATGAAGAGAGTCACCGCGTTCGTCGGAAGCGCCCGCAAGAAGAGCACCTATAACGCCGTCCGCCAGTTCCTGGACAACCTGCAGTCGCTTGGTGACGTCGAGTACGAGATCGTCGCCCTGAGCGACCATCGGCTCGGGACTTGCAGAGGCTGCAAGCTGTGCTTCGATGAAGGGCGAGGAGTTCTGTCCCCTGAAGGACGACCGGGACGTGCTCATCGAGAAGATCATGGCGTCTGACGGAGTCGTCTTCGCATCCCCGAACTACTCGTTCCAGGTCTCCGCCATCATGAAGATCTTCCTCGACAGGCTCGGCTTCGTCTTCCATCGCCCGCGCTTCTTCGGGAAGACCTTCACCAGCATCGTCGCCCAAGGCATCTACGGCGGCGGCAAGATAGTGAAGTACCTTGATTTCGTCGGCAACGGCCTGGGCTTCAACACCGTCAAAGGCAGTTGCTTCACGGCCCTTGAGCCGATGACGGAGAAGGAAAAACAGAAGATAGACAGGGCTCTTGCGAGGCAGAGCAGGCGGTTCTACGAAAGACTGGTGAAGCCGGCTTATCCGGTGCCGACGTTGTTCAAGCTCATGGCCTTCAGGATGGGCCGAACGAGTATGGGGCTGATGCTCGATGACAGCAGTCGCGACTACACGTACTACAAAGACAAGGGCTGGTTCGAATCCGACTACTTCTATCCCACTCGCCTGGGTGCGCTGAAGAAGGCGGCAGGCAGTCTCTTCGACTCGATCGCGCGGAAACGCAAGCGGTGAGGCTTCAAGCCTCGCGGACGCCTAATCCTGCCGAACGGAATAAATCCCGTCCGGGAGGAAACGCCTCTCGGATTGCTGCTCAGGCGGAGCGCCAAGGGGAAGCTCAGGGGGGCGTATCCCGGGCGTTTTGGCACGTTTCTTGGACTTCCAGGGTGCAGAGGCGTATTGGACATCCGCCTGATCACCGAAAAGGGAGGTCAAAATGAAACGTCGGATGACGGTTGCGTTCGGAGCGCTTTTCTTCGCGAGCTGTTTCCTTGCATTCGCGCAGTCGGTTCCCATCGGGATCGACTTCCCGTTCGAGGCCAAGGAGAAGGCTCTCGAGCCGGGCACGTACACCTTCGAGCTCGTGAATCCCAACACCATCTCGATCGTCGGCCCCGGGGGCAGGGTGACCCTGATCCCTATCACCAGGCTGGCACTGATGGTCAACGATTCGGAGTTCAAGATCGTGTTCGACAAGATCAATAACGAGTACCTGCTGTCGGAAGTGTGGTTTCCCGGCAAGGACGGCTTTCTTGTCCTGACCACTTCCCACGCCCACGAACACCGGGTCCTCGGCGCCGAAGCACATCCCCCGAAGTAGGCTTTCCGATCCGGCGGCAAGGAGGAGACGGGGCCGGTTATCGGGGGCTTCCGCCGGAGGCCCCCGATTCCGTCCCCAGCATTTTCAGAAAGCGGCCGATCGACAGGGGCGCGCTTCCCTCGTAGTGGTTGCTGAAGCTGACGTAGGTCAGGATGTTCTTTTGGGCGTTGGCCCGGACGATCTTCGCGGCGGCGGCCAGGCCCTCGGGTTTCGGCGCCACGATCTCGTTCCAGAGCTGGCCCGCTTCTCCTTCGAGCTCGGGCCTGTCGCCGCCGTGCAGACGGATGATCTGGAAATCCGCGGTTTCCGGCGCGAAATCCTCGAAGACCTTCCCGATCGGCGGCAGGTGGTATCCGTCAATATAAACGAATCCGAGGCCGTTTTCCTTCAGGAACTTGAAGAAGTCTGGCGAATAGTAATTCGCGTTGCGGATCTCCAGGGCGTACCGAAACCCTCCGGGAGCCTTGCGGATGAAGGCCGCGAAACGATCGGTGAACTCCTCGGCCGAAGATATCTTCTTTTTGTTCAGATACTCGAATTGGAATATGAGGGGGCCGAGCTTCGGACCGAGAGGGGAGAGCCGCTCGAGGAACCGGACGAGCAGGGCCTCGTCCAGGAAATAGGGGTTCGGCCGGTCGGCGAAAGACGCGTAGCCCGCCGGCTGGTTCTTGTGGAAGTGGGTCAAGGTCAGGGCGTTCGGCGCTTTGACCGTGAAGACGAATCCCTCGGGAACGCTCTTTTCGTACAGGCCGACGATCTTCGGATCGGGCAGGCGGGGACGGGCCGGGAACAGGCTGTAGAACCACTGGTCGACCTCGACCGAATCCAGGACCCTGGCATAATCGCGAAGATAATCGTCCGGCCGGTATCGCTTGTCCGGCTCATAGACGAGCCCCTTCCAGGAATCGTACTTCCAGGAGCTCGTCCCGAGCCGCATAAATCCATGGAGCTCGGGTGGGACCGTGACGGCTATCATATTCCTTCCCTTCGGTCGATGCGGTTATACCATCCGGTCCGGGAGCTGTCAAACCGTTCATTGTTTTGAAGATAGCTGTTCAATGGGCTTGCATATTTCCGGGGCTGGGCTACACTAGGGATTCAAGGGTCGGCTGGAGACGACGCACGAACAGGGAGGTTGATCCGTGGCACGAAATCCCAATTCCCCTCAGGGCGAACGGCCGTCGCCTTCATCGTCGCCTTCGGCATCGTCGCGCTCAGCGGCTGGAGCGGATCCGATGAAGGGCGATTGCCCGCCGACTTCGGCGCCCGGGCCATGGGTCACATCAAGGCCCTGGTCGAGATCGCGCCCCGTCCGGCCGGGAGCCCGAACGAGCTCCGGGCGGCCGAGTATGTCGCCGGGCAGTTCGAGGCCATGGGGGTTCCCGCGGTCATCGAGCCGTTCTCGTTCGAATCCTTCGTGCCGTCACGCATCGACCTCAAGATCGGCGGCGTGGCCCTCACGCCCGCGGGGCTCGGGATGGACCCTTATGCGCCCGGCCTCTTCTATACGGGCGCCTGGCTCATTCTGGACCCGAAGGCTCCGTCCTCCTGGCCCGCGCCGGCGGATATCGAGGGAAAAGCGGTGGTGACGTCGGAAGCGGGCGATCCTTCGCTCCATTTCCGCATCGCGGCTCTCCAGCCCGCTTATATCATCGACCTGACGCCGGAAGACCTCGACCGGGTCCTCCGCATGAAGTATCGCAAGTTCTCGTTGTCCATAAAGGGCGACCTCGTCAAGGAGACTTCCCGCAATGTCGTCGCCCGCGTCGGCTCCGGCCTGCCCGCGCCGCAGATCATCGTCGGGGCCCACCTGGACGCGTATCGCGACAACCCGGGCGCAAGCGACAATGCCTCCGGCATCGCCGCCCTTCTCGAGCTCGCCCGATATATGAAAAGCCTCGAGATCCCCGAAGGCGTCGGCCTGACGTTCGTCGCTTTCGGCTCCGAGGAAGCGGGCATCGTGGGTTCCCGGCAATATGTCGATCAGCACGCCGATGAGCTGAAGAATTGTCTTTTCGCGCTCGTCCTCGACGACCTGGGGGGCGCGGGGCCCGTGCAGGTCGAACGGGACGGCGGTTCGAAGGACGCTTCCCAGAATCCCGGCGTCGGCGTCATTCCCCCGGCCTATCAGGGAAGAGCCTGGGAAGGGGTCCGCTATCCCTGGAAGATCCTGCCGCCTCCGGCGCTCCTGGCCATGTTGGAGACCGGCTATCACCCGGATTGGCTGACGAAGGGCATCGATGAAGCCGTCCGGGGGCTCGATTTCCCGGTCCAATTCACCGGCATGCAAGGCTCCGATCAGATGTCCTTCGCCCAGGCGGGGATCGTCACGACCGGGGTCAGCGCGGTCAGCGGACGGGGCCACACTCAGGCGGACACGCCCGAAACGGTCGCCATCGAGAAGGTCCGCCAATGCGCGGAAGTCGCCGCCCGGATCGTTCAGAAGATATGGGTCAAAGAGACGCCCTGACCCCCCGGGGTGACCCTTTTCCCCCTGAAAATCACCCCTAAAGGGCATTGTCAGCCCCGGCTCCCGGCGTCATAGTGGATGCGTGAGAGCGAGGGAACCAAAATGAAGCATTTTCACGTGGGGGGAATACGGATCGTCATCGCTGTCGCGGCGGCCTGCCTGGTGCTCGCCCTGCCGCAGGCCGTTCAGGCCAAGAAGCTCCAGGTCGTCTCGGACCAGGCGGCCATCCATCTCGATCCGAACGAGTCGAGCCCGGTCATCGAGAACCTGGCCCGCGGAGCGACCATGACGCTCGCGAGCGCCATCAAATCGCGCATGAGCTGGTACTACGTCTACTTCACCTCGTCCCGGACCGGCAAGACGCGGTCCGGCTACATCAACGAGGGCATGGTCCGGAAGCTCTATCCGGACCTCAAGATCGTCGATATCAGCGCCGAGGACGAGATCGCACAGCCCGAAGCCCTGGATTTCGACGACGCCTACAGGCCCATCATGGAATGGGGCATCGACAAGGCCGCCGTCCTCGAGGCCGAGGGCCGGCCCGTCGGCCAGGAGACGATCGAGGGCGTGGAGATCGTCACCTACAAGCGGCGGGTCATGGGCCGGAGGTGCCTGCTCGAGTACGTCTTCGACGACGAACATCTCGCCGCCACCCGGCTCAGCCTGCTCGACAACTTCGCCGACAAGAACCGGTACATCGAGGATTACCTCAAGCTCAAGGATTTCGCCGTTTCCAAGATGGGCTCGCCGGTCGACGACCAGGTCGTCTGGCAGGACTCGTCCCTCAAGAACGACGACCGGCTCTGGGGCAGGGCCCTGAGCCAGGGCCAGCTCGAGTTCCGGGCCCATTGGGACACCGACGGGACCGACGTCCGCATGAGGCTCGTCGGCGGCGGCAACCAGATCGCCTTCGGGGCCGAATTCAGCGGCCACGAAGCAAAAGAGGCTTCTTACTAACCCCCTCCTCTCAAAGTCTCCCCCTGTCCTCGCCCCACGGGGACGGGGGGAGCTTTTTTCCCACCTCACTAACCGAAAAGTAGCCGCGAGCTCTCGTCGGCAAATCCCCCCTTACCCCCCTTTTCCAAAGGGGGGTACTCCAGCAGGCGCCCTTGAAGGGGGGTACCACAAGAGGCGCCCTTGAAGCAGCCCAGTGTCCGTGGCGGCGTTTTGCTTCCCCCCTTTCATAAGGGGGTCAGGGGAGATCTTCGATACCCCCCTTTGGAAAAGGGGGGCTGGGGGGATTTCTTACCGCCGAGGCGCGCGTCCTTTGCCTCCCCCCTTTGCAAAAGGGGGTCAGGGGGGATCTCGATAGCCCCTTTGTAAAAGGGGCGTTGGGGAGATTACCTGATACCCCCCCTTTGTAAAAGGGGGGTTAGGGGGGATTTATTACCGCCCTTCGTTCGTCACGAAGCTCATGCTGACCTTGTTCTTGCCGCGCCACTTGGAGTGCAGCATGAGCTGTTCGGCCCGCTTCGTGAGGCCCTCGATGGAGTCGTAGCGCTGGACGAGGCAGGCGCCCATCGAGACGGTCGCGCCGAGCGTCCCCGTCTCGACCGTGATGTAGGAATCGGCGACGAGGAGGCGGAGCTTGTTGGCGACGATATCGAGCCGGCTCTCGTCGATGTTGAGGAGGACGACGAGGAACTCCTCGACGTCCCACCGGCCGACCATGTCGAAATAGCGGATGTTCTTGTGGAGGGTCCGGGAGATCATCCGGAGGACCTTGATCGCGTCGAACCGGCCGTACCGCTCGAGGATCTTGGCGTAGTTGTCCACATCCACATAAATGAGGCCGAAGGGGAGCGCATATCTCTGGTATTCGTCGAGGCGGGCGGCCAGGTGCATGTCGAGGAACTTACGGCCGGGGATGCCCGTCTCGAGGTCGAGGAGGCCCCGGCGCTCGAGGTCGGTGATGTTCATCGGAATGGTCACCTTGGGCGACATGTCCGTGAAGACCTCGGCCGCGCCGATGATCTCGCCGTCCTCCCGGATGACGGGGATGACCCGGAGGGAGATGGGCAGGCGGTAGCCTTCCTTGTGCCGGAAAAAAGCTCAGCCGAGCGGATGGTTCCGTCCTGAAGCGTGGCGATGATGGGGCACTTCTCCGCGAGCGACGGCATTGCCCTCATGGTCGACGAGGAGGGCGATGTCCTCCGGGCACTGCTTGCCCAGGACCTCGGCCCGCTCGAACCCGGTCGCCTGTTCGGCGCCTTTC
>CAWART010000007.1:0-50537 GCA_963784525.1 Candidatus Aminicenantota bacterium | reverse complement strand
GGTTCAGGCCGGCTGGTGAACGCGATCGCCGTCGAACGGGACGTGACCCAGGAGGTCGTGTTCCAGGAACGGATCCGACAGTGGCAGAAGATGGAAGCCCTGGGAACGCTGGCCGGCGGGATCGCCCACGACTTCAACAACCTTCTCCTGCCCATCCTGATCAATACCGAGCTCACGCTCGACGAACGGAAGGAGGACGACGCGCCCATCCACCGGTTGAGCCAGGTCCTCGAGGCGGCCCGGCGCGGCCAGGACATGGTCAAGCAGATCATCGCCTTCTCCCGGCGGAAGGAACAAGAGCGGCGGCCCGTCGAGATCTCGCCGGTCATCCAGGAATCCCTGGAATTCCTCAGGGTCTCCATGCCCAAGAACATCCGGATCTCCGAGAAGATCGAGGCCGAGTCCGCCATGGCCCTGGCCGACCCGACCCAGATCCACCAGGTTCTGGTCAACCTGGGCACCAACGCGGCCCACGCCATGCGCGAGAAGGGCGGCGTCCTCGAGGTCGGGCTGACGGAGACACGGCTCGACGAGGACGGCCGCCGCCCGGCACATCGACCTCAAGCCGGGGGAATACCTCCGCCTGACGGTGAAGGATACCGGCCACGGGATGACGCCCGAGATCGCCGACCGCGTCTTCGAGCCGTTTTTCACCACCAAAAAGACGGGCGAGGGAACGGGGATGGGCCTGGCCGTCGTCCACGGCATCGTCAAGAGCCACGGCGGAGCCATCTCCTCCGGAGCGAGCCCGGGAAAGGGACGATCTTCACGATCTCTGCTGCCCCGCGTCGCCCGGCGCCCCGGAGGCCGGAAAGGAAGAGCCCGCGGCCCCTTATCCGAAGGGAACCGAGCGTGTCCTCTTCGTCGATGACGAGGACATCCAGGTCCGGGCCATGAGCCGGCTTCTGGAGCACCTGGGATATCGCGTCGTCGGGATGACCGACAGCCAGGCGGCTCTCGAGACCCTCCGCCGGGATCCCGGGGCGTTCGACCTGGCCATCATGGACCAGACCATGCCGGGCCTGTCCGGGGTCGAACTGGCCCGGGAGACCCTGGCTCTCCGGCCGGACCTGCCCATCATCCTCTGCACCGGGTACTCCGAAACGATCGACGAGGAACAGGCCCTGGCGATGGGCATCCGGGCCTTCATGCTGAAGCCGTTCTCGGCCCGGGATATCGCCGTGGCCATCCGTCGCGTGCTGACCCGCAAGTTCTAAGTCTTATCGGCCGTCGTTCCGGCGGCACAACCGTCCTCTTTTTCAGCACGGATTCCCGCCGGACGGCTCTTCAATGCGCGCCTTTCCAGGGGAGGGTGCCTGCGGGAGGGGCCCAAAGGGCGACCGGGACTTGGCACGTTTCTTGGATAGATGACTGCGCAAAGGAGATCGAATGAAGAACCTTCCGGATTCCGTTTCTTTTTATGGCGAGTCTCATTCTTGGCTACTTCGCGGGTCAAAAACATTTTGTCGAACGATACTCCGAGGAGCCGACCGGCGACCGGAGAATCCGGGATTAGGGAGGCGGTCATGGATACGAGATGTCCCTTCTGCTGGAACAGGAACGTGGCCAGGGTGGGGTCGCCGCCGCGGCGTGCGGGGGCCGAAGGCGGCCGCCGGCTCATGGAATGCCGCGACTGCGAGAAATGGTATTGGGAGGGCACCGGCAGGGAAGTGCCCCGGCTCTTCGAGATCTGCGCCTCCGCCGTCATCGATCCCGGCCGCTGCTGTGGAGAGATCCGGGAGGTGGTGAATTCCGGGGGTATCGAATGGCCCCGGCGGAGGGCCGCCGAATTCAACTGGCTTTGCAGCGAATGCCCCCAGGGCCGGTTCGTGCCCTGCAAAGCCGGCGACGGTCTGGGAGCATCGCTGATCTCTCCCTGCTGATCGGCGACACCCGGACAGGCTCGCCCGGGCCCGTCCCGCGTTGACTTTCCCCGCCTCTTTTGTTATGAATGCCCCCGAGGAGTCGTATCATGCCCAAGCCGCCCCGGGTCCGGACATTCCCGGCGGTCCTTTCGCTCTCGGCCTTCTTCCTGACCTCCTGCCTGATCATCGCGGGGCCGGACAAGACCTCTGAGCGCGTTCGGGAACCGGAACGCGCATCCGCCCGGCGCGCCTTTCAGAAGGGCGTGGCCTTCACCGGATATTCCCGGTACTCTTACGCTGGCGAAGGCCCCCGGCAGGCGCTTCGGGACGTGGCCGCCGTGAACGCGGAGTGGATCAGCCTCCTCGTCACCGCCTATCAGGACACGGTGGCGTCCACGGAGATCGACCTCTACGGCGAGGGGACGCCGACCGACGCCTCGGTGTCCGACATCATCGGCTATGCCCACGATCTCGGGCTCAAGGTCATGCTCAAGCCCCACGTCGACGTCCTCGAGGGCGACCGCTGGCGCGGCGAGATCGGTCCCGCGTTCGACGAAGCCGGATGGGCGGCGTGGTTCGATTCCTACCGGTCGTTCATCCTCCACTACGCCGCGCTGGCCCGGGACTCCGGTGCCGATCTCTTCTCGGTCGGCTGTGAGCTCGACGCCACCGTCCAGCGCGTCTCCGAATGGCGATCCGTGATCGCCGCGGTCCGGGAGGTCTATCCGGGGCCGCTCATCTACGCCGACGACCAGGCGGAAAGCAACCCCGGCGCCGTGACCTGGTGGGACGCGCTGGACCTCATCGGCATGGACGCCTACCCGACCCTCTCCTCCCGGAAACATCCGTCCGTCTCGAGCCTCTGTCACGGCTGGGAAGGCTATCTCGAGAAGCTTCGCGTCCTGTCGGAGCGATGGGGAAGGCCCCTCGTCATCACGGAGATCGGCTATCGCAGTGTCGAGGGCGGAGCCCAGAATACCTGGGACTGGCAGAGACAAGGCCCCGTGGACCTGATCACCCAGCGGAAATGCTACCAGGCGGCCCTGCGAATGGTCGCAGGCCGGACCTGGCTCGCGGGCCTGTACTGGTGGCAGTGGATGCCCGATCCGGACGAAGGCGGCCCGGACGATACGGGCTACACGCCTCACGGGAAGCCCGCCGAGGACGCCCTGGCGTTCGGCTATCGGAAGCCCCTGTGAAAGGAGCGGCAACATGCAAGCCATTGGACTGACGTTCGTCGACTGGCTGATCATCGCCATCTATTTCGGCTTCGTCCTCGGCATCGGGTTCTACCTCCGCCGATACACCAAGACGGAGGAGGACTTCTTCCTGGCCGGGCGCAAGAACAGCGCCTGGGTGGCGGGCCTGGCCTTCCTTTCGGCGAACCTGGGCGCCCTCGAGCTCCTGGGGATGACGGGCAACACCTACAAGTACGGCATCTACGTGGCCCACTTCTACTGGATCGGCGCCATCCCGGCCATGCTCTTCCTGGGCCTCTACATGATGCCGTTCTATTACAGCTCGCGCATCAAGTCCATCCCGGGCTACCTCAAGCTCCGGTTCGACGAGAAGACCCGCGTCCTCAACGGCATCTCGTTCGGCGTCATGACCCTGCTCGTCTCCGGCATCAACCTCTACGCCATGGCCCTCGTCCTGCACACGTTCCTCGGCTGGAACTGGGACGTCAGCATGTGGGCCTCGGCCGTGACCGTCGCCCTCTATGTCACGCTGAGCGGCCTGATGTCGGCCATCTTCACCGAGATCATCCAGTTCTTCCTCATCTGGTTCGGCCTTTTCCTCGTCTCCGTGCTGGGCATCCTCGAGATCGGCGGCCTCGGCGAGGTCTTCGCCCGCATCCCGGAGGCCTTCGCCAAGCTCTGGTCCACCTCCGGCGACCCGACCCAGAACGGGATGCTGGTCACCTGGGGAGGCATCGTCCTCGGCCTCGGCTTCGTCCTGTCCTTCGGCTACTGGACCACCGATTTCCTGGTCGTCCAGCGGGCCCTTTCGGCCAAGGACCTGCGCTCGGCCCGCATGACGCCCATCCTGGCCTCCTTCTTCAAGATGGCGGTGCCCTTCCTCGTCATCATGGGCGGCCTCATCGCCCTGGCCCTGGCCCGCGACCCCTCGAGCGGCTTCGCCCTGCTCCAGGACGGCGGGAAGATCAACTACGACTCGGCCCTGCCGATGCTCATCGCGCGCTATTACCCGCCGGGCCTCATCGGGCTCGGCATAACGGCCCTCCTCGCCGGCTTCATGGCCGGGCAGGCCGGGAACATCAGCGCCTTCAACACCGTCTGGACCTACGACATCTACCAGTCGCTCTTCAACAGGAAGGCGTCCTCCAAGCACCTGCTCTGGATGGGGCGGGCCGCGACCCTCGTCGGGATCCTCCTCAGCGTCGGCACGGCGTACTGGGCCAAGAGCTTCCCGAGCATCATGGACTACATGCAGGCCATCTTCTCCTGGGTCAACGCGCCGCTTTTCGCCACGATGCTCCTGGGCATGTTCGTCAAATGGATCACCCCCAACGGGGCCTTCTGGGGCCTCATCTGCGGCATGGGGTCGTCCTTCACGCTGTTCCTGGCCGTGAAGTTCAGCTGGATCGACCCGCGCCTCATCACCATGTCGAGCGTCCAGAGCGACATGGCCGCCAACTTCTGGCGGGCCTGGTGGGCCTGGCTCATCTGCTTCGTCGTGACCATCGTCATCAGCCTGTTCACGAAGAAGAAGCCCGAGGCGGAGCTGGCCGGCCTGGTCAAGGGCCTGACGCCGAAGGTCGCCGGGGCGCCTGTGCCGCTGTTCAGGAAGCCCGGCTTCTGGGCGATTCTCTCGCTCGCCATCCTCGTCGCGCTCAACATCTGGTTCTGGTGAGGCAGGGAGGCGGAATCATGAACGAACCCAACGAACCAAAGAAAATGAAGCCCATATGGTATTTCGTGGGCCTGGTCCTTCTGTCGATGGGGGCCGTCGTCCTCCTGACGGGGATCTACAGGCTCGCGACCGGGGCCGCGCACGCGACCGTCCTTGCCCGCCTCCACCCCGACGTCTGGTGGGGCGCCGTCATGGTCGTCGCCGGGGCCATCTTCTTTTTCAAGAACCGGTGATGTTTTGGGAAGGACTGCCGGAGAGATCGCGGATACTTTCAAGGCCCGGTTCGGGGCCGAGCCCCTCCTCGTCCGCTCGCCGGGCCGGGTCAACCTGATCGGCGAGCACACCGACTACAACGAGGGCTTCGTCCTCCCGGCCGCCACGGACAAGGCCGTATATCTTCGCCGTCTCCCCGCGCGTCGATACGAGCTGTCGCATCATCTCCCTCGATTTCGGCCAGGAGGTCCGGTTCGATATCCAGGACCTGGCGCGCTCGCCCCTGCGCTGGCCGGACTACCTGGCGGGGGTCGTCGATCAGCTGGCGAGGGGAGGGTACCCGGTCCGGGGGTTCCAATGCGTCTTCGGCGGGGACATCCCCATCGGGGCCGGGATGTCCTCCTCGGCGGCGGTCGAGGGGGGCCTGGCGTTCGCCCTCAACATCATCTTTGGGCTCGGGATCGACACCGTCGATCTGGCCCGGCTGGCGCGGAGGGCCGAGAACGAATTCGTCGGCCTCGAGTGCGGCATCATGGACCAGTTCATCAACCTCCACGGCCGGGAGAATATGGTCCTCAAGCTCGACTGCCGTTCGCTCGAGTTCGATTACTTTCCCTTCGAGCGGTCCGACCTCCGCATCGTCGTCGCCGATACCATGGTCCGGAGGGAGCTGGCTTCCTCCGAGTACAACGTCCGGCGGCGGCAGTGCGAGGAGGGCGTCGCGGTCCTGAGGCGTTTCGCCCCGTCCGTCCGGAGCCTCAGGGACGTCGGCCTCTGCCTTCTCGAAGAGCACCGTGCCGAGCTCGACCCCGTGGTTTACAAGCGGTGCGATTACGTCATCCGCGAGAACATCCGGGTCGAGCAGGCCTGCCGGAACCTCCTCGACGGGGACTTTCGGAAGTTCGGAGAGCTCATGTCCGCCTCCCATGCCGGGCTCCGCGACGGCTACGAGGTCAGTTCGCCCGAGCTCGACATCCTGGTCGAAGCGGCCGCCCTCGTGGAGGGCGTCCTCGGGGCGCGGATGATGGGCGCCGGCTTCGGCGGCTGTGCCGTGGCTCTCGTCGAAGAGGGCGCCGTCCCGGCCTTCCGGGAGCGCGTCGCCCGCGCCTATGAGGCGGCGACCGGCAAGGTCCCCAACATCCACGTCGTCGCCATCGCGGCCGGAACGCACATCATCCCGGGCTGATCCGCGGCGGGGCCCGCGGTCCCGCCCTTTCTTTGCGGATTATTGACAACTTCTTGACAATCTTCCCGCCCCGAAGCCCCATCTTCTGACCATGAACCGGTCAAAAGGAGGGTTCTCATGACCAAAAAGCTTTTCGGGATCTTGTGTGCCGTTGCCCTTGCGGCGGGCATGGCTGTCTTCGGGTGCGCCCAGGAAGCCCCCGTGACGCTGACCATCCTGCACGCCAACGACACTCATTCGGCGCTCCTGCCGTTCGGGCCGAACAAGGAGTACGGCGGGATCGCCCGCATGTCCGCTCTGGTCAAGAGGATACGGGCAGGCGGGGGGAACGTCCTGGCGTTGAACGCCGGCGACGTCTTTGTCGGCTCGTTCGAGTTCAACAAGTACCTGGGCTATCCGGAATTCAAGCTCATGGACGGCATTTACGATGCCACGGCGCTCGGGAACCACGAGTTCGATCTCGGCCTTGACGTCCTCACGGGCGTTCTGGCCGGAGCTCCCGAGCTCGGCTGCGACCTCGGCCCCGTGACGCACTCCGTCCTGTGTGCCAACGTCACGTTCCCTGCAGGCTCGTTCCTCGCGTCACGGGTCGTGCCCCATATCGTCCGGGAGTTCGGCGGCGTCAAGGTCGGCGTCTTCGGCCTGGTGAATTATGACGAGCTGAACTATTCCCCGGCGATCTATGCGATGCTCTCCGACCCGCTCGCCGCGGCCATGGCCCAGGTCGCCGAGCTGAAGGCCGAAGGCTGCGCCGCTATCATCTGCCTGTCCCACTTGGGCACGGCCTGGGATCTCCAGGGGCTTACCCAGATTCCCGGCATCGATGTCATCGTCGGAGGCCATACCCACGACGCCATGGCGCGGCCGAAGGTCGTCGGGAACAAGATCATCGTCCAGGCCGGCGATTTCGGAAAATATCTCGGAGAGCTCAAGCTTTCATTGAGCGGGGGCGTCGTCAGCCTGGCCGGCTACCAGCTTCACGATCTGACATGGAAGCGCCAGGACCCGGCCCTCAAGGCCCGGCTCGACGCCCTGAAGCAGGGGATCGTTTCCGATCCGCGGTTCGGCGACGTCTACGACAAGCGCGTCGCCGTCGCCGTCCGGGATATCGAGGAGACCTGGACGGAGCGGAGCCGGCACCCGGGTACCGGGATACCGGCTTCGGCGACCTGGTCGCCGACGCCATGAAAGCCGGGGTCCTGAAAGCGGGGTATCCGGCGGACATCGCGCTCGAGGTCATGGGATACACGGCGGCCAAGATCTATGCCGGCAAGGTCGTCGGCAACGACATCATGCGGGCGGTGCCCTACGGATATGATCCGGCATCGGGGCTCGGGTTCAAGGTCGTGGTCGTTCCGCGTCCCCGGCGAGCTGCTCCTCGGCCTCCTGGAGTACTCGGTGTCCATGATCGAGGCCACCTCGGACCTTTGCCTCCAGCCTTCGGGCCTGACGTTCGCCTATGACTCGAGCAAGCCCGCCGCGCCGTTCGGCTCGCTGAGCCGGATCGATCCGTTCTCGGTCCGGTTGAACGGGAATCCCATAAACCCGGCGGGGATCTATTTTGTCGCCATGAACGAGCAGGTCTGCCATACCCTCGAGGGCATGCTTCCGCCGGGGATGCTGACCGTAATCCCGACGGGGCTGTTCGAATATAACGTCGTCCGGGACCTGATGAGATCCCTCGGCCGCGTCCGTTACGTCGCCGTGGGGAGGGTCGTCGATACGGCGGCCGAGTAAGTTCCCGGTCCGGGCGCGCTCCGGTTCCGGGCGCGAGGGGGGTGTGGATAGGGGGCGTTCTCCGGGACGCCCCCTTACGGAGCCGGCCGCCGGTTCATTCCCGGACCTGTTCCATCCTGAAGAGCGCTTTCATGTAGCGGAAGTTCCCCGTTTTCCATGACACATCTTTCCCCTCCCCGGATGATCCCGGGGCCGGGAAAAGCGGCCATCGGCCGGCGTCGCCCGCACTCCTCCCCGTTAGCGGCCGGAAATCACCCCTTGTCTTCAATATCGGCGTGGGGGGATGCCTGTCAAGTCCGCGTTGCGGGCCGATAGAGGAGAGGGGATTGGCTGGGAAGCAAGGATTCGAACCTTGATTGCTTGATCCAGAGTCAAGAGTCCTGCCGTTGGACGACTTCCCAGCAAGGACCCCGATATCATAATGAAAATCGCCGCGGATTTCAATACGGAGGAAACTCTTTTTTGGCAGGGCCTCGATAGCCCGGCGTGAGAGGGCGGGAGTGGTGCCGCGGGCTTCTGCCTGCGCTTGAGACCCGGGCCAAAGCCCGAGGCTGCGGAACCGGCGTCCGCGACGGAGCGCCAAAGCCTAGCCCGGCCCCCCGGAATATGATAAACTTCCGCTCTCGATGAAAAAACACGGGTTCAAGCTGGCCGTCGTCACCCTCCTCAGCCTGGTGTTCCTTTTCCTGTTCTTCCGGAAGGTCGACTGGGAGGAATTCCTCCACTACGCGACGAGCGCCAATCCGCTCTTCTTCTCCCTCATCATCCTTCTCGCCCCCCTGCACCTGGCCACGCGGGCCCTCCGCTGGCACGTCCTCCTCAAGTACCAGAAGAAGGGCGTCCGTTTCGCCAATACCTTCTCGGCCAACGCCGTGGGATTCACCGTCTCCAACATCTTCCCCGGCCGGCTCGGGGAGATCGTCAAGCCCCTGTACCTGGCCCGCAAGGAGGGCATGGGGCCGGGCTTCTGCCTGGGGACCGTGGTCGTCGAGCGCATCTTCGATATCTTCATCATGTGCGCCCTCCTGGGCATCTTCCTCATGGCGAAGCCCCTCTACGGATCGGCCTTCAGCCTGAGCCCGGAGACGCTGGGCCGGCTCGTCTTCTGGGGGCGGATCGGCGTCCTCTTCGCCCTGGCCATCCTCGCGGTCTGCCTCTGCCTCTATTTTTTCAAGGACGCGACCATGCGCGTCCTGGCGGCGCTCCTGAAGCCGTTCCCGTCGCGCTTTTCCGGCCGGGCCCTCGAGCTCGCCCGCGAGTTCATCGACGGCCTGACCTTCTTCCGGTCCGTCGGGGACTTCCTCCTCTATACGGCCCTGTCCTTCGTCGTCTGGCTCGGCATCGTCCTCTATTACTGGGTCCTGTTCTTCGCCTACCGCCAGTCGCGGCCCTTCTTCGTCCTCATCCCTTATGTCTTCCTGACCATGGTCGGCGCATCCATCCCAACGCCCGGCATGATCGGGGGATTCGACTTCTTCAGCCAGCTCGGCATGATGTCCCTTTACGGCCTCGATCGCGACCTGGCCACGGGCATGACGCTCGTCATGCACGCCGTCCAGCTCGGGGTGACTTGCCTCATCGGTTATGCTATATTGTGGAAAGAAGGGCTGTCCCTGGTCCAGTTGAAGAGGATGGGGAAGGCCGAAGACCCATGAGATGCCCGTTCTGCGGTTTCCTCGAGAGCAAGGTCATCGACTCCCGGGAAAGCAAGAAGGGGCTCTCGATCCGCCGGCGCCGGGAATGCCTTTCCTGCAAGCGCCGCTTCACGACCTACGAGAAGATCGAGGAGATCCCCTACATGGTCGTGAAGAAGGACGGCAGCCGCCAGCCTTTCGACAGCCAGAAGCTCCTGCGCGGGATGATGAAGTCGTGCGAGAAGCGACCCATCCAGATCAGCCAGCTCGAGGAGATCGTCGAGGAGATCGAGACGATGCTCCAGGAGCGGCCGGACAAGGAGATCGACGCTTCCGAGGTCGGCCAGATCGTCATGGACCGGCTGAAGGCCCTGGACAAGGTCGCCTACGTCCGCTTCGCATCCGTTTACAGGGACTTCAAGGACGTCGTCGAGTTCAAGCACGTCCTTGAGCATCTGCTGAAGGAAAAGTAGGCCCCGCCCGCCATGATTCGCCGGATCCGGCCCGTCTCCCGCATCCTCAGGATCGAGACGGAGGTCCGGAGCTCCGGCGGCGCGGGCTTCGGCCGCGAGGCCGAGCTCCCCGGTCTCGACAGGATCTGGGCCCCTGTCGGTGGACGTCTACGAGAACGAGACGCGAGGTCATCGTCGAGGTGGAGCTCCCGGGCGTCCTCAAGGAGGACGTCGCGGTCATGCTCCGCGGCGGGCGGCTCGAGGTCAAGGGGCTGAAGAAGGACCTCCCGGCGGCCGGGGCCGGGGCCCGCTACCACCGTCTGGAGCGGGAATACGGGACGTTCCGGAGGGTGGTCCTCATCCCGGCCTCCGTCCTCGCCGAGCGGGCCTCGGCGACGCTGGAGAACGGCATCCTGACCGTCGTCCTGCAGGAAGCCGCCCCGCCGGAGCCGGAAGGTCGAGGTCCGGAACGCCGGGACCGAGAAATGAAGCTGGAGGATCGACGCCATGGCGAACATAGATGAAAAGACCGACGATCCGCTCGAAGGGCTGATCGAGGAACAGAACCAGAAGCTCCACATCCCGGGAAAGCTCCCCGTCCTGCTCCTCCGGGACGTCGTCATCTTCCCCTACATGATCGCCCCGCTCTTCGTCGGGCGCGAGAAGTCCAAGGCCGCCATCGACCAGAGCCTGGCCGGCAATCGCATGGTCCTGCTCCTGACCCAGAAGGACATGAAGGTCGAGGAGCCCAAGCGCGAGGACGTCTACGAGATGGGCACCGTCGCCCTGGTCATGCGGATGCTGAAGCTCCCCGACGGCCGCGTCCGCATCCTGGCCCAGGGCCTCATCCGGGCGAGGATCGAGAGCTTACGAGGAGGAAGGGCCCTACGTCACGGCCGGCATCTCCGTCATCCACGAGCCCGACAAGCCCGAGAAGACGCTCGAGGGCGAGGCCCTCATCCGCAACGTCCGCTCCGGGCTCGAGAAGGCCACCTCGCTCGGCAAGAGCATCCCGCCCGAGGTCCTCATCATCGCCGCCAACGTCGACGAGCCGGGCCGGCTGGCCGACCTGACGGCGTCGAACCTCGAGCTCAAGGTCGAGGAGGCCCAGGAGGCCCTGGAGATCGTCGACCCCCTCCAGCGTCTCAAGAAGGTCTACGAGCACCTGGCCCGCGAGCTCGAGCTCCTCGACGTCCAGTCGCAAGATCTCGACCGAGGCCAAGGGCGAGATGGACAAGCTCCAGAAGCAGTACTTCCTCCGCCAGCAGATGAAGGCCATCCAGAAGGAGCTCGGCGAGGGAACGGAGATCCAGGAGGAGATCAAGGGCTACCAGGACCGGCTGAAGGGGCTCAAGGTCCCCGACGAGGTCCGCGAGGAGCTCGAGAAGCAGATCGTCCGCCTGGCCCAGATGCATCCCGAATCGGCCGAGACGTCGGTCGTCCGCAACTACCTCGACTGGATGTTCTCCCTGCCCTGGAACAAGACGACCGTCGACAACCTCGACCTCGTCAAGGCCCGCGCCATCCTCGACGAGGACCACTACGGCCTGGACAAGGTCAAGGAGCGCATCCTCGAATACCTCGGCGTCCGCAAGCTCTCCAAGCAGATCAAGGGCCCCATCCTCTGCTTCGTCGGGCCGCCCGGCGTCGGCAAGACCTCCCTCGGCAAGTCCATCGCCCGGGCCCTCGGCCGGAACTTCATCCGCATCTCCCTCGGCGGCGTCCGCGACGAGGCCGAGATCCGCGGCCACCGGCGGACCTACGTCGGGGCCATGCCCGGCCGCATCATCCAGGGCATCCGCCGGGCCGGCTCGAACAACCCCGTGTTCATGATGGACGAGGTCGACAAGATCGGCGCCGATTTCCGCGGCGACCCGTCCTCGGCCCTGCTCGAGGTCCTCGATCCCGAGCAGAACAACTCCTTCCGCGACCATTACCTCGACGTGCCCTTCGACCTGTCCAAGGTCATGTTCATCACGACGGCCAACCTCCTCGACCCCATCCAGCCCGCCTTCCGCGACCGGATGGAGGTCCTGGAACTTCCGGGCTACACCGAGGAGGAGAAGCTCGAGATCGCCAAGAAGCACCTCATCCCCAAGCAGATCGCCGAGAACGGCCTGAACGCGAAGCTCATCGAGATCACCGACGGCGCGGTCAAGAAGATCATCTCCCTCTACACCCGGGAGGCCGGCGTCCGGAACCTGGAGCGCGAGATCGCCTCCGTCTGCCGCAAGGTCGCCCGCAAGGTCGCCGAGGGCCGGAAGGCCCTGACCCGGATCACGTCCCAGAACGTCGAATCCCTCCTCGGCCCGCCCAAGATCTTCAAGGACCAGCTCCTCCAGAAGGACCAGATCGGCGTCGCCACCGGCGTCGCCTGGACCGAGGCCGGCGGCGAGATCCTCTTCGTCGAGTCGACGAAGATGCAGGGGAAGGGGAACCTCTCCCTGACCGGCTCCCTGGGCGACGTCATGAAGGAATCCGCCCAGGCCGCCCTGAGCTACGCCCGGGCCCACGCCCGGGAATTCGGCATCGACAACCGTCTCTTCCAGCAGAACGACTTCCACATCCACATCCCCGAGGGCGCCATCCCCAAGGACGGGCCCTCGGCCGGCGTCACCATCGCCACGGCCTTCATCTCCCTGTGCACCAACACCAAGGTCCGCTGGGACGTGGCCATGACGGGCGAGATCACCCTCCGGGGGAACGTCCTCCCCGTCGGCGGCATCAAGGAGAAGGTCCTCGCGGCCCAGCGCATGGGCATCAAGCGCATGATCATGCCCCTGCCGAACAAGAAGGACCTCTACGACATCCCCAAGAAGGTCCTCAAGACGATGGAATTCATCTACGTCCAGGACGTCAAAGAGGTCCTGGCGCATGCCCTGGTCGGGAAGACCGGAAAGGGGCGGAAAAAGGTGGGGACGAAAGCGAAGCTGGGGCGGACGAAAGGGCCGAAAAAGGCGAGGGCCGGACGGGGATCGGGTTCCAAGGAAGCGAAAGCCGGCCGGTGACGGAGCTCTTTGCAGCTTCGGACCCCAGCCTGCGTCGAAATTGCAGCCGCAGGCTTTAGCCTGCGTCCTGGAGTACGCAGCCCATGAGACTACGAAAGCTCGGAGAGAGGGAACTTCTGGCGGTCATCCGCAAGCATTTCGCCGTCCCCAGGAAGGACGTCCTCCTCGGCATCGGGGACGATACGGCCGTCCTCAGGCCCGGGGCGGGCCGCCTCCTCGTCACCCACGACCTCCTCATCGAGGACTACGATTTTATCCTCCCCCTTCACGACCCGAGGCTCCTGGGCCGCAAGAGCCTCAACGTCAACATCAGCGACATCGCCGCAATGGGAGGCCGTCCGCTTTACGCCGTCCTGGGCCTCGGCCTGCCGAGCGAAACCTCCCTCGATTGGGTCATCGATTTCTTCGTCGGTCTCAAGGAGACCGCCAAGAAGGCGGGCGTCGTTCTCGTCGGCGGGGACCTCTCGCAGGCCCGAAAGGTCGTCATTTCCGTGACGGTCATCGGGCGGGCGGAGCGGGTGGTCCTGAGGAGCGGCGCCAGGCCCGGCGATCGCATCTTCGTCTCGGGCACTCTCGGGGATTCGAAGCTGGGGCTCCTGCTCTACAAGAAAGGCCGCCGGCTCGGAGAGGACCGGACGACCGACTTCCTTCTCAGGTCGTTCCTGGACCCCGAACCGCAGGTGGCCCTGGGCGTCGAACTGGCGAAGCGGCGGGCCGCCTCGGCCATGATCGACTGCTCGGACGGGCTGTCGGTCGACCTCAACAACATCTGCCAGGCGAGCGGGGTCGGAGCCGGATCGACCCGCTCCGTATTCCGCTCTCCCGGGCCATGAAGACGTCCCGGAAGGACTCCCTGCCCCTGGCCCTCCACGGCGGCGAGGACTTCCAGCTCATCTTCACCGTCCGGCCGTCGGCCCTGCCGCGGCTCGAGCCGCTCATGCGGAAGTTCCGGATGACCGATATCGGCTGTATCGTGGCCGAGAGGGGATCTGGACCGTGGACGCCCGCGGCCGCCGCAAGGTGCTCCAGATCAAGGGCTACGAGCACTTCAAGTAGGGGAGGGGGATCCCCCCGGCCCCCTTTTTCAAGGGGGGTAATCACGCAGGCCTCAGCCTGAGACTACAATATGGCGCGTCGATCTGGGTATCAGAATTCCGGTCTCGCGCTTCGCAGATGTTTCAGCAGGCTTCAGCCCGAGCTTGATTGAATTCCCGTATCGAGGAGGACGATGAGACTCAGGCTAAAGCCTGAGCCTACAATAACATGCGGCCATCCTTGAGCTTGTCGGGAAAATAAGGCTTTGGCGGAATTCTCGTCTTGCGAGTCTCGCCCTTATCGCGTGCAGAGCGCTTAGCCGAGGCCTCGCCGAGGAAGACGACCTCGGCCGGGCCGCCCTGGAAGATATGCCCGTTCTCCCAGCGACCGCGAGCCCGAGGGTCGTCCAGACCTTGATGTCGTTCGAGGTCAGGCCCTTGAGCATCGCGGCGACGGCCGCCGCGCAGGATCCGGTCCCGGAGGACAGGGTCTCGCCGACGCCCCGTTCCCAGAACAGGACCTCGATCTCCTGCTTGTTGATGACCCGGACGAACTCGACGTTCGTCTTTTTGGGGAAGAAGGGGTGGCATTCGATCTCGTTGCCGATCTGAGTCCAGAGGACCCGCGGCGGGAAGAACCGCTCGACGAAGACGCAGCACTGCGGATTCCCGACGTTGATGCAGGTGACGTTATAGGCCTTCTGCTGGATGGTCAGGGGATAATCGACGATCCGGTCGTGGTGCGACCCGTCGTCGAAGGGGATCTCCTCGGAGGTGAAGCGGGGGATGCCCATGTCCACGCGGAACGTGAAGACGTTGCCGTCCTGGGTCAGGAGCTCGCAGGGCCGCTCCCCGGCGGTCGTCTGGAACAGGATGCGGGGGGCCTTGATGGTCCCGTCGTTATAGAGGGTGGCGGCGGCGCAGCGCAGGCCGTTCCCGGAGATCTCGGCTTCCGTGCCGTCGGAATTGAAGATGCGGCAGCCGATCCGGCCGGCCGCGGCGTCCTCGACGGAGATGAAGAGCACGCCGTCGGCCCCGGCGCCGGTATGGCGGTCGCAGAGCTTCCGGACCAGGTCTCCGGTTCCCTCGTCGGAGGCCCCGCTCCGGCGGATGACCAGGAAATCGTTCCCGAGGGAATGGGTCTTGGCGATCTTCATCAGGATACTTTCAACGGGAGGATGACGTCCTGGGCCTGGCCGTCGCCCTCCCTCCGGACGAGGAGGATGACCTCGTCGCCCGAGGGCGTCTTTTTCAGGATGCTCTCGAATTCGCGGACGGTGGCGACCTTCTTCCGGTTGACCTCGAGGATGATGTCCCCGGTCGCGAGCCCGGCCTTGTCGGCCTCGCTGTAGTTCCGGACCTCGGTGACGAGGAGCCCTTCGGCCGTCCGGTACCCGTAGCGGCGGGCCAGGGCGGGGGTCATGGGCGTCAAGGACAGGCCTACGTCCTTCTCGGAGCTCGCCGCCTCGCCCTTCTCCTCCTCGGGGTCCATCTCCTCGACGGTCGGAGCGAGGGAGAGCTCCTTGCCGTCGCGGACGACCTTGACGCTGATCTTCTTGCCGGGCTCGATGTCGGCGATCTTGAACTTGAGGTCGTTGCTGTCCTCGATGGGCTGGCCGTTGAGCTCGACGATGACGTCGTATTGCTTGAAGCCGGCCTTGTCCGCCGGGCCCTCGGGCTCGACGGTCGTGATGATGGCGCCCTTCTCGGACTTGATCCCGAGCTGTTTCCGCATGCCGTCGGTGACGTTCTGCATGACGACGCCCAGGCGGCCGCGGACGACCTTGCCCTTCACCTTGAGCTGGGCGACGATCTTCTTGGCCATATTGGAGGGGATGGCGAACCCGATGCCGATGTTCCCGCCGGTCGGCGAGAGGATATTGCTGTTGATGCCGATGACCTCGCCCCTCATGTTGACCAGCGGGCCGCCGGAGTTGCCCCGGTTGATGGCCGCGTCGGTCTGGATGAAGTCCTGGTACGTCGGGACGTTCAGCCCCGACGCCGAGCTGGCGCCCCTTGGCGGAGACGATGCCCGCCGTGACGGTGTGCTCCATGCCCAGCGGGTTGCCGATGGCCAGGACCCACTCGCCGACCTTGACCATGGCGGAGTCGCCCAGGGCGACGAAGGGCAGGTCCTTGGCGTCGATCTTGAGAAGGGCCAGGTCGGTCTTGGGATCGGCCCCGACGACCTTGGCCTCGAAGTCCTTGCCCTGGAGGGTCGTGACCGTGTTCTTGATCGAGTCCTCGGCGATATGGTTATTGGTCAGGATGTAGCCGTCGGCCGTGATGAAGAATCCCGTCCCCTGGACCGTGCTCCGGTAATCCTGGGGCTGGCGCGGCGCGGGGCGGCCGAAGAACCGGTCCCAGAAATCTTCGAAGGGGAACTGGTCCTCGAATTCCTGGGATTCCCGGCCTTTGGCCTTGTGCTCGCTGACGATCTTGACGACCGCGGGCCCGACCTTCTCCGAGATCCCGACGAAGTCGAGGTCCGTCCGGAGCTCGGGCGCGGCGGAGGCGTAAAGGTTCGTTGACAGGGCCGGGCTCGAGGGAGAGACGGCGGCCGCCGCGGGGGCGGGGTGTCGTTCGGGCAGATAGACAAAGACGTACCCCGCGACGAGGAGTCCCAGGGTGAAGCCGGCGAGCGCTACCCAAATGGCCTTTTTCATGCGTCCCTCCAGTGCGTAAAAACTAAAATTAACATATATATGGCCAAAATTCAACGGTTCGACCTCTTAATACCCGCCCGCGGAGCCAAACGTTGCATTCGACCGTACTTCGCGCTAGGATTGGCAAGCGGGTTGGGGACGAGGCAGGCCGTTCCCCGTTCTGTAGCCGCGGACTTCAGCCCGCGCCCGGATGAAAGCTCAGGCTGACGTCTGAGACGACTTGCCGCCACGACAGAGACAGGAGAGACGCCAATATGAAACCGTCCGGCGGAAAGCGGGGCCTGCTCATCGTCCTCGAGGGCATCGACGGCTCGGGGAAGTCCACCCAAGCCAGGCTCCTCGTCCGGCGGCTCGCGGCCCGGGGCATCCGGACCGCCCTCTTCTGCGAGCCGACAAGGGGCAAATGGGGCCGGCTCATCCGGGAGAAGGCCCGGCTGGCGGACTCCCTGACCCCCGAGGAGGAGCTCGACCTCTTCGTCCGGGACCGTCGCGAGAACGTCGCCCGGAACCTGGGACCAGCCCTGGCGGCGGGGAAGACGGTCGTCCTCGACCGCTATTACTTCTCGACCGTCGCCTACCAGGGGGCCAAGGGCATCGATCCCGCGCGCATCCGGCGGCTGAACGAGCGCTTCGCCGTCCGTCCCGACCTCGTTTTCATCGTTGATATCGATGCCGGACGCGGGTTGGCCAGGATCGGGGGCCGGGGCCGGCGGGACGAGCTCTTCGAGCGCGAGGACTACCTGGCCCGGGTCGGCGAGATCTTCGACGGCTTCAAGGGCCGCAAGTTCGTACATATCGATGGCACCGGTGACGTCAGGGAGATCAGCGACGTCATCCTCGGAAGGGTTTTGAAGCTCTTGACGAAGTGAAAGTCAAAGTAGCCGAAATCCCCCCTGGCCCCCCCTTTTATAAAGGGGGGAAGCTAAATCCCCCCTGGCCCCCCTTTTATAAAGGGGGGAAGCTAAATCCCCCTCAGCCCCCCTTTATTAAGGGGGGGGGAGATAATATCCCCCGGCCCCAACTTTGTAAGGGGGGAAAGTCAGAATTCCCCGTCACCCCCCGTTTCCAAAGGGGGGAACTCAGCGCCCGGGCGATATGGACGGCCCCGAGGCCGGTATGCTATATTTGCCGGGTACGATCATGAATATCCCCAACCTCAAGATAAAGATCCGCAAGCTCGGAAGATCGGGGTGGCTCCGCGCCCTGCTCATCGTCCTGGCCGTCGGCGCGACCTGCGCCCTGGGGGCCATGTTCGGGGCCTATATGACCATCCGGAATAACCTCCCGTCGGTCGAGGAGCTCGAGAACCTCCGGCCCAAGATCATCACGTCGATCCTGTCCGACAAGGGCGAGGTCGTCAAGGAGTTCGCCGAGGAGCGGCGGATCGAGGTCCCGTACGCCCGAATTCCCGACGTTCTGAAGCAGGCCATCATCGCCACCGAGGACCCCCGGTTCTACGCCCACAACGGCATCGATTACGTGGGCATCCTCCGGGCGCTCAAGGAGGACGTCGTCAAGATCGGGCACGGCTCTCTGCGCCGCCCCCAGGGCGGAAGCACCATCACCCAGCAGTTGGCCCGGTCGCTGTTCCTTTATTCCCAGCAGACCATCAGGCGGAAGCTCAAGGAGATGTTCGTCGCCCGCCGCATCGAGGAAACATATTCCAAGGAGAGGATCCTCGAACTCTACTGCAACCAGTTCTACCTCGGCCACGGCGCCTACGGCGTCGAGTCCGCGGCGAACCTTTATTTCGGAAAGAGCGTCTCGGACCTGGGCCTCGAGGAAGCCGCCCTCATCGCCGGCATCTTCCGGGGCCCGTCGGTATATTCCCCGTATACGAACGCCGAGAAGACCCTCCAGCGTCGTAACCACGTCCTGAACCGGATGGCGGAGGAAGGGTACATCTCCGATCGCCGGGCCGATGCGGCCAAGGCCGGTCCTCTCAAGGTCCTGCCGCTCCGCCGCACGAGCTCCGAGTTCGGGGCCTACTTCTTCGAGGAGGTTCGCCGCTACCTCGAAAAGAATTACGGCGCCGACGCCCTCTACAACGCCGGCCTCAAGGTCTATACGACCTTCGACCCCGAGCTCCAGAAGTACGCCGAGGATTCCCTGCGGGCGGGGCTTCGCGCCCAGGACAAGAAACGCGGCTGGCGGCGGGACAAGAAGAACCTCCTCGCCGAGGGGAAGGTCGACCTCCGCTCGGTCTGGCTGGAAAGCTGGACGACCCACGCGGTCGAGGCCGGCGATGTCGCGGACGCCGTCGTCCTGAGCGCCGCGAAGGCCGAGGCCTCCGTCCGCCTGAAGGACCGGATCGGCCGCATGACGAGCAAAGGCATCGAATGGACACGAGCCCGTAACCTTGACGCCCTCGTCCGGCCCGGAGACGTGATCCAGGTCCAGGTGAAGACGGTCCCTCCCGGGGAAGGGGAGTTGACCGTGACTCTGGACCAGGAACCGCAGGTCGAAGGGGCCTTCCTCGTCATCGACCCCCCGACCGGGCAGATCAAGGCGGTGACCGGCGGCTATTCCTTCCGCCGCAGTCAGTTCAACCGGGCGACCCAGGCCCTCCGTCAGACGGGATCGGTCATCAAGCCGTTCCTCTACACGGCCGCCGTCGAGAACGGCTTCACGCCGGCGACCATCATCCAGGACGAGCCCGTGACGTTCACCGACAAGTGGACGGGGGAGCCCTGGAAGCCCCGGAACTACGACCGCATCTACAAAGGCTCGGTGACCCTCCGCAAAGGGCTTGAAGAATCGCGAAACGTCATCACGGCCCGGATCCTTGACTACATCTCGCCCCAGGTCGGGGTCGATTATTGTCGCCGGTTCGGGCTGACCTCGGCCATCTATCCGTACCTCTCGCTCGCGCTCGGGACCTTCGAGGTCACGCTCGTCGAGCTCGTCTCGGGCTTCACGGCGTTCTCCAACAAGGGCGTTCGGGTCAAGCCCTACTTCATCACCCGCATCGAGGACAAGGACGGCAACGTCCTCGAGGAGAACAAGGTCGAATCCGAGGAGGTCATCCCGCCCCAGACGGCCTACATGATGACCTACCTTCTCCAGGGCGTGGTCCGGGAGGGGACGGCCACGGCGCTCGCCGAGCTCGGCTGGCCGCTGGCCGGAAAGACGGGAACCACCGACGAGTACACCGACGCCTGGTTCATCGGATTCTCGCCCGTCCTATGCGCGGGGGTCTGGATCGGCTACGACACCAAGGTCACTCTTGGCGCGCGTCAATCCGGGGCCGTCGCCGCCCTGCCCATCTGGAAAGACTTCTTCGTGAAGGTCATCGAATCGCGGAAGAAGGACGCCGGGGCCCGGGGGGTCGAGCTCGTCCCCGAGGACTTCGAAGTCCCGCCCAATCTGAGCTTCGTCGATATCGACCGCAAGACCGGCCTCCTGGCGACGCCCATCTGCCGGTTCCCCCTCAGGGAAGTCTTCTTCCCCGGCACCGAGCCCTCTCGCTACTGCACGAACCAGGACCACCTCAGGATCCTGGATTACTATTCGCAGGAGACCGCCCGGGAGGAGCATTAAGGATGGCCCCCCTCCCCCGGGGGAGGATGGGGGAGGGGGACCGGGGTATGAAAACAGAGGAGGTTAGTGCTTCTTGGTGGCGCTTCCGGAGGAGGAGCCTCGGGAAGGCGATGAGCCTCTGGACGAGCCTCTCGATGACGAACCGCGCGAGACCGACCCGGACCGGGTCGAGGATTTCGAGCCCGAGGACACTTTCGTCCCTGAGGACGACGAGGACGTCGAAGACGACGAGCCTTTCCGGGAGGTGTAGCCCTCTCCGGAGAACTGCCTGAAGATCCGGCCGATGGAGGATTCGCGCCAGGGATTGTCGCCGCTCCTGTAGTACCGGCTCCCGTCGATCCTGATGGACGAAGGGTACCCGATAATGCCCCGGGAGGAGACCCTTGTCCCGGTCGCCCCGGTCGTGCTGCGGACGAACGGGGCGTCATCCCCGTAACGGTTGAGGCTGAAGCTCGACGAATCCTTTTCCTTCTTGACGACCTTGCCCGATGAGGGCTTGCCCGAGGGAGCGCTTGTCGCCTTGGGGGCGCTCTTCGTGGAGCCCTTGGAGGAGCCCGCCGGCCTCGACTTGATCTCCCCGCTCGTTCTGCCGCGCGACGCGCCGCTCGTCCTCGTGCCCGGCTCGTCTCCCTTGAGGGAGACCGATCCGTCGCCCTTGCGGAGGAGGATCCTGCGCCCCTCGAGAGGCTGGACCAGGGTCCGGCTCCCGCCGACGGGCTTCACGGTCAACGTCCTGCCGGAAAGGGTGATCCTCTCCAAGCCCTTGAGCGCGTCGCCCCTGAGCGCGACCGGCGCGATGTTCTTCGCCCGGAGCTGGTCCCGGCGGACGACCGTCAGGGCGTGCGAGTTCCAGGGGTACTGGTCGCCGTGCCAGCGGCCGTCGAAATAGTTGTCGACGATGACAACCGGGTAGCCCCAATAGCTGATCGGGGCCCAGCCGAAGTAATAGTCATCCCACCACCAGTTGACCCAGCCGGGGCCCCAGACGGACGTGGGGATCCAGTACCAGCCGAGGCCGATGCCCCAATGCCAGCGGCCGTAATGGAAGGTCGACCAGCCCCAGGGCTCGTAAGGCAGCCAGGTCCAGCCGGAGAGCGGCAGCCAGGTCCAACGCCCGTTCGAGTAGGGGCGCCAGCCCTCGTCGATCCCCCGGGGAACCCAGACGTTGCCGTAGGGCGAGAGGTACATCCAGTCGCCGTACTGGCCGAGCTCGTACTCGAAGTCCTCGAGATCGTTCGGCAGGTAGCGCTTGGGGAGCCGCTTTGAGACCTCGACGTTCCGCGAGTCGTTCCAGCGGTCGAAGCCGTCGGTGGCGGCCGCCATGAACTGGGACGGCCGCGAGGGGAACCGCCCCTCGGCCGCTTCGACGCGCTGTCCGCCCTTGACCAGGACGGAACCCTCCTCGCCCGCGGCTTCGACCAGGCCCCGGAATACGAGGACCTCGGTGTCCGTGTTCTCCTTGACGTCGATGCGGTACAGGCCTTCGTCCAGCACGTAGAAGGACGTGTCGGCCGTATGGATCTCGATGCCCTTCTCCCGGAGAAGGCTGGAGACCTCGAGGTAGACGCTCCCGGACCAGACCCGGATCCGGACCGTGTCGTCGCCCTTTTTCGGGAGGTTCAGGAAGTCGATCTTGGTCTCGTTATCGAGGCGGACGAAGTTGCCGCGGCCGAAACGGACCTCGGCCCGGCCATCGGTCGTCCCGAGCCGGTCGCCCTCGGTGACGGGGGTATTGACCACGCATTCCTCGAAACCGATGTCCGAGGCACGTTGGATGAACGCGTTCCCGGCGAGGAAGCTCAGGCGGGCCACGGAATCGTTCGTGTACTCGACCTCGCCCGGCTCCTCGGGAGCCGGCTGTTCCTCGGAAACCGCCGTTTCCCGCGCTTCCTGGGGGGGAACCTGTTCCTGGGGGGGCGTCTGCTCCTGGCCGATGAGGGCGATGGCCAGCGCCAAGGCCACGATCAGGGTCATCGCGAATTTCTTGTTCATGGTCATTCTCCTCGTATCCACCGGGCCTCTCGCAAACAGCGCGCTCTCCGCCGATATCGGGCGATGAGGTTCTCTCTCGTTCTCCGGATCTCCCGCGCCATTCGCATATCACGCACGTTTAACATCCTTGTTGCGTCCGTTTATAGAGCAAATTCCGTGCCATCAGATCCCCCCTGGTCCCCTTTGGAAAAGGGGGACAGGGGGGATCTATGTGTCCTCGATATGGGACGAATGACATGAATTGTGTACGCCGCCTATAGCCGATGGCCTCATCCCCAGAAATCCCCCCAAAGCCCCCCTTTAGGAAAGGGGGGAAGTCACCCGAGGCTCCAGTAGGAAAGCGGGGGATTCATCCAAGGCCCGGGTAGGAAAGGGCGGAATCATCCGAGGCTCCAGCAGGAAAGGGGGATTCATCCGATGCTCCAGCCCGAGGCCAGGATACAAGGAATCCTTAAGCTTATGGTTACAAATGCCTGCGAGACCAAGGTTACCAAGAACCTAAGCCTTAGCCCAAAGCTTCTTGATGTAGCGGCTGGCTTTAGCCTGCAGCCATATAAGCCTGCATCCTTGGGCATAGGCCTTCAGTCCCGGGTATAGGCCTGCGGCCACAGGCATAAGCCTTCAGCCACGGGTATAGTCCTTCAGCCACGGGCATAAGCCTACGGCCACGGGCATAGGCCTACAGCCACGGGCATAGGCCTGCGATCTTCCCCCCTTTGGAAAAGGGGGGTGAGGGGGGATTTCCAGACATTAGAAATCCCCCCAAAGCCCCCCTTTAGGAAAGGGGGGAAGTCACCCGAGGCTCCAGCAGGGAAGCGGGGCGCGGGGGAATTTGGTCCAAGAAAGGACTCAGGCTAAAGCCTGAGGCTATAAGCCAGGGAGGTCCAAAGCCTGAGGCTACAATTTAGGGCAGACCAAGCTCAGAGTCTGTCGGCGCAGCTACCCCTTGGAAAGGGGGGTGCGGGGGGATTTGGTCCGAGAAAAGACTCCGGTTGAAGCCTGAGGCTACAAAGCGGGGCGGTCCAACGCCTGAGGCTACAGGTCAGGGAGGTCAAAAGCACGAAACAGTCAGGGAGGGCTGAAGCCTGGGGCTACAAAGAATCGCGGGCCAGCAATTTCCCGGCCTTCAGCCTGGCCAGGACCCAGGCCATGACGGCATAGCGCTTGAGGTCGCCGAACGAACGGATGTGGCCGATGGCCCGGAGCGTCTTCCGGACGATCGAGACGTTCCCCCCGCTCATCGCCCAGCGGAAGAGGAGCTCGCTCACCTGGCTCCAGGTCAGCTTGTCCAGGAAGAGCGGGACGTCGCCCTGGGCCGAGGGCAGGGTGATGACGCGCGATCCGTACCTCTTCGTCCAGGTGAAATCCTCCGGCAGGAGGCCCATTTCCTTCGCCGTGGCTTCGAGCGGCGTCCCCGGATAGACGTGGAGGACGGCGACCGAGGCCTCGACCTGCTTCCGGTACTGCTCGATGATGCCGACGGTCTCCCGCGCCTCCTCCCAGGTCTCGGTCGGATGGCTGAAGATGAAGAAGACGTTGGGGATGACGCCGAGCTCGAGGCACCAGCGGACGAGGTTGTGGAAGTCCTCGATCTCGATCAGCTTGTGGATGACCTCGCGCCGGACCCGCTCCGAGCCCGCCTCGATGCCGAACGAGACGTGGAAGAGGCCCGCCCTCTTCATCTTCTCGAGGAGCGGCCGGGTGATGAGGTCGAGCCGGACCTCGGCCCGCCAGAAGATGTCGAGCTTCCGCTCGAGGATGAGGTCGCAGATGCGCTCGACGCGCTTCGGGCTGGCGTTGAACGTGTCGTCGTAGAAGAAGACGACCCGGACGCCGCGCTCGCGGACGTGCTTCTCGATCTCGTCGACGACGTTCTCCGGGCTCCTCATCCGGACGTGGCGGCCCCAGTTGATGGGCGTCGCGCAGAAGTTGCAGTCGAAGGGACAGCCGCGGCTGGCCATGATGTTGACGGCCTGGAGAAGGCCGTGCCCGGGGACGTCGATCTTGAAGTTGTACTTGTCGAACGGGACGAGGTGGAAGGCGGGGAAGGGGAGGCTGTCGAGGTCGGCGATGGGGGCGCGGGGCCGCGTGGCGACGACGTTCCCGTCCGCGTCCCTGTAGGAGATGCCGTCGATCGCGGCGAGCAGGGCCCGAAGGCGCTCCCGGTCGCCGCCGGCCTTTTCGACGGCCCGGCAGAGCTCGAGCGTCGTCACCTCGCCCTCGCCCCGGACGACGACGTCGAGCTCGGGGATGTGGGCGAGGGTGTCCGCGGCAGCCATCGACGCGTGCGGCCCGCCCATCACGGTCAGGACGCCGGGCAGGGCCCGGCGCGCGATCCTGATGAGCCTGAAGCTCTGGAACCGGTTCTCGGTCGTGGACGTGACGCCCACGATGTCCGGCCGCTCGGCGCGGATCATCTCGCGCGATCCCCCGTCCAGTCGAGCCCCAGGACGTCGGCCGGGACGATCCCGACGTCGATCCCTTCCTTCTCGAGGACGGCCCCGATGTAGAGGAGGCCCAGGGTCGGCATGGTCGAGCCCTTGGACCAGCGCTCGGCGAAATAGCCGCCGGGCGGGACGAAGAGCAGGATCTTCATGCGTCCGCCTTGAGCTCTTCCTTCCGCTCGAGCTTCACGGAGTAGAGCTTCGTGATGTTCGGCTCCTCCATGGTCGTGCCGTAGATGTAGTCGGCGACCTCCATGGTCTTGTAGTTGTGGGTGATGATGATGAACTGCGTCTGGTGCTTGATGGCCTTCATCAGGTCGAGGAACCGGCCGAGGTTGACCTCGTCGAGGGCCGCGTCCACCTCGTCCAGGAAGCAGAACGGCGACGGCCGGTAGCGGAACAGGGCGAACATGAAGGCCATCGAGGTCAGCGACTTCTCGCCGCCGGAGAGCAGGGCCAGGTTCTGGACGCGCTTGCCGGGCGGCTGGGCGACGATCTCGACGCCGCTCTCCAGGGCGTTGTCCGGCTCGAGGAGCTTGACCTCGGCGTGGCCGCCCTTGAAGACCAGGGCGAAGATCTCGCGGAAGTTCGTGTTGACCTCCTCGAGGGCCTTGAGGAACTGGGTCTTGCTCTCCTCGTCGATCTTGCGGATGGCCTCTCCGGTCGAGTCGATGGAATCGCGGAGGTCCTTCCTCTGCTGGACGAGGAAATCGAAGCGCTTCTTCTGCTCGAGGAACTCCTCCTCGGCCATGAGGTTGACGGCCTTGAAGCGGAGGAGGGGGTCGCGGGATTCCTCGAGCTCCTTCTCGACTTCCTCGTCGGAGAGCTCGGCCACCGGCCGGAGCTTCCTCGGGGCGCGGCGGGGCTTCGCCGTCTCGCGACGGCGCGGCTGGCCTTCGGCGGCTTCGCCTGGGAGCCGCCGCCCGGGGACGCTCCCTCGGCGCGGGCTGGGCCTCTTCGGCGCCCTCCTCGTCTTCGGGAAGGATCTCTTCTTCGAGCTCGGCGGCTTCCGCGGCGCCCGGGATCGCGGCCGCGGCGGCGGCCTCGGCTTCGGCCCGGAGCTCGGCCAGCGTCTTCTTCAGGTCCTGCCAGCACGTTTCCTCGAGGTTGACGAGGTCACGGTCGATCTCGGCTTTGCGGATCTCGGCCTTGACCCGGGCGTCCTTGGCGGCTTCCTCGTCCTCGCGGGAGGCCTGGAGCCGGGCCTCGAGCTCGTCCTGGCGCTTCCGGACCTCGCGGAGGGACGTCTCGGTCTCCTCGAGCGCCTTCTCGCCCGCGCCGCTCTCTTCTTCGAGGGCTTTCGTCTTCACGGAGAGCTCCCGACGTATTCGCCGAGTCTTTTCCTTGCCGGACTCGCCCTCCCGGATCTCCTCTTCGAGGGAGGCGATCTTGGCCTCGGTGGCCTCCTTGCGCCGGGCGAGGCCCTGGATCTGGACGCCGAGGCCGTTCATCTTCTCGGCGAGAATGTCGCATTCGGCCTTGAGCCCGAAATAGCGCCGTTCGTCCTCGCCGTCCTTCTCCCGGACGGCGGCGAGCTCCCGGCGGGCGGCTTCGACGCGCTCGTTGAGTGCGCGTTCTCTTCTTCGGCGGCGGCCGCCGCGGCGCGCAGGGTTTCCAGGTTCCCGGTCATGGATTCCTTCTCGTCGGCCAGCACCGGGAGCTCTCGGGCGATGATGTCGGCCGAGGTCGAGGCTTTCTCCATTTCGATGCGGCCGAATTTCCGTTCCCGGAGCCGGTCCTGGAGGGCGCGTTCCTCGTGGAGGAGGCTCGCGCTCCCGTTCGAGGGCGGCTTCGAGGGAGCGGCACTCGGCCTCCCGGGCTTCGAGAGCGGCGGCGGGCGGGACGATCTCTTCTTCGAGCGCGGCGGCCCGTTCCTCGAGCCCGTGGATCTCCTGGGTCAGGGCGATCATGCCGTCGCCCTTCGCTCCGAGCCTGAGGAGGCCGGACGCCAGCAGGAGGTCGCCCGACGGCGTGATGAAGTTCAGGCCGGGGAACCGGAGCCAGAGCCGGACGGCAGCGGCGGCTTCCCGGACGATGACGGCCTCGTCGAGCCGGTCGAGGTGATCGCGGAACCGGTCGTCGGCCCGGACGCGGCCCTTGAGGAGGCCGACGACCTCGGGGTCGCCGAGGACCTCGGGCGGGACTTCGGACCGGACCCGGCCGGGGACGAGGAGATAACTGCCCTTGAGCCCGGGCCGGAGGGCCTTCAGGAACTCCTCGGGAAGGATGACGCGGGCCTTGGCCTCGTCCTTCCAGAAGACGTCGAAGAGGGGAGCGTCCTCGGCGCTCGTCCGGACGAGGTCGGCCAGGAGGCCGAACGAGCCGGGGATGTCTTCGGCGGCAACGCCGGCGCGCTCTTTGGCGTCCACGTTGCGGAGGGCCTTGAGCTGATAGACGGCGGCGTCGCGGCTTTCCTTGAGAGCGGCGATCCGCGCCCGGAGTTCGTCGGCGGCGGCGCGGGCCGAGGCGAGGTCCGACTGGAGCCCGGCGATCGTCCGCTCCTTCTCGGTCGGGCCCCTTCGCGGGATGCGATCTCCGACTCGAAGCGGGCGAGGGCGGCCTCGGTCTCGGCGAGGAGGGCGGCCTGGCCGGAGGCCTGGGACCGGAGCTTCTCCTCCTGGCGGAGGACGAGCTCGAGCTCCTTTTCGATCTGGACGGCTTTGTTCCGCTTTTCGGTGAGCTCCTGGAACTTGCGGAGGTGCTCGTCGCGGAGGGCCTGGATGTCTTTGGCCCGGCCGGCCGTCCGCTCCTTGGCTTCGCGGACGAGGACGGCGGAGGCTTCGACCTCCGACCGGCGCCCTTCGAGGTCGGCGGTCATCCTCGAGGCCGGAGCGTGCCTGGATGGATTCGAGCTCGAGGGCAGCATCTCCGCCCGGAGCTCTTCGCGGCCGGCCTCGGCCTTGCGGCGCGATTCCTCCAGGAACTCGGCGCGCTTGGTTTCCCGCTCGATCTCGCCCTCCAGGCGGGCGGCCTGCGACTTGACGGCGTAGACCTGTTCCTGGTTCTCCTTGAGCGCCTTCTCGAGGTCCCAGAGGGTCTTGCGGACATCGGCGAGGTCGTGTTCCTCGGCCTTGATGCGGGACATGACCTCCCGCTCCTTTTCCAGGCAGGCGTCGTAGGCGGCGGCGCTTCGGCCTGGGCCCCGACGAGATGGACGTCCTTCCGGAGGTAGTGGAACGAGGTCAGCTCACGGATGCGCTCGCGGAGGCGGCGGTAGCGGTTGGCGGCCGACGCCTGGCGCTGGAGGGAATTCTTGGCCTTCTCGACCTCGGAGATGATGTCCTCGAGGCGGGTCATGTTCTGTTCGCTCGTTTCGAGTTTGTTCTGGGCCTGGCGCTTCTTGTCCTTGTAGTAGGCCGTGCCGGCGGCCTCCTCGAGGAGGGCCCGCTTCTCGTTCGGCTTGGAGGTGACGAACGTGCCGATGGCGCCCTGCTCGATGACGAAGTATTCGGCCTCGCCGATGGAATGCTTCCAGAGCTCCTCCTGGATGTCCCGGAGGCGGACGCCCTTGCCGTCGAGGCGGTATTCGCTCTCGCCCGAGCGGAAGGCGCGGTGGGAGATGGCCATCTCGCCGTCCTCGCCGCCGAGGGAGAGGACGACGTCCGCCATGCTGACGGGCGGGCGTTTGGCATTGCCGTTGAAGATGATGTCGTCGGTCCGGTCGCCGCGGACCGTCTTCTGGCGGCGGCCGCCGAGGACCCAGAGCAGGGCGTCGACGAGGTTGCTCTTGCCCGTGCCGTTCGGGCCGACGATGGCCGTGATGCCGGGGTGGAAGACGACCTTGGTCCGGTCGACGAACGACTTGAATCCCTGCAGTTCGAGCTTCTTGATGATCATATCGTGTATTCTCGCTTGGACGGGGGATTTCTTCGCGGCGTCCCCGGGTTTCCCGTCTGTTCCCGGGCCGATTTCCGAGGCTCCATCATAGTTAATTCGGTCGTTTTTGGGAAGAGGCGCGTGAGCGCTTGAAAACCGGGTTATTTGCCCCTATAATGCGCGTGATGGAAAATGAACAGCGTAAGTTCCTCCGGTTCGAGTGCATGCTCCCGGCCGAGGTCATCAAGATCGAAGAGCAGAACGGTCTGGACGAGAAGGCCCGGATCGACGATTTCTCGAGAGGCGGCCTGAAGCTCGTCCTCAATCTGGACTTCAATTTCGTCCCCGGCGCGAAGATCGAGCTCGTGTGCTCCCTCCCCGACAAGACGAACACCGCCCCGGCCAAGGCCGAGGTCATCTGGAGCAAGAACGAGGGCGGGACCTGGGCCCTCGGCCTGAAGATCCTGGATATGGCCCCCGAGGCCCGCTCCGAGGTCCTCGATTCCTGCTACGCCCAGTGGCAGGAAAAGAAGCTCAACAAGAGCTGACCACCCGCTCTGGACAGCCGCCCCCTTCTCGGATATAATCTCTCCACTTCGGGCCAGCGTAGCTCAGTCGGTAGAGCGGCTGATTCGTAATCAGCAGGTCGGAGGTTCGATCCCTCTCGCTGGCTCCAGCAAGTCCCTCCAAACAGCCTTCCGGGATCAATAGCCTGCCCCGCAATGAATAGGGGAATTTCGGCCGCCGATCGCTTCGACACGCCCGGCGATGTCCGCTTCGAGAATCGTGTTTTTCGGCTTGAGCAAGCCTCCGCCCTCAGTCGATCCTGGAACGGATCGGCTCTCAGAAGATGCCAGTCATAGGCATTCAAGGACGCCGCGTGAACTTTCACCAGGACCTCGTCGTCCTTCGGAACCGGCTTGGGGATATCTTCCAACTTTAGTACGTCGGGGGAACCGTATTCACGATAAATAAAGGCTTTCATTTGGGTATCCCTCCTTGAGGAATTCGAAAAAGCCCGTCGCGCAGTAATTCGCGTTGCGGATTTCCGCCGTGTATCGGAACCCCTATACCATCCCGCCCGGGGGCTATCAATCCGTCCAGGGATGGGGCACTGCCCCCCCGGGGTGACCATTATCATCACGAAAATCACCCCTAAAGGGCATTGTCAGCCCCGCTCCGGGGGGCCATAGTGTACGCGTGAGATCGGAGGGGACCAAAATGACGCAAATTAACGTGGGGGGAACCAGGATCGCGGCCGCCGCGGCGGCGGTCTGCCTGATGCTTGCATTGCCCCAGGCATTGCAGGCCAAGAAGCTCCAGGTCGTTACGGACCAGGCGGCCATCCACCTCAACGCGGACGCTTCGAGCCCGGTCATCGAGACGCTGGCCCGCGGGGCGACCATGACGCTCGCGAGCGCCATCAAGTCGCGCGCCCGCTGGTACTACGTCTACTTTACCTCGTCCCGGACCGGGAAGACGCGGTCCGGATACATCACCGAGGACATGGTCAGGAAGCTCTATCCGGACCTCAAGGTCGTCCAGATCAGCGCCGAGGACGAGATCGCCCAGCCTGAAGCCCTGGATTTCGCCGACGCCTACAGGCCCGTCATGGAATGGGGCGCGGCCAAGGACGCCGTCCTCGAGGCCGAGGGCCGGCCTCTCGGCCAGGAGACGATCGAGGGCGTGGAGATCGTCACCTACAAGCGGCGGGTCATGGGCCGCAGGTGCCTCCTCGAGTACGTCTTCGACAATGAGCATCTCGCCGCCACCCGGCTCAGCCTGCTCGAGAAATTCGCCGACAAGAACCGGTACATCGAGGATTACCTGAAGCTCAAGGATTTCGCCGTCACCAAGATGGGAACGCCGGTCGACGACCAGGTCGTCTGGCAGGACCCGGCCCTCAAGAACGACGATCGGGCCTGGGGCACGGCCCTGAGCAACGGCCAGCTCGAGTTCCGCGCCCATTGGGACGTCCCCGGGACCGAGGTCCGCATGAAGCTCGCCGGCGGCGGCAACCAGATCGCCTTTGGCGCCGAATTCAGCGGCAACGCCCTGAAAACGGCCTCTTACTAACCCCCTCCTATCGAAGTCTCCCCCCGCCCTCTCCCCACGGGGACGGGGGGAGCTTTTTTTCCATCCTGACGGGAATTGTCCGGGAACGTGAATGTAGCCGCGATCCTTCGCCGGCAAATCCCCCCTTACCCCCCTTTTCCAAAGGGGGGTACTCCAAGAGGCGCCCTTTAAGTAGTTTTGTGTCCGTGGCGGCGTCTTGATACCCCCCCTTTCCTAAAGGGGGGTACTCCAAAGGGCCGCGGTCTGGCACGGTGCCCGGGCTCGGGACCTCCGCGACGATTGGCCTGTAGCCGCAGGCTTTAGCTTGCGTCTTGATCTCCGGCCGTTTGCTTCCCCTTCCCATGGGAATGGGGGGGCCGGATACTCCCCTTGGAAAAGGGGGTGAGGGGGTTTGCTCCCCCCTTTAAAAGGGGGGCAGGGGGGATTTGATACCCCCCTTTGGAAAAGGGGGGTGAGGGGGGATTTCTTACCGCCGCGGCACTCGTCATTACTTCCCCCCTTTGTAAAAGGGGGTCGGGGGGGATCCCGATACTCCCCTTTGTTAAAAGGGGGTATGGGCGGATCCTGATACCCCCCTTGGAAAAGGGGGTGAGGGGGTTTGCTTACCCCCCTTTGAAAGGGGGGTGGGGGGGATTTCTCCCCCCTTTGGAAAAGGGGGGTGGGGGGGGATTTCTTATCGCTCCTCGTTGGTCACGAAGCTCATGCTGACCTTGTTCTTGCCGCGCCACTTGGAGTGCATCATGAGCTGTTCGGCCCGCTTGACGATGCCCTCGACGGAGTCGTAGCGCTGGACGAGGCAGGCCCCCATCGAGACGGTCGCGCTGAGCGCCCCCGTCTCGACCGTGATGTAGGAATCGGCGACGAGGAGACGGAGCTTGTTGGCGACGATGTCGAGCCGGCTCTCGTCGATGTTGAGGAGGATGATGAGGAATTCCTCGACGTCCCACCGGCCGACGATGTCGAAGTAGCGGATGTTCTTGTGGAGGGTCCGGGAGATCATCCGGAGGACCTTGATCGCGTCGAACCGGCCGTACCGCTCGAGGATCTTGGCGTAGTTGTCGACGTCCACGTAAATCAGGCCGAAAGGGAGCCCATACCTCTGGTATTCGTCGAGCCGGGCGGCCAGGTGCATGTCGAGGAACTTGCGGCCGGGGATGCCCGTCTCGATGTCGATGAGGCCCCGGTGCTCGAGATCGGTGACGTTCATCGGGATGGTCACCTTGGGCGACATGTCCGTGAAGACCTCGGCCGCGCCGATGATCTCGCCGTCCTCCCGGAAAACGGGGATGACCCGGAGGGAGACGGGCAGGCGGTAGCCTTCCTTGTGCCGGATGAAGAGCTCGGCCGAACGGATGGTCCCGTCCTTGAGCGTGGCGACGATGGGGCACTTTTCCGGATCGATGGCATTGCCCTCATGATCGACGAGGAGGTCGAGGTCCTCCGGGCACTGCTTGCCCATGACCTCGGCCCGCGCGAACCCGGTCGTCTGCTCGGCGCTCTTCCCCCAGAACACGATCCGGCGGTCCTTGTCGAGGCAGTAGACCGCCGTCCTGGACCTGGTTGAGGAGGATGTTGAAGAAGGCCTTGGTGGCGCCCTCGAAGACCTCGGAGATCTGCTTTTCAGCGCTCATCGTGCGTCCCCGTACGATCCATTTGGCCGATTTTCCCCAGTATCGCATAAACGGGGGTCGGGTCTCAACTTTTCAACCTTTCAACTCGACACGGACCTTCCCGGTGGACCCGGTGGGGAAGGTTGGAAAATTGAGAGCGGCCCCCCTCCCGGGAACCTTTTGCCTCCGGCCTGCGTCTGAACATATGAGGAGGCGCCCATGAAGAAGATCTATATCCTTTTATTACCCTGGTCCTGGTGCTTTATCCTGCTGGTCTCGGCGGGATTCGCGTTCCAGACCGAAAAGACCCTGACCCTCCCGGCCGAGGGGCTGAAGGCGCTCCGCATCGACTGCGGGGCGGGCCGGCTCGAAGTGGCCGGCGCCGACGGGCTCGACGACGATCGAGGTCCGGGCCGAGATCAACGGGCCGAGGATCGAGCGACGCCAAGATGGACGCGTTCATCAAGGACCACGTCAAGCTCCTCCCTCGAGAAGAGGGGAGACCGCGCCGTCCTCGTGGCCGGGATCGAAGGGCGTTGGGGCATCTTCTTCGACGACAGCCCCTGGATCGACCTCACGGTCCGCGTCCCCAAGAGCCTGGCCCTCGAGATCGACGACAGCTCCGGCGAAATGATCGTCGAGGACGTGGCCGGAGACGTCGTCATCGACGACAGCTCGGGCGATATCCGCGTGGCGCGCCTCGGCGGCCGGCTGGATATCGACGACAGCTCCGGGGATATCGATATCCGCGAAGTCGCGGGCGATATCGCCATCGACGACGGCTCGGGAGACATCGACATCCTCAAGGCCGGCGGCACGGTCAAGGTCGACGATGGTTCCGGCGACATCATCATCGACGGCGTCGGCGGCGACGTCCTGATCGAGGACTCGGGCTCCGGCGATGTCCGCATCGACAACGTCAAGGGCCGCGTCATCCGTCACGACATCGACGATGACGACGAAGATGACGAGGACAACGACCACGACGAGGACAACGACCGCCATGCGGACAACGATCAGCCGCAGGCTTTAGCCGCGTTATTATGACCACCGCTTGGAAAAGGGGGGCTTCGGGGCGGATTTCGACCATCACGCGGACAACCTGAGTTGAGTACTCCCCGCTTTGTCTCGGTGGCCTCGGAGATTGATCTCCCCCCTTTGTAAAAGGGGGGCTTTGGGGGGATTTGTAGATCCGTGGGCAGGCTTTCGCGGTTATTGACATAGCCGCCCGGCCGAATATATAGTCCCGCCATGGCCGGATCGAACGGGACCGAAAACGTTGCCGGCGATCCCCGCGGGAAAGAAAACCTCGTTCTCGTCCATTCCTTTTACGCCAACAGCTTCATCCTCCGCGGGCTCGGCGAATTCCTGAGCGAAGACTTCCGCGTCCACTTTATCGACCTTCCCGGGTTCCACGCCGAAGAGCCGCCCCTCCCGGAGGTCAGCCTCGAACGCTTCTCCGGCCACGTCGCGGACCGGATCCGGGCGCTCGGCCTCGACGACTTCATCATTGGCGGCATCTCCTTCGGCTATACCGTCGTCTCCCGCGTTCCCCTGCCGCCCGAGTGCCGCGGCGTCCTGGCGGTCTTCCCGTTCCTCGGCTCGCGATCCCTCGCCCTCCGGCGGCGAAAGAAGCTCTTCTACCGGGCGGTCGTCAACGTCATCGGCGCGTCAGGCCTCGGCGGGCCGCTCTGGAACAGCCGGCTCCTCGAGAGCTTCGCCTTCTGGTGGAGTTCCTACCCGCCCGAAAGGGTCCGGCTCATCCTGGACCATATGGACGGTCGGACGTTCTTCGCCACGGCACAGCTCATCCTGAACAACGGCGACGGCGCGATGTTCCATGACCGGCCCCATGTCCTCATCCTGAATCCGGCCGACACCACGATCAGCGCCGACTACTGCGAACGCGTTTTCGAAGAGCGGGTGAGGGATCTGTGCGTCATCCGCACCGACTTGGACCACTATCCCGTGGAGCCCACCGCGGAGTATTTCCGGTCCCGGTTCCCGCGCGCGGACATGGACCGCATCAAGGCCTTCCTCCGCCGGCCCGGCGCCGCGGAGCTCCCGGCCGGACCGGCCGATTGATATGGGCCTCAGATTCCGTCCGGGCCGAAAGACGATCCTGAGGGTTACCTCGATCCTGGGGGTCTTCATATTTGTCTTCCTGGTGGCGAAGATCGGTCCGGGGCGCATCTGGGACAACCTGAAAGGGCTGGCGCTCCCGAGCCTCGTGCTTTTGTTCATCCTGCGTACCGGCTACTGGATCTTCCGGACGCTTATCTGGAGAACCATCCTGGCCGGGGACCCGGCCGTCCGTGCTCCCTCCCTTGGCCGCCTGTTCGGCGCCCGCATCGCCGGCCACGCGGTAAGCTATCTCACGCCGTCGGCCTACCTGGGCGGAGAGGCCGCGCGGACGCTCCTCGTCGAAGGCGTCAACCGAAAGAAAGTCCTCGCGTCCGTCGTCGTCGACACGACTTTCGAGATCCTTGCGCTGGTGCTGTTCGCCGCCGCGGGGATCGCGGTAATCGTCGCAGGCTCGATGATCCCCGTTCCGGCCCGGCTCGGACTGACGGCCGCGATGATCGCCTCGGTCCTCGGCCTGATCTTTCTCGTCGGCCGCCAGCGCCGGGGGCTCTTTACTTGGCTCGTCGACCTATTAGGCCGCTTGGGAATCCGGCCGGCGTTCATCGAGCGGAACCGCGATAAGCTCCGAGAGGTGGACGCGCATATCTCCGCCTTCTACGCCCGGGGCCGTCGGGCGGTCGTGAGTCTCTTCCTCCTGGATCTCCTGCTCCACGCTTTCTGGGTCTTGGAGATCCATCTGACCCTCCGCGCCCTCGGCGCTCCCGGCCTGACCGTCGGCAAAAGCTTCCTCGTCGTCACACTGGGCGCCGTGGGGCTTCTCCTGCCGACGACCCCCGCGTCGCTCGGGACCTACGAAGCGGCCAACTTGGCGGTTTTCATCGGGCTGGGATGGAGCGCCGGGCTCAGCCTGTCGCTCGCCCTCGTCCGGCGCGTCCTTGCCCTGTTCTGGGCCGGCGTCGGGCTCGTCGTCATCGCGGTCCACCGCCCGCGGGGGAGTTCCGTCAGGGCCTGACCCCCTGCAATCCATTTTCCCCCCTTGACACTCCTATAACATCGCGTTAATCTTCCGTTCGAAGCGCCACAGGGGGTGCGCAACGATGCGGACACTCATCGGCTCACGCCTCCGTAAAGCCCGCGAAGAGACGGGCATGAACCAGGGCGCCTTCGCCCGGGCCATCGGCCTCTCGTCCGAGTACATCTCCCTCCTCGAGGCCGGCAAGCGCACGCCGTCCTTCAGCACGCTCGAGAAGATCTCGGCCTTCCTCAAGAAGGACGTCTCCTTCTTCTTCGAGCACCGCGAGCCCCCCTTCACGATGCTCATGCGCGGCGAGGCCCTGACCGACGGCGACCGCGCCGAGCTCGGCCGCTTCCGCCGCTACTGCGAGCGCTACCTCGAGCTCGAGGACATCACCGGCCGCCGCCTGGAGCTCGCCCCGCTCTACACCCACTCCTCGCCCGAGCGCCTGGCCGACGACGAGCGCCGCCGCCTCGGCCTCGGCACCGGTCCCATCCGGGACATCTTCGCCATCCTCGAGCACAACGGCCTGCGCGTCCTCCGCCTGCCGTTCCCCGAGGACTCCCGCATCTCGGGCGCCCTCATTTACCTCGAGGACAAGGGGGCCGCCTTCGCCCTCGTCAACTCCGCCGACTCGCCCGGCCGCCAGGCCTTCACCGCGGCCCACGAATACTGCCATTACCTCAAGGACCGGAACGACAGCCCGGTCGTCGACCACCCCGACGTCTTCGTGGACGAGTACGTCTCCCTCTACCCGCCGCGCGAGCAGTTCGCCCAGGCGTTCGCCGCCCGCTTCCTCATGCCGCCGGCGCGCGTCCGGGACATCGTCGAGCGCGAGATCCGGCCCCGCCGCGTCCACTACGAGGACGTCCTCTACCTCAAGCGCTATTTCGGCGTCAGCACCCAGGCCATGCTCCGGACGCTCCGGAACGAATTCCTCATCCGCCGCGAGCTCTTCGAGGAGTACTTCAAGCTCGACCCCGAGCCCGTCGAGCGCGAGCTCTTCGGCAATGTCGCGGGGGCGGAGGATACGAAGAAGGCGCGGCCCGCGGCTCCGGCCGGGGGGGCAGGCGCGAAAAGAGTCTCCAAGGACGGGGACGAGCCCCTGTTCACGGGCGAAGAGGCGGCCGGGGTCGCCGGCGGGCCCGCCCGCTCCCGGGGCAAGGCCATCCCTTCGGACCGCTACAAGCTCCTCGCCCGCGAGGCCGCGGCCATCATCGAAGCGCGCAAGCGCGGCGAGGCGCAGGCCGCCGAAGAGGCCGAAGACCAAACGCCGCTTCTCACGGAGGAACCCGAATCATGAACAAGACCGTCAAGATCATCGTCTACTTCCTCGTCTTCGACCTCATCGTCCTCGGGGCCTACTTCGGTATCAAATCGGCCATGAAGCCCGGCAAGGCGCCCATGGAAGCCTATGAATGGAAGACCATGGACGAAAGCTACCAGCCCGCCGATTACGTCGAGCAGTTCATCAAGGACGATGCCATGGCCAAGGGCATCTTCCCGGTCGAGATCCGCAATTACGGCAGGAATGCTGACGTCCTGAAGCGCTTCATCGGCAAGAATTTCGCCCGCTCAGCCGCCTCGAGCCTCGACCTTGCCTTCCCCGGCCTCGACGACTGGACCCTGGTCGATGTCCGGTACAAGAACGAGAGACAGCAGGAGATCGGAAGGACCATCCTGTACGTGAGCGTCAAAGGCCAATGGCGGGTGGGGGATAGCGGGACGCTGGGGAAGTAGACGCGAGCCTGATATCACATGAGTATTACCTAAGCCTGCCCGCCCAAAAGCTAGTGTAAGGCAGGTAGTGTGTTCGCATACTTACTCTAGGAGGTAGGCCATCTTAAACTCTCTTCGATCGGTAAATCGGATGACAGGAGACGGTTTACTACGATGGCCTACCGGAATTCTAAAACGCCCTCACAACTAGAACAAAAAATATGCCAGGGCAAAGTCCTGCGTTCTGGTGATCGTGTGGCCGTTGTCGTCTTTCCCTTGAACGGTGACCTTAAGGCGGCTGAGGTATTGAGAGATAGATCTGCCTGAAGACCTTCAGCTCGAAAGGATCCCATAGGCTTCAAGCCGTCGGCTCGATAGAGCTAGAGAATCATCGACGTATGAATCGGTGCAGAATTCTATCCTAATCGTCTGGATGTTGACGCCAACCCCGTTATTCTCCATGACGGTGAAGGTCGGCTCGCATACCCCATATCCTAGGATGGAGCTGTAGCCTATCACGATTGGTTCCTTGTTGACTGAGATGCTCATTATGGCCGTCTTCTTTACAGGGACCGATGGAGAGGTCGGAATATCCGAATCCGAGGAACATGGTTCGACAAAACGATAATCAAGAAGGGCATTATCAATATAGACAGACGCTTTAAGAACTTGAAAACATTCTTCATCTTTAAGTGCCTCCTTTCTAATATCCAAGATGCCTAATGGGGAGCAGGAAAAAGAATAGCCGTTCTGTGTGGGATAGATGGCGCTCGGGAGGGCGACGAACCATGGTAAGGATGGTCCCTCCGTCCGGGACGGGCGATTTCGTTTGAACGAATCTTCGGCAAGCTCCGGACGACGTAATATTACCAGGGAGTGCCCGTCTTAAGTTCGCGCCTAGCCGGATCAGCTCTATGTGAATTAGCTAAAGGGCGGCGCTATTTCTTTTTATTCGAGCGCGTCGAGCTGGGTCTTGGCGGTCGTGACCGCCTTCTTGATCTCGGCGTTGTCGGGGTCGAAGGCGAGGAGGCTCTCCCAGATGGCGATGGCCTTGGCCAGGTTGCCTTTCCGGTATTCCTCGAGGCCTGCCCCCGTCAGGTTTTCCCTGCAGATGGAGACGGTGCTTTTCAGGGCGTCCCGGGTGAAGCTCACGGGCGGACGCAGGGCTTCGAACGTCGCGGCGTTTCTGAGCAATAAGGCGTTCGCCGCTCCGGCCCGGGCGAAATCCTTGGCGGCCAGCGCCTTGTCGCCGTGGGCCTTGATGGCGATGACGGTTTCCCGATACTTGGCTGACAGGCTCGCGTCCCGCGGATTGCCCTTGAGGGCGTCGGAACGGAGCTTGAGGGCCTTGGCGAAGGCGCCATCCCTCAGGTCCCTCTGAACTTGGACGTCGGCGAGAAACGCCCGGCAAGCCCTCAGCGCCTTCTCGAGGGCGGCCTTGTCGAAAGTAAGGCCTTCCGACAGAGGCCCCAGGCCCTCGTAGTGATCGAGAAGATGGCTGTAAGTGTCGCCCGCCCGGGCGTATTCCTTCCGGCCGAGGGCCTGGTCGGCGGCCCGTTTGATCTCCTCGATCGCGCGGACGTAATCCGCGGCCAGCGCCTTGTTGCGCGGGTCCTTCGCGAAGGCTTGCGCATAGCCATCCAGGGCTTTCTTGGAGTCTCCGGCCTCGAGGGCCGCCTGGGATTCCGCGGAGGTCTTCTTCGCCATGTTCCTGTCGGCCGTGGCGCAGGCCGCGAGCACGAGGCAGGGGAGGATGATACAGGTCAACGCTCGCGTCAGTGATGGTTTGGTCATCGTGTCATTCCGTTTTCTTCACGGTCTGCAGAAAGATCTGGGTCAGCTCGGGGCTGAACTGCTTTCCTGCGGACTCGCTGATCGTTTGGATGGCCTTCTCTGGAGTCATCGCCTTCCGGTACGGCCTGTCCGAGGTCATGGCGTCGTAGGCGTCGGCGAGGGAGATGATAGCGGCGGACGCTGGGATGTTCTCGCGGCTCAGCCCGTCCGGGTAGCCGCTCCCGTCGTACCATTCGTGGTGCGACCGGACGCCGGGGATGAACCGGCGGAGCGAGGGAGCCTTGTCCAGGATCTCGGCGCCGTACTCCGGGTGCTTCCTCATCTCCGCCAGCTCGGAGTCGTCGAGCTTGCCGGCCTTGTGGAGGATGGCGTCCGGGATCTTTATCTTGCCGACGTCGTGGAAGAGGCAGGCGATCTCGACGTCCTCCCGCTCGCTTTCCCTCCAGCCGAGCCGTTCGGCCATGGCGACGGCCAGCTCCGAGACCCGCGTCGAATGGCCGAGCGTGTAGGAATCGCGGGCGTCGATGGCCGCGGCCACCACCCGGACGGTCGAGACGTAGGCCTCCTCGAGCTCCTCCGCGTTCTGGGCCAGCCGGTCCCGCTGGTGGGTGATGAGCCCCGACATCTCGTTGAAGCTCGCCGTCAGCCGGCCGAGCTCGTCGCCCGAGAAGATGCGGAGAGGCCGGCCGGTCCGGCCGCGCTTGAGCTCCTCGACGCCGGTCGAGAGCTCCTGGATGGGACGGGTCAGGCTGGAGGACAGGAGGATACTGCTGACCGTGCCCAGGGCCAGGACCATGGCGAAGAGAAGGAGGACGCGGCGGCTGGCCTGGCTTCGGGCCGTCGACAGGACCGACCAGTCGAGGCCGATGACGACGGTCCCGAGAGGCTTCCCCATGAATACGATGGGGCTCTCGATCTCGATGAGAGTGCCCGGCGCGCCGGAGACCTTGCGGACGACGGTCCCGTCCGGGCCCTGCTCGAGGACCTCGCCCTTGGCCGGCTCGAGCCTGCGGCCGCGCTCCTTGATGTCGCTGTGGACGATGATGTCCCGCTCCGGGCCGAGGATGCCGATGGACCTGATGTCGGGGTTCGCTTTCCGGATCTGGAAGACCATGTGATCGAGGCCGAGGAGGTCCTGCGCGCCCATGAGGAAGCCCGCCGGCGGGGCGATACTGCGGCCGAGGGATTCCGCGGTCCGGATGATCTTGTCAGTGACGTGGGCGTTCATGACGCGGACGGTGATGAGATAGGAGAGGAGCGTCGTGGCCGTGAGGAGGAAGAAGATGAGAAGGGTGGCTTTGGCCCGGATGTTCCGGAAGGAGAGGGAGAGCTTTTTATTCGTGGCTATATAACTCCGTCCTTATATTACGATTTTACCGAAAGGGCTGTCCAGGGGAGAATACGATATTGACAACCGGGCGTGACGGACGAAAATAAGCCGGCCTGAGCGGGACCTGGGTGCTCACGGGGGAGCGATCGGGGGTCAGTAACTCTTTTGCCGCGTATCAGCGGCGATCATGAAAACGATCCGGCGGCCGTCGTCGATCTCATAAAAGAACCGGAATCCTCCTATCCGATATCTCCACGTTTCCGGCTTATAGCCTTTGAGCTTCTTTATGTTGAGGCCGAAATATGGTTGGGCGCGGAGTTGCGGGTATACGGCGTCATTCAGCCGGGCCGCGATCTTATCCCGCTGAGGTCCCAGGTTCTTTCGAAGGTCGGATCGGAACTGTTCAGTTTCGAAGACCTGGTAATCACTCAACGAACCGCCCTCGGCCTTTTTTTGCCTGGAGATGCCCGGCTTTGAGGCGTTCGAGGAGGTCCTGATCCGCCAGGATCCCGTCCATCTCGCGCTGATCGACGAACAATTCCTGTTCGAGGCGCCTCATGGCCAGAGTTTCTATGGCATTGGACAGCTTTCGGTTCTCCGATTTCGCGTAGGACTTGAGGAGGCTATAGTTTTCTTCCGAGACGCGGAGGGTGACGGTCTTGCTCATGATGCGTTATCCTTACAAAAGAATCATATGTATTCTAATGTATTCGTATTAACGAGTCAAGAGAATAATGATCCCCTGCGGATTATCAGCTCTTCGGGAAACGGGGGGCGATGGCGAAACCATTTTCTCCGAGAACCCGGCGGATCCGCTCGGCGATGGCGGGGGCGCCGGGGGTGTCGCCGTGGATGCAGATGGTCCGGGCATCCAGGAGAACCGCGGTCCCGGTTACGGAAATGACCTTGCCGTCCCTGGCGATCCGGAGGGCTTGTTCGGCGGCGAGCGCGGGGTCCGTTATCAGGGCATCATCGAACCGTCGTGAACGCAGGGAGCCGTCGGGCTCGTAACGCCGGTCGGCGAAGGCCTCGCCGATCGCGATAAAGCCCTCCTTCCTCCAGACGTCCAAGGCCGGGGAGTTCGCCAGCCCGAAGAGCGCGAGCTTTTTTCCGATCCGGGCGACGCCGCGGGCGATGGCCAGGGCCGTTATCTCGTCCTTAGCGGCCTTATTGTAGAGAGCACCATGCGCTTTGACGTGCCTGACCTCGAGCCCCAGCCCAGCGGCCAGCTCGATGAGCCGGTCGACCTGTCGATAGACCGCTTCCGCGATCTGTTCGGAGGTCATGTCCATGTCCTTCCGGCCGAAGTTTTCGCGGTCCGGATAGGAGGGATGCGCGCCGATGCCGACGCCGTAGCGGGCGCAGAGCTTCATCACGCGGACCATGGATTCGTCGTCGCCGGCGTGACCGCCGCAGGCGATGTTGGCGGAGGTGATCTGGCGGATCAGGGGCTCGTCGGGGTCGTCCGAAGAGCGCAGACTAAAGCCTGCGGCTACATCCGGAGAAGAGCCCGGCAAGGAAGATACACGCCCTCTCGCCGACGTCGGAATTGAGGTCGATCGTACGGGTCATCGTATCCTCGTGCTTAAGCACTCCCGGAATACCCGAGGAGCGAATTGTGGGGTGCTCCGACGAGGTCTCTGCTCGTCCAGAAAAGAAGACTGAGGCTTTCAAGTCAATTCTCTCCCTTTGGTCTCGGGCATCAGGAACATCACGACGGCGCCGAGCAGGAAAAAGAAAGCCGTCAGCCCCAGGGCACTGCCGATCCCGTAAACATCGGAAAGCGCCCCGATCAGGAAAGGGGCCAGGGCGCTGAAGGCCCTGCCGACATTATAGGTCAGTCCCTGGGCGGTCGCGCGGACGCGGGTCGGGAAGAGCTCCGCCAGCATGGCGCCGAAGACGCTGAAATAGCCGTGGCCGAAGAACCCGATGAGCGGCCCCAGGATGAACAGCCAGAGCTCCTGGCGGGCCAGCTGGCCGTATAGCGGGACCAGAAGCGCGGCGGCGACAAGGAAGGCGATGAACGTCGGGCGCCTTCCGAACCGGTCGGCGAGGAATCCGAAGAGAAGATAGCCGAAGAAGGCCCCGATCTGCATCGGGACGATCCAGGCCGAGCTCTTGACGATGCTCAGCCCGGCGCCGCCCTCCGCGACGGGCCTCGAAAGGAAGGTCGGCATCCAGGTGAACAATCCCCAGTAGGCGAAGAGCACGCAGGTCGTCAGGAGCGAGGCCGTCAGGGTCTTTCTTGAGGAGCGGCGGCTTGAAGATGACGCCGATCGAGCCGCGCGGACCTCCCGCGCCTTCCCGCGCCGTCGCGGCGCTCGCCCTTGCTCTGAAGCCAGATCTCGGGCTCCGGGACATGGCGCTGGATCCAGGCCACGAGGAACGCGGGCAGGATGCCGATGAGGAACAGGGCCCTCCAGCCGAACCTGGGGAGAACGACAGCGGAGATGAGGGCGGCGAGGATATACCCGATGGCCCAGCCGGATTGCATGATGCCGATAGCCTTGCCGCGGTGCTCCGCCGGCCAGGTCTCCGAGACCAGGACGGACCCGGCGGACCATTCGCCGCCCATCCCGAAGCCGACGAGACACCGCCAAAGGAGAAGCGCGGCGAGGGTCTGCGCCGTGGCCGTCAGCGCCGTGAACACGGAATAGGCGAGGATGGCCAGGACGAGCGTCCGGACCCTCCCGACGCGGTCGGCCAGGGCCCCGAAGAAGATGCCCCCGAACGCCGAGGCCAGGAGCGTCAGCGAGGCCACGGCGCCCGCCTGCGCCGACGTCAATTTGAATTCCCGCTGGATGGCGACGAGCGCGAACGCGTAGAACATGATGTCCATCGCGTCGAGCATCCAGCCGAACTGGGCGGCGAAGAGCGCCTTCCACTGCCGTTTCCCGACCGTCGCGTACCATTTCATGAGATGAGATTCTCCTGGTTCATCCCGAACCTGTGGGCGTCGTTCACGGAAACGAACACGAAGCGGACCGTTTCGCGCGGGCGGAGCTGGCCGACGCGATGGAGGTCGGCGGCGATGACGTTCGCGATCTTCGGATATCCGCCGGTCGTCTGATGCTCGACGAACAGGATGATGGGCATGCCGTCCGGCGAGACCTGGATGGCGCCCAGGGGGACGCCTTCGGTGATCATGTCTTCGGCCCCGAGGCGCGGCAGGGGAGCGCCCTTCAAGCGCAGGCCCATGCGGTTGGCCTCTTCGCTGACTTGATACGGGGAAGAGGAGAAGAGCCGGAGCGCCTCTTCGGGGAAACGATGCGTCTGGGGCCCTTCCGTGACCCGCAGGTATCGCCTTTTCATGAGCTTGGCCGCGATGTCGGCGGGGAAACTGCGGCCGGGGGCGGGCGTCCCGGTCCAAGCGTCCAGGAGGAGGGCATCACTCTTTCGAAGAGGCCGCCCTTGGAATCCCCCGATGCCCGTTATGAGGTGGGTCGAGGCACTCCCGAGGACCTTCTCGACCTTGAATCCGCCGCGGACACAGAGATAACAGCGGGCCCCGTCGGCAGCGGCCCCGAAGCGCAGGACCTGGCCGGCGCGGACCGGGACCGAGGTCCACTGCGGAACGGTCGCCCCGTCGAGAGCGGGCCCGAAATCGGAGCCGGTCACGGCGACGAGGGCCGCTTCTTCGAACAGGAACTCGCCGCCCACAAGGGTCATTTCGAGAGCGGGCGCGGAAGGATCGTTGTCGAGTAGCCGGTTCCCGACGCGGAGCGAAACGGGGTCGGCCGCTCCCGATGCCGAGATCCCGAGGTGGGAGTAACCGAACCGTCCGAGATCCTGGACCGTGGTCAGGAATCCGGGCTTCAGGACGCGCATCATCGGCATTGGATCCCCGGTGCCCGCAATGTGTTGAATTCTTTCATCGTGATAGGGACGAAATGGACCCGATCCCCCATCTGGAGGAGGGTCGGCGGATTCTTTTCCGGCGAGAACAGCGGAAGCGGGGTCCTGCCGATGAGGCGCCACCCGCCCGGAGAATCGACGGGATAGATGCCGGTCTGGCTCCCTCCGATGGCGACGCTTCCCGCGGGGACCCTCAGGCGAGGCGTCTTCAGCCTCGGCGTGGCGAGCTCCGCCGGCAGGTCGCCAAGGTACGGGAATCCCGGGGAGAAGCCGAGGAAATAGACGAGATATTCCGTGCGGGAATGGATCCGGATGACCTCTTCGACGCTCAGCCCGTTATGCGCGGCAACGTCACCGAGATCGGGGGCCATTTCCCCTTCATAGCATACGGGGATCTTGACCGTCCGCGGATCGGGAGGGCTGACGGCATCCTTGCGCTTGATAAGACAACGGACCAGCTCGGCCGTCGGCTCCGGTCCGACGACCAGGGGATCGAACGTCAGGAGAAGGGAGTCGTAAGCCGGATGGATCGACCGAATATGGTCGAGCTTATAGGATGTCAGCAGGTGAAAAAGCCGGAACACCTCGGCATGGCATTCCCGCGATATGCCTTCCCCGACCCTGATGAGAAGGGAGCGGTCGCCGACCCATTCGACGCGGGGATAATGATCGGATTCCGCGGAGACCATTGGTGCCGCCGTAACTATATTCCCCCGAATCGATGACTGTCAAATCGTGCTTGGAATGTTACTTCGAGAGGCTATAAATATCTCCCCGGGTGTCGATATCGAGGATCTTGATATCGGAGGCACGCCATATATAAAGGACCCTGAATCTCCCGACCCTGAGCCGATAGAGATCTTCTATCGATGTGCCATGAAACTTCTTAATGTCTCCGGCCTCAGGGAGCTTTTCTATTGCTGAGACGATGTTCTTTCGGATCTTAACTTCAAGCTTGGAGAGATACTTGAGGCTGGTTCTGCTGTAAGAGATCGTCATACGCCGAGGGATTTCTTAGCTTTTTCAGCAGGGACGATTTCGTCGGACCTTAGGATCTTGAGCAGGCGCCTTTCGTCCTTTTCGGCGAGGAGAAGCTCGGTTCCGGTGTCGATATTCTTTGCCAACCATTCGCTGAGGGCGCCGCGGACGATAGACGAAAAGCTTCTGCGCTTCACGAATGCCACGACGCGGGCCCTATCGTAGAGATCGGCCTCGAGAATGACGTTGACCCGTTTCATTGCTTTATGTTCCACATATACATATATACACACTTACCCATCCTATTTCAATAGCCTATGTAAGTGCATAGGATAGACGTGCGGAACGCCGCAAAAATCTCGTTCGCAGCCTGTCAACTCTTCCTTCCGGGCCGGGAAATGGGGCCTTTGACACCGCTGTTTGTCCCGGGCTATAGTCCTTCCCATGGGAAGCAAAAGAACGATCATTCTCTGCGTTGTATTGGGGATCGTCATCGTCGCCCTTCCGCCCTCCGTTCCGGCCTCCGAGCAGGCCCCCGTCGTGAAGTCCGGCGTCGTGGACGTCGGGACGGCCAAGCTCGCCTATGACGAAGCCGGGCAGGGGGACGCCATCGTCATGATCCACGGCGGCCTCCTGACCAAAGAAATGTGGGACGGACCGTTCCAGGAGCTTGCCAAGAGCTACCGGGTCGTCCGCTATGACGCCAGAAATCATGGCAGGTCGCCCAGCGAGAAGGGGGATTTTTTCCATTTCAAGGACCTCGACGCTCTGATGGACGGGCTTCATATCGAAAAGGCGGTCATCATGGGGCTTTCCATGGGCGGCTATGTCGCCACGGATTTCGTCCTTCGGCATCCGGACAAGGTCAGCGGGCTCATCCTGGTCGCCCCGGGCCTTTCGGGATACGATTTCCACGGCCCGGAGTTCGAGGCTTTCATCGAGAGATATAATGCCGCGGCGGCTTCCGGCGACAAGGACAAGATCGCCGAGGCGTTCATGGAGGCCTGGGTATACGGGCCGAAACGGAAGGCCGAGGACCTGCCTCAGGCGCTTCGCGACAAGATCAGGGGCATGATCAGGCAGTCCATGGAAACGCATAACGACCAGGCCGTGGAGTATCGACCGCTCCCGCTTGCCGCCGGACGCCTCAGCGAGATCAAGGCCCCGACCTTGGCCATCGTCGGCGACCTCGACATGCCCGGCATCCTGGAGATCGTGGATCGGCTCGAGAAGAACCTGCCGAATTTCGAGAAGGTGGTGATCCCGGGGGTCGCCCATATGGTCAGCCTCGAGAAGCCCGCGGAATTCGACGCGGCCGTGCGCGCGTTCCTGAAGAAGGTCTCTTAGGTTAGTTGATGATCTTCCCCGAGATGATGAGGATGAGGCCCTTGTCCCCGCCGTTCATCTTGGAGACGCCGACGACGGTCTTTTCGCCGGACTTCATGGTCAGGGACGTCTGGACGAGGGTCGTCGAGGAGGAGGGGATCGGCGTGCCCGAGCTCGTCGCGTGCCCGGGCCCGATGTCGATGCGGACGAGACGGATCTCGGCCTGGATGATATCGTCGGCGCCGTCCTTGATGTACTTGGGCCTCCGGAAGGTGATGACGAATTCCTGGCCCTTGCCCATGAGGATCTCCGCGCCCTTCTGGTCGAGCGTCCGGACGAAGTTCTGGTCGAGGAGCGTGAACGTCTTGTAGCGGAGGAGCGACCTCAGCTCGGCGATGACCTTGTCGTCCTTGAGGGCTTCGTCGGTCGGGCTCCCGGCGGCCTCCGAGCCGAGCACGAGCTGGACGGTGAACATGATATCGGCGGGCTTGACGTCGATCTCCTTGATGACCGCGAGCAGGCGGGCGAGGTTCTCGGGCGTATCGCTGACGACGAGGAGCTTCTCGTTCGCCGGGGCCCAGGTGAAGCGGCCATAGGGGCTCTGATAGGCGCGGGCGAGGTTCTGGACCTCTTCGGGGGTGACGTAGTTCAGGCGGACCATCTCCGTCTTGAGCTGCGGAGGCGCGGGCTTTTCCTGGGCGGGCACGGCCGCGGCGAGCGCTCCGATCATGAGGATGGCCGCGAGGGCGATCATAATTGTCTTTTTCATTGGTTTTCTCCTTTCCATTCGAAATTCCTGTTCAGGACCCAGACGATCTGGAGGCCCGTCTCCGGCGAGACAAGCTTGACCGTGACGACGTCCTGAGCGGAGCCTGCGCCGGCCGCTTCGAGCTTCTTGGCTCGCTCGCCGGCGGGGATGGGCTTCCGGGGTTGGATGACGGACGCACCGGGCATCGGGGCGGCGGCCTCCTGAGTCTTGGCAATGACGGCGGGGAGGGACTTCACAGCGTCGCTTTCCTTGGCGCGGGCGTCGAGCGCGGACGTTTCCGAGCGCGTTTTCGCGGCGTCGGCCTCGGAAGGCTTGGCGATGCCGCCGACGGATCCGGGAGGCGCGGTTTCGAGGGCAGGCGAAGCCGGGGAGACGTCTTTTTCCGCTCGACGGCTTGGGCATAAGGTTCGGGAGCCGCGGCAGGCCGGAAGAAAGAATTCCTGAGCGCATATCCGATGATGACCATCATGATGAGCGCCGCACCTCCGTACGCGAGGGCGGGCTTCCAGATAGACGGCTTTGCGTTTCGATTCCTCGCGCTCCGCCTCCCCTTCGATCTTCTGCGCGACGGCCGCGGCCATGAGCTTCTTCCATTCCGCTTCGGACCAGTCCGCAGAGGGCTCTTCCCGGGAAAGCTCCCGCGCCTTGTCCAGAGCGGCCGCCGTCCTGCGCGCGTTCTTCCGGAATCTCATCGCCCCTCCTCGCCGAGATGGGGATAGCGTTCGAGGATGGCCCTCCTCATCTTGCGCCGCGCCCGGGAGAGATTGACCCGGATCGAAACGGACGTGGCCCCCAGGACGCCGGCGGCGTCCCTGACCGAGAGCTCCTCGATGTCCCTGAGAAGGAAGACCTCCCGTTCGCGCGGGCTCAGGGCTTCGAGGCATGCGGCGAGTTGGGAGCGGGCCTCCTTCCGGGCATAGCGCTCGTCCGGGGCGGGATCGTTCGAGACCGGCTCAGGCGCCCCGTCGGGACCGGGTTCGGACGACTCAGGCCGGGAAAAGGGAAGAGGGGCCGCGGACCGTGCCCTTCGGACCTTTCGCGCCTCGTTGACCAGGATGGCGAAAAGCCAATTCCTGAAGCTTCGCTCCGGGTCGAAATTCCTGAGGTACCGGAAGGCATTCATAAGTGTTTCCTGGGCCGCTTCCCGGGCGTCTTCCATATCCGGGACGATCCGGAGAGCGAGGCTGAGCAGGGGCCGGCGGTAAGGGGCGACCAGGGGCTCGAAGGCCTCGACGTTGCCCCTCAGGATCATTGCCACCAGCTCCTTTTCCGTCATCCATTGAAGTATATCCCGTGTTGCCGGGAAATGTTAACGTGTGTTATATATGACGTGTCGAAAGAGGGGATATGAGCGGATCGAAGGGGAAGGGGGATGCCCGGGTGCCCCCGGCCGGCAAGGCGCCGCCGACACGCCTCGGCCGGCTCCTCCTTGAGGTCCGCCGGCGGAGGATCATCGAGACGCTGGCGGCGTTCATCGGCGGCGGCTGGCTCCTTCTCGAGTTCGTCCACTGGATCCTCATCGATCATTATCACCTTCCCGAATCGCTTCTGGACGTTGTGTTCGTGACGCTCCTCGGGGCCCTCCTTTCGACATTGGCCTGGCGCTGGTTCCGCGGCGGGGCGCGCGGACCCCGGAAGGTCAAGGCCGAGGTTATCCTTATTCCCCTGTTCGTTGTCGCGACAGCCGTCATGGACGTCCGGCTTTTCTCGAGAAAGGGCGGTCCCGAACCGGCCGCGCCCCGGACGTCCGCCTGGCTCAATTCGATAGCCGTCATGCCGTTCGCGGACCTCAGCCGGGCCGCAGACCAGGCCTATTTCTGCGAGGGCATGGCCGAGGACATACGGACCAAGCTGACCCGCCTGGGCCCGCGACTCAAGGTCATCGCCCGATACGCCATGCTCCCCTACAAGGACGCCCGCAAGCCGGTCGCCGAGGTCGCCCGCGAGCTCGACGTCGTGACGATCCTGGAGGGTTCCGTCCAAAAGGAAGGCGACCGTATCCGGGTCAACGCCCAGCTCATCAACGCCGCGAGCGGGGCCCACATTTGGGCCGACCTCTATGACAGGACCGTGGAGAACGTGTTCGACGTCCAGGAGGAGATATCGCTCGCCATCGTGAGTTCCCTCGAGCTCGAGCTGGCCCCGGGCGCCGCCGACGCCATGAGGGAGGGCCGTCCCCGGAGCCTCGAGGCCTATGACTATTTCCTCAGGGGGGAGTCCATCACCATCTCGGACTATGCGCTGACGAGCCACCGCGAGGATTTCGACCGGGCGTTGGGGATGTTCCGGAAAGCCATCGAGTTGGATCCGACCTACGCGCGGGCCTATGCCGGGCTCGCCTGGGCCTACAACCACCTCTACATGTTCTCGGGAGAGCCGGAGCATGCGGCCCTCGTCCTGGAGTACGCGAAGAAGGCCTTCGATCTGGACCCGGATCTCCCGGAAGGCCAGGCCGGGGAAGGCTATTATCTCCTCATGATGGGCGATCCCGACGGGGCTTTCAAGCACCTCCGGCGCGCGTTGGCTCTGAGCCCCAACATGATGGAGATCCTCCACGTCATCGGCATCGCCTCCAGCCGCATGGGGCTCAACCATCAAGCCATAAAGTTCTACCGGAAGGCCCTCGACCTCTCGCCGGGGTATCTCTTTGCCATGGGGAACCTGGGGTCCAACTGCCTGGCCCTCGGGGACCTCGAATGCGCCGAGGCTTACTTACGGAAGGTCATGGCGGTCTTCCCGGACCACCCGAACTATATCTGCGACCAAGCAGACCTGCTCATCCGGAAGGGGAAGCTCGACGAGGCCGAGGCGGCCCTGAACAGGGCGGGGGCCATTAATCTTGGGACCTATAGCAACCGCGCTCAATAAGTATCGCGGCTTACTGGCGGCGGCCCGGGGGCGCAAGGACGAGGCCTTGGCCTTGGATCGCTCGCCGGACGTCTATGCCCTGTTGGGGATGAAGGACGAGGCCATTGAAGCCCTGCGGCGCGTCGATCGCAGGGATCATACCGGCCCGCGTTATGAGTACCTCAATCTCGTCCATGACGCGCATCTCGACCCTCTCCGCGGCGACCCGCGCTTCCGGGCCATCCTCGCCGAACGGAAGGCCGAGTACGACGAGCGGGTGAAGAAGTACGGAGACCTATAGGGTCGCCATCGTATCGCTCCTCGCGGGCAGAGGCTTCCTTTCTCTCCTACCGGTAGCGGATGGCGATGCCGACGATGACGCGATCGTAACTGGGGTAACGGCGCCCGCGCCTGTAGGGGCTGAGCCAGACGCTCTCGCGGTAGATATTGTCCACTTCGATGATGACGGCATCGGCGCCGATGCGCGCCGCCCGCTCCCGCAGAACCCAATCCACCTCTTGGCGGCTGGCGCGCGGCGAGGGCTTGTAAACGAGCTCGGCGAAGGCGATGTGCGGCCGGGGCGGCTCGCGCCGCAGGAGATCGACCGATTGGGGCGAGGTCGGCCGGAAATGGGCGGCCCCGGGATACATACGAACGCGGACCGGCGAGCAG
>CAWART010000006.1:0-43730 GCA_963784525.1 Candidatus Aminicenantota bacterium | reverse complement strand
ATCCCGGTCATCGAGGCGAACGCCGGGCGCGAGATCGTCCTCACCGTCGATCGTGAAGGAGCGAAGCTCGAACTCCCCGTCACCCCGAAGAAGGAAGGCGACGTCGGGAAGATCGGCATCCTCCAGGAGGCGAGGTCCGTCGTCCGCAGATACGGGTTCTTCGCGGCCATAGGGGAGAGCGTCCGGGCCAACATGAAGAACGTCTTTCTCGTCTTCCGCTTCCTCAAGGACCTGTTCACCGGGCAGGCCTCGACGCGCCAGCTCGGCGGCCCCCTCGAGATCGCGAACTTCTCCTACGCCGCTCTCCGCATGGGATGGCTCGCCATGATCAGCTGGATCGCCGTCATCAGCCTCCAGTTGGGCATCCTGAACCTGTTCCCCATCCCCGTCTTCGACGGCGGGCAGATCTTCGTCCTGCTCCTGGAGAGCATCTTTCGGAAGGATTTCAGCCCCAAGGTCCGCACGATCTGGCTCCAGGTCGGGTTCGTCATCTTCGTGGCCCTCATCGTTTTCGTGGTCATGAACGATTTCGTGAAGAAATTGCCTCACGGCTGGAACAGCCTCCTGCCGTTCTAGCGCCGGGAGGGTTTGCAGGTCCTTCTTTTCGCGCTTGTTAAGGGCGCTTCGCAGGGCTCGGAGGCCGCCCCTCGGCCCCAGACCCGGGAACCTCAGCGGGTTCCCCCATCGCAAGAGCGATGGGCCCCCCTCCCAACTGGGGTTTACGGGGCGGTCCTCCTCGTCGCGGCTTCCGTTCCCGTCCTCCGCCTGTCTTTTAAGCCACTTTGACCTATCAGAGCCTCCTTCAACCCTCGGGTCGAGGGGGGCTTTCGCAAGCCGGGCCCGTTGTAGCGCGAAATTAATGCCGCGTTCTTCGAGGGCGGGCTGAACCTGCGGTGACATTCAGCCAGAATCGCCCTCCCGTGGGCGAGGGGCCAGAGGAGGACGTATTCTCCCATCCTATGTATCGGCCATCTCATCAACCACCGCACGGCCGATAACCCCCCGACGAAACCCTCGGATCATGGGTGCGAGTTGGATCGCCGAGCGAGGGACGGTGGGGGTATCCTGACGGAAGCCCTCTGGAGGATTCGAACGAGCATGTTTCCCCGTACCACAGATCGGGGAGCCATGGACCGTTTGGAGAGCGGAAATGACACGCTGGGGCATTTCCGGTTTCCGGAGGGATGTCCCGAGTCCCGAGCCGGCGATCCCAAGGGCGCGGGTTAAAAACCCGACCGGGAGCGAGGCCGGCCCGTCCGTCGCCCTCATATCAGCCAACGGAAACGTCACGTGATGGACGGGATACGGCTAATGGTCTAGAATAGGGGGCGCGAAGATGGCGAACCACGAGCTGTTTCCCAGGCGCAAGACCCGACAGATCAAGATAGGGGACGTCCTTATCGGGGGAGGGGCGCCCATCTCGGTCCAATCGATGACCAAGACGGATACCCGGGACGTCCGGGCGACGGTAGCTCAGATAAGGCGCCTGGAGAAGGCGGGCTGTGAGATCGTCCGTCTGGCCGTCCCGGACGCGGCCGCCGCATCGGCTCTGGGCGCGATCCGCAAAAGGGCGCGCCTGCCCCTGGTCGCCGACATCCACTTCGATCATCGCTTGGCTCTCAAGGCCCTGGAGGCCGGAGTGGACGCGCTGAGGATCAATCCCGGGAATATCGGCTCCGCGGCGAAAGTGCGCGAGGTCGTGAGGGCCGCTTCGGAGCGCGGCGTCCCCATACGGATAGGGGTCAACTCCGGGTCGCTCGAGAAGGACCTCCTCCGCGGCCGGCGGCGCAACGGCGGAAGCGATGGCCGCGAGCGCCCTCCGGCATATCCGGATGCTCGAGGACCTGGGATTCTTCGCGATCAAGGTCTCGCTCAAGGCCTCCGACATCCCGAGAACCCTCGAAGCGTACCGGCTCCTGGCCGGCCGGGTCGACTATCCCTTCCACGCCGGGATCACCGAGGCGGGAGGGCTCGAGGCGGGAGGCGTGAGATCGGCCGCCGGGCTGGCGCTCCTCATCCGAGAGGGCCTGGCCGACACGATCCGCGTCTCGCTGACCGCGCCGCCGGAAAAAGAGGTCCTGACGGCCTGGCGAATTCTTCGCGACCTCGGCCTGAGGTCGCGGGGGGTCGAGATCGTTTCCTGCCCGATGTGCGGACGCTCGGAGGTCGACCTCATGGGGATCGCCGCTGCGGTCGAGAGGCGCCTGGCTGGGTTCACGGAGCCGCTGACGGTCGCCGTCATGGGCTGTATGGTCAACGGCCCGGGGGAGGCGAGGGAGGCGGATGTCGGGGTCGCCTGCGGGCGGGGGACCGGGGTCCTCTTCCGTAAGGGCCGGATCGTCCGCAAGGTCCCCGAGGCGGGGATCGTCGACGCCCTGGTCGCGGAGGTCGTGAAGGAGAAAAAGAAGGCATGATGAACGATAAAAGGCTCTCAGGTCTGTCCGAGACGACCCGGCGCAAGTACGACAGGTTGACGAGGCTCCTCGGCCGGATGGAGGGCGCCCTGATAGCCTATTCCGGGGGCGTGGACAGCAGCCTGCTCCTCAAGACGGCGCTCGACGCCCGCGTGCGGCCTCTCCTGGCCGTCATCGCGACCTCCGAGACCTATCCCGGCAGGGAGATCGCTGCGGCGAAGGCTCTGGCGCGCCGGCTCGGGGCACGCCCCCGCGTCATCAGGACCCGTGAGTTGGAGAATCGCGGATTTTGCCGGGAACCCCCCCGAACGATGTTACCACTGCAAAAAGGAGCTCTTCGGGACCCTGTCGGCCATGGCCGCGAAGCAGGGGATCCCGTTCGTCCTGGACGGGGGGAACAGGGACGATCTCCGGGATTTTCGGCCCGGGACGAAGGCCGGCAGGGAGCTCGGGGTCCGCTCGCCTTTGAAGGAAGCGGGCCTGACGAAGGCGGAAATAAGGGAACTGTCCCGACGCCTCGGCCTGCCGACGTGGGACAAGCCCTCCATGGCCTGTCTCGCGTCCCGATTCCCTTACGGCACGCCGATCGAACCGAAGGCCCTGCGGCAGGTCGGAAAGGCCGAAGACCTCCTGCGACGGCTCGGATTCGGACAGCTCAGGGTCCGTCACCATGGGACGATCGCCCGGATCGAGATCGCCCCGGGGGAGTTCTCCAGGGCCGTGAAGGGGGAGGCGGTCGGAAGGATCGTCTCCGGCTTGAAGAGGCTCGGCTACCGTATGTCACCCTGGACCTCGAGGGCTACCGTACAGGCAGCCTGAACGAGGTCCTGAAGAAGGGCTGACGCGCCTTTTCCGGTGGGGGGGGGGGGGGTAAAAAAATGGGGAAGGAGCCTTGCGGCGTCCTTCCCCGGAATGGCTTGCGGGTTTAGAAGCGCCCCTTAGAGGGCCTTTTCCGTCTTTTTGTCCGTGATGATGCCTATGATCTCGATGCCGGCCTCGCGCATGACGTCGATGAGGTCCACGATCTTGCCGTATTCGAGGTCCTGGTCCGCTTTGATGTAGAGCTTCTTTTCCGAGACCGTCAGGAAGGCCTCTTCCAGAGCGTTCTGGAGGTTTTCCATCGTGACCTTAGCCTCGTTGACGTAAAGCGTCCCGTCCTTCTTGACGGCCAGGACGACCTCGGGGCTGTCGGGCATGGAGGAGGTGTTCAGCGCAGCGGGCAGCTTGACGTCGACGCCCTTCTGAACGAGAGGGGTCACGACCATGAAGATGATCAGAAGAACAAGCAGGACATCACACAAGGGAACGACATTGGGTTCGGATCGGACTTCTTCTTTGCCGCTCGTCGATACTGAAAAACCCATTGTGTGCCTCTCTTTACAGAGTCGAGATGAGTCTTTTGGCGTTCGTTTTACTTGGTTCTGTGGAAGAAGTCGACGATCTGCGAGGTCGTGTTGTCCATCTCGGCGTCGTAGACCTCGATCTTGGTGTTCAGCAGGTTGAAGCACCAGAGGGCGATGATGGCCACGCCGATCCCGAAGGCCGTGGTGACGAGGGCCTCGGAGATGCCGCCGGCGACGGCGCCGATGCCGCCCGACCCGGTCAGGGCCATGCCGCGGAAGGCGTTGATGATGCCCGAGATCGTCCCGAACAGCCCGATGAAGGGGGCCGACGTGGCGATCGTGGCCAGGATGCTCAGGCCCTTCTTCAGGTCCTGGGTGAACAGGACGGCGGCCCGATCGCACCCGCGCTCGGCGGAGTTGATCTGCTCTTCGAGGCTCAGTCCGGCTTCCTTGCCGGACAGGAAATCCTGGATGCCGGCGGCCGTGACGCGGGCCAGGTGGCTGCCCTGTGTTCTCCTTCTTGGACGCGAGGGCCAGGGCTTCCTTGAGCTGTCCGGCCTTGAGAAGCTCGGCGAGCTTGGGGGCGATCAGCTGGGACTTCGATCTTGGCGCGGTTGAAGGTCAGCTGGCGCTCGATGAACAGGTAGAGGGAGACGACGGACAGGGCGATCAGGATGATCGAGACCGCTCTGGCCACGGCTCCCATGGCCTGCCACATTTCAATCAGACCAAATTGCATGTTAGGTACCTCCTTTTAAATCTCGAAAGCCATTGATAGCTTTGATTACTTGAGCTGGAATCTCACCGTGACGGTGAAGATGACGCCCCGGGGACGGCCGTTGATGATCATCGGCTCGTAGACCCACTGGCGCACCGCGTCGATGGCCGACTGGTCGAGCAGGGGGATCGACCGCAGGACCTTGATGCCCTGGACGCGGCCGTAGATGTCGGTCGTCGCCTCGATGATGACGACGCCCTCGACCCGGGCCTGGCGGGCGATCTCGGGATAGACCGGATCGACCTGCTTGACGAGCTTGGGCGGCTTGATCTCGCCGATGGCCCGGACGGGGGCTTCGACCTCGCCGACGACGCCGCCCAGGACGCCGCCGACGACGCCGCCGAGGACGCCGCCGACGACGCCGCCTTCGACTCCGCCCTCGACTCCGCCTTCGATGCCGATGTCGGAAAGCTGTTCTTCGGCGATCTCTTCGGGGATATCGACGGGGGCGACGAGCCGGCCGGGCTCGATGGTCGCGGAGGCCTGGACGGGCTTGATCCGCGTCTTGGCCTGCGAGGTGGCGCGCTTCTTGGCCGGCGGCGGCGGGGGAGGCGGGGGGGGCGGCGGGGGCGCGAGGAAGGCGCTATAGACCTCGACGCTCGGAAGGGTGGCCGTCGAGAGCAGCGGGATGACGATGACGGCGACGACGAACGCGGCGTGGACGAACGAGGGCGATGGGGAAAGCGAAGGCCTTTCTCGTCGAGCCCGTTTCGCCCTTGAAGAACGAATCCTTGAAGAGCTCGGGGATCGTCTCCTGGGGTTTCGGCTTTTTAACTTCCGCCATTGTTATACCTCATGCACAGAAGTAAATTCCGTAAGAAGTAGTATAAAGAAAAATTCGTTTTTATCAAGGGAAATTTATCTCCGGAAGCCCTTTTTCGTCTTGAAAATCTTCTGCCAGAGCAGGACGACCGGGCAGGACAGATAGATCGTCGAGTAGACGCCTTCGATCGTCCCGATGAGCATGATGAACGCGAAGTCGTTGATGACCTCGCCGCCGAAAAGGAACAGGGCGAGGAGGGTCAGGAAGACCGTGCCCGAGGTGATGATCGTCCGGCCCAGCGTCTGGTTGAGGCTGAGGTTCATGAGCTCTTCGAGCGGCTCCTTGCGGTAGATCTTCGAGTTCTCCCGGACCCGGTCGAAGATGACGATCGTGTCGTTGATGGAGATAGCCGACGATGGTCAGGAGGCCGGCGATGATGGGCAGGTTGATCTCCCGGTTGGTGAAGGAATAGATGCTCAGCGTGATGAGGACGTCCTGGGTCAGGGTGAAGATGGCGGCGACGCCGTAGGCCAGCTTGAACCGGACGGCGATGTAGATGAGCATGCCGATGAGGGCCCAGATGGTCGCCTGGGTGGCCTTCTTGCGCAGGTCCTTGCCGACCTGGGGGCCGACGGTCTCGCGGCTGATGACGGTCAGGCTTGTCGGCCTGGCCTCGCCCGGAGCGCTTCGATGACCTTGTCCGCCAGCTTCTCGTGGGTCTCCATCTCCTGCTGGGCGTCGGCGCCCTTGATGACTGGGTCGTCCGGACCTGGAACTCGTGGCCCTTCTTCCCGGTCTCCTGGATGACGCTCCCGCCGAGGCCGACTTCGGCCAGCGCCTTGCGGACCTGGCCGAACGGCGTCGGGGCCTTGAACTCGACCCGGATGAGCGTGCCCCCGCCGAAGTCGACCCCGGGCTTCAGCCCGTGGAAGACCGTGATGTTCAGGACGCCGGCGAGGACGATGGCGAACGTGACCGCCAGGGCCACGTACTTGTACTTCATGAACCTGATGTGGGGGTGTTCTTGAAGAGTTGCATGTTAGATACTCAGCTTCTTGGCGGTCTTGGGGATGGTCAGGTCGAAGATCAGGTGGGACACGAAAACGGCCGTGAACACGTTGGCCACGAGGCCGATGATCAGGGTCACCGCGTACCCCTTGATCGGGCCGGTCCCGAACTGGAAGAGGAAGATGGCCGAGATGATCGTCGTCAGGTTGGAGTCGAAGATGGCGGTGAAGGCCCGCGCGAACCCGAGGGCGATGGAGTTCGGGACGCTCTTCCCAGCGGCCCGCTCCTCCTTGATCCTCTCGAAGATGAGGACGTTGGCGTCGACGGCCATGCCGATGGACAGGATGATGCCGGCGATGCCCGGCAGGGTCAGGGTCGCCTTGAAATAGCCGAGCGCGCCGAACAGGATGATGACGTTCAGGATGAGGGCGGCCACGGCGTTCAGGCCCGAGAGCCTGTAGAAGAACACCATGAAGGCCATGATGAGGATGATGGCCACCAGGCCGGCCATCAGCCCCTGGCGGACGGAATCCGCGCCGAGCGAGGGGCCGATCGTCCGCTCCTCGAGGTACTGGATGCCGGCCGGCAGCGCGCCGGCCTTGAGGACGACGACCAGGTCGTCGGCCTCCTCGAGGGTGAAGCGGCCCTGGATGATGCCGCTGCCCGAGATCCGCTGTGTTGATGCTCGGGGCCGACTGGACCTTGCCGTCCAGGATGATGGCCATCGTCTTGCCGATGTTCTCCCCTGTCACCTTCTCGAAACGGCGCGACCCCTCGGGGTTGAGGCGAGAAGGAGACGGCGGGGTTGTTCCATTCGTCCTCCGACCGCCGGACCGATCGCAGGTCCTTGCCCGTGACGGAGGCGACTGGCTGACGAGATAAAACCCGCCCGCCGCCGCTTGGGGTCGCCCCTGACGATCTCCATGTCGTCGGGGACCTTGCCGCCGAATCCTTGAGGAGCGTCTCCTCGTCTCGGGCCGGCCCGGCCTTGACGAGCTTCCACTCGAGGACGGCCGTCACCTTGATCAGGTCCTTGACCCGGTCGGGGTCGTCGACGCCCGGGAGCTCGACGACGATCCGGTCGGCGCCCTGCCGCTGGATGAGCGGCTCGGCGACGCCGAACTGGTCGATGCGGTTCCGGATCGTCTCCAGGACCTGGTTGACGGCCTGGTCCTTGAGGAACTGGACGGCCGTGGTCTTCAGGGTGAAGGCCATCCTGTCGCCCGACGAAGGAATAATCCCAATCCCGGGTGTACTGGTCGACGAGGTCCCTGGTCTTGCCTTCCTGGTCGGCCGAGGTCCCGGATGAAGACGAAGCGCCCGGGCTTCTCCTTGGCGGCCGTCTGGAAGGTGACGCTGTTCTTCTTGAACAGCTCCTGGAACCGGGTGATCTCCTGGTCGGTCTCGGCGTTGATGGCGTCCTCGGTCATGACCTGGAGGACCAGGTGGATGCCGCCCTTGAGGTCGAGGCCGAGCTTGATCTTGTCCTTGGGGGGGATAGGCCAGGAAGATCGCCGAGGGCCAGGACGGCGACGACGATGAGGCTTTCCACTGCAGTCCTTTTTTCATGTTCCCTTCGCTTGCGAGTCGGAGGTGCCGCGGGCCGCGGGCCGGGCCGCCCCGGCCTATTCTGGCTTTCTCGCGTTCGCGCCGAGGATGGCCGCCGACGGCGCTCTTGGTGATGTCGATCTTGACGTTGGCCGAGACCTTGAGCTCGATCCGGTCCGGCTGGACGCCCATGATCGTCCCGAAGATGCCGCCCGTGGTGATGATCCGGTCGCCGGGCTTGAGGTCGTCGACCATGTCCTGGTGCTTTTTCTGCTTCTTCCTCTGGGGCATGATGATGAGCAGGTAGAAGATGACGAAGACGAGGATGAAGGGCAGGAGCGCCGTGACCAAGTTCCCCCTGGGGGCCGGGCCGGCCGGGGCCTGTCTGGGCGGACATAAGAAGGCGTTGCGAAGATCATGTCTGTTCTTCCTTTTCGACTTTAGTCGGATAATACTCTTTTTCAAATGCTGAACGAATTGGATTGAATAGATTGCCTCATTTTGCCGGAAGATGTCAAGATAAAAGTGGAGATTGTGGACGGTGTTGAGGACGGCCGAGGCGATCTCGTCCCGCTCGTAAAGATGCCGGAGATAGGCCCGGCGAAATACGCGGCAGGTGTAGCAGGCGCAGGCCTCGTCGAGGGGCCGCGCTCCGCGGGCGTATTTCTGGTTCTTGATGGCGATCCGCCCGCGGCTGGTGAAGAGCGTGCCGTTCCGGGCGTTCCGGGTCGGGAGGACGCAGTCGAACAGGTCCACGCCCCGCTCGACCGCCTCGATGATGTCCTCGACGTAGCCCATGCCCATGAGATAGCGGGGCCTGTCCCGGGGGAGGAGCGCGTCGCCCTGTTCGAGCATCTCGAACAGCTCGGCCTTGGGCTCACCGATGCCCCAGGCCGCCGAACGCATAGCCGTCGAAATCCGATCTCGACGAGCTCTTCGATGCTCCGCGCCGCAGGTCCGAATGGACGCCCCCCTGGCTGATGCCCCACAGCTGCTGCGGCGGTCTTCGCGCGCTTCGAACCGCTCCTTGGCCCGGGCGCGCCCAGCGCGCCGGTCGCTCCGACGGCCTCCTCGCATCGTCGCCTCCGGTCGAGGGGTAGGGGGGAAGTAGTCGAGGCCATCATGATGTCCGTGCCGAGCTTGGCCTGGATGTCGACGACGTCCTCCGGGGTGAGGAAGATCTTCGTCCCGTCGAGATGGGACGCGAACCGGACGCCGTCGTCGGGACCTTGACGAGCGGGGAGAGGCTGTAGATCTGGAAGCCCCCGCTGTCGGAGAGGATGGGCTTCGGCCAGGAGATGAACTTGTGCATCCCGCCGAGCCGCGCGGACGGCTCCGCCCCGGGCCGAAGAATAGATGATAGGCGTTGACGAGGATGATCTGGGCGCCGAGCTCCTCGACGCTGGCGTGGGTCAGGGCCTTGACCGAGCCCTGGCTGGCCACCGGGGCGAAGGCGGGCGTCTCGATCGGCGCCGTGGGCGGTCGCGAGGACCGCCGCCCTGGCCGAGGAGCGCGGGTCGCGGGCGGTGACGGTGAACCCTTTGGTCATGGGGCGAACCGGAAATAGACGATGTCGCCGTCCTGGACGAGGTAGTCCTTGCCTTCGAGCCGGATGGCGCCCTCGTCCTTGGCCGCCTGGAGCGAGCCGAGCCGGAGGAGCTCCTCCCAGGCGATGACCTCGGCCCGGATGAAGCCCTTCTCGATGTCCGAATGGATGGCGCCGGCGGCGGTCACGGCGGAGGCCCTTCCGGACCGGCCAGGCCCGGACCTCGTCCTTGCCGACGGTATAGAAGAAGATGATGTCCAGGAACCGGGGAAGCGCCCGGAAGAACCGCCGCGCTCGGCTCTCGGTCAGGCCGAACTCGGCCAGGAAGACGTCCTTTTCGTCATTCTTCGAGCTCGAGGATCTCGCACTCGATCTTGCCGCAGAAGGTCAGAGCGGCCGCTCGGGCCCGGGCCGAACCGGTCGTCTCGAGGCGGAGATGTCGGTCTCGTCGACGTTGACGACGTGGAGCAGGGGCTTCTGGCTGAGGAAGGCGAAGCTCCGCGACGAGCTTCTCCTCGGCCGGCGAGAAAGGGCAGTCGCGGAGGGCGCGCCCTCCCCGAGCCAGGCCGGAGCCTGGCCAGGAGCTCCCGTTCCTTCTCGGCCTCCGGGTCCTTGATCTTTCTTCAGGTCCTTCTCGAGCCTTTCGAGCCGGGCCTCGGCCGCGGCGAGGTCGGCGAGGCGAGTTCTTCTTCCATGATATCGGATATCGTCGGCCGGGTCATTCCCTTCGGGTGCGGCGGGACGTCGTCCCGGAATCCGCGGACGACGTGGACCAGGCCGTCGGCCTTGCGGAGGCGGTCGAAGAGACGCGGCGTCCTTGACCTCGCCGAAGGAGATCCCGGCGAGGTCGGTGAACTCCACGGCGACGGGGACCTTCTTTTTCTCGGGATAGAGGCGCGCGATCGGCGTCCAGCCGGTCGTCGGGGAGCGGCCGGGCCCGGACGCTCGGCTCCTTCCGTTGCCGTCGCCCCTGGCTGCGCCTCCGGCCCCGCCCGTGAGCAGGTTGAAGAGGGTCGTCTTCCCGGTCTTGGGGTAGCCGAACAGGATGATATTCACGGTTTTAGTAAAGCCCGAACCCGGCCGGCTGTCAAGGCGGGGCTCAGGCGGCGCGGGGCTTGAGGATTTCCCGGATTTGGGCTATAGTAGCGCTTCGAACGTGAACCCATGACCAAGAGAAGAGAAGAAGAAGAGCGACAAGAGCGTCTTCAGGGAGTACTTCGAGCTCATCGCCGAGACGGCCGTCTTCGTCTTCTTCGTGATGACCTTCGTCGTCCAGGCCTTCCAGATCCCCACGGGCTCGATGGAGCCGACCCTGCTCGTCGGCGATTTCCTTCTCGTCAACAAGCTCGTCTACGCCGCGGCCGGTCCTCCCGCTCGAAGGCGTCCTCCTCCCCGCGCAAGCGGATCCAGCGGCAAGGACATCGTCGTCTTCAAATATCCCCGAAGAGCTGAACAAGGACTTCGTCAAGCGGGTCGATCGGCCTCGAGGGCGAGAAGATCGAGATCAAGGACAAGCAGGTCTTCATCGACGACCAGCCGATGGACGAGCCCTACAAGGTCCACAACGACACCCAGGTCTTCACCAAGAACGATTTCTATCATTACGACGACCCCATCCGGGACAATTTCGGCCCCGTCATCGTTGCCGCCCGGCCACTGCTTCGTCATGGGCGACAACCGGGACAACAGCGCCGACAGCCGGTACTGGGGATTCCTGCCGCTGGACAACATCAAGGGCCGACCGTGGGTCATCTATTTCTCCTACAAGGCCGAACGCGACGCCTAGCAGAAGACGGCCGTCGGCGACAGGCTCAAGAAGTTCGTCAGCTTCCTCCCCAAGGCCCGCTGGGGGCGGATGTTCAGGATCATCCACTAAGGGCCGGCGCTCTCCGCTTCATTCCCCCGGCTTGCGGAATCGAATCTCCTCGTAGGACGAAATGGAGATGATCGGGTTCTCGGCCGTGAAGTCCCCGACGAAAACGGGCTCTGGACGATCCCGTCCATGTCCCGCCCCACCGGCAGCCCGAGATAATAGAGGAGCGTCGGCGCGATGTCCACGATCCTGATCCCCTCGACGGTCTTCCGCTTCCCGATCCCGTTCCCGTAGAAGAACATGACGCCTTCGGGCGCCATCCTCGTGATAGGCCGAGACGTCGGGTCGCCGAGGATCCATTCGACGAACCTCTTCCAGAGCGGGCAGGGGATCGATGCCGTAGGGCGAGTAGACGACCAGCAGCTCCTTGTCCTTCAGCGAGGTCAGGTACTTGCCGATGAGCTGGTCGTAGAATTCATAGTATCGGGCGATCATCGGTCCGTAGAGGTTGATGTCTTCCTGGGCGATCTTGCCGAACTGTTCGGGAAAGCTGTATTTGTAGAAATACGCCTCGACCGTGTTGAGGCCGTCGAGGCGGAGATGGAAATAGCCCGGCGGCCCGTCGGGTTTTCTCGGCGAACGCCGCCTCTTCGACGGACCCAATCCCGCAGCGAAGGCCCTGCGGACGGTCTCGAGCAGGCGTCCCGGCTCCGAGCCGTCCGTCTTGAAGGCCTGGCTGAAGGCCTTTTCGGCCCTCGGGTCGGCGGTCGCCGCGCGTCTCGGCAGGCGGCGGCGCGACGATCGAGGGCGCTCGATCCGTTGGCCTCGAAGACGTCGCCCGAGGTCCGTGGGTCCCGGCGGCGGATCGTTGGGCAGGACCTTCAGGAGACCCGAGCCGGATCATCTGCCGGAAAAGGATGTATCTCGGCGTGACTTCGAGCCTGGAGCGTCCCGAAGGCGGCTGGTACGCGACTCGGGAGAGCTGGCGGTGCTTGGCGGGAGCCTTGCCCGTCTTGAGCGAACGGTCGAGGAAGAATGCTCTCGGTCGGGGCGAGCGTTCCGAGCCGTCCCCAGCTGCCGTTTCCACGAGCCAGGAAAAATTCGGGAGCTTTCCCTCGGCGATAGCGGAAAGATGATAGTCGAAGCTCAATCCCTCGAGCCCGATGAGCATGACGTTCCTGGCCGATCTTCCGGGCTTCGAGCCGGCCCGTCCTTCGCCGGGCTCCTGCGAGCGGAAACCGCGGCGCGCAGTCCGGCGACGAGGAACATCCCGGCGGCGAAGAGAATGAAATAGGCCCCGAGGGGCAGGAGCTTCTTCTTGTAACGCCGGGACGCGTAGAGGGCCCCCGCGCCGAGGACCACGAGGAGCCGCGAGCGCGATCCCCTGGACGCGGAGCAGGCCGCCATGGACCGGATCGAAGAACGACGCGAAGTATCGCAGGTTCTCCCAGAGGATGAATAGGAAGCCAGGCATGAGCAGAGAGAAAGCCACGGTCAGGAAGGAAGGGGAGACCGCCTTGATGGCGAACTTCCGGCCCGAGAAGAATTGGACGACGAAGAAGAACACGACCGACGGCCAAGAGAACGACCGGGCCGTAGAAAACGGCCAGGGCCAGGCGAGCCGGATGAACGGGCCGGCCGCGAAGGGGAGGTTGATGTTGATGTCATAGGCGAGCAGGGCCACCAGCCCCGAGAAGAGGAGGCGCGCAGAGCACGCAGTTCGATCAGGACCTTGAGGAACTTCATCGTCCCGAAAATTATCATGAAAGCGGGCGGGGGTCAACGCCCGTCCCGGCCGCCCGCTTGTCTCGCACTCCGCGTTCCTTTAGAATAAAAGAACGCAGGGCACATGGACCAGCTGGAAGGGACGGTCGATCAGGTCGTCTATTATAACCCGGAGAACGGCTACACGGTTTGCCGCTTGGCCCTTGAAGACGGCCGGACGGTGACCGCCATCGGCACGTTCCCGCCGCTCGCCGCGGGAGAAGTGATGCGCGTCAGCGGCCGCTACGAGGAGAATCCCCGGTTCGGCCGGCAGTTCCGCGTCGAAACCTACACGCCGGTCCTGCCGTCCTCCGTCAAGGGCATCGAGAAATTCCTGTCCTCCGGCCTGGTCAAGGGCATCGGGCCCGTGCTGGCCGCGCGCATCGTCAAGGCCTTCGGCGAGCGGACGATCGACATCATCTCCGGCAGTCCCGACAAGATCCGCGCCGTCGACGGCGTCGGGGACGTCAAGCTCGCCGAGATCAAGAAATCCTGGGCGGAGAACCAGCACATTCGCGACCTGATCATCTTTCTCCAGGAACACGGCGTTTCGACCTCGATCGCGACCCGCGTCTACCGCCAGTACGGCGAGAGGTCGTTCGCCGTCCTCAAGCGCAACCCCTACCAGCTCTGCCTCGATATCTGGGGGATCGGGTTCAAGACGGCCGACCAGATCGCGCTCAAGCTGGGGGTCGACCCGGCCTCGCCCGAGCGCGTCAAGGCCTTCCTCCTCTACCTTCTCGAGAAGGACTCCGAGCAGGGTCACGTCTTTTCCTACCAGGAAGAACTCGGGGCCAACTGCGTGAAGGAGCTGGGCGTCGGCGCCGAAAGCGTCGGGGACGCCGTGGCGGCGCTTGTCCGCGACCGCCGCGTGATCGTCGAGACCGCCGCCGGCCGCCAGGCCGTCTATCTGCCGCACCTTTATGAGGCGCAGGAGGGAGTGGCGCGGGCGCTCCTCAGGCTCGGAGCGGAACCGACGGCGCCGCCGCCGGCCGACATCGGGAAGACGATCGCCGCCGTGGAGAAAGACCTCGGCCTCGAGTTCTCCCCTCGCCAGAAGGAGGCCGTCCGCGAGTGCTTCGAGAGGAACATCCTGGTCATCACGGGCGGCCCGGGCACCGGCAAGACGACGATCATCCGCGCCGTGGCCGCCGTTTTCGACAGCTGGGGCCAGAAAGTCCTGCTGGCCGCGCCGACGGGCCGGGCCGCCAAGCGGCTGGCCGAGGCGACCCGCAAAGAGGCGAAGACGCTCCACCGGACGCTCGAGTTCAACCCCAAGCAGGGCACGTTCAAGAGGGACGAGAAACACCCGCTCAAGGCCGACGCCCTCGTCGTCGACGAATTCTCCATGGTCGACCTCCCGCTGATGCATTCGCTCGTCAAGGCGCTGCCCCCGGAATGATGCGCCTCGTCCTTGTCGGCGACAAGGACCAGCTCCCGCCCGTGGGTCCGGGGACCCTCCTCCACGACATCATCGAGTCGAGCCGCATCGGCGTCGTTCGCCTCGACGAAATTTTCCGGCAGGAAAGCGACAGCCTGATCGTCCAGAACGCCCACCGCATCAACCAGGGGCTGGGCCTCATCTACCCGCCCCGCGAGGAAAAAGAAGCGGATTTCTATTTTCTCCACCACGAGGACGAGGAGAAGGCCTTCAAGACGATCATGAGCCTGTGCTGCTTCAACATCCCCCAGAAGCTCGGCGTGCCGCCGCTTTCGCCCCAGATCCAGGTGATCAGCCCCATGTACCGCGGGACATGCGGCGTCGACAGCCTCAACACCGAGCTCCAGGCCCGGCTCAACCCGGGCCAGCAGGGGATCAGGGTCGGCAACCGCGAGTTCCGCGAGCCGCGACAAGGTGATGCAGGTCCGGAACGACTACGACAAGGATATCTTCAACGGCGACATCGGCCGGATCGTCGGCCGTCGACAGGCAGGGGTTCCGTCTCCTCGTCGATTTCGACGGCCGGGAGATCCCGTTCGAGAAAGACGACCTGAACGACATCACCCACGCTTACGCCATCTCGGTCCATAAGTCCCAGGGCAGCGAATACCAGGCCGTGGTCATGCCGCTTCTTATCGGGCACTACATCATGCTCCAGCGGAACCTCTTTTATACGGCGCTGACCCGCGCGAAAAAGCTGAGCGTGGTCGTCGGCTCCTACAAGGCGCTCTACATCGCCATCAAGAACGACAAGCCCGTCAAGCGCAATTCGCCTCGTCAAGGATAAGCTTATCCGGCTCAGCCGGGATAGGGGGCCAGCGGACAAAGAGCGGGATGCGCCGGTTTGACCCGTTCGCCGCCATCATCCCTGCCTTTCAAGGTGGGGACGGGAAGCGCGGCTAAGGCTAACCCCTTCCGTGCCTCGGTGTTCATACCGAGGCCAGCGTGGGTTTACCCTTTCGCTGTAGCCCAGGACTAACCCCATGCAAGCCCCGGCAAGCTGCCGGAAGCGTGGGTTTGACTTAGTGTTTCTTTTACTTATAATGAAGCCGTCCGCGGGAAGAGGGCCATCATGAAGAGCGCATCGCAATCTTTGGATTTCGAACGCATCATCGCCTTCGCCGTCGCCCGGGAAGAGGAAGCGGCCGCGGGATATTCGGAGCTGATGGCGGCCGCCGAAACGCCCGGGCTGAAGGAGCTTTTCCGCGAGCTCCGGGACGAGGAGAGAGAGCACAAAAGGCTCCTCGAGGGCCTGGACCCCGCGGGAGCCGCCTCCCTCGAGCCCGACGAGGTCGAGGATCTTAGGATCACCGACGGCCTGCGAGCCGAGCCGCCGCACCCGGACATGAGCTTCCAGGACGCGCTGATCCTCGCCGCCCGGAAAGAAGAACAGGCCGCCCGGCTCTATGCCGGGCTGGCGGCGGCGCGCGCGGCGGGACGAGGACCGGAAGCTGTTCGAGTTCCTCGCGGGCCGGGAGAAGCTCCACAAGCTCAAGCTCGAGACCGAATACGAGAAGCGCGTCCTCACCGAGGACTAGCGTCCTCGGCGAGGGCCGGCGCCGGGATCATCGACGACCAAGAGGAGGAAGGGCATGGAAAAATGGGAATGCACGGCCTGCGGCTATATCTATGATCCGGCGGCCGGCGACCCGGGCAACGGGATCCCTGCCCGGGACGCGCTTCGAAGACCTTCCCGATACGTGGGTCTGCCCCCAGTGCGGCGTCGGCAAGGAATTCTTCCAGAAGGTCGGCTTGACCCCGGACCTCCGGGAGGCTCCGATGAAAGTCGTCATCGTCGGCAACGGGCTGGCCGGGACGATGGCCGCCAAGAGCCTGAGGGAGATCGACCCTTCGGTCGACGATCGAGATCGTCGCCGAGGAGCGATACCCGTATTACCCCCGGCCCAACCTCATCGATTTCGTGGCCGGGACCCTTCCCTACGAGAGGCTCTTCGCCTTCCCCGCCAACTGGCACGAGCGCCAGGACATCGCCGTTCGACTCGGAGCGCCCGTCGTCCGCATCGACCTCGCGGCCGGGACCGTCGCGACCCGGGACGGCCGGACCTCGGCCTTCGACCGGCTCCTGCTGGCCAACGGATCCTCGGCCGTTGTCCCGCCTGTCAGGGGCGCCGACAAGAAGGGCGTCTTCGTCCTCAGGACCCTCGACGACGCCCTGTCGATCCTGGACGCCCTGAAGACGCGGCCGCGCGTCGCCGTCCTGGGCGGCGGACTCCTGGGGCTGGAGATCGCCCGGGCCCTCAAGGCCCGGGGAGCGGAGGTCTCGGTGAACGAATTCTTCGACCGGCTCCTTCCGCGTCAGCTCGACCCGCCCGGCGCCGCCCTCCTCAAGGCCCATGTCGAACGGATGGGGATCGGCGTCCGGCTGGGGGTCTCGACCGAAGAGATCACGGGCGACGGGGAGGCCTCGGGACTGAGGTTCAAGGACGGGAGCTCGAGCCGAGGCCGACATGGTCATCTTCGCCGCGGGCGTCAGGCCGAACGTCGCGCTCGCGCAAGCGAGGCCGGGCATCGAAGCGGACCGGGGCATCGTCGTCGACGACCATCTGCGAACGAGCCACCCGGCCGTTTATGCCGCGGGCGACGTCGCCCAGCACAAGGGCCGCGTCTACGGCATCATCCCGGCGTCCTTCGACCAGGCCCGGGCGGCCGCTTCCAATATGCTGGGCACGGAGAAGAAGATACGAGGGCACGGTCCCTTCGAACACTCTCAAGGTCGTCGGGGTTTTCGTGACCTCCGTCGGGCTGGTCAATCCCGAGGGCCCGGATACGAGATGATCGCCCGGGAGGACGCCGCGGCCGGGATCTACAAGAAGCTCGTCCTGAAGGACGGGGTCCTCGAAGGCGCGATCTGGATGGGAACGAAGAAGGGGGCCGCGGATATCGCCCGGCTGACCGCTTCCCGGAAGAATGTCGCCGCCTGGAAGGCGGATATCCTCGAGGACGGTTTCGACTTCGCGGGCCTGTGAATCCGATGAAAAGGGCGCTCTTTGGGATGCGGGCTCCTCGTCCTGGCGTCCTCTGGCCTCGGCGCCGAGGTTCAAGACCGGAGGATACCTATCCTTTTCCTTCCTTAAGGGACAGGCGGAGAGCGGCGCGAGCCAGGGAAGCTTCCAGGACCTCCGGGGCGGCGCCCTCGCGAGCGGGGACCTGGGCCAGGGATTCTCCTTCCTCGTCGAGGCGAGGTTCCGGTCGGAATCGAGGTTCGAGCTGGAGCAGGCGCTCGCCGGCCTCAAGCTCGGCGCCTTCGGAGACCTCCGGCTCGGGCTCTTCCTGGTCCCCTTCGGGAAGTATAACGAGTCCAACCGGCCCCAGCAGACCGTCCTCGTCAACATCCCGTTGAACCTCGAGGCGTCCTATCCCGAGAGCTGGCGGGACATCGGGATCACGACCCAGGGCCGGATGGGCTTCCTGCGCTACGCGGCCTATCTCGCGAACGGGCTCGGAGAGAAGGACGGCGCCGTCGCCGGGCAGTTGTTCCGCGACATCAACAAGGACAAAGCCAAAGGCGGACGGCTCGGGCTCATCTTCGGCGAGGGATTCGAGATCGGGGCCTCTTATTATACCGGGAAGTACGACAAGGACGACTGCGTTTCGCCTCGCCCTCGAAGGGGCCGACCTGACCTGGGTCACGAAGGACTATGAGGTCCGCGGCGAGTACACGAAGGGTATCTGGAAGAACCCGGGCGGCGCGCCGGACGGCAAGGCCGACGGCTTTTTCGGGCTCGTGGCCCTCTATTTCGGCAAGCTCCAGCCGGTGGCGAGCTTCCAGCGCTGGGATCCCGGGGCTCCCGGCGCCGGGCTTCGCCTCGCCGCCATTACCGAAGGCGGCCGAGCTGCTCGCCGTCCGGAGCCGTTGGGCGCTCGGGGCCCGCTATTATCTCAGTCCGACGTTCCTCATCAAGGCGGAATACGACATCAACAGGGAGAAGGGCCCCGCGCTGAAGAATAACCTCGTCCTCGTCCAGGCCGCGGTCAGCTTTTGACCTTGCCGCGCTCCCCGGGTTCTGATAAAATTCGGCGTCCACCGGCCTCAAGCGCGATCGCCGTCCGACGCGGGCGCCCGCAAATGAAAGAAGGAGTCCCATGGCCAATCTGCTCGTCCTCGGAACGCAATGGGGAGATGAAGGCAAGGGCAAGATCGTCGACCTCCTGACCCCCGCCTTCGACATCGTCGCCCGCTATCAGGGCGGCCACAACGCCGGCCATACCGTCTACGTCAACGGCCGCAAGATCGTCCTTCATCTCATCCCCTCCGGGAATTCTTCATCCCGGGAAAGTCGTGCGTCATCGGGAACGGGCTCGTCGTCTCTCCCCCGGCCTTCTTCCGGGAGATCGAGGACCTCGCTGTCCGGCGGGGCGGCGGCGGACGCGGGCCGCATCGTCGTCAGCGACAAGGCCCATCTGATCATGCCCTATCACCCCGTCGTCGAGCGGATCTCGGAAGAGGCGCGCGGGGCGAAGAAGATCGGCACGACGTGCCGCGGGATCGGACCCGCCTACGAGGACAAGGCGGCCCGGTGGGGCATCCGGGCGGGGGACCTCCTGAACCTCGGCCGTGCTCCGGGACAAGATCGGCGAGAACGTCGAGGTCAAGAACAGGCTGCTTCGCGGCGTACGGCGCCCCCGCCCTCGACGCCGGCGCGATCTTCGAAGAATATGCCGGCTACGCCGCCGCGGATGAGGCCCTTCATCAGGGACGTCTCCCTGTTCCTCCACGAGGAGATGAAGAAGGGGAAACGGATCCTCTTCGAAGGCGCCCAGGGCGTCCTGCTCGACCTCGACCATGGGACCTACCCTTTCGTCACGTCGTCGAGCTCGACGGCCGGCGGAGCCGCGACCGGCCTCGGGGTCGGCCCGAAGTCCATTCACGGCATCCTGGGCATCACGAAGGCCTACACGACGCGCGTCGGGAGCGGGCCGTTCCCGACCGAGCTCGCACGACGAGCGCGGGCCGGCTCATGGCGGCCCGGGGCGACGAATTCGGGGCGACGACCGGGAGGCCGCGCCGCTGCGGCTGGTTCGACGCCGTGGCCGTCCGCTACGCCTGCCGCGTCAACGGGATCGACCGGATCGCCATGACCAAACCCGACGTCCTCGAGGGGATGGCCGAGGTCGCCGATCTGCACGGGATACCGCGTCGGAGGAGAGGTCCTGAAGGAGTTCCCGGCGGATCCCTGGGCCCTCGACGCCGTCGAGCCCGTCTACAGGAAGATGCCCGGCTGGCGGGATTCCGTCCGCAAGGCCAGGGACCGCGCCGCCCTCCCGGCGGCCTTCAAGGATTATGTCCGGGCGATCGAGGACCTCATCGAGACGAAGGTGGCCATCATCTCGACCGGCGTCGAGCGCGAGGACACGATCTTCCTCGAACCCGAGCTCCGCGGGCTCGTCGACCTCGAAAGCCTCGAGGCCGGGGACTAGCGGCCCGCGGCGTTCGCCCCGGGCCGAGGGCGGGAGCCTTCCCCGGACCGGAGGATTCTGGTACAATGCCGATTCGAGGGGAGATCATGAGGATCGACGGCGATACGCGTCTGGACGACCTGCTGAAAAAATACCCGTTCCTGCCGGAATTCCTGGCCCGTTTCTCGCCCAAGTACGCGATGATCATGAACCCGTCCTGAGGCGCACGATCGGAAAGATGGTCCGCCTGGATAGGGTGGCCGCCATGGGCGACGTCGAGCTCTGGGGATCTCCTGTCCGCGCTGGCCGCCGAGATCGCGGCCCGGACAGGGGACAAGATCGAAATCGGCGACCCGTCCTTCGCCCTCCGATGTCCGACCGGGACCGCCAGGAGGCCCTCAAGGGCATCATCCGCGGTCTTCATCGGGGCGAGGACCTCGAAGCCCTGAAGCAGAGGTTCCGCGACTCTGATCCACGACGTCGCCCCGACCGAGATCGCCGCCATGGAGCAGGCCCTGATCGACGAGGGGATGCCCGAGGACGAGATCAAGACGGCTCTGCGACGTCCATGTCCAGGTCTTCAAGGAATCCCTCGAGGGCCGGGAATCTCCGGATTCGGTCGCCGGGGCATCCCCTGCACACCCTCATGGCCGAGAACCGGGCCCTGGAGGGGTTCCTCGCCGAGCTCCGGGCGTTCATTCCGGAGCCGGACTCGGGACGCGTTCTCCCGCCGCCGGCGGAAACGGCCGCGGCCCTGATGACCCTGGCCGGAAAGCTGGCCGAGGTGGAGAAGCACTATCTGAAGAAGGAGAACCAGCTCTTCCCCCTGCTCGAATCCAAAGGCGTGAGCGGGCCCTCCAAGGTCATGTGGGCCATCCATGACGACATCCGCGGGCATCTCAAGGACTTCCGGCGCCTCCTCGAGGCGAAGGACCTGGACTCCGCGTTCCGCCTCGGGCGCTGGCTGGCCACCGAGATGGCGGACATGATCTACAAGGAGGAGAAGATCCTCCTGCCGATGAGCCTGGAGACGCTCGACGACGCCGATTGGGCCCGCGTCAAGAAGGGGGAGGAAGAGGTCGGCTACGCCTGGATCCGCCCCGGAACGGAGTGGGCGCCGGCCGCCGCGCTGAAGGAAGGACAGGAGCCCGAGGCTCCGTATTCCAGACCCGCGGGGACGCTCGAGCTGAATACGGGCGCCCTGACCCTCGAACAGATCGACCTCCTCCTGACCCATCTTCCGCTGGACGTCTCCTTCGTGGACCCCGATGACGTCGTCCTTTATTACTCCGGGGCCGAGGACAGGATCTTCGTCCGGACTCCCGCCGTCATCGGCAGGAAGGTCCAGAACTGCCACCCCGGCAAGAGCGTTTCCATCGTGAACGCGATCCTCGACGCGTTCAAGGCGGGGGAGAAGGACGCGGCCGAGTTCTGGATCGAGCTCGGCGGGAGGTTCGTCCACATCCGCTATTTCGCCGTCCGGGACGCGTCCGGGACCTACAAGGGATGTCTCGAGGTCAGCCAGGACGTCACCGGGATCAGGGCCCTCGTCGGCCAGAAAAGGCTTTTGGATTGGAAATGAGGAGGACGCCATGCCCGTCACAAAAGCGAAACCGGGAACCAAGGCCGGGAAGAAGACCGCCGGATCGGCCTACGCGTGCGAGGTCTGCGGCGCCTACGCCGTGATCGACCCCGTCTGCGGCTGTGCCGAGGAGCATGTCTTCATCTGCTGCGGCACGCCGATGAAGAAGGCCGCCGCGAAGAGGCCCGCGCCGAAGAAAAGCGGGAAGAAGTAACGCCCCGGCCGCGGCGCCGGCGCCCCTTCGGCCCCGGGCGAAGGGCGGTGAGACCCTATTTCCTACCATTTTTATAGGGTCTGTTGTCAGACGCCCCGGAAAGACGTAGAATAGAACGCGGTTCGCAAGAGAAGACAAGGAGCGCCACCATGAAAGATAAGGTCGAAAAATCCCTGAACAAGATCCGCCCTGCCCTCCAGGCCGACGGCGGGGACGTTGAGCTCGTGGACGTCGTCGACGGCGTCGTCAAGGTCCGGCTGACCGGGGCCTGCGGCGGATGTCCGATGTCCCAGATGACCCTCAAGATGGGTATCGAGCGCCACCTCCGGAAGGAGGTCCCCGAGGTCAAGAGCGTCGAATCCGTCTGACGCCGGGGCACCCCCCGGACGGGGAGGGCGGCATGAACGACGTTTATCTCGATCACATCGCGGCGACCCCTTTACGGCCCGAGGTCGTAGAGGCCATGCTCCCGTTCCTGAAGGAACGCTTCGCCAACGCCCAGAGCCTCCATTCCGGCGGGCAGGAGGTCCTTCAAGCCGTCGAGGAGGCGCGGGCCCGGGTCGCCGGCCTTATCGGCGCTTCGCCCGAGGAGGTCTTCTTCACGTCCTCGGGGTCCGAATCGAACAACCTGGCCCTCAAAGGGACGGCCCTGGCCGGCCGGTCCAAGGGCCGGCGGATCGTCGTTTCGGCGATCGAGCACCTGTCCGTCCTGAACGCGGCGAAGAGCCTGGAAAAGCTCGGGTTCGAGACGGCGCTCGTCCCGGTCGACGGGCGCGGTCGCGTCGATCCGGACGACGTCCGGAAGGCGCTGACGAAGGACACGGTCCTCGTCTCCGTCCAGACGGCCAACAGCGAGGTCGGGACCCTCGAACCGGTGGTCGAGATCTCCCGCATCGTGCGCGAGAACGGGATCCCGTTCCATACGGATGCGGTGGCCGCGGCCGGGAACATCCCGGTCGACGTCCGGGCCATCGGGGCGGACGCCCTGAGCCTGGCCGCCGACCAGTTCTACGGGCCCAAAGGAGCGGCGGCCCTCTATCTCAGGAAGGGGACGCGGATCGTCCCGCTCATCGACGGCGGCGTCCAGGAAAGCGGGCGCCGCGGCGGGACCGAGAATGTTCCCGCCATCGTCGGTCTGGGGCGCGCCGCGGAACTCGCGGCGGCCGAGCTGAAGACAAGGATCGCGGCCGCGACGCCCCTCAGGGACCGTCTGATCCGGGGCCTCCTCGAGCGGGTGGACCGCTCCGTCCTCACCGGCGACCCTTCGAACCGGCTCCCGCACCACGCGAGCTTCTGCGTGGAGTTCATCGAGGGCGAGGCCATGCTCCTCCACCTGGACATGAAGGGCGTCGCGGCGTCGAGCGGTTCGGCCTGCACCTCCAAATCGCTCAAGGCCTCCCACGTGCTCCTGGCGATGGGCCTGGACCATGCCCTGGCCCAGGGATCGCTCGTGTTCAGCCTGCTCGAGACGACCACGGCCGCGGATATCGACCGCGTCCTTGACGTCTTTCCGCCCATCGTCGACAAGCTGCGCCGGATGTCCCCGCTCTACACGAAATTCCTCGAGGAGAAGATGTCATGATCTATACCGACAAGGTCATGGACCATTTCCAGAACCCCCGCAACGTGGGCGTCATCAAGGACGCCGACGGCGTCGGCCAGGTCGGCAACCCCGTCTGCGGCGACATGATGACCTTTTATATCAAGGTCGCCGACGGCCGCCTGACCGACATCAAGTTCCAGACCTTCGGCTGCGGGGCGGCCATCGCCGTCTCGAGCATCGTCAGCGAAATGGCGATGGGCAAGACCCTGGACGAGGCCATGAAGATCACCAACAGCCTCGTCGCGGAAGAGCTGGGAGGCCTGCCGAAGAACAAGCTCCACTGCTCCAATCTGGGGGCCGACGCCCTTCATGCGGCCATCGCCAACTTCCGGGAAAAGCAGTCTCCCGCCGCCGGGGCGGGCGGGGCGAAGGCGGTTGCGGAGGGCCCGGCGGAAGCCTGCGCGTGCCCCTACTGCGAAGGGCCGCTCGTCGAAGAGGGGGCCGGGGAGATCTGCCGGAAATGCGACGTCGAATTCGTGGAATGCCCTTCCTGCGGGGAACTCAACAAGAAAGGCGCGGAGACCTGCGTCCATTGCGGTGAGACGGTCGAGAAGTGACGCCTCCGGTCCGGTCATGAACGAGGAACGGGAACGGCTCTTCCGGGACGTCTCCCGGCTCAAGGCGGAGCGGGGGGCCGTCATCATCGCCCACAACTACCAGGCCGAGGACGTCCAGGACGCCGCCGATTTCGTCGGCGACTCCCTCGAGCTCAGCCAGAAGGCCGCGGCCGTGGATGCGGGGACCATCGTCTTCTGCGGGGTCCACTTCATGGCCGAGACCGCCGCCATCCTGGCCCCGGAAAAGACCGTCCTCCTCCCCGAACAGGACGCGGGTTGCCCCATGGCCGATATGATCACGGCCGCGGAGCTCAGGGCCTGGAAGGCGAAATATCCGGGGCGCCCGGTCGTCTGCTACGTCAACACGACGGCCGAGGTCAAGGCCGAATCCGACATCTGCTGCACCTCCTCCAACGCGGAGAGGATCGTGAACTCGCTTCCCCCGGGAGAGGTCCTCTTCGTCCCCGACAAGAACCTCGCCGCGTGGGTCTCCCGGCGTACGGGACGGAAGATCATCGCCTGGGACGGATACTGTTACGTCCACCACCGGTTCCGGGCCTCCGACATTCGGGACAAGAAGGCCCTGCATCCCGACGCCGAGGTCTGGGCCCACCCGGAATGCCCCCTCGAGGTCCTCGACGCTTCGGACAAGGTCCTGTCCACCGGAGGCATGGTCCGGGAAGCCCGGACGACCTCGCGGCGGGCGATCATCCTGGCCACGGAAGCAGGGATCATCCATCGCCTGCAAAAAGAGAATCCGGCCGTGGAGTATTTCCCGGCGCGGGAGATGGCCTTCTGCGTCAACATGAAGAAGACCACGCTCGCCAAAGTCCTGCGGTCCCTCGAAACGGGGACCCATCGGATCACGGTCCCCAAGACCACGGCCGACCGTGCCCGGGGGGCCATCGTCAGAATGCTCGATATCTCTGAAGGAGGAAGGACGTCATGAGAAAGATGACCGAAGCCAACGTCAAGGACGCCCTCGCCGGAGAGAGCCAGGCTCACATCAAGTACCTGGCCTTCTCGGCCAAGGCGGCCTCCGAGAACCTGCCGAACGTCGCCCGGATGTTCCAGGCGACCGCTTACTCCGAGCAGGTCCATGCGACCAACCACTTGAAGACGCTCGCCGGTGTCGGGACGACCGCCGCCAACCTCGGCGGCGCGATCGGGGGGAGACCTTCGAGATCGACGAGATGTACCCGGCTTATATCAAGGTCGCCGAGCACCAGGGCGAGAAGACCGCTCTCATCTACCTGAACGCCGCGCTGGCGGCGGAAAAGGTCCACGCCGGGATCTATGGAAAGGCCAAGGCGGCCGTCGACAAGGGCAAGGACATCGAAGCCGCCCCCATCCACGTCTGCTCGGTCTGCGGCTTCACCGTGGAAGGCGACGCTCCCGACAAGTGCCCCGTCTGCGGCGCCCCCAGGGAGAAATTCGTCAGGTTCTAGGCCCCGCGCCTGGATCGATGGAGGGCCCCATGACTTTACAGCCGGAACTTCGTCCGTTCCAGGTCGTCGCCGCGGCCATCCGATCGGAGATCGACGCGGCGGCGTTCTACAAGAAGCTCGGGGGGAAGGTGAAGAACTCCCTCCTCGTCCGGAAGCTGGCCTTCCTGGCCTTCGAGGAGGAACAGCACCGGAAGATCCTCGAGCGGCTCTTCGCGCAGAGGTACGCCGGAATGAGCCTCGAGGTGCCGGAGCGGTCGCCGATGCCGCCCATCGGCGCGGGGCTCGGCGAGGCCCCGTCGGTCCTCGACCTGTTCAAGGCTGCGCTTGAAGCCGAAGAGATCTCCGAACGGGTCTACGGCGAAGCCGGGGAGAAGGCCGAGGACGAGGGGAGCCGGCGGATCCTGACCTATCTCGGCCGCGTCGAGCGGAGCCATGCGGCCATGGTCCGTTCCGAGATCGACCTCCTGTCCCGGTTCCCCGATTACTACGACGTCGAGGACTTCCACGTCGGGCAGGACCTGTTCCATGTCGGCCCCTGAACGGTCGGACGGGGGGAGGCCGGGATGAAGAGCGCCCGGGAGCGCGTCGCGGGGATCGTGGGGATCCTGCGCCGGGAATTTCCGGACAGCCGGACGGCCCTCGAGTTCCGGAACCCGCTCCAGATCCTCGTGGCGACCATCCTGGCCGCCCAGTGCACGGACGAACGGGTCAACAAGGTCACGCCCGCGCTCTTCGCCCGGTATCCGACGGCCGCCGCGTTCGCCGCGGCCGATCGGGCCGGGCTCGAGGAAGCCATCCGCTCGACCGGCTTCTTCCGGAACAAGGCCAAGAGCATCCTCGGCGCCGCAAAACGCATCGTCGAGGTCTACGGAGGGAAGGTCCCGGATACGATGGAAGACCTCGTGACGCTTCCGGGAGTGGCCCGCAAGACGGCCAATATCGTTCTCGCGGCGGGCTACGGCAAGGCCGGGGGCATCGCCGTCGACACCCATGTCCGCCGTCTCTCCGGCCGGCTCGGCCTGAGCCGGGAGACGGACCCGGTGAAGATCGAGCGGGACCTGCTCGGGATCGTTCCGCGCGGGGACTGGCTGGACTTCAACTCCCTGCTCGTCGATCACGGCCGGAAGACCTGCCGGGCCCGGAAGCCGGAATGCCCGGGCTGTCCCCTCCGGCATCTCTGTCCGTCGGCCGTTCTGCTCCATCCCGAGCTCGGGACGAAAGCCTGACAGAGGGGAGGGGGGGCGCCCATGATCAAAGAGGCGATGCTCTGGAAGGCCCTTGACGGCCGAAAGGTCTCCTGCGCCCTGTGCGCCCACAGATGCGATGTCGCGCCTTCGATGTTCGGCGTCTGCGGCGTCCGGAGGAACCTCGAAGGACAGCTCTTCACCCTCGTCTACGGCGACGTCATCGCCGCGGCCGTCGACCCCATCGAAAAGAAGCCTCTCTATCACTTCCTGCCCGGGACGAAGTCGTTCTCGATCGCGACCGTCGGATGCAACTTCAAGTGCGGCTTCTGCCAGAACTGGCAGATCTCCCAGGCCTCCAAAAAGGACGAAAAGGCTCGGGGGCTTCGAGCTCATGCCGGACGGTGTCGTGCGCGAGGCCCTGGCCCGCGGCTGTCGGAGCGTTTCCTATACCTATACGGAGCCGACCATATTCTTCGAATACGCTTTCGACACGGCGAGGCTCGCGAGGGCCAAAGGCCTGCTGAACGTCTTCGTGACCAACGGATATATGACGGCCGAGGCCCTGGAGACCGCGCACCCGTATCTCGACGCCGCCAACGTGGACCTCAAGGCTTTCAGGGACGAGACCTATAAGAAGGTCTGCAAGGCCCGGCTCGGCCCCGTTCTCGATTCCATCCGCCTGATGAAGAAGCTGGGCATCTGGGTCGAGGTCACGACCCTCGTCGTCCCGGGGCTCAACGACGGGGACGACGAACTGGCCGGTATCGCCCGATTCATCGCTTCGGTCGATCCGGATATCCCCTGGCACGTCAGCCGGTTCCACCCGGACTACAAGTACGACGAGGCGGACGCGACGCCGGCCTCGACCCTGAAAAAGGCCGTTGAGATCGGCGGGCGGGAGGGCCTGCGATACGTCTACGCCGGCAATATCGGGGGATTCGACGAGAACACGCAGTGCCCTTCCTGCGGGACGGTTGTCATCGCCCGTGAAGGTTTCCGGCGTCCTGAGAAACGCCCTCGAAGGACTCGAACTGCCCCTCCTGCGGGACACGGATCGCGGGGATCTTCTGACCCATCGCCAAGGCTGTCCCCCGGCTTTACAGGCCGGGGCAGATAATGAGATTCGGGGTTTCCCCCGAATAAGCCCTGGCATTCATAGCTGTTCATCGGGACGCGGACTCTGTTAGAATGAGGGCATGGGTGATGCCTCCGAACGCTACAGGATCCTGCCCCATACCGCCGACGGCAAGTTCCAGGCATACGGGGCGAGCCTCGAAGAGGCCTTCGGCAACGCCGCCCTCGCCACGGCGTCGCTCATGTGGGATTGGATGAAGGTCGAGCCGCGGACGCGCTATTCCATCCGCGTCCGGGGGAGGGACCTCCAACAGCTCCTCGTCAAGTTCCTTGGCGAGGTCATCTTTCTCTTCGAGACCCGGAGGTTCCTGCTCGGGGAGGTTGCGAGCCTGACCATCGAGCGGGGCGAAGCGGACTCGCGCATCGAAGCTGTCCTCATCGGAGACCATCTCACGGACCGCACCGAGCTCTTCGGAGACGTCAAGGCCGTGACCTACAACGAGATGAAGATCGAAGAGAGCGACTGCGGCCTGTACACCGTCCAGGTCGTGGTCGATATGTAGGCGGATGGAGCTCCGGAAGGTCGACGACAACACCTGGGAGATCCCCAGGCAGGGGGACATGCGCGTCCCCGCCGTCGTCTACGCCTCGGAGAGGCTCCTCAGGGACATCCGCCGGGACCTGACCCTGGAGCAGGCCCGGAACGTCGCCTGCCTGCCGGGCATCCGGAAGACCTCCTATGTCATGCCCGACGCGCATCAGGGCTACGGTTTCCCCATCGGCGGCGTCGCCGCCTTCGACCTCGACGAAGGGATCATCTCGCCGGGCGGGGTCGGCTACGACATCAATTGCGGGGTCCGGCTCCTGGCCACCGGGTACCGCGAAGAAGACGTCGCCGCCCGGCGCCGGGAGCTCCTCGGCGAGATCTTCAAGGAGGTCCCGGCCGGCGTCGGCAAGGGAGGGGTGACGAAGCTCAGCCGAGGCGTCCTCCGCGAGATCCTGGTCGAAGGCGCGGAGTGGGCCGTCCGGAACGGTTACGGCCTCCCGGAGGACCTCGAACGCACCGAAGAGGGTGGCCGGATGAGAGAGGCCGAGCCCGGGGCGCTTTCGGACCGGGCGATGGAACGGGGCATCCCCCAGATCGGGACCCTGGGCGGCGGGAACCATTTCCTGGAGATCCAGAAGGTCGCCGAGGTTTTCGACGCGGACGCCGCACGGGCCTTCGGGATATCGGGTCCGGGCCAGATCACCGTCATGATCCATTGCGGGAGCCGGGGCCTCGGCCACCAGGTCGCTTCCGATTTCATCGAGCGCATGGAGAACGAGCGCGGAACGGAGGGCCTTCCGGACCGCGAGCTCGTCCACGCGCCCTTCCGGTCGGGCCTCGGCCGGAGCTATTACGGGGCCATGTGCGCGGCCGTCAATTATGCCTTCGCCAACCGCCAGATGATCGCCCATCGGGTCCGGGACGTCTTCGCCAGGGTCCTGGGCGGCTCGGCGGGCATGGAGCAGGTCTACGACGTCTGTCACAACGTGGCGAAGGTCGAAACGCACGTGGTCGACGGCGCGGCGGCGCGCCTCTGCGTCCACCGCAAAGGAGCGACCCGGAGCTTCGGTCCGGGCCGCCGGGAGGTTCCCGCCGCGTATCGCCCGGTCGGCCAGCCCGTCATCATCCCCGGCTCGATGGGCACGTCCTCCTACATCCTTGCGGGGACGGAGGAAGCGGAGGCGAAGAGCTTCGGCTCGACGGCCCACGGCGCGGGCCGGGTCATGAGCCGCCACGAGGCGCTCAAGCGTTTTCGGGGCGAGCGCATCCGCGACGACCTGGCGGCGAAAGGCATCGAATTGCGCTCTTCGAACTGGAAGGGCGTCGCCGAGGAGGCGTCCGAAGCTTATAAGGATGTGGACGAGGTCGTACGGGTCTCCGACGAGGCCGGGCTCGGCCGGCTGGTGGCCCGGGTCGTTCCCGTCGGCGTCATGAAGGGATAGGCCGCGAGCTCCTCGTTCTTGATCTCAATTGTCGGGACATTTCCTGACCGTGCGGACCTTGTGCCGGGCGCCGGCCGCATCCGAATAATCGATCGTCACCCTGACCCCCTCTTCCTTCTTGAAAATGATGTGGGTATTGGGGATGGCGACGGCCTCCCACGCGCCGACGGCGACGGCGGGGATGGCGACCGTCACGTTCGCCGGGCCCTTGTTCACGAGGTCGTACCATTCCAGCCTCACCGTTCCCGGGTTGGACGGAAGGGTCCCGTCGTTCTTGATGTAGAGGTCCGGATCCAGGAACGCGAACGTGTCCAGGTACGTGGCCAGGTCTGCGCAGTGCAGACAGCCGTCGCCGGGCAGGCTGAAGATCCGGACGTCGAGCCGGGCACAATTCGTGCAGACCAGAAGGTCGACGATCGGCCGGAACTGGATATTGAGGGCCTGTTTCGGCTTTGTCGGGACCTGGTCGGTCCGAGGAACGGCGAAGGTCGCCGCGGCGACGAACAGGACCAGAGAGACACCGATACCGAGTTTTCGAAAGGTTATCATGATTCCCTCCCTTGGATCCCGATTATACACTCGGACGGAGCGCCGTGGACAGCCCGTCCCGACCGCATTGAATCCCCGCGGCCCTTCTGCTATGTTTATCCCCGTGAAGATCGTCCTGGCCGGATACAACGTCGACGCCGAGGTCATCGGCGAGCTCAAGCGGAGCTCTCCCCCCCGGGCCGACGTCACGCCCGAGACCCTCTCGGCGGCCTACGCCCGCATCTCCCGAGACCCCCGTCCCGCCGACGAGCTCAGGGCGGCCGCCCGGACGGAAGTGGAGAAGGCCCGCCGCTCCAACCGGAACATCATCTTCGGCATGGGGCATCACTCCGTGGCCGAGCACGCCGTCTTCAACTTCGACGTCATCGGCGTCTCCCGCCTGGCCATCGAAGACCTCGAGCGGTTCCGCCTCTGTTCGTTCACCGAGAAATCCCAGCGTTACATCAGGATGGGCGAGGACTTCGTTGTTCCCGCGGAGGTCCGCGAGGCCGGAATGGAGGGCCTCTTCGCGTCCGTGGTCCGCGCGCAGAACGCCCTTTACCACCGGCTTTATGAGCGTCTCCGGTCCCACGTCTTCGAGAAGAACGCCGCCGCGGCGAAGGACACCCGGAACCATTCCGTCCTGGACGGCTGGGCCAAGGAGGACGCACGGTACGCCGTGAGCCTGGCCGCGGGGGGCCAGTTGGGGATGACCATTAACGCCCGCAACCTCGAGCTCCTCATCCGCCGGTTCGCGTCGAAGCCCCTCGCCGAGCTCCGCGAGATCGGATCCCGGCTCCAGGCCCTGGCCCGCGAGGTCGCCCCCTCGATCATCCTGTTCACCGAAGGCGCGGAATTCGACGCCGAAACCCTTCGGGACGTCGGCGCCGCGTTCCCGGAGTCGGGAGCACCCGGGCGTCCCCGCCGGAAGGGAAAGGGGGGAACGCCGCCCCCCCCGCCCGGCTCCTGCGGTCCACGCCGGATGCCGACGACGGGCTGTTGGCGGCCCTCGCCTTCGCGACCTCCGGCGAGCCTCATGACATCTGCACCGCCCGGGTCCGGGCCATGTTGCCCGCGGAAAAGAAGCGCGTCGCGAAGGCGGCTTTCCGGCGGATGGAGTTCTACGATTTTCCCCTCCGGGAATTCGAGCATCCCGACCTGACCTTCGAGCTCGTCGTCTCGGCTTCCTGCTACGCCCAGCTCAAGCGGCACCGGATGGCGACCATGACGGCCCAGCCCTATGACCCGGGGCTCGGCGTGACGGTCCCTCCCTCGGTGGGGGAGATCGGCGCCGCCCCCGAATTCCTGGAGGCCGCCGCCGCGACCGAAGAGGCCCATACCCGGCTCAAGGCGGCCGTCGGCCCGGCCGCGGATTATATCCTGACCAATGCCCACCGGAGGCGCGTTCTCCTCAAGATCAACGCCCGCGAGCTCTATCATGTTTCGAGGCTCAGGGAGGACGCGTCCGCCCAATGGGACATCCGCCGCCTGGCCGGCGACATGTCCGCCCTGGCCCGGAAGGCCATGCCTCTCACGTGCCTGATGCTCGGGGGGAAGGACGCGTATCCCGAGACCTATCGGAGGGTCTTCGGACGTCTCCCGGGGATGATCCCGCCGCCCCTGCTCAAGTGAACCCCTCCGGCCGCGCCGGAGGGCAATTATTCGTTGGCTTTTCGCGCCCCGGCGGGGTATAGTTCCGGTTCGTCGGGGTGAGGTGAAGCGAAAGGCCCATGTCCGAAAGGCATATCAGGTCCCTGGTCCACGGCTGGGAGACCGTCCGTCTCGAACTGCTGAACACCAAGATCTCGGACCTCGGCCTGCGCCTCGAGGGCTCCCCGGTCGAGCCCTACACCCGGCGCGTCCTCAACGAGCTTGAATTCCGGGGGATCCGTTTCCGGCCTGAGTTCTACCTCACCGACATCTGGGGATGCCCGGACAAGGTCCCGGTGATCGGCATCCCGTTCTACCTGGCCGACCCCCGGCTCATCCGCCTGGAAGCGGAGCAGTCGGGGGAGATCGAGGACGGCCGGGAGATCATGATGTACCTCCGGCACGAGGCGGGGCATGCGGTGAACTATGCGTTCCGGCTCTGGCGCAAGCCGGGGTGGCGGGAGACGTTCGGGGCGTTCTCCCGGCCGTATCCGCGAACGTTCCGGCCCGATCGCGGGAGCCGCGCGTTCGTCCGGCACCTCGAGACCAGCGCCTACGGGCGCATGTACGCCCAGCGGCACCCGGACGAGGATTTCGCCGAGACCTTCGCCGTCTGGCTGACGCCGCGCAGCCGGTGGAGGGAACGATACAGGCTTTGGCCGGCCCTGAAAAAGCTGACCTATGTGGACGGCCTGATCAAGGGCATCCGGGATGAAACGCCCCGGATCTGTCGGGGGGGATTGCTGAGCCCCGTCGCGACGCTGAACATCAGGCTCATCCGGTTCTACGGCCTGCGGGCCGAGAGATACAGAAAGGCCGCCCAGGGCTATGTCGATGACAGGCTGGGGCAGGTCTTCCCGGCGTACCGGGGAAAGGCGGCCGTCAGGCCGGCGGCCGCGTTCCTCCGCGAGCACCATCGGGACCTCCTGGAACTCATCGTCCTCTGGTCGGGCCTGAACGACGAAGAGGCGGGCGCCATCCTGAAGAAGCTGGAGCATCGGGCGGAAGCCCTGGGTCTCGAATTCCCGAGGAACCGGCGGCTGCGGAAGCTCATGGACATCGCCGCCCTGGGGACCGCGCTGGCGATGGATTATTCCTATACGGGCCGGCTTCCCGGCTGACGGTCACCTCCGCCCGGCGCCCCGGGCGCCCGTAGCGAAGGTCATGGGGATGTGGACGTCGTTGGGCGGGCCTTCGAACGCCGCCCGGATGACGAGGTTCAGGAGGTCCGGGTACGCGATCCCCGCCGTCCGCGCCGATCGGGCCAGCCCCATGCCGTTGTCGAGGCAGGGATTGCAGTTCACCTCGAGGACGCGGGGCACGAGGTCCTCATCGAGGCGGATGTCCACCCGTCCGTAGCCCCAGCCGCCGATGGCGCGGAAGGCCTTGACCGCCGTGCCCGAGATGCACGCGGCGAGGCCGGGATCGATGTCGGCCGGGCAGGTCACCGTGATCCGCTGGAACTCCACCGACGTCTCGATCCATTTGGCCGCGTACGACATGATCGGCGGGACCTTTTTCGGCAGGCGCGAATAATCGACCTCGGCCAGAGGGAGGACGCGGAGCTTCTTGCCCCCGACGAGGCCGACGTTGAATTCGCGGCCGGGAAGGAAACGCTGGGCCAGGGCGGGCTGATGGTACTTGGTCAGCATCTCGCGGACCTTCGCCCGGAGCTCTTTCTTCGTCCGGACGACGGAATCGCGGCCCACGCCGATCCCGGCGTGCTCCTGGCTCGGCTGGACGATGAGCGGGAAGGACCACTTCGGGCCGTCGATGTCGCCGATCCGCTCGAAGAGGGTCGTGTCGGGCGGGATGGGGATCCCGGCGCCCTGGAGGAGGCTGGCGCACATGTACTTGTACCGGCTCAGGCCGAGAGCGAGGGCGGGCGATCCGGTGATCGGGTACCCCATGATCCGGACGAGAGCGGCCACGCGCATCTCGTAGAGGGCCCCGTGGACGACATCGTCGTACTGGTTGAAGACGACGTCCGGCTTCAGCTTCTGGAGGGTTCGCTGGAAGCGTTGGAGGTCGTCGGCGAGCGAGATGACGGCGACGTCGTTGCCGCCCTTCCGGAGCGCCCGGGCCATCCCGCGAACCATCTGGCGCAGGTAACGGACGCCCCCGCTGTCCGCCACGGATTCGACGACGCCGTCGGTATACGCGTTGTATACGAGAGCGACCCGCGTCTTTTTCATTGTTTCCCTTCTTCATAATAAAGCAATCCGCGCGGCGACACAACCGCCTTTTTTACAGGCGCGTCCGTTGTCATCGGCGGCCCGCTGTGCTATAAAATGGCGAGGAGAACAACCAACGTGAGCGGCAACGTCTACGACGAACTGAAAGAGCGCGGGTTCATCGCCCAGGTGTCCGACGAGGCCGCTGTGCGGAAGATGCTCGGCGAAGGGCCGGTCACTTTTTATATCGGCTTCGACAGCACGGCCCGCAGCCTCCACGCCGGGAGCCTCGTGCCGATCATGGCCATGGTCCACCTGCGCCGGGCCGGCCACCGGGCCGTCGCGCTGACCGGCGGGGGGACGACGATGGTCGGCGACCCGAGCGGCAAGACCGAGATGCGCCAGATGCTCGACGAGGCGACCATCCGCGCGTTCGGAAGGTCGATCCACGCCCAGCTCGACCGCTATCTCGCGTTCGACGGGAAGGGCGCCCTCACGGTCGATAACGCGGATTGGCTCCTTCCGCTGAACTACGTGGGATTCCTCCGCGACATCGGCCGGCATTTCTCCGTCAACCGGATGCTGGCGTCGGAGGCCTACAAGCTCAGGCTCGAGAAGGGCCTCTCGTTCATCGAGTTCAACTACCAGCTCCTCCAGGCTTATGATTACCTCCACCTCTTCCAGACGCTCGGCTGCCGGCTGCAGATGGGCGGGGACGACCAGTGGGGGAACATCCTGGCCGGCGTCGATCTCATCCGCCGGGTCGAAGGGGCCGAGGCCCAGGCCCTGACCTTTCCCCTGACGACGACCTCCTCGGGGGCCAAGATGGGCAAGACCGCCAAGGGCGCCGTCTGGCTGGACCCGGAGCTCTTCAGCCCCTACGATTTCTACCAGTACTGGGTCAATTGCGACGACCGGGACGTCGGCCGGTTCCTGCGTATCTATACGCTCCTTCCGCTCGACGAGATCCGCCGGCTCGAAGCCCTCAAGGACACGGAAACGAACGAGGCGAAACGCATCCTGGCCTACGAGACCACGTCGATCACGCACGGCGAGGACGCCGCCCGCGAGGCGCGCGCGGCGGCGGCGGCGGCGTTCGGGGGCGCGGGCGACCGGGACGTCGAGGCCCTTCCCACGACGACCGTTCCGCGCGCCCGGCTGGAGGCCGGGATCGGCCCCGCGGAGCTCTTCACCGACGTCGGCCTCACGCCTTCGCGCGGCGAAGCCAAGCGGCTCATCAAGCAGGGAGGCCTCTACGTCAACGATGAGCGCATCGAGGGCCTCGAGCGGCTCCTGACGATCCGTGACGTCGGGCCTGACGGCATGATGCTCAAGGCGGGCAAGAAGAAGATCCACCGGATCATCGCCGGGTGACTCCCGTTTCGCGGGAGTGAAAGGTTCGTTCCGATCCCCAAGATGCTCCTGAGCGAGGATGATCGATATGAAAACCGTCCGTATCATCTCGGCGCTCGCCGGGGTCTTCGCCCTGGCGGCGTCGGCCGGAGGGCTCTTCATCGGGGGCCTGTACCGGGCCGATACCGTCTGGGCCTCGTCCCAGCTGCGCGGCAACGACCTGGTGACACTGGCCGTTGCGGTCCCCTTACTCTTCGCCTCCCTCCTCCTGGCGGCGCGCGGCTCGGCGAGGGCCCGGCTCGTCTGGCTCGGCTCCCTGGCCTACCTGGCCTATAATTATGCGTTCTACCTGTTCGGCGCCGCCTTCAATGAATTCTTCCTGATCTATGTCGGCGCGTTCGCGCTCCCGCTGGGGGCCCTCGTCCTCGGGCTCGCGGCCGTCGACGCCGCGGCCTTTGCCGGGCTCTTCCGGCCCCGGACGCCCGTCCGCTGGATCGGCGGATACATGATATTCGTGGCGCTGTTCCTCGGGATCAACTGGACGTCCCGGGCGCTGGGGTTCCTCGCGACCGGCCGGGTCCCCCCGGACATCCTGAATTCCGGCCTCCCGACAGCGATCGTCTACGCCATCGATCTCTCGCTTCTCGTCCCCGCCCTGGCCGTGGCCGGAGCCCTGTTGTGGAAGCGGCGGCCCTGGGGGTACGTTCTGGGGACCGTGCTGATGGTCAAGGGCGCGACCTATCCCATGGCGCTGATCGCCATGGGAATCTTTGCGGCCCGGGCGGATGTCCCGGGCGCCTGGGATATGATGCCGTTCTGGATCGTGTTCGCCGCGATCAGCCTGGTCGCACTCGGCTTTCTCCTGGGCAACATGAAGGCTGGGGACGGTGCGGCCGCCTGACGGGGACGTGACGAAGAACACCTTCCCTCGGGAAGCGCCCGGACCCGCGGCAGGAAGCTCCGGCCCGGCCCGGGGCTATTCCATAGCGCTCGCCAGCGCCGCCATCCTCTCGACCACCGCCATCCTCATCCGCCACCTGACACTGACCTATCATATCCCTCCGTTGGTCCTGGCCTTTTGGCGGGACTCTTTCATGGCCCTCCTGCTTTTCTCATCCTCAGGGCCTGTCGTCCCGCGCTGTCGAGGATCGCCGGCCGTGACGTCCGTTTCCTCGTGTCCTACGGTTTCGTGCTCGCGGTCTTCAACTCCCTCTGGACGCTTTCGGTCGCTCTCGCGGGCGCCGCCGTGTCCACGGTGCTGGTCTACACCTCGGCGGGATTCACCGTCCTCCTGGGCCGGTGGTTTCTCAAGGAGCGGTTGGACCTCGCCCGTATCCTCGCGGTCGCATCCACCCTGGGCGGTTGCGTCCTCGTCTCCGGCGCCATGGACTCGAATCTGAGAGAGCAGGGCCTTCCGGGAATCCTGGCCGGAGTTCTGTCGGGCCTGGGCTATGCCGCCTACAGCTTGATGGGCCGGGCCGCGTCCCGGCGGGGCCTCAACGCCTGGACGACGGTCCTCTATACTTTCGGTGTCGCGGCGGCGTTCCTGGCGGCATTCAACCTGTTCGCGGGAGGTATCCTGCCCGGAACGGCGGCCCGCCCGGCCGAGCTCCTGTGGCTCGGAAATGCCTGGGTGGGGTGGGGCGTCCTGTTCCTTCTGGCCGCGGGGCCGACGCTCGCCGGGTTCGGCCTCTACAATGTGAGCCTCGGCTACCTTCCGGCGGGGGTCGCCAACCTGATCGTGAGCCTGGAGCCCGTCTTCACCGCGGCCATCGCTTCCGCTTTTCTCGGCGAGCGATTGAGCCGCCTCCAGATCGTCGGCGGCCTGGTGATCCTCGGCGGGGTCGCCCTCTTGCGGGTCCACGAGGCAGGGCGCGAGTCCCGGCTCGCGGCGTTGAACGTTCCGGCCTGACGCGGAGGAGCCCGGGACCAGGGCCCGGAATCGCCGTCCGCGGGCGTCATTCGACGAACGTTCGATCCCGGCGTCTTTCCCCTGCCGGCCTCCGCTGTCGATGAAATGGTCCGCCTGCTCCGGGAGCGGGTCGCGAGAGAGCTCGGCGAGGACGACGTGCACGTCATGCTCTCGCACCTTTGCCAGTTGAAGGGGGACTGGGAGGGGGCCCTTGAGGCCATGGAGAAGGCCCTGGAGATCCGCGGCGATCTGGCGTGTTTCGACAGGGTCCTTGAGGGCATCCTTTTCGGCGACGCGTCGGAACCGTCGGTCCGGGCCTATCGGGAGCTCCTGAGCGCGGGATCCGATCATCCCGAATTGCATTATCGCCTCGGGCTGGTCCTGGCCGGGAACGGTCTGCCGGAAGCGGCCGCCGTCGAGTTTGCGAACGCCGTCGCTGTCGACGGGCGGCGGGAGGTCGCGAGGCTCGATCGTCGCGGAAGGGCGCCGCGCTGAGCCCTCGGCGGGTCAGGAGGAAATGAACACCCTCCGTCCCCGGATCTCGATCCTTCCTTCGAAGTACAGACGGACAGCCTCGGGGTAGATCCGGTGCTCCTCGACGAGGATCCTGGCGGCCAGGGTCTCCTCGGTGTCGTCCTGGAGGACGGGCACGGCGGCCTGGAGGAGGATGGGCCCCATGTCCACCTCTTCGGCGACGAAGTGGACCGTACAGCCGGAATAGCGGACCCCCCAGTCGATGGCTCTTTGCTGGACGTGGAGGCCCGGGAAGGCCGGCAGAAGGGCCGGGTGGATGTTGAGGATGCGATCCTTGAAGGCGCGGCAGAAGACCGGCGTCAGGATCTTCATGTATCCGGCCAGGCAGACGAGATCGACGTCCCGGGCGTTGAGTTCGCGGACGATCTCCGCGTCGTAGGCTTCCCTTGACGGGAAGAGCTTGGGGTCCAGGAAGAGAGTTTCGAGCCCCGCCTCCCGGGCCCCCGCGAGTCCGGGGGCGTCCGCCTTGTTGCTCAGGACGAGGGCGATCCGGGCGTCGATCCGGCCATCCCGGACGGCGGCGAGAAGGGCCCGGAAATTGGAGCCCCTGCCCGACAGCAGGACAGCGATGCGCCCCGTTTTTCGGGGGCTGTAAAAGGACTCTTCGGACACGGAGGCCTCCTTCCGGTCTAGAATTTCACGAGGAATCCGGCCTTCAGGACGAGACCGCCGTAATCCATGACGGCCGTTCGGACCGAGCGGAAGGTCTCGCCGGCCGGCGGCGCGTCGAGAAGGCTCATCCGGGCCTGCCAGAGATCCGCGTCCGGGCGATATTCCTCATAGATATAAAGCGTTCCCGTCCCGTTCCCGAGCGCGTCGACCCGGGCTCGCCTCCACGCGGTCTCGAGGAAAAGTCCCAGGTTCGCGTCATGGGCATACTTGAGCCCGGCGACGCCCTGGACGAGGTTCCCGTGGCCGGAGGCGGACTGCTCGTTCGAATAGGTGTAGCCGGCGCTGGAGCGTTTCTTCGCGGCCTCGCCGTCCGAGTACCTGACCCGGACCCGGCCCGCCGCGGCCCCGAGGTACAGGCTGAGCCGGCCGCCGAGGGGGAAGAAATGATATCCCGAAAGATAGAGAGGCGTGGCCGAGATCTTTGTCGGCCGGGCATAGGCATAGGGGACGGAGGAGCGCGTGATATCGAGGGCCGTCGCGGCTTCCGAGGCTTCGCTGAAGGCGTAGCCGGATCCGAATCCGACCGCCCAGCGACGTGTGAGGCCCAGGAGGAACTCGCCTTCGAGGCCGAAAGCCCCGCGGACGCGGCCCTCCCGCCCGCCCGTATGACTCCAGCCCGGGGTGGCTGCGGCCTTCCCCTTCATGTAATCCCTCCAGCCGTCCAGAGACCGGTTGGCGTCGTCGAACGAGAGGACGCCGTAACTTCCGGACAGCTTGAAATGGATCGTCAGGCCGAATGAGGGGAGGGCGGCGGCGAGGAAGAGAAGGACCATGGCGGCCGGGAAGGCCGGCCGCGGGGGCGGGGTCTTCGCTTTGAGGTCGGCGGAGCCCTTCATCCTTTGATCTTATAGCGGGAGGGGATGCTTTCCTTCCATGCCTGGTACGCCGTCGCGACGGGGACGCGAAGGACTTCCCGCCGGCGGACGCGGACGACGATGTCGGAACCGCCGACCCGACCGATACGGGCCGCAGGGACCTTCCTTTTCTTCGCCAGGGCGAGAAGGGCGGCGGCGCGGCGCACGGAGACGGTGACGACGATCCGGGACTGGGTCTCGCCGAAGAGCAGGGCGTCCGCGCGGAAGCGGTCCCCGAGGTCGATCGAACAGCCCGGTTTCCGTTCTCCCAGGAAGGCGGATTCGGCCAGGCAGACGGCGAGCCCGCCGTCAGAGACGTCATGGGCCGACCGGAGGAGCCCCAGCCCGGCGGCTTCGAGGCAAAGCTCGTGAAGCGTCCTTTCCCGGGCGAGATCGAGGGCGGGGGGAACGCCCTTTTGGAGCCCGAACCTCGTTTTCAGGTACTCCGACCCCCCGAGCTCGTCCTTGTTCTCTCCGAGGAGGATGATGACGTCCCCCTTGGACCGGAATCCCGGCCGGACGGTCTTGCCGATATCCTCGATGAGCCCGACGACGCCGAGGACCGGGGTCGGGTGTATGGACGCGCCCTCGGTATCGTTGTAGAGACTGACGTTCCCGCCGGTGACGGGGATCTCGAAGGCTTCGCAGGCCTCGGACATCCCGGCCACGGCCTCCTTGAACTGCCACATGACCTCGGGCTTCTCCGGGTTCCCGAAGTTCAGGCAATTGGTGACCCCGATGGGCCGGGCGCCGACGCAGGCCAGGTTCCGGCAGGCCTCGGCGACGGCGATCTTCCCGCCCGCCCGGGGATCGAGATAGGCGTAGAGGGAGTTTCCGTCGAGGGTCATCGCCAGTGCCCGCCGCGAGCCCTTGATCCTCAGGACGGCGGCGTCCGCCCCCGGCAGGAGGGCCGTGTTGACCTGGATCATATGGTCGTATTGGCGAAAGATCCATTCCTTGTCCGCGATGGAAGGGGAGGCGATGACCTCGAGGAAGGCCTCGTTCAGGTCTTCCGGAACGGGGAGCACCGGGAGCTTCGAGACCGTCCGCAGGAACGCGGGAGCCTTCACGGGCCTCCGGTAGGCCGGGCAGAGGTTGACGACGGCGTCGACCGGGATGTCGACGACCTGTTCGCCGTGGAACCGGACCTTGAGCCTCCCGCCGTCGGTGACGTGCCCGATGACGACGGCGTCGAGGTCCCACTTGGCGAAGATGGCCTGGACCTCCCGGACCCGTTCCTTCTTGGCGCAGATGAGCATCCGCTCCTGCGACTCCGAGAGCAGGATCTCGTAGGGCGTCATGCCCTCCTCGCGCTGGGGGACGAGGTCGAGATCGACGTCCATCCCCGTGCCGGCCTTGGCCGCCATTTCGGTCGTCGAGCAGGTCAGGCCCGCGGCTCCCATGTCCTGGATGCCCACGATCGTGTCCGTGGCCATCACCTCGAGGCAGGCCTCGAGGAGCAGTTTCTCCTTGAAGGGGTCCCCGACCTGGACGTTGGGCCGCTTGTGCTCGGTGTCCTTGCCGAATTCGGCCGAGGCCATGGTCGCGCCGTGGATGCCGTCGCGGCCCGTCTTTGCGCCCACGTAGAGGACCGGGTTCCCGGCCCCTTCCGCCTTGGCGTAGAAGAGCCTGTCCTTCTCGGCGAGCCCGAGGGCGAAGACGTTGACCAGGGGATTGAGGGAATAGCCCGGGTCGAACTGGATCTCGCCGCCGACCGTCGGGATGCCGATCGAGTTCCCGTATCCGGCGATCCCGGAGACGACGCCCTCCATGACGGACCTGTTGAGAGGATCGTCGAGGGGGCCGAAGCGGAGGGAATCCATGACCGCGATGGGCCGGGCGCCCATGGTGAAGATGTCCCGGAGGATGCCGCCGACGCCCGTGGCCGCCCCCTGGTAGGGCTCGATGAACGACGGGTGGTTATGGGATTCGATCTTGAAGACGACCGCCAGGCCGTCGCCGATATCGAGAATGCCGGCGTTCTCCCCGGGGCCCTGAATGACGTGCCTCCCCTTCGTGGGAAGGCCCTTGAGGTAGACGCGGGAGCTCTTGTAGCCGCAGTGCTCCGACCACATCACGGAAAAGATGCCGAGCTCCGTGAGGTTGGGCTCCCTGCCGATGAGCTTGACGATGACGCCGTATTCCTCGAGCGTCAGGCCGTGGTCCCTGATGATCTTATCGTCCATGATGTCCGTTCACACTTTCGGGCGTTCGCCGCCGTCGATCGAAGCGATCAGCGATTCGAAGATGATCCGGCCGTCCTCGCTGCCGAGCAGCGCCTCGGAGGCCCGTTCCGGGTGCGGCATCAGGCCCAGGACGTTCCCCGCCTCGTTGACGATGCCGGCGATGTTGCCCATCGAACCGTTGACGTTGGCCTCCGCGGTGATCCGGCCGTCCGCGTCGCAGTACCGGAAAACGACCCGTTTCGTCCGGAGAAGGTCCGCGTACACCCGGTCCGGGGCGTAATAGTTGCCGTCGAAATGCGCGATAGGGATCCGGAGGACCTGCCCCTTCGACGCCGACCGGGTGAAGTCCGTCCGGGCGTTCTCGACGCGGATGTGGACGAACTCGCAGAGGAACTTGAGCCCCTTGTTCCGGAGCATGGCGCCCGGCAGGAGCCCGAGCTCGAGGAGGATCTGGAAGCCGTTGCAGATGCCGAGGACATGGCCGCCGCGGCGGGCGAAGGCCTTGACCTCCTGCATCAACGGCGAGAACCTGGCGATGGCCCCGGAGCGCAGGTAGTCTCCGTAGGAAAAGCCCCCGGGCAGGACGACGGCGTCCACGCCGCGGAGGTCATGGTCCTTGTGCCACAGGAAGACCGTGTCCCGCCCCAGGACGTCCTTGAGGACATGGAACGTGTCGCGGTCGCAATTCGACCCGGGGAACATGACGACGCCGAATCTCATGATGGCCCGCTCAATCCCTGACGATCTGCCAGGTGTATTTTTCGATGATCGGGTTGGCCAGCACCTTGTGGGCGACCTCAGGGACGAGCTTTCCGGCCTCCTCCTCGGAGACCCCGGCGAGCTCGAGCTCGAAGACCTTGCCCTGACGCACCTCTTTGACGGCGTCATAGCCGAGCGTGTGCAGGGCGTTCTTCACGGTCTGTCCCTGGGGGTCGAGAACGCTGTCCTTGAACGAGACGAGGATCCTAACTTTCATCGGCGAATACCCTTTCGAAGATGTGATCGATCCGGCCGAGGTAGGGCTCGAGCGAGAAACAGCGCTCGAGCTCATCGGCGCGGAGGACCGGGGCGACCTCCGGATCGGTCCGGAGGAGGGCCTGGAAGTCCAGCCCCTCGTTCCAGGCCTTGAGGCTGTTCCTCTGAACGATCTGATAGGCCTGCTCCCGGCTGAGCCCCTTGCGGGTCAGGGCCAGGAGGACGCTCTGGGAGAAGATGAGCCCGCGCGTCGCCCCGATGTTCTCCCGCATCCGGTCGGGATGGACGGCCCAGTTCCCGATGATGTCCGTCGTCTCGGCCAACAGGTAGTCCGTCAGGATGAACGAATCGGGGAAGATGACCCGCTCGGCGGAGGAGTGGGAGATGTCCCTCTCGTGCCAGAGCGGGATGTTCTCCAGGGCCACCTGGAGGTTCGCCCGGACGATGCGGGCGAGCCCCGAGACGCGCTCGCAGCGGACGGGGTTCTTCTTGTGGGGCATCGACGAGGAGCCCTTCTGTCCCCGGGTGAACGGCTCCTCGACCTCGCGGACCTCGGTCCGCTGGAGGTGACGGATCTCGAGGGCGAACTTCTCGAGCGAGGTCGCGGTCATGGCCAGGGCGGCCATGACCTCGGCGTGACGGTCCCTCTGGAGGACCTGGGTCGAGACCCTGGCCGGGCGGAGCTTGAGCTTCCGCAGGGCGTACGTCTCGACGCGGGGGTCCAGGTGGATGTAGGTGCCGACCGAACCCGAGATGCGGCCCACCGAGATGACGTCGACGGCCCGCCGCGTCCGTTCGATGTGCCTCCGGACCTCCTCGATCCAGACGAGAAGCTTGAACCCGAAGGTCACCGGCTCGGCGTGGACCCCGTGGGTCCGGCCGATGCAGGGCGTTTTCTTGTACTTCAGGGCCTGGCGCTTCAGGACCTTTTCTAGGGCTCCTAGCCGGGTGAGGATCCTCTCCAGGGCTTCCCGGACCATCAGGGAGAGCGCCGTGTCGACGACGTCGTAGGAGGTCAGGCCCAGGTGGATGAACCGGCCGTCCGGGCCGACCTTCTCGCTGACCGAGGTCAGGAAGGCGATGACGTCGTGCTTGACGACCTTCTCGATCTCGTCGATGCGGGCGACCGAGAAGCCGGCCTTGGCCCGGATGGCCTTCAGGGAGGCCGGGGGGATCTTCCCGAGCCTGGCCCAGGCCTCGCAGACCGCGATCTCGACGTCGAGCCATCGGCGGTATCGGTTCTCTTCGGTCCAGATGCCGCCCATCTCGGGCAGTGTGTAGCGTTCGATCATCGGTAATCCATGCCTCCGGGAATGAGCCCTCATCATAACAAGCGCCCTCCGGACTGTCAATTCGAACCGGGCGGTATTATAGAGGATCGCCGGCTCAGGACTCAGGGACA
>CAWART010000005.1:0-37324 GCA_963784525.1 Candidatus Aminicenantota bacterium | reverse complement strand
GGAAGAACGCGGCGCTCGCCCGGGACTTCCGGCCCATGGATGCGGACGAGATGAAGAAGGTCCGGGCGGGCCTACAGCCGTTCTTCCGGAACGACTCCCTGCCCTGGGCGCGTCCGGGGTACCGTGACGGAGAGAAAGGATAAGGGGCCGGGCATGGCGAAGAAGGTAGCCTGGGGCATCCTCGGTTGCGCGGGCATCGCCGCGCGCGCCCTCATCCCGGCCATCCACGGCGCGTCGAACGGCCGGCTCCTGGGCATAGCCTCGCGAAACCCCCGCAAGGCGAAAGAATGGGCGGCACGCTTCGAGATCCCCAAGGTATACTCGGGGTACGCGGCCCTCCTCGATGATCCCGATATCGACGCCGTTTACGTCCCCCTCCCGAACAACCTGCATAGGGAATGGAGCGTGCGGGCCGCGCGGGCGGGGAAGCACGTCCTGTGCGAAAAACCCATGGCCATGAACGCCGCCGAGGTCCGGAAGATGGCGGCAGCGGCGGCGGAGGCGGGCGTCCTCCTGATGGAGGCGTTCATGTACCGCTTCCATCCGCGGATGGAGCGGGCGCTTCGGCTCATCGCGCAGGGAGCCGTCGGCGAGGTCCGGTCCGTCCGGTCCGTGTTCACGTTCCTCTTCGACGGGGCCGTCGACGATTACCGCTGGAAACCGGAGTTCGGGGGCGGCGCCCTTTACGACATCGGCTGTTACCCGGTCAGCGCGGCGCGCCTCGTCTTCGGCGCCGAGCCGGTCGCGGTCTTCGCCCGGGCCCGCTTACACCCGAAACACCGCGTGGATACGGAAACCGAGCTCCTTCTCGAATTTCCCGGAAACCGCTTCGCCTCCCTGTGCGGCGGCTTCGAATCCCAGTTCCGGAGCTATCTGGAGGTCGCCGGCAGTGAGGGTTTCCTCGCGCTCGAGCGGGCCTTTTCGGCCAAGCACTTCGAGACGGAGATCCGGCTCGTCGCCGGAGAGAGAATGCGGACGGTCCCGTTCCCGGCGAACGACCAGTATGCGCGCATGGTCGAACATTTCGGGGAAGGCGTCCTGCGGGGGCGCCGGCTCCGGTACCCTCCGGACGACGCCGTCGCGAACATGAAGGTGATCGACGCCGCCTTCAAGTCCATCCGGACCGGGCGGCCCGTCCGCTTATAGCCGGGCCGCGGCGGGACGACCGCTCACGCGAAAAAGTCGCCGGGCATGCGCCCGAGACGGGCGATGTCGGAGACCCTATCCTTGACGTCGAACGCGGAGGCGCATCCGACCCGGCAGGTCGAGCAATCCCCGCACGGGTCCTCGGGGAGCCTCAGCGAGGCGACCGTATCGTGCGCCGCCTCGAGGTTCCTGTAGCCGTAAGCGTACATGTACCCGCGCATGAGATCGGGGATGGGAAGGCCCTTGGGGCACTGGGCGAGGCAGGTCCCGCATTGCTGGCAATAGAGCCCGCCGGTCTGAACCTCCAGCCTCAGGTCTTTCTTCTCGGCTTCCGTCAGCGTGATGTCGGTCAGGACGGCGGCGTCCGTCTTGAGCTGGTCGTAGGTCGTGAAGCCCGGGATGGCGGTCGTGATATCGGGATTGTTCAGCGCCCACTTCAGGGCCGCGGTCATGTTGATGGGGTCCTTCCGGCCCTTGTCCCAGAAGGCTCCGGCCTGGGTCTTCATGGCCACGATCCCCACGCCGGCCAGGACGGCCTCATGGATCGCCTTGTTGAGGTCGGCGATGTTCTTCTGCCGGAAATTGTAGGCGGTGAGGACGACGTCGTAGACTTTGGCTTCGACGGCCGCCCGGATGACCTCGGGCTCATTTTCGTGGCAGGAAACGCCGACGAACCGGGCCTTTCCGCTCTTTTTGGCGGCTTCGACGTTGCGGAGGTTCAGCTCGGACAGGACCTCTTTCCGTGTGCCGGGTCCGTGCACGTAGAGGATGTCGACGTGATCGAGGCCGAGGCGCTTGAGGCTCAGGTCGAGCAGGCCGGCAAACTTCTCGTCCTCCCAGACCTTGGTGGCGATGACGAAGGAATCCCGGGGCCGGCCCGCGAGGACCCGGCCGATCATCTCTTCGTTCCGTCCCCGCTGATATCCGTGGGCGGTGTCCAGGTGGACCATCCCGGCGTCGAGGGCGGCCCGGACGAGGCCGTCGATGTCGGCGTTCATGACGCCCATGGACACGACGGGCAGGACCAGGCCCGTCTTCCCGAGCTTGCGGGTGATGACGGGGGCTTTCGCGGCGGCCGCGGCCTGCCGGACCCGGGCCGAGGCCCCGGGCACGATGGCGGCTCCCGCTCCCGCGAGGCCGATCAGTCCGCGCTTGAGGAACGCCCTGTCCTCTGCGAAAAGCCGATGGCCATGAACGCCGCCGAGGTTCGGACGATGGCGGCCGCGGCGGCGGAGGCGGGCGTCCTCCTGATGGAAGCGTTCATGTACCGCTTCCATCCGCGGACGGAGCGGGCGGTCCGCCTCATCGCCTCGGGCGCGGTCGGCGAGGTCCGATCCGTCCGGTCCGTGTTCACGTTCCTCTTCGACGCGGACGCCGACGACTACCGCTGGAAGCCGGAGTCCGGGGGCGGGGCCTTGTACGACATCGGCTGTTACCCGGTCAGCGCGGCGCGGCTCGCCTTCGGGGCCGAGCCCCTATCGGTCTTCGCCCGGGCCCGCCTTCATCCGAGACACGGGGTGGACGTGGAGACCGAGCTCCTCCTGGAATTCCCCGGAGAAAGGTTCGCTTCCCTGTGCGGCGGCTTCGAATCCCAGTTCCGGAGCTATCTGGAGGTCGCCGGAAGCAAGGGGATCCTGTCGCTCGAACGGGCCTTCTCCGCGAAACACTTTGATACGGAGATCCGGCTCGTCGCCGGAGAGAGAAGGCGGACGGTCCCGTTCCCCGCGAACGACCAGTATGCGCGCATGGTCGAACATTTCGGGGAAGGCGTCCTGCGGGGGCGCCGGCTCCGGTACCCTCCGGACGACGCCGTCGCGAACATGAAGGTGATCGACGCCGCCTTCAAGTCCATCCGGACCGGGCGGCCCGTCCGCTTATAGCCGGGCCGCGGCGGGACGACCGCTCACGCGAAAAAATCGCCGGGCATGCGCCCGAGACGGGCGATGTCGGAGACCCTATCCTTGACGTCGAACGCGGAGGCGCATCCGACCCGGCAGGTCGAGCAATCCCCGCACGGATCCTCGGGGAGCTTCAACGAGGCGACCGTGTCGTGCGCGGCCTCGAGGTTCCTGTAGCCGTAAGCGTACATGTACCCGCGCATGAGATCGGGGATGGGAAGGCCCTTGGGGCACTGGGCGAGGCAGGTCCCGCATTGCTGGCAATAGAGCCCGCCGGTCTGGACCTCCAGCCTGAGGTCCTTTTTCTCGCCTTCCGTCAGCGTGATGTCGGTCAGGACCGCCGCGTCCGTCTTGAGCTGGTCGTAGGTCGTGAAGCCCGGGATGGCGGTCGTGATATCGGGATTGTTCAGGGCCCACTTGAGGGCGGCGGTCATGTTGATGGGGTCCTTGCGGGACTTGTCCCAGAAGGCTCCGGCCTGGGTCTTCATGGCCACGATCCCCACGCCGGCCAGGACGGCCTCATGGATCGCCTTGTTGAGGTCGGCGATGTTCTTCTGCCGGAAATTGTAGGCGGTGAGGACGACGTCGTAGACCTTGGCTTCGACGGCCGCCCGGATGACCTCGGGCTCATTTTCGTGGCAGGAAACGCCGACGAACCGGGCCTTTCCGCTCTTTTTGGCTGCTTCGACGTTGCGGAGGTTCAGCTCGGACAGGACCTCTTTCCGTGTGCCGGGTCCGTGCACGTAGAGGATGTCGACGTGATCGAGGCCGAGGCGCTTGAGGCTCAGGTCGAGCAGGCCGGCGAACTTCTCGTCCTCCCAGACCTTGGTGGCGATGACGAAGGAATCCCGGGGCCGGCCCGCGAGGACCCGGCCGATCATCTCTTCGTTCCGTCCCCGCTGATATCCGTGGGCGGTGTCCAGGTGGACCATCCCGGCGTCGAGGGCGGCCCGGACGAGGCCGTCGATGTCGGCGTTCATGACGCCCATGGATACGATGGGCAGGACCAGGCCCGTCCTTCCGAGCTTGCGGGTGATGACGGGGGCTTTCGCGGCGGCCGCGGCCTGCCGGACCCGGGCCGAGGCCCCGGGCACGATGGCGGCTCCCGCTCCCGCGAGGCCGATCAGTCCGCGCTTGAGGAACGCCCTGCGGTCCAATCCATGGGTCGTTGTTTTCATGTTCACTCTCCTTCAGCTTGTCCATATATAGCGGCTCCGTCACCCGATGTCAACACTCGGGCCTCCTCCGCTTGAAATCCGGGCCGAGACCCTATATATAGGATGCGAGAGGAGCGCGGATGGAAGACGGAAGGACGGCGGCCCCGTCGGCCGCCAGGAAATGGCTGACCGCGGCCCGGCCGTGGGCCCTGCCGGCCTCGACGATGCCGGTGATCTTCGGGACGTCGCTTGCCGTCGTCATGGGGGGAGCGCGCCTCGAAGCGTTCCGCTTTTTCCTGGCCTTTCTGGCCATGATGATCCTCCACTCGGCGGCCAACATGCTGAGCGATGTCTTCGACTTCCGGCGCGGGCTGGACACCGACGTTACGCCTGTCAGCGGCGCTATCGTCCGCGGCTGGCTCTCGGGCCGTCAGGTCGCGGCCGCTTCCGCCGTCCTCTTCGCGGCAGGCAGCGCCATCGGGCTTTGGCTGGTCAGGATGACAGGGCCGGTCCTGCTCGGCGTCGGGGCTGCGGGAGTCGCCGTGGGGGTCTTCTACACGTTCTTCAAGTCCCGGGCGCTCGGCGATCTCGCTGTGTTCCTGGATTTCGGCATCCTCGGCGCGCTCGGAGCCTGGGTCGTTCAGACCGGCTCCTTCTCCCGGCTGCCGATGGTTTGGACGGTTCCCACGGCCATGCTCGTCATCGCCATCCTCCATGCCAACAACTGGCGGGACTCGGTCTCCGACAGCGGGCTCAAGGTCTATACGATGGCTTATCGACTGGGGGACCGGGGCTCCCTTGTTTATTACGGCTTCCTCCTTTTCGGCTCCATGGGGCTCATCATCGCCTTCGTGGTCGTCCCGCGCCTGGTCGCCCTGCCCCTTCCGCCGCTTCCCCCCGCTTTCCTCATCGTCCTCGCCGCCCTTCCCCGGGCCCTCGTTCTCTGGAAGAGGGCCCTGCGGAGGCATGCGCCCGAAAAGCCGATGGATTTCGTCATCCTCGACGGCGCGACGGCAAGCTACAATCTGCTCTTCGGCCTATTGTGCACGGCGGCGCTCTGGCTCCACGCCGGCATCGAAGCCCTCGGGGCCCTCAGGTGAAGCGCCCGGGCCGCCTCCGGGCGTTCGTCCCCCTCGTCCTCGCCCTGACGCTCTTTCCCTTCCTGCTCCATTTCCGGAGGCTCGGCCCTCTCGATTTCTGGTGGGCGATGGGTCTCGTCGTCGCGGTCCTCGTCGTGTCGGCGTTCGCGGCCGACGGGGGCTATTTAGGCCTCCTGCGCGAGGACGTCCGGACCCGCCCTCTCCGGAAGATCGCCCTCGGGGTGCTCTCGGCCGCCGTCCTCTACGGCGTCTTTTATATCGGCGGCATGCTCGTCCGCCGGTTCCTTCCCACAGGAGGCGAAGGCATCGGCGCCGTTTATGCGCTGAAAGCCGGAGCCCCGGCCCTTCGGGTCGGACTTCTGCTCCTGCTCGTCATCGGCCCCGGCGAGGAGCTCTTCTGGCGCGGGCATCTCCAGAGGACCTGGCAGAACAAGCTCGGGATGCGCGTCGGCCCTCCCGTTCGCGGTCGCCGTTTATACGGCGGTCCATGTCGCGAGCGGGAACCCGGTCCTCGTCCTGGCCGCGGCCGTCTGCGGCCTGTTCTGGGGCGTCCTCTACCAGCGCTCCGGCTCCGTCCTCCTCGTCGCCGTCAGCCACACGCTCTGGGACCTCGCCGTCTTCCTGTCTGTTCCCCCTTGATCAGAGGGGACGAACCGGTTCGCAGATGTCGATGATGAACTTGCCCTGCGGGTGCTCGCGGGGGTCGTTGAGGTAGACCTCGTAGCACATCCGGTCGTCGGGCTGGTATCCGCTTTCGGGGAACCAGTCGCCCATGAGCGCCTGCCAGGCGTCGCCGAACTCGGATTTGTCGATCTCGAACCGGGCCACGGCGAAGAGTCCGCCGGGGATGGTCATCTTCCCGATCTCCCCGCCGACGGCCGTGCCTTCCGGCACCGTGACGCAGACGCTTGAGCGCAGTTTGCCGCTGTCCGTGATGTCGGGATTGTCGTGGTAGACCGCCAGGAGCTTCGCTCCCGGACCGCCAAGGAGCCGCCTGGGGCCCGCCCATGCCATGAGCTTTCCGAACGCCGCATCGAGGCCCTGATATGGCCCGATGTGCCTGACGTAAGCCACGTGCAGCTCGGGGAGCTCCCTGACCTCGACCTGAAGCTTTTTCCTGTCCATCGTCGAATACCTCCGTGTCGTGTGAATTCGATCCTTAGGATCGAGCCCATCATAGCCAACGGGGGCGCTCCGTTCTTTGCCGTCCTTGCGGACCGGTTTGCGGTCCTTGCGATTCGCTTTGCGATCCTTGCTCCGGGACGGGTGGCCCCGCTTCCGCCATTCGCTGGCGCTCATCCCGAAACGCTCCCGGAAGGCCCGGGCGAAGGCCGCCGGCCCCGAGAACCCGCAATCCAGGGCGACCGCGATGACGGGCGCCGCCGGGTCGTCCACGAGCCGGATCGCGGCCCGCTCGAGCCGGACGCGGCGGATGAAATCGCTCAAGGTCTCGCCCGTAAGGGCGTGGAAGATGCGATGGAAGTGGAACTTGGAGAAGTTCGCGACCCGGGCCAGCTCCTCGAGCCCCAGGTCCCGGGCCAGATTGCGCTCGACATGGTCCAGGACCCGATTGATCCGGGCCATGTATTCCGCGCGCAGGGCCTTTTTCGCGTCATATTCGGGAGGCATGCGGGTATTCTAAGGCTTTGTCGCGTCCGAATGAAAGGGGTATAATGCGCCTCCGGTTCAACATGAGCGCATTCCTTCGGCTTCTCGAGAACGAGGTCCAGATCGCAGCCCTCCTCTTCATGGCCGCGGTCTATACGGTCCGCCTTGTCTGGCTTTTCCGGTTCCGGTCCCGCAAGGAGCGGACCTTCGCCGAGGGACGGGAAGCGGCCGGGATCGGTCGCTCGCTCCTGCACATCGCCGCCCCCGGGCCGGGCGAGGCCCCTCGCCGAGGAAGGCTCGTTCATATCCAGTTCATGATCTTCCATCTCGGCGTCGCGGCGGCCATCGCCGCCACCTTCATCATCCCCTATGCGCCCCGGTTGTTCGAGGTCCGGGCCGTCGTCCTCGCTTTCCAGGCGGTCATCGGCGCGGCGTTCCTCGTCGGACTGGCGCGCTTGTACCGGCGCCTCTCGGACCCCGTCGTCCGGGCCGTCAGCACTCCGGACGATTACTTCTCCCTCGTCCTGATGGTCCTGTTCTTCGCGGCCGGCGTGCTGGCCATTCCCAACCGGCCCGCCCGGTCCGAAGCGCCCCTCATCGCCTTCTTCGGGCTGACGGCCTTCTTCCTCGTCTATGTCCCTTTCAGCAAGATCGGCCATTACCTCTATTACCCGTTCACGCACTTCTTCCTCGGCCGGACCATGGGTCACCGCGGCGTCCTGCCCGGAAAACGCATCTCGGCGGGAGGCGGGGCATGAGCCGGGCAAAGAAGGCCCCGCGGGCCCCGGCGGTTTCCGTCCCCCTGGAGACGAAGTCCCAGGAGAAGGCGCGGGCCGAAAAGCTCCCCTCCGTGGCTTCCGGCCGGCTGAAGACCTTCGAGCCGGGCGCCGACAATGCCGCCCGCTTCGTCGAGATCCTCCGCAAGCGGATGAACCGCCAGATCGCGAGCTCGCTCGTCGCCTGCGTCCATTGCGGCCGGTGCGCGGAATCCTGCCATTACTTCCTGGCCCGGCCGGACGATCCAGCGATGTCGCCGGTCTGGAAGGGCGACCAGCTCCGCCGGATCTTCAAGAGACGCCTCGACTGGACCGGCCGTGTCTTCCCGTGGTGGGTTCACGCCTGGGCCCCCGTTTCCGACGAGGACCTCGTCCGGCTGAAGGACGTCGTTTTCGGCACCTGCAGCGCCTGCCGGAGATGCACCTTCACCTGCCCGATGGGGGTGGACACCGCGCTTCTCGTCCGTTTCACCCGCGGGCTCCTCACCGAGCTCGGCATCGTCCCCGAAGGCGTCTTCAACGTCAGCCGGGACCAATGGGAGACGGGAAACCAGATGGCCGTCACCGGCGAGGACTACGTCGAGACCCTCAAGTGGATGGAAGACGAGCTCCGGACCGAGCTCGATGACGCCTCGGTGGAGATCCCCCTCGAGAAATCCGGCCGGGACATCCTTTACGTCATCAATCCCCGCGAGATAAAGTTCGACCCCCGCTCCATCGCCCACGCCGCCAAGGTCTTCCACCTGGCCGGGGAGTCCTGGACCCTGCCGGAGAACGGCTGGGACATGACCAACTTCGGCCTCTTCTCCGGGGACGACGCCCTCGGCGGCTGGGTGGCGAAGAACGTCTATGACGCGGCCGAGCGCCTGGGCGTCCGAAAGATCGTCATCTCCGAGTGCGGCCACGGTTACCGCTCGACGCGCTGGGAAGGCTTCAATTGGGCGGGCACGGACCAGAAGCTCCCGATGGAATCCGTCGTCCTGACGCTCGATCGCTACATCGCCGGGGGGCGGCTCAGGATCGATAGGACGAAGAACCCCGAGCCGGTCACGTTCCACGATTCCTGCAATATCGCCCGTTCCGGGGGCATCACCGAGGAGCCCCGCCGGGTCCTGAAGGCGGTCTGCGCCGATCTTCGCGAGATGTACCCCAACCGGACGAATAATTACTGCTGTACGGGCGGCGGCGGCCTGCTGTCGATGGTCGAGTACCGTCCCCTCCGGCTCGAGGCCGCCAAGGTCAAGGCCGACCAGCTCCGGGCGACCGGGGCCAAAGCCGTCTGCACCATGTGCCACAACTGCGTGGACGGCCTGACGGACGTCGTCAAGCACTACGAGCTGGACATGAAGGTCGTCCAGATCCTCGAGCTCGTCGCCAACGCTGCGGGGGCGGGGAAGGGCGCCCGGAAAGAAGAGGCCTGATCCATGGACAAGACCTTCACGAAACGATTTCCGGTTTACACGTTCGAGGTCGATATCGAAGGAAAGGCCCGCCTGCCGTTCCTCCTCGACCTCCTCCAGGATGTCGCCCGCGAACATGCCGCCCTCCTCAAGGTCTCCATCTTCGATCTCCAGGCCCGGGGCCTGACGTGGGTGCTCTCGCGGTACCATATCCGGGTGTCCCGCTACCCGGTCATGGGGGATATGGTCGAGGTCCGGACCTGGCCGTCGGGGAAGAAGGGGGTCTTCGCGCTCCGGGACTTCGAGGTCAGGGACGGCGACGGCGGCCTGCTCCTCGAGGCGACGACCTCCTGGCTCATCATCTCCCTGGACACGAAACAGCCGGTCCGTATGGACACGGTCTTCCTCGACGAGCACATCCTCGACCGCCGGGCGGTTGAGGACGATTTCGGGCGTCTGCCCGCCCTCGAACGCGCGGACCGGGAGGCTTCCTTCACCGTCCTCCGCCGCGACCTGGACTTCAACCGGCACGTCAACAACGTCGTCTACGTCCATTGGGCTCTCGAAGGCATGCCGGAGGACGTCCTCCGGGCGAAGCGGCCGGTCGAGGTCGAGGTCGTCTACAAGGCCGCGGCCTTCTACGGCGAAGAGGTCGTCTCCAAGGTCCAGCTTCCTGAAGAGGAGGGGGCCCCCTGCCTGCATCAGATCGTCAGGAAGGAGGACGGGGCCGAGCTGGCGCGGCTGCGGACGGCCTGGCGATGAAGGAACCTGCGTTCCGGGCGGTATTGAAGAGCGTTGATATATCATATATTATATAGAGGGGCTACGGGGCCCGAGGAGAGCTCTTGAGAACGAAGATCCGCCTATTATCGCTTGCGGCCCTCGCCGCCGTCGCCCTGACGGCGCAAGCCGGCCCCGCCGCGACCCGGCTTCCCGAGCGCTTCCAGAAATGGCTCGACGAGGAGGTCGTTTACATCATCGCGCCGACGGAGCGGGAGGTCTTCAAACAGCTCCTGACGGACCGGGAGCGCGAGCTCTTCATCGAGGCCTTCTGGAAGCACCGGGACCCGACGCCCGCCTCTCCGGAGAACGAGTTCAAGACCGAGCATTACCGCCGCATCAACTACGCCAACCATTTTCTGGGCCGCGAGTCGCCCAAGGCGGGCTGGCGGACGGACCGCGGCCGGGTCTACATCATCCTGGGCGAGCCCAACGACATCAACCGCATCGGAAGCAAGTCGGACATCTACGATTGCGAGGTCTGGTTCTATCAAGGGAAGACCGATATGGGACTGCCGCCGGGATTCAACCTCCTCTTCTTCCGGGAGGGAGGCACCGGCGCCTATAAGCTTTACAGCCCGACCAACGACGGGCCCCAGGCCCTTTTGGCCGGGTACATCGGAAGTTCGACGGATTATTACGAGGCCTATATGAAGCTCAGGGACATCGACCCGTCCCTGGCCGACACGTCCCTGTCCCTCATCCCCGGGGACCAGACGAACGCCTACGGCCGGCCCTCTCTCGTCTCGGACATGATGCTCCAGAAGATGGAAAGCGCGCCTCAGCGGATGATCGAGGACAAATATGCCCGGAAGTTCCTGGAATATAAAGATGTGGTCGAGGTCGAATACAGCGCCAACTATCTGGAAAGCGATTCCCTGGTCAAGGTCCTCCGGGGCCCGGGCGGGGCGACCTTCGTTCATTACGCCATAGAGCCCCGGAAGCTCTCCGTCAACAACTTCGAGAACAAGTATTACACGGTGCTCAAGGTCAACGGGAACGTGACCACGACCGACGGCCGTCAGGTCTACCAGTTCGACAAGACCGTCAACCTCGAATGGGGTGAGGACCAGATGGTCGCCCGGAGCAACCAGCCCTTCGACCTCCATGACGTGTTCATCCTCCTCCCCGGAGACTATAAGCTCTCCATCCTGATCAAGAACGAGGTCTCCAAGGAATTCACGTCCCTGGAGCAGACGCTCCGGGTCCCGGCCGAGGGCTCCGGGGTCGTGATGACCTCGCCCATCCTGGCCTACGACGTCGGCCCCGCCGACCCCGGGAACCAGAAGGTCCGCCCGTTCCGCATGGCGAGCCGCCAGCTCTATTGCCAGCCCGGCCGGGTGTTCCTCGCGAAGGACACGCTGTCCGTGGCGTTTCAGCTCAGCGGGCTGGGGGACGACCTGCGGGCGAAGGGCGAGGTGAAGTACGCGTTCTTCCGGCAGGACCAGCCCTTCCGGGAGAAGGTCCGGAAGGTCTCCGAATACACGGCGCTGCCGGACATCATCGAAGCCTTCCCGCTCGCGGATTTCCCGCCCGACCACTATCGCGTCCAGGTGTCGTTCGTTGCCGACGGCGCCGAGATCGTCACAGCCAGGGATGAGTTCGACGTGACGTTCGCGGACACCATGCCGCGGCCCTGGATCTACGCGCGGGTCCTTCCCGAGCCGTCCGATCCCCTCTATGCCCGATTGCTCGGCCTCCAGCTCTTCAACCTGGGGAGATTCGAGGAATCCCGGGCGAGCCTGGAATCCGCCCACGGGCGGAGGCCGTCCGAGGATACCGCCGTCGAGCTGGCCAGGACCCTGCTGGCCCTGAAAGACACCGCCGCCATCGATCCCCTGCTCGCCCCTTACCTCAACCAGGAGAAGCCGGCGCGGTACGAAGCTTATCTTATGGCGGGCCGGGCCGCCCGCGAGTCCGGGAATTTCGCCCGCGCCATCGAGATCTACGATATCGCCGTCGCCCATTACGGCGCCAATACCGCCCTCCTGAACTTCGTCGGTGAGAGCTACTTCGGGCTCGGCAGGTTCGGGGAGGCCCGGGCTGTCTGGGAGCGGTCCCTTTCCGCCGATCCCAACCAACCCGAGATCAAGAAGAAGATCGATCTCCTGAAGTCCAGGAAGAATCCCTGATAGCCTGAGGAGGAAGTCATGAAAAGATACACACAAAAGTCCGCGTGGAGCCTTCCGCTCGTCGCGGGATTGGCCCTGATGACGATAGCGTTCCCGGCGATCCTCGCCGCCCAGGAGGGCCTGGGCCGGGGCCGGGTCACCGGCGACGTGAAGGACGAATCCGGCGCCGCGATCGAGGGCGTCCATATCCTCGTCCAGATCCAGGGCGGGGACACTCAGTTCGAGTCGAAAACGGACAAGAAGGGCCACTTCGCCGTCGCCGGCCTCGGCACGGGCATCTGGAAGTTCACGGCCTCCAAGGAAGGTTTCGTCACCGCCGTCAAGAGCCAGGAGGTCCGTCAGCTCCGGGTGAACGAGGCGGTGGAGCTCGTCCTGAAAAAGGCGACCCAGGTCGAAGCCCTCCAGTCCGATAAGGCCGGGCTCGAAGCCATCGACAAGGGGAACGCCCTCGCCGACGCGGGGCGGCTCGACGAGGCGCTCGCGATCTTCGATGAGTTCCTCGTCAAGTACCCCGACCTCTATCAGGTCCGTCTCAATATCGCCTCCGTCTGCATGAAGAAGGGCGACACGGCGCGGGCCGAGACGGAGTACGGGATGGTCATTGAAAAGTCCCTGCCTGCCGATCCCGCGCTCCCGCAGGACAAGTCCTCGGCCATCCGGGCCCTGTCCGGTCTGGGCGAACTGGCCCTGAAGAACGGGAATTTCGAGAAGGCCAGTCAGAATTTTGCCCGGGCGCTCCAGATCTCCCCGGAGGATGAGGCCGCGGCCTATAACGTCGGCGAGATCTTCTTCTCCAACCAGAAGAACGACGAGGCCGTCCAGTACTTCGAGCTGGCGACCAAGATCAAGAACACCTGGCCCAAGCCCTATTACCGGCTCGGCCTGGTCTATCTCAACATGGGGAACTACCCCAAGGCCCTCGAAAACCTGAACAGGTTCCTCGAGCTCGACCCGCAGAACCCCGAAGCCGCCAACGTCAGGAACATCGTCTCCACTCTCGAGAAAATGAAAAAATAGGCGGGGCGGAAACATGCGAGCCTGACGGCTCGCGAATCCCCGGCCGGGCAAAAGCCCCGGAAAGAGGTATCCGATCCTGCCTGCCGTATCCGGCGCAGATGTCCCTTGACAGCTGATATCTGATATATTACAGTCAAGATGATCGGCCAGCCATGAAGGGCATGATCTTCGATATCAAGAGATTCGCCGTCCACGACGGCCCGGGGATTCGGACAACCATATTTTTCAAGGGATGCCCGCTCCGGTGTGCCTGGTGCCATAATCCCGAGGGCATCTCGAAAGGGCGCGAGCTCATGGTCTTCCCGGCCCGGTGCTCCGCGAAGTGCCGCGCCTGCGTCCCGGCCGAGCCCCAGGGAACGTTCTCGAAAGCGGGCGGCCGCCTGAGGATCGACCGGTCGTGCCTCTCCCCCGAAGGCATGTCTCGCGCGACCGACGCCTGCCTGTATGACGCCTTGCGCCTCGTCGGCAGAAGCGTGAGCGTCAGGGAGGTCGTCATCGAGGCCGAGAAGGACCGGATCTTTTATGAAACGTCGGGCGGCGGGGTCACGTTCTCCGGCGGCGAGCCCCTTTCCCAGCCCGGGTTCCTGACGGCCCTTGCCGAGGAGTTGCGGGGTCGCGGGATCCGGACCGTGCTGGATACCTCGGGGTTCGCGGCATGGGATGTGCTGGAGCGCGTCGCCCGGAAGGTCGATCTCGTCCTCTACGATCTCAAGCTCATGGACGACGCTGGACACATTAAGCACACCGGGGTCTCGAACCGGATCATCCTGGAGAACCTGCGGCGGCTCTCGGCGCTCGGGCGGGCCATCCGGGTCCGCGTCCCTCTCGTCCCCGGGGTGAACGATGACCCGGAGAACATTCGCCGAACGGCGGAATTCCTGAAGCCCCTGGCGAACATCGAGCGGGTCGGCGTCCTCCCGTACCATAAGGGGGGGCGGGCGAAAGCCGAGGGCCTCGGCCAAAGCGCGGCGTTCCGCGAGTTCGCCGTTCCGTCCGCGAAGTCCATGGACCGGGTCCTCGCCGCGCTGTCCCGCTGCGGGCTTCCGGCAGGAAAGGGAGCTTAGGATGAACGACAGGATCCGGAGACTCAGACAGCGCAGCTGCGACGCCGTGCCTTCGATCTCGGGAGAACGGGCCGCGCTCATCACGGAATTCTACGCGAGCGCCGCCGCCGCCCGCGTGTCGACGCCCCTCCGTCGCGGGCTCGCCTTCGCTTATCTCATGGACCGCAAGACCGTTGTCATCGGCGACGACGAGCTCATCGTCGGCGAGCGGGGCCCCGCCCCCAAGGCGACCCCGACCTATCCCGAGGTCACCTGTCACAGCCTCGAGGACCTCGACATTCTCGGCACGCGGCCCAAGACCTCCTTCAAGGTCGATGCCGCGACGAAGAGGCTTTATGCCGGGAAGATCATCCCGTTCTGGAAGGGCCGGTCGATGCGGGACCGCATCATGGCCGCGATGACGCCGGAATGGACGGACGCCTACGAGGCCGGCATCTTCACCGAGTTCATGGAGCAGAGGGCGCCCGGCCACACCGTCCTGGACGACAAGATCTATAAGAAGGGAATGCTGGACTTCAAGAAGGACATCGAAGCGTCGCTCGCGAAGCTCGATTTCTTCAACGATCCCGAAGCCCTGGACAAGCACGAGGAGCTCGAGGCGATGGCCGTCGCGGCCGAGGCCGTCGTCACCTACGCGCGCCGGCATGCCGTGACGGCCCGGGAGCTCGCGAAGGCCGCGAAGGATCCCGCCCGCAAGAAGGAGCTGAGGAAGATCGCCGAGGTCTGTGAGCGCGTTCCGGCGCACGCCCCCCGCGATTTCCACGAGGCGCTCCAATATTACTGGTTCGTCCACCTCGGGGTCATCACGGAATACAACACATGGGATGCGTTCAATCCCGGCCGGTTGGACCAGCACCTTCTGCCCTTCTACAGAAAGGGCCTCGCCGACGGGAGCCTGACGCGCGAGGGGGCCCGGGAACTGCTCGAAGCCTTCTGGATCAAGTTCAACAACCAGCCCGCCCCGCCCAAGGTCGGCGTCACGGCCGAAGAGAGCGGGACCTATACCGATTTCGCCCTCATCAACGTCGGCGGCCTGCGGACGGACGGGACCGACGGCGTCAACGAGCTGTCCTATCTCATCCTGGACGTCATCGAGGAGATGCGGCTCCTTCAGCCGAGCTCGATGGTCCAGCTCGGAGCCGGGGCGCCGGACGCGTTCCTCGCCCGGGCCCTGCGTATCGTCCGGACCGGGTTCGGCCAGCCCTCGATCTTCAACAGCGAGGCCATCGTCAAGGAGCTCGTCCGCGCGGGCAAGTCCCTCGAGGACGCGCGCGACGGCGGCTCGAGCGGCTGTGTCGAGACCGGGGCCTTCGGCAAGGAGGCCTACCTCCTGACCGGGTATTTCAATCTGCCCAAGGTCTTCGAGATCGCCCTCCACGACGGCGTCGACCCCGGGACCGGGAAGAGGATCGGGCCCGCGACGGGGGACCCCGCGAAGTTCAAGTCCTTCGAAGAGGTCTTCGAGGCCTACCGGAAGCAGATCCGGCACTTCGTGGACATCAAGATCCGGGGGAACAACGTCATCGAACGGATGTACATGGAGGACCTGCCGGCGCCGTTCCTCTCGCTTCTCATCAGCGACTGCATCGCCAAGGGCAGGGATTATCACGGCGGCGGGGCCCGGTACAACACGAATTACATCCAGGGCGTCGGGATCGGCACGATCACGGACACCCTGTCGTCGATAAGGACGCATGTTTACGGGGAGAAAGGCGTCACCATGAGGCGGCTTCTCGCCGCGCTCGACGCCGACTTCGAGGGGCGCGAGGCCCTGCGCCGGCTCTTCCTGAACCGGACGCCCCGGTACGGGAACGACGACGACCGCGCCGACGGCCTGATGCGGAAGGTCTTCGAAGCCTTCTACGAAGCCGTCGAGGGGCGGCCGACCGTCAGGGGCGGACGCTATCACATCGACATGCTGCCGACGACGTGCCACATCTATTTCGGCAAGGTCACGGGAGCCACGGCCGACGGCCGGAGAGCCGGGGAACCGGTCTCCGAGGGCGTCTCGCCCGTCCAGGGGGCGGACCGGTGCGGCCCCACGGCCGTCATCAGGTCGGTCGGCAAGATGGACCACGTCCGGACCGGGGGCACGCTCCTCAACCAGAAGTTCACGCCCCAGCTTCTCGCCGACGACGAGGGCCTGGCGGCCCTCGGCCACCTCGTCCGGGGTTACTTCGCGATGGACGGCCATCACATCCAGTTCAACGTCGTCACGGCCGCGACCCTGCGCGACGCCCAGAAGCACCCGGAGAAGTACCGGGACCTCATCGTCCGGGTCGCCGGCTTCAGCGATTACTTCGTCGACTGCGGCCGCGACCTGCAGGACGAGATCATCGCGCGGACCGAGCACGCGGAATATTGAACAGGCGCCGGACCGCTATCGGGATTTCCGGCGCATTCTCGACCGCAAGGACGTCCAGGCCGTCATCGTCGCCACACCTGACCATTGGCACGCGTTGGCGACGATCTGGGCCTGTCAGGCCGGAAAGGACGTCTACGTCGAAAAGCCGCTGGCCACGAGCATCGACGAGGGGCGGGCGATGGTCTCCGCGGCCCGCCGCTACGCACCGCGTCGTCCAGGTCGGGACCCAGCAGAGGAGCGCCGCCCATTTCAAAGACGCCGTGGACCTCGTGAGGTCCGGCGAGCTTGGGCGGGTCCGGCTCGTCCGGGCCTGGGCCTATCTCGATTGGAAGGGAGCCTCGGCACTCCGGCCGACCGGCTCCCGCCGGATTACGTGGATTACGATCTCTGGCTCGGCCCGGCTCCCTCGCGGCCCTTCAATCCGATGCGCTTCCACCACAACTTCCGCTGGTTCTGGGATTATTCGGGCGGGCTGATGACCGACTGGGGCGCCCATATGGTCGACGTCGTCATGTGGGCCCTGGGCGAACAGCCCGTCTCCGCGCACTCGGCCGGCGGCAAATATGGTTATCCCGAAGACATCCGGGAAACCCCCGACACACAGCAGGCGATCGTCGATTTCCCCGGCTGTTCCCTGGTCTGGGAGGACATGATCGGTTGCGGCGTCGGTCCGTGGCGTCGGGAGCATGGCTGCGAATTTCACGGCCAGAACGGCGTCCTCGTCGTCGACAGGGGGGGCTGGGAGGTCGTCTCGGAAACGGACATGTACGGACAGCCCGACCGCGTTTATCGCATGATGCCCCGGCCGCGACAGGACGCCTGGGACGATTTCCACCTCCTCCATGTCCGGGACTTCATCGATTGTGTCGCGTCGCGGGAGCGGCCGGCGGGAGATGTGGAGCAGGGGCACCTTTCGATCGTCCCCTGTCACCTGGCGAACATCTCCTATCGGCTCAAGCGCTCCGTGAAATGGGACGCCGCCGCGGAGCGGGTCGAGGGCGATGCCGAAGCCCAGGCCCTGACCGGCCGCGCTTACAGGGCGCCGTGGGCCCTGCCGAAGGATTGAGGGCGGATATGGAGCGCACGATCTTCGTGGGCGAGGGCAGGAGACGCTTTCTCAAGAACATGGGGCTGGGGGCTGCTGCCCTGGCCCTGCGGCCGCCGCTTTCGGGCATGCCGTCCGCCGGCCGGGCCGGGGGGCCGCCCCGTTCAAGCTCGGCCTGGCGAGCTACACGTTCCGGGAATTCACGCTGGGCGAAACGGTGGCCTTCTGCCGGAGGGTCGGACTCCCGCGTATCGCGCTCAAGGATGTCCACCTGCCTCTGGTTCTGAGCGATGCCGAGATCACGGCCGCGGCCGCCACGGTCAGGGGCGCGGGCCTGGAGCTGTACGGTTGCGGCGTCGTTTATATGACCAGCGAGGACGAAGCGCGCCGGGCTTTCCATTTTGCGAAGACGGCCGGCATGGGGCTCATCGTCGGTGTCCCCGACCACGCCCTGCTCGACGCCTGCCACACGTTCGTCCGGGAGACCGGCGTCTCGCTGGCCATCCACAATCACGGTCCGGGCGATAAGCTCTATCCGACGCCCAAGAGCGTTCTCGAAAGGATCGCGGGCTTCGACCCGCGCGTCGGCTTATGCCTGGACATCGGCCATGCGATCAGGGTCGGCGTCGATCCGGCAGAGGCTGCGAGGGAAGCCGGCGGCCGCCTCCTCGACGTCCACTTCAAGGATGAGACCGAAGCCTCCCCCGCCGGGAAGCCCGTGGAGGTCGGCCGCGGCGTCATCGACATCCCCCAGGCTCCTGCGGGCGCTCATCGAGATGGGGTTTGCCGGGACCGCCGCTTTCGAATTCGAGAAGGAGGAGAAGGATCCCCTTCCGGGCCTCGCGGAGTCCGTGGGCTACGTCCGAGGTGTCCTTCGAGCGGAAGCCTGATCCCGTACCCAAAAAGCAACCTCATCGTCCGCGTCGGCGGCATATTGAACGGGACGCGCCCCGCGCGCCCTTCAGAAATGAAATCCCAGGCTGAGGCCGGCAAAGGGGCCGCCGAGATCCGCCGAGTGCGCCGGGAAGGTGACCGGCAGGGGGAGGTGGAGGACGGAGATCTCTCCGGACGGGTCCTCCTCCAGCATCAGGTAGGTCCCGGCGAGCGGGAATGCCCTGAAGCGGATCCGGGCGTAGCGGTATCCCGCCCGGAAACCCAGGGACATGTTCCGGCCCGAGTAGAAATCCACCTCTCCGAAAACGCCGGCGGCGGGCACCGTCCTCGAGAATGACCGCCCGTCGATCTCGCCTTCGGCGAGGGTCTCGGGCGATATCCCCGAGAGCACCCAGACATATTCTGCGCCGATGTGCTCCGAGGTGCCGAAATGGTGACGGGAAACGCAGACGCCCATCTCGACGCCGAGCTTGAAGGACGTCCCCCTGAAGAACGTGTCGGGGATCGGCATCCAGGAGGCGGTCAGGAAATAGCCGTCGCCCGACCGCTTCTCCGTGAGGTCGGCTTCCGAGTAATAGGGTTCGCCCCGGAAGGTCACAGGGATCTGCCTGTAGCCGTCGGTCGTTCCGCTCCCCATGGAGGCATAGGCGAAGCCCACGGAGAAGGACCGGGACACCGAATATTCGGCGCGTCCGCCTCGGAGCCTGATCCCTCCCCGGCCGTGCTCGACGGGAAAGGAGACCGGACCCCAGCTGATGAACAGGAAGCTTCCGCCGGGTTCCGTATCCGCGAACTCCATCGTCCGGAAAAGGCCTATGTAGGGGCCCTCGCCCTCGCTCAGGATGCCGAACGGCTCGAAGCTCAGGTGGAACCGGGGGAATCGTACGGCCGTCAGGTCCCGATAAGTTTCTCCCGGCGCCGTCGGCGTGCGCGTGCCGCGTGACCTTATGACGGAACCGATATCGGCGGGCAGGGACTTCGGGAAGAGGGCCATGTCCTTTAGCCTTTTCAGGGCGAAATCCGTCTTTGGGACCGAGGCGCCTCTCAGGACGGCCGTCTCGTCCTGGCCTTTGGCCGCCGCCCGGAAACCCTTATAGACGGCGAGGACTCCGCCCAGGACCGCTCCCCCCATCAGGGCGCTTCCCGCGTTTCCGCGGCGGATCAGTCCAAGACCGGCGATGGGGACCCCGCCGATCAGAAATCCCTTCAGCATGGCGGGCAGGACCCCGGCCTTCTTTAGAGCCCTGAACGCGTCGACGTCGTCGATGGAGATCCGGGTTTCTTTTCCAGAGGAGGCGTCGAGGAGGACGAGGATCCTTCCCTCCACGGCCAGGAGCTCTCCCCTGAGGAAGGTTCCGTCCTTGCCCTGAAAGATGAGCTCCGCGCCCCGGACGCGGTCCTTCGACCAGAGGTCCCCTGCGGAAAAGACCATCAGCACGGCGATCGCCAGGACCGCCGCCGTTCCTTTGAGAAGGACTCCTTTGTCATGTCTCATCGTGGCCTCCGTTTTCCCCTCGTTCCACACGGCAATATGGGCGCCGGCGGCCCGAAAGTTGTCAAAGGGACGTCAAGGCTTTGTGAAGAATGGGGATGCCCGCCTTATCAGAGGAACGATCATGTCTGCCGGATATCGCGCCCCAAGCTGGCCCGGACGCGGGACAAACGCCTCCGCGTCATGCTCGGCGAGCTTGCGGCCGGGCAGGGCTATAGGGGGATGGAATACGTTCCGTGCCGCCGATAGGAAGCCTAGGCGAAGGCGATCGTGGCCTTGACGACGCCGTCGCGGTAATTGAAGACGGTCTCGAAGGCTTCCTGAACCCTTTCCAGGGGGAAGGTGTGCGTGGCCATGAAATCCGCGTTGATGGTTCCCCCGGCCAGGAGGCCGAGCGCCTTTTCCAGACAGCCGTTCTGGCGGCGGACGCTCTGGACCCGGATCTCCTTGCGGCGAAGCTTGGCCGAATCGAACGAGACGCGCTCCTCGACGGGGATGCCGACGACGACGAGCGTCCCGCCGGGCTTGAGGATGCGGATGGCCTGGTCGAGCGCCTCCTGCTTGCCGCAGCATTCGAAGACGACGTCCAGGCCGAGAGGCTCGAGGCGCAGGATCTCGGCCGCGACGTCCGCCCGGACGGGGTTGCCCGTCCAGTCGGCTCCCGCCTCCTTGGCGGCGGCCAGGCGGGCCTTGACCTTCTCGGTGACGTAGATGCTCCGGGCGCCCTTGACGCGCGCCCCGAGGAGGACGCTCAGGCCGATGGGGCCGGCTCCGAGGATGCCGATGGTCTTGACCTCGATCCTTCCGGCGAGCGTGACCGCCCACAGGCCGATCGACAGAGGCTCGGCGACGACGCCCAGGACGGGGCTCATGCCGGGGGAAAGGGCATGGCAATTACGCTCGGGCATCACCAGGAGCTCAGCGAGGGCTCCGTCGAGCTGTCCGGGACTGCCCATGAAAGCGAGGCGCCGGCAGGTGTGCGGTCTCCCGGCCAGGCACTGGTCGCAGGTCCCGCAGGATACGGCCGGTTCCACGGAGACGACGTCTCCGCGCTTGAGCTTCGTCACGGCCGTCCCGACGGCCTCGACGACCGCCGTGCACTCGTGGCCCAGGCGGACGGGATAGCTGAGGTCGAGGTCGCCGACGCGCGTCGAGGAAAAGTAGTGGAGGTCGCTCCCGCATATCCCGACAAGCTTCGTCCGGAGGAGGACGTCGTCGTCCCGCCCGACGGCGGGCGCGGGGACGTCGCGGACCTCGAACTTCCCCGGGCCCGTCAACAGCGCGGCTTTCATGCAGCTATTCTAGCCCCGCCCCGTCCTTCCCGCAACTTTTAGCTGTCGGTCGCGGATGTCCAGGAGGTCCTTCATGACGTCGTACAGGCTCCCCGACCACTCCTTCGTCCCGAACGCGTCATGGAGCTTCCTGTAGATCTTGTAGAGCTCGCCGTAAACGGCGTGGTTCCCGGGGTCGGGCTTGTAGGTCTTTTTCTTCACCCCGGTCATGGCCGCCTGGGCCTCGGCGAACGAGGCGTGGCCGCCGGCCGCCTTCCCGGCGACGACGGCTCCGGCCATGGCCGCGCCGAGGGCGCAGGTCTGGGCGGAGCGGGCGACCTTCATTTCCTTCCCCGTGACGTCGGCGTAGATCTGCATGACGAGCGGATTCTTCTCGGCGATGCCTCCGCAGTTGCGGACCTCGTCGATGGCGATGCCGTATTCCTCGTGCCGCTCGATGATGGTCAGGGCGCCGAAGGCGGTCGCCTCGATGAGGGCCCGGTAGATCTCCTCGGGCTTCGTCCGGAGCGTCTGGCCGATGAGGAGGCCGGTAAGCCTCTGATCGACGAGGACCGTCCGGTTGCCGTTGTTCCAGTCGAGGGCGAGGAGCCCGGACCGGCCCGGCCGGAGGCGCGCTGCCTTCCGCGTCAGGGCCTCATGCGAACCCTTCCTGGGGCCGCCGGGCTGGATCTCGTTGACGAACCAGTTGAAGATGTCGCCCACGGCCGATTGGCCGGCCTCGAGCCCGAGGTAGCCCGGGAGGACCGAGCCGTCGACGATGCCGCATAGGCCGGGAACGTCCGGGAGGCTTCCGTCGGCGGGCCAGACGCAGATGTCGCACGTCGAGGTCCCGACGATCTTGACGAACTTCCCCCTGGCCACTCCCGAGCCGACGGCGCCGAGGTGCGCGTCGAGGGCCCCGACGGCGACGGGGATGCCGGCGCGGAGGCCGAGCTTCCTCGCCCAACCGGCGGTCAGCGATCCGGCCTTGACGTCGACGGCATGGGTTTCATGGAACAATCTGTCCCGCAGGGTCCCGAGCCGGGGGTCGAGCTTCGATAAGAACTCCCTGGACGGCAGGCCGCCCCAGACCTCGTTGAACATGGCCTTGTGGCCGGCGGCGCACCGGCTCCTCTTCATGAGTTCGGGCCGCGTCGTTCCGGTGAGGAGGGCCGTGACGTAGTCGCAGCATTCGGCCCAGCTCCACGCGGCGTCGAAGACCCGGCGGTCGGTCCTCAGGCAATGGAGGATCTTGCTGAAGAACCACTCCGAGGAATACGTCCCGCCGCACTTGGCGAGATATTCGGGATGCTCTTTCGCCGCCAGGGCGGTGATCTCGGCCGCCTCGGCGTGGGCCGTGTGGTCCTTCCAGAGCCAGGCCATGGCGTTCGGGTTCTTCCGGAATTCCTTCTTCATCGCCAGGGGCGTGCCCTCGCGGTCGAGGGGGAGGGGCGTCGAGCCGGTCGTGTCGACCCCGATGCCGATGATGGCCTCGGGAGCGAAGCGACGGTCGGCGCGCCGCGCCGCGGCCGCGGCCTGCCTGACGGCGACGGCGAGGCCCTTGACGTATTCCGCCGGGTCCTGCCGGGCGAGGTTCGGGTCCCGGTCGTCGAGGATGATGCCGGCCCGGCCGGATCCGTAATCATGGACCGCCGTGCCGACCTCGCGGCCGTTCTTCACGTCGACGATGAGGGCCCTGACCGAATTCGTTCCGAAATCGAGGCCCAGGGCGTACCGTGTTCTTGAATCTTTCATCTGTCCTCCGGACGATGTGCCGGTCTTCGAGAATCAATATACCCAAGGATCCTGCCGAATGCCAGAATCGTTGCTCGTGAGGATCGCCGGCCGAAGGACGGAGGGGATGTCCCTGAGTCCTTCGGAGGCGATCCCACCCTCATTTCTTCGGCAGGATCTCGACCCAGTAGCCGTCCGGGTCGCTGATGAAATAGAGGCCCATGCCGGGGTTGTCGTAACAGACGCATCCCATGGCATCGTGCCTCTTCCGCGCCGCGGCAAAGTCGTCCGTCTCGAACGCCAGGTGGAACTCGTTCTCCCCGAGGTCGTAGGGCTCCTTGTGGTCCCTCATCCAGGTCAGCTCGAGGCGGTGCGGCGTCCGCCCGTCCCCGAGAAAGACGAGAATGAAGCTCCCGTCCCGGGCGGCCTTGCGGCGCGTCTCGACGAGATCCAGGGCGTCCCGGTAGAAGGCGAGGCTTTTCTCCAGGTCGCGGACATTGAAATTGTTATGGGCGAATGTGAAGGCCATGGGCATCCTCCTGTCCGCCTCAGGATACCACACCGGCCCCCCTGACAGGCAAGCCGGGATCGAGGCGCCTCGGCGGTGGCGACGAGACGCGGCGGATCGCGCTTGCCTCGCGGCTTTATGTATTATAATACGCGTGTCCGCCCAGGGACCGAGGAGAATACACCGATGAAGAGCGCCCCCATCAAAGCCGCCTGCCTTATCTGCGTCGCCGCCGTCGCCTTCGCCCGGGGAGGCGCCCCGAAGAAGGATTACCCCATTCGGCCTGTGGATTTCACGAAGGTCCAGGTGACCGACACGTTCTGGGCGCCGAAGATGGAGACCAACCGGGTCGCGACCATCCCGTTCGCCATGAAGCTGAACGAGGAGACCGGGCGCGTGGACAATTTCCGCAAGGCGGCGAAGCTCATGAAGGGCGCTTTCCAGGGCAAGCGCTATAACGACTCCGACGTCTACAAGGTCATGGAAGGGGCGGCCTATTCGCTCCTCCTCCATCCCGACCCGGCGCTCCGGAAACAGCTCGACGACCTCGTCGGGATCATCGCCGCGGCCCAGGAGCCGGACGGCTATCTCTACACGACGAGGACCATCGACCCGAAGGATCCCGCTCCGGGAGCGGGCCGGGAGCGCTGGTCGGACCTCCGCCAGAGCCACGAGCTCTATTGCGCCGGCCATATGTACGAGGCCGCCGTCGCCCATTTTCTGGCGACCGGCGACAGAAAATTCCTCTCCGTCGCCGTCAAGAACGCCGACCTCCTCGTCCGGACGTTCGGGCCGGGGAAGCGGCGCGGTTTTCCGGGTCACCAGGAGGTCGAGATCGGCCTTTCCAAGCTTTTCCGGGTCACGAACGATCGCGCCTATCTCGACCTGGCGAAGTTCTTCCTCGATGAGCGCGGGCACTATTTCGGCGGCGAGAAGCATGGCGCGGGCGATCCTTTCGCCGTCTACAATTCGGAGACATATCTCCAGAACCACAAGCCCGTCATCGAGCAGGCCGAGGCCGTGGGCCACGCGGTCCGGGCGATGTACATGTACGCGGGCATGGCCGACGTGGCCGCGCTCGGCGGCTGGCCGGAGTACCTGGCGGCCATCGACCGGCTGTGGGAGAACGTGGCCGGGAAGAAGATGTACCTGACCGGAGGCGTCGGCTCCCGGGAGGACGAGGAAGGGTTCGGGGCGGACTATGAGCTTCCGAACGCCGGCTACGCGGAGACGTGCGCGTCGGTCGGCAACGCCCTCTGGAACCACCGGCTCTTCCTGCTCCACGGCGACGCGAAGTACGTCGACGTCCTGGAGCGGATCATGTACAACGGCCTGATATCGGGCGTGTCTCTCGACGGCACGAAATTCTTCTACCAGAACCCCCTCGAATCCGCGGGCGGCTACGCCCGGAGCCCCTGGTTCGAGGTCGCCTGCTGTCCGCCGAACATCGCGCGGTTCCTCCCGTCGGTCCCCGGATATCTCTATGGGATGACGGACGACAAGCTCTACGTCAACCTGTTCGCGTCGAGCACGGCGAAGATCGATATCGGCGGAGCCAAGGACGTCGAGATCGTCCAGGAGACCCGGTACCCCTGGGAGGGGGCCGTCCGTATCGGGGTCAATCCCGTCTGGTCCGCCACGTTCACTCTGGCCGTGCGCATCCCGGGCTGGGCCCGGAACGAGGCCGTGCCGGGTGGCCTTTACCGATTCGCCGAGGCGAGCGAACAGAAGGTCAAGCTCTGGCTCAACAACAAGCCCGTCGAGGCGACGCTCGAAAAAGGCTACGCCATTTTCAAAAGGACGTGGCGGAAGGGAGACGTCGTGACGGTCTCCTTTCCGATGCCCATCCGCCGGGTGGTCGCCGACGAGCGGGTCGAGGAAGACGCCGGGCGGGTGGCGCTCCAGCGCGGGCCGGTCGTATTCTGCTTCGAGTCCGGGGACAACGGCGTGGACGTCCGCGACCTCGTCCTTCCCGACGGCGCGAAGCTCCAGGCGTTCTTCCGGTCGGACTTCCTCGGCGGCGTCGAGTTCATTCAGGGGACGGGCGCCGTCGTCGGCAAGGGCTCGGACGGCAAGCCGCTCACGGCGAAGAGGGACATTTTCGCCGTACCGTATTATTCGTGGGCCAATCGCGGCGCCGGCGCCATGGCCGTCTGGCTCAAGAGAGGTCAGGGGGATCGAAGATGACCATCGGTTACAAGTACCACCACGTCGGCATTCCGACGGCTGAGGCACGCCCGGGGATGGAGGACATCGAGCATCTCAGGATCCATGCGACGGACCACGAATCGAATCCCTTCGGGATCCAATGGATGAAATACGATCCCGGGTGCCCGATCCCCGAGCTCGTCCGCGAAGTGGCCCACGTGGCCTTCGAGGTCGAGGACCTGCGGGAGGCCATTCGGGGCCGGAAGGTCATCATCGAGCCCAACTCGCCTTCGCCGGGAGTCCTTGTGGCGTTCATCGAGGTGGCCGGAGCGCCCGTCGAACTCTTGGAATTTTGCGATTAGGGGGCCGGGCTCAACTTTTCAACTTTTTACCGGTACCAGGCGTCCAATACGGCTGTCAGTTGGGGTTCCGTCCTTATCGTGTAGAAGGCCGCACGGGCCTTGGACGGCTGGGGGTGCATCTTGGCGTAGCGGATGCCGAAGTTGTGGATGATGTGGATGGCGCGCTTCTCGTCGAGATGCTTCCGGGCCAGCTCGTAATGACGCAGGATGACCTCGCGCTGGGCCGCGATATCCGGCTTGAAGGGCTCCCGGCCGGCCGCGAGGTCGCGCGCCTGGCGGAAGAACCAGGGATTGCCGATGGCTCCGCGGGCCGCGCTGACGCCGTCGACCCCGGTCTCTTCGAGCATCCGCAGGGCGTCGGCCGCCGTGTGGACGTCGCCCGAGCCGATGAGGATCCGATCCGGGAACGCGCGTTTCGCCCGCGCCAGGAAATCCCAATCCGCCCGGCCCTTGTACTTCTGATCGACGCTCCGGGCGTGAACGGTGACGGCGGCGACCCCGGCTTCGAACGCGCCCCGGGCAATCTCCCGGAACTCGTCTCCGGCCGTGTCCTTCTCGAAAAACGACCGTCGGAGCTTCACCGTGACCGGCCGGTCGGGAACCGCCTTGACGACGGCGCGGATGATATCCAGCGTCTCGCCGGGGCGGCTCATCAGGAACCCGCCGCGCTTCTTCGAGACGACCTTGCGGACCGGGCAGGCGAAATTGAGGTCGATGACGTCGAAGCCCATTTCCGCGAGCTTCGCGGCGGCCTCGGCCATGACCTCCGGCTCGTTGCCCATGATCTGGCCCGCGACCGGGTGGTCGGCCTCGTCGAGCTTGGTCATCCGGCGGCGAACCCTTTTTTCGATCATAACCTGCCGGTCGAGCAGGGCCTCGGTCGTGCAGAAGGGCGCCGAGAGCGAACGGCAGAGGAGCCGGAAGGGGAGGTCGCTGTATCCCGCCAGCGCCGCGAGGACCACCGGGAAATCGATCTCGAGCGGCCCGATGCGGAGCGGCTTCAAGGGCGTTTTCATCCCCGCCAGTATAGACAAATCGGGGACACAATACCAATTTCCGAATGATCCCTTTTTCCCCTGGGGATCCGTGCGTATTTGATAATTAGGAAACAGGTATTGTGTCCCCGTTTCAAGCATAAGGCCGATCGTGGATCCGCTTGACGACGCCGTTCTTGCGGGCCAGGCCCTTCAGGCCGAAATTGGCGAATAACAGATAGATCCACATCGCCATCATGGGCTTCCCGGCGAGGGCCGTCGCGGATTCCGGGATGAGCCCGCCTGACGCGAGCGAAACGGTCGCGGCCTTGAGCGCCTTGACCACGTTCTTGACCATCCCGCCCCCTTTTTCCAGCGCGTTCCCGCCGACCGCTCCTCCCATGCCCATCGACAGCTCTCCGGCCCAGACGAATCCCGCTTCCACGGCGAATCGCCTCATGATATCCACGGCCGCCTGGTTCTGGAACGTCTCGGGAAAACCGCAATGGACGATGGCGGCCAGTCTGCCCGCGTGAGGCTCGGCCCCCGGAGCGGCGACCGCCTTGGCCTTCCTATGCTCGGCGATGAGCTCCAGCGCCTGGATGAGCGGAGCCGGAAGCTGGTCGATATAAAGCGGGAAGGAGACGACGACGAGGTCGGCGGCGTCCACGGCCGCGAGCATATCGTTCCGGCTTTCCGGCGCCCGGAGGGCGGCCGATACGAACATCTCCTCCGCTCCCATGCCGGCGGCCTCGAGCTTGCGCAAGAGGTAGTTGCCGATGGCCCAGGATGCGCTGGCTTTCCCTTTCGGGCTTCCGATAAGTAACAGGGCTTTCTGCGCGCTCATATCGCCTCCTCGGCCGCCGTCAGCAGCTCTTCGACCACGCCGGTCATCCCGGCGCCGTCCGCGCCCTCGTAGAGAACGCGGGATTCCGTCCGAACGGAATGCAGGTTGATGCCGTTCCTCCGGACCAGGTTATGGAAGATCCTCTCGGATTCCGCTTCGGCCGACGGGAGCGTCCCGAAGGCCAGGAAGCTTCGCCGCTTATCATAGCGTTGGGGGTGATGGATCTCGCCCCGGACCTTGATGAAAAGGGGAAGAGAGATGGAGATCGAGCGGTCGAGCGCCTTCTTGAGCGTCGGGCCGTAACCCCCGAAGACGATGGGCGTGATCCAGAGCAGGATATCGCTCGCGGCCATCGCCCTGAGGATGGGCTCTTCATCATCCTTGATGGCGCACGTCCCGGGATGCTTGACCCAGCAGGCGAAACAGCCCCGGCAGGGCTTGATGTCCAGGCCGGCGAGGTCGAAGCGCGAGACCGCAAAGCCTTTGGCCCGGGCCCGGCGCTCCGTCTCGTCCGCAATGCCGCGGCTCGTTGCGCCCCGTCCGTTCGACGGGCCGCCGTTGAAGATGACGATGTTCATTGGGACTCCTTGTCGCCCTTTTCGGGCAGGACGATATTCTTTTCCATGAGGATCCGCGCCCACTCGCGTTCGCTGTCGGGGCTCTCGTAGTCGGCGATGCCGGAGACCTCGCCGAAGATCATCATGTTCCCGGCCCCCGTGAGCAGGCGGATGATGTTCTCCGTGGACGGGTCTTCCCAGCGGCCGTAAACGATCGAGGAGGCCAGCCCGAACGTGTAGGTGCCGAGATAATGAAGAAGCCGCTCGAGCGAGGCGTCCGGGAGCTGGCGGAGCATGGGATCCGCTTTCATCCGTTCGAGAAAGAATGCGTCGATCTTGCGGACGACGTCGGGATGGTTGTGCCGCGTATGGAAGAGGGCGCCGAAGAGATGGCCTTCTTCGCGGGCGAAGACGACCACGCCCACGCCGACATTGAGGAAGGCTCCTTCGGTGTAGGGGACCGCGGTCCTTTCATGCAGGAGGCGCCTGGCCTCCTCGAGGACCTCGCGCTCGAGGCCTTCCATGGAACCGAACGTGCTGTAAACCGGGGCCACTGAGGACTTGAGCCGCTCGGCGACCGCCCGGGCCGTCAGGCTTTCCCAGCCCTTTTCACGGACGATTTCGACCGCCGCGGCCAAGACCGTTTCTTTGTCGAAGCCTATTTCTCTCGGGGTCATTTCCAGTTCCTTTTTGTTACGATTGTTATCTAACAAGTGTAATATAACTAGTGTTATATATTTTGTCAAGCATATTAATTTTTTTGCGCCTCCCATCCAGCCAGGGACTCCCTTGGCGTGAAGGGAAGAAGTTGCTCCCCATCGGATAAGGAAGTGCCGGGGAGAGAACCCCTATTAAAAAGGGCGGGGAGATACCCCCCTTTTAAGAAAAGGGGGGTGGGGGAGAGATACCCCCCTTCGGAAAAGGGGGGTTGGGGGAGAGATACCCCCCTTCGGAAAAGGGATGGTCGGGGAGAGCTCCTCCCTTCGGAAAAGGGATGGTTGGGGAGAGCTACCCCCCTTTAGAAAAGGGGGGTTAGGGGGTAGCTACCCCCCTTTAGAAAAGGGGGGTTAGGGGGGATTTTTGGGACCCCGAAATTGCAATTTTCAGGGGCCTGTGCTATTTCTAATCCCTTATGACCACCCCTGTTGAACGATGGGTTGAAGAACAAGCCCGGCTGTTCGAGCCGGACCGCGTTTACTGGTGCGACGGCTCCGAGGGCGAGGCCCGCCGGCTCATCGAGATGGGGATGAGCGAGGAGCATATCGGGAAGAACGACATCTTCCGCGAGCTCAATCATGCGACCTGGCCCAAGTCCTACCTCCATCGTTCCCACCCGACCGACGTCGCCCGGACCGAACAGCTGACCTTCGTCTGCCCGTCCGAGAAGGAAGCGGCCGGCCCGAACAACAACTGGAAGTCCCCCAAGGAGGCCAAGGAGCTGATGACGAAGCTCTCCCGGGGGGCCATGCGCGGCAAGACGATGTACGTCCTGCCCTACATGATGGGGCACCCGGATTCGCCGTACGCCCGCGCCTGCGTCCAGGTCACGGACGTCTCTTATGTCGCCGTCAGCATGCGCGTCATGACCCGGATGGGCCGCCACATCCTCGACAAGATCGGAAGCCGCGAGACCTTCGTCAAGGGGATCCATTCGGTCGGCGACTTCGATCCCTCGAAACGCTACATCATGCATTTTCCGGAGGAAGGCCTCGTCTGGAGCATCGGCTCGGGCTACGGAGGGAACGCCCTGCTCGGCAAGAAGTGCTTCGCCCTCCGCATCGCCTCCTACCTCGGCCTGAAACAGGGATGGCTCGCCGAGCACATGGTCATCATGGGCATCGAGGACATCCACGGCAAGGTGACCTATATCACGGCGGCCATGCCTTCGGCCTGCGGCAAGACGAACCTGGCCATGCTCGAGTCCGCCCTTCCCGAGTACAAGATCACGACGCTCGGCGACGATATCGCCTGGCTCAACATCGGCCCCGACGGCCGGCTCTACGCCATCAACGCCGAGGCGGGGTTCTTCGGGGTCGCGCCCGGGACCTCGATGAAGTCCAACCCGAACATGGTCCGGACGCTCAAGGCCTCGAATTTCTACCCGACGCTATTCACCAACGTCGCGCTCGACACGGACACGAACTGCCCCTGGTGGGAAGGCCTTGACGGCCCTGTCCCGGAACACCTTCTCGACTGGCAGGGGAACCCCTGGAACCCTTCGCTTGGGACCAAGGCCGCCCAGCCGAACTCGCGGTTCACGGTGTCGCTCTACAATTGCCCGACCCTCTCCAAGGAGTTCGACAATCCCCAAGGCGTCCCCATCTCGGCCATCATCCTGGGTGGGCGCCGCTCCCAGCTCATCCCCCTCGTGACCGAGGCCTTCGACTGGGACCACGGAGTTTTTTTCGGCGCGCGCATGGGCTCCGAGACGACGGCCGCCGCCGCCGGCAAGGTCGGCGTCCTGCGCCGCGATCCGTTCGCCATGTGGCCCTTCTGCGGCTACAACATGGGCGATTATTTCCGCCACTGGATCAATATGGGCAAGCTCATCAGCCGGCCGCCTAAGATCTACTCCATGAACGCCTTCCGCGTCGACGAGAACGGGAAGTTCATGTGGCCGGGATTCGGCGACAACATCCGGGTCATCAAATGGATCCTCGATCGCGTCGCCGGCAAGGTTGGGGCGAAGCAAACCCCCATCGGGCTCGTCCCCAAGGTCGAGGACATCGAGACCTATGGACTGAACGTCCCCCCCGAGAACATGAAGAAGCTCTTCGAGTTCAAGCCGGAGGAGTGGGGCGACGAGGTCGCGGACATCAAGACGTTCCTCGACAAGTTCGGTCGCCACATCCCCTACGAGATCCGCCGCCAGTACGAGGACCTCGCCTCGGCTATTCGGCGGGCTCGCGCCTGACCGAAAGTCGGGTATAAATCGGGGACACAATACCCGTTTCTCAATCATTAATTCGGGGCCCTTTTCCTGGGGGATTCTTTCATTTTCGGAAACGGGTATTGTGTCCCCGAATTATGTCCCCGAATTACAGGCTGCCGCCCCGCCGCTGCTTTCGTTATTCGGTCCCGTAGACCATCTTCCTGATCCAGGCCGATCGGCCGGCCGCGACCGCGCGGTGATAGATGAACAGCTGAGCGAGGGGCATCATGAGGATCATCCGCCCGTAATCCGACAGCCCAGAGCGCAATTCGATGACGAAATCCGCGCCCGCCGCGACGCCCGGGGCCGCTCTCTCGCAGATGACGGCGACCTTCGCCCCGGCGCGCTTGATCTTCGCCAGGGCGTCCCGCTGATACCTGGCGCCGGCGTCCGAGAGAAGGACGGTGACCAGCGTCGACGCGCCAGCGGCGTACTTCGGGCCGTGGAGATATTCGAGCGTCTGACAGACCTCGGACGGGACCCGAACGATCTCCTCTGTCTTCAGCATGAGCTCCCGGGCGAAGCCCAGGTAGGGGCCTTGGGCGAGGAAGACGAACCGGCCGTAGTCCCCGCGTGCGGCCAAGTCCTTGACGAACGCCCCATAACGCGCCAGGAGTTCGTCGGCGAGGTCCGGCAAGCGCTGCAACTCCCCTTCGAGCTTCTTATCCCCGGCCCGGACGGCCGCGAGCGCCTGGAGCGCAAGGACGGTCGTCGTCAGGGCGCGGGTCGTGAAACGGCTCTTCTCGGCCGCGCCGGCCAGGACGAGCGAAGCCTCGCACTCCCTGGCAAGCGCGGTTTCGGCATGGCAGGTCACGCCGATGGACCGCCAGCCGCGCTCCTTCCGGAGGAGGCGGACCGCGTCCCTTGTTTCGAAGGTCTTCCCGGACCGTGAAATGCCGATGACCGTGCCCTTCGCCCCGCGCGGGATCCGGTCCTTCGCGTATGTGATGACATCGGACGCCGAGGCGACCATGGCCCACCCTCCGACGTAATGCCTCCACATCGGGGCGGCGGCGATGGAGAGATAATATGACGAGCCCATGCCGGTGAAGAGCACCGGGCCGTCGCCGATGAGAGGATCCAGCCACCCGAGGGGACTGTCTTTGCGAAAGAGCGAGGCGAGGGTTCGCCGCCACACGCGGGGTTGGGAGAGGATCTCCCCGAGGATATGGTCCTCCAATGTTCCTCCTCAATCCGACGGAGTGTCCGATTTCCGGCGCCGGCGTTTCGAGAACAGGGCCCGGAATTCACGGACCGTTTGAAAGCACCAGAAGAGCAGAAGGCTCGATCCGAACGCCCACACTCCCCATGTGATCCCGTCGACGCGCATGTCCGAATGATACTAAATTTGGGGACACAATACCAAATTCCGAATTTACTTATTCTCCCCTGGAATTCCCGTCCGAAAAAATAATCCGGAAACGGGTATTGTGTCCCCGATTCCACGAGCCGGGAGGGGAGGGGGAATCCTGCCCCTTTTTTCTTGTCATCCGTGCCCGGCGGGTAGTATATTGAGGTCAGTCAGTTAAGAGCGTTGAATTCAGTCATGAGTGGAATGCCCTCGCATCGATCTTGAAGGAGGATCCATGCCGAAACGTTTTCTGAGCGTCGCCTTCGTGGCGGGTTGTATCATTATCGCGGTCCCCGGCCTCATCGGCCAGGTGAAAACCCAGCAAACGCCGCAGAGCCAACTGGCCAAACCCGTGCCCAGGCCCGGGGACGTCATGAAAGCCAAATGCGACCTGGTGGCCGTCTCCATCGACTTCGAGGACATCAAGTCCCACACCGGCGCCTCGGGCGAGAAAAGATACTCGTGCAAGCCGTCCTACACCTTCAAGAACACCGGCCCGGGGAACAGCGGGACCTTCGATGTCATCTTCGAGATCCAGAACCCGGTCACCAAAGAATGGTACTTCTACCTGACCATGCCCTACCAGGCGTCTCTTGCTGCCGGCGAGGTCCGAAAGTTCGGCGGACAACCTGTGGATGAATGCAACTGGGCGGCGGGCGAGGAGCGTCCGAAGTTCCGGCTCAGGCTGGACTTCAACCACGTGATCACGGAATCGAACGAGGATAACAACGACCTGGTGAAACAGGTCTCCCTTCTCCAGTTGCAGCGGCTGACCGAGCTGCCCCTGAAGAAGATCAATTGATCAGGGACGCCATACCCGTTTCCCGATTTCCGGAGGGTTGACAGCTATTCGCGCAGGCCTATATAGTCTTTTCCATATTCCGGCTTGAAAAGAAAGAGAGGAAGCTCATGAAAACACGCCTTCCGGGGGTTGCGCTCCTGATCGCCGCTCTGTTGATCATTTCGCAGATCGCGGCCGGCGCCTCGACCAAGAAGAAGGAGGAAGCGATCGCCTCCATCGAAAGGCATCAAGCCGAGATGATCGATCTCAGCGACCGCGTCTGGGGCTTCGCCGAACCGGCCCTGCTCGAGACCCGATCGGCGGAAGCCCTCGCGGAGTACGCCGAGAAGCAGGGCTTCACGCTCGAACGGGGAGTGGCGGGAATGCCGACCGCGTTCGTGGCGAGCTATGGCGAGGGCCGGCCGATCATCGGCGTCCTCGGCGAATACGACGCCCTGCCGGGCCTGTCGCAGAAAGCCCGATCCGGCAAGGAGGCCCTGCAGGCCGGTGCCGCGGGCCATGGCTGCGGACACAACCTGCTGGGCGCGGCGGCCCTCGGAGCCGCCGTGGCCGTCAAGGACCTGATGAGCGCAGGGAAGCTCAAAGGCACGATCCGCTTCTACGGCACGCCGGCCGAGGAAGCGGTGGGCGGCAAGATATACATGGCCCGAGAGGGGCTGTTCAAGGATCTCGACGTCTGCCTGACCTGGCATCCCGCCGACAAAACCGAGGTTTCGGTCGACGGCTCACAGGCGATCGTCGACTTCATCGTCGAGTTCAACGGCCGGACCGCGCACGCGGCGGGCGACCCCTGGAACGGACGCAGTGCGGTGGCCGCCCTGGAATTCTTCACGACGGGCCTGAACCGGATGCGTGAATTCGTCAAGCCCACCGTCCGCATGCACTACTCGATCCTGAACGGAGGCGACGTGCCGAACGTGGTGCCGGCATACGCCAGGCTCTGGTGCTGGCTTCGCGATTCGAAGGGCGCCGGGGTCGACCAGCTGTTGGCCCGCGCGCGCCGGATCGCCGAAGGCGCGGCGATGATGGCCGAGGTCGAATCCAAGCTCACGGTGCAGGGAGGCGATTGGGAGACCCTGGTCAACGTGACCGGGGAAAAAGTGATGTTCGCCAACCTCCAGTGGCTCGGCCCGATCCCGTTCACACCGGAGGAACAGGAGTTCGCCAGGGAGATCCAGCGCGCGACAGGCACGGACCCCAAGGGCCTCGACGGCGCGGTGCAACCCTGGGCGGCGCCGAAGGCGGATCCCGACGGCGGCTCGACGGATGTCGGAGACGTCAGTTGGATCGTTCCCACGTTGAGCATGGGCGCCACGACCGCGCCCAAGGACGCTCCGTGGCACGCCTGGCCCGTGGTTGCCTGCGGTGGCATGTCGATCGGTCACAAGGGGCTTGTCTACGCGGCCAAGACCCTGGCGGCGACGATGGTGGACCTGTTCGAGGACGCCAAGACCCTGCAAGCCGTTCAGGCCGAGTTCCGGGAGAAGACGAAAGGCGTGGTCTACAAGCCCTTTATTCCCGATGGGCCTCCGACCGAGCTGAAACGCTAATTTGGGGACACAATACCAGTTTCCCAATTCAGCCGCCGACCTGTTTTTCCAGGGAGGATCTTGGTAATTAGGAAACGGGTATTGTGTCCCTGATTTCTTTTATCCGGATGTTCCGGAAATAGACCGGCGCGCCGGCATGCTTGCCCTGGAGGCCGATGCGGCCTTTCGTCGCCATCTCGGCGAGGGGCTTGCTGAGCCAGGCCGGGATCTCGCTCCCGTCGGGATTGTACTTGGCCGACGTCCAATGGCTCATGTCCATCGCCGCGACCTGCTCGCCGTTCAGCATGACGAAGATCTTCCGGCCCTGGCAGGTGATGGTGTAGTGGTTCCACTCGCCGGGCCTGTTGACCAGGCTCCGGGTCGGGGCGAGGTGGCCGAAGACGGCGCCGCAGTGCCACGTCGCCGGGGCCTTGGCCCATTCCTCGGCGAAATCGTCCGCGATCTGGATCTCGACCGAGTTGGGGATCCAATCCGCGACATCCGTACAATAGACGATGATGCCGCTGTTCGTCCCGGGCGCCGTCTTGAATTCCAGGTCGAGGATGAAGTTCTCGTAATCCCGCTTCGTCCAGATGGCCTGGTCCTCGCTCGCCGTGAGGACGCCGTCCTCGATCGTCCAGACGCCCGCCGGGAACTCGGCGTCGGAGAGGTCCGCATCGAACAGGGCCGGCCAGTCATGGGTATCCGGGTGTAACTGCGCGGCGGGCGTGATGGCGAGGCCCGACGCGGCCGACACGAAGATAAGGAACCCGGCGGCCACCGGAATTATCAGGCGCGTTCTCTTCATGGCGGTTCCTCCTTTGCTCTACGGGTTAGCGTATCAAATTCGTTCACGCATGGGAAGGAACAAGGCGACGCAGCGGAATATAGGACTCCCTTTCCTATGGAAGTGGACGCGTCCCGTCCGGGCCGCCCCGGCCGTCGCGAGGATCCGCCTTCCCCCCCTGTTCCACCCGGGAAAGAGTCCTTTCCCTGGCGGCTGAAAATGGCGCATTTCTTGCAATATGACCCTCATATAGAGGAGGTCCCCATGGACAAGATCAAGGAATCCATCGAATCGCTCGAGGAGCGTGAGCTTGTCATCACTCGGATCTTCGATGCGCCGCGGGAGATCGTCTGGAAGAACTGGACGGAACCCGAGCGCGTGAAGCTCTGGTGGGGACCCTCGGGCTTCACTGCCCCCGTCTGCAAGAGCGACTTCCGCGTAGGCGGGGTCTATCTGAATTGCATGCGCTCGCCCCTGGGCAAGGATTATTGGAGCACGGGCGTCTATCGCGAGATCGTCCGGCCGGAGCGGATCGTCGCCACGGACAGCTTCGCGGACGAGCATGGCCATATCGTGCCCGCCACGTACTATGGCATGAACCCGGATTATCCCCTGGAGTTGCTCGTGACGGTGACCTTCGAAGAGGTCGACGGCAGGACGAAGCTCACGCTGGTGCATGCCGGCCTCCCTGCCGGCCTGGACCGGGCCGGCGCCCGGGAGGGATGGTCCCAGAGCCTGGACAAGCTCGCCGAGGCCCTAAAAACCGGGTAAAGATCGGGGACACAATACCCGATTCCTAATTCGACATATCTTCCCCTGATAAAGCGGTCCCATCAAATAAATGGGCGACGGGTATTGTGTCTCTGATTTCACGGGCTTGACATTCTACGCATTGTAGAATAGATTGGTCGTATGCGATTACTAAGCCTATCGAAAAAGGGGAGTATCGGCCCCCTGTCCGACGAACTCGAGCTCCCCGTCATGGAGATCCTCTGGGCGAAGGGATCGATAAGGGGGAGGGACCTGTTCGAGGAGCTCCGGGCTACGAAGAAGATCGCCTATACAACGGCCCTGACCGTCCTCGGCCGGCTCTCCAAGAAAGGCCTCGTCCTGAAGGACCGGACGTCCGGGACCATCCTCTTCACCCCGGCCCTGTCCCGGGAAGATTATCGGAGCGCCGTTACCGGGGACCTTCTCCGCAGGGCCTTCGAGATCTCTCCGGACCTTGCCGTTTCCGCATTCGCCGATTCCTTCTCGAAGATCCGCGGCGTCGATATGTCCGGACTCGAAGAGCTGATCGAAAAGAAAAGACATGAAAAGAAACGGGGGTAGGAACGGCATGAGGCCCGGCCTTCTACTGGGCGTGCTTTCGGTTTTCTTCTTTGCCGTCCTTTTCTACCTCTTCCGCCATCCGGAAACGGCCCTCCTCCTCTTTTCTCTGCCGACCCCGGACGCGTTCGCGTGCAACGTCCGATGCCTTGGCCTGACGCCTTTCCTTCAGGTCCTCGGCGAAAGCGGCAAGGCGCTCCTCCTGATCTTATTCTCTTCCGCTTTTCTGTATGCTCTTTACAGGACCGCCCTGCGGATCTTCCGGACGCTGGCTTTCATGGACGCTGTCGAGCGGACGGTCGTCCCGCTCGAGGAATTT
>CAWART010000004.1:0-86737 GCA_963784525.1 Candidatus Aminicenantota bacterium | reverse complement strand
TGCGAAGTTTCGATGGAGTATAGCATAAAAGAGCGGGACGCGCGAGACGGACGAGACAAGCGGGACGGGCGGATGATGGCCCGCCATCGAAAACGGGAGCGAGGGGAGATTCTTGGCTTCCCCCCTTTGAAAAAGGGGGGTTGGGGGGATTTCTTGCGGGCTTGACGCAAGGAACGGCGTCATTTATCCTTTCCGTTGCCGCCCCGCCGAGATCAGGGGGCGCCCAAGATCCTGGGAGGACGAAGTGGCCAAGCCCGAGGTCATCATGCACAATTCGGTCAGCCTGGACGGCCGTGTCACAGGATTCGAGGTCGATATGGGCCTCCATTATGGGATCGTCGGCAGCTACGGGGCGGACGTGTATTGCGCCGGCTCCAACACGGCGAAGACGGGCATCTTCATGCACTCTTCCGAGGCGCCTCCGGAGACGCCCGAGGACCTCCGGAGACCGGCGCGGAGCGCCGGCCTGTCCTGGTGGGTCGTTCCGGACTCGCGGGGCGTCCTCAAAGGGCTCCTCCACGTCCTCCGCCGCTTCGAATACTGCCGGGATGTCATCGTTCTCGTTTCGGAAACGACCGGCGCGGATTATATCGCATACCTCGATGAGCGAGGCTATGATCACGTCCTCTGCGGCCGGGACCGCGTGGACCTCGGCCGGGCGTTCGGACTCCTGGCCGAGCGCTACGGAGTGAAGCGGATCCTCGTGGATTCGGGTCCGACCCTCGGCGGGGTCCTGTTGAGGGCCGGCCTTGTCGATGAGCTCAGCCTGCTCGTCCATCCGGTCTTCGCCGGTGCCGGGGCGCCCGGCCTGTTCGACGGCCTGGGGCCGAAGCCCCCGTCAGGCGCATGGTCCCCGGCCAAGGTCGAGACTCTGACCGGGGGCTGCGTGCGGCTCGTTTGGAGAGCCCCATAGGGCGGGCGAGACTGGCGGATCGCAGCCTCAGGCTTTAGCCTGAGCTCTTCAAGACGCAGACTCAAGTCTGCGGCCACAACCTGTGGCCACCACCATCGGCTATAGAAGATCCTTGTATTTATCGAACAGGGCCTTGAGATCCTTCTTCGTGATGATGTAGCGGCTGATGTAGATCGAGAGCGAGGCGCGGACGGGATCGTTGGACTTGACGAGGACATAGTCGCGGAGCATGCCGGGCCTGGCCGGCGCCGGGAACCGGATCTCGAGCTCGACCTCGCGGCCAGCCGCGACGCTCATCGGGAACGCGGCGGGCTTCCCTCCCGCGAAGAACTTGAAATCGGGGTGCGCGATCTCGATCCGGAGCTCGAGCTCGCCTGTGTTGCGGACCGTGAACCGGGTCGACGCGGTCTCGCCCTCGAGGCTCAGCCCGAGATCGGCGTTGTAGCGGTCGAGCTCGATCCGGGGCTGGGGCGGGACGTCGATCTCGGCCGTGACCTTGAGCTCCCGTCGTCCGCCCGACGCGTCGTTCGACTCGACGTAGACATACTTGACGACGGTCCCCGCGTATCCGCGGCTGTCGAAAGAGGCCTTGATGCGGCCCTCCTTGCCCGGAGGGATCTTGTCCTCGGAGGCGAGGGCGGCCGTACAGCCGCACGACGTCGAGACGCGCTCGATGACGAGAGTCCCGTCGCCTTCGTTGACGAAGACGAACTCATGGGCGAGCACCTCGCCCTGCTTGACCTTGCCGAAGTCCCAGGTCTCCTCCTTGAACTTCGCCCGGGCTTCCTTGCCCGCCGCCGCCACGGATGTCGCGAACAGGACGACAGCCGCCATCGCAAGGACCGTTCTTTTTCTCATATCATCCTCCGCCATCCGCCATAATCGCATAAATGAAAGAGCGAGACAAGCGAGACCGGGCTCCCCCTGTCTATTTTCCCAGGAGCACCGAGGCGCCCGTGAAAAAGGTCCCGGCCACGGCGCCGGTCATCAGGCAGGCCAGGGTGGCGGCCAGGAGGGCCCGCAGGCCGAGGCGCGACAGGTCCTTGAGACGGGACGGGGCCAGGGCGCCCGTTCCCCCGACGAAGATGGCCAGCGAGGCGACGTGAGCGAAGCCGCACAAGGCATAGGAGGCGATGAGGGCCGAGCGGGGGTCCCGGAGCGCCCCGCGGGCCATCAGTTCGGCCAGATGGCCGTACGCGGGGACCTCCGTGGCCACGGTCCGCTCCCCGATGACGCGGGCGATCGCCATGGCGTCCGGGGAGGGCACGCCGACGGCCAGGGTGAACGGGTAGAAGACATAGCCGAGGAGGCTTTTCAGGGAAAGCTCGAGATGCCAGCCGAACCAGCCGTTGAGGGCGCCGCCGAATCCGCCCAGCATGAGGTCGAGCAGGGCGACGAGCCCCAGAAAGGCGAGGAGCAGGGAGACGATGCCGCCGAGGAGCTTGAGCCCCGAGTTCGCCCCGTTGATGACGGCCATGATGAGGTTGTCCTCGCGCTCGGCGTACGGCTCGACGTCGACGCCCAGCGTGGCGGGCTTCCCGTTCTCGGGAATGATGAGCTTGGCCATGACGACGGCGGCGGGGGCGGCGATGACCGAGGCCGAGATGAGATGCCCGGCGATCGTCGGCATCTGGGTCTTGAGGAGCATGACATAGAGGCCCAGGGTCGTCGAGGCGACGGTGGCCATGCCGGCGGTGATGATGGTCGCGAGCTCCGAAACGGTCATGGCCTCGAGGTAGGGGCGAACGACGAGCGAGCTCTCGACGCCGACGAAGATGTTGCTCGAGACGCTCAGGGCCTCGGCCCCGCTGATGTGCATCGATCGGCTGAAGACGCGGGCGAAGAGCCGGACGAAGAACGGCATGACCTTGAGGTGGTAGAGGACGCCGATGAGAGCCGCGAAGAAGACGATGGTCGGCAGGGCCTGGAAGGCGAGGAAGTAGCCGAGCGACGTCTCCCCGGCCTCGTTCGCCGTCCCGGGCGGCAGGGCCAGGCGGCCGAAGAGGAACCGTGTGCCCGCCGTGGCGCTCTCGAGGACGCGGACGACCGCGTCGTTGAGGAAAAGGAAGACGCTGGTCCCGGCGGGGACGACGAAGATGAAGAAGGCGAAGACAAGCTGGAGGGCGATGCCCCAGAGGACGACCCGCCAATTGACGACCTTCCGGTTCGAGGAACAGAGCCAGGCGAACCCGGCCAGGACGAAGATGCCCAGGAAGCTGATCAGGTTGTAAAGGCTCATCAAGGGCATTTTGGCCCATCCCGGCGGGCAAAGTAAAGCGAAGGCGGCGAGAAAATCCCGCCGTTCCCGACGTCATTGATAAGGGGCAGAAGGGGCGGGCCCGAAATCCCCCCCCACCCCCTTTTGCAAGGGGGCGGCTCTCCCCATGGCGTCGTTGGTGCGGAGCGCCGGCGGGGCCCGGCGCCGCGGTTGGCGATTCCGTCGATTCTTGATATCATAGGGGACCAGGTGGAAGGAGGGACCCAATGAAATACGAGATCAGGAACATCCTGTGGGCGACCGATTTTTCCCGGGAGGCTGCCGACGCCCTGGCCTACGCGGAGCTGTTCGCGCGGAAATGCCGGGCCCGGATCTCCGTTGTCCACGTCGTCCCGGAGATGGGGCCCGCGCTCCTCGAGGCGCGTCCGGCCTACATGGAGGACATCTACCTCCAGGTCGAGGCCAACAAGGAGCAGGCCGCGAAGAAACTGGCCGGGCTGGCCGCAAAGAAGGGGATCGCGTTCGCCAAGGTCCTCATCGAATCGGGGTCTCCGGTCAAGAAGATCATCGAGATCGCCGGCCGGGAGAAGGCCGACCTCATCGTGATGGGCAAGCGCGGACGGTCGGCCCTGGAGAAGGTCCTCGTCGGCAGCGTCGCCAACGGCGTCCTCCGTCACGCCCCGGCCCCTGTCCTCTTCGCCGGGAAGAAGCGCCTGCGCCCCGGGATCCGGAAGATCCTCGTCCCCACGGACTTCTCCAAGCGCGAGGACGTCGAGCGCGACTTCGCCTGGGATCTGGCGTCGGCGTTCGGCGCCGACCTGACGCTCCTCCATGTGCTGGCTCTCTATAACTATCGCGTCGGCCCCGAATCCGCCGAGGCCATGCTCCAGGACGTCCTGGCGCGGCTGAAGAAGCGCGAGGCCCGCGAGAGAAAGAACTTCAAGGTCTCCGAGGAGGTCGTCCGCGATTTCAACGCGGCGGCCGGGATCGTCAACTACGCCCAGAGCAAGAGGTTCGACCTGATCGCCATATCGACCTACACCCACACGAAACTCGGGCGATTCTTCCTCGGCAGCAATACCGAACGGGTCATCTCCCTGTCGGATGTCCCGGTCTTCGCCATTCCGGGGGCCTGCACCGAAGAGTGAGCGGATGTGGACGACCGCCGCGCTCCCTGGATCGCCCTCAACGCGGCCGTCTGCGAACACCCGAGGGCGGCGCGGATCGTCCTGAAGGCGTTTCCGAAGGTCGAAGAGGTCTTTTCCGCCGGAGAGGGGGCGCTCGCCGCGTTTGGCGTCCGTGAGGACATCGCGCGGAAGCTCGCGGCGCCCGGGGCCCTCGACGCGGCGCGGGGAGAACTTGAGAAACTCGATAAAAAGGCCTATAGTATCTTGACCTTAGCGGACGCCGCCTACCCGCCGCTCCTCCGGGAGATCTACGATCCCCCGCTCGTCCTGTATGTTTCAGGGCGGCCGGAGGCGCTCGCGGGGCCGGCGATCGGAATGGTCGGGGCCCGGCGGCCGACCGCGTACGGGCGGGCGATGGCCCGCCGGCTGGCCGGGGACCTGGCTTCACGGGGGCTCGTCGTCGTGAGCGGATTCGCCCGGGGCATAGACACCTGCGCCCACGAGGGTGCCGTCGCGTCCGGCGGCCGGACGGTGGCGGTCCTCGGCTCCGGGCTCGATGAGATCTATCCGCCGGAGAACCGGTCGCTCGCGGCGAAGGTCGGGGACATGGGGGCCGTGGTGACGGAGCTTCCCCTGGGAGCGCCGCCCCTCGGATTCCACTTCCCCCTCCGGAACCGGATCATCGCCGGGCTCGGGACGGGACTGGTGGTCGTTGAGGCCTCCCGGCGCAGCGGCTCGCTGATCACGGCCATGCTGGCCCTGGAGGAGAACCGCGAGGTGATGGCCGTTCCGGGGAACGCGACCTCCGGCCTCAGCGAGGGGACCAACGGGCTCCTCCGCTCGGGGGCGCGGCTCGTCGAGACCTGGGAGGACGTGGCGGACGGCCTGCCCGCGCCGCTCCGCGACGAGGTCCTCGCGCGGCGGGGGGAGGAAGGGCCGGCGCCGGTCCTCACGGGGGCCGAGGCGGCGGTCCTCGGGGCCGTGCCCGCCGACGCGGAGGTCCACGTGGACGCCCTGGCGGAGCGGACGGACCTCTCGGTCTCGGAGCTGTTGGGAACGCTCCTGGGCCTGGAGCTGAAGGGGCTGGTCGTCCAGAACCCGGGAAAGAATTTTCAGAGGAGAATCTAAGTGTCGCGATCGCTGGTCATCGTGGAATCGCCGGCCAAGGCGAAAACCATCAATCATTACCTGGGTTCGGAATACATCGTCAAGGCCTCCATGGGCCATGTCCGGGACCTCCCCAAGAGCAAGATGGGGGTCGACGTCGAACACGATTTCGCGCCCACCTACCAGGTCATCCCCGACAAGAAGAAGGTCGTCGCCGAGCTGAAGAAGCTGGCCGAAGGGAGCGAGCGGATCATCCTGGCGGCCGACAACGACCGCGAAGGCGAGGCCATCTCCTGGCATCTCCGCGAGCTCATCGGGGCCGAGAACCCGAAGGTCTTCCGGGCCGTCTTCAACGAGATCACCGAGGACGGCATCAAGAAGGCGTTCGAGCATCTCGGCGGGCTCGACATGCCGAAGATCGAGGCCCAGCAGACCCGGCGCATCCTCGACCGGCTCGTCGGATACCTCATCAGCCCGCTCCTCTGGAAGAAGATCGGCCGCGGCCTGAGCGCGGGCCGGGTCCAGTCGGTCGCCCTGCGTCTCATCTGCGACCGGGAGAAGGAGATCCGGGCCTTCGTCGCCGAGGAGTTCTGGAACGTCTCGGCCAGGCTCCGGGCGGCGAATCCGCCCGAGTTCAAGGCGGCCCTGGCCAAGATCGACGGCAAGAAGGCCAAGGTCGCGAACAAGGAACAGGCCGACGCCATCCTGGAGGCCTGCCGGAAGGCGCCCTTCGTCCTCGAGAAGATCAAGGTCGAGGAGAAGCGGAAGACGCCGCTCCCTCCCTACATCACGAGCTCGCTCCAGCAGGACGCGTTCCGCCTCCTCCACTATCCGGTCAAGAAGACGATGTTCGTCGCCCAGAAGCTCTACGAGGGGCTGGAGATCGGCGAGCTCGGGCAGACGGGGCTCATCACCTACATGAGGACCGATTCGTTCCGCATCGCGGACGAGGCGCGGGTCGCGGCCCGGTCGTACATCGAGCGGACCTGGTCCCCGGCCCACGCCCCGTCCAAGCCCAACGCCTATAAGAACAAGAAGAAGGCCCAGGACGCCCACGAGGCCATCCGCCCGGCCCACCTCGACCTGCCGCCCGACAAGGTCAAGGAATACCTCAAGAAAGAGGAATACGACCTCTACAAGCTCGTCTGGAACAGGTTCATCGCCTCGCAGATGGCTCCGGCCGTCGTCGAGGAGACCGACTTCGACATCCGGTCCGCGAACTATCTCTTCAAGGCCAAGGGCGAGGTTCTCAAGTTCGAGGGCTTCCTGGCCGCGGCCCCGAACGGGAACGGGGACATGGACATCCTGCCCAAGGCGTTCGAGGGCGAGGTCCTGGCGCTCGTCGACGGCGAGGCCGGCCTCGAGGCCAAGCAGAGTTTCACCCAGGGGCCCGCCCGATACACCGAGGGCACGCTGGTCAAGGAGCTGGAGGCCAAGGGCATCGGCCGGCCGAGCACCTACGCGCCCATCATCGCGACCCTCCAGAACCGGGTCTATGTCTCCCGGGACAAGGGCAAGTTCATCCCGACGGATCTGGGCATGGTCGTCACGGAATTCCTGGTCACCCACTTCCCCGAGCTCCTGGACGTGACCTTCACGGCCCGGATGGAGGAGGAACTCGACCAGATCGGCGACGGCGAGCGGGCCTGGCTCCAGAGCCTCCGGGAGTATTACGCCGTCCTCGAAAAGTCCCTGAAGGCGGGCGGTGAGGCCGAGGACCTCAAGAGGACCGGGATCCCGATCGACGAGAAGTGCCCCAAATGCGGCAAGGACATGGTCATCAAGTCGGGGCGCTTCGGCCGGTTCAAGGCCTGCTCCGGCTATCCGGAGTGCACCCACAAGGAGGCCCTGGTCAAGAAGGAGACGAAGCCGCTCGACGAGAAGTGCCCCCAATGCGGCGCCCCCCTCGTCATCAAGTTCGGCCGCTTCGGCTCGTTCATCGCCTGTTCCTCCTACCCGAAGTGCAAGTACATCCAGAAGGACAAGGTCGACACCGGGATCGCCTGTCCCGAGGGCTGCGGCGGCACCCTCGTCCGCCGGAAGACGCGCCGGGGCAAGTACTTCTTCGGCTGCAGCCTTTACCCGAAGTGCAAGTACGCGACGTGGGACGAGCCGGTGGCCAAGGCCTGCCCGTTATGCGGGCGGGCGTCCATCCTCAAGAAGAACTCCATCAAGGGCGATCCCTACCTCTATTGTCCGAACGAAAAATGCACCTACAAAGAGATCGTCCCGCGGGAGAAGCTCTGGGAGCAGGACAAGGAGGGGCCCGCCGCCCCGCCGGCCGATGAGAAAAGCGATTGACGAGTTCCTCGCCCACCTCGAGCACGAGAGGAACGCCTCCCCCCATACCGTCGCCGCCTATGGCCGGGACCTCGGCCAGCTCGCCGCTTACCTCGAAGAGACGCGCGCCGGCTGGAAGACCGCCGATAACGTCGTCCTGCGCGGCTTCCTCGCCCGTCTCTACGAAGGCCGGCGGAAGAAGACGTCCATAGGCCGCAAGCTCGCGGCCATACGGTCGTTCTATGATTACGCCGTTCGGCGGAAGTGGGTCGCGACGAATCCCGCCCGGGCCCTGGCGACCCCGAGGGCCGAGAAGCGGGTGCCCTCGTTCCTGTCCGAGGACGAGATGGCCCGCTTCCTGGACCTCCCTTCCTCCGATCGTCCGCTCGACCTCAGGGACAGGGCCCTCCTCGAGCTCCTCTACGCCTCCGGGATCCGGGTCGGCGAGCTCGTGGCGATCGACATCGCCGACGTGGGCTTCGCCGATCGGCTCGTCCGGGTGCGGGGCAAGGGCAAGAAGGAGCGGATCGTCCCGTACGGCCATTCGGCCGCGGCGAGCGTCGAGGCCTGGCGCCGCGCCCGGAACGACCTCCCGGGGGATCGGGCCGGCGCGGACGCCCTGTTCCTCAATTACCGGGGAGGGCGCCTGACCTCGCGCTCCGTCGAACGGATCGTCGCGAAGTACATCAGGCGGACCGCCGTCGTCCGGCACATCAGCCCCCATTCGCTCCGCCATTCGTTCGCTTCGCACCTCCTCGGCCGCGGGGCCGATCTCCGGACCATCCAGGAGCTCCTCGGGCACGCGAGCCTGGCCACCACCCAGAAGTACACCCACATGGATCTCAAACAGCTCCTCGACGTCTATCGAAAGAGCCATCCGAGATCATAAGGTTAGGATCGCCTTCGAAGGACTCAGGGGCATCCCTTATTCCGGTGCCGGCCGGGAATATAGCTCATACGGGCCGGCCTCGCTCCCGGTCGGAGGGCTCGGAGGCCGCCCTTTGACCCCAGACCCAGGAACCTCTTCGGGTTCCCCCATCGCAAGAGCGATGGGCCCCCTTCCCAACTGGGGTTTACGGGGCGGCGCTCCTCGCCCTATTTTGGTGGTTGGCCTTTGATCCCGTCCGAACGCCCCGCCTGAGCCTCCAGCCGGCCAATTCTAACGATATTTTGGATATCCCCTGCGCCCTTTCCGACGATCCCAGTTTTTCCTGATAGGCGCTTCGATTCGTCCTGGGACCGGGCGACGGCTTCATGCGTAGCGAGACGACGTTAGAGGAGGGGGGAGGCCCCCCTCCTCTTGATTCGCGCTAATTCGTGCCGACCGTGATCAGGTCCTTGAGCTGGTTGAACAGCTTCTCCCCGATGCCTTTGACCTTCATGATCTCTTCGACCTTCTTGAAGGCCCCGTTCTTCGTCCGGAAATCGACGATCTCGCGGGCGATCTTCGGGCCGATGCGGGGCAGACCCTCCAGCTCGGTCTGCGAGGCCGTGTTGATGTTGACCTTGGGGCCGGCGGCGGCGGGCGCCTCGGCGAAGGCCCAGGAGAAGGTGAGGACGACGAGCGCCAGGACGAGGCCGAGCGCGGTTCCGTTGGAGCGATGGTTTTTCATGAAAACCTCCTTTCGCCGAGTTCCTATGCGGATCGCGGGCCAAGATCAGGAGTTTGCTGCGCGTTGATATAGAACAAGATATGGGCGTGCCGGTCCGCACCGGGTCAATGGGGGTTCACGTTCCGGACGCCGGGGGATAACCGGGGTTGACCATGAACGGCCGGCCGGGGCGCCGTCCGGGGATATCGAGCCTCTAGCGGTCGGCCGCTTTTCTTCGCAGGATCTTGACCATCTTTCCGAGGGCCCGGCCCCGATGGCTGACCGCGTTCTTGGCCTCGGGGCTGAGCTCGGCGAAATGCTTGCCGAGGCGCGGGTAATAAAAGATGGGGTCGTAGCCGAAACCGTTCGAGCCCTTCGGGGCCTCGGCGATGATGCCGCGGACCTCGCCGGAGAGCTCCGCGACGATCCCGTCGGGCCCGGAAAGGACCATGGCGCAGACGAACCGGGCCCGGCGCTTCGCGCGCGGGACGTCATGAAGGAGCCGAAGGACCTTTCCCAGGTTCCTGGCGTCGGTCGGATCGGGCCGGGCGAAGCGCGCGGAGTGGACGCCGGGGGCGCCGCCGAGCGCTTCCACCTCGAGCCCGGAATCCTCTGCCAGGGTCAGCAGGCCCGACAGCCGGGCGTAGCGCCGGCTCTTGCCGCGCGCGTTCTCGAGGAACGTCCGGCCCCGTTCGCGGTAGGAGGCCTTCGGCAGGACCTCTGCCAGGCTGACGACCTCGAAGGGAAGCCCGGCCAGGGCGCGGCCGATCTCGCGGACCTTCCCGGCGTTGGTCGAGGCGACGAGGAGCTTCGTCCTACTCGATGCGGAGCTCATCGATCTCCCCGAGCGCGAGGAGCCCCTGGTTGAACTCCTGCTCCTTCTCTTCCGAGGCGACGAAGGCGAAGCTGATGACGCTTCCGTCCTTTTCCTTCTTCAGATTCAGCCGCTCGATCTTGATGCCGTGGTGGAAGCCGAGCTTGCGGAGACCCGACAGGACCTGCGCCGGCTGTCCGACCTTGAGGTGGTACTGGTGGAGGGTCTTGCGGAGGTAGACCTCTTCGATCTTCCGGAAGAGGATGAGGGTGAACATGATGAGGGCGGTGAGCATCACGGCCGGGACATAATATCCGGAGCCGATGACCAGCCCCAGGCCCGCGACGACCCACAGCGTGGAGGCCGTCGTCAGGCCGGCGACCATGCCCCGGGCATGGACGATGGTTCCGGCGCCGAGGAACCCGATGCCCGTGATGACGCCCGCGGCCATACGGAGGAGGCTGTCGCCCGTTCCCCCCTTCGCTCCGACGAGCCCCGCCGCGAGGCTCATCATCATGGCCGAGCCGACGCAAACGAGGATATTGGTCCGGAAGCCGGCCGGCTTCTGGCTGGCCTCCCGTTCCAGGCCGATGAGCCCGCCGAGGGCGATGGCCAGGACGAGTTTGAGCAGGATGTCGACGAGTTCCACTTGGATCCCCCTTTCGTCAGTGACCGGGCCGGCCGAGCAGGAACGCCGCGGCAAAGAGCAGGATGAGGACGGCCGTATAAGCGGCATATTTCGGACGGGCCAGGAGCTTTTCCGGCTCCTCCATGACCTCCTTCTCGGCCAGGGTCTTGCGGAAGAAGAGGAACAGGTAGAAGGCCAGGAAGGGCGAGAGCCAATAGAAGCCGCGCAGGCCGAAGGCCGCGGCGAAGGCGAAATAGGCGGCGAAGAGCACGGCCGCGCTCGCCCCCATTCCGAACAGGAGCGTCCCCCGCGTGTAGCGCCGGAGCGAGGCCCGGTAGTCGCCCGCCCGCTCCCCCAGGAACCGGAATTCCGAGAGTCTTTTCGCGACCATGAGGAAGTTCCCGAAGGCCCACCAGCAGACGAGCAGGCTCCAGGGCGGGAAGATCGGCGCGGCCAGGGCGTACCAGCCGACGAGGAAGCGAATGGGGTTGTTGACCGACTCCGAGATGGAATCGAGGAACGGGATATCCTTGGTCCGGACGGGCTTGAGGTTGTAGGCGAAGCCGGCCAAAAGGAGGGAGAGGAGCGCGAGGAAAAAGGGCAGGGCGTAGAGGAACCATGCCGCGGCCAGGCTCGCGCCTCCGATGATCCCGGCCCAGAGGAGGAGCGGTCCCTGCCGGACCGCGCCGCTCGCGAGCGGCCGGTTGCGCTTGGTGGGATGGTGGACGTCGAACGGCGCGTCGGCGATCTCGTTGATGATGTAGTTGGCCGTCGAGACGGCCCAGGTCAGCAGGAACGCCCCGGCGACGCGGACGGCGAGCGCGGCCCAGCCGAAGCGCGACAGGACGTCCGGGTCGAGGACGAAGAGCGCCGCGCTCCCGACCAGGATGGCCGTACTGCGGGGCCACCGCTCGAGGCGCATGGCCTTGGGATAGGGATTCAACGGGCCTCGTCTTTCCGGGCGTAGATCTCGAAGGAATCGCCCAGCGCCAATTTTATCGGAATCTTCCCCAAAAAAGAAGACAAGCGTCCGCGGAGGAGGAAGCGGAAGGCCGGCTTCCGCGAAGCGAGATAGCGGGCACTGAAGGTCCAGCTGTAACTCCGGCGCCGGACGATCGTGAAGCCGGTCCGGCGGAAGAGGGCGTCGAGGCTCTCCCGCGTGAAATAGGCCAGGTGGGCGGGCCGGAGGTGCCACCAGGCCCTCCCGGCGAGGCGGGCCGCGAAGCTCCGGATGTCCGGGGTCACGACGCACAGGAGGCCGCCCGGACGGAGAACCTCCGCGGCGCGGCGGACGGCGTCGTACGGCCGGGCCGTGTGTTCGATGAGATCGACCATCGTCACGACGTCGGTGGAAGCGGGCGGAAGCGCCGTGGTCTCGAGGATGCCCTCGCGGACGGCGAGCCCGTAGCGCTCGCGGGCGAAGGCGACGGCCCAGGCGCTCGGCTCGACGCCGTCGACCTCCCAACCGCGCTCCCGGGCCAGGCTCATCAGGATGCCCGTCGCCGCCCCGACGTCGAAGAGGCGGCCCTTCTCCGGCCGGAGCCTCTCGAGGCGGGCGAGGACGCGGCGGAAGTTCATCGCCCGCCCCCCGGCCTCCTCTTCGTAGAGAGGGTCCTCGAGAGCGCCGTAAAGCGAGCCGATGAACTCGGGCGTCGGGCAGGGGTCGGCGAAGATGTGCCCGCAGTCGTCGCAGCGGCCGAGGTCCCAGGTCAGCCCGTACCGGCTGTCGGTGATCTTGATGTCCTCGGGCCGGAGCGCGCGAAGATCGATCGCGCCCTTCCTCCACGGGCGGAGGCTGGCCCCGCCGCAGGCCGGGCAGGCCGCGATCCTCTCGAAGCGTTCGCGTTCGTCGTTCATGTCCACGGCCATTATACATAGGGGCCGCCTCCCCACAAACAAGAATCGTCTTGTCACGGGCGGGTCTTTTCGGCGATAATTCGTTAAAAGCAGGAGCAGACGGGAAGGGCATGAAGGACACGCCGACAAACGAGCGCTACTCCACTCTGTTCGAGACCATGCCCATCGGCGTCGTCCAGCAGGGACCCGACGGGGCCATAGGCTACGCCAACGCCGCGGCCTTGCGCATTCTCGGCCTCACCGAGGACCAGATCCGCGGCCGGACATCCGCCCACCCGGAATGGCGCGCCGTTCACGAGGACGGCAGTGACTTTCCAGGTGAGGGCCATCCCTCGATGGTCGCCCTTCGGACGGGCCAAGAGGTCCGGGGCGTGGTCATGGGGTTATTCAATCCCCTGACCCGGACGCATACCTGGATCAGCGTCAACGCCATCCCCCTGTTCGAGAAGGGGATGGAGCGGCCTTCCGGCGCCTACACGACGTTCGAAGATATCACCCAACAACGCACGGTCCAGAAAGAGCTCCGGGACAGCGAGGAACGATACCGGATGCTCTTCCGGTCCAACGTCGCCGGCATGGCTCTTCACCAGATCATCCTGGACCCGGCCGGGCGGCCGGTGGATTATCGTTTTCTGGACGTCAACCCGGCCTTCGAGCGGCTGACCGGCCTCCGGGCCGCCGACGTCGTCGGCCGGACCGTCCTCGAGGTCCTCCCCGGGACGGATGTTTCCCTGATCGGGCGTTACGGTCGCGTCGCCCTGACCGGAGAGCCGGATGCTTTCGAGCTCCTCCATCCCGACCTGAGCCGGCAATATTCCGTCAACGCCTATTCTCCGAGGCCGGGACAATTCGCCGCGATCTTCGTGGACATCACCGAACGCAAGGAAGCCGAGGCCCGCGTCAAGGCCCTTCTGGGCGACAGGGAGCTGCTCCTGAAAGAGGTCCACCACAGGGTCAAGAACAACCTGGCGACGATCGCCGGCCTGCTCTCGCTCCAGGCCCAGTCCCTCTCCGACAGCGAAGCCTCGGCGGCCCTGAAGGATACCCGGGCCCGCGTCGAGACGATGATGAAGATCTACGACCGGCTCTATCGCTCCGGCGAATATCGCGAGATGTCCCTCAAGCCGTACCTGTCGAGCCTCGTCCGGGACGTCGCCGCGGTCTTTTCCGGACGTGCGGAGATCGCGGTCGAGGAAAGCATCGCCGACATCATGCTCCCATCGGGGTCGGTGTTCCCCATCGGGATCATCATCCACGAGCTGATCACGAACGCCTTCAAGTACGCCTTCCCCGACGGGCGGCCGGGCACGATCCGCGTCTCGCTCGCCGACCGGCGGCCGGAGGGCCTGGAACTTCGCGTCCGGGATGACGGCGTCGGCCTCCCGGCTTCGGCGGACCTCGATGACCCGAAGGGCTTCGGATTCACCTTGATCCGCCTGCTTTCGGACCAGCTGGAAGGCCGCGTCGAGGTGAGCCGGGAAGGCGGGACCGAATTCCGCATCTTCTTCCCCGGGACCCATAAGACTGGCCCGTGACCCCCGGCCTCCTTGATGGACAGTACGGGGGGCCGGTGATAGAATGTTTTGGCAAAATATGATCGATAGAGGAGAGAACACATGTCGACTTTGATCAAAAAAATCCGCGGCCGGGAGATCCTGGATTCGCGCGGCAACCCGACCGTCGAGGTCGATGTCTGGCTCGAGGACGGCTCGCACGGGACGGGCCGGCGTCCCTTCGGGCGCCTCGACGGGCGTCTACGAGGCCCTCGAGCTCCGCGACGGCGACAAAGCCCGCTATCTCGGCAAGGGCGTCCTCAAGGCCGTCGAGCACGTCAATATCGATATCGCCGAGTCCGTCACGGGCCTCGACGCCCTGGACCAGGCGCGGGTCGACCGGGCCATGCTGACCCTGGACGGGACGCCCACGAAAAGCAAGCTCGGCGCGAACGCCATCCTGGGCGTGAGCCTGGCCGTGGCCCGGGCGGCCGCCGACGCGAAGGGCATGTCCCTCTACCGCTATCTCGGCGGCGATCTCCGCCAAGCTCCTTCCCGTTCCCGATGTTCAACATCCTGAACGGCGGCGTCCACGCCAACTGGCAGAGCACGGACCTCCAGGAGTTCATGATCGCCCCGGTCGGCGCGCCGAACTTCCGCGAGGCCCTGCGCTGGGGAGCCGAGACCTATCACGCCCTGAAGAGCGTCCTCAAGGGCCAGGGCTTCTCGACGGGCGTCGGCGACGAGGGCGGCTTCGCCGCCGGCCTTCAAGAAGAACGCCGACGCCGTCGAGAACATCATCAAGGCCATCGAGAAGGCGGGCTACAAGCCCGGCCGGGACATCGGCATCTGCCTCGACCCCGCGGCGAGCGGCTTCTACGAGGACGGCCTCTACAACCTGAGGACCGAGGGCCGGAAGGTCAAGGCCGAGGAGATGGTCAAGATGTACGCCGAGTGGGTCGAGAAATATCCCATCTTCTCCATCGAGGACGGCCTGGCCGAGGACGACTGGGACGGCTGGAAGCTCCTGACGAAGACCATCGGCTCGAAGATCCAGCTCGTCGGCGACGACCTCTTCGTGACCAACGTCGAGCGCATCGCCCGCGGGCATCGACGAGAAGGCGGCCAATTCCGTGCTCATCAAGCTCAACCAGATCGGCACCCTGACCGAGACCGATCGCGGCCATCGAGATGGCCCGCAAGGCCGGCTGGACGGCCATGGTCTCCCACCGGAGCGGCGAGACGGTCGACAGCTTCATCGCCGACCTGACCGTGGCCATGGGCACCGGCCAGCTCAAGACCGGCGCGCCCTGCCGCGGCGAGCGCCTGGAGAAGTACAACCAGCTCATGCGGATCGAGGAAGAGCTCTCCGAGAACGCCGTTTACGCCGGCAAGGCCGCCTTCGGGCGGTGATCGGCACGGGCCTTGCGCCGGACTCGCAGCCGCGCGGTTGGCATCGGCCTCCGTCCTCCTGATTGAGCCCCCAAGCCCCGGGCTTGCGGCCACGGCTCAGCTCATATGCAGTACCGCGCGTTTGCCAGCCCATATGCAGTGGCCGCAGCTTGCCATGAACTGTAGTTGCAGGCTTTAGCCTGCGCAATTTCCCCCTTTCATAAAGGGGTTTTGGGGGGATTTGCCCGGCGCTCAGGCTGAAGCCTGAGACTGCATCAAAACGAAGCCTAGGCCCAACTACGAGGCGGGATTCGGCCATAGGTATTGGCCCGGTGATCTAATTGATGAACTAAGCAAAAAAATCGCTTGACAGAGCCTTTTCTGTGGTGGTATATGACATTGTCGATTGAATTAGTCGACTAACTAAAGAAAATAGACATGAAACTCTCAACCAAAGGCGAGTACGCCAGCCGGGCGATGCTGGAGCTCTCTCTAAAGTACGACAAGGGGCCCCAGCACATCCATCAAGATCTCCAGGGCCCAGAATATCCCCGAACGGTTCCTCGAACAGATCCTGCTCCTCCTGAAGACGGGCCGGGTATCTCAAGAGCAAAAAGGGCCCGAAGGGCGGCTATTACCTGGCCAAGCCCCCCGCCGAGATCAACGTGGCCGAGGTCATCCGGGTCCTCGAAGGCCCCCTGGCCCCCATCGATTGCGTCAGCGTCATGGCCCACGAGCCGTGTCCGATGGAGGCGACCTGCGGTTTGCGATGGCTCTGGAAAGAGGTCCGGGATTCGGTGGCCGGAGATCATGGAGCGGACGACGTTCGCCGATCTCGTCCGGCTGAACGAGCCCATCAACGATCCGGATGAATAGAACGATGCGAAGCAGGACAAAGACTCGAGCCGGGCGGACGATACGAAAGGGAAGCTACAGGCGATCTTCAATGAGGAGGAGTATCGATGAAAGAAACCGAGTTTCGAAGACCGATCGCGGCGCGCGACGCTGCTGCTGATTCTCGCGGGCGCATCCTTCGCCCAGGACAAGGCATGACAGGAAAGGAAACGTCCGTCCCTGGCCATCAGCAAGGCCTTCAAGCTCAGCGGCTGCACCCAGGTCCAGTACGTCGGACTGGAAGACCGGGGTGGACAATTTCTCGGTCCGCCGGTCCCGGCTGACCTTGAGCGGCGACATCATGAAGAACATGCACTACAAGATCCAGATCGACGTCGCCAAGACCCCGACCCTCCTTGACGCCAGCGTCGACTACGAGTTCTCAAAGGCCGTCCAGCTCCGGGTCGGCCAGTTCATGGTCCCCTTCAGCCTGGAGAACGTGACGGCCACCTCGGACAGTCGACATGATCAACCGTTCCCAGCCCGAGGAGAAGCTCGTCCCCGGCCGCGACAACTCCGCCCAGGGCCGCGACGTCGGCGTTTCCGTCTTCGGGACGCTATTCCGTCGTCGATTACACGGTCGCCGTCCTCAACGGCTCCGGCATCAACAAGGCCGACACGAACAGCCACAAGGACCTGGCGGGACGCGTCGTCTTCCGGCCCGTTGAACACCTCGCGGTCGGCGGCTCCTATCTACATGGGCAAGCAGAGCGCGACCCCGGAGGCCCCGCTCGTCACGCGCGACAAGGCCGGTCTCGAGCTCGCCCTCGTCCATGCCCGCGGCCTCGCTCAAGGCCGAGTACTTCTCCGCCAAGGACGACCTGGTCTCCCGGAACGGCTGGTACGTCCAGGGCGGATATTTCGTCCTCCCCGACGAAGGTCCAGGCCCTCCTCAAGTACGACACGCTCGATATGAACCGGGACCTCGCCGGCGACCGCATCAACCGCTACACGGCCGGCGTCAACTGGTTCATCGCCGGCAGGACGAAGCTCCAGGTCAACTACGAGCTCTACGACGGCGAATCGAGAAGAACGACAACCAGGCCATCCTGGCCCAGTTCCAGGTGGCGTTCTGAGCCCGGCTCGGGATCGCGATTATAAGGAGAGCATCATGAAGAAAGCGCTCGTCGCGGCCCTCGCGGCCGCCGTTCCTGCTGGCTCCCGCGGCCGGCGTGTCCTTCGGGCAGTCCGTGAGCCCCGTCTCCGGCACCCTGAGCCTCTCGGGGGCCTGGGCCCTCTATCCCATGGCCCTGAAATGGGTCGAGGAGTTCCAGAAAGCTCCATCCCGGGGTCAGGATCGACGTCCAGGCGGGCGGCGCGGGCAAGGGCATCGCCGACGCCCTGGCGGGCATGGTCGATGTCGGCATGGTCTCCCGGGACATCAACCCGGCCGAGCCGAGAAGGGCGCTTTCGCCGTGGCCGTCACCAAGGACGCCGTCATCCCCACGCTGAGCGCGCGGAATCCGCTCCTCAAGGAGCTCCTGGCGCGCGGCCTCAAGAAGGAGGAGTTCATCGGCGCTCTGGATCACGAAAACGGTCACGTCCTGGGACGCCCTGCTCGGACGCAAGGGCAAGGCCGAGATCCACGTCTACACCCGTTCGGACGCCTGCGGCGCGGCCGAGACCTGGGCCGCCTACATGGGCAAGAAGCAGGAGGACCTCGGCGGCATCGGCGTCTACGGCGACCCCGGACTGGCCGACGCGGTCAAGCGGGACCCTCTCGGCGTCGGGTTCAACAACGTCAACTTCGCCTATGACGCCAAGAGCCTCGAAGCCCGTCGAGGGCATCGTCATCTGCCCCATCGACATCAACGGGAACGGCAAGATCGACCCGGGAGAGCGTCTACGCGACGCGGAACGACATCACGAAGGCCATCGCCGACGGACGTCTATCCCTCGCCCCCGGCCCGCGACCTCTATTTCGTCACCAAGGGCAAGCCGGAGAAGCCGGTCCTCGTCGCGTTCCTGAAATGGGTCCTGACCGAAGGCCAGAAGTACGTGCCCGAGACGGGCTACATCCCGCTCGAGCCAGGACAAGCTGGCCGACGGGCTGGACAAGATAGGGGCGGCCGGGAGCAAAATAAGCGGACCATGAGGCTCTTCAAGGACGTCTTGGCCAGGAAGTCGATGTTCCTGCTGACGCTCGTCCCGAGCGCCCTGGTCCTGCTCATCATCTTCGGGCTCTTCGAGAAATCCAAGGCCTCCTGGCGGTCAAGTCCCTGGGCTCGCTCCTCTTTTCCACGGCCTGGTCGCCGCTCAAGGGCGAATTCGGCTTCCTCCCCTTCATCATGGGCACGCTGTGGGTGACGGCCGTCGCCCTGGTCATCGCCCTCCCGATCTCCCTCTTCACGGCCATCTATCTTTCCGAATACGCCCCGAAGTCCGTCCGCGAGTTCGCCAAGCCGGTCATCGACCTGCTGGCCGGCATCCCCTCGGTCGTCTTCGGCGTCTGGGGCATCATGGTCATCGTCCCCTTCGTCGGCAACGTCCTGGCCCCGCTCTTCGGCGTCTATTCGAGCGGCTACAGCATCCTGGCCGGCGGCATCGTCCTGGCCATCATGATCTTCCCGACCATCATCCACGTCTCGCTCGAGGTCTTCTCCTCCATCCCCTTCGCCCTCCGGGAAACGTCCCTTTCCCTCGGCGCGACCCGATGGGAGACGGTCCACCACGTCGTCCTCCGGAAGGGCGCCCAGGGGATCCTGGCGGCGGCCATCCTCGGCCTGTCCCGGGCGTTCGGCGAGACCATGGCCGTCCTCATGGTCGTCGGCAACGTCCCCCTGGTCCCCAAGTCGCTGTTCCATCCCGGCTACCCTCTGCCGGCCCTCATCGCCAACAACTACGGGGAGATGATGTCCATGCCCCTCTATGACTCGGCCCTGATGCTGGCCGCCCTGGTCCTGCTCGTCGTCGTCCTCGCTCTCGAGCATCCTCGGCCGCTGGATCCTGGTCAAGGCGGAACGGAGGGCGGAATGAAGCTCGAGACGAGCCCGGCCCATCATCCGCCGCCGGAGGATGGTCGAGACCGTCCGCCCGGGTCCTGATGATCGGCTCGACGGCCCTCGTCATCGGGAGCCTCCTGGCCATCATCGGCGTCATCGTCTGGAAGAGCCTGCCCGCCCTGAACCTCGACATGATCACCCAGACCCCCAAGGGCGGCTATTACCTGGGCAAGGAAGGCGGCATCCTCAACGCCATCGTCGGCTCGCTCTACCTCGGCGTGGGGGCGACGGCCCTGGCCCTCGTCTTCAGCCTGCCCATCGTCCTCTACCTGAACCTCTACACGAAGAAGAGATCCCGGATCGCCTGCCGTGACGCGCTTCGCCTTCGACGTCCTCTGGGGCATCCCGTCCATCGTCTACGGCGCCTTCGGCTTCGTCCTGATGATGGCCCTCGGCCTCCGGGCCTCGCTCCTGGCCGGGATCATCACCGTGGCCCTGCTCGAGCTTCCCATCATGAGCCGGGCCATCGACGAGGTCATGGTCCTCGTCCCCCGGGAGCTCACGGACGCCTCCTCGGCCCTCGGGGCGACGCGCCTCGAGACGGCGCTCAAGGTCGTCATCCGCCAGTGCATGCCCGGCATCCTGACGGCCATCCTCATCGCCTTCGGGCGGGGGATCGGCGACGCGGCCTCGGTCCTGTTCACGGCCGGGTTCACCGACCGCATCCCGACCTCGCTCCTTCAGCCGGCGGCGACGCTCCCCCTGGCCATCTTCTTCCAGCTGGGGACGCCCTTTCCCGAGGTCCAGCAGAGGGCCTACGCTTCGGCGGCCGTCCTGACGCTCCTCATCCTCCTCATCAGCCTCGCCTCCCGCCTCCTCATCAAGAGGCTCACGAAGCACGTCATCAAATGAGAGACAGGTAAAGCCATGGAAGAACGGACCCATATCAGCATCCGGGACCTCAACGTGTACTACGGGGGGCTCCAGGTCCTCAAGGACATCAGCCTCGACATCCCCGACCGGAAGATCACGGCCATCATCGGGCCGTCCGGCTGCGGCAAGACGACCCTCCTCAAGTCCCTCAACCGGCTCCTCGACACGGTCGACGGGGTCCGCGTGGAGGGGAAGATCCTCGTCGACGGCGAGAACATCTACGGCCCGAAGGTCGAGGTGACGGCGGTCCGGAAGAAGATGGGCCTCCTGTCCCAGAAGCCCCAGGTCCTGCCGATGTCCATCTTCGACAACGTCGCCTACGGGCCGAGGCTCCACGGCGTCAGGGACAAGGCGCGGCTGGATTTCATCGTCCGGAACCACCTGGCCGAAGCGGGCCTGTGGGACGAGGTCAAGGACCGGCTCCACCACCCGGCCTCGCGCCTTTCGGTGGGCCAACAGCAGAGGCTGTGCCTCGCCCGGGGCCTGGCCGTCGGGCCCGAGATCATCCTGGGCGACGAGCCGACCTCGGCCCTCGATCCCCAGTCCAGCCAGCACGTCGAACGGAAGCTCGTCGACCTCAAGAACGACTACACGGTCGTCGTCGTCACCCACATCCTCCGCCAGGCGCGGCGCATCGCGGACTACGTGGTGTTCCTGTACCTCGGCGAGCTCGTCGAGCACGGCCCGGCCGAGGAGATCTTTGCGAACCCGAAGAACCCCCGAACGCGGGCCTATATGACCGGCGAGATCAGCTGAAGCTCCTCTGAATCCCGTCCCTGTTATCCCATTTTACGCGGACCGTGCTTTTATTGTATTATCTCCGGCGGGCGAAATTCGTTTGCCCCTTGGACAATGCCGATGACGATCACGTTCAATAAGTACCAGGGCGCGGGGAACGATTTCATCATCATCGACAACCGGAAGGACGTCGTCGACCCGTCCGACACTCCGCTCATCCACAGGCTGTGCGACCGCCGTTTCGGCATCGGGGCGGACGGGCTCATCCTGGTCTCCTGTCACGACGGGGCCGATTACGAGATGAAATATTTCAACGCCGACGGCAAGCTCGGCTCCATGTGCGGCAACGGGGGACGATGCACCGCCCATTTCGCCATGAGAACGGGGATCGCCGGCGCGAAACAGAGATTCCTGGCTTTTGACGGACTTCATGAGGCGTTCGTCGCTCAGGACGTCGTCCGCCTGCGGATCGGCGACGTCTATGAACACAGGAAGATCAACGGGGAATACTCCATCGACACGGGGTCGCCGCATTATGTGGTGTTCACGGATGCCCTGGACGAGCTGAACGTCGTCGAGGAAGGCAAGAAGCTCCGATGGTCTCCCCTGTTCGCGCCGGCTGGCACCAACGTCAATTTCGTCCAGGTCGACGACAGGGGCCTGTCCATCCGGACCTTCGAAAGGGGTGTCGAAGACGAGACCCTGGCCTGCGGCACGGGGGCGACGGCTTCCGTCATCGCTTCGGTCCTGGCGGGGCATTTCGATAAGGCCCCGGTCGCCGTCAGGGCCAGGGGGGGAGCCCTGAGCGTGGATTTCAAGATCCATGAGGACAGGATCACGGACATCTGGCTTACGGGTCCGGCGACGTTCGTCTTCGAAGGGAAAATAACGATCTAGCCTGGTCCTTGCCCGTATTCGCCGGAGGGGCTATAATCGCGCCCGATGAAAGAGAGGATATCCATGAACCATCATAAGCGTTCGCTCCTGGTGACGGCGGCCCTGGCCGCTCTGATCGGATCGTGGGGTTGTCGGAGCGACAAGGCTCCCGTCTCCGCGGGCGGCGGGATCCTCGAGGGGCTGGCCCGGCCCCAGACGGGGCGTTCCATGCGGGCGACCTCGGCCATGCGGGTGGGCGAGTTGCGCCGCGGTCCCGACGGCAACCGCAACACCGGCGAACGCCGGTATGATCCCACGGCTGTTCCCCGGGGAGATGCCGATGTCCAAAGCAATTGGGACAACTTCAATGTTCCTCCCGGCGGCACCCATGTCCTGATGGACGAAAAGGGCCCGGGCGTGATCACCCACATCTGGCTCACCTTTCTCGGCCCGGAGACCCAGGAGTGGGCGGTCAACGGCTCGGCCGATCACCAGGAGCTCATGCTGAGGATCTACTGGGACGGGGATCCCCGGCCGGCGGTGGAAGCGCCGGTGGGCGATTTCTTCGCCAACTGCTTCGGCCGGCGCAGCGAGGTCATCAGCGTCCCGGTCGTCGTCGAGGGCGGGGACTCCTACAACGCTTTCTGGCGGATGCCCTTCCGCAAGTCCGCCCGGATCGAGATCGAGAACCAGAGCGGGAAGCCGCTCAGCCTCCTCTATTACAACATCGACTGGATCCGGCTGGACGAGATGCCGGAGGACACGCCCTATTTCTACGCGCAGTATCGTCAGGAATACCCCGTCCGCGGGGGCGAGGACTATTGCCTCCTCGAAACGAAGGGCAGGGGCCATTTCGTCGGCGCGGTCCTGGGCGTCAGGATGCGGAGCCCGAACTGGTTCGGCGAGGGCGACGAGAAGATCTACATCGACGGGGAAACGGTGCCCTCCATCTGGGGCACGGGGACCGAGGATTACTTCCTCGCGGCATGGGGCCTGGAGACCTCGCGCACGCCCTATTTCGGCGTCCCGTTCTTCGATTACCGGACGATCGGGGGACACGTCAGCTCTTACCGCTGGCATCTCCATGATCCCGTCGTCTTCAATACCGGTATCAAGGTCACGCTGGAGCACATGGGCTGGATGTCCGAGGATGAGCATCCCGGGTACAAGTCCATCAGCTGGAACGAACGGCAGGATGATTATGCCAGCGTGGCGTTCTGGTATCAGACCGGGACGCCCACGTTCGCCTATCGGGCCCCCGCGGCGGGCGAACGGCGCCTGCCCAGCCTGGCCAGGACGGTCGTGCGCGCCTGGGATCCCGCCGAGCCCAGGCGGCATGGGGAGGGCGGGGTCGTCAAGGTATTCGACGAGCTCAACGGAGGAGACACCCTCGCGTATCGGCCGGCCCGTCCGGCGGGGGCTTGGCTGGAATTCCCGATCGCGGTCGCGGCGAAGGAGCCTTTGCGGCTGGAAGTCGGGGCGATCCGATCGCCGGACGGCGGCCTCTATCAGGCTTATCTCGACGGCGTGAAGATCGGAGAGCCGCTCGACTTCTGCACGGACCCGGCCTCGGGGTCCGTATTCCCCCTTCTCGACCTCTGGCCCGAGCCGGGCCGGCACGTCCTCCGGCTCGCCTGCGTCGGCAAGAGCCCGCGGAGCCTGGGCTATGCCTGCGGCCTCGAGGCCGTACGGCTCCTCGAGCGCCGGCCGCGCGTGGCCGAGTACGGGCACGACAAGGACAAGGACTGGAAGAAGAACCCGACGCTCTATTATTGAACGGAGGAGGCGGAGAGAATCCGCCTCAGAGCTTGGCCAGGCGGAAAAGCTTGATCAGCGTCATCCCGTCGCCGGCCGTGAAGCTCACGGTGTGCTCGTCCTTGCGGACGGCGCCCGGGATCCAGGAGGCCTTCTGGGCCCCCGCCTCGTCGGCAAACGCGACTTCGAGCGTATAAGGAGGCGCGGGCTTATAGGCCTTGAAATCCTTCACCCGGCGCAGGGCGGCGGCCGTCTTCTCGCGGATCAGGCGCTGGGAGGCCTGGGGGGAGAGTCCCAGCTCGGCCGTGCCGATGCCTTCCTTGACGACGACGGCCTCCACGTCCCCGAACAGCTCGCGGGCCTGCCCGCAGATGGCCTTGTCGCCCGTGATGAGAATGACCGGGACGTCGAACATTCCCGCGATGAGGCCGTTGATCCCGGCTTCGGGCATCTTCAGGCCGTTGACGGAGACGTCGAGCAGTTTGGTCGTCATGGTGTGCTTGAGGACCGCGTCCGGCGTCGAAGCCCGGGCGTGGTAGCCGATGAAGATGACGGCGTCGAAGGACCGGTCGATCCCCTCCATCATGCTCAGCGGGCCGTAGCTCCAGTCGCGCAGGAGCCTGACGTCCGGGTCCAGGAGGTCGGGCAGGATGTTGCGGCCGGTGTCGTGGGCGTCCCGAACGACGATCTCGGTCGCGCCCGCGGCCCGGGCGCTTTCGATGGCCGCGTTGACCTCCTGGGTCATGATCTTCCGGAACAGGCCATAATCCTGGCCGCCCGGGGTCACGTCGTCCCAGTTGACGACGCCGGTGATCCCTTCCATGTCCACCGAAATGAAGATCTTGAGCCCTTGGACGGGCGTCTGGGCGGCGGCGAAGGCGACGACCGCCAGGAGCAGGAAGATCGCGATGGTCGTTCTTTTCATGAGCACCCCTCCTGAAACGAAAGATATCCTATCCGAAATGCATTTTTTCAACTCTATCATCGATCGATCCGACTTTCAATGCGCTGGTTTTTCCCGATGCCGGCCCCGGCCCTCGCCGGAATATCCTTGATGTCCCAGGCCGGGAAAGCTTATCATTCCCCCACGATGAAGATCGCCGAAGCCGCATTCCACTACGCGGCTTCGGCCTTTTGGCTGAAACGCATGACGGGGCGTCATTCCGTTTCTCCCGAACGGCTCCGCCGCCATCAGGTCTCGAGGCTGAGAGCCGTGCTGGCCCACGCGAAGAGGCATTATCCCTTTTATCGAGCCCGCCTGGAGGAAGCCGGCATCGATCCGCGCCGGTTCTCCGACCCCGACGAGCTCCGACGGCTCCCTCCGCTCGAACGGGAAGCCTATAGGGATCTTTCCGAGAGCCCGGAGACGGCGTTCGCGCGCCGGGCCCCCTTCGCGGCCTCCAGCGTGACGAGCGGCAGCACCGGAAAGCCGATCAGGGCCTTCAGCTCGCCGGGAGAGCGCGCCCGGCAGGCGGCCAAGTTCTTCAGGGCGCTTTTCATGAACGGCTACGGGATCCGGGATACGACCTTCCAGATCTCAATGCCTCTCGAAGCGACCCTCCGGGGCGGCTGGCCCAGGAAGCTCGGGATCCTGGGAGGGATCAACATCAACGGTTCCGAGGACGTCACGGCCTGGATCGAAGCCTACAACCGGAACCGGCCCGAGATCCTATACGCCGAACGGAGCTATCTCGTCCGGATGGCGCTTTATGCGGCCGATCATGGCCTTCTCCTCGAGCCTCCCAAACTCTGCGTCAGTTACGGCGAGGCGCTGGACGGGACTTCCCGGAGGATCCTGGCCGGGGCGTTCGGCGGCGCGACCGTCGTCCAAACGTACGGCTCGGTCGAATTCGGGACGATGGGCTTCCAGACGGGGGAGGCCCCTTTCTTCCATCTCGCCCACGCGACGAACTACTTTGAGCTCGAATCCGGGCCCGTCGCAGAGGGCGCCTCGGGGGCCATCCTCGTGACGGACCTGTATCCGCGGCCCTGCCCCATGATCCGCTATCGGCAGGGAGATTCCGTCGCCTTCGGGCTGGAGGGCGGCATCCCGGTCCTCCGCTCCATCGTCGGGCGCGAGAACGATTTCGTCAGGTTCGGGGACGGCTCGGTCCACGGAAGCCCCGTCTTCGAGACGGTCATGGAGCGCCAGGAGGCGGTCCTCCAATACCGGATCGTACAATCGGCGCCGGACGGCCTGGACATTTACATCGTCGCCCGGAAGGGGGCCGATTTCGGCGTTCTCGAGGGCAGGATCGTCTCGGACCTCAAGCGTGAGCTCAGCGCCTTTCCCCGCTACCGCGTACACCCCGTGCCCCGGATCGATCCCGGTCCGAACGGCAAGCTGAGAGCGCTCGTCTGCGACGTCAAATAGGCCCGATCGACGGCGTCCCGAACCGTCGGGCGGCTATTTCGCCTCCCCGAGATAGTGGCGGAACCATTCGATGTTCCTTTTCCCCGCGTCGATGACGAGGCGGGGCTCTCCGATCGCATGGGGCTGGCGCGGGTAGACGACCATCTTGACGGGCGTTCCCTGCCGCTTCAGCGCATGGTACAGCTCGTATCCCTGGCTGGTCGGGACCCGGATGTCCTGCTCGCCGTGCTGGATGAGCGTCGGGGTCGTCGCTCCCTTGATATTGAACATGGCCGAATGCTTCTGGATGGCCTCCGGATCCTCCCAGTGCTCCGCCCCGAAGTAGCTGACGATGAAGTCCGGGATGTCGGTCGTCCCGCTCATGCTCATGAGATTGGTGACCCCGGCCCCGACCGAGGCCGCCTTGAACCTCCGGGTATGGGTGATGACCCAGGAGGTCATGTACCCGCCGTAGCTCCAGCCCATGACGCCGAGACGGTCGGGATCGGCCACCCCCATGGAGATGACCTTGTCCACGCCGGCCATCAGGTCGCCGTAATCCTTCCCGCCCCAATCCCTGTAATTGGAAAGACGGAAGGCCTTCCCGTAGCCCACGGACCCGCGGATGTTGCACTTCAGGACCGCCCAGCCCTCGGCCGCGAACGCGGCGACGGGATAGACCCCGGGCGAGGCGATGAAGCTCTGGCTGAAGACCCCCGCCGGCCCTCCGTGGATCACGACGACGAGGGGGCAGCGCCGCCCCTTCTCGTAGCCGGCCGGATACGTCAGGAGGCCTTCGATCTCCAGGCCCTGCGGGCCTTTCCAGCGGACGACCTCGGTCCGGCCCAGGGAATGCCGGGGGGCATCGGCGTTGGCCCGGCTGACCTGGACGGGCGCCCATTTTCCCACGGGCGTCACGAAGGCCTCGGACGGGGAATCGCAGTCCTGTACGGAAAGGCCGAACATCGTTCTGTCCGGACTGAGCGACGCCGAGAGGACCTGGCCCGTTCCCGCATTGAGGGGCACGGGCGCGCCCCCGTCGGCGGGGAGGAAGCCGAGCCGGATGATCGTCCCCTCGGATTCCGTGTAATAGAGCCCCTTGCCGTCCGCGGACCAGCCGACGACGTTGGGCTCTTCATCGAACGTGGGGGCGAGGACCCGGACCGGTCCTCCGGCCGCCGGCGCGACGGCGACGCGGGAGGCCCCCGCCCAGTAAGGCGGGATGTCGCTGACGCTGTAGGCAAGCCGCTTCCCGTCGGGCGAGAAGAGGGGCTCGGATTCGGACGCCGCGGTCATGGCGAAGGGCTTCGATTCCGCCGTCGCCGTGTCGACGATCTCGATGTCCGACCGGAAATGGTCGTTGGTCCGCAGGGAGGGGACATGGGCGAAGGCGAGGACCGCGCCGTCCGGGGACCAGTCGAACCCGGAGACCGTGAACGCGCCCTGGGTCAGCCGTTTCGGCTCCCTCTTTCCGTCCTTGTCCCGGGCGACCGTAACGACCCAAAGGTGGTTCTTCCTTTCGTTCTCTCCGATGACCCGGGCGTCGTTCCGGGCCTTTTTATCCTTTTCCTCCTGGTCGCTCGGCGGGTCGGCCATGACGAAGGCGATCCGTGCGCCGTCCGGAGACCACGAGAAGCCGCCGACGCCGGTCTTGACGTCCGTCAGTTGTTCGGCTTCCCCGCCGTCGGCCCGGATGATCCAGATATTGCTCTTCCCGGACCGGCCGGACGTGAAGGCGATCCATCGACCGCAGGGAGACCAGGCCGCGTTGGACGCGGACTTCTCGCCGAAGGTGAACTGGAAGCTCCCTGAGCCGTCACTGGAGGCCATCCAGAGGTGCGTGAGGTACTCGCTCTTGTCCTCGGTCATGACGGCGGAGCTCACGGGGTAGACGACCCTTTTCCCGTCCGGCGAGACCTGGGCGACGCCGACGGACTTGACCTTCATCATCTCTTCGGGAGTCCACTGGGCGGCGAGGGGCGCCGCCAGGAGGATCAGGCACAGGCCCGGTCCAAGAAGCCGGTATGCGCGACGACGGATCATGATTAACCTCCTTGATACAAGGCTCCAGAGTGTATTCAATCCGCCCCTCGAGGTCAATGAATTTTCAGACGATTTCCGCGCGCCCGGGTTATTCGAGATCATTGACATCCCGCCCGGGCCGGCGGTACAGTCCCGCTGGTAACAGAAAGGCGGCTTCATTGTCATGAACAGGGTTCCTTCGCATGCCTATCCCGGCGGCATGACGCCGGTAATCCCTCCGGAGGGAGAGGAACAGCGATGAAGCGTCGACTCGCGTCGCGGGCCCCCTTGCGTTGGAAAGAATGCCGGCACAAAGCCCGGTGCATCATCACCGGCTGCGACGCGCGACACGAGTGGATGCTGCCCTGGTGGCATGAGAATGCCCGTCGGCACAGCGCGTTGCCGGTGGTCTTCGCCGACCTGGGGATGACGCCGCGTGCCCTTTCCTGGTGCCGGGAACGGGGCGAGGTGGTGCGCGGGGAAGTGCCGGTTGCCGACGCCTTCCTGGCGAAGCCCCTCGGCATCATTCAAAGCCCTTACGCGGAAAGCCTCTGGACCGATCTGGATTGCGAGATCCTCAGGCCGGTCGAACCGGTCTTCGGGGAAACGCGCTCGGAGATCGGAGTCGTTCGCGACGTTCCGGGCGCCTCCGATCCCGTCCAGGGCGGCGTCATCGTGGTGCGTCACGGTTCCGCGACGGCCCTGGAATGGGCGGGGCTGTGCCGCGACTGGAAGAAGCTGGACCGTTCACGGATCCCCACCGCCCATCGGGACCAATCGCTGATAGGATACCTGTGGCGCCTGAGGCCGGAAGCCTTCACCCTTCTTGGGGACGAGTGGAACCGGGGGCGTGTGATCCCCGGCCCGAAGCGGCCGGTGGAAGGGGAGCTGGCCGCGGCGGATGCGGCTATCGTCCACTGGTGGGGCCGGGACGGGAAGGCTGAGATTCGGCGGCGTGTCGCCGCCCGTCCTCCGGACGATCCATGCCGGGCCCTCGAGCCGGGGCCCTTCTTTATTGTCGGGTGCGTCTGGGCCGAGGTCAGGCGCAGGATGGCCGGACCGGCGCGCTGACCGGGAACGCCCCCCGGCGGATACTTCCAAGTCCTCGCCCACCCCTCAGGGCGTTTCAGGTCCGTCGCGCCCGGCGGCATTTCGTGTGAGCAAAAGTCTGACCATATATTGGACAATTAGACAATAGGCTTCTATCCTTATTTATTTCTGTTCTTTAGGCCTTATTTATCTGTCTTAATGTTCTTTATGTGAACACTATTCCAACAGCCTTCCATCCTGCCGATATCGTTGTATCTCGTTTTCTATCTTAGTCTTACAACTGTTTCATCTTCGTGGCACCCTTCTTGCTTTTAATAAGGGCATCATGAGCACGAAGGAGACGAAGATGAAGACGAAGATCAGCCTGGCCGTCATCGCGGCCGTTTGCATCCTTACGATCGGGTCCGTCAGCGCCAAAGAGATCGAGTTCTCCCTCGTCGGGACCTCCGCCGAGCCCCAGAGCTCGCTGTTCTCCCCCGAGATGATGAACCTGGCGGCCACGGTGGCCGCGGCCCCCGTTCCGGCCCCCGCCGCCGCCCTGCCGATCAGCATCGTGCGGCCCCAGGGCTTCGGTGACCCGTTCCGCGGGGAGCGGCTGGAGAAGGGGCTCTTCACGGCCTCCCTGGTGGCCATGACCGCCCTGAACGTGGCGGATTACCTCTCCACCCGCCAGGCCATGAAGCAGAACGGGCTGGTCGAGGGCAATCCCCTCATGAAGCCCTTCGTCAAGAACGCCCTCCTCTTCGCCGCGGTCAAGGCCGGGACGACCGCCCTCAGCGTCTGGGGCATGAAGAGCATGTTCAAGCGCGACAAGACGACGGCCTGGGTCATGACGACCCTCTCCAACTTCCTTCTCTCCTACGTGGTGGCCAACAATATGCGGCTCATCTCAAGAGCGCGTCCAAGGTAGGGGCGCGGGGCGCCCTCTCCACAGCGGGCGGGGCCGGGCCGTAAGGCTCGGCCCCCTTTTTTTTGGGGCGGGAACCTCTAGGTTCGTTTCCGGAATTCCTGCAGGAACCCGAAGAAATCGACCTCGTTCGCGTCGAGGCCGTGGGCGTAGACGTAGTGCCCGGCCAGGCGCGAGGCGAACAGCGCCCGAAGATACGTCGTCGGGACCCTCTGGAGGATCTTGGCGAAGCCGATCCTGGCGACGAGGACCGGCGGGACGCAGCATTCGATGGCCTTGCGGACGAGCTCCTTGTCCTCGAAGAGGGCCGATTCTCCGATGGTGTCCTTGATCCGGTTGATCTTCTCGCTGATGAGGTCGGTCAGGATCGAGCGGGGGGTGCCCGTCCGGGCGTTCTCCCTCCAGATGACCTCGAACTCCAGGGCCGCGTTCTTCCGGATGAAGTCCAGGTCCTCCGCGACGTACTTTTTCCGGAAGTCGGAGATCTTCCCGTCCTTGACGCACATCAGCTCGTCCCACTCCGCGTCGGTCATGGCGAGGCTGGCCAGGACCTCGAGATGGGAGGACGTCACGCCGCCCTTGTTGGCCGAGGCGTCCTTGTAGAGGATGACGCCCTTCTCCTCGAGCCGGAGGCGCGCCTGCTGGGTGATGAAGAGGTTGGCGCCCTCGACGACGACCTTGAACCGCGGCTCGCCGCCGGGCTCGAGCCATTGGGTCCAGTTATTGATGGTGATGGAGGAAGGCCGGCCGCCGCAGGGGACGAAGACGTCGGCCTTGAACTTCGGGTGGAGGTGGAAGCCGTTGCGGAAGGCGAGGCCGCTCTCGACCTTCTCGCCGCCCGGGAGGACGATATCGGCGTCCTTGACGTTGACGAGGAACCCGCCCTCCGAGAGCTTCTTGCGGTTGAAATTCTCGACCATCTTCCGGGCCCTGGCCAGGCGGACGATCTCCTTCCGGTCGATGCCCGCCGGGTCGAAGAGGACGCCGGAGCCGTCGACGACGGCCAGGAGCTTCTCCCGGCCCATGAGGATCTCGTTCGAGCCCAGGTCGCCGTCCGGGCCGCCCGTGATGACCTTGGTCATCCGCTCTTCCTTGAGGCCGAGCTTGGCCAGGGAGCGGACGACGTACTCGCGGACGGAGGTCGTCGTCATGCCGTAGAGGTCGTGGGGGATGCCGCCCATCGTCACCGGCTTTCCGGTGGTGAAGGCCTTCCAGAACTTGTAGCCGCGGGCCTTGGCCCTGAACGCGGCCCATTCCATGAGCTCCGCGGTGCCTTCGTCCGGGCCGAGGAAGAGGATGATCTCCTTGTCGCCGTAATCCACGACGCCGGGGTCGGCGAGCATGAGGTCGAGGAGGCCGTCGATGTACTTCTTGAAGGCCGCCTCGGGCCGGTCCTGGAATCCCCAGCGCAGGAGGATGGTCCCCTTGGAGCCGCCGTCGGGAAGGTCCTTGTTCTTTCTCTGCTGGGTCGAAGCCAGGTTATAGTTCTCGTCGAAGATGAGATCGGAGTTCGCCAGATAGCCCTGGAGGTTGGCCGAGCGGACGATGCGGATGCCGCCCCGGGCGATGTCCCGGAACCGGATGTGGAAGCCCCGGAACTCGCGGCCGATGAGATGGAACACCCCGAACGGCTTGATGGGGTAATCGACGGGATCGAGGAAATCCGGCCGGTACATGAACGAGATGGCGACCTTCTCCCGGACGTAGAAATTCGTCTTGAGGATGATGTCCACGAAGAGGGCGGCGGCCTGGAAGATGTTCCGGTCGGCCTCGGTCTGGACCGTCTTCTGGATGTCCTTCCGGAAGGCGGCCAGGCCCGCCTTGATGTCGGGGTCCTTGATGGCCGGATTGAACTTCCTGTCGAAGAGGGCGAACAGCTTCCGGACGAGGCCCGGGCCGGCGAGGAAGGCCTCCCAGCAGCGGGATTCGGTGTAGGTCTCCCGGGCCAGCTTGACCTTGAGGTCGCGGAGGATGCCCAGGAGCTCGGGGGAGCTTTTGAGGGCGTCGGCGAGCTTCAGGTACTCCTCGTTGTAGCCGCCGAGGAACTGGTGGGCGAAGCTCCAGGCGGAATTGGCGAAGACGACCTCCTGCGCGGTCAGGGCCCCCTCCCGGAAGAGCGACGACAGGGGGCTCTCCGGGATGACGTAGATGAGGCTGATGTCCGAAATGAGGTCCTGGAGCTTCTCGCGGCTCTTGATCTCGTCCAGATAGAAGGTGTAGATGGTCCGGCCGTTCCCGAAGTGCTCGATGTACTTCCTCTTGGAGAACAGCCCGTGGCAATTGATGACGTCCGAGACGTTGGAGAAGAACCGCGGGCTGGCGTCGGTCCGGGTCACGACCGAGATGCGGAGCTCCTTGTCCCTGGGGACCGGGGTGACGTCGATGAGGGGGCTTTCCCAGCCCTTGGCCCGGCGAAGCAGGCCCTCGTACCGGTCGACGGTCTCCTGGGGCACCGTGGAGAGGAATGTCTTGTCCCCGATCTTGCGGATGTCCGTCTCGTCGGGGCCGGCCTTTTCGGCCGGGTACTGCGGCTTGTAGACGACGTACATCCGGAGGTGCTGGAGGCCCCGGGCCTTGCGCAGGGTCCGGTAGGACTGGAGCCGGTAATGGGGATATTTATCCTCGATCCGCTGTTCGATCTCGACGCCCCGCCGGTTGTCCTCCTCGATGAGGTAAAGGGCGTCGTTCTCGTGTTCGGTCTGGAAGTCGATGCGGACGACCTCCTCCTTGCGGAGCGTCGCCAGGATCTCGGCCGCCCGGAGGGCCTCGATGTGGTGGGCGATGGTCTCCAGAGGGGTCGTCCGGAAGTAGAACTCGCTCATCCCCAGTCCGGTGGTGAAGGCGTCCAGCTCCCGGCGGAGCGTCGCCTCGGGGTAGAACCCGTCGGCGAGCATGATCTCCTCGACCTTCCTGAGCTGGGCGGTGTTGAGGAAGGATTGCTCGGCGATATCGCGGATCGTTTTCATGGCGGCACCTCCCCTTGAAAGTGGGCCGATTATAACACGCGCCGTCCCGGCCGCAAAGCCCCTTTCGCGGCCCTTTTCCGCCTCCGTCGCCGGCCCCGATACGGTTTGACAGGCCCCAGGCGAAGGGCTATATTAAGGGCTCATCATAATCCGATAACTTTCACAATATTTAAGGAGGCATTTTGATGGAGAAGAAGCCGTTCAACGCGTTCGAAATGGCCCAGCAGCAGTTCGACGCCGTGGCCGAGAAGCTCGGCCTCAACCCCGCTACCCGAGACCTGCTCCGGAACCCCCTGCGCGAGTATCACTTCCTGATACCGGTCCGCATGGACGACGGCTCCACCACGGTTTTCAAGGGCTTTCGCGTCCAGCACAGCGACGCGCGCGGCCCCTGCAAGGGCGGCATCCGGTTCCACCCGCATGAAACGGTGGACACGGTCCGCGCCCTGGCCATGTGGATGACCTGGAAGTGCGCCGTGGTCGACATCCCGCTCGGCGGCGGCAAGGGCGGGGTCATCTGCGACCCGCACAACCTCAGCGATCGCGAGCAGGAAGGCATCTGCCGCGGCTGGATCCGCCAGGTCGCCCCGAACGTCGGACCCGTCCAGGACGTTCCCGCCCCGGACGTCATGACCCACGGCCAGCACATGCTGTGGATGCTCGACGAGCTCGAGCGCATCCGCGGCGCCAAGCTCCCCGGGTTCATCACCGGGAAACCCGTCGGCATGGGCGGATCGCTCGGCCGGACCGAGGCCACCGGCTACGGCGTCATGTACACCGTCCGCGAGGCCATGAAGGAGCTCGGCATCGACATCAAGAAGACCAAGGCCGCCTTCCAGGGCTTCGGCAACGTCTCCCAGTACGCCGTCCGGCTCTTCAAGGAATACGGCGGGACGCCCATCTGCGTCGCCTGCTGGGACCAGCACGACCAGACGTCCTACACCTTCCGCCGCATGAGCGGCATCGATCCCGACGAGCTCGTCGCCATCACCGACAAGTTCGGGACCATCGACAAGGACAAGGCCCGCAAGGCCGGCTACGAGGTCCTCCCCGGCGAGGCCTGGATCGAACAGGACGTCGACCTCCTCGTCCCCGCCGCCCTGGAGAACCAGGTGACGGGCGCGAACGCCGCCAAGATCCACAAGAACGTCAAGATCATCGCCGAGGGCGCCAACGGGCCGACCACCCCCGAGGCCGACGCCATCATCCGCGAGCGGGGCATCTTCCTGATCCCCGATTTCCTCTGCAACGCCGGCGGGGTCACCTGCAGCTACTTCGAGCAGGTCCAGTGCAACATGAACTACTTCTGGACCCGCGAAGAGGTCCTGACCCGCCTTGACGAGAAGATGACGGCCGGCTTCAAGGCCGTCTCCGAGCTGGCCCGCAAGAAGAAGGTCTATATGCGCGACGCCGCGTATATGATCGCCATCGCGCGGGTCGCCGAGGCCTGCCGCCTCCGCGGCTGGGTCGTCTGAAACAGGGGGGCGCGGCGCCCCCGGGACCGGAATTTCCACGCCGCCCGGCCGTCCGGGCGGCGTGACATATCGTCATGATCGCGACGAGAGGTTCCGAGTCCGTTCCCGGCGGGCTCCTGCGCGAGCGCGTCAAGGAGCTCCGCTGCCTGCAGGGCATCGTCTCGGTCATCGAAACCCCCGGTCTCCCTCCCAAAAAGGTCTTCCGGCGCCTCATCGACATCATCCCGTCCGGCTGGCAGTTCCCGGACCTCTGCCGCGCCCGGATCATGTACCGGGGCACCGTTTTCCAGTCCCCCGGCTTCGCAGAGACACCCTGGATCCAAAGGGTCCCGCTCCTGGCGGGGGGCGCCCCCGTCGGCGCCGTCGAGGTCTGTTACCTGGAGAAGGGCCCGGGCGGGCGCGAGGACCCGTTCCTCCTCGAGGAGAAGAAGCTCATCGAGCTCGCCGCGAGCCGCCTCGGCCGCCTCGTCGAGGAATGGGACGCCGGAGGGGCCGCCGCCACGGGCCGCGAGGGGGCCGCGAAGGGCGGCAAGCGGAAGCCCGAATGGGTCGTGATCATGGGGCTCCTCAAGGAGACCGATCCGGTCCTCTACAAACGCGTCCTGCGCCGGATGATGAACCACCTCCACAGCCAGGGCGTGCCCGGGATCCACGGTCTCCTGCTCCAGTTCACCCCGGAATTCTATGCCGGCTGGCCGGAGGACGTCCGGGACGACAACCAGCCCGTGCCCCGGCGCGACGTCGTCGCCCTCGAAGGGGTCTTCGAAGAGGCCATGGCCATCGCCTCGCTCGCCATCTCCGACTCGGAGATGTCCCGGCTGATCAAGCAATGGATGCGCCAGGACCGCCTGGGATTCTTCATCCTCGCCACCGAGAAGCGGGACATCACGCTCGTCGCCATCAAGGAGATCATCGACCGGTTCTGCCGGTCCACCTCGGAGGAGGAGCAGGCCCTCTCCCGGTCCGACGATCTCCAGGCGCGGGTCGCTCTCATCCGGCGGTTCCTCAGCGAGCGCCTGCCCTTCATCCGCGTCGCCCGGGACCATATGACCATCCATGATTTCGACCGCCTCCTCGACCGGGTCACCGGGCCGAGCCAGGGCACCGGGAAGCTCGGCGGCAAGGCCGCCGGCATGGTGGTCGCCGAGCGCATCCTCCTGGAGCGGCGGAAGGCGGACCCCGCGATCGGTGATCTCGACGTCCCCGATACGTGGTTCATCGCCTCCGACGGGCTCATCGACTTCATCCATTACAATTTCCTCGAGGACTTCCAGAGCTTCAAGTTCTCGCGCATCCAGGAGATCCGGCACAACTACCCGTATCTCCAGCAGGTCTGCAAGCATTCCTATTTCTCGCCCGAGATGCACGACCAGCTCCGGCTCATCCTGGACGACATGGGCGAGGGACCGCTCATCGTCCGCTCCTCGAGCCTGCTCGAGGACAGCAAGGGGACGGCCTTCTCTGGAAAGTACCGGAGCCTCTTCCTGGCCAACACGGGCCCCAAGGAGGAACGCCTGGCCGCCCTGGCCGAGGCCGTGGCCGAGGTCTACGCCTCGATCTTCAATCCCGACGCCATCCAGTACCGGGCCGAACGGGGCCTGCTCGACTACTACGAGGAGATGGGGATCCTCGTCCAGAAGGTCGTCGGCCGGGCCGTCGGCCGCTACTTCTTCCCGGCCTTCGCCGGCGTGGCGTTCAGCAACAACGATTTCCGCTGGTCGCCCCGGCTCCGGCGCGAGGACGGCGTCCTGCGCATGGTCGCCGGGCTCGGGACGCGGGCGGTCGACCGGGTGGAGAACGATTATCCCGTCCTCGTCAGCCCCGGCCAGCCGGGCATCCGGGTGAACGTCATGCCGGAGGAGGCCGTCCATTACGCCCAGCGGTCGATGGACGTCATCAATATGGAGACGGGGCGCTTCGAGACCCGCTCGATCGACGAGGTCCGCCGCGAAGCGGGCGCCGAGTTCCCCCTCTGGGACCGCATCCTCTCGGTCTGGGACGGGACGACCGTCCGCGCCGCGAACGCGGCCATCGACCGCCCCGAGGCCGACGGGATGATCGTCGATTTCGGCGGGCTCATCCGCGAGACGGGCTTCATCGGACAGATGAAGGCCGTCATGCGGGCCCTCCGCGACACGTTCGGCATGCCGATGGACGTCGAGTTCGCCCACGACGGGAAGACCCTCCACATCCTCCAGTGCCGGCCCCAGAGCTCCCGGGAGGAGGACGAGCCGGGGCTGGTCCCGAAGTGGGTCCCGGAGAGACAGAAGCTGTTCTCGGCCAACCGCCACCTGACCAACGGCCACGTACGCGGCATCCGGACCGTGGTCTATGTCGATCCCCAGGAGTACTCGGAGATGCCTTCCCACGGGGACATGATCGCCGTGGGCGACGCCGTCAGCCGGCTGAACGCGATGCTCCCGAGGCGGTCCTTCATCCTCATGGGGCCGGGCCGGTGGGGGAGCCGCGGCGACGTCCGGCTCGGCGTCCGGGTGACCTATTCCGACATCAACAACTCGGCGATGCTCATCGAGATCGCCCGCAAGGTGGGTAACTACGTCCCCGACCTTTCGTTCGGGACCCACTTCTTCCAGGACCTCGTCGAAGCGGACATCCGCTACCTGGCCCTCTACCCGGACGAGGAAGGGGTGATCTTCGCGGAGGATTTCTTCAAGGGCTCGCCGAACGTCCTCTCGCGCTTCCTGCCGGAATACGAGCACCTGTCGAACGTCGTCCGCGTCATCGACGTCCCGGCGACAAGCGGCGGCCGCGAGCTCTGCGTCATCATGGATGCCGAGAACGAGCGGGGGCTGGGATTCCTGGCGGATCCCAAGGGCTGCTGAGAAATCCCCCCAACCCCCCTTTTCTACAAAGGGGGGTATCATCTCCCCAGCCCCCCTTTTACAAAGGGGGGTATCGTCCCCCCAGCCCCCTTTTACAAAGGGGGGAATCGTTCCCCCGGCACCCCTTTTCCAAAGGGGGATATCGTCTCCCCAACCGCCTTTTCCAAAGGAGGGTATCGTCCCCCTAACCCCCCTTTTCCAAAGGGGGATATCGTTCCCCCAACACCCCTTTTCCAAAGGAGGGTATCGTCCCCCTAACCCCCCTTTACAAAGGGGGGTATCGTCCCCCCGACCCCCTTTCCAAAGGGGGATATCGTTCCCCCAGCACCCCTTTTCCAAAGGAGGGAACTATGCGGGCTCCCCGGGTCTCCTGAGTTCCCCCCTTTCCTAAAGGGGGGCTTAGGGGGGATTTCATATTACCCCGCAAGAGTCTTCGCCCGGGTGCCTAATCCGTCTCTATCTCAATCTTTTGCAGGAAGATATCCATGCCTTCGAGGATCTCGAGGCCCGGGGCGCTGCAGGAGGGGCAGGCGAAGAGCGGCTCTTCCGTCTGAGCCTCCTTCCCGCAGGATCGGCACCGGACGCGGAGAGGAGGCGTTTCGACCCGGAGCGAGGCCTCCGACGCGATCGTATCCTTCTTGAACGAATCGAAGGCCGATACGAGAAGGTCGGGAACGACGCCCGAAAGCCGGCCGACCCGGATGGTGACCGCCGTAACGCGAATGGCGCCGGCGTCCCGGGCTTTTTCCTCCAGGATGTCGAACAGGCCGGCGACGACGGACAGCTCATGCATGGGCGGACCGGAGTTTCTCGCGCTCACCGACGAGGAACGCTTCGAGGGCGTCCAGCCCCTCCCCGGTCAGGGCCGAGACGGCGAAGACCTCGAGGCGCGGATTGATCTCCAGGGCCTCGCGGCGGGCCCGCGCGGCGTCGAACGGGAGGTGGGGGATGAGGTCGGTCTTGGTCAGGACAAGAACATGGGAGGACAGGAAGGCCTCGGGATACTTCTTGGGCTTGTCGTCCCCCTCGGGCGAGGACAGGAGCACGAAGCGCAGGGATTCTCCGAGATCGTAGCTCGCCGGGCAGACCAGGTTCCCGACGTTCTCGATGAACAGGAAGTCCAGGTCGGCGGGAACCTCGGCCAGGACCTTGCCGATCATCTTCGCCTCGAGGTGGCAGGCGCCCCCGGTCGTGATCTGCCAGGCGGGGATACCCCGGGCCCGGATCCGCTCGGCGTCGCGCTCGGTTTCTATATCGCCCTCGATGACGGCCATGCGGTACCGACCGCCGAGCCGCCCGGCCAGGGCTTCGAGCAGGGTCGTCTTCCCCGAGCCCGGCGAGCTCATCAGGTTTATCGCCAGGATGCCCTTCTCCCGGAGCTTCGCCCGGATCTCGGCTGCTATACGCTTGTTCGTGCCGAGGATGTCCTTCAGGACGAGGAGCTCACGCTTTTCCATGGGACACCATCATAGCATATGAAGAGCGAGACCGGCGAGACGAACGAGACAGAAGAGACAGGGGAATGGGCAAAGCATCGGATGAAGAAGCTTTGGGACGAATCGCGCGGAATTCCCCCCTTAGTAAAGGGGGGCCTGGGGGGATTTACTTTCCCCCCAAAGGGGGGTGCGGGGGGATTTGTTTCCCCCTCTTGTCTTGCTTGTCTAGCGAGTCTCGCTCGTCTCGCCTTTCTTCAGCCTTGCGACCATGAAGGCGAGGGCTGCGGAGAGGTTGACCTCGGCTTGGGGCGAAAGGCCCTCGCCGATGTCCCAGACGTACCCCCGGACGGCCAGCGTCCAGGCCCGGGGGCGCTTCCCGTAAAGCTCCTCGCACAGGGCGAGGACGGAGGCGGGCGCGAGCTCGTGGGTGGTGAAGGCGATCTCACGGGCGGGCGCGAGCTCCGCGAAAGCGAAGGGCGCGTCGGCCGTTTCGGACGCGTCCGCGAAGATCACCGTATCGTGCCCGGAGCAGGCCAAGGCGTCCTCGACGTTGAGCTGGTAGTTGGAATCGAGCGCGACGCCCTCGAGCGCCGTGGCTTCCAGGAGCCCGACGAGGGCCGGTCCCAGACCGTCGTCCCCCCGTCCCGGGTTGCCGATGCCGATGACCAAGGTGCGTCCGACAGATCCCCCCAACCCCCCTTTTCCAAAGGGGGGAAGTCCGTCATTCTCGTCCATCCTGTCAGTCCTGCATCCCTCGCCCGTCTCGCTCATCTTGCCTATCGCGCGTGCTTCGTTCGCCCCGCCTGACTCGCTCATCTCACTCTTCGTTATGAAGCGCAGGTTGAACCCTGCGGGGATAAATCCCCCCAAACCCCCCTTTTACAAAGGGGGGAAGAGCAAATCCCCCCACACCCCCCTTTTCCAAAGGGGGGAAAGTAAATCCCCCTCACCCCCTTTTATTAAGGGGGAAAGAGCAAATCCCCCTCACCCCCTTTTACAAAGGGGGGAGGCAATCCCCCCAAACGCCCCTTTTACAAAGGGGGGAGGCTCATCTCGTTTGTCCCGCTTATCTCGCCTTCCTGTCGATGGCCGTGCCCGTGGCATCGATGAGTTCGATCGCGAGCGGCATCCGGCCCAGGGCGTGCGTGGCGCAGCTGAGGCAGGGGTCATAGGCGCGGATGGCGACCTCGACCCGGTTGAGCATGCCTTCGGTGATCTCCGGTTTTCCCGAGATCATGTTCATGGCCACCCAGTTGACCGCCCGGTTCATCGGTTCGTTGTTGTTGGTCGTCGAGACGATGAGGTTGGCCATCGTGATCCGGTCGTCCGCGTCGACCTGGTAATGGTGGAACAAGGTTCCGCGCGGGGCCTCGACCAGGCCGACGCCCTCGCTTTGCTTCTTTCCCTTCCGGACGAGCTTTTCGCCCTGCAGGTCCTTGTCGTTGAGAAGGTCCCGGATGACCTCGGCGGCGTGGAGGAGCTCGATGAGCCGCGCCCAATGGGTGTGGAGGCTCATGTTGTTCGGCTTTCCGTCGGTGTACGCCTTGTAGATCTCGAACTCCTTCTGGGCGCGGGGCGTCGGGATGAAATCGCAGGTGTTGAGCCGGGCGAGGGGCCCGACCCTGTACCAGCCGTCCGCCTTGCCCAGGGACCGCAGGAAGGGGAACTTCATGTAGCTCCAGGAGCGGACCTCTTCGCCGATGTACTTGAGGTAATCCTTGTAGTCGACGTCGTCGAGGATCTTCCGGCCCTCGCTGTCCACCGCCCGGAGGACGCCGTGGTAGAAGTCCAGGGCGCCGTCCTTGCGGACCAGGCTGAGGTGGTTGCTCGGGAACGGGGCGAAGCCGTCGATGAGGGCCGTGTTGGCCTTGTGGTAGGTCTTGAAGAGGTCCAGGGCGCCCTGGGCCCACTCGATCATCGTGTCGGCGTTGAGCGGGGCCGGCGCCTTGAGAAGGACGTCGCGTTCGGCGACGGTCAGGTTCTTGTTGATGCCGCCGGGGATGGCCCCGGTACCGTGGATCTTCTTGCCGGCCGTGGCCAGGATGACCTCCTGCCCGAACTTGCGGAGCAGGACCCCCTGGACGGCCAGGTCCTGGTGTTTCAGGGCGACGCCGACGATGTTCCGGATGGCCGGGTCCGCGTCCATGCCGAAGAGAAGGTCGGGGGAGACGAGGTGGAAGAAATGCAGGGCGTGCGACTGAAGCATCTGCCCGTAGTGCATGAGCCGCCGCATCTTCTCGGCCGTCGGCGTGAGCCCTTCGGGGCCGACGCCGGCGATGACGTCCATGGCCTTGGCGGCCGCCAGGTGGTGGCTCACGGGACAGATGCCGCAAAGCCGCTGGACGAGGACCGGCGCCTCCCAGTAGGGGCGGCCCTGGACGAACCTCTCGAAGCCGCGGAACTCGACGATGTGGAAGCGCGTGCGGGCGACCTTGCCCTCGTCGTCGAGCTGGATGGTGACCTTCCCGTGGCCCTCGACCCGGGTGATCGGTTCTATCGTGATCTTTCTTCCCATGACGTTGTCCTTCAGTCGAATTTGACGATCTCGTACGGCGGGGCGATCGGCCGCCCCTCGAGCAGGGCCGTCAGGGCCTCCCAGATGAGGTCGGCCGACGGCGGGCAGCCCGGCAGGAAATAGTCGATCTTGACGATCTCGTGGCAGGGATAGACCTTGTCCAGGATGACGGGGAGCTCCTCGTCGTTCGGGATGAGCCGGTCCTCGGGGTCCACGGTCGGGCTGTTGAGGTAAGCTTCATCGAGGCATTCCTTGAGGGAGATGCCGTTCCTGAGGGCCGGGAGGCCGCCCATGATGGCGCACTCGCCGCAGGAGATGAGGACCGTGCAGTTCTTCCGGAAGGCCCGCAGGTTCTCGACGTTCTCGGAGTTGCAGCAGCCGCCCTCGATGATGCCGATGTCGCAGGGCTCGGTGAACGTCTTGATGTCGTCGATGGGCGACTTGCTGAACCTGACGAGCTCGACGAGCTTGAGGATGCGGTCGTCGATGTCCAGGATGGACATGTGACAGCCGAAACATCCGGCCAGGGACGCGGTGGCGATGACGGGTTTGCTCATGGTCCTACCTCTGCGCGGTCTCTTCGACGTCGCTGCCGATGGGCTTCTTGTCGTACTTCCTCTTCCCGACGGGAACGGCGAAGCCGACCTCTTTCTTCAGGATGGATCCCGTGGGACAGACCTCCATGGCCTTCCGGGCCGTTTCTTCGGTGAGCTTGATGCCGAGCGAACGGTCGAGGCCGATCCTGACCCGTCCCGAGCGGCGCTGGACGGCAAAGACCTTCTTTCCGTCCTTGGTCCGGATGGCCCGGACGCACCGCTGGCACTGGACGCAGCGGCTGGGATCCATGAGGATCTTGGGCGCCGCGGCCTCGACGGGCTTCTCCGGCCACTGGTAGGGAAAGCGCGGGACATCCATGCCGAAGCGGTAGGCCAGGGCCTGGAGCTCGCAATTCCCGCTCTTCTCGCAGGTCGGGCACATGTGGTTGCCCTCGACGAAGAGCATCTCGATGATCGCCCGGCGCATGTCCTTGAGGTCCGGGGCCTCGTTCTCGACGGCCATGCCCTCGGAGAGGGGCTGGGTGCAGGCCGCCATGTAGCGGCCGCCGACCCGGACGGTGCAGACCCGGCAGCTCCCGGCGGGCTTGAGGCCCTCGTAGTTGCAGAGAACGGGGATATAGACGCCGTTGTCCTTCGCGGCTTCGACGATGGTCTGGCCCGGGCGGCCCTTGCACTCCCGGCCGTCTATCGTGAACTTGATCTCACTCATGCTGGGTCTCCTCGCAGGCGGATGTCCTTCCGGCGGCCTCGCATCCGACCGCCATGGAAGCAGCCAGGTCGAATTCGGGGACGAACTCGCCGTCCTTTCGGACCCGGGCCTCGTAGAGCTCCGGGAAGTTCTTGAGCGTCGTCAGGATGGGGTTGGGGGACGTCTGGCCGAGCCCGCACCGGCTCGAGGCCTTAATGAGCTTGCCCCAGCTCTCGATCTCCTCGAGGTCCCGGCGGGAGGCCTTGCCGCCGGCGATCTTAGCGAACTTGCGGAGCAGGATGACGTTGCCCGCCCGGCAGGGGGTGCACCAGCCGCAGGATTCCTCGACGAAGAACTCCATGAAGCCGCGGACGACCTCGAACAGGTCCCGCCCGGGGCCGAAGACGATGATGGAGCCGCCGGTCGGCAGGTCGGTGAACGAGATCTTCCTCTCGAAATCCCTGGGGGCGATGCAGTTCCCGGAGGGGCCGCCGACCTGAACGGCCTGCGCGTCCGAGCCGCCGACCATGTCCAGGAGCTCCCGGACGGAGAGGCCGAACTCGACCTCGTAAACGCCGGGCCGGGCGCAGTCGCCCGAGACGCTCAGGAGCTTGGTGCCGGCCGAGGTCGGGAGGCCCATGGACTTGAACCAGGATGCGTCGTGGGCGATGATCTGGGCGGCCGTCGCCAGCGTCTCGACGTTGTTGACGGTCGTGGGCTTGTCGAGGTAGCCGGTCTGAACCGGGAACGGGGGCCTGTCCCTGGGTTCGCCCCGCTTGCCCTCGGCGGATTCGATGAGGGCGGATTCCTCGCCGCAGACGTAGGCGCCGGCGCCGAGCTTTATCCTGATGTCGAAATCGAAGCCCTTGACCCCGGCGATCGTCTTGCCGAGAACCTTCTCCCGGCGGAGCTCCTCGAGGACGCTCTCGAGGTGAGCAACGAGGTAGGCGTACTCGGCCCGGAGGTAGAGGATGCCCTCCCCGGCCCCGACGGCGTAACCGGCGACGGCCATGCCCTCGAAGACGAGGCGGGGCAGTTCGGTCAGGATGACCCGGTCCTTGAAGGTCCCGGGCTCGCCCTCGTCCGCGTTGCAGACGACATAGCGCTTCGGGCCCTTCTCCCGGCGGCAGAACTCCCATTTGAGCCCGGTCGGGAATCCCGCACCGCCCCGGCCGAGCAGGTTCGCCTTCTTGATCTCGTCGATGACGCCCTCGGGCTTCAACGCGGCGGCCTTCCGCACGGCCGATCCGGAGGCGAAGGGGCCGAACAGGACGGGGCCCTTCTTGACGATGTTGTTCGCGACCATCGCCCGGATGAGCTCGGACTGGTTGGCGCCGCCGCCGAGACGATCAAGGCCCGCTTTGTCGCCCCAAGTTTTGGCCATCTCGGCGACGGGGGTGCCGGCCTTCATGGCGGCCACGAGCTCCCGGGCCGCAGCTTCGGTCAGGCGTGTGAAGACGACCCCGTTGATGATGGCGGCCGGTTCCTGGTCGTTCATCCCGATGCAGGAGGTATCGTGAAGCCCGATGAGCCCGTCGGCCGTCGTCTCGCCGAACCGGCAGCCCGCTGCCTCTTCGAAGGCCCGGCGACCGCCGTCCGGCCGTTCATCCGGGCCGTGACGGAGTCGTTGAGATGGACGGCGTAGGTCCCGGCAGGGACGAGGGAGAAGAAATGGTAGAACGTGACCACCCCTTCGACGTCGGCCTCGGAGAGGCCCAGGGCCCCGGCCAGCTCGGCCACCGCTTCCCGGGGGACGTGGCCCCGGGATGCCTGGACGTCCCGGATCATGGCCAGGAGCTCGGTCCGGTCCTTCCCGTGCCTGCCGACGATGCTTTTCACGCTTTCCATGTTCGGTACCTCGCCTCTCTATTAAAAGAGTGTATGATATCAAAAAATGGGGCGTCCGTTAAGGCCGTTGTCCCGTCGCTCATCATAAGACTTGCATTCCCCCCCCGAAAGACGGTAAAATCGGGTCGCCTGCGATATGCGTGAATTATTGGGAGGAGGAATAATGAGAAAAAAGATCTCTGATCGTCATCGGCCTGGTGCTTGTCGTCGCCTTCGCGCTCCAGAGCTGTTCGTCGAGCCCCGAGAAAGGGCTCCTGAAGAAGTATTTCAACGCCGTCCGCTATAACGACAATGCCACCATGTCCTCCATGGCGCTCGAACCTCTGACCATGGATATCTCCGGGTTCGACATCGTCAGCGTGTCGCCCGAGAGGATCGAGCCCGCTGTTCTTGCCGCGATGGGCGCCAAGGAAGCCGAGCTCAAGAAAAAACTCGAGGAACATGTCGGCCCGACCATCGACGCCAAGGACGGCCTCGACATCGCCAAGGATGAGCTGGACACCGCCCGGACCAAGGGCGCCAAGCAGGCCGCCCAGGCGAAGGTGGATGCGGCGCAGGCCAAGTACGACCAGGAATTCGGCCTGCACAAGGACCTCCAGAAGGGTTATAACGACGCCAAAGCGACCGCCGCCCGGGAAGAGGAGATCACGGCCTTCTCCCTGGGCGCCAAGAACCTGGCCAACATCCGCGACCTGACCGGGAACGTCCACTCCAAGGAAGTCGAGATCAAGGTCCACCAGAAGGCCGGCGGCGACAAGTCCTACAAACTGTTCATGCGCAGCTACAACCTGAAGGACGAAGCGACGGGCATGAAGCAGGGCGGACGCTGGGTCATCGTCAAGTTCGAGCCGCTGGGCTGAGCCCGGGCCCCCCAAGAGGGGGGCTTGACTCATCTCGGACATTCGTCTATTAATAGTCGTTCCTTATGTCGGGCCGTTAGCTCAGAGGGAGAGCACCGGCCTTTTAAGCCGGGTGTCGCTGGTTCGAGTCCAGCACGGCTCATTTTCTCCGCCCCTGTCGTCTAGAGGCCCAGGACATCGCCCTTTCACGGCGGCAACGCGGGTTCGAATCCCGCCGGGGGCGCCACCGCTGCCGATGCCCCGAACCTTCTCCTTGCCCCCCCCTAATTCATTAGGGGGGGAAGGGGAGGTCAAGAAATACAGATGGAGTTTGGGCGGGGCATCGGAATATCTTGGTTCTTTCCCCTTTCTTGGGACGCGTCGTCGTACTCTTTCTTCTCCTCTTTTTTGGGAGAAAATCGATGTAGCCAGGGAGCGTCGCCGTATCTTGGTTCTTTCCCCCGGGGGCAATCCCGTGCCCGAGGGATTATTGTCTTGGGGTAGGGGGAGTTAAGAAATACAGGCAGATTCTTGCGTCGCGTCGCGGCTATATTTCTTCAGAGGAGTCCCCGGCTTCATCCTGCCCGCCCTCGGGCGGGTCAGGTTCATCGATCCCGTTTCGCCTGTCCCTCTTCTTCTTGTACAGCCAGAACACGACGAAGGCGGGGAACTGGTAAACGACGAAGATCACCGGCGACAGGATGAGCCAGTAGACGTTGAAGTCCTTGAGGAACAGGAAGACGAATCCGGCGACGCCCATCAGGGACAGGACAAGGGCGACGAACGGCAAGAGGCTGGGCCTCAGCTTTTCGGCGTTTCCGGGATCAAATTCTTGTGTCGCCATGATCATAAGCTGGAAAGGTCGAAAAGTTGAGACCGGCCCCCTCTTTTACTCCAGGCTGAAGTTCTTTTCCCGGAACAACCGGGTGCAGGCCTCGACCGCGGCCGGGTCGTAGCGGGTTCCCTTGTGGAGAGCGATCTCCTCGAGGGCCTTTTCGATGCCGTGGGAAGGCCGGTAGGGACGATGCGAGGACATGGCCTCGACGACGTCGGCGACGATGATGATCCGGGCCTCGAGAAGAATGGCGTCGCCCTTGAGCCCGGCGGGATAGCCGTGGCCGTCAAGCCTCTCGTGATGCTGGACCACGATGTCGGCGATCGGCCAGGGGAACGCGACGTTCTTCAGGATGTCATAGCCGACCTGGGGGTGCGTCTTGATGATCGTGAACTCGATTTCGGTGAGCTTGCCCGGCTTGCTCAGGATCTCGGCCGGGACGTAGATCTTGCCGATGTCGTGGATGTCGCCGGCCATCCGGATGCCTTCGATCTGGCCCTCGGGCAGGCCCATTTCCCGGGCGATGGCGACCGACAGCCGGCTCACCCGACGCTGGTGGCCCGCCGTGTAGGGGTCGCGCATCTCGACCGTGACCGACATGGCCTGGACCACGCCTTCCAGGGCCCGGCGCAGCTGGTCCTCGGATTCCTTCCGGCGGGTGATGTCCCGGAAGACGTGGACGTTGCCCCGCGTCCGCATGTTCCCGTCGATGATGGGGGCCGAGGTCAGCTCGATGGGGATCGTTCCGCCGCCCCGGGACGAAAGCATCGCCTCGCCGGCCACCAAGAGGGCCGGTCCGGAAGCGACGCCGCCGGGCGAACCCGCGCTCTCGCCGAGCGCCCTTTCCGCCCCGGTGCCGAAGACATCTCCGAGGGGCCGTTCGAGGGCTTCTCCCTGGGTCCAGCCGGTCAGCTGTTCGGCCAGCGGATTCATGAACTCGATCCTGCCGCGGGCGTCGGCGGCGATGATGCCGTCCCCGATGCTGCGGAGGATGGTCGACAGCCATTGCTCCCTCTCGCGGAGCCGCATCTCCATCTTGGACTTGTAGAGGGCCATCTCGATGGTCGTCTGCAGTTCCCGCTCCTCGAAGGGCTTGAGGAGGTAGCCGAAGGGCTTGGTCAACTTGGCCCTCTCGAACGTCGTATCGTCGGCGTACGCGGTCAGGTAAATGACGGGGATGCCGTATTCCTCCCACAGTTTTTCGGCGGCGGTGATCCCGTCGATCTCGCCCTTGAGGACGATGTCCATCAGGACGAGGTCCGGCGCGGACGCCGACGCCTTCTGGATGGCCTGCTCGCCGCTGGCGACGACGCCGGTCACCTCGTATCCGAGGCTCCGGAGCATGTTCTGGATGTCGCGGGCGACGAGGCTTTCGTCTTCCACCACCAGGATCCTGATCTTGGGCATGTCTGACCTTGCCTCCTATTCTAGCGCTTTTCGCCGATCATGGGTAGGAAGGGCTTCACATCCGGTTCTTGTGGACGAGCTCGTCGAACGGGATTAGAAAGGCCGCCTTTCACGCGCAGGTTCCGATCCCGGTCATTCCCAATCCTCGGGGATCGAGGCATCCCCGACGATACCTTATCACATTTTATCCATATATTTTGAATTAGCAAGCGTCCCTTGTCCCCCGGAAGGGCCGCCCCGCCCGAAACGGCTTCCGGGGCCCCGGCGCCTGGATCTCTCAGATACGCCCCTTGGACCGGAGCTCCCGGAAGGTGATCCGGAACGCGGTGCCGGGCTTCTTTTCGAGCTCGATGGCGCCGTCCAGCTGATCGACGAGCATGGTCACGAGCTGCATGCCCAGCGTATCGGCCTTGCGGAAGTCGGCGCTCCCCGGCCAGCCGACCCCGTTATCGCCGACCGTGAGCGTGAACCGGCCCTCGGCGCCGGGCCGGAGGATCACCCGGACCTCGCCTTTTCGCCCGCCGGGGAAGGCGTGCTTCAGGGCGTTGGTCACCAGTTCGTTGACGATGAGGCCGCAGGGGATGGCCGTGTTGATGTCCAGAGCGGCATTCCCGACGTCGATCTTCAGCCGGACGCGCCCGGAATCGACCTGATAGGAGTGGACGAGGTACACGACGAGATTCTCGAGGTATTGCCCGAAATCGATCCGGGACAGGTCCTTCGACTGGTAAAGCTTCTCGTGGACGAGCGCCATCGACCGGATGCGGTGCTGGCTGTCCTTGAACATCCCGATGGCCTTGGGATCCTGGAGGTGCCGGGACTGGAGGCTGAGGAGCGAGGAGATGACCTGCATGTTGTTCTTGACCCGGTGATGGATCTCCTTGAGAAGGACCTCCTTCTCCCGGAGGGACGCCTTCAGGGCCTCCTCGTCGCGCTTTCGCCGGATGGCCACGGCGGCCTGGGTGGATACGAAGGTCAGCATATCCATATCCTCCGGCTTGTAACGGACCCCTTCCGTATAGGTCTGGACGACCATGGCCCCGATCGTCCTGTCCTGGGCTTTCAGCGGAACGCCCAGCCAGTCGATGGAGGGGGGGCCGATGGATTCCACCTCGCCCGCCTTCTCCAGCTCGAGGAACTTCGCGGGATCGGCCAGCAGGGGCTCGCCCCTGCGGAGGACGTAATCCGTCAGGCCCCGTCCCAGGGGCTCCGGCCCGGGGGGTTCGTCGAACTCGTCGACGAAATAGGGGAAGCTCAGCATCCGGGCCTCTTCATCGTACATCGCGATGTAGAAATTGCCGGCCGGCATGAGGCCCCCGATGACCTCGTGGATGGAGCGGAAGAGGTCGTCGAGGCTCTCGGCCGTGATGGCGATCTCCGATATCCTGTAGACGGCGGCGCGGATGTCCTCCGCCCTTTTCCTCTTGGTGACGTCGCGAAAGCTCCAGACGCGGCCGATGATCCGCGACTTGATCTTCTGGGGTTTCGAGCTCCGCTCGAAGACCCGGCCGTCCTTGAAAGCGATGACGTCGGAGCTTTCCCGCGACGGGTGCGCGTACAGCCAATTCACCTTGGCCAGGAACGCTTCGGGATCGGAGAGCTGGGCGAGGACATAATCGAGCAGGGGCGCGTCCTCCCGGGAGGTGGCCAGGGCGGCGGGGATGCGCCACATCTCCAGGAACTTCTGATTCGTCGTCTGGATCTTCCCCGTCCGATCCACGACCAGGATGCCGTCGGCCGTGGATTCCAGCGTCGCCTTGAGCAGGGATAATGAGCTTTCGAGGGCCGCTTCGGCGCGCAGGCGCTCGGCGTCGTTCCGTCTCATCGTGGGCTCCTTCCGCCGGCGGGACCGCAGGGGGATGGGGTCCCGATCATCCGGTCTTCCCGCCGGTCCCGGATTCGGGGCCCGGTTCCGGAGGCGAATACAGCTTGAACGTGTTCCGGCCGCCTTCCTTGGCGGCGTACATGGCGATGTCCGCGTTCTTGGTCAGCGATTCGACGTCCTCCCCGTCCCGCGGGTAGGAGGCGATCCCGATGCTGGCCGTGATGGGGATCTTCCGGTCCGTGAGGTCGAACGGCTGCTTAAAGGCCCGGAGGATGCGCCGGGCCACGCGGTCGGCCATCCCCGGGCCCGAGATCTCGGGGAGGAGGACCATGAACTCGTCCCCGCCGAGGCGGGCGATGGTGTCGCTCTTGCGGAGGCGTCCGGCGAGCCGTTCGGCGACGGACCTGAGCAGGCGGTCGCCGACGGAATGGCCCAGGGTGTCGTTGACCTTCTTGAAGCGGTCGAGGTCCAGCATCAGGACGGCGATCTCCTTCTTCCGGCGGGCCGCGTTGGCCAGGGCCAGGGTCAGGCGGTCGTTGAACAGGACCCGGTTGGGGAGCTCGGTCAGGGAATCGTGGATGGCCAGGAAGGCGAGCCGTTCCTCCTGACGTTTCCGCTGGGTGACGTCGCGGAAGACGAGCACCATCCCGTCGACCTGGTCCTTCTCGTCGCGGATGAGCGCGGCCCCGACCTCGACCGGGAGCCTGTCCTCCCCCCGGAGGAGCAGGAGTCCCTGGCCGTCCGCGAGGCGGTCCCGATCCCGGGAGCGCTTTCGGGCGGAAACCGGGATCCTCCGGCCCGTCTTCTCCCCGACAAGGGCGAGGACCTCGCCGAGGTCCCTGCCGAGGCAATCGTCCTTCCTCCGCCCGGTCAGGGTCTCGGCCACGGAGTTCATAAAGGTCACCCGGCCTTCCTTGTCCGTGGAGATGACCCCGTCGCCGATGGAGGTCAGGATGGTGGACAGCCAGCGCTCGCGCTCCTTGAGCTCCCGGTCCGTCTTGTGCTTGTAGAGGGCCATCTCGATGGCCGTATAGAGCTCCCTCTCCTCGAAGGGCTTGAGCAGATAGCCGAACGGCTCGGTGACCTTGGCCCTCTCGAGGGTGGCTTCGTCGGCGTAGGCGGTCAGATAGACCACGGGGATGGCGGCCTTGTCCCAGATCTGTTCGGAGGCGGCGATGCCGTCCATGTCCCCCCGGAGCATGATGTCCATGAGGACGAGATCGGGGAGGGTCCCGAGGGCGGTCCGCACCGCGTCCTCTCCCGTGGCGGCGACGCCGGCGACGTCGTAGCCGAGGCCACGGACCATGTTCTCGATATGCTTGGCGACGAGGCGCTCGTCCTCGACGACAAGGATCCTTCTCTTGTTCATGCGCTTCGACTCCCGCGGGGGAGCCCTTTCCGTTCTTATACCAAAGATATGGGGAGAATGTCAAAAATTGACAAAAAGGGCCCGTTTCTCTACCCTTAGGGAACGGGCGAGAGGCCCGGGGGCGGTTAGCTCAGCGGTAGAGCATCGGTCTTACACGCCGGGGGTCACTGGTTCGAATCCGGTACCGCCCACCAAGCTGATCAGGCGAGACGGTCTTGTGGCCTCAGGCTTCAGCCTGAGCTCTTAAAGGCAGGCGCAGGAAGCTCGTTGAAGCCGGGGCCTTGTCTGCCGGAGGGGGAGAACGTTCTGTGATTGACATAAGTCCGGCCGTATGCTACATTTAACCTCCTGTTTTTATTTTTAAAAAAGGGTAGGCACATGTATGCTGTGATCAACACCGGCGGAAAGCAGTACCGCGTCAAGGAAGGCGACGTCCTGGACGTCGAGAAGCTCGGCGTCGAAGAGGGCGAGGCGGTCATTTTCGATCGGGTCCTGCTGATCGAGGACGAGGGCAAGGTCCTCGTCGGGACACCGACCATCGCCGGGGCGGCCGTCAGGGCCGCGGTCGTGTCCAATTTCAAGGGAGCCAAGGTCCTCATCTTCAAGAAGAAGAGGAGGAAACAATACCGGCGGACGAAGGGCCATCGCCAACAGCTCGCCAAGGTCCAGATCCTGAAGATCTACCCCGACACGTCGCTCGTTCCCAAGGAAGAACTTCAGGCCCCGGCCCCCGTGGCCGTGACGAAGCCCGCTCCGGCCCCCGCGGCATCGAAGAAGCCCGCGGCGAAGGCGGCTCCGAAAGCGGCCCCCGCCGCCAAGAAGGCGACGAAGCCGGCCGCGGCCCCCGAAAAAGCCGCGCCCGCAAAGAAGGCGCCGGCCAAGCCCAAGCCGGCCGCGAAGCCCAAGAAGGCAGCGAAGGAGTAAGTCATGGCACAGAAAAGGCGGAGCGGCACGCAACGGCAGGGACAGCCAGTCCAAGAGGCTCGGCGTCAAGAGGTTCGGCGGCGAACAGGTCAACGCGGGGACGATCATCGTCCGCCAGAGGGGCACGCCCATCAAGCCCGGCGAGAACGTCGGCAAAGGCAAAGACGACACGCTCTTCGCGCTCGTCACCGGAACCGTCCGATTCGAAGACAAGGGAAAGAAAGGCAAGCGCGTCGCTGTCGTCCCGGCCTGATGTCCGACACGCGGACAGCTTCGCCTTACGCCGTGAAACGGCTTCCCGGAACGGGGCTTCCGGACGTGAATGGGATCTCGGGGGGTTAAGACTCCTTTGTTCGTCGACCAGGTTCATATCGTCGTCAAGGCGGGAAAGGGCGGCAACGGATGCGTCAGCTTCCGCCGCGAATCCAAGGTGCCGCGGGGCGGCCCGGACGGCGGCCGCGGCGGCGACGGCGGGAGCGTCCTCCTGGTCTCCGAATCCAACCTGAACTCGCTCGTTTACTTCCGCTTCCATCCCATCAATAAGGCGAAGAACGGCCGGCCCGGCGAGGGGAGCAACCGCCAGGGAAAGCGCGGCGAGGACGTCGTCCTGCGCGTCCCGGTCGGGACCATCGTCCGGGAGGAGGGCCGGGAGGGGGTCCTTCACGATTTCCTGGAGCAGGGAGAGGCCTTCGTCGCGGCCAGGGGCGGCAAGGGCGGGCGCGGGAACGCCTCCTTCGCCACCTCGACGCATCAGGTCCCCCGGGAATTCCAGCCGGGCCGGCCGGGCGAAGAGAAGGAACTTTTCCTCGAGCTGAAGATCATCGCCGACATCGGCCTCGTGGGATTCCCGAACGTCGGGAAATCGACGCTGATCTCGGGGATCTCCGCGGCCCGGCCGGTCGTCGCCGACTACCCGTTCACGACGCTCACCCCGAACCTCGGGGTCGTGGATACCGGAGGGCCCCGCCGATTCGTCGTGGCCGACATCCCGGGACTCATCGAGGGGGCCCACGAAGGCCACGGCCTGGGGATCCGGTTCCTCAAGCACATCGAGCGGACGAAGCTCCTCGTCCACATCATCGACGTCTCCCCGGCGACGGACCGCGACCCCGCCGAGGATTACGCGGTCGTCCTGAAGGAGCTCGAAGCCTACGATCCCTCCCTCGCGGCCCGGCCGAAGATCATCGTGGCCAACAAGACCGACGCCCTCGAGGGCCGGCGGTCGCGGCTCGAGCGGGTACGGCGGCTGGCGGCGAAGGAGGGCGCGCCCTTCTTTGCGGTCTCGGCGCTCACGGGGAAAGGGCTCAAGGAGTTGGCGGCGGGCATGGCCCGGGCCCTGGAGTCTCCCGCGGGCGGCGAAGGAAAAGCCCCGGAATGACGGAACGGATGGGGCTCTTCGGGGGGACGTTCGATCCCATCCATCTCGGGCACCTCAGGGCGGCCCGGGAGGTCCTGGAGAGGTTCGCCCTGGACAGGATCCTCTTCGTCCCGTCCTTCATCCCCCCGCACAAGGAGCGGAAGGGGATGGCCCCGGCCCGGGACCGGCTCCGGATGGTCGAGCTCGCCTGCGCCGGAGAGCCGCGTTTCGCGGCCTCGTCCATCGAGGTCGACGCGGGGGAGAGGTCCTATTCCATCCGCACCCTGGAACGGGTCCGGGCGCTCTATCCCGGCGCCCGGGTCTTCTTCATCCTGGGGGCGGACGCGTTCCTCGAGATCGGGACGTGGCGCGAGCACGAACGGGTGCTGGACGAATCCCTGTTCATCGTCATGACCCGGCCGGGGGCATGCCTCGAGGACGCCGCCGGGGCCGTCGGGGCGGCGCTTCGGAGCCGGGTCCGCGCGATCGCCGAGGGCGAGACCGTCGACGAAGCCCTGCTCGGGGACCATCGGATCTTCCTCCTGCCCATCCGGGCCCTGGACGTCTCGTCGACCGAGGTCCGGAGGCGCGTCAGGGCGGGAGAGACGGTCGCGGGGCTCGTCCCTGAGGCCGTCGGGGACTATATCCGTTCCCATGAACTTTATTTGGAGAGGGAGGCCTAGAGGACGATGACCGAAAAAACGACGAAAAAGCCCGGCAAACGGAACCTTCCCGAGGAGATCCGGCTGGCGGTCAAGGCCGCCCGGGCGAAGATGGGCGAGGGCATCCGCGTCCTGGACCTCCGGGAGCTTTCCGCGTTCACGGACTTTTTCGTCATCATGAACGGGAATTCCTCCCGGCATAACGCCGCCCTTCTCGAGGCCGTCGAGGACGAGCTGAAGACGAAGGGCGTCCGGCCCCTGAGCGTCGAGGGAAGGGGGTCGGCCGATTGGGGCCTCCTGGATTACGGCCATTTCCTCGTCCACGTCTTTTCGGTGACGGCCCGGGACCATTACTCCCTGGAGAAGCTCTGGGGGGATGCCCCGAAAATCGAATATTAAGCCTTGACTTTTCCCCGCTGAATCATTATTTTGTATGAACCTCGAAAGGGGTTCGTCGGGCTTTCCGATGGAATTGAGATTCATCTGGCCGGGGAAAACGAAGGGTGCGGGGGCCAAAGCCCTCCAGGAATTCTATCTGGGCCGCATCCGGCCGCACGCCGCGTGCCGTATCCTCGAGACGCGGGAAGCCCGGGGGTTGGACGAACGCGCGGCCGCGAAGATCCTGGACATTGAGGCCCGGGGCATAGAGGCGCGGCTGGACGGGGGTTTTGTGATCTGCCTCTCCGATAACGGCAGGGAGATGTCTTCGGTCGAATTCGCCCGGTTCCTCGCGAAGCGGGCGGAGGACGCGGCCCGCCCTCCGTCGTTCGTCGTGGGCGGGTTCCTCGGCCTGGCCGGGCGGATCCTGGAGAGGGCGGACCTGCGCCTCTCGCTGTCGCGGATGACGTTCTCGCACGAGCTGGCGAGGGTCGTCCTGCTCGAACAGGTCTATAGGTCCTTGACCATAATGAAAGGCACGCATTACGCCAAATGAGGGGGTTGAAGAAGTGACAAAGAAAATGAACAAGAAAGAGAAACAGGAATTCCGGCAAACGCTTCTGGACAAGAAGGAACGGATCGTCCACAAGCTCAGCCAGGTCATGACCGAGAGCAAAGAGGTCGAGACGAACGTCGCCCAGGACCTGGTCGATAAGGCCGAAAGCTCCTATACCAAGGAGTTCCTCCTGAGCCTTTCCGACGGCGAGCGCGAACAGTTGTTGCTGATCGACGAGGCGCTCCGGCGGCTGGACCGGGACGGCTTCGGCCTGTGCCAGCTTTGCGGGAAAGAGATCGGCAAGAAGCGGATCGAGGCCCTGCCCTGGACGCCCACCTGCATCGACTGCCAGCAGAAAGCGGAGGAAGAGTCCGCCGCGGAGTGATGCGGGCGCGACGCCCGGGCCGTGGCGGCTGGCTCCGGCTGGCCGAGCTCGTCTTTTTTCCCTCGTTCTGCCGCCGCTGCGGGCGGCTCCTCGACCGCGCGGGCGAGCGCCTTGTCTGCCGGGACTGCTGGGACGAGGTGCGGCCCGTCCGCCGCGGGGCCCTTTGCCCCGTATGCGGCCGGCTTTTCGAGGGCGCCGGGGAATCCCACGCCTGCCGGGCCTGCGTCGAGACCCTCCCGGCGTACACCATCCACCGGTCCTGCGGAGCGTATCACGGGGCCCTGAAAGACATCATCCTTCTTTTCAAGTACCGGAAGCTGTCCGTCCTCGGCCGGGGACTGGCCGGGATCGCCGGGGAGGCTGTCGGAGGGGACGCGGAGCTCTGGCGGGGCGTCGACGCCTTGGTCCCCGTCCCTCTCCACGCGCGGCGGAAGCGGGAGAGGGGTTTCAACCAGTCCCGCGTCTTTGCCGTGGAGCTCGGACGGATCATGAAGGTCGATGTCCGGGACGGGGTCTTGGTCAAGGTCCGGAACGCCCCGCCGCAGACGTCCCTGGAGGGGCGGGAGCGGGCGGGGAACGTCCGGGGCGCTTATCGGGTGGCGAAAGAGGATCTTGTCCGGGGGAAGGTCATCCTGTTGGCCGACGACGTTTACACAACGGGCGCGACCATCGGGGAGTGCGCCCGGACCCTTCTCGAGGCCGGCGCCAAAGAGGTCCGGGCGGTCACCATCGCCCGGGCCTGAAAGAAATCCCCCCTACCCCCCTTTTACAAAGGGGGGTACTTTGTTCCCCCCAACCCCCCTTTTACAAAGGGGGGTATTCATCTCCCCCCCAACCCCCCTTTTACAAAGGGGGGTATTCATCTCCCCCCACCCCCCCTTTTACAACGGGGGATATTCATCTCCCCCCTGCTCCCCTTTACAAAGGGCGGTATTCATCTCTCCCTAGCCCCCCTTTTACAACCGGTGATATTCATCTTCTCCCAGTCCCCCCTTTTACAAAGGGGGGGTATTCATCTCTCCCCAGTCCCCCCTATTACAACGGGCGGTGATCATCTTCCCCCAGCCTCCTTTTTACAAAGAGGGGGGATTTATTCCCCTCAACCCCCCTTTGTAAAGGGGGGCATCAGTTCCCCCCTGTTACAACGGGGAGGCATTAATCCTTCCCAGCTCCCCTTTCACGGCGAACGGAGCCTTTGCCCCCTGGACGAGACGTTTCCCTGCCCCCCTTTCGGAGGGGCGTAAGAAATCCCCCCTTTGAAAAAGGGGGGTGGGGGGGGATTTGGCAGAGATCGCTCTACTTTTTAGTCTTCTCGGAGGCCTGGGGGGTCAGGATCTTGACCTTCTTGGGCTTGGACTCGGGCTTCTTGGGCATGTGGATCTTCAGGACCCCGTCTTCGTGCCGGGCCTCGATATGATCCTGGTCCACGGAGCCGGGGAGCGAGAAGGACCTGAAGAAGGAGCCGTAGGCGCGTTCGATCCGGTGATAATTCTCTTCGCGCGTCTCCTTCTCGAACTTCCGTTCGCCCTTGATCGACAGCGTGTTGTCCTCGATCCGGATCTCGATATCCTTTTCCTCGATCCCGGGGACCTCCGCCGAGAGGACGAGCTCGCTTTCCGTCTCGTAAATGTCCACGGCGGGCGACCAGGAACTGGTGATCATGTCCTTTTCCTCGCCCCTGGCGGCGACGGCGTCCTCGAACAACCGGTTCATCTTGTCCCTCAGGGTGACGACGTCCCTGAAGGGATCCCATCGGATGATAGCCATTAAGAACCTCCTTAATGTTAGTGTTATATTAATATAATATATGAGCATAGATATGTCAAATATTATGGAATTTAATAGCCACATAAATCTGATCCTGATTGCCCACAGGGCTTTTCCCCGAGAAATCCCCCCTAACCCCCCCTTTTCCAAAGGGGGGAGAGCATAAAGCCCAGACCGAGAAATCCCCCCTAAACCCCCCTTTTCCAAAGGGGGGAGATTATAAAGCCCCGACCAGATATGTCCCTCCCCCTGTAAAAGGGGGGTAAGGGGAATGCGTACTCACCTTAGCAAAAGCCGGCTTGGGGGGATGAAAACCGCCCGTTGTAAAAGGGGGGCGTGTATGGCGACTTAACGTCTCCCCCATCTGCAAAAGGGGGGTTGGGGGAGATGAATACCCCCCCTTTGTAAAAGCGGGGTTGGGGGAAATGGATACCCCCCTTAGTAATAGGAGGCGTGGGGGGAATAAATAGCCCCCTTTGCAAAAGGGGGGTGCGCGGAGAATGGATACCCTCCCTTTGTAAAAGTAGGGTTGGGAGGAACAAGTACCCCCCTTAGTAAAAGGGGGATTGGGGGAAATGGATACCCCCCTATGTAAAAGGGGGGACTGGGAGAAGATGAATATCACCGGTTGTAAAAGGGGGGGCTGGAGAGAGATGAATATCCCCCGTTGTAAAAGGGAGGCTGGGGAGAGATGAATATCCCCCTTTGTAAAAGGGGGGTTGGGGGGAGATGAATACCCCCCTTTGTAAAAGGGGGGATGGGGGGAGATGAATACCCCCCTTTGTAAAAGGGAGGCTGGGGGGAGATGAATACCCCCCTTTGTAAAAGGGGGGTTGGGGGGAGATGAATACCCCCCTTTGTAAAAGGGGGGATGGGGGGATTTATGCGCCGTGGATCAGAACCGTCGCCTCTCCCTTGAATGTCCGCTTCCCCGCCGCTTCCAGAAGCTCGGAGGCCGCGCCCCGGATGAATTCCTCGTGGATCTTCGTCAGCTCCCGGGCGATGACCACCCTGCGTCCCCCAGGGTCTCCAGGACGGCGGCCAGGAATTCCGGGATGCGGCGGACGGGGAGGTAGAAGATCAGGGTCGCTTCTTCTTCCTCGAGAGAGGCCAGGAGCTTCCGCGTCGCTTCCTTCTTGGGCGGCGGGAAGCCGGCGAACAGGACGCGGTGCGTCGGAAGCCCGGCGGCCGAGAGCGCGGCGGCGAGGGCCGAAGGCCCGGGGATCGGAACGACGCGGATGCCCTCTTTCAAGGCCTCCCGGATCAGCGGAAATCCGGGATCCGAAATCCCCGGCGTGCCCGCGTCCGAGACCAGGGCGACGTCCTTGCCCGATCCTGAGGAGGCCGATGATCTCCGGGACCCGCTGTTTCTCCCGGGGCTGGAAGTAGGAGATCAGCCGCTTCCGGATTTCGTAGGCGTTCAGGAGCTTGACGGTCTGGCGCGTGTCCTCGCAGGCCATGGCCTCGACCTCTTTCAGTACGCGCAGGGCCCGCAGGGTGATGTCTTCGAGGTTCCCGATGGGCGTGGCGACGATGAAAAGAGTCCCCTTCCCGGAGCCTCCGGCGGGTCGCGGCGTCCACGGCTCACTTCTCCCGATCGTAAGGATAGAGGAAGTCGTGGCCGACGGACCGGGCGGAGATCTTGGCGATCGGCGGGAGCTTCCGCTTGAATTCCGATCTCCGGACCCTGTCCGCGACGCGCTCGACGGCCTCGGCCTTGAAGCCCAGGCCGACGGTCTCGGCCACGGACTTTCTGCGGTCCACCAGCTCGAAAAGGATCGCGTCGAGCTCCGCGTAGGCGATCCCCATCTCGCCTTCGTCCGTCTGGCCGGGCCAGAGGCCGGCGGTGGGCTGTTTCTCCAGGATGGTTTTCGGCACGCCGAGCCAGGCCCCCAGCTGGCGGACCTGGGTCTTGTAGAGGTCCCCCATGGGATTGATGGCGCAGGCCATGTCGCCGTGGATCGTCCCGTAGCCGATCGAGGAGCTCGGTCTTGTTGCTCGTTCCCAGGATGAGCGCCTTCTCGCGGGCCGATTAATCGTAAAGGATGGACATCCGCTCCCGGGCCATCTTGTTCCCGCGAAGGACACAGTCGGCCGCCGGACAGCGGGAGAAATAGGCGTCGACCTGGGGGGCGATGTCGATCGGTCTCCGGCCGGATGCCCAGCGCGCGGGCCAGCGGCGGCGGCGTCCGCGACATCGGCCGGGAAGCCTCCCCGTAGGGCATGATCAGGCCCAGGACGTTCTCCGGGCCGAGGGCGCGGGCCGCCAGGATGGCGCAGACCGCGGAGTCCAGTCCTCCGGAAAGCCCCAGGATGCCCTTCGCGAAGCCGAACCGGCCCAGCTCGTCGCGGATGAACCGCGATCAGGACCTTTTCGACGAACGCGCCGTTAATCTTCATAGCCGCGGACGATCCTTTCCAGGGAGTGGAGGATGATCTCGGGCCGCTCGTCCCGCTTGAACGTCCATCTCTTCCGCGACGTCCCGGACGAGGCCGAGGTCCATGTCGCAGGCGAGGACCTCCTCGTCGAGGTCGGCGGCCCGGGCGAGGAGCGTCGCCCTCCGGGCTCGAAGATGAACGACCCTCCCGCGAAGGTCATCCCGTCCTCGAGCCGACGCGGTTGCAGTACAGGACGAAGGCCGTGGAGAAGTAGGACACGGCCTCCCCCATCAACTCCCACATCCGGCTCGTCTCGAAGCCCTCGCTCGGAGACTCCCCGGCCCGGCGCGGCCGAGACGACGATGAAGACCTCGGCGCCGCCGGCGAAGAGGAGGTAGCTCGCACCGTCTGGAGGAAATCCCGGCAGATCATCATCCCCGCTTGCCCGAACGGCGCCCGGAAAGGCAGGACGTTCCGGCCCTGGGCGAAGATCTTGCCCTCCTCGAACATCCCGAAGGTCGGAAGGAAGACCTTGCGGTGGACGTGGAGCGATGCGGCCGTCGGCGAGGAAGGCCGCGGAGTTGTAGAAGAGGCCGCGCTCGTCCTCCTTTTCCTCGACGAAGCCCACGACCACGGACATCCCCCGTCCGGCGTCGAGGAGCTCCTTGAAGAGGGGGCTTCGGGCCGGGTTCACGGCCACGTCGGAGACGAGGTCCTTCAGGGTGTATCCGGTGAGGCTGAGCTCGGGGAAGACGACGAGCTCCGGCCTCTTCCGCGCGGGCCCGCTCCAGGGCTTCCAGGTGCCGGTCGAGGTTCGCCCGGACATCGCCGAGCCGCGGGCGCCATCTGGACCAGATGGGCTCTCATACGCCGAAATTAGCACAATTCGGCGGCCAAGTAAAACCCCGGGCGTCTCCGGCGGGGACCCGCGGCGCGCCCGGGGCGGCTTTCACCTTGCAAATCCGCCCGGAATTCGTTATAAAATAGGTGACAAGGATGAAACACGTCGCTCTCTTCCTCCACGATATCTATTTCGGCAAGAAGATCGGGCCGGCTCGTTTTCAAGCGCGGCGACGTCGAGAAATATTTCTTCTTCACGGACGGCGACCTCCTCCAGGTCAAGACCAACCAGGCCGAGGAACGGCTGGGCGAGGTCCTGTTCCGGCTGGAGAAGATCTCGCGCGACGACCACGCCCGGATGGACGATTTCGTCGAGCCGCAGCACGAACATCGGCGAGGTCCTGAAGAGCAAGGGCCTGATCTCGGAGCGGACCTGGAGGAGGCCCTGGTCTACCAGCTCCGGGAGACGACCCTGAACACCTTCCCGTATTTCGACGCCGAAGTGGTCTTCCAGGAGACGCGTCGGCGCCCCGGCGGAGCAAGGGCGTCCACGGATCAGCGTCCCCTTCCTGATCGAATACGGGATCCGGCGCATGGCCTACGATCCGGCCCTCAAGGCCTTCCTGGCGAAGAAGATCCCCCGGCCGCACGGCGGTCGATGGCCCACCTCCTGACCGAAGAGGAGAAGAAGGTCCTGGGCATGATCAAGGGCGGCGTTCCGGCGGAAAAGTCCTCGCCGGGCCTCCCGTGCCCAGCGGAGTTCTTCTGGAAGAGCCTCTTCCTCCTGTTCTGCCTGGACCTCGTCGAATTCGAGCCCGAAGCCGCTTCGGCGCCCGCGGAGGCCCCGGCTCGACGGCCCGCGCGGCCGCCCCGGCCGGCGAGAAGGCTGACGGAGATCGCCGATGTCTTCGACGATGCAGGAGAGCCTGGAGTCGAAGACCTACTACCAGATCCTCGATCTGCCGCGAACGGCGACCGACGAGGAGATCAAGAAGGCCTATTTCAACCTCGCCCGGAAGTTCCACCCGGACCGGTTCGATCGCAAGGTCCAGGCGGCCCACCGGGACCAGATCGACGAGGTCTTCGACGCCATCACCAACGCCTACCGGACCCTCATCAACAGGGAAAAGCGGCAGGGCCTACGATGCCGGCTCCGGCGGCCGCGGCCGAAGAGCCCGAGGACGCCATGAAGAAGGCGGACATCAAGTTCCGGCAGGGCAAGACGCTTTACACCCAGGAGCGCTACGACGACGCCGTCTCCCTCCTCGAGGAGGCCGTCCGCATCCGGAAGAACAAGGGCGATTACTACCTGCTCCTGGCCATGGCCGAGTCCAAGATCCCGGCCTACAGCAAGAAGGCCGAGGAGGATTTCCTCAAGGCCATCGGCCTCGAGCCATGGAATCCCGAGGGCTATGTCGGGCTGGGCTATCTGTACAAGAACGAAGGCCTGATGACCAAGGCCGCCCAGCAGTTCCAGAAGGCCGTCGAGGCCGACCCCGACCATAAGATGGCCCAGCAGGAGCTCCAACTGATCAACAAGGGGAACAGGCCGAAGGGCCTCAAGGGCCTCCTCTCCCTGGATATCTTCGGCCCGAAGAAGAAATAGCCCTCAGCGGCCGCCGAGGAGCTTCAGGAATTCCTCTTCCCCGATGATCCGGATGCCCAGGGTCCGCGGCCTTGTCGAGCTTCGATCCCGGCGATTCGCCGGCGACGAGGCAGGTCGTCCGGCCCGAGACCGAATCCGCCGTCTCTCCGCCCAGGGCCTCGATCCGCCGGCGCGCCTCGTCGCGGCCGAAACTCCGTGAGCGTCCCCGTGATGACGAAGACCTGGCCCGCCAGCGGCCCTCCGCGGGCGGTTTCCCCGCCGGACGCCGGGTCGAGCCCGGCCTCCTTCAGCCGGGCGATGAGCTTCCGGCTCTCGGCCTGGCCGAAGAAGAAGACGACGCTCTCCGCGACCCGGGGGCCGACGTCCTCGACCGTGACGAGCTCCTCGAGCCGAGGCCGCGGCAAGCGCGTCGAGCGTGCGGAACCGCTCGGCGAGGGACCTCGGGCGAGGCGTTCGCCGACGTGGCGGATGCCCAGGGCGAAGACGAGGCGGGCGAGGCTCCCGCGTCTTGGAGGCCTCGATCTGCTCCATGAGGTTCGCGGCGCTCTTGGGCCCCATGCGTTCCAGGCCGGCCAGGTCGTCCGCCCGGAGGGCGTAGAGGTCCGGGATCTCCCGGACGAGCCCTTTCACGAGGAGCTGGTCGACGAGCGCCTCCCCCAGGCCGTCGACGTTCATGGCCCGGCGCGAGGCGAAGTGGAGGATGGATTCCCGGATCCGGGCCGGGCAGGAGGGGTTGACACAGCGGGAGACGACCTCGCCTTCGGGCCGGAAGACGGCCGTATGGCAGACGGGGCACTTCGTCGGCCAGACGAAGGCCTGCTCCTTCCCGGTCCGGCGCTCCTTCATCACCGAAACGACGTGCGGGATGACGTCGCCGCTCCGCTCGAGGAGGATGACGTCGCCGACGCGGATGTCCTTGCGCCGGAGCTCGTCCTCGTTGTGGAGCGTCGAGCGGCTGATCGTCGTGCCGGAGAGCTTGACGGGCTCGAGGACGGCGACCGGCGTCAGGGCGCCCGTCCGTCCGACCTGGATGACGATGTCGTTGATCCGGGTCGTCGCCTGGCGGGCGGGGAACTTGTAGGAAATGGCCCAGCGCGGGGACTTGGCCGTCGTTCCCAGGGCCGCGCGGTCCTCCGCCGAGTCGATCTTGACCACGACGCCGTCAGCCTCGAAATCGAGGGAGTCCCTCTTCTCCGTCCACTCGCGGTAATAGGCCAGGATGTCCTCGATCGTCGCACAGCGCCGGGAGCGGGGATTCGTCTTGAACCCGAGCCCGCGCAGCCGCGTCAGGCTTTCCCACTGGGTGGCGGGCTCCCGGCCGCCGACGAAAAGGGTGTAGAGGAAGACGTCCAGGTTCCGCGCCGCGACCTCCTTCGCGTCCAGGAGGCGGATGGACCCGGCCGCGGCGTTCCGCGGGTTGGCGAAGAGCGGCTCCTCCCGCTCCTCGCGCTCCCGGTTGATGGCCAGGAAGGTCTCGGTCGGGAGGAAGATCTCGCCCCGGACCTCGACGTCGCGGGTCTCGGCGATGGACAGGGGCAGGGACCGGATGGTCTTGACGTTGGCGGTGACGTCGTCGCCCCGGACGCCGTCGCCGCGCGTCACGGCCCGGGCGTACCGGCCGTCCCGGTAGAGGATGGAGATGCCGAGCCCGTCGATCTTGAGCTCGGCCACGTAGGCGATCTTCCGGTCCGGAAGCAGCCGCCGGACGCGGTCCTCGAAGTCCCGGAGCCCCTTCTCGTCGTAGCAGTTGTCGATGCTCAGCATCGGCCGGTCGTGGACGACCGGGACGAAGCCCTCGACGGGCTTTTCGCCGACCCGTTGGGTGGGGGATTCGGGGGTGATGAGTTCGGGGAAGCGGGCCTCGATGCCGGCCAGCTCGCGCATGAGCGCGTCGAACTCGGCGTCGGAGATCTGGGGATCGTTGTCGACGTAGTACTTCTTCTCGTGGTAGACGATCTCGTCCCGAAGCTCGGAGATCCTTCTTCAGGGCGGACCGCCGCGAGTTGGACCCGGTCAAATGCTCTTCCCCGATCGAACGCGGAATCAGGGGCCCGGGGGGCGTCAGCTCGTCCCGAGCCTCTTCTTGACCTCTTCCATGCGCTTCGTCCACTTGCCCGTCATCTCGCTCGACGACGACTGGAGCTTGGCGATCTCGGCCTTGGCGGCGTCGATGTCGGCCAGGATCTTCGTCATCTCGGCCTTTTCCGTGTCGGTCAGCTCCTCTTCGTTCTTGTCGGCGAACTTGGTGTTGAACGTCTTGGTCAGGTCGTCGATCTTCTTCTGCTTCTCCTGGATCTTGTTGATGACGTCGTTGATCTTGGCGTCGGGCGAGGAGGTGAAGAACAGGTTCTGGGCCATGCCGAGGGCGTTCTGGGCCTGGGCGGGGTAGCGGAAGCTGGCCACGATGAGGTAGTCGATGGCTTCCTGGGGGGCCTTCTTGGCGAGGATGATGCCGATGTTGTAGGCGAGCTCCCCGGTCTGCTTCTTGGCGTAGGCTTCCTTGAAGAGGGCGAGGGCCTCGTCGGCCTTGTTGTTCCGGTAGAGGGTCTGGCCGAGGATGAGGGCGCTTTCGGCGTCCTTGGAGTGGTTATAGAGGGTCCGGAAGACCTGCTCGGCCTGGGCGAACTGCTTGGCGTCGTAGAGGGTCTTCGCCAGCTTCTTGATCTGGGCCATGATCTTCGGATCCTTCAGGATGGCATAGGAGGCGATGTACGCGTCGGCGGCGGCTCCCATGTCCTTGGCCTTCTCGGCGGCCTGGCCCTGGAGGAAATGCCCGGCGCCGATGAGCTTGTTCCACTGGGCTTCGGACGGGTCCTTTTCCTTGTTGGCCTTGGCGAGGTCGATGAGCTTGCCCGCGGTGGCCTTGGCCTTGTCGAAGTTCTGGCCGCTCTGGATGTAGAGGCTGGTGATGGTGATCAGCAGCTGGGTCTTCGTGCTGTCGTCGATCCCTTCCATGGTGAGGGCCTTCTCGCCGTACTGGATCTTCTCGGCGCCCGGCTGGCTCGGGCAGGGCGTCAGGCAGAGATAGACGTGGGCGAAGTTCTCGTACTGCGTCCCCTTGCCGGCGTATTTCTGAACATAGGCCTTGAGGGCCTGGACTTTCTGGCAGGGGTCGCTCTGGGTCATGGCCTTGACATAGGCGTCGTCCGCCTCGTTCTGGGCGGTCAGGAAACCCGTCGCGACGACCGTGAGAAGGAGAACCGTCATCAGGATTCTTTTCATTCGCAACCTCGCAACTAAATTTCGAAAATCATATCTTGGGACTCGATGATTGTCAATACAACCAAAAACCCCCATAAATTATAGCAAAATCCGTGCCAAGGCGATAGAATATGAGAATGGAACGCCCCGCCGAGCTTGCCGCCGCTTTCCTGGAAACCATCGGGAAGCCGCTCTCGAGGGACGTCCCCCTGAAGGAGATGTCCAGCTTCCGGATCGGAGGTCCCGCCGACCTGTTCTTCGAGGCGGCGACCGGGGAAGAGCTGGCGGCGGCGATCGGGTTCGCCCGGGGGACAGGTGTCCCCTTTTATGTCATCGGCGGCGGCTACAACATCCTGTTCGCGGACGAGGGTTATCGCGGCCTCATCGTCCGTAACCGGACCCAGGGCCTCCTCCCCGTGCCTGAGCGGGGAGAGATCGAGGTCCTGTCCGGAACCCCCCTGGCCCGCCTGCTCCAACATGCCCTTGACGGGGGCCTCGAGGGCCTGGAGTTCCTTGCAGGCATCCCCGGGACCGTCGGCGGCGCCCTCTACGGCAACGCCGGGGCGTTCGGGCGGGCGATGGGCGACGTGTTCGTCCGGGCGCGCCTCCTGGGCGATGACGGCGTCGAACGCCCGGCGACCCGGGAGGACATGGCCTTCGGCTACCGGCACTCGGCCCTCAAAACGCGGCCCGCCGTCGCCTTGAGCGTCGTTCTCAAGGCCGTCCCCGGGGACCCGGAGCGGGTCAGGAAGGCGGTCCGGGAGAACATGGAGTGCCGCCGGGAGAGACAACCCGCCTGGGGAACCCCGTGCGCCGGGAGCTATTTCAAGAATCCCGTCCGCGAGGACGGGAAGAAGGTCCCGGCCGGGCGCCTGCTCGAGGAGGCCGGGGCCAAGGGGCTCCGTGTGGGCGACGCCGCCGTTTTCCCGGGTCACGCGAATTTCCTCATCAATCTCGGCGGGGCGAGGGCGGCTGATGTCCTGGCCCTGGCCGCCGAGCTCAAGAAGAGGGTGAGGGAGAATTCGGGGATCGTCCTGGAAGAGGAGGTTATTTATCTTCCAGGAGCCGTTTCAGAGCGCTAGCCGCTTTCGGGGAGAGCTTCCCCTTTCCGGCCGTTTCCAGGCCCGCCAGCCCCAACGCCGCATACAGCCTTCTGGCCGCGCCTTTCGCGGGCAGGGCTTCGAAATGGGAACGGACGGTCTGGACATCACCCCTCGAAATGGGTCCCGTGAAGGCCGCCGTCGCGCCAAGTTCCTTTACGTTCCGTAAAGTCCTTTCGGCGAGCGGCAGAAGGACGCGGGCCGCGTCGCTTGCATCCAGGCCCGTCCCCGCGAGGAGGCGGGAGGCGGCGTCGAAGAGCGCGGTCCCTCCGGCCGAACAGATGACGCAGGCGGCGTGATACAGGCCCTTGTCCTTTTCTTCGAGGTGGATCGCCGCGCCGCCCAGCCGGCGGACGATGCCCAGGGCCGTCCTGACGGCCGCGGGGTCGCCTTCGAGGCCGAAGAAAGTGCCTCGGAACAGATCCGGGTCCGCTTCCTTCCGGGCGAACGTCTGGGCCGGGTGAACCGAAGCCGTGCGCGCTCCCGCGCGGGCGAGGGGCTCGAGGACGCGGGCGGGGACCAGGCCGCTCGTGTGAAAGACGGTCCTCTTCCGCCAGTCCAGCGACGCCGCCGCCAGGGTCGCGGCGACTTCCGGGAGGGCCCGGTCCGTGACGCACAAGAAGACAGTGCCGGAATCCCCCGCCGCCCTGACGATGTCGGTGAACGCCCGGCCCTCGCCCGCGATCCGCGCGCTTTCCCGCGCCGAGCGCAGGGTCCGGCAGGAAACGGCCCGGAGGTCATATCCCGCGTGCACGAGGGCGTGGCCCAGCGAGGCGCCGAGCCTTCCCGCTCCGATGATCGAAACGCCGGTCATGTCATCCAGGCGGCCAGGTCATCTTGCGCCCGCCGAGGACGTGGAAGTGGATGTGGAAGACGTCCTGGCCGGAATCTCGGGCCGTGTTGAGGACGATGCGATAGCCGGTCTTTCCGACGCCCTTCGCCTCGGCCAGGGCGCGGGCCTTCGCGAGGATCCGGCCGAGCAGGCCCTCCCGTCCCTCCGGAAGCTCGTTGAGCGAGGCAAAGTGCTCCTTGGGTATGAGGAGGACGTGGACGGGAGCCTTGGGGTTGATGTCGTCGAAGGCCAGCATCTCGTCGTCCTCGTAGACGACCGACGCCGGGATCTCTTTCGCCGCGATCCTGCAGAAGATACAGCCGTCCATGGCCCCCCCCTCAGTTCCGGATGCGCTCGATGGAGGCGCCGAGCCCCCGGAGCTTTTCCTCGATCCTCTCGTAGCCCCGGTCGAGGTGGTCGATCTCGTTGATGACCGTCTCGCCGCCGGCAATGAGACCGGCGAGGACGAGCGAGGCCGACGCCCGGAGGTCGGTCGCGATGACCTCGGCGCCCGAGAGCGGGGTCCGGCCCTTCACCGTGGCCTTGTCCCCCTGGACCTCGATATTGGCTCCGAGCCGGAGGAGTTCGTTGACGTGCGAGAAACGCCGGTCGAAGATGGTTTCCGTGATGATGGACGTGCCCAGGGCCTGGGTCATGAGGACCATGAACTGGGCCTGCATGTCCGTGGGGAAGCCCGGGTAGGGCGAGGTCGTGATGTCCTGGGGACGGATCTCCCGGCTCCCGATGACGCGGAGCGCGTTCCCCCGGACGGTCTCGAAGACCGCCCCGGAATACTTCAGCTTCTGGACGACGGTCTGGAGGTGGACCGGCTGAATGCCGGTGAGCAGGATGTCGCCCCCGGTCAGGGCCCCGGCCACGAGGAAGGTCCCGGCCTCGATCCGGTCGGGGATGATCTCGTGGCTCGCGCCGCCGAGCTCCTTTACGCCGCGGACGCGCATCGTCTCCTCGCCGATCCCGTCGATCCGGGCCCCCATCTTGACCAGGAGCTCGCAGAGGTTGGCGATCTCCGGCTCGAGGGCGCAGTTCCTGAGGATGGTCTCGCCCTCGGCCAGGGCGGCTGCCATGACGAGGTTCTCGGTCCCTGTCACCGTCTTTTTCTCGAACTCGATCGTCGCGCCGGTGAGCTTGTCGGCCTGGGCCTGGATGTAGCCGTGCTCGAGGTTGATGGTCGCGCCGAGCTTCTGGAGCCCGCTGATATGAAGATCGATGGGCCGCGAGCCGATGGCACAGCCCCCGGGCAGGGCGACCACGGCCTTTCCGAAACGCGCCAGGAGCGGGCCCAGGACGAGGATGGACGCCCTCATCGCCCGCACCAGCTCGTAGGCCGCCTCGTCCGAGGTGATCTCGCCGATGCGGATATCGAGGTCGTTGCCCTCGACCTTGTATTCGGCCCCGAGCTGTTTCATCAGGGTCAGGATCGTGTGGACGTCCTTGACCAGGGGGATGTTCGTCAGGTGGAGGTTCTCTCGGGTGAGCAGGCCGGCCGCGATGGCCGGCAGGACGGCGTTCTTCGACCCGCTGATGCGGACCTCGCCCCGGAGGCGAAGGTCGTGGTTCCCCCGGATGCGGATGCTTTCCATGGATTTCATTTTAGGCCTCCCGCCCCCAAATATCAACCGCAGGGCGCGGGCTGTAAAGGCAAAGTGAATACTTCCGGTTCTAAGCAAGATGAAAACTTCCGGTTCGCTCATGGATAGCGGGCTCCGAAGCTCTGGTGCCTCCAGGGTGGGTCGCCGGCGGGTAGTACTTCAGGGGTTTACGCCTTGGCTTAGCGATGGCCGGCTTGGGTTGGGCTGGACAAAGGGCGCAGGCTGGCGGCAGGGCGCGGGCTGGACAAAGGGCGTAAGTTGGGCAGAGGGTGCAGGCTGGCGGCAGGGCGCGGGCTGTAAAGGCAAAGTGAATACTTCCGGTTCTAAGCAAGATGAAAACTTCCGGTTCGCTCATGGATAGCGGGCTCCGAAGCTCTGGTGCCTCCAGGGGTGGGTCGCCGGCGGGTAGTACTTCAGGGGTTTACGCCTTGGCTTAGCGATGGCCGGCTTGGGTTGGGCTGGACAAAGGGCGCGGGCTGGCGGCACGGCGCGTGTTGGACAGAGGGCGCAGGTTGGACAAAGGGCACAGGTTGGACAAAGGGCCGGACGGCTTTCGATTCCCCCCTTTGGAAAGGGGGGCTCTGGGGGGATTTCTTTATATTGCCCCGAGCTTTAGCCCGAGCGCCGATAAATCCCCCCTAAACCCCCCTTTAGGAAAGGGGGGAATCATGCCGTACGCTGCCGAGCTTATGCCGTGCTCATGCCGTACCCTGCCGGACCCATGCCGAGCTTATGCCGAGCTTATGCCGTGCTCATGCCGTACGCTGCCGGACCCATGGCGAGCTTAAGCCGGGCGCCTGCCGTGCTCTGTTGGGCTCATGCGGGGCTCTGCGGAGCTCATGCCGTGCTAATGCCGGGCTCGACGTACCCGCGCAAGCCCTTTTAGGAAAGTGGGGAACCCGGTCGCCCACAAGCCTCCCGTTGGCGGGTAAAGGGGGAGCCGATCCGCTAGATGGACTTCAGGGCCTGGTCGAGGTCGGCGATGATGTCGTCCGGGTCCTCGCCGCCGACACACAGCCGGATGAGCTGGGGCGGGACGTCCGCCATCTTGCGGGCCTCTTCGCCCTGTTGAGAATGGGTGGAAATGGCCGGGATGGTCGCGACGCTCTTGATGCGCCCGAGGTCGGTCGCCCTGAAGATGATCTTGAAGGCGTCGAACGCCTTCCGCGCGTTCGCCGGGGGACCGTCCACCCGGAAGCTCATCAGATGGCCGTAGCGGTTGACCTCGTTCCCCGGGCCGTCGCCGGAGTCCACGAGCTTCATGTATTTCTTCGCGACGGAATGGAGCGGGAAGCTCGGCAGGCCCAGGTAATCGACCTGATAAACCTTGGGATGGGTTTGCAGGAACTCGGCAACCCTCTGGCAGTTCTTGCTGACCAGGTTCATCTTCGATCGCAGGGTGCGGAGGTCGTTCAGGGCGATGAGGGCGTTGAAGGGGGACGCGGCGGGGCCGTTGTCCCGGTAGGGCCAGAACTTGACGTATTCGGCGAAGCTCTCCTTGAAGCGCGGATCATCGTTCCGGACCTTGGTGACGATGGGCTTGCGGCTGATGAGGGCGCCGCCGATGGCCAAGCCTCCGGACGTGACGGATTTCGTCAGCGAATGGACGACGACGTCGACCCCGTGGGCAATGGGCCGCATCAAGGCCGGGGTCGCGCAGGTCGCATCGAAGATGACAGGAATGCCCCACGAGTGGGCCAGGTCAGCAAGGGCCTTGACGTCGCAGAACGACTGTTGGGGATTGCTCGGCGCCTCCATGTAGAGGAACCGCGTATCTTCGTCGATCTTCGACCGCCATTCTTCCATGTCCTCCGGATGAAGGACCCAACGGCACTCGATGCCCCGCTCCCTCATCTTCCGGACCGCGAAGTGCTGGAACGTCCCGCCGTAGACCTGGATCGACGAGACGAAGTTCATGCGCTCCGGGCCGTCCTTCTGCTTGACGAGGAAGGGGTCGACGGCCGCCGCGATGGCCGACATCCCCGACGCCGTCACGAGGCAGGAGGTGTCCGAACCCGTCCGGTAGCCTTCGAGGAGGGCCAGCATCCACTCCAGGTAATAGGTCGTCGGGTTCGCGATGCGCGTGTAGCACCAAGTAGGGATGCAGTAGCCGAGGGCGGCTTCGAGCTCGTCGGCATCGCGGTAAGCCTGCGACGTGGCGAGGTAAAGCGGCTCGATGATGGCCCCCTGGTTGTTGTTGAGGGCTTCGCTCATCGAATAGAGCCCGTGGACGGAGAGGGTGTCGAACTTCATCGTCTTCATGCGGGCGATGTCGGCCTCCCTCTCCGCGATGAGCTTGGCGGCCAGCTCCATGTAGCGGCGGACTCCAGGGCTGTACTGCGGATCAGGACACATGATTCCTCCAGGATATAGTTTTGACGTAGGGAGTTTCGGGCGAAAGAACGATTATATAGCCAAAATGCATGACACAGAGTCTGCAAGCCTAAGGTTACCTTTAATGCAAGGGGCTCGTCAAGTCGCGGGCTAGAAATCCCCCCCAAGCCCCCCTTTAGGAAAGGGGGGAAATCGCGCAGGCTGAAGCCTGCGGCTACAAGAAAAGGGGCAGGCAATAGTAGATGCGGCCTCAGAGTTTGGCCGGAGCTTCGGCAAAATCCCCCCAAAACCCCCCTTTAGAAAAGGGGGGAAATCAGAAGGCGCCGGCCAAATGGAGGCCCCTCCTTTGAAAGCGGGGGTAGGGGCATTTAAAGCTTCCCCCCTTTAGGAAAGGGGGGTATCGCATCAGGATGCGGCCCTGGAGTTCCCCCCTTTATAAAAGGGGGGTTGGGGGGGATTTATCGTCCCCTTTGCAAAAGGGAGGTGCGGGGGATTGATCCCCTCTTTGTAAAAGGGGGGTGCGGGGAGCGTGATTCCCCTTTGCGAAAGGAGGTACGGGGAGTATTAATCCCCCCTTTACAAAAGGGGGGTTGGGGGGGATTTATCGCCCTTTGGAAAAGGGAAGGTGCGGGGGAGCGTGATTCCCCTTTTGTAAAAGGGGGGCGTGGGGAAGTGCTCCCCCTTTGTAAAAGGGGGGTGCGGGGGGATTTATCCCCCTTTGTAAAAGGGGGGTGCGGGGGATTGATCCCCCCTTTGTAAAAGGGGGGTGCGGGGGGATTTATCGCCCTGTTCGCTTACTTATGGCACCGATGAATGGCGAGCATGTCCGAGAGGATGGAATACCCGGTCTCGATCTTGCCCGCGCCCGCGCCCTGGATGGTGACCTTTCCCATGAGGTCGGTGTCGAACGTCAGGGCGTTATGGGCGCCCATCACGCCGGCCAGGGGGTCGGACAGGGGGAGCTTGACCGGGGCGACGGAGGCCTCGATCTTCCCGCCGACGAGGGCCGTCCGGCCGATGAGCTTGTAGCGGAAACCCTGGGCCTTGGCGGCGAGGACGTCGGCCCTGGAGATGGCCGAGATGCCGGTTCGGGCCACGTCGCCGGTGCCGATCGATCCCCCGAGGAGGACGTTGGACAGGATGACGACCTTGGCCAGGGCGTCGAAGCCCTCGACGTCGGCGGTCGGGTCGGCCTCGGCGTAGCCCAGCTTCTGGGCGAGGGCCAGGGCGTCGGCGTACTCCATGCCGTCCTGTTCCATCTTGCTCAGGATGAAGTTGGTCGTCCCGTTGAGGATGCCGCGGATCTCGCGGATGCCGTTGCCGGCGAGGCCGCTCTCGAACAGGTGGAAGACGGGCGTTCCGCTCATGACGGTCCCCTCGATGCGGAACTCCAGGCCGTTCTGGCGGGCCAGCTCGTAAAGGTCCTTGTAATGGAGGGCGGCGGGCCCCTTGTTCGAGGTCACGACGTGCTTGCCCATGCGCAGGGCCTTGCGGATATAGGACGTGGCCGGTTCCCCGGTCTTGATGTCGGTATAGGACAGCTCGGCGATGATATCGGCGTCGCTCTTCTCGATCATGTCCAACGGGTCGACGACCTCGACCGTGGCTTTCCGGCCGGCGGCGTAATCCGAAACGGGCTTCCCTTCGGCCAGGAGCGCGAGGAGCTTCGGGATGTCGATGCCCTCGGGGACGAGGAGCGAGCCCTTGAGCTTGTCGCTCACGGCGACGAGGCGGACCTCGAAGTCATAGGCGTCCCGGAGGTGTTCGCGCTTCGATTCCAGGATCTCGAGGAGCCCCTGCCCCACGGTGCCGCAGCCGATCAGACCGAGCTTATATTCCATGGTTCACATCCTTCAGGCCCGCTTTCCGGGCCGCGATGCAGACATGATAACACAATCCCCCCAGGGTCACAAAAATTGGGGAGAAAAATTGGAGACACAATACCCATTTCCGAATTCGTCAGCTTAGCTCGGAAATAAGGCAGGAAAAAGAAGGATACGGAAACGGGTATTGTGTCCCCAATAAAAAAGGCCGCCCCCCTCGTGGAGGGCGGCCCGGTTCGATCTCGCCGCCTTGGTCTTAAGCGCAGGCTAAAGCCTGCGGCTACTCGGCTACTTGGCCGGAGCGGCCTTGACCTGGCTCTCGACCCACTCGGTCGTGATGCTCTTCGGTCTCTCGATGGGAAGGCCGAGGGCGCGGTCCCAGACGAGCTGGGACAGGACGCCGATGGCCCGGGAAACCCCGAAGAAGACCGTGTAGAAATCGTACTCGGTGACCCCGTAGTGGTAGAGGAGACAGCCGGAGTGGGCGTCGACGTTCGGCCAGGGGTTCTTGGCCTTGCCGTGCTGGGTCAGGATGTCGGGCGCGACCTCGTAGACGGCGCTGACGACCTTGAAGATGTCGTCGTTCGGGAGGTGCTTCTGGGCGAATTCCCGCTGGGCGACGTACCGGGGGTCGGTCTTGCGGAGGACCGCATGGCCGTAGCCGGGGACGACCTTGCCGCCCTTGAGCGTGTCCCAGATGTACTTGGAGAGCTGGTCCTTGGTGGGGACGCCGCCGAGGTCCTTCATCAGGTCCATGATCCAGCGGAGGACCTCCTGGTTGGCCAGCCCGTGGAGGGGCCCGGCCAGGCCGTCCATGGCGCCGGACAGGGAGTAATAGGCGTCGGAGAGGGCCGACCCGACGAGCCGGCAGGTGTGCGCCGACACGTTGCCGCCTTCATGGTCGCAGTGGATGACAAGGTAGAGCCGCATCAGGTCGACGAACGCCGGGTCGTCGGTGATGCCCAGCATCTTCGCCATGTTCCCGCCCCAGTCGAGCTTCGGGTCGGCGGGGATGTGCTTGTCGCCCTTGTAGCTCTTGCGGTAGATGTACGCGGCGATGCCCGGGAGCTTGGCCAGGATGTTCATGACATCCTCGTACATCGGGTCCCAGTAGTCCATCTTGTTGATGCCCTTGCGGTACCGCTCGGCGAAGACGGAATCCTTCTGGAGCTGGAGGATGGCCAGGGCGAACTGGGTCATCGGGTGCGTGTCGGCGGGGATGGCCTTGAGGACATCGATGAGGTACTTGGGGAGGGCGCTTCTCCTGCGCCATTCCTCGGTGATCTCGACCGTGTCCTGGTAGGTCGGCATGTCGCCGGTGAGGAGCAGGTGGAAGATGCCCTCGGGGATGGGCTCTTCGCCGCCGGGGGCCTTGGGGAGCTTCTGCTGGAGCTCGGGGATGGTGTAGCCGCGGAACCGGATGCCTTCCATCGGGTCCAGGGCCGAGGTCTCCCAGACCATGCACTTGACGCTGCGGGCGCCGCCGTAGGCCTGGGCGATGGTCACGTCGGAGATCTTCATTTCTCCGTGTTCCTTGAGGATCTTCTGGATCCTCTCTCGCATCGGGACCATTTTCGAAGCGAACTTTTCCTTCAGGTTCATGATACAACCTCCTTAATAGTGCTGGTTTTGGACGCCAATTTATAACATGGGCCTTTTCTCAAAGTCAATCGAAAAAGCGCCTCATGGGGTATCCCGGGGCGCGATATTCGCTTGATTTTTTGTTCGTTTGACCTTATTTTAGGATGGAATGCCCCCCGAGCGCCGGGGGCAAGTCCCCCTCTTAGGGGGAAAGGAGGAACCCATGGGATTCGCCGTCGTATTGCTCATCATCATCGCCGCTGTCGCCCTGATGGCCATCGGCATGTACAACAGCCTCATCACCCTGAGGAACCGCTGTGACAACGCCTGGTCCCAGGTCGACGTCCAGCTCCGCCGCCGGTTCGACCTCATCCCCAACCTGGTCGAGACCGTCAAGGGCTACGCCAAGCACGAGAGCGGCGTCTTCGAGCGCGTGACCCAGGCCCGGACCGCGGCCATGGGGGCCACGACGCCTAAAGAGGTCGGCCAGGCCGAGAACGTCCTGACGGGGGCCCTCAAGTCCCTGTTCGCCGTCGCCGAGGCCTACCCCGACCTCAAGGCCAACCAGAACTTCCTGATGCTCCAGGAGGAGCTGGCCGGGACCGAGAGCAAGATCGCCTACGCCCGGCAGTTCTACAACGACGTCGTCATGAAGTTCAACATGAAACAGCAGGTCTTCCCCTCGAACATCATCGCCAACATGTTCGCCTTCAAGGAAAAGGAATACTTCGAGATCGGGGACGAGGCGGCCAAGGCCCCGGTCAAGGTCCAGTTCTGAGGAAGGACCAGGGGAGCGCGGGGGCTTCCCGCCGGCGGCGACCGCCGGTGCGGGCGACCTCCCGTCCGGACGGCCATGTACGAGCAGATATCCCGGAACAAGTGGAAGTCCGCCGCCCTGGTGGGCTTTTTCGTGGTCTTCATCTTTCTCCTGACCTGGCTTTTCGAGTATCTGATGGGCTGGGGGACGAGCGGCCTCGTCCTGGCCGTGGTCGTCGCCATGACGATGGCGGCCGGGGGCTACTTCGCGAGCGACAAGATCGTCCTGGGCATCAGCAAGGCCCGGCCGGTGACCCGGGAGGAGTTCCCCTACCTCTATAACGTCGTCGAGGGCCTGGCCATTGCGGCGGGCATTCCCGCGCCGCGCTGTTACGTCATCGAGGACACGGCTCCGAACGCCTTCGCCACGGGCCGCAAGCCCGAGACCTCGGTCATCTGCGTGACGACCGGCATCCTGGACAAGCTCAACCGGGTCGAGCTCGAGGGGGTCGTCGCCCACGAAATGTCCCATATCAAGAACTATGACGTCCGGCTCCAGACGGTGGTCGTCGTCATGGCCGGTGTCGTGGCCCTGCTCAGCGACTGGATGCTGAGGAGCTTCATGTGGGGCGGCGGGCGGCGGCGGAGCCGGAGGAGCGGGGGGTCCGGCGGCGCGGAGGGCCTCCTGGTCCTTGTCGGGCTGGCCCTGGCCCTTCTCGCGCCGTTCTTCGCCACGATCATCCAGCTGGCGGTCTCGCGGAAGCGCGAGTTCCTGGCGGACGCGAGCGCGGCCATGATAACGCGGTACCCGGCGGGGCTGGCCTCGGCCCTGCGGAAGATCGCGGCCGACAAGGAGCCCCTCGAGGCGGCCAACAAGGCCACGGCCCATCTCTACATCGTCAACCCCCTCAAGAACCTCAAGGGCGGCGGGGGCGGCGTCAACCGCCTCTTCAGCACCCACCCGCCCATCGAGGAGCGCATCGCCATTCTAGAGAAGATGTAAAGCGACGAGAGGATAATCGTTGGATCTCAAGAGCTTATAAAATATTATTATAGTTGACAATACGAACAATATAAGGTTAACATGAGTTAACCATAAATGCGATGACTGGTTCAGCATGAAAACCAAGAAAGCGCCTGATAATAGCTATCTGTCCATTCCTGAAGTCGCCCGTTCTTTGAGCATGAGCAGGGTAGCGGTGTATAAAAAGGTCAAGCGGGGAGAGATCCGCGCCATAAAGATAGGCAGAACGTACGGGATCCCAAGATCCTATTTAGCCGAGACAAAAGGCACGACGAGCGCCAATAAAAAAAAGCAGATCAGGAGCGCGGTTCAAAGGGTCGTGAAAGATTATGGGGAATTGCTGCGCAAACTGGGCGATGAATGATGCAGAGTATCACGCTCAGCGATGTCGAGCAGATATCTTTCGCCCTGGCTCAGGAATATCTATCCTTTGATGAGCCCATCCCCGACTACTCCACCAGGTTCCCTAATGTCCTTGAAAGTTGTCTTGCCGCCCCGTTCCAGTGGTTTTCCGGCCGATCGCTCTATCGAGGGCTGATCTCGAAATCCGGCATGTTGTTTTACCTGATGATCAAGAATCATCCATTTCTCAACGGGAACAAGCGCATCGCCATAACGACCCTGCTTGTCCTCCTCCATCTCAATAGGAAATGGCTTTACGTGGAGATAGAACCTTTTTATGAGCTTTCCATACGAGTTGCGGCCAGCAGTCCAAAAGAAAAGGATAAGACGGTCCTGGAAATCAGGAAGTTCATCAGAGGCCATATGGGTCCTTTGCGCCGTTCTCGTTCTTGATCAAGGCATGTTGAATCAGCCATCCCCTGAAAAATCCTTGCTAATTAAAGGATAAGCTGTTATCCTTTAATTAGAATTGGCTTAATTCAGTTGACGTTAATTAGCCGAAAGGGGCTTGGAGTCCGATATGAACAGGGGCTTGACGGGCCGATATCACGTCGAGAAGCACAGGGACGAAACCGTTCGGGCATTTATCCCGTTTCCCCTGCCGCCCAAACCCGATCTGAAGATCGATTCGACGCTGGCTGAGGAGATCGATCAAGCCCATCTCTCGCTGGGGCGTTTGGACAGCATATCGGCGCTTCTCCCGAATATCAACCTCTTCCTCTACATGTACATCCGGAAGGAGGCGGTCCTTTCCTCGCAGATCGAAGGAACCCAGTCCTCGCTTTCTGACCTGCTTCTATTCGAGTTGGAAGGAGCCCGGGGCGTTCCGCTCGACGACGTTGTCGAGGTCTCGAATTATGTCGCTGCGATGAACCACGGTCTGAAAAGGCTCAAGGGGGGATTTCCCCTGTCCAACAGGCTGATCCGGGAGGTCCACGGAATCCTGCTTTCCAAGGGCCGCGGGGAGGACAAAGATCCCGGCGAGTTCCGCCGATCGCAAAACTGGATCCAGGGGACCCAGCCGGGGAACGCCCTTTATGTCCCCCCTCCTCCCGGCCAGGTCGCGGAGACGATGGGCGAGCTCGAGAAATTCATGAATGATGTTCCGGCGAGGACGTCCGCCTTGATCAAAGCCGCCCTAACCCACGTTCAATTCGAAACGATCCATCCGTTCCTCGACGGGAACGGCCGGATCGGACGTCTGCTCATAACGCTTCTCTTCTGCCATGAAGGCGTCCTCAGGCAGCCCTTGCTGTATCTCAGTCTCTACTTCAAACAGAACAGGTCGAAATACTTTGAGCTCCTGATGAGGGTCCGGGAAGAGGGAGATTGGGAGGAATGGCTCCGCTTCTTTGCCGTCGGCATCCGGAAGATGGCCGAAGGCGCCGTCACCACGGCCAAGCGCCTGAACGATATCGGAGAGAGGGATCAAACGAAGATCTGCGAGATCGGGAGAAGATCCGGGTCCGCCCTGCGGGTCCATAAGGCTCTGCAGGAGCGGCCGATCGCCAACGCCGCCTTCCTCTCCAGGAGAACGAAACTGTCTGTCCCCGCCGTGATCGGTGCCCTGGCCGCCCTTCAGGAAGCGGGCTTGATCAGCGAGATCACCGCAAAGAAGCGCTTCCGCGTTTATGCTTATGACGAATACTTGGGATTGCTGAAAAGAGGCACGGAATTGTGAGCGCCCACGTTCATAATCCCGCGCCCGCCCAGGACGCCAAGCCCCTGAGCGTCGTCCTTCGGATCACGGCGGTCTTCCTGATCGTCGAGGCCATCGGCGGCGTGCTCAGCGGGAGCCTGGCCCTCCTCGCCGACGCGGGCCACATGCTGACCGACGTCGCTTCGCTTCTCCTCAGCCTCATCGCCTTCAAGCTGGCCTCCCGGCCGCGCTCCTCGTCGAGGACGTTCGGCTGGCGGAGGGCCGAGATCTTCGCCGCGTTCCTGAACGGGATCGCCCTCTGGGGCATCGCGGGTCTCATCGGCTATGAAGCCGTGAAGAGGATCAGCGATCCGGTCGAGATCAAGGGCGGGCTCATGACGGCGGTCGCGGCGGCGGGCCTCCTCTCCAATATCGCCGGGGGGATGGTGCTTCACCGGTCGAAAGAACGCAGCTTGAACATGAGGGGAGCGTTCCTTCACGTCATGGCCGACGGCCTGGGGAGCCTGGGAGTCCTCGCGGCCGCCCTGCTGATCGCCGTTACCGGCAAGACCTTCTGGGACCCCGCGGTGAGCATCGCCATTTCCGTCCTGATCGTCCTGAGCTCGGTCCGGCTCGTCCGGGAGTCCTTCCATGTTTTCATGGAGGGCGTGCCCGGCCACATCGACGCCGAAGCCCTGGAGAAGGCCCTGGGGGCGGTCCCGGGCGTTCTGTCCGTCCATGACCTCCACGTCTGGACGATCACCTCGGGCTTCATCTCATTGAGCGCCCACCTGACCGTCCGGAAGGGGACGGACGTGCGGGCCGTCCTCCGCGACGCCAACGAGGTCCTGACCTCGCGCTTCGGCATCCGGCACTCCACGCTCCAGACCGAGGAGGGCGACGAGCCCGCCTGCCCGACCGGCACCTGCGAAGGCCCCTGAGGGGTCAGGTCTCAACTTTTGACATTTTGACCGGCGGTCAATTAGTCAAAACTTGAGACCTGACCCCTTCGCAACCTTATCCCGGGCCGTCGCGTTATCCCTCTTGGACGCAACTTTCTAGGGGAGGAGGCTCGCATGAAGAACAGGCTTATCTGGATATCGATCGCATTCGCGGCCCTGGCCGTCGCAGGGCTCGCGCAGGAAACCAAGGCGACCCTCCCCGATACGCCCGCCGGCCATAACGTCAAAGCCTACTTCCAGGCCTTCAACGCCGGCGACGCGGCCATGCGGGACTTCCTGACCAGCCGGGTGGCGAAGGAAGCGCTCCGTGAGACTCCCATCGAAACCCGGCTCGAGCGCTACAAGCAGATGCGGGAGATGATGGGGACCCTCGAGCTCGGGAAGGTCGTCGAGTCCCGGGGCTCCTTCGTGAGCGTCCTTGCCCGGACGACGAACGGCCCGCCCGTCCGCATGGACTTCGAGTTCGAGCCCAACGAGCCGTTCGGTCTTCTGGGCATCCGCATCGAGGCCATGGACGAGAGCGGGCAGGAGGGCCCGGCCGGGGCTCCGAAGAAGGACGACGCCGAGCTCGTCGCGGCCGTCAAGGAGTACGGGGAGCGGATCGCCAAGGCCGACGAATTCTCCGGCGTCATCCTCATCGCCAAGGACGGCAAGCCCATCTTCGAGCAGGCTTACGGCTATGCCGACCGCGAGAAGAAGGTCCTGAACCGCGTCGATACGAAGTTCAACCTCGGCTCCATCAACAAGTCCTTCACGGGGAGGGCCATCCGCCAGCTCGTCGCCGCGGGGAAGATCTGGCTCGACGATACCATCGGCAAGTTCCTCCCGGATTACCCGAACAAGGACGCGGCGTCGAAAGTGACGGTCCGGCACCTCCTCGAGATGAGCGGCGGCGTCGGGGATTTCTTCGGGGAGCGGTATCGGGCGACGCCCAAGGAGAAGATCCGGACGCTCGAGGACTACCTCCCGCTCTTCGCCGACAAGCCCCTCGAGTTCGAGCCGGGCGCGAAGAGGGTTTACTCGAACGGGGGATACATCGTCCTGGGCCTCATCGTGGCCAAGGCCTCGGGCGAGGATTATTACGACTATGTCCGCGACCATATCTTCAAGCCGGCGGGCATGAACGATTCGTTCTGGCCCCCGAAGGACGCCGATGTCCCGAACCGGGCCTTCGGCTACATGCGGGACGGGTCCGAATTGGGTATCGAACTACGAGAGCCTGCCCGGGCGGGGAAGCTCGGCGGGCGGGGGGTATTCCACGGCCCACGACCTGCTCAAGTACGTCATCGCCCTGGAGAAAGGGACGTTGAAGCTGACAGACGACGAGCGGCGCGGCGGGATGGGCATCGCGGGGGGCGCGCCCGGCCTCAATGCTATCCTCGAATGGGACCCTGAGCGGGGATACGCCATCGTCGTCATGTCCAACTTCGGCCCCCCGAGCGCCGAGAAGGTCGGGCGCCAGATCCGCGCCTGGCTGCCGCGGAGGCCTTAGTCTTCGGCCGGATCGTCCGGCGCCGCAGCGCCCCCAAGGGCGGATACGCATTTTTAGGGCCTGCTCCTTGCCCCGGCCCCCTTCGGCCGCCGGAGACGTAAATCGAGACTGGCTATTGAACCAATGGGTGCGAATCCGTATAATGACGGAGCCCATTTTGCGGGGTCGTAGTTCAGCTGGTTAGAACGCCGGCCTGTCACGCCGGAGGTCGCGAGTTCGAGTCTCGTCGGCCCCGCCATTCCTTTGTCCAAAGCTTACCTTCTTCTCCCCCTTTATGGACCGAGGGGGGTAGGGGGGTTAAAGAAATCAAGTCAAATTCTTGGAAAGCGTCTCGGTGGCTTTCTCCGGGATTCAGCGGACCTTTCCGTTTTCCTTTTCGCACCGTTAGCCCAGATTAGGCGATTTTAGGCACAATCTGTTACACAGTTGTTACACGGGGAGAAGTCTGCCTGCCCACCCCCCGCGATGGGAGGAGTGAGACTGGTCGTGCTCGGCCAAGCTCAACGACCCAACCGACCCATCCCCCCACAGCTGGGTCCGAGGTACGGGAAGTAGCGCGACAATACCTACGCGATACCGAAATCCCACACCCTTGACTGCGGCACTCTAATCAATCGCCGGCGCCCAGTTGTCGTTACTCGGCCTCAGTGAGTATTTACCGCTAAACCCCGGGCCGACTTAGGTTCCCTGCTGCCGTCTCTCCCCCGGAGAAGGGTGTCGCCCTGCCATTTTTCGGCATCGTATCTTGTTTAGAATCATGCGGGACAGTTCGTCGACCAAATCGAGGTGGTGTGCTAGACTCTGTGGGCTTTGGCAAAATCAGGTCATGATTCCTGTCCAAATTTTGCTGAAGTCAAGCAACGGAGCTACAGCTTCCACGCCTCCGCACCCAGCGGCAACTCGTTCAGCTCCGCCCTGGCCTCGCGCCATGTCGGGTAGTGCTTGCTCAGCAGTGCGAGGAACCGCTCGCTGTGGGTGGGCTCGATCAGGTGAAGCATCTCGTGGACGACCACGTACTCGAGCAGGTCCTTCGGCTTCTTCACGAGCTCGGTGTTCAGGCGGATGTTCCGCGCCCGGTGGTTGCAGCCGCCCCACTTGGTCTTCATGCGCTGGAGGAAGTAGCCGGCCACCTTGACGCCCAGCTTCGGCTCCCACTTGCGGATCAGCTCGGGCACCGCCTCGTGCAGCAGGGACTTGTGCCACTCGTGCATGACCGCCTGCACGCTTCGCCCTGCTGCTGCCGGGGCGCACGGTGAGCGTGATGCTGCGGTGACTGAGGCGGACGGAGGGCTTCGCCTCCTCTTCCCTCACGGAGAGCAGATAGCGCCGTCCCCAGAGGTAATGGCTCTCACGCTCGACGAACTGGCGGGGCGTCTCCCGCGCCTGCCCCCGCAGCTTCGCCTGCTGATCGCGGATCCAGCCGAGCTTGGATGCCGCATAGGCGCGGGCCACCTCAAGGCGCGTCCCCTTCGGCGCGACCAGCGTGACGCGGCCGCTCGGCGGGTGCACCGACAGGTGGACGTGCTTGATGTCCTTGCGCGTCACGGCGATGGCGATGTCGCCGAGCTGGATCGTCTCTGTCATCAGTACCCCGGCTGATTCTTGATGAGTTCGAAGAGCGCCAGCGTCGCCTCGCGGTTCCGGTCGAGCAGCGGAAACAGAGCGTTCAGCACCTGCGCCTCGCGCGCCTGGTCGCCCTTCCAGCCTGCCGGAGCCCGCTCGCGCATGGCCCGGTCGATCTCGAGCGCCAGCCTGAGGCGCTCATCCCCGTATTCCGGCGATGGCTCCGCTACTCTGCCGGTCCAGGCGGCGCGTCCCGCCGCGAGGATCCGCGGCAGGTTGTTGTAGATCACCGTCGCCTCCCGCTTGCCGTGCAGCGCCGCGGGCACGCCCTCGTCGGGCTGCTTCGCGGCCAGCCGCTTCACCAGCGCCTCGGCCTTCCGCAGAAACTCCTCGTACGCGGCCGCATCCGCCCGGCTCTGCTTGATGAGGTCGTCGAGCAGCTTCGACATCTGCTCGTAGAACCGCGGGTCGGTGAGCTGCTCGCGGATGATGGTCTTGCGGACGTTGTTGATGATCCCTTCGGCGATGGCGTTCCTCGACAGCTTGCCCTTCTCGTTGAGCTTCCTGGCGATGGCGTCGTGGATGCCGGTCTCGATGATGAGCTCGGTCAGCGACATCTCGCCCAGCTCGCCCAGGTCAGCCGCCGGGTCGGCCTGGATGTAGGTGTTGAGGAGGTGGCGCATGTCCGCCTCGTAGGGCTTGATGTCGAGCTCCTCGCCCGAGTGCTTCTTGATGGCGGAACGGATCTCGCTGTAGAACTCGACGTCCTTCTGCAGCGCGGCCGCTTCGGCGTCGGAGTACCCGGCTTCGGTGAGGTCCTGCGCGATGGCGGCGAAGGCGCGCACGAAGACGGCCACGGCCTTGTAGAACGACACCCGCAGCGCCTCGGTCTCGTTCAGCGCGTTCGGGTTGGCGGCGTCGCCGCAGAAGTAGTGCAGGAACTGCTCCACCTCGCGCGGCAGGGCGACCGGCTCGCACAGGTAGCGCAGCGCCTCGCGGGCCTCGTCGAGCTTCTTCTTGCCCTCGTCCAGCCAGTCCTTGAGGTGGACGTTGTTGTCGCCGCCGCTCCCTGCGTCGATGTCCAGCTCGTCGGAGCTGTAGACGGCGATCGCTTCCTGCACCTCGCCGAACAGCTCCTTGAAGTCGACGATGTGGCCGTAGTCCTTGTCGTCGCCGTCGAGCCGGTTGGTGCGGCAGATGGCCTGGAACAGGTTGTGGTCGCGCAGCTCGTTGTCGAGGTAGATGTAGGTGCAGCTCGGCGCATCGAAGCCGGTCAGCAGCTTGCTGACGACGATCAGCAGCTTCATGTTCGCCGGCTCCTCGATGAAGCGGCGCTTGGCCTCGTCCTCGTACTGCTTGGTGGTCTGGCCCTTCTTGAGGACGTGCTGGGTGTAGGTGTCGAACTTGTAGCGCTCGTCGCTGTTCGGCGGGCTCGCGGGAGATCGCGTTGTGGTTCGGCTCGTAGGAGGTGATGATCCCGCAGTACGGGCCGAAGCTCGTGTTCTGGAGCAGCCGGAAGTAGTGGCAGGCGTCGTAGATCGAGGCGGCGACCAGGATCGCCGTGCCGCGGTCGTTGTTCAGCCGCGGCTTGAGGCTGAAGTCCTCGATGATGTCGGCGATGATGCGCTGCTTGCGCTCGCCGGCGCTCATCAGCTCCTCCATCGTCGCCCAGCGCTTGCGCAGCACCGCCTTCTGGAAGTTGTTGAGGCCCTTGGTCTTCTGCTCGAACCACTTGTCGATGGCGGCCCGCGAGGTGAGCCGCTGCGGCACGTCGCGGGCCTCGTACTTGAGGTCGAGCATGACGCCGTCGGCCACGCCCTCGTGGAACTTGTAGGTGTGGATGTAGGTGCCGAAGACGTCCCGCGTCATCAGCTTGTCCTTGCGCAGGAGCGGCGTGCCGGTGAAGCCGATGAAGATCGCGCCCTCCAGCCAGCGCTTCATCTGCCTGTTCATGTCGCCGCCCTGGGTGCGGTGGCACTCGTCCACGAACACGTAGAAGCGGCCCGTGCACGGGCGGCGGCGGGCCCTTCAGGTCGGCCGCGTCGAACTTGTGGATCAGCGCGCACAGCAGGCGCGGCGTGGCCGCTCCCGAGCTTCTCCACGAACTCCGCCCGCGAGGTGATGCGCGGCGAAGGCGACTCGGCGCCGATGACCCCGGCGTTCTTCATCACCCCCTCGATCTGCTTGTCCAGCTCGTCGCGGTCGGTGACGACGAGGATGCGGGCGTCGGGGTCGTGCTCCAGCAGCCACTTGGCGAGCAGCACCATCAGGATGCTCTTGCCGCTGCCCTGGGTGTGCCAGATGACGCCGCCCTCGCGCTTGGCGATGCGCTCCTGCGCGGCCTTCACGCCGAAGAACTGGTGCGGCCGCGGCACCTTCTTCTGGCCGGCGTCGAAGATGATGAAGTTGCGGATCAGGTCGAGCAGCCGCGCCTTGTTGCACAGCTGCGCGAGCGGCCGGTCGAGCAGCGCTCCGGCGGCGGGTGCCGCGCCGGTCCGCGGCCTCGTCCTTCCACTCCACGAAGAACTGCTCCGGCGTGCCGGTGGTGCCGTAGCGCAGCCCCTGCGAGTCGCTGCCCGCCAGCACGAGCTGCACGGTGCTGAAGAAGCCCTTGTTGAAGATCTCTTCCTGGTTGGTGATGAGCTGGCGCACGCCGTCGGCCATCTCCACCGAGCTGCGCTTGAGCTCGATCACCGCGATGGCGAGGCCGTTGAGATAGAGCACGATGTCCGGCCGGCGCTCGTAGCCGCCCTTCAGCGTCACCTCCTCGGCCAGCGCGAAGTCGTTCTTCTCCGGGTGCTCCCAGTCGATCAGGTGCACCGTCTCGTGCGCCTGGCCCGCGGCGATCTGCACCGGCACGCCGTAGCGCAGGAGCTGGTAGGTGCGCAGGTTGGCCTGGTAGAGCGTGATGCCCGTCGAGTCGGCGGCGGTCTCCAGCTTCTGCAGGGCGGCGGAGATGTGGGCGGCGGAGTAGCCGCGGGCCGTCAGGTTGTCGCGCAGGAGCGCCGTCTCGATGGCGCGGTTGTTCTCGCGCTTGTTCCACTCGCCGAGGTAGCGGTAGCCGAGGTTGTCGGGCCGCGCCGGGTCGGTGAACAGGGCGATGACGCGGTTCTGCGTCTTGCGCTCGGAGCGGGGTTGCTCAGGCATGGGCGGCCTCCTGCGGGAACGAGCCGCGTCTTGCCGGTGAGCAGCTCCTGCATCATCGCCTGCTTGAGGTCGCGGGTCTTGTCGCGGCGGGCTTCAAGCGCCGCCAGCTCGGCGTCCATGTCGGAGAGGACGGCGGCGATGGCGGTTTGTTCGGCGATCGGAGGAAGCGCACTCGACGCTTGCGACATGCGCGCCGCGTCTGATGCGCGACACCTTCGTCCCTGTCTGCGTAGCTCGCCGAGCTGCGTCGCTGATAGGCGCGGAGTCTGAAGTATAGCCCATGAACATCGGAGCGCCTGCTCATCGGAGCATCGACTGATCGTGTGCAACCCGGAAACGACCTCGGTCGTGCATCAACGACGCTACACTCGCCGACTTGCTTCGTCGGCTTCGCCAGACGTCGGCAAAGATCAGGTCGCCTCTTTCATCAAGTCTGATCGACCTTCGCCGCAACGTCGGAGACATCGGAAGTGAATTCGGAGCGATAAGGTCATTGTAGGCGTGCACATTCGCCATAGCTCGATACACGGCAATGGCCCCTCGTGAGAAGTTCATCGCGTGAGTTCACTCCGTTGCAAGAAACGATCACGTTCTCGCCCAACCGCTTCACCTCCCACTCCCCGTGGAAGCCGGGGAGGCGGGTCTGGCCGGTCAGGAGCTGCTGCATGGCGGCCTGTTTGAGGTCGCGCTTCTTGGCGATGAGCCGATCCAGCCCGTCCAGCAGCGCATCCACATCGCTCAACGCCGTCGCGATGGCACGTTGTTCGGGCATCGGCGGAATGGGCGATGCACGAATCTTCAGGAGCTCCTGACGATATTGCTCGAATTGCTGCTTGCCTCATGTTCGCGACTATTTGACAGCGGATTGCCGAATCGCACGAAGGGCATAGCCGAGAATATGTTTCGATCAAGGCATTCGTCGATCGGTCGTCCGCGAATCACGAAAGCCTCGAATAGACCACTGTCGTGCCGATGTACGTCGACCAGCGAATCCGAGGTCAGCGTCTGTCTCCGACGTGCGATTGAAGTAGAATGTCGCCGTACTTGACGAGTATATGCCGCTGCTCACTGAATTCAGATGAGGGTCACTCGACCGGAATCTCAGGACCGTAGAGATGCGGTATGTCGACATTGGTCCATCACATTGACGAAGCGGATGCCATTTCCATATGCGTGCTTGTCTGATTGACGCCGTTCGAAACTGTGAACGACTCGCCAAGCGGCTCGACGTCCCACTCCTCCGGGATGACGCCGACATCGGTCTGTTTGTATCCGGGCTTCACTTCCATACGCCCCCATCTTTTTGAGGTGTTCATCCACGCGGGCGGCGAGCGTCGCCACTTCGTCGGTGAGCTTCGGCAGCGGCGTGGCGTAGCGTTCGGCCAGTTGGCGGATGCGGCCGGTGAGGGTCTGCGACACGCGGTCCAGCTCGCCCTGCACGGCAGCGGCGAGCGCGGCCATCCACTTGTCGTCCACCACCAGCGTCTTGATCTCGGCCTCGGTGAGCTTGGGGTACTTGGCGTCGATCTTCCGGTCCAAGTCCTCCTGCGCGGCCTTGCGCTTGGCCTTGGCCTCGGTTTGCTGCTCCAGCAAGTCCGCGTACGCCTCGAGCGCCGCACGCTCGTCCGCGTAGAGGGGGTCGTTGCCGATCTCCTTCAGCCGGGCCTTCACGGCCTTCGCGGCATCTTCTGCTTGTCGCCCTCGCCCTCGATCACCTCGGCCAGCAGCCCTTCCTCGCCGCTGTTCTCCTCTCGCATCTCGTCGAGCTGTTGCTCGAGCGTGGCGAGCTGGTTGTCGAGCGCCTCGATGGCATCCCGTTCGGCGGCGAAATAGCGGGCGACGAGAATCGGCGCGGGAACGAGGTCCGACTTGAAGCGCCGCTTGCCTTTCAGGTAGTCGTGCGGCTCCGGCCAGGTGAGCTTG
>CAWART010000003.1:0-138324 GCA_963784525.1 Candidatus Aminicenantota bacterium | reverse complement strand
CTGCAACATAGTCGGGGGTTACGACATCGGGGCCGGCCGCGGCTTCCTTCCCGGATATCGACAAGGCCGGGGGGATCCCATCCCGGACAGGACCCCGGACGAACTCCTGGCCGCCGATCTCCCACCCCGCTCAAAGCCCTTGTCGTCTCCGACCACGACGAAGAGCTTGTCCGGCACGCGGACCCGTTCAAGAAGCTCGATCTCATCGTCTATGTCGGCGCCTACAGGAACCCGTTCGCCGACCTGGCCCACATCGTCCTGCCGGCGGCGACCTACGCCGAGGCCGACAGGATGCTCGCGAACACCGAACGGAGGATCCGGCTCAACCGAAAGAAGGTGGAACCTGCGGCAGGCGTCCTTCCGGCCTGGCGCATCTACGCGGATATCGCGGCGAAGCAGCGGGGTCGAAACGGACCTACGGCTGGCCGAAGAGGTCATGGCGGATATCGCCGCCTCGGTCCCGGCATACGCCGGGGTCACCTACCCGAAGCTCGAGAAGGGCTTCGGCCTGCAGTGGCCGGTCGACGGCGCGCATCCGGACGGCGCGACCCGCCTGTCGGTCGAGTCCCTCGCCCGGCCGGCCTGAAGTTCGCCCTGTCCGCGGCGAGTTCGGCGGGCCCGCCGTTTCGGACGCGTTCCCCTTCCGGCTCATGGCGGGCAAGGCCAACTATTTCTGGCATCAGAACAACGTCATGAAAAAGACCCATATCCCCAGGCGGGAATACAACGCCCTTCTCCTCCTCTATCCGAAGGGCTTCGTCGAGATCGCGGCCGAGGACGCCGCGAGGCTCGGCGTCAGGGACAGCGGGCCGTCGCATCGTGTCGGCCGGGGCTCGATGAAGGTCGCCGCCCGCGTCTCCAGGACATCAGGCCGGGGACGGCCTACGTCCCTTACTTTATAGGAGAGATGGTATACGCTTCCTGGAGCCCCCCGGCGCCGCCGTCGAGGCCGGGCGAGGATTCCGTCATCCCCGTGCGGATTGAGAAGGTGTGACCATGTATATCCTTCCTAAGAAAGAACCCGGAAGATATCGCCGCCCTCAAGGAGATACGACCTCTACGGGCCCGTGCTGCAGGACGTGTCCGGCGAGCCGCTGTTCGACAAAGCCGCGGACCCGGCCGACATCCGGCTGGACGCCCCCATCCCTACAACCCGCCGAAGGGCGCCGTCTTCCCGCAGACCGAGCGCATCCTGTCCTATCGCCTACGACCGGGAGGCCGGAAGGCCTCCATAGAAAGTGACGACCTCGTCCGGCCCAAGGCGCTCGTCGGGCTGAGGTCCTGCGACCTTAACGGCCTCCTGTGCCTGGACCGGTTCTTCCTGGCCAGGAGTTTGTCGACGACGTGTACCGCGACCATCGGAAGAAGATGTTCATCGTCGCCAATACCTGCGTCCGCCCCTTCCCCCAGTGCTTCTGCGTCTGCACCGACAGCGGCCCGTCGGCCCGCGAGGGCTTCGACGTCGGCCTGACCGAGGACGGGGAGGACTACCTCTTCGAGGCCGGGAGCGAAAAAGGCGAGGCCCTGGCGAAGAAGCTCGGCCTGAAAGAGGCCGGCCCGGACGCGGCCGCCCGCAAGGCCAGCGTCGTCGACGCCTCCGTCGCCCGCTTCGACGCCGAGGCCACCGAGAACAAGGCCTGGATCTCCCGGGTCGTCAACCGCATCACCACCGGCTTCATCGCGAACGAGGTCTGGGAATACATCGGAGACCAGTGTTTCGAATGCGGCGCCTGCGCGTTCGTCTGCCCGACCTGCTCCTGCTTCAATATCGAGGACGTCGCCGTCCGGCGACGCCGGCCGGGCCGACCGCCTGCGGAGCTGGGACTCCTGCTCCTTCGAGGGCTACACCCGGATGGCCGGGGACCACAATCCCCGCAAGCCCGTCGAGGACCGGAGGAACAAGCGCTTCTTCTGCAAGCTGTCCTACTCCCAGTCGAAGAAATACCTCAGGCCGGGGTGCGTCGGCTGCGGCCGCTGTGCCCGGGTCTGTCCCGGCGACATCGGGCTCCCGAACGTCGTCACCTACATCCGGAAAGAGATCACGAAGGCAGGTGCCCGATGAACGACAGGAACGCGCGCGCGATCGTCACCGTCCCCGAGGTCGCCGTCATCGACGAGATCAGGGACGAGATCGAGGACGTCCGGACGTTCTACTTCTCGTTCGAGAAGAAGGAGGTCGAACGCGACTTCCGGGTCCGGTCCGGCCAGTTCGTCATGTGCACGGTCTTCGGGGCCGGCGAGTTCGCCGTCTCCCTGCCGTTCAGCCCGGAGAACGACCGGCTCCATCTCTCGGTCCGTCAGGTCGGGAAGGTGACCCGGGCCCTCCACGAGCTCCGGGCCGGCGACAAGATCGGCATCCGGGGGCCCTTCGGCAACGGGTTCCCGTTCGAGGAGATCAAGGGCCGGAACGTCGTCTACGCGGCGGGGGGCATCGGCATCATCCCCCTGCGCTCGTCCATCGTCCACGTCCTCCAGCACCGGAAGGACTTCGGCCGCATCATCCTCCTCTACGGGGCGCGCTCCTCGAAGGACCTGATGTACAGGTACATGATCGACGAGTGGCGGAAGATCCCCGGCTTCGAGACCTTCATCGGCATCGACCGTCCGGAGCCCGGGTGGACGGGAGAGGTCGGGTTCGTCCACACGCTCGTCGCGAAGGCCGGCGTCCCGGCCAGGGACACGACGGCCTTCGTCTGCGGGCCGCCCGTCATGTTCAACTCGGTCATCAAGGAGCTGATGGCCAGCGGCCTGAAGGACGACGCCATCATCTCGACGCTCGAGCGGCACATGAAATGCGGCATCGGGAAGTGCCAGCACTGCGCCATCGGCCGGACGCTCGTCTGCACGGACGGCCCGGTCTACACCTACCGGCAGATCAAGACCCTCGGGGAGCAGATATAAAGGAAGCCATGATGCGGCTCGAAGACGTGCTCGCGGACGGCGCCTGCCTGGTCGGGGTCGGAAACCCCTGGCGGCGGGACGACGGCGTCGGGCCGTGGCTTGCCGAAAGCCTCGCGGGGTCCGGCTATACGGTCTTCGATGCCGAGGACGTCCTCGAGAATCACGTCTACGACATCGCCCGCGCCGATTGCCGGAACGTCGTCATCATGGACGCCGTCGCCGCGGCCGGCGAGGCCGGGGCGGTCGTTTTCGAGCCCCTGGACGGGCTGGGGGAGCCGGCCGGCCTGTCCACTCACAAGCTCGCTCTCGGGCTTTGCGGAAAGATCCTCGAAGCCCACGGCAAGCGGGCGTACCTCCTGGGCATCGTCCCGGCCGACCTCGATTTCGGCCGGGGTCTGACGCCGGAGGTCGCGAAGGCCGCGTCCGGGGTCCTCGAGCGCATCCTCCGGGCGCGCGCCGCGAATCACGAGGAGTATCTCCATGAACGCTGACATCGTCACGAACCTGTTCATAGCCCTGGGGCTCCTGGCGGCCTCGGCGGTGGCCGCCCCGCTCCTTGCGGGGAAGAGGAAGCTCGCCGGTGTCGTCAACCTCGTCCTCGTTGCGGCGGCCGCCGCCGTCCTGTTCGTCGTGAGCTTCGCCTCGATCTTCGGCGGCGCCGGGCACGCCGCCCGGACGGTCACACTCGGTCCCGTGAGCGTCCCGTTCCTCGTCGACGGGCTTTCCGGGATATTTCTGGCCATTATCGCCCTGATGGCCTTCGTGAGCGCGCTCTACTCCATCCGTTACATGGAGCATTACCCCGAGTACGGCCTGCGGGGCTATTACCTCTGCTACCCGCTCTTCATCCTCGGCATGGCGGGGCTCGTGACGGTGGACGACCTGGCCGTCGGTTTCAGCCTGTCGTGGCAGGTCATGACCGTCGCCTCGTATTTTCTCATCCGGTTCGAGCACCGGAAACCGGGCAACGTCCGCAACGCCGGCAAGTACCTTGTCCTGATGGAGCTCGCCTGGCTCCTCATCGTCGGCGGGGCGTTCTTCGTTCGCGGCTACCGGTTCGGCGAGCCCCTGGCCGAGACGGCCGGCAAGATCGCCCTGACCGGGGGCCTGCCGCTCCTCGGGTTCTTCGGGTTCCTCCTGGCCGGGTTCGGGATGAAGGCCGGCGTCTTTCCCCTCGGCCAGCTCTGGCTGCCCGACGCCCATTCCATCGCCCCCTCGCCCGTCAGCGCCCTGCTCAGCGGCGTCATGCTCAAGACCGGGATCTACGGGCTCATGAGGACGTTCCTCTTCATGGCCCCGGCGGGGAGCCCGGTGTTCGACGCCAGGGCCTGGGGCCTCGGGATCGCGGCCCTCGGCGCGGCGACGCTCCTCATCGGAACGGTCCAGTCGATGAAGCAGAGCGACGCCAAGCGGCTCCTGGCCTACAGCTCGATCGGCCAGATCGGTTACATCGTCCTGGCCGTCGGGGCCGTCCTCCTCCTCGGGAACTCCGGCGAGCCGGCGCTTCGCGTCCTGGCCGTCGTCGCCGCGATCGGCGCGCTCTATCACGTCATCAACCACGCCGTCTTCAAAGGCCTGCTCTTTCTCACGAGCGGCAGCCTCCTCTACGCGACCGGGACGAAGGACCTCAACAAGCTCGGCGGCCTCATCAACCTCATGCCGGTGACCGCCCTGGTCGCCGGGGTCGCCTCGCTCTCCATTTCCGGCATGCCGCCGACCAGCGGCTTCGCGAGCAAGTGGAGCATCATCACGAGCTCCCTGCTCGCCGGGAACGCGACGGTGTTCCTCGTCCTGTTCGGGATCGTCGCCCTCTTCACGAGCGCCGTCACCCTGGCCTGTTACGTGAAATTCTTCGGGATGGCGTTCACCTCGTCCGGCTCCGAATGGAACGTTGCGAAAAAGGTCCGCGAGGTCCCGGCCTCGATGCTTGCCCCCAAGCTCGTCCTGACGGTCCTCTGCCTCGCCCAGGGGCTCTTCCCGGCCGCTTTCTACGGCCTCATCATGGCCGTCCTCCGGCGGTCGGAAGGGTTCCTGCTGGCCGACGGGCTCCCGGCGGCCCGGGATTCGATGTCGGTCGGCTTCATGGGCATCCGGCTCGGGGGGCTCGACGGGATGGCCTTGAACTCGGCTTTCGCGCCGCTCGCCGTCCTTCTGGTGCTCGGCCTGGCCCTGGGCGCGGGCGCGCTTCTCCGGCGCTCGGCCGGATCGAAGGAGGTCCCCGCCGCGACCTGGCTCTGCGGCTACCAGGACCTCAATGACGCCAACAGGTACGCCGACAGGAGCATGTTCGCAGGACTGCGGGGATTGTTCCGGTGGGCCGGCGGGAAAGGCGGGAGGTGAGGCCATGAAAGAAGAGAGGAACACCCCCATGGGCATCGTCGACAGGATCACAGAAACGCTCAAGGCCCGGTTCGGGGCCTCCGTGAAGGGCGCGTCCAGCCCGTCCCCGAACAGGCTTTTCGTGGACATCGACCGGGGCTCCCTCAGGGCCGCGTCGAAGGCGCTCATGGAGCTCGGCGCCCGCTACCAAGTAGGCATCGGCTACGATGAGATCGCCCGGAACGGGACGCTCGGCCTCGTTCATGCCTACGCCTTCGATGCCGGCCACGTCGCCGTCCTTCTCCGGACGTCCGCCCCGGCCGGCGACCCGACGTTCGAATCCATCACGCCGGACATCCCCAACGCCGGATGGTCCGAGCGCGAATACATGGACCTCCTCGGAATGCGGTTCGAAGGGCACCCGAAGCCCAAGCGGCTCATCCTGGCCGACGACTGGCCCGCGGGCATCCACCCGCTCCGCAAGGAGGTCCCGTACAACCTCGTGCCTCCGGCGGCCGAGGACGTCGCCTACCAGCTCGACGCGGCCCCCCCGGGACGACCATCGTCCCCGTCGGGCCGTTCCACTTGAGCCTCCATGAGCCCGAGCACTTCGCCGTCTACGTCGACGGCGAGACCATCAAGGGCTGTGACTACCGCGGCTTCATGACCCACCGCGGCATCGAGAAGCTTTGCCAGACCCAGGTCAGCTATAACGAGGTCCCGTTCGTCGCCGAACGCATCTGCGGCATCTGCGGCTCGGTCCACGCCGCCTGCTATTCCCAGGCCGTGGAGATGGCCGCGGGGATCAGGATCTCGCGGCGGGCCGAGTACATCCGGACCGTCATGCTGGAGATCGAGCGCCTCCACAGCCACCTCCTCTGGCTCGGCGTCGCGGGCCACCTCATCGGCTTCGACACGGTCTTCATGCACGCCTGGCGCGTCCGGGAAAAGGTCATGTGGCTGGCCGAGCGCATCACCGGGAACCGCAAGACCTACGGGATGATCGTCATCGGCGGCGTCCGCCGCGACATCACCCCAGAGATCCGGGCCGAGATCGAGGAAACCCTGACGACCCTCGAGAAGGAGGTCATCGTCCTCAAGAACGCCATCATCGGCGACGGCGCCATCCACCGGCGGACCAAGGGCGTCGGCCATCTCTCGAAGGAGGACGCCGTCCTCTGGAGCCTCGTCGGGCCGGTCGCCCGGGCCAGGGGCCTCGGGATGGACGTCCGGAAGGACCACCCGTACGCCGCCTACGACGATATGGAATTCGACGTCCCCGTGGCCGAGAGCTGTGACGTCTGGGGGACGCTCGTCGTCCGGGTTCTCGAGATCTTCGAGTCCATCAGGATCCTCCGCCAAGCCCTGGCCGGGATGCCCGCCGACGGGCCGCTCCTCACCGAGATCCCGGAGGCCCTGCCGCCGCTCCGCCACGCCATGTCCATGGTCGAGGCGCCCCGGGGCGAATCGGTCCACTATGTCATCACGGGCGAGGAGAACCGGCCGGAGAGGTGGCGCGTCCGCGCCCCGTCCTACCCCAATCTCCAGGGCGTCCCGCTGATGCTCCTCAACAACCAGTTCGCCGATTTCCCCATCATCGTCGGCAGCATCGACCCCTGCTTCTCGTGCACGGACCGGGTGGCGGTCGTCGACGTCCGGTCGGGCGCGCGCCGCGTCCTGGGCCGGGCGGAGCTCGAGGGCAGGGCCCGCGGCCCGGTCGGCGGGAGGATATGACCATGAGCATCCTTTACGCGTTCCTCAACGTCGCCCTCTTCCTCCTTCTGGCGCCCCTGTTCGAAGGCGTCATGAGGAAGATCACGGCCAGGGTCCAGTCCCGCCAGGGGCCGCCGGTCATCCAGCCCTATTACGACCTCCTCAAGCTCCTCGGCAAGGAGCGGATGAGCTCGGCCCGGAACTGGGCTTTCCGGCTCGCTCCCTTGCTGGCCTTCGCCTCCACCCTGACCGTGGCCGCCCTCGTCCCTCTCGGCGGGAAGGTGAACGCCCTCGGGGCCCGGGTCGACGCCATGACCGTCGTCTACCTGCTGACCCTCGGCGGCGTCTCGATCCTGCTGGGCGCCCTGGCCGGGCGGAACACGTTCGGTATGATCGGCGCGAGCCGCGAGATGGTGACCATGATCATGGTCGAGCCCGTCCTGGCCATGACGCTCATCATGGGCGCTGTCCGGGTGCGGAGCCTCGGGCTGGGGGCGGCGATGTCCGGGGCGTTCGCCTCGGGCGCCTGGATCTCCCCGGTCCTCATGCTCGTCCTCTATCTCCTGGCCCTCCAGGCGTTCGTCGCCAAACAGCCGTTCGACATCTCCGAGGCGGAGATCGAGGTCCTCGAGGGGCCGTGCATCGAATATAGCGGCCCGGACTACGCCCTGTTCCGGTACGCCATGATGATGAAGCAGATGTTCTACGCCTGGCTCTTCGTCTCGGTGTTCGTGCCGGGGCTCCGGGCCGGCTTCGTCCCGGCCCTCGCCGTCCAGCTGGCCGGGACGCTCGTCGTGTTCGTCCTCATCGCCCTGGTCGGGTCCACCAATCCCCGTCTGCGGATCGACCAGGCCGTCAAATATTACGCCGTCCTCATCCTGGCCGCGCTGGGCGCGATCGGACTGGCGGCGAAGGGAATCTAGGCGCGCGGGAGAGTTGCCCATGTGGCTGACAAGCAAGATCAAGCAGGTCCTGATGGTCATGAAGCCCGGCGTCGTCACGCTGAAGTACCCCTTCGAGCCCCGGCCGGCGCCGAAGGACTTCCGCGGCGCCCCGCACTGGGACCACACGAAGTGCATCGGCTGCGGCGGCTGCGCCAACCACTGCCCGGCCCGGACCATCATGGTCCGGGACGTCTGCCAGGAGATCCGCGTCCTGCTCTATGACGGGGCCCGGTGCACCTACTGCGGGCGCTGCGCCGAGGTCTGCCCGGAGAAGGCCATCACCATGACCGAGCGGTTCGAGCTGGCGACCGGCGACCGGAACGACGTCACCGAGAACCTGGAGCTCTTCATGCTGACGTGCAACCGGTGCGGCCGGTGCTACGACATGGAAACGAAGAACGCCATCGACAAGCTCGGGCTCACGGGGTACCGGTACGACAGCCTGGAAGCCAGGACGGTCCTCCGCAAGGCGACCGACCAGTTCGAGCCGAAGGAGCTCGCCCGGACCGAGCGCTATATCCGGCCCGCGAAGACAGGAGACTGACATGCTGGCGAAGATCGCGAAGAAGTGCTTTCCCAAGTCCCTCTGGGTCTACCATTGCAACAGCGGCGCCTGCAACGGCTGCGACATCGAGATCCTGAACATCCTGACGCCGTTCTACGACGTCGAGCGCTTCGGGATCAAGACTCGTCGGCTCGCCGCGGCACGCCGACGCCATGCTCCTGTCCGGGGCCGTCACCCGGCCGACCCTGCCGCTCGTCAAGAAGGCCTACGCCGCCATGCCCGGTCCGAAGCTCGTCTTCGGCATCGGCTCGTGCGCCGTGGGCGGCGGCTGCTGGTTCGACACCTATAACGTGACCGGAGGCGGCGCGACGGCCGTCCCGGTCGATTTCTACATCCCGGGCTGTCCGCCCCGGCCCGAGGCCATCATCTACGGCGTGGCCCTTGCCCTGGGCCTCGTCGACAAGAAGGCCGCGCCCGTCGAGCTCAAACAGGTGGAGTTCCCCATCGACATGTACGAGCGGAACAAGGCCTGGGAGGAGCGGAACGTCATCTACGAAGTCCTCAAGAAGTGACGGAGAGGGAAGGAGCAAGCCCATGGCCAAGAAGATCCTCGTCGTCGACGATGACAGAGACCTCGTCGCAGAGCCTCGAGCGCGTCCTCCGCGGGAACGGATACGACGTCGCGGTCGCCCACAGCGGGGCCGACGGGCTCCGGGCCCTTCTCGCCGGGCGGCCGGACCTCGTCGTCCTCGACGTCATGATGGAGACCGACACCGCCGGCTTCGAGGCGGCCGACACCATCCGCAGCCGCCGGGAGACGTCCCGCTACAGGGAGTTCCGGGACGTCCCCATCATCATCCTGACGGCCATCGACCAGGTCACCAACTCCCGGTTCTCGATGGACCAGGGGGAGAGCTTCCTCCCGGGAACGAACTTGTTCCTGACCAAGCCCGTCGACCTTGACGAGCTGCTGGCGAAGATCGCCGGCGCCCTGAAATGATCAGGCCGCTCCTCCGCCCGGGGATCCGCTTCAAGCTCGTCGTCAGCCTGCTGTCCATCGTCCTCCTGACCGGGACCCTGTCGACCATCGTCGGCATCAATATCATCAACAAGAACGTCATCCGCGAGGCCTACGAGAACGTCCGGAGCAGTCTCGCCGCCACCAACGAGCTCTACGAGGAGGAGATCGCCCGACGGTCGCGGACCGTCCAGTACCTCGCCAAGACGCCCGAGATCGTCCGGGCCGCGGCGGCGGGGGACCGGGCCGCCCTCTTCGGGAAGCTCGTCCAGATCGAGCAGGAGTTCGCGTTCGACATCGTCAACGTCGTCGACCCGGAGGGAACGGTCCTCGTCCGGGCCAACGCCTACGAGGCCTACGGCGACAGCATGGCGCACTATCGGACCATCCAGGAGGTCTTCCGGACCCATCTCCCGGCCGCCGGGACGGGCGTCCTCGACGCCGAGAACATCCGGCGCGAAGGCCCCGCGATCGCGGGCCGGACCCCCATCCCGGTCGTCCCGACGCCCCTCGCCCGGGTGCGCACGTCGCCTCTCGAGAGCCGGGCCATGGTCATTAAGATCGCCGCCCCCATCCTGGAAGGGGACCGGCTGAGAGGCATCCTCTACGCGGCCGTCCTCCTCAACAACAACTCCGAGTTCATCGACCGCTTCAAGCGGCTGGTCTTCAAGGACGAGAAGGTCCGGGGGAAGGACGTCGGGACGACGACCCTCTTCCTCGGGGACGTCCGCGTCGCGACGAACGTCGTCGACAGCTCGGGGCGGCGGGCCATCGGGACCCAGGTCTCCGAGCAGGTTTACCGGCGGGTCTTCGAGGAGGGGAAGGTCTGGCTGGACAAGGCCTTCGTCGTCAACAACTGGTACATGTCGGGCTACAGCCCGCTCTTCGACATCGACCGCAAGCCCCTCGGCATCCTCTACGTCGGCATCCTGAAGCAGAAATACGACCTCATCCTGCGCGGGACCACGCTGTCGTTCCTCCTGGTCATCTTCGTCACGACCGTCCTCGCCATCGCCCTGGCGGTCTACCTCATCAACATCTACACCCGGCCGCTCAAGAGGATCATCGCCGCCTCGACGGAAATGGCCCTCGGCTTCTACCACCGGATCGAGGCCGACCCGCACGACGACGACGCCCGCCACCTCGAACGGGCCTTCAACAGCATGGTCGACGCCATCCAGGAGCGCGACCGCCGGCTCAAGGAGCAGGCCGAGCGGACCATCCTCAAGTCCGAGAAACTGGCCTCCATCGGCCGGCTGGCCTCGGGCATCGCCCACGAGATCAACAACCCCCTGACCGGCGTCCTGACCTACAGCAGCCTCCTCCTGGAGGACATGAAGGGGACGAAGTACGAGGAGGACCTCAAGGTCATCCGGGACGAGACCCTGCGCTGCCGGGGCATCGTCCGGGGCATCCTGGATTTCGCCCGCGACACGAAGCCCGAGAAGGCCCCGGCCGACATCAACGCCATCATCGAGGACAGCCTCCGCATCCTGGAGAAGCACGTCAATTTCCAGAACGTCGCCATCGTCCGGGCCCTCGACCGCGGGCTCCCGCGGGTCAGCGTGGACGCGGGCGAGATCCGGTCGGTCATCAACAACCTCGCCGTCAATGCCGCCGACGCCATGCCGGGCGGCGGGACCCTGACCATCGCGACGGAGCGGGAGGCCGGGACCGGGATGGTCGCCATCCGGGTCGCCGACACGGGCGTCGGCATCTCCCCGGAGAACCTGGCCAAGATCTTCGAGCCCTTCTTCACGACCAAGGACCGGGGCAAGGGGACGGGGCTCGGCCTGGCCATGACCTACGGCGTCATCCAGCGGCACAACGGGACGATCGATGTCAGGAGCAAGGTCGGGGAGGGAACGGAATTCGTCATCAAGCTGCCCGCGCCTTGAGGCCGGGCTCGTCTGGAGAGATCGCCATGCCGAACAAACTGCTGTTCATCGACGACGAGGACATCGTCCTCAAGAGCTCGCGCCGGATCTTCGCCGGCTCGGGCTACGAGATCGACACCGCTTCGTCCGGGGACGCGGGCCTGGAGATGGCCCGGTCCGGGAACTACGACGTCGTCGTCACGGACCTGAAAATGCCCGGCCTGGGCGGGATGGAGGTCCTGAAGGCCCTGCGGAAGGAGAAGCCGGACGTCGTCGTCGTCATCTTCACCGGCTACGCCAACGTCGAAACGGCCCGGGAGGCGCTGAAGAACGGGGCCTTCGACTATGTCCCGAAGCCGTTCACGCCGGAGGAGCTCCGGAGCGTCGTCGCCAACGCCCTCGAGGCGCGGAAGAACGCGGCCGGGGCGAAGATGCTGGACCTCATGGCCATCGTCTCCCACGAGCTCAAGAGCCCGCTCGCCGCCGTCCAGACGACGGCCGCGACGCTCCACCGCGGCTACTTCGGAAAGCTCGAGCCCGAACAGCAGAGGATCGTCGAGACCATCATCCGCAACTGCGGCTACCTCGAGGACATCATCCGGAGCTACATCGACCTGTCCAAGATGGAGCTCGACGGGCTGGACGCGTTCAAGGAGCGCGTGCCGTTCGTTTCGGGCATCGTCAAAGAGGTCCTGGACATGCCGGGCGTGCGGGACAACGTCCGGCGCATGCCCGTCGTCGAGGAGTTCGAGGGCGACCCCGTCATCGAGGGCGACCCGCGGCTCCTGAAGATCGTCGTCGGGAACCTGGTCAACAACGCCATCAAGTACGGGGCCGAGGGGACGCCCGTCCGCCTGCGGCTCTCGGTCCGGGGGAAGGAGCTCGTCTTTTCCGTCCGCAACGAGGGCGTCGGCATCTCCCCGGAGGATATCCGCGACCGGTTGTTCAAGCGCTTCGAGCGGCTGAGGCAAAAGGGCACCGAGGGCGTCAAGGGGTCGGGCCTCGGCCTTTACATCTGCAAGACCGTCGTCGACAAACACAAAGGACGCATCTGGGCCGAGTCCGAGCCGGGGGCGTGGATCGAATTTTTCGTCGCCCTCCCGATGTAGCCGCGGGCTTCGGTCCGGACCCTTCCCGACGGCCCGCGGAAGGGCCGCAAAAATATTTCTTGTTTTCTGCGCGCGGCTTTTGTGGTATTCTATTGAGCGGAAATCCCCCGGTTCGGGGGCGCGGGTCGGATAAAGGCATAGAGGGCAGAGGCCCTGACAGGCGACATACTCCTCTCCTTTATTGCGATCGATTATTGTTTTCGGGACGTCACGGGCGCTCCCCGGACGGACCCGTCGTCGAAGGAGACGAGTATGAATATCTACGTCGGCAACCTTTCTTTCACGGCCACCGAGGATGACCTCCGGACGGCTTTCCAGGCCTTCGGAACGGTCGACAAGGCCGCCATCATCACGGACAAGATGACCGGTCAGCCCCGCGGCTTCGGCTTCGTCGAGATGCCGAACAAGGACGAGGCGGTCAAGGCCATCAGCGGGCTCAACGGCAAGGACCTCAAGGGGCGCAGCCTCAAGGTCAACGAAGCCCAGCCCCGCCCCGCCGGCGGCGGCGGCGCGAGCCGTGGCGGTTTCGGCGGCGGCAGCGGCCGCGGCCGCTTCTGATCGCTGACCCGAGTTAGCGTTCGGTTTCCATTCGAGAACTGGGGCGGATTGCCCGGGCAGGGTAGTCCGCCCTTCCTTTATCGGAGACACGTTCCTTCAGTCCCCCTTGAATTCCAAGGGGGTAGGGGGATTAAGATCCAGTGAAGCCGAACCGTGTCTCCGATCGATCTTTCCGGAGACACGTTCCCCCAGTCCCCCTTGAATTCCAAGGGGGTAGCGGGGATTAAGATCATATCGAAGCCGGACTGTGTCTCCGATCGATCTTCCGGAGACACGTTCTCCCAGTCCCCCCCCCGAATTAATATCCCGCGGATCCGCGGGCCTATTCAATAACCATCTTTATAAAGGGCTCGACATACGCCTGAAGCGTGACCAACAGTCCCACGAGCGAGGCCAGGGCCAAGCTATGGAGGAAGACATAGCGGAGGATCTCCCCTTCGTGGCCGTACCATTTCGTGGCCGTCGAGGCGACGACGATGCTCTGGGCGTCGATCATCTTCCCCATGACGCCGCCTGAGCTGTTGGCCGCGGCCATGAGCACGGGATTCAGACCCAGCCGCCCGGCCGAGATCGTCTGGAGGCTTCCGAAAAGAACGTTGGATGATGTGTCCGAGCCGGTCAGAGCGACGCCGAGCCAGCCGAGCAGGGTCCCGAAGAACGGATAGAGGACTCCCGTCCCCGCGAAGGCCAGGCCCAGGGTCGCATCGAGCCCGGAGTAACGGGTCACGTACCCCAGGGCGAGCATGGCGGCCACCGTGAGGAGCGAGAAGCGCACGCGCTTGAGGGTCCTCCGCCACACGGCCGCGGCCTCCCGAAAACGGTAGCCCATGATGAGGGCGGAGATGATCGCCGTGACGAATATCCCCGTTCCCGTGAACGACAGGGCGTTGAAGGCGAAGACGGCGCGCTCGGGCGTCGCTGCCGGAACCACGGGCGGCACGCGGCTGACGAGCTTGTCCACGCCCGGAACGGGGATCTTGAGGCTGAAAAGGCCGTCCAAGAACGCCTTGACCTGGGGAATGCCCCAGACGAAGATGACGGCGCTCAGGACGAGCCAGGGCAGCCAGGCCTTGAGGACCGCCGCGTTCCCATGGCCGTGGTTGGCGCGGGCCTCTGCGCCTTCCGTCGGTCCCTCGTGTCCCCAAATGCGTTTCGGCTTCCAGACGAGCAGGAGTCCGACGAGGGCAAAAATGGAAACGACCGATGCGCCGATGCCGGCGAGCCAGGGCCCGTGGTAATTGGAGATGAGGAACTGGGGGACGGCGAAGGCGATGCCCGCCGTAAGGAGCGCCGGCCAGACCTCGATCATCCCGCCGAAACCGGCATAAGCCCAGACGAGCCAGAAAGGGATGATGACGGAAAAGACGGGGAGCTGGCGTCCGACCATGGCCGAGAGCTTGAGAACGTCGATCCCGGTCACGCCCGCCAGGGCGATGATGGGCGTCCCGAGCCCGCCGAAGGCCACAGGCGCCGTATTGGCGATGAGCGAGAGCCCCGACGACATGAGCGGGGAGAAGCCCAGGCCGATGAGGATGGCGGCGGTCACGGCGACGGGCGTCCCGAACCCGGCCGCGGCCTCGAAGAATGCGCCGAACGAGAAGGCGATGAGGAGGAGCTGAAGGCGGCGGTCCCCCGTGATGCCGGTGAGGCTTTCGCGGAGGACCTTGAAATGCCCTCTTTCTTCCGCCAGGTTATAGATGAAGATGACGTTCAGGATGATCCAGCCGATGGGGAAGAGGCCGTAGGCGGCCCCGAACAGGGAGGCGCCGAGCGCCTTCCCGACCGGCATCCCGAAGGCGAGGATGGAGACGGCCAGGGCCGAGCCGAGGCCGAGGAGGGCCGCCACATGGGCCTTGATCTTCAGTGAGGCCAGCGAGCCGAGCAGGATGAGGACCGGCAGGGCGGCCAGCGCCGTCGACAGGACCCGGTTGCCGAGGGGGTCGTAGATCTGGTTCCAGGGCATTTGCGCCTATTCTCGCCGTTCGGCGGATGGGCGTCAAGATGCCAAAAATCCCCCCAAAACCCCCCTTTAGAAAAGGGGGGAAGCTCCCCGCCTCGCTCGTCCCAACAGTCCTATCAGTCTCGCCTGTCCTGCCCGCCCCGAGAGCACTGCCTATCCCTGCTCGTCTTGCCCGTCTCGCTTTACATTGACAAGCCAGGCATGCGCTCCTATAATGAACTCCGTAAGGTTATGGGGGCGAACTGGTCTCGACGGAGATAGTGAGACCGGGGCTGCACGTCGAGGTCCCACCAACCTCGAAAAACAGGTGGAAAAAAATTAACTGCACAACCTTTAGCAGTCGCCGCCTAATAGAATAGGCAGCCGTTCCCCGGGTTCACGCCTGCGGCTCCCGGGGAGCGCAAACCAGCAGGATAGCGAGCGGGTTCAGTCCTGGAGCCCGGGAGCGAAATTTCCGCAGGGCTGGTCCTTCGGGCCTCCTTCCTCTTCGGAGTCCGGGGGACGAGAATGAAGAAGGGGATATGCGTGTAGATGGCCTCGGTTGAATGTCTTCGGACGCGGGTTCGATTCCCGCCGCCTCCATTTTTTAATGACGGAAAAGGACTGAGAACGTGAAAAGACGAGGGATGCCGGCCTTTCTGGGCCTCTTCTTTCTCTTGTCCGCCGTCGGTCCGTCCCAGCCTCTTGCCGGTCCGGAAGCCCGCCCGCGCGGGCCCGCCGTCCTGGTCGTCTCGGTCCGCGACCTCGGCGGCTCGAGCCGGGTGACCCTCTCTTCGACCGTTCCCCTGCCCTACTCCTTCCAGAAGAGGACGGGGGCCCTCCAGGTCACATTCACGACGCCCCTGACATTCCGCGTCCGGCAATCCGCTTTTTCGGGCGGATTCGTCAGATCGGTGGGGTGGTCCCAGGGCAACGAGGCTTACACGTTCACCATCGATCTGAGCTCGGAAACATTCTCCTTTAGGTCCTCGGTCCGGGAGGATCCCTTCGAGCTCTCCATCGACCTCGGGCCCGCTCCGGTCGAAGCGCCGCCGCCCGTCGCCGCCCCGGCGGCTTCGGGAGGGGAACCGCCGACCGCATCCCGGTCCGTCCCCCGGGGGTCCGTCCGTCAAGTTCAAGACCATCGTCATCGATCCCGGCCACGGCGGCATCGAGACGGGGGCGAAGGGGAAGTTCGGCGCCCTCGAGAAGGACATCACGCTGGCCATAGGCCTGAAGCTTCGCGCCGTCATCGAAAGGAACCTCGCCTTCCGGGTGTTCATGACCCGGGACAAGGATATGGACGTCAGCCTGGAGAACCGGTCCGCCCTGGCCAACAACCATAAGGCCGACCTGTTCATCAGCATCCACGCCAACGGCTCTCCCCGGAAGAACTCCCACGGCTCGGAAACCTACTTCCTGAACCAGAACGCCACGGACGAGGAATCGCGCCGGCTGGCGTACCTGGAGAACACGTCCGGGGCCCTGGACGGGCGGATCGAGGAGGACGGCAAGGACGACATCAAGCTGATCCTCTGGGATCTCGCCCAGACCGCGTACCTGAAGCAGAGCAGTCAGCTCGCCGAGCGGATCCAGGCCGGCCTCAACTCGCTCCTCGGGACCGCCGACCGGGGGGTCAAGCAGGCGCCCTTCAAGGTCCTGACGGGGGCGGCCTGCCCTGCTGTGCTCGTGGAGACGGCGTTCATTTCTAACCCCGAGGAGGAAAAGGCCCTCGGGACAGAGGCGTTCCAGGACAGCGTCGCCCAGGCCATTTACCTGAGTCTCGTGGAATATCTCAAGCTCTATCCCTGACATGACCAAAAAACGTAAAAAGAACCCGAAGCTCCTGCTCCTTGCGGGCCTTGCCGCGATCTTCGTCGTCCTGGTCGTCATCTACTTCTTGGGCGGCGGCGGCGAGAAGATCCGTCACGAAACCGAAACGTCCGCGGGCGGGGCCCCGTCGGCCCGGGGCGAGGCGCCGCAGACGAGGACGATCACCCTCTTCTTCCTTTCGGAGGGAGACGACCTTCTCCACGCCGAGAAGCGTGACGTCCCGGCCGGCCGGTCCGCCTCCGAGGACATCGAGACCGTCGTCGGCGAGCTCCTCAAAGGCTCTTCGGGGGACCTCGTTTCGCCGTTCCCGCCCGAAACGAAGATCAGACAGGTCTTCCTGGACGAGGACGGGACGGCCTACGTCGATTTTTCCAGGGAATTCGCGGAGAACGCGGCCTTCGGCGCCTCTTCGGAGATGGCGGCCGTCTATGCCGTCGTCAATACCGTGGCTATGAACCAGAAGGCCGTCAAAAGGGTCGCCCTCCTCATCGAAGGCGGGGAACGGGAGACCCTGGGGGGCCACATCGATCTCAGCCGGCCCCTTCTTCCGCAGTACTCCCTGGTCGCGAAATAAGGGATACGGTCCCGCATGAAAAGAACGCCCAAGGTCGTCATCGTCGGATTCCCCAACGTCGGGAAATCCACGCTGTTCAACAGGCTCATCGGCAAGAAGAAGGCCCTCGTCCACAACCTCCCCGGAATGACGCGGGACTGTGTCTCCGTCCGGCACCGGTTCGGCGACCGCGCCTTCGAGCTCGTGGACACGGGGGGGATGTTCGGGACGCCCGACGAGCCTCTGTCCGGGAAGGTCCGGGACAAAGCCTGGGAGGCCGCCCGCTCGGCGGAGGTCGTCCTCTTCGTCCTCGACGGGAAGAGGGACATGGCCCCGGCGGAAGAGGAGCTGTACATCGGGCTGAAGAAGCTCGGCCGTCCCGTTCTCGTCGTGGTCAACAAGATGGACGCCCCGAGCGGCGAGGACCACCTGGCCGAATTCTACAGGCTCGGGGACAAGGACATCATCCCCGTCTCGGCCGAACACAAGGTCAATATCGACGAGCTCCGGGAGCGGATCGCCGCCCTTCTTCCCGCCGGCGGCGGAGGACGACACGGCGGAGCCCCTGCGCGTCGCCATCGTCGGCCGCATCAATGTCGGCAAATCGTCCATTATCAACCGCTTGTGCGGCGAGGACCGACTCCTGACAGCGAGGCCCCCGGCACGACCCGGGACAGCACGGACACGATCATCCTGAGGGACGGGAAGCCGTTCTGCCTCGTCGATACGGCCGGGATCCGGAAGCCGGCCGGCGCGGACGATTCCCGGGAGAAGGCGGGCATCATCAAGTCCCGGAAGAACATCCTCGAGGCCGACGTCATCGTCCTCGTCCTGGACGCCCGGGAATTCCCGACCCGCCAGGACGCCCACATCGCCAAGATGGCCCGGGATTCGGGCAAGCCCCTCATCCTCGCCCTGAACAAGTGGGACCTGGTGGACCGCCAGAAGGTCGATCCCGAGGAGGTCCGGGACCTCGTCCGGACCAAGCTCGAGTTCGTGGGCTACGCGCCGCTCCTCTTCGTCTCCGCCCTGACCGGCCAACGGGTGGTCAAGATCCTCGATATGGCCGAAAAGGTCCACCGGAACTCCCGAAAAAGGGTCGACACCGCCCGGCTGAACGACTTCCTGGCCCGGCTCAACGACGAACATCCTCCCCGCGGGAAGGACGGGACGAAGATCAAGGTCAAGTACATGACCCAGCAGGGGGTCGCCCCCCCGACGTTCGTCCTCTTCGGGCACTCCCGGACGACGCTCTCCCCGGCATATGAAAAGTCCCTGGTCGGTCTTCTTCGGGAGGAATACGACCTTTGGGGGACGCCCATCCGGATCTTCCTGAGGAAAAGCTGAGGGGGCCGACCCGCATTTTCTTCGCAATTTCTTGACTTTAACGGTCCGTTCGTTTATAAATTAAGTTCAGTCCTTCGAGGCTTTGCGTATAGGATATACGACGATCAAGGAGGTCAGGATGTTTCGTAAAAGGACCAACGGTCTATTAATAACCGCCCTCGCGCTCATTATCGTCTTTTCCGCGGTCGGCTGCGAAAAGCTGAAGGTCAGCAAGCTGAGTGCAAGCTACCATTTCAACAAGGCCAACAACCTCTTCCGGGAAAACCAGTACCGCAAGGCCATCACCGAATACGAGGCGGCCCTGAAGTACGATCCCGCCCTGATCCAGGCTTACCGGTTCCTGGGCGAGAGCTACAAACAGCTCTACAAGCCCGCCGTCGAGACGGCCCTGAACAAGGACATCGAAAAGAAGGCCCTGGACGCCCTGATCAAGGCCCACGAGATCGACCCGAACAACAAGGAGATCATCTACTCCCTGGGCGACATGTACGACAAGCTCCGGAAGTTCGACCAGGCCGAGAAGCTCTACCTCCGCATCGTCGAGCTCGAGCCCGGCAACATGAGCAATTACTACGTTGTCGCCGAGTTCTACAAGAGATACGCCGGCGACAGGCCCGAGGCCGCCCGCAAGGCCGAATCGATGTACCTCCGCAGGCTCGAGGCCGATCCCGAAAATCCCCAGGGCTACGCCTACATCGCGAACTATTACGAGAACCTCCCCGCCTCGGCCGACAACATCGACCAGGCCATGAACAACTTCGACCTGGCCGACGAGTTCCAGGACAAGCGCATCAGCCTCCAGCCGGACAATCCGGAAGCCTGGCTGGCCAAGGGCATCAACCGCTGGTCCAAGGCCTTCCGGTTCCAGAACCTGTCGAAGGAACAGAGGCTCGCCGTGGCCCAGGACGCCCTCCGGTCCGTCGAGAAGGCGCGCGACCTGGACCCCAACTATCCCGAGCCCTACAGCTGGCTGAGCGTCATCTACAAGAGCGTCCTCACCAAGCTCGAGCCCGACAAGGAAGCCCGGTACAACGCCGAGGGAGACAAGAACCTCGACAAGTTCCAGGACCTCCGGAAGCGGGCCGCCGAACGCAAGAAGCTCGAAGACGAGCTCAAGAAGGCCCAGTAAGAGATCGCTTATCCCGGGGCGGGCGCCGGCGCGGCGTCCGCCCTTTTTTTTGCCCGGGCCCCGGAACCCGGGCCGATTTATCTTTATTGACTTTTTCCTCCGAAAACCGTATCCTGTACGGGTATTTGGCTCTTTGAACCCCCGTCTTTTCTCTTCCGGGTGCATAACCCAAGCCGGGACCGAGCGCGTTGACGTATGAGTTTGACTTTTAGGGCCAGATTTAGTATTGTAATCAATCACTAAAGTTCTATTTTAAGGTTGACAGGCATGAAGACGTACAATCCGAAAAAAGAAGAGATCGAGCGCAAGTGGTGGCTGGTCAACGCCGAGGGCAAGGTCCTCGGCCGCCTGGCCACCGAGGTCGCCGTCCTGCTTCGCGGAAAGAACAAGCCCGGATTCGCCGCCCACGTCGACACGGGGGACTTCGTGGTCGTGGTCAACGCCGAGAAGATCCGGGTCACCGGGAACAAGCTCGACGAGAAGATGTACTACCACCACTCCCAGTACCCCGGCGGCTTGAGGGAACAGACGATGAAGGAAGTCCTGGCCAAGAAGCCCGAGGAGATCATCGAGCACGCCGTCCGGGGGATGATCCCCAAGAACAAGCTCGGCCGGGCCGTCATCAAGAAGCTGAAGGTCTACAAGGGCCCGGTCCATCCCCACGAAGCCCAGAACCCCCAGGAAATCAAACTCTAGGAGGCACCTTGAGTCTAATCCAGTATTACGGGACAGGCAAAAGAAAGACGTCCATTGCCCGGGTCTTTCTGAGGTCCGGGAAGGGTGACCTGACGCTTTACGTCAACAAGAGGCCCCGGCCCTTTCAGGAATATTTCCGGATGGAACCGCTCCGGTACATCATCAAGCAGCCGCTTCTCCTGACCGAGACGGAGAACAAGTTCGACATCTTCATGAGGGTCAACGGCGGCGGAACGAAGGGCCAGGCCGAGGCCATCCGGCTGGGGATCGCCCGGGCCCTCATCGAGTTCAACCGCGAGCTCCGGCCCGTCCTCAAGGCGGCCAGCCTCCTGACGCGGGACGCCAGGATCAAGGAACGCAAGAAGTACGGTCTGCTCGGCGCCCGCAAGGCACCTCAGTACCACAAGAGATAACAGGGAGGATTCGACTTGGTATCCGTAACCATGAAAGAGCTATTGGAGGCCGGCGTTCATTTTGGCCACCAGACGAAGCGCTGGAACCCCAAGATGAAGGAATACATCTTCGGCCAGAGGAACGGCATCTACATCGTCGACCTGCAGAAGACGATCAAGAACTTCAAGGAAGCCCTGCAGTACGTCAAGAGCGTGGCCGAGAGCGGGAAGGACATCCTCTTCGTCGGCACCAAGAAGCAGGCCCAGGACATCGTCCGGGACTACGCCGGCAAGAGCGAGTCGAGCTATGTCAACCAGCGCTGGCTCGGCGGGCTCCTGACGAACTTCGGCATCGTCCGCGGCTCCGTCGAGAAGCTCAAGGAGCTCGAGGAGATGAAGGAGGACGGCCGCTGGGAACTGCTTTCGAAGAAGGAGCAGTCCCGGCTGGAGAAGGTCTACAAGAAGCTGTCCAAGAACCTGGGCGGCATCAAGAACATGACCTCCCTCCCCGGCGCCCTGTTCGTCATCGATTCCTCCAAGGAGGACATCGCCCTCTCCGAGGCCCAGAAGATGCACATCCCGATCGTGGCCGTCGTGGACACGAACGGCGACCCGGACAATATCGAATATCCCATCCCGGGGAACGACGACGCCGTGAGGGCCATCGAGCTGTTCGCCGCCAAGGTCTCCGAGTCCATCATCGAGGGCAAGAAGAGCCGGATCAGCCGGGAGCTCGAGGACGAGAAGAAGGCCGAAGCCGCCTCCGGGGACCAGGCCGCCGGCGAGGAAGCCGGCGAACCCGGGAAGCCGGAATAAGGAGAACCCAGTGGAGATCACCGCGGAAATGGTCAAAGAGCTCCGTCAGCGGACGGGCATCGGCGTCATGGAATGCAAGGCCGCCCTCAAGGAGGCCGATGGCGACCTCGAGAAGGCCATCGAGATCCTGAGGAAGAAGGGCTACGCCCGGGCCCAGGACAAGGCCGGTCGGCGGGCCAACGAAGGCCTCGTCGGCTCCTACATCCACTCGAACGGCCGGATCGGCGTCCTCGTCGAGGTCAACTGCGAATCCGATTTCGTCGCCCGGAACGCCGAGTTCCAGGAGCTCGTCAAGAACATCTGCCTCCAGATCGCCGCCGCCAACCCGAAGTACGTCGCGGCCGAGGACATCCCCGCCGAGGTCATCGAGCAGGAGAAGGAGATCGTCCGGGCCCAGTTCCAGGACAGCAAGAAGCCGGCCGAGATCGTCGAGAAGATCGTCCTGGGCAAGCTGGGCAAGCTCTACGAGGAGGTCTGCCTCCTCGACCAGATCTACATCAAGGACGACAAGCTGACCATCCGCCAGCTCATCCAGTCGGCCGTCGCCAAGATCGGGGAGAACATCAAGGTCGGCCGCTTCACACGCTACGAGATCGGCAAATCCTGACGGGAAGGGGGCGCGCCATGCCGGAGCCGAAACCCGCGTATCAGAGGGTCCTCCTGAAGCTGTCCGGCGAAGCCCTCCTCGGGGCCCGGGGCCAGGGCATCGATTTCGAGCGGATCACGGCCATCGCCGCGCGAGCTCAAGGAGGTCCGGGACCTCGGCGTCGAGCTCGCCATCATGATCGGCGGCGGCAACATCTTCCGGGGCAACCGGGGGACCGAAGCCGGCATGGACCGGGCCTCGGCCGACCAGATGGGACTCCTGGCGACCGTCATCAACGGGATCGCCCTCCAGGACGCCCTCGAAAAGCAGGGCGTCGTCACCCGCCACATCTCGGCGATCGAGATCAAATCCGTGGCCGAGCCGTTCATCCGCCGGCGGGTCGTCCGCCACCTCGAGAAGGGCCGCGTCGTCGTCTTCTCCGCGGGCATCGGGAGCCCCTATTTCACGACGGACACCGCGGCCGCCCTCCGCGCCCTGGAGATCAAGGCGGAGATCATCCTCAAGGCGACCAAGGTGGACGGCGTCTACACGGCCGACCCCGTCACCGACAAGTCCGCCGAGAAGTTCGAGACCATCTCCTACCTCGACGTCCTCCAGAAGGGCCTGCGCGTCATGGACACGACGGCCATCTCGCTCTGCAAGGACAACGCCCTGCCCATCGTCGTCTTCAACCTCAACGAGCGCGGGAACATCCGGAACGCCGATCCTCGGGCACAACGTCGGGACGAAGGTCTCTTAGTCCGGAAGAACAGGGAGATCGCCATGGTCAAGGACACGCTGAAGGAACTCGAGAAGAAGATGAAGGTCTCGACGGAGCACTTCCGCCAGGAACTCACCAAGCTCCGGACGGGGCGGGCGAACATCAACATCTTCGAGGACATCAAGGTCCCCTATTACGGAACGCTCACCCCCATCAACCAGGTCGCGACGCTGGGGGTCCCCGACCCGACCCTGATCGTCATCCAGCCCTGGGACCCATCGGTCCTCGAGGTCCTGGAGAAGGCCGTCCGGGGCTCGGATTTCGGCTTCAATCCCATCAACGACGGCAAGGTCCTCAAGGTCCCCATCCCGCCGCTCGACGAGGAGCGCCGCCGCGATATGGCCAAGAGGATCGGCAAGATGCTCGAGGAGGAGAAGACGACCCTCCGCAACATGCGCCGCGAGAGCAAGGAATTCATCGAGGAGCTCGAGAAGGAAAAGGAGATCACCGAGGACGACAAGTTCTTGGGCCTCGAGAAGCTCCAGGCCCTCCTCGACGAGCACGTCAAGAAGATCGAGGACTTCGCCGCGGCCAAGGAAAAAGAGATCCTCGAGCGCTGACCCTCCGCCGCCGTAAAGGTGGCCTCAAGAAGGACTCAGGGATATCCCTCAGGAAGCTAAGGCTGGAGTATTGGTTTGTGCGGGGGGAAGGCCACCCTTTGCCCCAGACCCGGGAACCTGCAGGCAGGTTCCCCCGTCGCAACGAGCGACGGGTCCCCTTCCCGACTGGGGCCTAAGGGTGGCCTTCCCCCCGCCCTCGTTCTGCCGCTTACTCTCCCCTTTGCGCCGAGGGCGAAGTCGTCGGGATATCCCTGAGTCCTTCTTTCGGCGATCTATTTGAAAGCCGGCGGCGTCGGTTCGCGCTCGGTCGCGAGTTGGGGAAAAGTGGCCTAGAAGACTTCGGAATATCCCATTGGATCCAGACCGGTATGTTCTTGCTCGGGGAGCCATTTGCCCCAGACCTGGCCTTCACGCGCTTTCAAGATAATGGCGCAGGGCCCCCTTCCCGACTGGGGTTTACGGGGCGATCCGCCTGGCCAGGGACTAGGCGGCGCGCCCGATATTCCCGGAAGTTTCCCTCGTCCTTCTTTCGGCAATTTATCCGAAAGCCCTACGGCCTCGTTCGCGCTCAATAGAGAAGGGGACCCAAAAAAGGATCCGCGAATCCGCCGGCAGAGGAACAGCGGTTTGCGCGGGTTCCTCTGAACGGAGTTCGAGGAGAGCGAAGCCCGAAGCGAAAGCGCCCTTCATCTGGCGCATCCAGGGCCGGATCGCTTTGGAAGAAGGGGGGATGCAGGGGGATTTATGCGGGGCCAGAGCCGCGGGCGACGGAAGGCGCACCCCGAGCCGAGAGGATTCCTTAAGCCTTGCGAAAGGGACTGGCTGAATCCTGGGATAATGAGGGCCCGACAGGAGGGCGTCTGATACGGCGCCGATATCCCGGGGCCCTCGCCGGCGATTCTCAGACCGTCGCCGGAGATGCCGGGCTGGCTTCCGGCCGAGCCAATTGTCGGTCGTGCCGAACTTCGTCCGGATGACGGCCCCCCAGCCGAGGATGCTGAGGACGAGCGTGAAGAGGAAGCCGACGAACGGGATGAATCCGACGAAGCTCACGATGAGGAGCCCCATGAGGGACGCGCCGACGGCCCTGATGTTCTTCGCGCCGAAGGCCCGGAGCAGGCTCTCGCCCAGGACGTAGAACAGGACGACGCGGCCGAAGATCTTGACGATCAGGCCGGCCCAGAACAGGGCGATGGCGATGGGGAATCCCGATGAGGATGAAGCACAGGAGGGCGGCAAAGATCGCCAGGCCGCTGAAAATGACGATGGCCAGGAGCCCCGTCCCGAAGACGGGCCAGAAGGATTCCCGGACCGCGGCCGCCGCCCGGGCGATGGGGCGGGGGAAGAGGGCCGCGACGACGAGGGCGGCGATGAACCAGAGGAAGATGCCGATGAGCTTGATGATGAGCAGGATGGGGAACAGGGGGAAGGCGAAGATCCCCTTGAACAGCCCCTGCTTGAAGATGCGGCTCCCGAACTCCGAGGCCTTGAAGTAGACCGTGTCCCCGGTGATGGAGCAGCCGGGCTCCTTCTCGAGCCGTCCGCCGATCGAGACGACGTCTCCCGCGGATCACGGCCGTCGGCTTCAGGGTGACGCTCGAGCCGATCCCGACGACGGCCTCCCCGACCTCGCCGCTGACGATGATGGTCCCGCCGAAGACCACGACGCTCTGCTTGACGCGGCCCTCGACGACGACGTTGCCGCCGAAGGCGATGACGTTGTCCTGCGTCTCGCCCGCCCCGACGAAGATATCCCGCTTGACGCTGAACTCCTGTTGGGCGGCGAGCGGAAGCGCGAACCCCGTCGCGACGAGGGCGAGGACGGCCAGGAGGAGAAGGGCTCTTTTAGGCGTCATGGGCGTTCTCTCCGTCAGCGAATTTTCTCCGAAGCGCCAGGAAGCAGGCGGCGGCCGCGGCCAGGGTGATGAAGAGGCCGGCGGCATAGACCTCGGGACCGACCATGGATCCCAGCCTCCCCATCGCTTCAAAGAGCTCCCGGCGAGACCCGGGCGAGGAGGGTGAGGGACAGGACGGCGAGCTTCATCAACTTGATGATGACCAGCGAGAAATCCCGGGCGGCGCCCCATGAGGTTTTCCCGGCGCCCAGGAGAAGGCCGGCGAGGTTCCCTCCGGTCGCCAGGACATAGGCCAGTCCGCCGAAGACAAGGAGCGCCGCGCCGCCGGCAAAGGCGGCGAGGCAGCCCGGCAGGCGGGACGTCCGGGGGAAGACGCGGACCATGATCCTCGCGGCGAGGTCCGGAGGGACCTCGAGATCGGGCAGTCCGCCGAGGGCTTCCAGGAAAGCCTTACGCGTCCTCCCGGACGGCGGCGCAGGCTCGTGCAGGAGGCCAGGTGCTCCTCCATCCGCGCGACCCCGCCGGGTTCCGCCGCGCCCTCGAGGAGGAGGTCGATCTCGTCCGGGCGGAGGTGGTTCATGCCGCCCCTCCGAGCATGCCGCGGACGAGCTCTTTGGCCTGGAAAACGCGGTTCTTGACCGTCCCCACAGGCAGGCCTTTGATCTCGGCGATCTCCTCGTAGGAGAACTCGTTGATGTGCCTCAGGACGAAGAGCTCCCGGAGGCTTTCAGGGATCCGGGCGAGGGCGGCTTCGATCCTCTTTCGGATCTGGGCGAGCTCATAGGCCTTCGCCACCGGCGTCTCGTCGTCCGGGACCTGGATCCTGTAGCCTCGTCCCCGTCGTCGATGGTCTGGTCCAGGGAAACGGCCCCGACCTCTTCTTCCGCCAGTGGTCGATCATGAAGTTCGAGGCGATCTTGAACAGCCACGTGCTGAACTTGTACCGGGGCTGGAACGAGGGCAGGGAGGCGTAGACCTTGAGGAAGACCTCCTGGGTGAAGTCCAGGGCGAGCTCCCGTTCCCCGGTCATCCGCCCGAGGTAATTCAGGAGAGGCTGTTGATAGCGGGTGATGATCATCTCGAAAGCCCTCTTGTCCCCGCGGAGCGTCCTCCTGACCAGTGCGTTGTCGTCATGCATGGTTCTATACGGATTCCGGGGGAAAGGGTTTATCCTCTCCAGGGAGGCGTCGTCCTCGATGATCTCGGTCCCCGGGGGGACCTCCAGGTCGAAGAGGTCCGGGGAGAGCCGGGGGTCGACCTCGATGCGGCTGAAGCGGAACTCCTGCTTGTTGCCGGCCCAGTCGAAGAAGATGGCCTTCCGGATGAGCCAGGTCGCAGCGTCCGTCTCGAGGAGGATGTAGGTGAACTCCCCCTCCGACCTTCGGGGTCAGCCGGACCTGGACGGCGTTCCCGGCCTCGGTCGGGAACGGGCTTTCGTCGACGACATAGGCGTCCGTGAGGCTCTTCTGCCCCGAGAGGAGGGCCAGGATCTCGAATTCCGACCGGTCGGCCGAGGCCCGGCTCCGGATGAGCTGTTTTTCCTCCGGGATATAGAAGAGGATGAGGCCGTCCTTGTAGAGGAAGGTCTGCGCCTCGGGCTCCCGGGAATCCCATCGCATCCGGTCGGGCTTCTGGAAGAGGAGGCGCCCCTTCTCGCGGAGGGGCTCGGAGGCGGTCATCGAATAGTACAGGTGTTCGTATTCCGACCGGAGGGACCGGGCCGCCAGAAGCCTGGCTTCGATACGGGAGGCTGCCTCCCGGGGCGTCACCGCGGACGAGGGAAGCACGGCGCCGAGGAGGGCCAGGGCGATCGCCGGGAATCTCATCGCCGCCCATTATAACACAAGGCCCGCGACGGCGGAGCGGGTCCCGCCCGGCCTTGCGACGGCGGCGCGCTTGGGCTATCATTCGGACGCATGAGCGCGTTGACGAAACTCCGTTGGGCCCTCGTCGGAACCCTGGGCAAGTTGCTCCTCTGGGCTATGGGCGAAGACGGCCCGGATCGAGGTCTCCGGGGGAGAGGCCTATCGGGCCCTCCGCCGGGAGAGAAGGCCCGTCATCCTGCTCGTCTGGCACGGCCGCATCTTCCTCGCCCCGTACTTCTTCCGGAACCGCGGCATCATGCCGCTCGTCAGCCCGAGCCGGGACGGCGAGATCGTGACCCAGATCGTCCGCCGCTGGGGGTACAAGGTTTCGCGGGGGTCGAGCTCCCATGCCATCGTCCGGGCCTGGTTCGAGATGAAGAGGGAGCTCGAAGCGGGCGGCGAGATCATCATCGTCCCCGACGGTCCGCGGGGCCCGGCCCGGGAGCTCAAGCCGGGCTGTCTCAAGCTCGCCCAACAGACGGGCGCTCCCCTGGTCCCGTTCACGTTCTCGGCCTCGCGGACGAAGGTCTTCCCGAGTTGGGACCGGTTCCTCGTTTTCAAGCCCTTCGCCCGGGTCCGGGCGGTCCTCGGGGAACCCATCGCCGTCGACCCCTCCCTCCGCGGCGAGGCCCTGGAGGCCGAGAGGAGGCGTATCGAGCAACGGCTCGTCGGTCTGGACGCAGAGGCGGACGCCGCTTTCAGCCGCAAGCCCTGACCCTTCGCCATCCTCCGGACAAACTCCGGGGCTCCTGCCGGGGAGTCGAGGGGTTGACTTTTTTCCCGAAATCCATAAGAGTCTATAGGCATCGGAGGGCAAAAATGAAAAGAACGCTCTTTCTCGCGGGCGGCCTCGTCGCCGTCCTGGCGCTGGCCGGGATGGGGTTCGGGCAGACGGCGGCCGAACACATCCTCAAGGGAGACGAATATTTCGTCGCCTACGACGACCAGAAGGCGCTCGACGAGTACCTTGCGGCCGTCCAGCTGGAACCCGGCAACTACGAAGCCCTGTGGAAGGCGGCCCGGGGGATCGTGGACGTCTCCGACCTCATCACCGGGACCGACAAGGAGTCCAAGGAGAAGCGGCGGCAGATGTATAACGACGCCGTCTCCTACGCCAAGAAGGCCGTCGCGGCCAACGGGGAGGACACCTGGGGTCATTTCTTCCTGTCCTCCGCCATGGGCAACAAGGCGCTCCTGATGAGCACGAAGGACCAGATCGACGCCTCGAAGAAGATCCGGGCCGAGATCGACAAGGCCATCGAGCTCGATGCGGCGAACGACCTGGCCTACCACGCCCTGGGCCGCTGGCACCGGCGCATGGCCGAGATCGGCGGGGCCAAGCGCTTTTTCGGCGGCATCATCTACGGCTCCATCCCCAAGGGGAGCTTCGCCGAGGCGGAGAAGGCGTTCCTGAAGGCCGTCGAGATCAAGCCGGGATACGCCAACCACCACATCGAGCTCGCCCGGACCTACATGGCGATGGGCAAGTTCGACCTGGCGATTCCCGCGTATCAGACAGACGATCGACCTGCCGCCGTCCAGCTCCAAGGACAAGGACCTCAAGGCCGAGGCTGCGGTCGAGATAGAGAAGGCCAGGAAGAAGCAGAAGCTCGACTGAGGCCCGGCGGCCTTAGCCTTCCTCGGAGAAGACCCGGGCCTCGAAGACCTCGATCCGGGCCCCTTTCTTCCATTCGTCGGGGGGAAGTCCGGCCTTGAGACAGCCGTGCCGGAGGAACTCCTCCCGGGTCCAGCCGTATTCGAGCGGGACCTGGGGGAGGAGGAGGCCCTGGCGCGAACCCTTGCCGACGATGATCCCGTGCCGGCCGACCTCCACCTCGTCGGGGCTCCCGACCGGCCGGGGAACGGTGAGGACGGAGATCTCGATCGTCGTCCGCGCGAACTCATCCGGGGTCAGGGGCTCGAAGCGATAGTCCTGGCTGGCCGCCGCCACGGCCATCTCGGCGACCGCTTCGTCGAGCGCCTTGCAGGGGAGAGGGTAGCCGATACAGCCGCGAAGCTCGCTGCCGATCTTGAGCGTCACGAACGCGCCCCGCTTTTCCTTGAAGGCCGGGTCGCGGTCCTCGAGCCGGAGCCGGCCCCCGGACGCGAAATAATTCTCGATGGCCCGGCGCGCCAGTCCGAGCAGGGCCCGTTCCTGTCCCTTCGTCAGCTCGGCGCTCATCGCCTGCTCCCGGCCCGGGACGGCGCGATCGGAACGGCCGACAGGGCGAATCCGCCGTCGAATTCCACGGTGAACGCCTCGAGCACGAGGTCCTTCCGGGCGTTCAGGCGCGCGGCGAGCAAGAGCTTCCCGCATCCGAACGGCCGCAGGACCTCCTTCTTCACGGCCGACCGGCCGGGCCCCGCCGCGAAGAAGCCGATGGCCGTGCCGCCGAAGACCCGGTCCAGGGCCCTGATATCGACGCCGGAGAACGGCCGGCCCCCGGCCGCGGGAACGAGAGTCTCGACGACGAACCTGGGGCCGCGCCTGTGGCCGACGAGGTAGCCGCGGGCCCCGCCGAGGAGCGCGAGCGCTTCCAGGTCAACGCCGGGCATCCGGGGTCAGATAGGCATCCATGGGAACATTATAGCCTTTTTTTCGCCAGGACCATGACGCTGTAGCCCTTGAGGAAGAAGAGGAACACGTCGATGCGCGAGACGAGCCAGACGAGCGGGTAAACCGCCGAATAGACCTTGAGCTTGCCGGACTGGGCGTCGTATTCCCCGGCCGTGGAGGGCCGGATGTGCCCGTCGCGCAGGGCCTGCTTCGTCCGTCCCCGGGCGGTCATCCTGATGTAGGCGAGATTGAGGGCGAGTTCGATGAGCTCGGAGGCGAACTTGGAATAGGTCTTCGTCCTGACGACCTCGAAGCCGGCGGCCTCGATCTTGGCGACGAGCGCCTCCCGCGAATACCCTTCACGCTTGTGGCCGTAGAATTCGAGCTTCATGCCGAGGGCCGCTCTCAGCCTGTGGAGGAGGAAGAGGCGCCCGGTGTGAGGCGTGACGACGACGGCCTCGCCGCCGGGCTTGAGGACGCGGCAGCATTCCCTGAGGCATTCGTCGTCGTTGTCGATGTGTTCGAGGTAGTCCAGGCAGGTCAGAAGGTCGAAGGCTCCGGACCGGAACGGCAGGATGCCTTCGGGCATCCGGACGAGACCCTTGCCCAACAGCTCCCGGGCCGCCTTCAGGTTGGCCATGTCCTGGTCGGCGCTCGTCCAGAAGCCCGCCCTTCTTTCGGAGGTACCAGCTCAGGATCCCCTGGGCGCAACCGATGTCCAGAGCGGTCCGGGAGGGATCGCACGGTCAGCCATTTGTCGAGGAGCCGGAGCTTGTCCCTCTTCTTGATGGATCTGCTCGGCGATCCGGATCTGCCAGGGGACGTCCTTCATGCCCGCATTATATTTTCGCCGTCCCTATTTCGCAAGCCCAAGAGGCTGCGAGACATGTGGGACGGGCGGGGACGGCGGGACTCGGGGCCCGGAAAAGGCTTGAGGCCCCGCTTGACTAGGCGGGGGGGATGGCACTATCATGGGGCCAAGGCCAGGGAGATGAAGCAGGAGCTGGTGATCGTCGGGGCGCTCGAGACCAACTGCTACCTCGTATACGACGTTCGGACGCTCGAGTGCGCCATCATCGACCCGGGCGCCGAGCCCGAGAAGATCTTCCCGGTCATCACGCACCTCGGGCTCAAACCGACGATGATCCTCAACACCCATGGGCACATCGACCACGTCGGGGCCAATCTCGACATGAAGGAGCGCTTCGACGTCCCCCTCCTCATCCATCGCCTGGACCAGCCCCTTCTCGAGGCCATGAAGGATTCCGAGCTGAGCCTCATGCTCGGAGCGAAGGATTCGCCGGCGCCCGACGGGTTCCTCGAGGACGGACAGACGGTCTCCATCGGCAAGGCCTCGTTCGCCGTCATCCACCTTCCGGGCCATTCGCCGGGCAGTGTCGGCTTCCACGGCCACGGGACCCTCTTCTCCGGGGACACCCTCTTCAGCGAGGGCGTCGGGCGGACGGACCTCCCCGGCGGGTCGCGCAAGGACCTCGAGCGCTCCATCCGGACGAGGGTTCACACGCTCCCCCCGAAGACGCTGGTCCTCCCCGGCCACGGTCCCCTGACCACGATCGGCCGGGAGATCGAGATCAATCCGTCCCTCACATGAAGGACCTCCCGTCGCCGGCCGAAGCGGCCGTCCGCTCGTTCCTCGATTACCTCTCCATCGAAAAGGGCCTGTCGGCGAACACCCTCGCCGCCTACGGCCGCGACTTGGGCAAGCTCCTCCTCTTCCTGGAGAAGGAGAAGATCTCCTGGAAGAGGGCGAAGGAGGAGGACCTCGTCGGATTCGTCCGCGCGCAAAGCCGGAGCGGGGTTTCCGCCCGGTCGCTCGCCCGGCACATCTCGGCCATCCGGTCGTTCTATAAGTACCTCGTCCTTGACGGGGGCGTCGCCGCGGACCCGGCGGAGAGGCTCTCGTCCCCGTCGGTCTGGCTATCGCTCCCCAAGTTCCTGACGGTCAAGGAGGTCGAGTCCCTCCTGGCCGCGCCGGATGTAAAGGAGCCCCGCGGGGTCCGGGACAGGGCCATGCTCGAGGTCCTTTATGGCTCGGGCCTGCGGGTCTCGGAACTCGTCGGCTTGAAGCCCGGGGACGATCAACCTCGACGAGGGTTTTCTCATCTGCCGGGGCAAGGGCGGCAAGGAACGTATCGTGCCCCTGGGAGCGGCGGCCTGCGGGGCGGTCCGGGCCTATATCGCACGGGGCGCGCCCGCTCTTCGACAAGCGGTCGGCCGCGCCTCTCTTCCTCACCCGGCGGGGAGGCGCGTTCACCCGGCAGGGTTTCTGGAAGCTCCTCAAGGGCTACGCCTTGAAGGCCGGGATCGCCGCGAAGATCAGCCCGCACGTCCTGAGGCATTCCTTCGCCACCCACCTCCTCGAGCGCGGCGCGGACCTCAGGTCCGTCCAGCTCATGCTCGGGCACAGCCAGATCACGACGACCCAGATCTATACCCACGTCAGCCGCGACCGGCTCCGTCAGGTTTACGACAAGTTCCACCCCAGGGCCTGATGGCCTCTCCCTAGGACCCCCTTGATCGATGACCGTCACCTTGACCTCGTGACCGCTGAAAAAGGGGCCGGCGGGGGGCGGAGCGGATGAAGCCTCATAGCGTTTCCAGGACCACCGGAAAACCCTTTTGACCGGGCCTTTCCGGAGCTCCTTTTCGTCCAGGGAGACGTCGTTGGACCCTTCCAGCACGGCGCCGTCGTAGCCCGCCTCGGTCGAGGCCGCGGACTCCTTCCGGGAGCAGGGAAGGACGAGAGCGAAATTTCTCGGGGGATTCGTTCCGGGGCACGGAAAAGCCGTCGACGGTGAAAAAGAAGTGGAGCCGGCCGTGCTTCGCCCAGGACGTAGTTCATGCGAAAGACCGGGCGCCCGGGGAAATCCTTTTCGGAGAGGCCGGTTCCGGCGCCGTCCTCGCCGGACCGCTCCTCGAACTCCCAGCGGACGGTCTCCAGGGAGGCGTGGTACAGGAGGAAATCGAGGTCGTCCCTCTCCATGCTGCCCGGTCCAGAGGGCTTCGTAGGCGTATTCCCCGTCAAAATCCGTTGCGTCCCGGGCGAGGGCGTACCGGCCCTGGGTCTCGAGGCGGATGCGGACCTCCCACCATGCCGGGCCGTCCCCGGCGGGCGCGGGGGGTCGGGAACCAGGAACAGGGCGGCCAGCGCCGAGGGCGGCCGTCCGGAAGCGGAGAAACTTCGAAAACCTCATGAGGGGTCCTTCTCGTATGTATTCTAGAGGATGGGGACGGCCCTTGACAAGCCCGGGCCTTTCGGCTATCCTAAATAAACTTAAAGGTCAAGAATATAAACCGCCGAGTTCAGTCAATAAACCCCGGAGTATGAACCTGCCATGATCGATCTCAAGAAGGAGCGCGAACGGAAGCGGCGCGAGGCCAACAAGGAGACCATCCTCCACGCGGCCGAGGCCGTCATCACCCGCCCCGGCGTCAGGGCCGCGACGATGGACGACATCGCCCGCGAGTCCCAGTTCTCCAAGGCGACGCTCTACCAGTATTTCCGGGGCAAGTCCGAGCTCGTCGACGAGATCGTCCTGCACTATCACGACGACGTGCGAAGGCTCATGGAGCGCGCGGCCGTCCGGGACCTCCCGGCCGCCGAGAAGCTTCGCCGCATCATCCGGGCCTCTCTCGAGTTCCACGACGCCAAGGAGAACATATCGCAGGTCCTGATGGCGGACGAAGGCTTCCGCGACCGCATGAGGATCTTCCTCTCCCACGGCCAGGGCACGTTGTCCCCCGGGGAGAGGCGCTTCTTTCGGGCCGTGTTCGCCAAGCTCAGGGCCATCCTGGACATCGGCGCGACCGTCCTCCGGGAGGGCGTCCGGAACCGCGAATTCCGGGAGCTGGACATCGACGCCGCCGTGGCCTTCCTCTCGGCTGTGGTCACGGGTTCCCTTCACGACTACGGCTCGAGCGTCCGCAGGCTCTGCGCGCGGGCGAGGGCCGACATCATCTTGGAGTTCTTGCTGAACGGGATCGCGGCCGCGCCCGGTCCCCGCAAAGGAGAGTCGATATGAGGAGAATCGCATCGCTTGCCCTGACCGTCGTCCTGGGTCTCGCCCTGGCGGCGCCCGGGTATTCCCAGGAGAAGCTCGTCCTGACCCTGGACGATTGCCTGAGGCTTGCCCTGTCCGGCAACCCGTTCGTCCTGGCGACGAAGGAGAAGGAAGCCGCTGCGGAGGCTCAGGTGCGGAGCGCCGCGTCCCGGTTCTTCCCGTCCCTCAACGGCCAGGGTTCCGATATCCTCGACAAGAAGGTCATGACCCTGGAGTTCCCGTCGTTCGTTCCCGGGGAGCCGCCGCAGAGGGTCAAGCTCGACTTCACCAAGACCTATCAGTTCACGATGGCCTTCTCGATGCCGCTCTTCGCGGGCGGCCAGCTCGTCGGCGGTTTCAAACAGGCCAATTACAACCTGAAGGCCACCCGCGAGACCATCCGGCAGTCCCAGCAGGAGACCGTCTTCAACGTCAAACGGGCTTTCTACGGCTATCTGCTGGCCCGGGACTTTGCGGCGGTCGCGGGCGAAGCCGTGGCCCTCGCCGGGAAGCACGCCGCCAACGTCAAGAATCTCTACGAGGCGGGCCTGGCCTCCAAGTTCGATCTTCTGAGGTCGGACGTCCAGGTCGCCAACCTGAAGCCCCAGCTGATCCGTGCCCGCAACAGCCTCGAGCTGGCCGAGCTCGCCCTGAAGAACCTCCTGGGCCTCGACCTCGCCCGTCCCGTCGAGGTGCACGGAGAGCTGACTGCCATGCCCCTCGATATCGACATCGAGGAGGCCGTGGGCCGGGCCCTCCGGCAGAGACCCGAGCTCAGCCAGCTCGACTTTCAGCGCCGGATGGCCGCCGAGATGGTCAAGATCGCCCGGGGCTCCGGGCTCCCGTCGCTCGCCCTCGGCGGCGCCTACAATTTCTGGTCCAACAACTTCAATTTCCGGAACAAGAACTGGGAAAGCTATTACACCATAAGCCTCAACCTCAACGTCCCGATCTTCAACGGGTTCGCGAGCCACGCCCAGGTCGGCCAGTCCAAGGCCCTCCTGCGCGAGCTCGAGCTCACCGGCAAGGGCCTGGCCGAGACCATCAAGCTCGAGGTCCGGCAGGCGGTCCTGAACTACGGGCAGGCCAAGGAATCCCTGGCCTCCCAGGAACGGAACGTCGATGAGGCCGCCGAGGCCGTGAGGATCGCCGAGCTCAACTTCGGCGAAGGCCTGGCGACGGGCCTGGACGTCAGCACCGCCCAGGTGGCCCTGAGCCAGGCGAAGACCAACCGGTCCCAGGCGCTTTACGACTGCGTCGTCTCCCTGGCCCAGCTCGAAAAGGCCCTCGGAGAGAACGTCGATACCGAAGATGCGAAATAACGGAGGAACCCCGATGAAACGCAACGCTTATATCACCATCCCGGCCGTCGCGGCCATGGTCATAGCCCTCGTCTCCTGCAAGCCGCCCAAGAAGGACGCGGCCGCGGCGCCGGCCCCCGAAGAGGCGGCGGTCGTCAAGACATACACGGTCGCCCGGCAGAAGGTCTCGGAGAAGCTCGCCTACACCGGCACGCTGGAAGCCTCCCGGAAGACGAGCATCACCCCCGAGGTCGGCGGGAAGATCGCCCGCATCCTTGTCCGCGAGGGCGACTCCGTGAGGGCGGGGCAGGTCCTGGCCGAGCTCGAGACGGAATCCATCCGTCTCCAGCTCAGGCAGGCCGAGGCCGGTCTGGCCGTCGCCGAGGCGGGCTACAACGACGCCCTGAAGAACAAGGAGCGCATGGACCGCCTGATCAAGGAGAACGCCGTCTCCGAACAGCAGGCCGAGAAGGTGACCCTCGCCTTCGACGCGGCCAAAGCCCAGCGCGAGCAGGCCCAGGCCGCCCTGAACCTGGCCAAGTACGCCCTGAACATCTCCATCATGAAGGCCCCCTTCTCCGGCATCATCGCCGCCAAGAACGCCGAGGTCGGCGACGTCATCAACCCGATGATGGGCGGCTACTCCGGCGCCTCCGGCGTCCTGACGCTCATGGATTTCGCCAAGGTCAAGATCGTCATCGACATGGCCGAGAACGACGCCCTCCGCCTCCGTCGGGGCCAGCCGGCCCTTCTCCGGGTGCCCTCTTTCCCCGGCCGCGAGTTCGCCGGTGAGGTCACCATCGCCAATTCGACGGCCGACGCCGCCACCAAGAAGTTCCGCGTCGAGGCCCTGTTCGACAACGCCGGGCACGAGCTCCGGCCCGGGACGTTCGGCGAGGTCGTCTTCGAGGTCAGCACGCACGAGTCGGTCCTGGCCGTGCCCCAGAAGGCCGTTCTCGAGAATTCCTACGTCTATGCCGTCCAGGCGGGCAAGGCCGTCAAGCGTCCGGTGACCCTGGGCCTCCAGAACACGACCGTGGTCGAGGTCCTCACGGGCCTCGCCGAGGGCGACGTCGTCATCGTCGAGGGCAATTACGGCCTCGGCGACGGCGCGCCCGTCCGCGTCGCCGAAAGGTGAGATCATGAAACTGTCTGAATTCTCCGTCAATCGCCGCGTCACGGCGACCATGATGGTCCTCATCCTGGTCGTCATCGGCGGCATCTCGTTCTCGAGGCTGGGGCTGGACTTCTTCCCCGACATCGAGTTCCCGACCGTCTCCATCGTCACGACCTACTCCGGGGCGTCCTCGGAGGACATCGAGACGACCATCACCAAGCCTCTGGAGGAGATCGTCAGCTCGGTCAACCGCATCAAGAAGGTCACGTCGATGACCTCGGAGGGCGTCTCGGCCGTCATGGCCGAGTTCGAGTGGGGAACGAACCTCGATTTCGCCGCCCAGGACATCCGGGACCAGATCGGCCTCTATGAGAACTATCTCCCTCCCGACGCTTCCGACCCCCTGGTCGTGAAGTTCAACTTCAGCCAGTTCCCGGTCATCTTCTGGGGCGTGACGTCCGACCTGCCTCCCTTCCAGCTGAAGAAGCTGCTCGACGACGAGGTCAAGCCGCGGCTCGAGCGCATCGACGGCGTCGCCTCCGTCCCGGTCTTCGCCACCGATGTCCGGGAGATCCTCGTCGACGTCGACAAGGCGGCCCTGGAAACGCGCGGCCTGACCCTGGAGAGGATCGTCCTCGCGCTCCAGGCCTCGAACGCCAACATGCCGGCCGGGAACCTCGTCGAGCGCCATTCCGACCTCCTTGTCCGGACCATCGGCGAGTTCCATTCCCTCGATGACGTCCGGCGCACGGTCGTCGGGGCTTCCCCGCGGGAGAGCCCATCTACTTGAGCGACCTCGCCGAGGTCAAGGATACTCTCAAGGACACCCGTTACGAAGCCCGCGTCCAGGGCCAGAAGGCCGTCTTCCTCATGGTCAACAAGCAGTCGGGCGCCAATACGGCCATCGTCGGCGACGCCGTGAATAAGGAGCTCGACGCCGTCCTCCGGACGCTTCCGCCGGACATCGCCTTCCATACGGTCATGGACATGTCGGACATGATCAAGATGGTCACGAAGCGGACCGCCGACAACGCCTGGCAGGGCGGCATCCTGGCCATCGTCCTCATCTTCCTGTTCCTCCTCAACTGGCGGCCGACGCTGATCATCGCCGTGGCCATCCCCATCTCCATCGTCACGACGTTCATCGCCATCTACGCGGCGGGCTACACCCTGAACATGCTGACCCTGGGCGGGCTGGCCCTGGGGGTCGGGATGCTCGTCGACAACGCCATCGTCGTCATCGAGAACACCTTCCGCCACGTCCAGGAGGGCAAGGGCCCCAAGGCCGCCGCCATCGCCGGGGCGTCCGAGGTCGGGATGGCCATCACGGCCTCGACCCTGACGACGATCGTCGTCTTCCTGCCCATGATCTTCGCCACCGGCATCACGGCCAAGTTCACCCGCGGCCTCGCCCTGGCCATCGCCTTCTCCCTCATCTCTTCGCTCTTCGTCGCCCTGACCATCGTCCCCCTGCTGGCCTCGTTCCTCTTCCAAAGGGGAAGGTCGCCCTGGCCGCGGACGCGGCGCCGATCCCCGGAACGGGCTCAAGGGCGTTGCCGAGATGGGCGGGATTCGACAAGGTCCGGGCGATACCGCCGGGCCCTGGAAGCCGTCCTCCGCCGGCGCAAGCTCGCCCTCGGCCTGGTCGTTCTCGCCTTCGTCCTGTCGCTGGCCGCCATCCCGTTCCTGGGCACGGAGTTCATGCCGGTCATGGACCAGGACATGCTGTTCATCAAGCTCGGCCTGCCCGTGGGGACGTCCCTGGAGGAGACCAACCGGGTCTCCCTGATGATCGAGGACCTGGCCCGGAAACAGCCCGAGGTCAAGATCGTCACCGCCCAGGTCGGATCCCAGGCCGAGGTCAATCCTCCGACGCCGCCTCCGAAATGTCGGCCAGCGGAACGCACGAAGCCATTCTCTACATCGGCCTTTAAAAGAAGGAGTTCGAGGAAGCGCTCGGGCGCCCAGGTCCTGGAGGCCATCCGGACCGGCCTGCCCAAGATCAACGGGCTCAAGTTCGACACCATGGACATCTCGTCGGGCTTCATGGGGGGCGCGAGAACCCCGGTCGACATCAAGCTCTTCGGCAAGGACCTCGGCCGCCTCAAGACTCTGGCCGACGGCATGGTCGAGCGCATCCGGGACGTCCCCGGCATCCGGGACGCGACCCACTCCCTGGCCGCCGGAAAACCCGAGTACCATGTCCGGCTCGACCGGGTCCGGGCGGCCCAGCTCGGCCTCATGGTCGGGCAGGTCGGCTCGACCGTCCAGGCCGCCACCATCGGCAAGGTCGCCACCCGATACCGCGACGCCGACGAGGAGATCGACGTCCGCGTCCGGTTCCAGGAGAGGTACCGGGACAGCATCGACGAGATCCGGACCATCCCCCTCGTCAACGCGGCCAATAAAACGGTCTATCTCGACCAGATCGCCACGGTCGAGAGGGGAGCGGCCCCATCCAGATCACGCGCGAGAACCAGTCCCGGCGCGTTTCCCTCACGGCCAACGTCGTCGGGCGCGACCTGGGGAGCGTCATCCGGGACGTCAAGAGCCGGCTGGCCGGCGTTCGAGAAGGTCCTTCCCTCGGGCTACTTCCTGGAATACGGCGGCGCCTACGAACAAATGATCGACGCCTTCAAGGTCCTCCTGGCCGCTTTCGCCCTGGCGACACTCCTCGTTTACATGGTCATGGCCTCCCAGTTCGAGTCCCTGCTCCATCCGTTCATCATCATGTTCACGATCCCGCTGGGGTTCATCGGCGTCGTGATCGGGCTCCTCATCTGGGGGCATGCCGGTCAACCTGCCGGTCCTCATCGGATTCATCCTGCTCGAGGGGATCGCCGTCAACAACGGCATCGTCATGATCGACTACATCAACCAGCTCATCCGGAGCGGCGTCGAAAAGAAGGAGGCCATCCTCCGGGGCGCTCCACCCGTCTGCGGCCCGGTCCTCCTGACCGCCCTGACGACGATCCTGGGCATGCTGCCCATGGCCTTGACCAAGTCCTCGGGCGCGGAGATGCGGGCCCCGATCGCCATCACGGTGCTCGGCGGGCTGTCGGCCACGACGTTCCTGACCCTGTTCATCATCCCGTCATCTACAGCATGATCGAAAAGGTGTCGTTCAAGAAATAGCGAGACGAGCGAGACAGGCGAGACGAGAGTCTCGACGAAGGCATTGAATTGTAGACGCAGGCTTCGGCCTGCGTCTTGAATCGACGCGCGGCCGGCGAGAAAAGCGAGAAGGGCGAGATACCCCCCCTTTCCTAAGGGGGCTCGGGGGGACTGCCTCCCCGCCCCCTCCTTTTCCCAGGGGGTCTTATATATGCCGCGGAAAAGCGCCTTGCCTAGGTCTTATATTTCAGGAACGCGCCGATCTTTCCGTATCGGTCGAGCTTGCGTGGGCGAGGTGATCTGCCGGACGGCGCAGCCGCGCTTCATGGCGGTTTCGATGGCCTCGTCGACGATGTCGATGACGGGTTTCGTCTTCTTCAGGCCGATGGGACAAACCTGTTCGTCGATATATAGGAACCGGCAGGCCGGGCAGACCCGCCCTTCGTGCGAAAAATTGTGGGTGACGACCAGGGACTGGACCTCGAAACGATTGAGGCTCTGGAGGGTTTCCCTGAGCCCGGAACAGGCCCTTCCTCCCCGCTCGAGCTCGGCGACGAGCCTCCCGACCGCCTCCGTTCCTCGGCGCCATCAGCCGGGTCTCGAGTTCCACGACCTCCTGAAGGATCCTTGGCGTCGCATTCCGACGGTCTTGGCCTTCAGACGGCCTTTCAGGCGGTCCTTGAGATAAGCGTGCAGCATCGGCTCCAGGATCGGGATTGGAGTCGTCCTCGCAGCCCAGGAACAGCCATTCGAACCGCCGGCCTTGAAAAGGTCGAACGTCGTGCTGGGACGGCCTTCTTGAAGTGTTCCTGGATGTGCGCTTCGATATGCCGCTCGATGCGCTTGGATTCGGTGCCTTCGAAACCGCCGCCCTTCACCCGCCCGGGGACGTCGCTGGTCAGGCTCTCCAGCGGCCGGATCTCCCCCATATGGACCTCGTGCACCGGGCTTCCCTCCGGCCGAGGAGGAGGACGCAGATCCGGCGGTATTTTTCCAGGATGGCCAGGAGGGGCCGGACGTAGAAGTTCTGGTCATGACGATCCTGATTCCTCGGCCGTGGGGCAGGAACAACGGTACCGCAGGGCCCTTGCGGGAGCAGGAGAAAATGGCCAGGCCCTGCGGCGTTGTGCGAAGCCAGGTCTGGGCGCCGAAAGCTGCGATGGCTTCCAGGTCCCCGCCAGGGATTCCTTCTTTTCGCGGGCGGCGTCCAGGCTCTCGAGGCGCTGTCCGGCCCTCGTGGAGGAGCCGTTTGAACGAGACGGCGATCTCCTTCTTCGACAGCCGTCCCTTGTCCGTGTCCAGATAGAATGACGTGGCCGGCAGGCCTCCGCCGTTGAATTTCGCGAGCGATCTCTATCTGGGCGCGGCCTGTGATTTCATGAAACCTCCTTGGGATTTTGCCTTGAAACCGGGTTCCCGTGAAGGGTACCGAGGGATGAGAAGCCACTAGTTTAAAGATAAGAAGCCGCGGCGACTTTGTCAAGTACGCTGATGCCCGAACCAAATCCGGGGCGCCGGAGATGGCGGTTCCGATGCCCGGTCGCCCGGCGGTCCGGGCATCGGTTTCAGCTTTACACCGAAGGCCATTCCGGGTATAATACGCGCCAATCCTGAGACGGACCCGGCCGCGGAAGTGGCGGAATTGGCAGACGCGTAAGCCTCAGGAGTTTATGGCCGCAAGGCCGTGGGGGTTCAAGTCCCCCCTTCCGCACCAGGCATTCTTCTCCCTCATGGCCCCGAAACGCAACTTCCTCCTCATCAACCCCTGGATCTACGATTTCGCGGCCTATGATCTTCTGGGCCCGAGCCGCTCGGCCTCCTCTATATCGCCGCCGTCCTCGAAAAGGCCCTTCCCTGCCGGGTCGACCTCGTCGACTGCCTCGACCGCGCCCATCCCGCCCTGGCCAGGAACCGCCGGTCCCGTCCCGACGGCCGGGGCCCCCTTCCCAAAGAGGCGGTCCCCAAGCCCTCCGTCCTCAGGGATATCCCGCGGCGCTTCTCGCGCTACGGCATTTCCCTTCCCCTTTTCCGCGAGTCCCTGGGCCGGGTCCCGCGTCCCCGACGCTCGTCTTCGTGACGTGCGCGATGACCTATTGGTACCCCGGGGTGCAGGAAGCCGTCGACCTTGTTCGGGAGAAGTTCGGACGGGTGCCCGTCATCCTCGGGGGCGCTTACGCGACCCTCATGCCCGGTCATGCCCGCCGGCACTCGGGCGCCGACATCGTCGTCGAGGGGCCGGGCGAGAACAAGGTCCTTCCGATCGTCCGGGAAATCCTGGGCGACGTCCCGGCGGAGGCGGCGGCATATCCGACACTCGAAGCGATGCCCCGTCCGGCGTTCGGCCTGCTCCGCGACAGGACCTGCCTCCCCATCCTGACGTCCCGAGGCTGTCCCTATCGGTGCTCGTTCTGCGCCGGCCGTCTGCTCTTTGACGGATTTCGAACAGCGGGACCCGGCGTCCGTCGTCGCGGAGATCGCCGACGGGGCGGACCGCCTCGGAGCGCGGCATTTCGCCTTCTACGACGACGCGCTCTTCCTGAATAAGACGGGACACATGGCTCCCATTCTGGAAGCGATCGTCGATTCCGGCTTGCGCGTCGCCTTCCACGCGCCCAACGGCGTCCATGTCCGCGAGATCGATCCCGGCTTCGCCCGCCTCCTCCGGCGGGCCGGGGTGAGGTCCCTCTTTTTGAGCCAGGAATCCGTGGACGGGGATCTCCTCGAGGAGCGGGCCCCGAAGGTCGTCCCCGAGGATCTCGAGCGGGCCCTCTCGGCCCTGGAGGGCGCGGGATATTCCCGGAGCGACATCGGCGTTTATCTCATCGCCGGGCTTCCCGGCCAGCGGCCGGAGGCCGTCCGGGAGTCCGTCCGCCGCGTCCTCGCGCTCGGGGCCGTGCCGCGGCTCGCCCACTATTCTCCCATCCCCGGGACCCCGGACTGGGAACGCCTCGTCCGCCGGGGCGCCCTGGCCGCCGACGCCGATCCCCTCCTCCACAACAAAACGGTCGGGCCCTGGCTCTGGGGGAGCCTCTCCCCGGTCGCGCTCTCGGAGATCCGGGCGGACATGGCCGGTGCGCGGCCCGGGCGAGACTAGCGGGCCGGGCGCGCTCCCGATATCGGGATCCCTTCCTATGGTACAATGAGGAGAGGGGAGAATGCGTATGAGAAGATCATCCTTGTTCGCGGTCGGAATGCTGGCCTTCGCCTTCGCGGCATCCTGTCGCCTCTATAACCTCGAGCGGAAGCTGAATCCGGAGGCCGCCGCCTTTTTCGGAAAGGTCCAGTACATCATAAGCAAGGAGGAGCGCAAGATCTTCCTCGAGCTTCCCGAGTCCGAACGGGCCGCGTTCCAGGAAGAGTTTTGGAAGCGCCGCGATCCCGATCCCGACACGCCGGAGAACGAGTACAGGACCGAGTACTTTCAGCGGGTGGAGCGGGCGAGCGCCATGTTCCACGGCGAAGGGCGGGCGGGATGGCTGACCGACCGCGGCCGCATCTTCATCCTCTTCGGCGCCCCGAGCGAGCGGATGACCTACCCCATGGACGCCGGCGGATTCTGCCGGGAAATCTGGTATTACGGAGCTTTCCGGTCATCTTCGTCGACGAGCACTGCTCGGGGACCTTCACCCTGACCGCCGTCAACCTGGAACACCTCCAGGAACTCAACTTCGCCCAGGCCTACTTCCAGAAATCGCCCGCCCAGGAAAAAAAGCTTTTCGACTATGACGTCAAGATCGCCGGGCATGTCGTCCGGCGGCGACAGGTACGAGGGGAGCCTTGTCATCGAGGTCCCGTACCGGAGCCTATGGTTCACCGCAAAGGACGGGAAGCTCGCGACGACCCTGACCTTCGAGGCGGAACTGAAGACCCCCGCGGGAAAAACCGTCTGGAAGAAGTCCCAGGCGTTCGATATCCTCGCCGACGAGGACGAGCTCCAGGCGCACCGTGACGAATCCTACAGGATGGAGCTTCCGTTGGTCCTCGAGGGCGACCTGGGGGCCCTGCGTCAGGGGAAGAACCTCCTCCAGGTCAGCCTGAAGAATTCGACCGAGGGCGAGATCCTCCGGAAGGCCCTCGAGTTCCGTCTCGACCAGAACTAGAACTGAACGCCGAGGCTGAGCCGGACCGAACGGGTCCCCAACAGGGAGACGTACTTCCCGTAGGTCGGGCTGAGCACCCGCGTCCCCAGGCTCGAATCCGCCGCCGCCGGGTACCAGTATCCGCCGTCATCGAGGTCGAGGAGGCCCGACTTGTTCCCCAACAGGTTGAACACATCGACCATCAGGGTCAGTTTCTTCCGGTTCCGGAACATGAACTCCTTTTCGAGCCGCACGTCCAGGCTCTGCTCGGACGCGTAGCGCCGGACACCGGGCATCTCCAGGTAAACCGTGACGGGCTCCGTCACGGCGTTGTTCTCGGCGGCCCAGTCGTCGGGCGGAAGGACCGTCACGGTCCGGGCCCAGGGGGCCCCGCTGCGGCGCGAATACATCAGGGTCGCGTAGAAGTCCAGCGGGAACCTGTAGGTCCCAAGGAGGCGGATCGCCGTCGGCCGGTCGAGGTCGAGGCGGGAGTTCGCCCGGACGTTGACGAACGAGTTGGGGCTCCCGGCGAGCGGCGAAAAGCCCGAACTCGCATCCGGGCCGAGGCCCGCATTGCCCGTGGCCCGGCTCCAGATGACGGAGCCGAAGAACTGCCAGTTGTTGGACATCCGCTTCCGGACCGTGAGCTCGAAGGCCGAATACTTCCGCTCGAGTTCGGGGACGTTCTGCAGCTGATCGAAGACGGCCGGGGCGGCCTTCGACCGGTAATAGACCGTCACCGGCGTCTGGGAGTAATCTCCCGAGGCGGGGACCGAGGTCTCGAACGGGACCCACCAGCCGGCGTCCGCTTCGTCGGCCCGGTACCAGGCGGTGCCCGTGGCCGGGTCGTAGAGGACGTTCTCGATGATGTCCTTCTGGGTCTTGGATACGTAACGCGCCTCGATCGAGAGGTCCCTCACGATCTCGCGGCTGAGGCCGAAGGTGAGCTCGGTGACGGTGGGCGCCTTGAGGTCCTCCGCGACGCGCTGGCCGCTGAACTCCTTCTTATAGATCCGGTAATCGTCCATGTAGAGGGCGTAGGTATCCGTCGAATCCACGGTCCCCTTGCCGTCCTCGTCGTACCAGATGAAGCTGTGGGACCGGGTCGGCAGGAAGGGAGAGACCCCCCGGACGAAGCCCAGGGACAGGTAATCGGAGTACCGGGAGAAGGAGGACCTCAGCATGGTCCGGCCGTCGCCGAAGAGGTCCAGGCTCAGGCCGAACCTGGGCGATAGGGCGTTCCAGGTCAGGAACTGATCCCATTCCGCGATGAGGGTCGAGTCGTACGGATTCAGGCCGGCGATCGGCTTGATGAGCGAAGTGCCGATCGCGACGGAGATGGCGTTCCCGGCGGCGGCCCGGGCGATCGACGGGACGCGGGCGGTCGACCGGTCGAAGCGCACCCCGAGGTGCAGGGTGGCCCGGTGGGCGATCGTCAGGGCGTCCTGGGCGTAGAAGCCCAGGCGCTTCATTTCGTTCTTGAGGATGAAGCCGCCTTCGTTCTTCGAGGCCATGGAGAACGAGACCAGGCCCTTGCCGACCGTGGCGCCGGTCTTCGGCGAGACGCCGGTCCCGAAGTAATAGGGGCTTCCGTCGAACCAGGTCAGGCCGAGATTGTCGTCCTTCCAGGTCGAGAGATCCGCGTAGCCGTCCTCGTACTCCGCGCCCGCCTTGAGCTCGTGGCTGATCCCCAGGGTGTCCTGGAGCCGGATGATGGAAGCCGACGCCTTCAGGCGCCTGTCCGTGGACGTCTCGTTGTAGGGAGCGCCTCCCCAGATCCGGTCCGCGGCCGCGTCCGTATAGTACGGCCGGTTGGCGGCGGCCGGGTTGAGCGAGAGGGGCCGCTGGCGCTGGGCGAGGCCGACCCCGACGTCGACGAACGTGTCCTGGTCCATCTTGTAGTTGAACGATCCGGCCACCAGGAACAGGCTTTCATGCTTGAGGACCCGGGTGGACGGTTCCGGGACGTTCCAGGTGAGATAGGACTGGTCGACCGGCTGGTAGCGGTCCTGGAAATTGATCGAGGCCGTCGCCCGGATCTGGGACGTGACCTGGGTGCTGAACTTCAGGAAGGACATGAGGTCGCGGTTCCGCCAGTCGTAGGAGGGGTTGAGGGTCCCGCCGGGGTCCTTCCAGGGGATGAACGGTGCGGGCATGGACCTGAAGGCCAGGCGAAAGTCGAGGAAATACCAGGCCCGGTCCTCGAGGATGGGGCCGCCCATGTCGAGCGAGAAATCCCAAAGCCTGGGATTCGCCGGGGCGGACACGAGGTTGTTGTCCGCGAAGTCGGATGCCGACCAGAGGCCTTTGGACAGGCCCTTGCTCGTATGCTGGAGCCGGAATTCGCCCAGGGACTTGTTCCCGCCCGACCGGGTGATGACGTTGACGAATCCTCCCTGGGCCGGGTAGGTTTCGGCGGGACGGGCGGCGTCCTCGATATCGACCTCTTCGATGATGTTCGTATTGAGCGCCGCGAGGGGGGCCATGTCCAGGGGGTTCGTGACGTCGACGCCGCCGAGGACGAACGTGTTCGCCCGGACGGGGGAGCCGAGGAACGAGAAATATCCCGTGGCGCCGTCCCCGACGGGGACGACCCCGGGGATCAGGCCGAGGACGGCCGAGAAATCCCTGGGGAGGGGAGCACGGCGAAGGAGGTCCCCGTCGATGACGAACGAGTCTCCCGCCGACCGCCCGTCGATCGTCGGGGCGGCGTCGAGGCTCGTGATCTCCTCCTCGATCTCGGTGGCTTCGAGCCGGATGTCCAGGGAGATGACCCGGCCTGCGTGGATACGGAGGGCGTCGACGTTGACCGTCTTGAACCCGGGCATCTCGACCGTCAGCTTATAGGCCCCGGGGGGGAGGGTGACGAACCCGTAATTCCCGGTGTCCGCCGTGATATAGTTCTGGACTCCGAGCAGGGCCGGGGACGAGACGTAGATGAAGGCGCCCGGGAGGGGGAAGCCGGCCTTGTCCGCGATCCGGCCCTTGATGGAACCCGTCTGCCGGTCCGCGAACGCCGGGGACAAGGCAACGAGCATGATGACCAGGGCGAGCATGGTTCTAACCGATCTTTTGACCACAGGGGCCTCCTTGAACGGGCTCATTATACAATATTTCCGGTCCGGGGTATTCATGTATTTAACCTGCCCGGGCCCCGATCCGTTCCAGCGCTTCCGAGAGGAAAGCCGGGTCTCAGGAGGCCGGGGAGGACATCTGGTCGCGGGCCCATGAGGCCGCGCCGATGAGACCGGCGTCGTTCCCCAGGACGGCCCTGGCGATCGTCGCGCAGGCGAAGGACACGCGGTGGGAGCGCCGTTTCGCCTGGTCGACGGCGGCTTCCAGGAGGAACTCGCCCGCCGGTCATCACCCCGCCGCCGAGGAGGATCATCCCGGGATTGAGCAGGTTGATGACGATGCCGAGCCCGATGCCGAGATAGTAGCCGCACATGGCGAAGCTCTCGACGGCCCGGGCGTCGCCCTGCTTGGCCAGGTTATAGACGTCCTCGGCCGTGAGGCCCTCGCCGCTTTCCGACCATGTCGACGTAGTTCCGGACGATCTTCGGAGCGGAGACCTCCGTCTCCAGACAGCCGATGATTCCCGCAGTCGCAGAGCGAGCTCGTCGGCCCCGGAATTGACGGTGATGTGGCCGATCTCCCCGGCGAATCCGCATCGTCCCTGCCAGAGCTTCCCGTCCAGGATGAGGCCCGAACCGACCCCGGTTCCGATGGTTATGAGAACGAGCGAATGGGCGTCCCGACCGGCCCCGTGCTTCCATTCCCCGAAGGCGGCCATGTTGGCGTCGTTGTCGATACGGAACGGAGCGTCCAGGACCTTTTCGAGGGCCGGGACGAGGTCGAAGCCGTCGAGGCTCGGGTAATTGGGGGAATGGCAGGATCTTCTGGTCCTTCGAGGCTGAAGAACCCGGCGAATCCGAATCCCGGCGCTCCGAAGCCGCGCCCCGTGCTTCGTCCTGGAGCTTCTTCCAGATGTCGCTCGATGAGGCCCATCAGGTCCTCGATGGAGCCGGGGCTCGGGCGTCCTGTCCTTGAAAACGAGGCTTCCCCGCGGCGTCGATGAGGCCGAACTTGAGCTGGGTCCCCCCGAGGTCGAAACCGGCGTGGAGGCTGTCGTTCATGGCTTTCTTCCCTATGACCGCGTAATTCGGCGGGGCGATAGAGGAGGGCGTTGAGCTTGTCGATGTTCCGCGTTCAGCAGGCCGCCGTCCGCTCGTCGGCCCCCGGGAGTTCCCGCAGCCGCTCCTCCCCGAGCGGCGCCGAATATCGCACTTCGACCTCCGGAATCCGGAGCACTCGAGCAGGAACTTCAGGGCCAGGGGTGGAGGGGCTTTTCGTGGGACATGTCGAGAAAATAGATCTGGACCAGGGCGAAGACCGAGGTCGGGTTGACGGTCTCGAGGACGATCGACTCCCGCCCGGGGCGAGCTTGGCGAAGCCGGTCTCGACGAGCTTCCGGAGGTAGGCGGGGGGCAGGTGCTCGACGACCTGCGAGGAGAAGATCCCGGCGAGGGAGCCGTCGGGGGCCTCGGCGAGCCGCTCGAGGATGTCCTGCCTTTCCGGCAGTTCGAGCCCTTGTCCACGCAGACGTCGATCATCTGCGCCGTTGAGGTCGACGCCCTCGCCCTCGATGCCGTGCTCGCGGAGGAGGTCCAGGAACTCCCCCCGGCCGCAGCCGAGGTCGAGGACCTTCCCGCCCGCGGGGAAGGCGAGGCGATATATCCGGCCTGCTGTCGGCGGATGTCCTCCTCGGAGCCCCGGAACCGGTTCTCGAAACCCGGCGTAGCGCCAGTCCTTGAGGGGTTCGAGGAGCGGGCGGACATCCGCCGCGGCCGCCGGCCCGCCCTTTTCTCATCGAGCGCCGCGATCAGGGAATCCAGCTTCTCCCGGAGGAGTCAGGAATTTCTTCATCAGGATCTGGACGTCCTCGTATTCGGCGGCGAGCTTCTCCACCCGCCATTCCATGCTCTTGAAGATCATCCCGACGTGGTTGCGTGCCCAGGGCGTCGTATTCCCTGTCCCGGGCGTCGCCTAGGGCGTCTGTTTGCCGACGAGGTCCACGAGGCCGGCAGACGCTTTTCCGCGTTTCGCGCGGACATGCGGTCGAAAAGGCCCGTGAGCTCTCGACGGCGTAGACGATCCGGCCGTAATCCGCGGCCGGGACGCGTCGGCCGCGCCGACGCCTGAAGAGGGATCTCTTCTGTTCCGGGAAAGCGCCGGAATCCGCGGCGCGGGCGGCCTCTTCCAGCCCGGCGAGGGCCTCGGCCAGGAGCGCGGACCCGGGCCGGGAATCGTCCTCGATTGCGGCCGGCCTTCAGCGAGGCGGCGCTCCGGGCGAGTTCCTCTTCCTTCGCCCGGCGCTCCTCGGCGAGGCCTTCGATGGTCCGTCGCATGACGGGTCAGTTGGCGGGAGTTGTCGTTCTTCTTCGAGGTCTTGTCCTCGTCGTCCTTGGTGTTCATGGACTTCTTGAAATTCTTGATTCCGTCCCCCAGGGATTTCCCGAGGTCGGGGAGCTTTCGGGCGCCGAAGATGATGATGACGATGAGCAGGATGAGCAGGAGTTCCGTCGGGCCGATGGAGTCCAAATAGAACATTGAAACATCCTTTGGGGGCTGGCTTCGATCCGTCCAAAGTAAATCTCCGTCCTCAAAGGTACTTGAGTCATGGCTAAATTGTCAAGGAACCCGGGCCGGGCCCCGGACCCGCCGGCGTCTGGCCAGGAGAGCGATTTCCTATATACTGTCCGCGTGAAGAATATCCGGAATTTCTCCATCATCGCCCACGTGGACCACGGCAAATCCACGCTGGCCGACCGGTTCATCGAGCACACGGGCGCCCTGTCCGCCCAGGGAACTCAAGGAACAGGTCCTCGATACCATGGACCTCGAGCGGGAGCGGGGCATCACCATCAAGGCCCAGACGGCCCGGCTCTTTACAAGGCGAAGGATCGGCGAGGACTACGTCCTGAACCTCATCGACACGCCGGGCCACGTGGATTTCTCCTACGAGGTCTCGCGGAGCCTGTCCGCCTGCGACGGGGCCGTGCTGGTCGTCGACGCCTCCCAGGGCGTCGAGGCCCAGACCCTGGCCAACACCTACCTCGCCGTCCAGAACGACCTCGTCCTCATCCCGGTCGTCAACAAGATCGATCTCGCCTCAGTCCGACGTCGAGCAGACCCTCGACCAGATGGAGAACATCATCGGCCTCGACCGCAAGGAGGCGCTGATCGTCAGCGCCAAGACGCGGGACCGGGGTCGACGCCGTGCTCCAGGCGGTCGTCGACCGCATCCCGGCGCCCAAGGGCGACCCGGACGCGCCGCTCAAGGCCCTGCTTTTCGATTCCTGGTTCGACGTCTACCGCGGGGTCGTCGTCCTCGTCCGGATCATCGACGGCGAGCTCAAGACCGGCGACCGGATCCTGCTGATGGCCTCGGAAGCCGAATACGAAGTCGAGGAGGTCGGCTACCTGACGCCCGAAGGCGGTCAAGGCGGACAGGATCGCAGACGGGCGAGGTCGGCTATCTCATCGCCGGGATGAAGAAGCTCAGCCACGCCCGGATCGGAGAGACCATCACCCTCAAATCAAACCGACGGCCCAGCCCTCCCCGGGATTCAAGGAAGCCAAGCCCATGGTCTTCTGCGGCATGTTCCCGGCGGGCGACAGCCGCATCGAGGACCTCCGCGACGCCCTGGAGAAGCTCAGTCTCATCGGACGCCTCGTTCCAGTACGAGCCGGAGAATTCGCCCGCGCTCGGGCTCGGGTTCCGGGTCGGATTCCTGGGCCTCCTCCACCGGGAGATCGTCCAGGAGCGCCTCGAGCGGGATTTCGGGCTCGACCTCGTCACGACGGCGCCGAGCGTCAACTACCGCGTCACGCACGACGACGGCAAGGTCATGGAGGTCCAGAATCCCTCCCAGCTCCCCGATCCCCAGCAGATCGCCGATCATCGAGGAGCCGGTCATCGAGGCCCTCATCCTGACCCCGGACAAGTACCTCGGCAACATCCTCAAGCTCCTCGAGGGAAAGCGGGGCGAGCAGAGGAAGATGGAATACATCAGCGCCCAGCGCATCCTGCTGACCTACCAGCTCCCCCTCAACGAGATCGTCTTCGACTTCTACAACCAGCTCAAGTCCACCTCCTCGGGCTACGCCTCGATGGATTACGAGATTCATCGGCTACCGCCCGGAAAGCTGGTCAAGCTCGACATCCTCATCAACCGCGAGGAAGTGGACGCCCTGTCCCTCATCGTCCACGAGGACAAGGCCTAGACCATGGGCCGGGCCCTGGTCGAGCGGATGCGCAAGGTCATCCCCCGCCAGCAGTACGAGGTCGCCCTCCAGGCGGCCATCGGCAAGCGCGTCATCGCCCGGGAGACGGTCAAGGCCTACCGCAAGGACGTCCTGGCCAAGCTCTACGGCGGCGACTACACGCGGAAGATGAAGGTCCTGGAAAAGCAGAAGGAAGGCAAGAAGCGCATGCGCCGCGTCGGCAAGGTCGACATCCCCCAGGACGCCTTCCTGGCCATTCTCGAGATCAAGGACAAGTAGCGGCTCGGGCCTTGGCCCGAGCGATAATGGGAATTGACAAACTCTTGACCCCCTCTTGACATCTTCCTCTCCGGGAGCCGCGATATTGTCAGAGGAGATGAGGGCAAGATGGGAATCAGGTTTCTGGGGGTTTATCCGGCACGGAGGGCGAACGGGATAGCCTACCGCGACCTCTATCCGCCTCTCGGGCTGGAATGCGTGGCCGCTGCGGCGAAGGACAAGGCGGAGAAGGTCACGATCGTGGATACACGCTACGAACAGGAGCCGGATGAGGGCTGGTTGAGGGACTTCGACGTTCTCGGATTGAGCTTGACCTGGCCGTCTCAGCCGGCGGTCGCCCGAGAGCTCTTAAAGCGCGTTCCCGACGGACCGGGAGCTCCTCTCGTTATTCTCGGGGGCCTTTTTGCGAGTCTCAATCCCGACGACTGCCTGGAAGGCCTGCCCCGCGCGAACGCCCTTGTCCGGGGGGACGGAGAGGAGGCGATTCAGGAGATCCTGGAGGGCCGGCCCTTTTCCGGGATCCCGGGCCTTTCCTTTCGGGTCGATGGCCGCGTTGTTCACAACACGGCGCGGGCGACGGGGACTGTCCCCGACGTCGCCCCGGACCGCGGCCTGAGGAGGTACGCGTACCGGACCCGGCTCCCCGGCGGGCTCAGGATCGGGTTGGATTGCGTCATGAGCTCACGCGGCTGTCCTTATCACTGCGAATTCTGCACGTTCAATGTTGACGAAAGGGGGCGTCGCCGGCCGTGGTCGGGCCGCCCGGCCGAGAGCGTCGTCTGCTGAGATCGCCGCCCTCCGCTCCGATATCGTGATCTTCACGGATGACAACTTCGGTCACGACCCGGACCGGGTCGCTCGGATCTGTGATCTCATTACCGAGCGCGGTATCCGGAAGGCCTACGGCTGCGAGATGCGCCTCGAGGCGTCCCGCCGCCCCGACGTCCTGGACGGGATGGCGAGAGCGGGGTTCGGGGGGATCTCGCTCGGCCTGGAGTCCTGCCGCGACGCGACCCTCCGCCGGATGGGGAAGGGATTCACCGTCCGTGGGATCGAGCGGGCTTTTCAGGTATTCCGGAAGTTCCCCATATTCTACCTCGGGTACTTCATCCTGGGGTACGTGGGCGAGACGCCCGCCGATATGATGGAGATCCCGCGCTTCGCCAAGAGATTGGGCCTTGATTTCATCGGGCTGTCGCTCCTCCGCGGATTCCGCGATTCGCCTCTAAGCCGGGCCCTCGCGGACGGACCGGGGTATCGGATCGACGCGGAGGGATTCGTCGTTTCGGAGGCCGTCTCCCGCCGGGACCTCGAACGGATCAAATCGCGTATCCTTCGCCGGTTCTATACGCCCGCGCAGGTCTTGCGGATTCTCGTGAAACTCGTGACGCGATCCGTCCGGAGGGCCGAGACCTTCCGATTTTTGGCCGGGCTCGTCGCGTGCTCGCTCTTCGGCCGGCACGCGAAGCGCCCCCTCGGCAGGCTCGGGTGAGGGCCGGGGCGGCGCTTGACATCGCCCGCCGACTCGGATAGAAGTAGGCCCAAAGGGATATCCAAGGAGGGCGACATGGGCCGGATCCTGCTTTCTCTTTGTCTTCTTGCCGTTTCCGCCTGGCCCCAGACCATCACCGTCACTTCGCCCGCGGCAGGCGCCGTCTGGAAGAAGGGCGAGGCCAGGGCCATCCAGTGGACCAAACAGGGGGAGACCGGGGCCAGCGTCCGGATCGTTCTCCGGGCGCCCGGCCAGACGGCCGCCGTGTTGGAGATCGCCGACCCGGCGCCGAATTCGGGGAGCTTCGCCTGGACGATCCCCGACAGCGTCGCCGCGGGGACGTACGTCATTCGTGTCCGGTCCAAGACCAACAATCAGGCGACCGACGACAGCGATCAATTCCAGATCAAGGAAAAGGACGGTGCCGCGCCCCTGAAGCCGACCTACTCCGCGGCGGCCGCCATGAACCGCCTGCAGAAGTTCAAGATCGAGGTCACCCAGCCGGCTCCGGGCAGGCAATATACGCTCGGCGACCGCATCGACATCGTCTTCGAGACGAGCCTCGGCGGCCCGTATCTTTTCGACCTGATGAATGACGACGGCACGACGGTCGCCCGGTCCTTCGGGGAGCTCAACGGCACGCTCACCGGCCCCAACACGCATTCCGAGTACCTATCCACCTGGCCGGCCATGGACCCCCCGATCGCGACAGGCTGGTACCGGATCCGCGTCCGGACGGCCCGAGGCATCGGGAGCGGGGTCGGCAACAGGATCCACATCGCGCGCCCGACCAAGGAGGTGCTCGTCCAACTCCAGCCGACGGTCCGCGACCGCCACAGCCGCCGCCGGATCGATACGGAGATTGACTGGCAGCCTGACGGAACCGAGCACTCCCAGCCCGGCCTGGCCAGGGCCGGGGGCGATTTCCGGTATCACATCGAATCCGAGTGGTGGGTCGGGTTCATCTTCCGTTCCCAGGTCACGTTCCCCGTCGAACAGATCGACATGAAGGGCAGGACGCTCAAGGACGCCTGGATCTACATCGAGGAAAAGGACCAGAGGGACGGCCATATCGGCTATCAACCCTCGCGCGTTCTCTCTCCGGCGAATATGCCGTCCGCCCGCGGCTGGAAGATCTTCGCCCTGACCGGTCCCTGGGACGGCAACTGCATCGATACCCCCGGCTACCAGATCGGCGAGATCCCCCTGAACGCCGACTCTCATACGGTCCATCTCACGAACCTCGCCAAGGACTGGATCGCGGGCACGAAGCCCAACCACGGCCTCATCATCGGAAGCCGGTGGGACACGTTCCCCGACTGGACCTGTTTCCTGGCCGTTTCCTGGTACAAGGTCACGCTGAACCTGGAGTTCCAGCAGGAGATCTGATGAGCGGTGCGGTCCGGCCCCGCCGCGGATTTCCGGTTGATTTGCCGGGCCGAATAAAGTAAAAGAGAGGTGATGGACAAGAAAAGAGCAGAACACGTTCTCGATAGCGGGGTCAAGATCCTGGCCGACATCATGCCCCTGAACACCTACCTCTATTTTCCCCTCCTCTATTCCATTTGCGTCTGGGCGGTGAGGCGGATCTTCGATCTCAGGGAGCGGGTTTTCGCCTGGCAGGTCTGGCTCGACCCCGGCATGATCGAGACCAAGCCCGAGGCTTTTGTCCTCAACTTCTTTCAGGGGCACGCCGGCGTCCGCGCGGCCTATGCCGCCGAGCTCGCGGCCAGGGACATGACGGCCCTCAACACCGCCTTCAAGGCCCTCTATCCCGTCTGCGGGCTCGAGGACGCGTTCCTCCTGGCCCTCTTCAAGGAGGAGCTCGAGGCCGAGGATTACCGGAAGATCGCCGCCGAGTTCGAGGAGCGGGCCCGCCGGGCCATCGAGGACGTCAAGCCGGCCTCGGAGGTCCCCGAGTTCTGGAGGGGACTGCAGGGCTTCGGCATGGATATGGCCAGGATCGGCATCCACGTCATGTCCGACGCCCAGGTCCGCAAGCTCATCCTCGATCGCATCCGCAAGCGGGTCAAGTCGGAGGACTGAGGCGCCGCCGGGGCGGCCGGGCGTCCCGGGTTCGGGCGCGGGAAGGGCCGGAGTTGATGATGGGAAAAAGTCGGGGGGACGCTTTTGACACGACCGTAAGGACGTTCGTCCGCCGCCTTGCCGTCCCGTCCGTCCTGGCCGTATCCCTGTTCGCGGCGTGCGCGACACATCTCGAACAGGCCAAGCTGCACTATTCCAGGGGACAGGAGCTGGCCCGGACCTATCGGACGGCCGAGGCCGCCGCGTCCTTCAAGCGGGCCCTCGTCGAGGCCGGGAAGGCCTCAGGTTCCGGTTCCTCCGCCCAGGCCTTCATGATCAAGGGCCTGGCCGAGACCGGCCTCGAGAGATGGCCGGAGGCCGAGTCGAGCTTCCTCCGGGCGTCGGCCCTTGGGTTCCCGGACGGCCAGGAGTGGGCCGCCGACGTGGCCCGTCTCGGGCTGGCGATCTCGCTCGAGGAGCTGGGCTTCGAGGATGCGGCGCTCCATTGCCTGGCCGGGCTCCTCGACAAGTCGACGTTCCGGCCCGCGGTGCCGGAGGCGGCGCGACGGTGGCTCGACCTCAATCTCGCCCGGGCGGCCAAAATGGACGAACGGGAGCGCGCCAAGGGCCTCGCGGCGATCGTCCGGACGCTCGAAAAGCTCGTCGACGGCGAATTCGCCTGCGGCTTCCACCACTACCTCCTCTCCCAGGCGCTCGGCCACGCCCGCGACTACCGGCGGAGCTTCGAGGAGGCCGCGGTCGCCCGCGACCTGGGCCTCCCGTCGGAAAAGGCGCTCCGCGACAACGACCTGCAGGCCGTCTTCTGCTATGATGCGCTGATGAAGGACCTCCCGGCGGACGACCGGCGGGATTTCGAGGCGCTCTACGTGCGCTGGACGAAGAAGTGGGAGTGGAAGGACGCCCGGACCCCGGGCTGGAAGAAGGAATGAACGATGCTGCCCGCCCTCGAATGGAAGAACGACAGGCTTGTCATGATCGACCAGCGGAAGCTCCCGCTGAAGGAGATCTACCTCGCATATAGGGACCATAACGGCGTCGCCCGGGCCATCGAGACGATGGTCGTCCGCGGGGCGCCCGCCATCGGCGTCGCCGCGGCCTACGGCGTCGCGCTGGGGATGATGGGGCTCGGGAGCGCGAACGCCCTCGACCGCCGGTTCGCCGCCGTCTATCGGAGGCTCGAGCGGACGCGGCCTACGGCCCGGAACCTCTTCTGGGCCCTGGAACGGATGAAGCGGACGTTCGAGGAAAGCTGGAACCTCTCGCTTCCGGCGCTCAAGCGGCGTCTGCTTGACGAGGCCCGGGCCATCGAGCGCGAGGACGTCGCGACCAACGAGGCCATCGGCCGCCACGGCCGCTCCCTCATCAGGAACGGCTGGACGGTCCTGACGCACTGCAACGCGGGCGAACTCGCCACGGCCGGCTACGGCACCGCCGTCGGCGTCATCCGCGCGGCCCACGACCAGGGCAAGAAGATCCGCGTCTTCGCGGACGAGACGCGGCCCTTCCTCCAGGGCGCGCGGCTGACCTGCTGGGAGCTGGACCGGCGGGGCATCCCCGTCGTCCTCATCACGGACAACATGGCCGGCTGGTTCATGAAGAAGGGCGAGATCCAGGCCGTCGTCGTCGGCGCGGACCGCATCGCCCGGAACGGCGATACGGCCAACAAGATCGGGACGTACTCGGTCGCCGTTCTGGCGAAGGAGCACGGCATCCCGTTCTACGTCGCCGCGCCCATGAGCACGGTGGACGCGAGCCTCGAGACGGGAGCCGGCATCCCCATCGAGGAGCGGAACGCGCGGGAGGTCCGGACGATCGGTGGCCGCTGCGTCGCGCCTCCCGGCGTCGCCGTACGCAACCCGGCCTTCGACGTGACCCCCGCGAAGCTCATCACCGGGATCATCACGGAAAAGGGCGTCTTCCGCCCGCCCTATCGGTTCAAGCCCTGAGCCGGGCCAAGGGGGCCGGGATCGCCGCTTTTTCTGTTATACTGGACTCCTCATGTACATTCTCGGCATCGAAACGTCCTGCGACGAGACGTCGGCCGCCGTCCTGACGGACCGGTACGAGGTCCTGAGCAACGTCGTCCTCTCCCAGGACGAGGTGCACGCGCCCTACGGTGGCGTCGTGCCGGAACTCGCCTCCCGCCAGCACATCCGGTCCATCGACCTCATCGTCGGCGAGGCGCTGGCGAAGGCCGGGGTCGGGCTCCCATCCATCGACGTCTATGCCGTGACGCAGGGCCCGGGACTCATCGGCTCGCTCCTCGTGGGCCTTTCGTTCGCCAAGGGGCTGGCCTACTTCCACGGGAAGCCGCTCTTCGGGGTGGACCACCTCGAGGGCCATATGGAAGCGGCCTTCCTGGAGAACAGGGACATCGCGTTCCCCGCCCTGGCGCTCCTCGTCTCCGGCGGCCACACGTCGCTCTATCTGCTGGAAAAGAAGCTGTCCCACAGGCTCCTCGGCAGGACGCGCGACGACGCGGCGGGGGAGGCGCTCGACAAGATCGCCAAATTCCTCGGCCTGGGCTATCCCGGCGGTCCGGTCATCGAAAAGCTGGCGGCCGGCGGGAACCCGGAAGCGTTCGCGTTCGCCAGGCCGCGGATCAAGGACGCGCCGTACGATTTCAGCTTCAGCGGCCTCAAGACCGCCGCCCTCAGGCATATCCGCGAGTCGGGCGTCGCCAAGGACGGCCCGCGGCTCGCCGACTTCCTGGCGAGCTTCGAAGAGGCGGTGGCCCGGACCCTCGTCGCCAACGTCGTCCGCGCCGTCGAGGAATACGACCCGAGATCGCTCGTCCTCTGCGGCGGCGTGGCCCGCAACGGGCGCCTCCGGGCCCGCTTCGAAGCGCAGGCCGCGCGCCTGAAGGTCCCGGCCCATATCCCCTCGCCGAAGATGTGCACGGACAACGCCGCGATGATCGCCGCGGTGGCTCTCGAGCGGATGGACGCCGGCCTCACGGCCCCGGTCGACCTCGATCTCGACGCGTATCCACGGTAAGCGCGAGATTCGCGAGACTGGCGTGACACGCGGGTCGTAACGCCCTCGCAGATAACATTGCTGGCGTCCGGGCATGACGGGCGAGGTGCGAAGGCCGTTAATTCCTCCAGCGGCAGCGGGGCCAAAGGGCGCCGCCTCGGGTTCCAGTTTAAGTTTGGGTACAGGTAACGAGCTTCGCGAGACTGCGCCGACAAGCAAGATAGGAGAATCGTCAGATTGTGCATCTCCATGGACGCGGCTTTGAATACCCCCCTTTGTAAAAGGGGGGCTGGGGGGATTTAGGAATACCCCCCTTTGTAAAAGGGGGGCTGGTGGGATTTGGAGATTCCCCCCTTTGGAAAGGGGGGCTGAGGGGGGATTAGGGATTCCCCCGTTGTAAAAGGGTGGCCAAGGGGATTTAGGAATTCCCCCCTTTGTAAAAGGGTGGCTGGTGGGATTCAGGGATTTCCCCCCTTTGTAAAAGGGTGGCCAACGGGGGATTCAGGGATTCCCCCCTTTGTAAAAGGGGGGTTTGGGGGGATTTCGGGGCTAACGCACCGGCGTAATGGAGAAAAAGTAGGGATCGACCTGCATGTTCTCCGTCGAATATTTCGTGAGATCGACGCTGATCTCATATAGATAAAGCCCCTTGACCCGATAGGCGGCCGGAGGCTCGAGGAGGAACTCCTTCTTTTCGAGGATGGTCCGGTCCTCGAAGAGCGGCAGGTCGAAGAATCGCGCCGCCAGGCCGTATTCCCCCTTCTCCGAGCCGTAAGCGATCCTCACCTCTTCAAGCGGACGTCGCGAGCCGAAGAGGAAGGTGTAGCGCTTCGGGACATGAAGGTAGAGCTCTCCCGTGGGTTTGACGACGACCCCCTTCCCGGTCGCCAGGTTGTAGAATCCGAGAGTTCGCGTCTCCGAATAGGGGATGGTTTCGACCGGATAGAGGGGGGTCCTCGGGAAAAGGACCCAAAGATAGGCGGCGGCGGAGGTCAGGACGAGGACGAACGCCGTCCGGACGAGCGGACGTGCTTCGCGCTCCCTTTTTAAGAACAGGTACAACAGGAAGAATCCGAGGAGGGCCGCGATCCAGGCGTAGTTCGGAGCGTAACCCGTGTTGTCGACCTTGATGAACGACGGCAGGAGCGGCGGGAGGAACGTATGCATGTTGCCGAGGAAGACGAACAGGTCTCCCGGCCTCTCGGTGAAGTCATGCGTCGTCGGCTGGTAGAGGAACGACGGATGGAATAGCAGAAGGATGACGAGGGCGATGCCCGCGAAGGCGGCGAACCTGAGCGCCCCCGAGAAGAAGGGCTTCCTGTTATGGGCAAGGAAATAGCCGATGGCCGCGGCGGCGACCCATGAGACGGGCAGGAGCACCCGGCCCTGAGGCGAATATCCCTGGCGATGGGTGAAGAAGCCGTAGTTCAGGACGAAGGGGAGGGCGATGAAGAGGAGAGCGAAGAACTCGCGCTTCGCTTTCCGGAACATCTCGACGAGGCCGGGGAACGCGAAAACATAAAGCGGAGCATAGAAGAGCAGGCCGTCCCGCTGGTCGAGGAAATAGTCCAGGAAGGCGTCGAGGCGCTCCCGGAAGGGGATGTCCAGGACCATCTGCCGCCACTCCCGGAACTGTTCGGCCGACATCACCCCCTCGTAGATCGAGAACGGCGAGAACGTCCCGTAGAGGCTGTGCACGTAGAGATAGAACAGCGCGGTCGAGACGAGCGGAAAAGCGAGGAAGGCCGCGATCCCGAGCCGGGCCCCGTGGGTTTTCCAGAGGTGATAGCAGGCGACGATGAGGAGCGGCCAGAAGATGATGTTGTACTTGACCCCGAACCAGAAGAACGTCGCCAGAAGCAGTCCCAGGACGGGGTAGAGGACGGGCTTGAGCGGGCGGTCGGACGCCACCTTCCTGTAGATGAGGAGGCTCATGAAGGCGATCGGGATCTCGGGGTAGAGGTGGACGGCATAGAAGAACACCGGCGCCGAGAAGGCGTAGAGCGCCCACAGGCCGAGCGACACGCGCGCCTTCTTCCAACGCTCCTCGGCGAAAAGGAACAACTGGACGCCGAGGAGGGCCGCCCAGATCGACAGGCTTCCCTTCAGGACGAACGTGAGGGCCCTGCCCCCGAGGAGGCGGCCGAGCGCGTAGAACGGGAGCGCCAGGACCGACACGCCGGGCAGGTTGATGGGATAGATATGGTCCTTCCCCTCCTTCCCGTACCGGCCGTAGATCCCCAGCTTCAGGCGGGGATGTTCCTCTTTCGAATAGAAGTGGAACCAGTCCTGGTCGGCGTAGTTGTTCGCCAGGTCTATGTCATGGTCGTAGTAAAGGCTGTCGGCCGTGATGAGATAGTTCGGCTCGTCGCCCGAAAATTCGACGCCCTGCAGAACGAGGGCCAGGACCGCCAGGTTGTAGACGAGGAAGGCGGCAAGGAAGAGGGCGACGATCTTTTTCCGCCGGGGCCACGCCTCGAAACGGGACAGGACGCGGCCGAACGGCTCCCACCGGCCGCCGAAAGCGCGACGCAGTCGATCGCGGGTCAGGACGAGGCAGGCGACGAGAACGAGTCCCCCGAGGATCGCCAACCGCGCCCGGAGGTCTTCCCGCGTCGTGTAACGCGCGAGGAGGACGGGGGACAGGAGGAAGAGCGCGAAGGGCAGAAAGGCCGACAGCCCGTTCCCGAGGGACCTCACGGAGGGCTCCCCGGTCATCCGGCTCTCGGCCCGGCCGATGAGCACCCAGAGAACCGACATGAGCAGGAAGGCCGTGAGGGCGAGGATGGCGGTTTTCAGAGGGGCGATCCGGAGGGCATGATCGAGAAAGGTATAGCTCCCCGACTGGAGGCAGATTCCAAGATAGGCCGTAAGCCCCAGCGAAAGGACGAACAGCAGAGCCAGGGAGAGGGTCTTCTCTTTGCCCGTCATTTACCGGGATTATAGCGGTTCCCTTGTATATTGTCGAAACCTCTGTTAATGTGGAAAAGACCTCCATGGGTGTCCTTCCTGAGGCGGATCCGGGGCCGGTTTCTCCCAAGACCATTTTACTCGTCGAGGACGAGGCGATCGTCGCGGCCGACGAGGCGAGGCTCCTGAGGGAAGAAGGCTATGCGGTCGTCATCGCCTCCAGCGGGAAGAAGGCCATCGAGACGGTCCGCTCCCGGCCGGGCGCCATCCACCTCATCCTGATGGACATCGACATGGGGAAAGGCATGGACGGGGCCCGGGCCGCCCAGGAGATCCTGAAAGAGCACGATATCCCCATCGTCTTCCTCTCCTCCCACACCGAGAAGGCGATCGTCGAAAAGACCGAAAAGATCACGTCCTACGGATATGTGGTCAAGGACTCCGGCATCACCGTACTGGCGGCCTCCATCAAGATGGCCTTCAAGCTCCACCGGGCCCACCGGGAGCTCGAGAGGCACGAGGAAGCCCTGCGGGAGAGTCAGGAGCGGTTCTCCAACGCCTTCGATCAGGCGGCGATCGGCATGGCCATGATCTCGCCCGAGGGGCGATGGCTCAAGGTCAATCGCCAGCTCTGCAGGATCCTCGGCTATTCCGAGGCGGAGATGCTGGCCAAGACCTTCCAGGAGACCACTCATCCGGATGATCTCGAGGCGAGCCTGGCCCAATATCGCGGCCTGCTCGCCGGGGACGGGTCTTCGTACCGTCTGACGAAGAGGTACCTTCATAAGAGGGGCGGCGTCATCTGGGCTCATCTGACCGTATCCGCCATCCGGGATAAAGAGGGACGCCCGCTCTACTTCATCGCCCAGATCCAGGATATCACGGAGCGCAAGCGTGCCGAGGGATCCCTGCGCGAGATGTCCGAGATGTTCCGCCTGTTCATGGAACATAGCCCCATCTACGTGTTCATCAAGGACGCGGACATCCGGCCCGTTTACCTGAGCCGGAACTACGAGAGAATGCTCGGCCGTCCGCTGTCCGAGATCCTGGGCAGGACCATGGACGAGCTCTTCCCATCCGATTTGTCGAAGAAGATGATCGCCGACGACCTGCGGATCCTGACGGAAGGGAAGCCCGTCGGCGACATCATCGAGGTCCTGGCGGGCCGGACCTATTCCACGCTCAAGTTCCCCATCCTCATCGACGGGGTCCCCCGCTACCTGGCGGGCTACACCATCGACATCACCGACCACACGAAGGCGGAGGCCGAACTCCTCCATTCCCGCGATCTCCTGGCCAATATCATCTCCCATGCCCGGAGCGCCATCGCCGTCCTCGACCGCGAGATGAGGTACGTCTACGTCAGCGGTCAGTACCTCAGGGACTACAAGGTCCAGGAAAAGAATGTCATCGGCCGGAGTCATTACGAACTCTTCCCGGACCTTCCCGAAAAATGGAAGGAGGCTCACCGGAGGGCGCTGGCCGGTGAGGTGGTCGGCTCCGAGCAGGATTCCTATCTCCGGCCGGACGGCGCAACCGAGTGGGTCCGCTGGGAATGCCGTCCCTGGTTCGAATCCGGCGACGCCATCGGCGGCATCATCCTCTACACCGAGATCATCACCGAGCGCGTCCGGGTCGAAGAGGCCCTGCGGGAGAGCGAAACCCGCTATCGATCCCTCTTCGAGCACATGGAGGAAGGCGTCGCCTATTGCCGGATGGTGCTCGATGAACAGGGCCGTCCGGCGGACTTCGTCTACCTGACGGTCAACCCCGCGTTCGAGCGTCTGACCGGCCTGAAGAGCGTCGAAGGAAGGTGGGTGACCGAGGTCATCCCCGGGATCAAGCAGCAGACTCCGGAGCTGTTCGATGCCTACGGCCGGGTCGCTTCGACCGGACGGCCGGAGAAGTTCGAGGTCGATTTTACGCCGCTCGGCGTATGGCTGTCCGTCTCGGTGTATAGCCCGGGGAAAGGGTATTTCGTCGCCGTCTTCGATAACATCACCGAGCGCAAGATGGCGGAAGAGGAGATCCGGAAGGGCCAGCTCCTCCTGAAGTCCAGCATCGAGAGCTCGAAGGAGATGATCATCCTGTCCATCGACAAACAGTATCGATACCTGTACTTCAACGAATGGCACCGGGAGGTGATGCGCGCCGCATACGGCCGGGACGTGCGTATCGGAATGGACCTGCTCGAATGCGTCACCAACGATGAAGACCGTCGGAAAGCGAAGATCAATTACGACCGTGCCCTGGCCGGAGAGGCCCATTCCACGATCGAGGAATACGGCGACCTGGAGCGTCTCTATTATGAGACCTTCTACAGCCCCATCTCCGACGAGCGCGGGGAGATCATCGGCGCCACGGCGTTCGCCCGGGACGTTACCGACCGGAAGCGGGCGGAGCAGGCCCTGAAGGAATCGATCAGGCAGAAGGAGATCCTCATGAAGGAGCTCCAGCATCGCGTCAAGAACAGCCTGGCCGTGGTCTCGGGCCTTTTGGGCCTCGGCATGGAAACCCTGACCGATGAAGCCTCCAAGGCCGTCCTCGCCGACACCCGCGCCAGGATCCGCTCCATCGCCGCTCTTTACGAACAGCTCTCCGGCACGGCCGACGCCGCCCATGTGGACCTGGGACGATATATCGGACGCCTGGCCGAGTCGCTGTTCGAAGTCTATGCCCCGAAGACGGGGAACGTCCGGCTGAGGACCGAGCTCGAGGAGGTCGCGCTGGATACGAAGCGGGCCGTGCCCCTGGGGCTCATCCTGAACGAGCTGATCATGAACGCCATCAAGTATGCCTATCCCGCGGGCGCGACGGGCGAGATTCGCGTCAGGCTCGGCGGGCCGGCCGGCAGGATCGCGCTCCGGGTGGAGGATGACGGACCAGGACTGCCCGAAGGGTTCGATCCGGGGACGTCGGGCGGGATGGGCTGGAGCCTTATCCGGATGCTGGCCGAGGAGCTCGACGCCCGTGTGTCCGTCGATGGCGGTCGCGGCGTGCCGCGCGCTCGGTCGAGTTCGACCTGAAAGAGGTATGAACCATGGGCAGATCGCCTGAAGCCTTGCCGGGCTCGACCCTCGCGAAATTAGCGATGTTCTCGGGCGGAGTCGCATTTTTCCTGGGCGCTTTGGGGCTGGTCGGCTGGATCACGGGTTCGCGAATACTAGCCAGTCTCCGGTCCGAATATATCCCGATGGCCCCGGATACGGGGGTGCTGTTCCTGATGTTGGGCGGGACACTGCTTTTCGGCGCATGTAAGAAGGGCCGGGGACCTGTCCGTTCGCTCGCCGTCTCCCTGGCGGGCCTGGCATCCTTCTACGGAGCGCTGAAGACCGTCGAGACCGTTCTCGGGGTCGACCTGTCCTTTCAGCGCGTCCTTTTCCCCGGAACGGAGCGGCTTGGCCCGATCGCGCTTGGGAGGATGTCACCCGTGACCGGCCTCCTGTTCTTCCTGAGCGGATTCGCCCTCCTGGCGTGTCTCCTGAGCCGGTCCCGGCGGCTTCCGCGGGAAGCGGCGAGCGACCTGGGGCTGGTCGTCCTCGTCGTGGGGGGGATCGCGGTCACGGGCTACCTGTTCGGGACCCCGCTCCTGTATGGAGGGCGAACGATCCCGCTGGCGGCCACCACCTCGGGGGCCTTCTTTTTCCTCGGGCTCGGAGTGGTCGCCACGGCGGGCAGGGAGACCCGCGTCGCCCGGGCGCTCTCCGGGCCGTCGGGGGGGGCCAGACTATTGCGGGGTATCCTTCCCATCATCGTTCTGGCCATCCTCCTCGAGGGGATCCTCGTCACGAGACTTGCCGGCGTCCTCGGCGTCAATCAGGCGCTCGTATCGGCCGTCCTGACGCTGGTCTTCATGTCCGTGACCGTCGTCATCGTCGTCCGGATCGCCCGGAGCGTCTTCCGGCGCGCCGAAGAGGCCGAAGCCGAGCGCAGGGGGGCCGAGGAACAGCTCCTCATCAAGGAAGCCGCTCTGGCCTCCTCGATGAGCGCCATCGGTCTCGCCTCCATGGACGGGATCCTGATCTATGCCAATAAAGCCTATATCGATCTCTGGGGGGGCGGCAGGGCCGATGATCTTCTGGGGAAGCCCCTCACGAACTTCTCGGGCCACGAAGAAGCGGTCCGGGAGGTCGTCGATGCCCTGATGGCGGGGAAGGGATATGTCGGCGAGAAGGTCGCCCGCCTGAAGGACGGGAGGGAGCACGTCATCCAGTTGACCGCGAACGTCGTGACCTCTCCCGACGGCAGGCCCATGTGCATGATGTCCTCCTTCCTCGATGTCACCGAGCGCCGGAGGGCCGAAGATGCCTTGCGGCTGAGCGAAGAGCGCTATCGCACCCTGTTCGAGAACGACCACGCCGTGATGATGATCATAGACCCCGACAGCGGGGCGATCATCGACGCCAACCCGGCCGCCGCGGCATTTTACGGCTGGACGCGGGACGAGCTCCGGGGGATGAACATCGGCAGGATCAACACCCTGCCGCCCGAGGAAGTGGCGGCCGAAATGCGTCGGGCGCGCCTGGAACAACGCCGGCAATTCTTCTTCCGTCACCGCCGCGCGGACGGCACGATCCGGAATGTCGAGGTGTTCAGCGGGCCCATCACGCTGGAAGACCGGTCGCTTCTCTATTCGATCGTCCATGACGTCACCGAGAGGGCGCGGGCCGAGGAGGCCCTGAGCCGGAGCGAGGAGCGGTTCCGGCAGATCGCCGAGAACGAAGGCGACTTCATCTGGGAGGTCGACGCGGACGGGCTCTACACGTATGCCAACCCCGTCGTCGAGAAGATCCTGGGGTACAGGCCCGAAGAGCTGGTCGGGAAGCTCCATTTCTATGATCTGTTTTCCCCGGATATCCGGGTGGAGCTGAAGGAGGGGGCCATGGCGGCCTTCGCCGCAAAGGCCTCTTTCCAGGCCTTCGTGAATCCCAACCTCCGGAAGGACGGGGCCCGGGTGATCCTGGAGACCAGCGGCGCGCGCGATCATCGGCGAGTCGGGAGAGCTCCTCGGCTACCGCGGGTCCGACAAGGATATCACCGAGCGCGTGAGCGGCGGAGGAAGCCCTGCGGGATTCCGTCAAGCAGAAGGAGATCCTGATGAAGGAGCTCCAGCACCGCGTCAAGAACAGCCTGGCCATGGTCTCCGGCCTGTTGGGCCTCGAGATGGAGGGCATCGCAAATGCCCGGTGCCACGCCGCCTTCGAGAAGACGCGGACCCGGATCCGAGCCGTCGCGGCGCTTTACGAGCGCCTTTATCGCGCGTCCGACATCGACACGGTGGACCTCCGGGCCCATCTCGGGGGCCTGACGGAGGAGCTCTTCAAGACATACGGGTCCAAGGACATCCGGCTGACCACGCGGCTCGACGAGTTCAGGCTGGACACGAAGCGGGCCGTGCCTCTGGGGCTCATCCTGAACGAGCTGGTCACCAACGCCCTCAAGTACGCTTATCCGGCCGGCGCGGCGGGCGAAGTCCGCGTCGAGCTCGTGCGGACCGAGGACGGGATCAGGCTTTCCGTCGCCGACGACGGGGCCGGACTGCCCAAGGACTTCGATCCCGCGGAATCGGGCGGCACGGGCATGAGCCTGGTCCGCATGCTGGCCGCGGAGATCGACGGCGAGCTGACCTTCGAACGGCAGAAGGGAACGAGGATATCCCTGTTCCTCAGGGCGGAAAAAGACCCCCAATGACGACTCCGGCCTAGGCCATTCACCCGCCGGGAGGAATGTGTTATAACGGAGGCCGGAGCCGAGCCCATGGAACGCACCAAGAAGATCATCGTCGTCATGCCCGCGTACAACGCTGAAAAGACGCTCGAACGGACGCTCGACGACATCCCCCGGGAATGGGTGGACGACATCATCCTCGTCGACGACGCGAGCTGCGACGGGACCGTCGCCCTGGCCCGGAAGCTCGGCCTGCGCGTCTTCGTCCACGACGAGAACCGGGGCTACGGCGGGAACCAGAAGACCTGCTATACCGAGGCCATGAAGCTCGGCGCCGATATCATGATCATGGTCCACCCCGATCACCAGTATGACCCGACCGTCATTCCCCAGCTCGCGGCCCCGCTCCTCGAGGGAACCTGCGACGCCATGTTCGGGTCGCGGATGCTCGGCGGGCATCCGCTCGAGGGCGGCATGCCCTGGTGGAAGTACCTGGCCAACATCTACCTGACCGCCTTCGCCAACGCAACATTCTACATGTACCTCACCGAGTATCACTCGGGCTTGCGGGCGTATTCGCGCCGCTACCTCGAGACGGTCAACTTCATGGCGAATTCCGACGATTTCGTCTTCGACACGGAGATCATCGCCCAGGGCGTCATCCACGGGATGCGGATCCGCGAGATCCCCATCGAGACGCGCTATTTCAAGGAAGCCTCCCAGGTCGGCTTCTGGCGGAGCTCCGTGTACGGGCTCTCCATCCTCAAGACGCTCGTCAAGTACAAGCTCCACAAGAAGGGGCTCGCCCGGTTCAAGATCTTCGCGTAGCCCGCGTCTTCCCCCCTTTTCTAAAGGGGGGTTTTGGGGGGATCTTGGGAAGACGCCGCGACGGCCGCTGGCTCCGGCTCAGGTTAAAGCCTGAGGCTACGATCCCGGAATAAGGCTGAACCGGAACGGAGAGGCGGCCGACACGCCGCTCTCGAGACCGCGCATCCTCACGGTCACGAAATAGAGCCAGCCTCCGCGATACGGATACGCGGGCGGATCCTCGAGGTCGAGGGAGCGCCTCTCCCGGGCCGTCCTTCCCTTGAAGACGGGAGCGTCGAAATAATCCAGGGAGATCGGCCCGTCCGCCGTCTCCGACGCGAGCTCAAGACGGAGACGAGCCAGCTTGCGCGCGGAGGAGAACGCGAACACGTAATCCCGGCCGCCGTCCGGGAGGAGGAACCTGCCCGGCTCGGGCTGGCGGACGACGCGCGACATGGAATAGAAGGTCAGGGATCCGCCCTCCGGGAACGCCGTCCGCTGGGGGGCATAGAGAACCGTCCTCGGATAGAGGACGAAGAGGACAAAGAACACGGCCCCGCCGATAAGGGCAAATGCCGCGTGGGCCAGGGGGCGGCGGGCCTCGGGGCGATATCCATCGGCTGTTTTGCCCGCGCCATCCTTATGGCCAACGGCATAGGACACGATGAACAGGGCGAAGAGCCCCAGCCAGATGAAGTTCGGCGGCCAGGCGCCCTCCCGGCTCTTGGCATATGCCGGGAGCCATTCGGTCAGCCGAAGATGCAGGCTGCTCAGGACGTAAAAGATCCCGCCGCCCGTCTCGGCGGTCCCCATCGTCGTCTCCTGGTAGAGGGAGAGGGGGTGAAAGAGGAGGAGCCCCGTCATGCCGAGGGTGTATCCCGAAGCGAAGGCGAACGCTCCCTTGAAGAACCTCTTCCTGTTCCCGGCGAAGAACCAGCCCACCCCGATGACCAGGGCCCAGACGACGGCGACGAGCGGACGAGCCTGCGGCGCATAACCCGTCCTCTGCGTCAGGAAGGCCGATACGAGGACGTAGGGAGCGGCGACGAACAGGAGCGCCGGAAGCTCCGCGGCTTTGCGCCGGACCATGTCCACGAGCCCGAGAGCCGCAAAGAAATAGAGGGGCGCGTAGAGGAACAGGCCGTCCTTTTGGTCGAAGAAATACCCGGCCAGCGTCTCCCACCGGAAGCGGAAGGGGATGCCCGTGAGGAGTTCCTTCGCGTACGAGAGCGTCTCGCCGGTTCCGAGGCTCCCTTTCCAGGAAACGGCCGACAGCGAAAAAGAGCCGTAAAGGGCCTTCTGGAAGATGAAATAGGCGGCGGTGACCGCGACGGGGAAGGCGAGGAAAAGCGCGAAGGCCCTCGCTTTCGACGACCTTCTCCACAGCACCCACAGGCAATAGGCGGCCAGGGGGGCGGCCAGGAAGATGTACTTGATGGCGTGGAACCAGATGAAGGTCGAGACGAGGAAACCGCAGAAGAGGAGACGCCCTCCGGTCAGCCGGTCGGGGGACCGGAAGAGCCGGAAGACGAGGAAGGCCAGGGCGCCGACGATGAGCTCGGGATAGACGTGGACGGCGTAGAAATAGACCGGCGTCGCGAGCGTGACGAGGGCCCAAAGGGCGACCGCGAGCCGCTCGTTCTTCCAGGCGTCGCGCGCGTACAGGAACACCTGGAGACCGAACAGGGCGCCGAAGAGGCTCATCCCGAACTTCACGAGCAGGATGAGCCCGGTCTTCCCGAGCAGGGAGCCGGCCGCGTAGAAGGGAAGCATCACGAACGCGGTGCCCGGAGAATGGAAGGAATACGCGGTGCCGGGCTTCTTCCCCCGGACGACGTGGATCTGGGGGATGGTCACCGTCTTTGTCATGTAGGCGTTGTAATCCCTGTCGCGATAGTTGCCCGTCAGGTCCAGGTCCCCGTCGTGGAGCAGGCTGTGGGTCATCAGCAGGTAATGGGGCTCGTCGCCGGAGAATCCGACGCCCTGTCCGAGCATGAGGGCCGCGCCCAGGTTGAACGCGATGAGGGAGGCCAGGAACATGAGCCCGAGCTTCTTGCGGACGGACAGCCGGGAAACGGCGGGGAAGAACGCCGGCCGAGCCCCGGGGGCTCGCCTCCGCCAGTCCCGGAACCCGACGGCTTTGAGATAGACGACCAGGGCGACGGCGGCCCCCAGGAGCAGTCGCACGCGAACGGCGACATCGGCGGCCCCGATATAGTGGATCAGCGTGACAGGGGCGAGGGCGGTGGCGGCGAGCGGGAGGAGGGTCCAGGCGTCCCGCCTGAGGACCGCTCCGATGGGCGCCGCCGCGAGACGGGAGACGATGCGCGCGTACAGGACCTGGAAGGCGAAGAGCGTCAGCCCGATGACCGCCGTTGCGGCCAAGAGGCCCGGGACGCTCGGCCGGAAGGCGTGGGCGAAGACCGTGCAGGCCGGGATCCCGGACGCGAATCGCGCATAAACGGCCAGCCCGGCCGCCGCGAGGGCAACGGGGGCGCCGGTCCGTAGGAGGGTCTTTTTCATGTCCATGGCTTCGGAAGTGAGAACCCCGGAGGGCGAATATACGTATATTTTAAATGGCTGGATTTTGCAACAGGCCGAAGGAGGCCCCGATGGCAAAAAGAACACTTTCCGTGCTCGCGATCCTGGCGCTTTTCGTCCCGGCCCTCGCCGCGGACGAGGTCAAGGAGATCCCCCTGACCCTCGAGGATTCGATCGTCAGGGCCCTGAAGAACAACCTCAACCTGGCCGTCGAGGTCTTCAATCCCGAACTGGCCGACGCCACCCTCGCCCGGGCCAGGGAAGCCTTCCTGCCGAGCCTGGACCTCAATTACAACGGCGAGAAGAACCAGGAGCCGCCCTATTGGTTCATCCAGGGCGCGGGGATCGTGAAGTCGAAGCTGACGAGCTATGGAGCGTCCGTCGTCCAGCTCCTCCCCACCGGAGGGAACGTCTCCCTGTCGCTGCAGGGATATAAGTCCGACACGAACCAGGCCTTTCAGCTCATTAACCCCCGGTACGGGAATACCCTCCGGTTCGACCTCACCCAGCCGCTCCTCCGGGACTTCGGGCCGAAGGTCGCCCGTCGGGAGATCCTCGTCTCGCGCAACAACCTGGACATCTCCCGGAGCCAGTTCGAGGCGACGCTGATGAACACGGTCTATCTCGTCCAGGAGGCCTACTGGAACCTCGTCTACGCCATCGAGAACCTCAACGTCAATAAGCAGTCGCTCCAGCTCGCCCGGGACCTCCTGGCGAAGAACAAGAAGGAGGTCGAGGTCGGGACGCTGGCTCCGCTCGAAGTCCTCAACGCCGAGGCGACCGTCGCCCAGCGCGAAGCCGATATCCTCCAGGCGGAAGCGCTCATCCGCCGGGGCGAGGACGTCCTCAAGAGCCTGGTCAATCCTTCCGCGGACGCGGACCTGCGCGCCCTGAAGCTCGTCCCCACGGACAAGCCCGCCCTCAAGGCGGCGTCCATCTCCTTTGACGAAGCCATGGCCCAGGCCATGGAGAGGCGCCCGGACCTCGCCGTGAACAGGACGACGATCCTGAACAACCGCATCGATCTCCGCGTCGCCCGGAACCAGCTCCTCCCCAAGCTCGACCTCAAGCTCTCCTACTGGAGCCCGGGGATCTCCGGCGACCGGCTCCTCTACCTCAACGACGACCCGTTCCTGGGCGTCATCATCGGCACGGAAAAGGGCGGCGGCTCCAAGGCCTTCCGCGACGCGACGAAGTTCCTCTACAACAACTGGACCGTCGGGCTGACCCTGTCCGTCCCCGTGGCCGACGTCGTCGGCCGGGCGAACCTGGCCCTGGCCCGGATCGCGCTCGACCAGAATTCGGCCCGCCTGAAGAACCAGGAACAGCAGATCGCCCTCGAGGTCGGGGACGCCGTGCGCAGCGTCGAGACCGACGCCAAGAGGGTCGACGCCTACCGCATCGCCCGCGAGCTGGCGGCCAAGCGCCTCGAGGCCGAGACGAAGAAGCTCGGCGTCGGGCTGACCACCAATTATTTCGTCCTCCAGTACCAGGAGGGGCTGGCCAACGCCCGCTCGATGGAGATCAAGGCCCTCGTCGACTACAACGTTTCGCTGGCCCGGCTGGAACAGGTCGTCGGCTCGAGCCTCCGGACGCGCAACATCACCGTCGCCGATTTCGCGAAGTAACCCGCCGCGGAACGTTTCAACTTCCCGGGCGATTGTGTTAAGATTTCCGCGTGGAAATCTCTGCCGTCCTCATCGTCCTCAACGAGGAAAAACGACTGGAAGCGGCGCTGAAGAGCGTCCAGGGCGTCGCCGCGGAGATCGTCGTCGTCGACGGAGGCAGCACGGACGGGACCGTCCGCCTCGCCAGAAAGTACACGGACAAGGTCTTCGAGCGGCCGTGGACGAATTTCGCCGACCAGAAGAACTTCGCCAACTCCAAGGCGACCCGTCCCTGGATCCTGTCGCTTGACGCCGACGAACGGGTCTCGCCCGGGCTCAAGGAGGAGATCCTCGCCCTCGAGGGCGGCGCGTCCGCCTTCGCCGGCTTCTCCATCCCCCGCCAGGTTTTCTATCTTGGCCGGTGGATCCGCCACTCGGGCTGGTACCCGGACCGGAAGGTCCGGCTCTTCCGCGCCGACCGCGCGCACTGGGAGGGCGATTACGTCCACGAGAAGCTCGTTTTCTCCGGGCCCGTCGCGAGGCTCGCGGGGCCCATCCATCACTTCACCTACGCCGGCATCGCGGACCACGTCGCCCGCATCAACCGGTTCAGCGATCTCGGGGCCCAGAAGCTCTACGCGAAGGGGAAAAAATGCCGGCTCGTCCATCTCGTCGGCTGGCCGGTCGGGCGCTTCATCAGGTCCTACGTCCTCAAGCTCGGGTTCCTCGATGGATTCCCCGGGGTCGTGATCGCCGTCCTCAACGGCTACTCCGTTTTCATCCGCTACGCCAAACTGCGGGAGATCTGGAAAAAAGGGGAGAGAATTGAGCCTTTTCCAAATTGACGCCGGGCGCGAATGGCGCGGCGGCCAGCGCCAGGCGTTCTTCCTGGCCCGGGAGCTCGAAACAAAAGGGCTATCCGTTCACGTTCGTCGTCCAGCCGGATTCGCCGCTCCACGCGAAGGCCGCCGAGGAGGGCCTGCCCGTCCTTCCCGTGGCCATGAAGAGCGAAATGGACTTCTGGGCCGTCCATCGCATCGCCCAGGCTATGCGGCGCGGGCGCTGTGTCCTCGCCCACTTCCATGACGCCCATGGCGCGGCCCTCGGCTCGCGGGCCGCGGCCCGGGCCCGCGTCCCCATCCGCATCATCTCGCGCCGGGTGGACTTTCCCGTCAAATCCCGGCGCAAGTACATCAAGGGGATCGATTCGGTCATCGCCATCTCCGAGGGGGTCCGCCAGGTCCTCGATCAAGGGCGGCGTCCCGGAGAGGCTCATCGAGGTCGTCCCCTCGGGCATCGATTTCGCTCCGTTCCGGGAGGTCAAGGAGCGGGACTTCCTTCGGAAAGAGTTCGGGTTCGGCCCGGACGATTACCTCATCGGTATCGTCGCCCAGCTCGAGGACCACAAGGGGCACCGGGACCTTATCGAGGCGGCGAAGATCCTCAAGGACCATGCCCCCCGGGTCCGCATCGTCATCGTCGGCGAGGGGTCGCTCCGGATGCAGCTCGACCAGCAGGCCCACGAGCTCCGCGTCGAGGACGTCGTCTATTTCCTCGGCTTCCGCGAGGACATTCCCCGCATCCTCGCCTCGCTCGACCTCTTCGTCCTGTCCTCGCGCATGGAGGGGCTGGGGAGCTCCATCATGGACGCCATGGCCAGCCGGCTTCCCGTCGTCGCCACCCAGGCCGGGGGCATCCCCGAGGTCGTCATCCACCGGGAGACGGGGCTTCTCGTCCCGCCGCAGGACCCCCAGGCCCTTGCCAACGCCATCCTGAAGCTTTACCTCGACCGGGCGCTGGCCGCCCGCCTGGCCCAGCGCGGGTACGAGGTCGTCCACGAGAGATTTTCGGCCGAGGCGATGGCCATGAAGATCATCCGCATCTACGACCGCATCGCTTCCGAGAAAGGAGTCCGGCTTGGCGCCCAAAGTCCTCATCCGTAAGCTCCGGGACTATCCGGAATTCGAGCGGCTCATCCACATCCAGAGGGAGGTCTGGAAGCACGAAGACACGGACCTGACGCCCACGCACCAGTTCTGCGTCCACTCCCGGATGGGGGCCATCCTCCTCGGGGCCTTTGTCGACGGGACCCTGGCCGGGTTCGTCTACTCTTTTCCGGCCCTCCACGACGGCGTCCGTACCCAGCATTCCCACCTGTTGGCCGTCCTGCCCGAATACCAGGGGATGGGGCTCGGGAAGAGGCTCAAGAAGGCCCAGCGCCTCGCGGCCCTGAAGCAGGGCGTCGGCCTCATCACCTGGACCTTCGATCCCCTGCAGGCGAGGAACGCGAACCTCAATCTGAACGCCCTCGGCGCCCGGAGCCGGACCTACCTCTCCAATTTCTACGGGTTCACGCCGGCCCTGTGCCTCGGACCGGACATCCCTACGGACCGGCTCCTCGTGGAATGGAAGATCGGCGGGAGGAAGACCTCGGAGAAGCCCGCGAAAAAGGGAAAGGCGACGAACGGCGGCCCTTTGCCCAAGGCCCTGGAACGGGCGACGGGAACGGGCGACGGCTTCCCGATGCCGGCCCTTCCCCGGCTTGCCCTGAAGGATAAAACGATCCTGGTAGAGGTTCCTCCGAACATCCAATCCCTGCGCGGGCGGCCCGAACTCGTCGCCGCCTGGCAGGCGGGATTGCGCCGGGTCATGAGGGCGTATTTCAGGCGAGGCTACGCCGCGGAGGATTTCCTCTCCGGCGAGCGCAGTTATTACCTGCTCAAGAGATAGCGGCCGGCTCCGGCCGACCCGAAAACGTACGAAAGGACGGATCCATGACAATCGAACGCATCGAGATGGCGCTCCTGAAGCTGCCCTATGTGCATTTCTTCGAGACGAGTTTCAGCCGCGACTTTGACCGGACGTTCATCATCGCCCGGGTCTATGAGGACGGCGTCTGCGGCTACGGCGAGATCGTGGCCGAGGAGGCCCCCCTCTACAGCGGCGAAACGACCGAAGGCGCCTGGCACGTTCTGAAGACGTTCCTCATTCCCATGATCTTCGCCGAGAAGATCACCGAGCCGGAGGATTACGCCGCCAAAGCGAAGCGGTTCCGCGGCAACCAGATGGCCCGGGGGGGCTCGAGCTCGCCCTCTGGGACCTCAAGGCCAAGAAGGCCGGCGTGCCGCTCGCGAAGCTCTACGGCGGCGTCCGCGACGAGATCGAGGCCGGGGTCAGCTGCGGCATCGAGGACTCGCTCGCCGACCTCGTCGCGCGCGTCGACGCCTTCATCGGCGAAGGGTACCGGCGCATCAAGCTGAAGATCAAGCACGGCTGGGACGTCGAGGCCTGCGCCGCGGTCCGGGAGAAGTTTCCCGACGTCCTTCTCCAGGTGGACGCCAACGGCGCCTACAGCCTGGCCGACAAAGAACAGCTGAAGAAGCTCGACGCCTTCAACCTGCTTCTCATCGAACAGCCTTTCGCCCCCTATGATCTGTGGGACCACGCCAAGCTCCAGAGGGAGATGACGACGCCCCTCTGCCTCGACGAGAGCATCATCTCGTTCGACACGGCGCGGGCGGCCATCGAGATGGGGAGCTGCCGCATCATCAATATCAAGGTCGGCCGGGTCGGAGGGGCCGTCGAGATGCGGAAGATCCACGACTATTGCGAGGCCCAGGGCGTTCCGGTCTGGTGCGGCGGCATGCTCGAGAGCGGCATCGGCCGGGCCCATAACCTCCACATCGCCGCGCTCCCGAACTTCAAGCTCCCGCACGACCTCTCGGAGAGCCGGCGCTATTACAAGGAGGACCTCATCGATCCGTTCATCGCGTTCCACGCGCCGGGAAGGATCCGCGTCCCCGACGGTCCGGGGATCGGTGTCAACCCCGTCGAGGAGCGCATTCGCCGGGCGACCCTCAAGAGCGAGGTCTTCAAGAAGTAGGGATAAATCCCCCCAGCCCCCCTTTTGCAAAGGGGGGTATCGGTTCCCCCCAGCCCCCCTTTTCCAAAGGGGGGCATCAGTTCCCCCAGTGCCCCTCTTTTGCAAAGGGGGGCATCGGTTTCCCCTGGGCCCCCTTTTGCAAAGGGGGGAATATGACGGCCGACGTGTCAGTTCGATCTGCCCCCATTGATAATAGGGGAAAACGACAGCCGATGTGTCAGCTCGATCTACCCCCCTTTGAAAAAGGGGGGTTAGGGGGGATTTGGGGAGCGCGGGTACGATACGTTCCCCTTCGCTGAAGGGCGAACCGATAACCGGTGTATCAACTCGATCCACCCCTATTGTTAATAGGGGAATATGACATCCGGCGCGTCAGCTCGATCTACCCCGCTTTGAAAAAGGGGGGTTAGGGGGGGATTTAGGGACCGCGGGTACGATACGTTCCCCTTTGCTGAAGGGCGAACCGACAGCCGATGTGTCGACTTGATCTACTCCCATTGTTAATGGGGGAATTTGGCAGCCGAGGGCACCAGCTCGATCTACCCCCCTTTGTAAAAGGGGGGTTAGGGGGGATTTAGGGACCGTGGAAATCCCCCTTGTCCCCCTATTCCAAAAGGAGGAGATCGAAGGCCGCAACATGCAGAACCGGGATCAAACTTAGGCCTGAGGCCTGATGAAGCCCCGATGACCTCCGGGCCCGTCCCCTGTCTTGACCAAAGTCTATAAATTAGATATTATTTATAGGCTTTAATGCGAAGCCCGCGACGCGAGGGGCCGGCCGGCTTGACAGGAAGGAAGCGGGGAGCGTAGTCTCCCGGGTGTCGGCACCCCCAATTCCAGGGCTTGAGGGGATAGTCCCATGAAAAAACTCGTGATCCTCGGCGCCGGGACGGGCGGGACGATCATGGCCAACCGTCTCGCCGGCCGGCTCGACCGGAAGGATTGGTCCATCACCGTCATCGACAGGGACGACGTCCATCATTACCAGCCCGGGTTCCTGTTCATCCCGTTCGGTTTCACCACCCTCGAGAAGATCACCCGGAAGAGGTCGGAATTCCTGCCGAAAGGGGTGGAGTTCGTCGTCTCGCGGATCGAACGCATCGATCCGTCCGGCAACGCCGTCGTCCTCGAGAACGGCCGGAAGATCGCCTATGACCTTCTGATCGTGGCCACGGGTGCGGAGATCGTTCCGGCGGAGACCCCGGGCATGCTCGACGGCTGGAGGGAATCCATCTTCGACTTTTACACGGCCGAGGGCGCCGTCGCCCTGGCCGGGAAGGTCCGCGAGTTCCAGGGCGGGAAGGTCGTCATCCATATCAACGAGATGCCCATCAAGTGCCCCGTCGCTCCTCTGGAGTTCACGTTCTTCGCCGATCATTGCCTCAAACGCAGGAACCTGCGCGAGGCATCGGAGGTCGTTTTCGTCACGCCGCTTTCGGCCGCCTTCACCAAGCCGGTCGCGTCGAAGGTCCTCGGCTCCCTGCTCGAAGAGAGGGGCATCCGCCTCATCCCGGACTTCAGCGCCGAACGGGTGGATGCGGCCGCGAAAAAGCTCGTCTCCTACGACGGCCGCGAGGTCCCCTATGATATCCTGATCACGATCCCCACGAACATGGGGGACCCGCTCATCGAGCGCTCCGGGATGGGCGACGAGCTGAGGTTCGTCCCCACCGACCCGAAAACCCTGAGGGCCAAGGCTTACGAGAACATCTTCGTCCTCGGCGACGCGACGGACCTCCTGAGCTCGAAAGCGGGTTCCGTGGCCCACTTTCAGTCCGAGCTCCTGGTCGGGAACGTCCTGCGCGCGATCAAGGGAGAGCCCCTTGCCGCCGAGTTCGACGGCCACTCCAACTGTTTCATCGAGACCGGCGGCCGAAAGGCCATCCTCATCGATTTCAACTCCGAGGTCGAGCCCCTGCCCGGCCGCTTCCCGTTCCCCGTCATCGGCCCCCTGCCCCTGCTCAAGCCGAGCCGTTTGAACCATCTGGGGAAGCTGGCCTTTCGCTGGGTCTATTGGAACATGCTGCTGAAGGGGCGTCCGATCCCGTTCATCCCCGCGAAGATGAAAAAAGCCGGGAAGAGATTCCCGAAAGATACGCAATCCAAAACCTAAGGAGAGGCCCATGCCCAGGAAGCAGCTCGGAAGCGCCACGGTCGACGTCGACGACGAAGGTTATTTGACCGATCACTCCCAGTGGACGCGCGAGGTCGCGGCCGCGATCGCCCGGGAAGAGGGGATCACCGAGCTCGGCCCGGCCCATTGGAAGGTCCTGGAATTCATGCAGAAGGAGCTCAAGGAGAACGGCGCCGTGCCGACGATCCGGAAGATCAACAAGTCAGGCGTCGTCAGCACCAAGGAGCTCTACGACCTGTTCCCCGGCGGTCCGGCCAAGAAGGCCGCGAAGATCGCCGGGCTGGCCAAGCCCGTCGGCTGCGTCTGAGGGCCCGGTCCCGAACCCAGGAGGAACCATGGAAGAAAAGATCAAGAAAGTCTCCATTATCGTGTCGAAAGGCTCCCTCGACGGCGTGTACCCGGGCCTGATCATGGCCAACGGTGCCCGCATGGAAGGGATCGAGGCCAGCCTCTTCTTCACCTTCTTCGGCATGGACGCGATCATCAAGAAACGCATGGGGCGGATCAAGGTCGCCACGGTCGGCAACCCCGGGATGCACATGGCCTCTCTCCTCGGCATCCTGCCGGGGATGTCTTCCATGGCCACGGCCATGATGATGAAGACCATGGACAAGCTGGACATCCCTCCCGTGCCGGAATATATCGAGATGATCTCCGACGCCGGCGGCAAGCTCTACGCCTGCAAGGCGACCGTGGACATGTTCAAGCTGAAGAAGGAGGACTTCTGCCCGCAGGTTGATTCCATCATCACCGTCGGCCAGTTCTATGAGAAGGCCGCCGGCGGGCACATCATCTTCACCTGACGGCACGGCGTCCCCTTTCTTGGGGCCGGTATCCTTCGACCCGTACCGTATCCTGCGGGTTGCGTCGTCCGGCTATCTGGAACAGCAGCCTCCCGGTGTTCCGCATGAGCCGGCCGAGCCGCAACAGGCTCCGGAGCCCGGGACGCCGGAGTCCTTTGACGGACGGCCGACCGTCGTGTGGGCGGAAACGAGCTTGATCAGCTCTTCGCTTCCGCACTTGGGACAATTGAGCCGTGCCTGCTTGCCCAGGATGAGATATTCGCTGACCCCGCCGCATTGGGCGCATCGATACTCGTAGATCGGCATATGGTCTCCTCCGCGTCTTCAGTGTGAGCCGTGCCCCTGGCCCTGTTGATGGCCCCGACAGGAGTCCTGAGCCGAAAGCTCGGGCAGTTCGCCCCGTTTCAACAGGCCCAGGTTCTGTTTTACCGTCTCCGCCGCGGAGCGGTAAACCCTGATCCCTTCCGCCTGGAGCCTCGTGATCGCCCCCGCCCCGATGCCGCCGACGACCACGGCGTCGACGCTGAGCCCGCCCAGGGCGCGGATCGGGTTGCAGGCCCCGTGGGCGTGGCCGAGATCGCGATTGTCGACCGTCACGGCCTCGTCCGATCCGGTATCCACGACGATGAACGCGGGAGCGGAACCGAAATGACCATAGACCACGCTATCGACGCCGTCGCCTTTCTCAACGGCAAAACACACCTTCATCCGTGACCTCCTCGATCCGGGCTGATCTCTATGCGCAAGGCTTTGCCATGGACGATCGCTTCAGCGACCTTGCTGCGGGCCTTGTTCAATATCCTTCCGAAGGTCGCCCGCGACACCTTCATCGCGGTCGCGGCGTCCTCGTGGTAACGCCCTTCGTCATCGGCGAGCCTGATCGCCTCGAGCTCATCGAGGCTCAGGGAGATCTCCTCAAGCTGGAACAGGGGAATGCCCCGCGGCTTGAAATACATGGCACCGGGCGTGCCCTTTATGCATCTGCACTTTTTCGGCCTGGCCATGCCTGTATTATAAGCATATGCTCATAACAATGTCAATTCCATGAGGCACGGTCCGGGATTGTCAAACGGCTGAGGAAGGATTATCATCAAAAAAAAGGAAAGAAATAATGAAAAAGATCGGGATCGTCATCTGCGCGCGCTATAAGGATTGCGGCGGCGGCAAGTGTTTCCGGGCTTTGCGGGAACGGCGCGGCGCGTTCTCCATCTACCCGGCCGCGGAACCCGTGGAGATCGTCGGCTACTCGACCTGCGGCGGCTGTCCAGGGGGGAACGTGGAATATGTGCCGGCGGAGATGAAAAAGAACGGGGCGGAGGTCATTCACCTGGCCACCGGACTGGTGGTGGGCTATCCTCCATGTCCCAATATCCGCCGTTTCAAGACCTTCATCGAGGCCCAGTTCGGGGTCCCGGTCGTGATCGGCACCCATCCCATCCCTCTGAAGTACCTGGAGGCGCATCAGGGCCTGCCCTTCTGGGAAGAGGTCGGCATGCGGGAGATCGCGGGCGGGCTGTTGGACGAGGCCCGCGACGTCATGGAAGCTTATAATTGAGCCGCCAAGACCGGGCGACCCGAAGGCCCTGAAGAGAACGGGCCGCGACGGGCCCGGAGAGCCTCTCCGTTCACGACGACGTTCTGCCGCACCCGCTAGCTTATCAAGGCTTCGAGCTTTTCGCGTGGGACCCAACCGGAAGCGCCGTCCCGTTCCCGGGCGCACCACAGCCAGCCGCACGTCTCCCGCTCTCCCGTGACCTCGTCGCCGCCCTCGACATCGAGCTCCCTCGAATCATAGGCTTCGCGGGCCAGGGCGGTTCCCTCCCCGGTTGTCTCCAGGATAGGGAGCGGGACCCAGGCCCCGATGCCGGCTTCGGATACGCACCAAACCCAATCCGGCCAACCCTCGGGCCCCTTGTAGGTCTCGCCCACCGTGACCCGTTCGCCCGGCCGCAGGGAAAGCAGCGGGCGATCGGGCCCCGTGTGCGCTTCGATCACCCGATATCTCATGGGAGGCTCTCCGTCCGCCGGGCTTCCCTGTTCCCCGGGCGGCCCGCGGCTAGAACTTGTGGACCTTGCCGTTGACGAAGACGAGCTCCGGCGCGCCCAGGGCGTCGAGCGACTTGAGCGGGTCGCGCGAGACGACCTGGAGGTCGGCGAGCTTCCCGGCCTCGACCGTGCCCAGCTCGTCGGCCATCCCGAGGATGAGCGCCCCGTTCTTCGTCGCGGCGACGATGGCCTCCATGGGTGTCGTGCCGAGCTCGACGAAGTACTTCATCTCGTCGAAGAAGATCTTCGGATACATTTCCCGGTAGAGGGCTCCGCCGGCGTCGGTCCCGATGCCCATGACGATCTTCCGCTCGCGGGCCTTCCGGAAGAGCGCCTCATGCATGCCCTGGGACCAATGCCGCTTCTCGATGAGGAACGCATTGATGTCATCGCGCTTGTAGCTCTCCCTGTAAATGGTCAGGGTCGGGACGTCATAAACGCCTTTCGCGGCCATGAGGTCGAGGACGTCGTCCTCCATCTCGTTCCAGTGCTCGACGCATTCGACGCCGGCCTGGACGGCGATGCGGGTCATCGTCGTCGGGATGGTGTCGGAGAATCCCCCGCCGTGGGCCGTGATGTGCATGCCGAGCGTCTTCGCCTCCTCGACGGCGGCCTGAGCCTCCTCGAGGGTGAAGGTCGGCGAGATCTTGATATGGCGGAATCCGTCCTTGGACATCTCGCGCACGGCCTTGCGGAACGCCCAGGGGCCGTCGACGGCCAGAGCGCCGTCCATCCCGTCCCCGTGTCCGCCCGTCGTCGTGATGAGGTAGCCGCAGGGGAAGAGCCGGATCGTGTCGACATAGCCGGCCCTCCGGGCCCTGACCAGGGCCTGCATGGACTCGATGGGCGACCCGGCGTCGCGGATGGCCGTGACGCCGCTCGCGAGGTAGCGGTTCATCAGCTGGAGCGCCCGGAGCGTCGCCAGGCTCTTGCTGTCGGTGAAGGACTCCCGATCGGTGCTCTCGGTCGTGATGTGCGTGTGGCAGTCGATGAAGCCGGGCAGGATGAACTTGCCCTTGACGTCCACGACCTCCGCGCCTGCCGGGATCTTGACCGAGCCGGCCGGGCCGGCGGCCTTGATCTTCGGGCCTTGGATGATGACGGTGGCTCCCGCGACGGGCGCCGCGCCCGTCCCGTCGATAAGCGTGGCTCCGACGAGGGCGATCACGGGCTCCGGCGCCCGGGCCGGCTTCTCCGGCGGGGCGGCGAGGACGGGGATGGCCAGGGCCAGGGCGAGGGCGGCCAGGGCCGGAATGTTCTTTCGGGTCAGATTCATGGGGGACCTCCTCGGCGGCACGGAAGAAGCCCCGGCCGCGTGATATCGTGGCCCGAGTTTAGACCGCGGGCGTGCCCCCTGTCAAGAAGGGCACGCCCGGCGAAGGGGCCGCCGCGGAGGCTCAGAACGGGAACTTGTGGAGCTTGCCGCCGACGATGACGAGCTCGGGCGCGCCCAGGGCGTCGAACGTCTTGAGGGGATCCCTGGAAAGGACCTGGAGATCGGCCAGCTTCCCGGCTTCCACCGTGCCGATGACGTCCTCCCTGCCCAGGATGACGGCTCCGTTCTTCGTCGCGGCGACGATGGTCTCCATGGGGGACGCGCCCAGTTCGACGAAATACTTCATCTCGTCGAAGTAGAGCCCCGGGTAGAGCTTCATGAAGCCGCCGTTGGCGTCGGTCCCGATGCCCATCAGGATCTTCCGCTCCCGGGCCTTCTTGAACAGGGTCTCGTGCATCTGTTGGGTCCAGTGCCGCTTCTCGATGAGGAAGGGGTTGATGCTCTTCGTCCTGTAGAGCTCCCTGTAAATGGCCATGGTCGGGACGAGATGGACGCCCTTCGCCGCGATGAGGTCGAGGACGTCGTCCTCCATCTCGTTGACGTGCTCGATGCATGGAACGCCCGCCTCGACGGCGATCCTGGTCATCGTCGTCGGGATGGTGTCGGAGAGGCCGCCGCCGTGGGACGTGATCCTCATGCCGAGCGTCTTCGCCTCGTCCGCGGCGGCCTGCGCTTCCTCGAAGGTGTAGGTCGGGGAGATCTTGATGTGGGCGAAGCCGTCCTTGTACATCTGGCGGACGGCCTTCCTCCACTCCCAGGGCCCGTCGACGCCCATACTGCCCCGGATGCCGTCGCCGTGGCCGCCGGTGACCGTGATGAGGTTGCCGCAGGGGAAGATCCTGAGGCTGTCGATGTAGCCGAGCTCATTGGCCCGCTGGACGGCCTGCATGGCTTCGACGGGCGAGCCCACGTCCCGGACCGCCGTCACCCCGCAGCGGAGAAGCATGTTCATGATGTAGACGCTCCGCAGGGTGTCGATGCTGTTCGTGTCCGTGAAGTACTGGACGTCGTCGAACGGGTACGAGGTGTGGACGTGGCAGTCGATGAAGCCGGGCAGGATGAACTTGCCCTTGACGTCGATCGTCCGAGCGCCCGCCGGAACCTTGATCGAGGCGGCCGGGCCGACGGCTTTGATCTTCGCGCCCTCGATGAGGACGGTGACTCCCGCGACGGGCGCCCCGCCCGTCCCGTCGATGAGCGTGGCCCCGACGAGGGCGATGACGGGCTCGCTCGTCCGGACCTGATCCCCGGCCGGAGCGGCGAGGGACGGCAGGGCGAGGGCGAGGATGATCGCGAGAAGGGCCGGGCCCTTTTTCCTGAGCATTTCCATTTGAGGCCTCCTTGGCGGCGCGGACGGCGCGTCCGCCCGGTGAATGCGAAGCCTCGAGTTTAGACCTCGGCCGCAGCCCTGTCAACAAACCTCCGGCCGCGGCGTCAATCGACCGTCAGGTAATGGATCTCCTTGAGCGCCTTGACCGCCCTGTCCGAGAAGAAATCCGGACCGGGGTAGAGCGAGAACCGCCCGCCGTCCTTTTCGCCCCGGTCGCAGAGGAGGAACTCCCCGTTGTCGTTTCGGTTGAAAAGCTCGCTCGCGGAGACGACCGCCCGGTAGCCGTCGTCCCCCGCCAGGACGAGGTAGCCCTTACGGACGGCGGAGGCGTCGGAGGGGACGAGACCTTTCAAAACCGTTCTCAGGGGGACGCCGGTGAATTCCGCGATCCCATGGAATCCCCGCCCGCGGCCGAAGAAGACCGAGGGAAGGGTCACGACGGGGACCCCCGCGGGCAGGCGCTCGATCTTCCCCGCTTCCCGGCCGCCGCTCACGACCCGGACGGACGCCGCGTGCATGGGGGATTTTCCCTTCTGGACCGGAAAGCTCATGGGCGCGCTGAAGACCGTGATCCGGACCGGGTCCTCCAGGTTCCTGTCGGCGACGAGGTCGTCGGCCGCCGCGATCCGGGCCTTCCCGGGCAGGGGCCAGCGTTCCCTGGTCAGGGACGGGACGATCGGCGCCGCCTTCACCGCCACGAGGATCCTGTGGGGGGCCGTGGGATAGAAGATCTCGCCCCAGCTGAAGACGGCCTTCCGGCCGTTCGCGTCCTCGACGACGACGAAGAGGTCGATGATCGAGCGGAATTCCTTCTCGTTCTTCTTGGCGACGACCCGTTCCTTGAGGATGTCGAAGAGGGAATAGCCCTGGAAGACGTAGGAACCGACGAAGACGGGCTTCCCGTCCCGCGTCACGGCCTCCCGGACCATGACGGAACGCAGGGGAAGGCCCGCGAGGTCGACGCGGCCGGGGGCCGCGACCTCTCCCGCCACCTCGAGGGACCGGAGCGGCAGGTCGACGAAGGGCTCGTTGTCATAGAAATCGTTGTTCTCCTGGGCGGGCAGGAGGCCGGCAAGGAGGGCGAGGGTCCCGAGGGCGATCGAAAACTTGCGGATGTTCATCTCAGCGTCCTTTCGTTCCGTTCATTGTTCCCGTGGTTCGAGCCGGAGCCTGAAGCCCGCCTCGAAGCGGCGTGAAGCCATCGGGTAGCCGGGCTCGGTGACGTAGGCTTTGTCGAGAAGATTGTCGACCTTGACGTACACCGAGAAAGCCCCGAAGTATTTCTCGAACGAGGCGTTGGCGACGACGTAGCCGGGGGCCGTGACATTGGCGCCGCTGATGAGGATCTCGGAGCTCGACGCCGCGATCCCCCAGAGGGAGAAGCGGTAGTCGTCGGCCCGGCCCAGCCCCGCGACGAGGCTGAGCTGGGACTGAGGGACAAGATCCAGCCTGCGGTCCTCGTCCTTGTTCCGGGTATCGAGGAAGGTGTAGGAAACGCGGGCGTCGAAGAGGCCGACGGACTTGGCGACCTCGGCTTCGAATCCCTTGACGGCGGCCTTGCCGATGTTGACGTAGGTCTTGTATCCCGAGGGCAGGCGGACCGAGTAGATCATGTCCTCGACCTCGGTCGTGAAGACGGACAGGCTCCCTTCGAACGGTCCCCTCCAGACGGCCCCGGCCTCCACGGTCGTCCCGATCTCGTCCTTGAGATCGGGATTCCCGCCCGACGTGCTGTACATGGAGCGCATGGAAGGGAACCGCGATTTTCGGGAGAGGGCCAGGTGGAAGCCCAGGTCGGGGATCGGGGTGAACCGGATCCCGGCGATGGGGTTCAGAGAGGTCTTCGCGCCTCCGGCCTGCTTATTCAGGCGGTCGACGCTGAACCCTCCCGTGACCTGCCACTTGTCCGACAGCCGGAAGTCGTCCTCGACTCCGGCCGAATAGGTCCGGTGCTCGAAGGTCTCCCAGGGGGCTGTGGCCGAGCCCTGTTGTTCGACGTGGTCGAGCCGGGCGTTGAGGCTGAAGCGCAGTTCGTTCCGCGTTCCCAGCGGATGGGAGCCGAGGATGAAGGCGCCGGCGTCGTAATTCTTATAGATGGATTCCCAATCCAGCGTGCTCATCGAGGCGTTCTTGTACTGGTCCAGCGTATTGTCCAGCTTCACGTAATACGTCCGGACCTTGAGGCTGCCTTTGGCGAACAGGGGGAACGTCCCGCCGAGCCCGAGGGTCAGGCGCCGCCAGTCCTTGAACCGCCAGTAACGGGACTTGTAGTATTGGGTGGCGTCGGCGATCCCCCATTCCGAGGAATAATAGGAGGCTTGGGCGAGGATCTCGCTCTTTTCCCAGGGGTAGAGGTAGATCTTTCCGGTCAGGGCGATCTTGCCGTAGTCGGAATTCTTCAGGAGGCCGGAGGAATCGCCCGTCGGGACGCGCAGGCCGTCCGAGTGGTCCCGGGCGACGGCGCCCATGAAGACGGTCTTCCGCCAGGCGAAAGCCCCCGAGGCGGAGACGATATAGTTCGCATCGCGGCCGGCCGCGGCCCTCAGCGTCAGGGAGGGCGTCCTCGGCTTGAGCGTCAGGACGTCCACGATCCCGCCGAGCGTGTTGGGGCCGTAAAGGACCGACGAGGATCCTTTGACGACCCTGACGGCCTCGATGTCCTCGGTGAGGACGGTCTTGAGATCGTACGAGTTGAAGTAGGGGTCGTAGACGGGAATGCCGTCGATGAGGAGCGTGGACTTGTCGGTGTCGAGGCCTCGGATCTTGACGTGGGACTCGCCCTTGCCGCCCGACGTCGCATAGGCGCCCGGAGCGTAAGAGAGGACGTCGGCGAGGCTCCGGGGAGCCAGGGGGATCAGGATCGCGGGCGGGATCACCGAGGTCGAGGCCAGGGGCCGGTCCTGAGGCGCCGGTGCCGTGACGACGATCTCTTCGGTCCGGACGCGGGCTTTCTTGTCCTTTTCTTCCTGCTCGGGGTCCTGGGCGAAGAGGGCCGGGACGGCGGCCAGCATCGTCCAGGCGACGACGCCGGCGAGAGGGCGGGAGAACAGATTCGGGAACTTCATCGTTCCTCCTTTCCAAGCTTGGGAGGCGAAGCTGTTTCCGGCTTCACCCTATCGGTCCGGGGGGCCTGGCCGAGCGCTTTAGCCCCTGGGACTCGGAGTCGATGGAACTTTTATCAAAAGCCGGGAGATCTTGTCAAGGCGCGGCCGCTCATGGCCTGTCCGTCCCGGAGGACTGTTTTTTGCCCGTCAGGCTCTCAGGACCGGACGGGTGAGGCAGGTCGGACCGCCGCTTCCCTTGAAGGCGATCTCGTCGCCCTTGACGACGTGGACCTCGCATCCCGCGGCCTCCATCCGCCGGCGGGTCACGGGATTGCGCTCGAGCATGATCAGCCGCCGGGGCGCCAGGGCCAGGACGTTACAGGCCTGAGTGGCATATTCCTCGTCGGGGATGTCGATGAGACCGACCCCGCGATCGGCGAGCCATTCGAAAAGAGGGACCGGGAGAAGGCGCCGGAAGACGACGGCGAGGTTCGTATCGAGAAGGCTGATGAAGGATTGGAGATGGAGGACGTCGGCCGGACCGCTCCCGTAAGGGAGGTGGAAGTCCAGGACCGAGACCCCGACGGGTCCGAGCAGGTTCCGCAGGGATCCGACTCCGGCGGCGTTCGTCCGGAATCCCCGGCCGACCGCCAGCGTATCGTGGTCGAGCCAGAGCGTGTCCCCGCCTTCGGCTGTGGCGGGGCCGTCGACCGTGCCCAGGACGGGAATACCCCAGGCCTTGAAGGCGTCGGCCATGGCCGGGGCTTCGCCGCGCCGCGCGATCTTGCCGGTCCGGAACAGGACGGCGCCGGCGTCGGTCACGAGCCCGGGGTCGTGCGGGTAGAGCGAATCGAGGCCCGTCCGGGCGTCGGGCGGCAGGTTGAGGACCTCGGCGCCGCATCCTTCGAGGACCCGGACGAACGCGTCGAATTCCTTCTCCGCCGCGTCGAGGTCCGGCGGGGCCGTATAGTTCAGGGCCTTCCATTCGGCCGCGATCGTCGCCGCGTCGCGGAAGGCGTCCCTCGGCCGCTTGACGGCGACGCGCCGCAGGGTCGCGATCATGCTCTGGCTTCCGTATCCGTTCATGGGGAGGATTATACGTTCCCGCGGGCGGGGACGCAAGGCGCGCGGTGGGCTGGAGGATGTGATATCATGAAGGTCCGGAGGGACACATGACCAGGAAAAAATTCAGCCTGAACGAAGCCAGGAAGATCGGCAAGGACCTCGGCCTGAGCTGGAAGAAGGTGGACCTCAATCAGTTCCACCGGGGCCTCAACGTCGAGCTCGAGCACGGGACGCGAAACCTCGTCACGAACGTCACGGACGACGACGAGCTCCTGACGGCGAAGATCGCCTTGGCCCATCTCGCCGAGTTCCCCGATTATTACACGCGGCTGGACAAGCTGGAGAAGGCCGCGGAAAAGTACTGGAAGCCATGAAGGAACGGGCGGCGTCCCCCCGCGGGAGCGCCGCCCATCGGATCGCTTATTTGCCCTTGCGGATGTAGATATCGCCGTTGAACGTGTTGAACGTGAATTCCGGGCCGCCGCCGTTGACGGCCCCCGTCAGGAAGCGGTCGAAGCTGATGCGGTACTTGCCCTTGCCGGACTTCACGGCCTCCTCGGCGGGCTTCTGCGTGGCGGGCTTGAGCGTGACGTCGAAATCGCTGTAGATATCGCCCTGCTGGGTCTTCATCCGGACCGAGGCCTTGACGTCGGCCGGGAGGGTGACGTCGATGTCCCCGTTCATCGTGCTGAAGGACATCGGCTTGTCCGGTGTCACTCGGGACAGCTGGACCAGGATCTCCCCGTTGACGGTATGGGCGACGACGTTCCCCGAGACGTTCCTCAGGGTGTTCGAGCCGTTGACGTTGCCGACCTCGATCGTCCCGCTGACGTTCTCGACGACGATGTCCCCGTCGTTGGTCGAGCTGAGCTCGAGGTTGGACGCCGAGGGGACCTGGATCACGAGGTCCACGGCCTGTTTCCACGACTCCGAGCTTATGGTGACCACGTTATCCTCTTCCTCGATCTCGAGGCCCGTGCCGACCACGGGAATGAGCTTCATGCCCGCGGCCTTGTCGGCCTTGTCCTTGTCGTCTGCGTCCTCCTCGAACTCGGCCTCGAGATGATCCTCCCCCTCGCCGAGCTTTTCCTCGCGCACCCGCGCCTCGACGATGACCTCTTTGCCCGCGGTGCCCTTGACGGTGATCCCGCCCGTGAGGACCCCGGCCTTGATCAGGGCGGGCTTGCCCGGGGTCGTCAGGGGCACGACCGCCCGGTCGACCTTGGTTTCCTGAGCCAGGCCCATCACGGCGGCTGCGAAGAGCAGGACCAGTCCCAACAGCATGATACGATACGATGTTCTCATATAATCCTCCTAGGATCAGACGGTTTTCTTTATCAGGATATCCCCGTTGAGGGTTTCCAGCTTGATCTCGGGGCCGCCCCTCCCGACGCGGACGCCGAAGAAGCGGTCGCTCTTGAACACGGTCTTGCCGCCGTCCCTGCGGGCCTTGACCTCCGCGGCCGGCAGGGCGGTCACCGGGAAGTCCGAGTAGGCGTCGCCGTTCATGGACTTGATGCGGAAATCGGCCGAAAGCCCCGCGGGAAAGCTCAGGACGACCTCGCCGTTCACGGTCGTGAACGCGCACCCGCGGGCCGGTGGGCGACGGAACGAGACTTCGAGCCCTCCGTTGACCGTGGAGGCCTTGCCTGAGCCCGCCGCGCCGGCGAGCCGGACCTCCCCGTTGACGTTGGATACGTCGAAGTCGCCCTCCACGCCCTTGATCGCGACGTCGCCGTCCAGGACCGTGGAGAGGACGAGCTTCGTCCGGAGCGGGACCTTGAGCTCGAAATCGTATTGGACGATATAGCCGGGGTCCTTTCGGTCGCGGTTCCCGCGATGCCCGTCATGGTCGTTACAGCGGAACGGCCCGTCCACGAAGACGCTCAGGGCGTTCGGCTTTTCCGGGATGTCCAGCCTGACTTCGGCGCGGGCCCGCTCGAGCTTGTCCTTTGATTCGGCCCTGACGGTTCGGCGCGCGACCATCTCGATGTCCGGGCCACGGCCGGCTTCCACGGTGATGGCGCCCCAGACGTTGTCCACGGAGACCTCCACGGCGGCGGACGGGTCGGCGATCCGGACGGTCCTCCGGACCTCGTCCTTTTCCACGACGGGGTAGGTGCGTTCGTCGTCGTCCCGGGCGGGGAGAGGACCTCCGGCGACCAGGACGATGGCGGCCAGGGCCGTGAGAACGGACCGGATCTTCTTCATCGGATCCTCCTTCATATGATCTGCTTGAGCCCGAGCTCGGCGTGCTGTCTGACCTGGGGCGCGAGCCGGGCCTTGCCGATGAGCTTTCTGAGGGCGTCAGCCGCGCGCGCCTCCCGGATATCGACCAGGAGATCGATGAGGGCGACCTGGACGAGGGGAGATTCCTGTTTTCCGAGCGAGCGGATCAGGCTGTCCTTGACCCCGGGATCGTTGCGGAAGAGATAGAGCGCGTCCACGGCGGCCAGCCGGACGTTGGCGTTGGGGTCGCGGTCGAGGGTGTCGACGAGCGCCTGGAGGGTCTTCCGGTCCGGGTTGTCGAGGCGGGCGCTCATGCCGACCCCTTCGAGCCTGTCGGAAGCCAGGGGACGGTCGATCATCGAGAGGGCGACGGTCCGGCGCATGTCCTGGAGCTCTCGATGGAGGGCGGCGGTCCGGCCCGCCGTGCCCGACTCGCGCAGGAAGTACCCCGCGCCGACCCCGACGACCAGAAGGGCGAAGGAGAAGGCGTAGACAGGAGCGGGCTTCCGGAGCACCGGTAGGCCCCTCAGGAATTCCCGGAGCCGGCCGGGCGCGCGGCCGGCGGCTTTCGCGTCGGCCTTCCCCTTGGCCTCTTCGAGGAACGCGTAGAAATTCTCGCGGAGACGTCCCGAGGGCTGTTCCCGGGGGATGACGCCGAGCCGGGTCCAAACGGCGCTCAGCTCCTCGAGCTCTTCCCGGCAGGATGCGCAGGCGGCGATATGGCCCCGGACCACGTCCTTCGCGGCGGCGTCGACGTCGTCGGCGAGATATCCGGCAAATTGTTCCCTGGCGGTCTCGCAGTTCATGTCGTCCTCCCGTCCCGGAGTTCCAGATAGATGCGGCCGAGGTCTTTGAGCGCCCGGTGGACCTGGGCTTTGACGGTCCCGACCTCGCACCCCATGAGCTCCGCGATCTCCCGGAGCTTGAGGCCCTCGTAGCGGCTGAGCATCAGGACCTCGCGTTTCTTCCACGGCAGGCGGCCGAGGGCCCGATGCATCAGGGCCGCTTCCTGCCCTTCCTCGAGCGCTTCCTCCGGCCGGGGCTCCCGGGAGGGCGGCTCGGAGAAAGCGTCCTCCAGGGGGACCTCGTCCCGGCGCTTTCTCAGGTGGTCGATGTGGGCGTTCCGGGCGATCCGGAACATCCAGACGGCAAACCGGTCCCGTCCCTGGTATCCGGCCCGGTATCTCAGGATCCGCGCGAAGACGTCCTGGACAAGGTCCTCGCTGGCGCTCCGGTTCCCCGTCAGGCGAAGGAAGAAGTTGTAGAGCACGACCTGGTGCCGCTCGAACAGAACGGCCAGCTTCTCGATCCGTCCGTCCCGGACGGCCTCCATGAGTTCGTTATCGGTCGGTGCCATGGGTCCTCTGTCGCTCATGGTATAAGACCGCCCCCCGCCGAAAAGGTTGCGAAAATCAGGGACGCAATACCATTTTCCGAATTAGTCGATTCCTGCCTGGAATACGGAAATGGGTATTATGTCCCCTTATTTGACGGTCTGCAGGGTCTTCTTGGGGACGGGGACCCAGTTCTCGAGGTACCTGCGCCCGCCTTCCTTCTCGTCGACGAGGGCCTGGAAGATGGCCCTGAGGTGGTTATAGGGGAGGGTCCCGATCAGCATCCGGTTGTTGATGATCATGGTCGGCGTCGACCGGATGCCGAAGGCGGCCTTCTCCGAGTTCTTCTCGTACTCCATTCCCGTATTGATGATGCTCTCGACGAGGGCTTTGGTCTTTTCGTCCGTCAGCGCGGCCTCGACGCCGTATTTCCGGGCGAGGGCCTGGCGCCACTCGGGGCTGGCCTTGGCCGTCCGGAAATTGGCGAAGATCTCGTCGTGGATGGCGAGGAACTTGGCCGGATCATGGGCGGATATCAGGGACAGGTCGCAGGCTCCGGGGTGAAGGTTCTTGGTGACGACCTTGTTGCACCGGGTGTCCAGGGGGAAATACTGGAAGGCGACGTTGATCTTGCCCGCGAACTCCTTCTTCAGCTTGTCCAACTGCTGGGTGAGATAAAGGCAGTCGGAACAGAGGAGATCGGCGTATTCGACGACCTGGATGGGCGCGTCCTCGAACTTCTCCGTGGACTTGGCCGTCCAGAAGGGCGAGATGACGCTCGGCCAGGCGACCTTGGGGAGCTCGGTGAACTGCCGGACGATCGTCTGGGCCGTCCCCGTCTGCGCTTCCTTCTTGGCGTTATGGAAGAGGATGACGCCGTAGGCGCCCATGGCCGCGACGACGGCGAAGACGGCGACCAGCTTGAACGAGAACCGGACGTACCTGGCGAAGAAACCGCGCGCGTCGCGGTCGATCCCGAGCCGCCAGAAAAGGAGGAAGCTCAGGATGGAGAACAGGTAATAGCCGCTGCAGAGAAGGCAGAGGCTCTTGAGGATGAACACGGAGTACGCGAACAGCGTCAGGACCCCGAGGACGTTGGCCAGGGCGATGGACTTGTTGGTCCGCTCGAACGCCTCGGACGGGAACAGGGCGCCGAGCGCGACCAGGCCGCCCGCGAAAAGGCCGAAGTAGCCGATGGGGATGCCGATGACCTGGGAGATGACCGAGAAGGCCGAGCTGTCGCAGTTGAAGAACGCGCTGATGTCGCAGAAAGCCCCCTCGTAGATGGATGACGGGTAGTTGGCCAGGAAGAAGTGGCGCATGGTCATGATGGACGCGGCCATCATCCCGGCCCCCGCCAGGAAGCTCAGGATCCGGCGTCCGTAACCATCGAGGGTCAGGGTTCTATGCATCGGGGCCTCCTTCGGACTCTCCTTGAGATATATATGTAAGGTGAGGCCCGCTGTCAATAAGGGCGAGCAGCCGCGAGCGGTTCGACGCGCCGGCCCGTTTGACTTGCCCGGGGCAGGATGATATTTTTATACCGGAAATCGGGGCCCCAGGAGCGCAAAATGTCCGCATTGACCTACCGGAAAGCCGGCGTTAACATCGACGAGGCCGACCTGTTCATCGCCAAGATCAAGCCCATGGTGAAGTCGACCGCCCGGCCGGAGGTCATGGGGACGATCGGCGGTTTCAGCGGCCTTTTCGCGCCCCGGCTCAAGGGCATGCGGAAGCCGGTCCTCGTCTCGTCGACCGACGGCGTCGGGACCAAGCTCCTGGTCGCCGAGGCGCTCAAGAAGTATGACACGGTCGGGATCGACCTTGTGGCCATGTCCGTCGACGACGTCGTCGTCCTCGGGGCCGAGCCCCTGTTCTTCCTCGACTACATCGCCATCGGAAGACTGGACGCCGCGGCGCTGGCCCTGGTCATGAAGGGTATCGTCAAGGGATGCCGCGAAGCGAACTGCGCCCTCCTCGGCGGGGAGACGGCCGAACTGCCGGGCCTCTACGCCCCCGGGAAATGGGACCTTGCCGGATTCTGCGTCGGCCTCGTGGATGCCGACCGGATCATCGACGGACGGAACGTCCGGCCGGGAGACAAGGTCATCGGCCTGGCCTCCTCGGGCCTCCACAGCAACGGGTTCTCATTGGCCCGCAAGGTGTTCACGGACAAAGAGATCCGCGGTAAGATCGGCCGCGATCTGCTCAGGCCGACCCGTATCTATACCCGCCCCGTCCTCGAGGTCCTGAGGTCGGTCAGGATCAAGTCGATGGCCCACATCACCGGCGGAGGGTTCACGGAGAACATCCCCCGTGTCATCCCCGAAGGCCGCCGCATCGAGATCCATCGCGGGTCCTGGACCGTCCCGCCCATCTTCCGGCTCATCCGGGAGAAGGGGGGCATCGGGGACGCCGAGATGTTCCGGACGTTCAATATGGGCATCGGCATGGTCCTCGTCGTCTCTCCCGGGGACGCGGCCCGGACCGTGGCCTTGTTCGCAAAGCTCGGCCAGAAGGCCCGGGTCATCGGAGACGTCGCCAGGGGGGAAAAAGAAGTCGTCTTCTAGCTGCCAACCCGTTCCGGTTTCCGCTCGTCTAAAGTGTGTGAAACCGGAGACAACGATTGACGGACGAACACGAGCTCATCGCCGGACTCGCGCGGGGCGACCGCGCGGCGTTCAGGGAACTGGTCGAAACCCACAAGAAAAAGGTCTATTTCCTCGCCCTGGACATGGTCGGCAATCCCGTGGACGCCGAGGATGTCTCCCAGGAGGTCTTCTTGAAGGTCTTCCGCTCGTTTGACACGTTCAACCGGGACGCGAAGCTCGGGTCCTGGCTCTACCGGATCACCTACAACGCCTGCATCGACCATCTGAGGAAGCGGGCCCTGACCCCGGAGCCGATGGAGGAAGAGGCCCTCGAGGCGGGATTCCGGAACCACCCCCAGTTCTCCACCCCCAGGGCCTCGGACGATCCGGCCGTTGCCGCCGAAAACGCCCAGCTTCGGGATAGGATCGAACGCGCCCTCGAGACCGTCTCCCCCCAGGAAAAGGCCGTGTTCATCCTGCGCCACCATGAAGACCTGGCCCTCGGGGATATCGCCGAAGCCCTGGGCCTTTCGGTCGGCTCGGTCAAGAGCTATCTCTTCCGGGCCGTCCGGAAGCTTCGGAAGGAGCTCCTTCCCGCCGGGGCGACCGCAGGCTTGGAGGGTTCCCATGAATGAATGCGCGAAGTGCCGCGACCGGATGGTCGAGGCGCTGTACCGCGAGCTGAAGCCGGAAGGCCGGGCTTCCTTCGAGGCCCATCTCAAGACCTGTCCGGCATGCGCCTCGGAGTTCGAAGCGATGACCGAAACACGGAAGATCCTCGATACGAGGGAACAGCGGGATCCCGGGCCCGATTTCTGGGAGGGATATTGGGACCGGCTGGAGAAGCGCCTCGACGCGGAGCCGCGGCCCGCACCGCGACCCGCCCGCCGGCCTCTCGTCCTCTTCCCGGCATGGGGCCTCCGATTCGCCGCCGCGGCCGCCCTCCTCGTCGTCGGCATCCTTATCGGGCGGACCCTGCTCCGGCCGCCGGCCCCCCGGGTCGCGCAGGCGACGCCTCCGGCGGTCGCGCCGGCGCCCGGCGTCGAGCAGGCCTCGACCCCTGTCCTCAGGGCGCGGGATTACTTCGAACGGTCCAAGCTGATCCTCCTCGGGCTCGTCAATTACGACCCCGGGGCCTCGGACGTCTATGGCCTGGATCTCCCCCGCCAGAAACAGCTTTCCCGCGCGCTCGTGAACGAGGCGGGAAGCCTCAAGAGCGACCTCAAGGCCCCGGCCGAAAAGCGCCTGCGGGAGCTCGTCGCGGACCTCGAGACCATCCTCGTCCAGATCGCCAATCTCGAATCGGCGAACGACCTCGACGCCGTCGAGCTCGTCAAGAGGGGCGTCGAGGAAAAGGGCATCTTTCTGAAGATCAACCTGACCGAAATGGGGCCTTCGCCGAAGGCCCGGACCGATAAATCTTCGAGTTGAAGGAGAAGACCATGAAAACGAGAACATTGCGCCTGGCGTTCGTCCTGGGCCTTTCCCTGGCCGCCCTGCCCGTTCGGGGCGCCGTTCCGCCCCTGGAGAATTCGCAGGAGAAGGACGCCATTGCCTATAAGCAGGCTTATAGCCTCGTCCTCGAGGAGAAGTGGGAAGACGCCCGGAAGGCCATGGACAAGCTCGCCGTCGATTTTCCCGCCAGCTCCTGGCTCGACGACGCCCGGTTCTGGAAGTGTTACTCCCTGGAGAAGCTCGGCCAGTCCATGGAGACCGTCTTCAAGTGCTACAAGGAATTCGCCGACGCGTTCCCCAAGAGCGACTGGGCCGACGACGCCCGGTCCAACATGGTCCGGCTCGGCCACGAGCTGGCCAGGGCGGGCAAGGCCGAATACGAGGCCGTTGTCAAGTCGTTCGAAGAGAGCGGCGATGAAGAGGTCAAGCTCGCGGCGCTCTACGCCCTCCAGAACATCGGCGACGAGGAAGCCCTCAAGACCGTCATCGAGCTCCTGGACAAGTCGAAGGACGGGAAGCTCCGCAGCCGCATCGTCTTCATGCTCCAGGACTTCGAGTCCCCGGAGGCGTTCGCCAAGCTTCGGACGCTCGCCCTCGGCGACGCCGATCCCAAGGTCCAGAAGAGCGCCCTCTTCGCCATCGCGGACCGGGACGACGCCGCGTCCCTCCAGGTCCTGAAGGACGTCCTCAAGTCCAAGGCCGATCCGGAGATCCGGAAGACCGCCCTCTTCGCGCTCGGCGAAGCCGACGATCCCTCGGTCGTCCCCTATCTCGTGGACGTCGCCCTGACCGACGCCGACCGCGAGATGGCCCGGACGGCCGCCTTCGCCCTCGAGAGCGTCGATTCGAAGGAGGCCCGGGCCGGGGTCCTGCGCATTCTCAAGGAAGCCAGGGATCCCGAGGTCCGCAAGGCGGCCCTCTTTTCGATCGGGGAGGAAGGGAGCGCGGAGACGCTTCCCTTCCTGAAGCAGATCATTCTCAACGAGTCCGATAAGGAGCTCTCCCGGGCGGCGCTCTTCCAGATCGCCGAGATCGGCGGGCCCGAATCCCTGGCGCTTCTCAAGGAGGTCGTGGCCTCGGGCAAGGACAAGGAGATGCGGCGGACCGCCCTGTTCGCCATCGCCGAGCACGAAGGCGCGGGCGTGAGGGACATCCTCCTCGACGCCGCCCTCAACAACCCGGACGAGGAACTTGCCGAAGCGGCTGTGTTCGCCCTGATGGAAGGCGACGCCAAGCTCGGTCCCGAGGCGATGCTCGATCTCATGAAGAAGGCCCGTTCGCCCCGGATCCGCCGGGCCGTCCTGATGAACATCGCGGAGGAAGGCGGGGCCGGGTCGGTCAAGTCCCTGACCGCGCTCCTCAAGGACGAGAAGGATCCCGAGACACGGCGCATGGCCGTACACGGCCTGGGACAAACGAAGAGCGACGAGGCCATCCCCGTCCTCCTCGACCTGATCCGCGTCGACAAGGACTCCGGGGTCCGGACGGCGGCCGTCCAGGCCCTCGGTGAGATCGGGACGCCCAGGGCCAAGGCGGCCCTGGTCGAGATCCTCGACCGGAAAGAGAATTGATCATGGGGTCCGGTCGCGTGATGACTTCCCGCTGGAGTCCGGATGTCAGGCCGTTGAGACCTGACCTGCTGCTTCGCGCCGCGCTTCCCCTGATCCTCGCGGCAACCCTGGGGGGGCACGTGCTCCCCCGCGAGGTCATCCGGCACGCGAACCCGGCGGAGGCCCTGACCGCCCGGGTGGAGTGGGCTCAACGGGAAGCGCGTTCCCGGGGATACAAGACGGGCTTTTGGGCCGCCTACAGCATCGAACGGATGACGGGGACGGATTCCCATATCGGATCGTTCGATTTCGGCTCGAAATCGTTCGATCTCACCCTGGGGGAGATCGTCGCGGGAAAGCGGCTCGAGGGGCCGCTCTCCGCGCCGAGCGTTCAAACCACCGCCCGCGAGGTTCTCGAAGAAATGGAGCGGACGCACAAGCCGGAGAAGAAGGTCCGCAAGGACGTCGCCCTCCTGTTCCGGTTCGGGGATGCCGGCGGGGCGAAGCCCGAGCAGGTCGATCTGAGCGATATGGACCTCGCTTTCGATCTCAAGGGAAGGCCCCTCATCTGGCTGGGAGGAGCGTCGGACGAGGAAAGCCTGACGTTCGTCCGGAAACTCTTTGGCGCGGCGAGCGACGAGGAGATCAGGAAGGACCTCGTCGTCGCGGCCGGCATCCATGACGTGCCGGCCCTCGTCATCCCCTTCCTCGAGACCGTCCTGAAGAGCCGGGAGAGCGACGAGGTCCGCAAGGACGCGGCCTTCTGGATCGGTCAGCAGGGAGGCCCTTCGGCCTTGAGGATCCTCGGCGGAACGGCCCGGACCGATCCGTCCATCGAGGTCCGTAAGGGCGCCGTATTTGGACTGAGCCAGGTCGAGCTCGAAGCGGCCGTCGATAGTCTCATCGAGCTGGCCCGGACCGCCGGTCACGCCGACGTCCGGCACGAAGCGGTGTTCTGGCTCGGCCAGCGCGCGTCGAAGAAGGCGGCAGAGGCGCTCACGGGGTTCGTGGACAATGATCCGGATCCCAAGGTCCGGGAGCAGGCCGTTTTCGCCCTCTCCCAGCTCCCCGACGATCAGGGCGTCGAGCCGCTCATCCGGATCGCCAGAACCCATCCCAACCCCCACGTCCGCAAGAAGGCCATTTTCTGGCTGGGGGAATGCGACGATCCGAGGGCGCTCGAGGTGCTCATCGCCATCGCCAAAGGGAACAAGCCCTGACCTCGGACGAGAGGCCGAAAGTCGGCCGCGGCGCGGTCGTGGATCTGTTCGAAGCGGTGGCTCGTCAGGACCCGGACCGTCCGGAGATCGAAGCTGAACTCGTAATAGAGGCCCGTATGGAACGTGACCGCGGAGATCCGGTTATCGTTCAGCACCTCCATGGCGGCCACGCCCTCGCCGAACCGCATCTCCCGACCCGTGCGGAGCCTCCAGCGCACCTTGCCCCGTGGGCCGAAGCATATCAACTTCCCCTCACTTAGCTCGTCCTGGGTCTGGGTGCTGAAGAGAACCTCCGCGCTCCCGTCGGCAGCGATGTCCTTGATGACGAGGTGGGGCATGCGGCCGGCCCATGTCTCCGGAACGATCCTCCGGTACTGGATATAGGTCCTGTAGCCGGCCTCGTCCACGAGGTTCTCGAGCCCCGTATCGTACCTCCAGAGTTCCCGCCCTTTGTCGTCGAGGATCGAGAGAACGGATCCCCGGATATGGAAACCCGAGGGCGGGCGGGACGCGAAAAGTCTAGGAATGCTCCTTCTTCGCGTCTTCGTGGATTCCCGGGAGCTCTCCGGGCGCTGACACGATAGGACATAACCGGTCATTATCGGACAGAAGCGCGTCCTCCCATTGACAGAGGGAAAAACCATGTTAAGTTCAGTCTCGTGCAAACGCTCAAGCAACGGCAGAAAAGGCCATCCGTCTCCGGATGGGCGCTTTTCGGCCTGGGAACCGTTTTGGTGGGGGCATTCCTCCTCCTGTCGGCCTTTTCGGCCAAGCGCCGCAAGGGGCCTGTCTGCTATCATTATTGACCGCGGGGCCTCCCGCCCTCGGGGGGGGGCGGGAGGCTCGTGGTCCAGGTCTCAACATTTCAACTTTGCGAGCGGGCGCTCGAACGTCGAAAAGTTGAGGCCGGACCCCTTTTATGGTACATTCTTAACACGCTTTTGGGTGGGCGGTTAGCTCAGTTGGGAGAGCGCGGCGTTCGCAACGCTGAGGTCGGGAGTTCGAGTCTCCTACCGTCCACCATCTTATTCCCTGAAATTTCAAGCACTTACCCTGATCCTTCTTTTTAGCCGGAGTTATCTGAACCGAGCCACTTTTAGCGGGCTTGACCACACCGTATTCATTCGGCGTGGTCCGGGGACTTGTTTACCCTCCCGCCCGGACGCTCTGAACAAGTCGATTCCCAAGGCGCCCAGAGGAGATGGTCGCGTTGTGGATTGACCGCGCATTCTAGCGGCGTTATGATCTAGCCTGCAAGAGATCGGGGGACGTCGACGGCAACCTTTACGGAAGATCCCTCTTTGCCATCCCCTTGTCTCCGAATCGATCCAAAAGGAGGGGTTCAATGAAACGCCTTGTTATTGCCGTCTGCGTGGTCGTCGTAGTCTTGGCGGACGCCGCCTGGGCCCAGGGGCCGGTTCAACCGAAGAGCGGGAGCGTGGAACAGGAGTTGATAAAGCTGGAGAAGGAATGGGCCGATGCCCTGGTCAAGCACGATTTGGCATTCGTTGACAGGATCTTGGCGGATGATTATATGTCAACGGATTCCGAAGGGACGGTGGGGAATAAGGCCCAGGAAATTGAGACCCTGAGATCTGGCGATTACGTGCTCGTATCTACAGTGCTGGATAATATCAAGGTTCATGTATTTGGAGACGCGGCCGTGTATTTTGGCCGGAGTACCGACAAAGCCCGGTTCAAAGGCAAGGACATCAGTGGTCAGTATCAATGGACGGATACCTGGATTAAGAACGGCGGCCGTTGGCAGTGCGTGGCGTCGCACGGCTCGAAAATTGTTCAGAAGTAGTCCCCCGCCGCGTCAGACATCCCGGCGACTGAGCGACCTTGCCGCCTCATGATCATTTCTGATGGGAAGATCAGAACATTTTGGAAATTAGAAGATACACTTGGGTTAATGACCCAGCTCGGCTATGAACTGAAGCCCGTAGAGGCAAAGATGAAATAGGGGGTGGAACTGGTGTTATTGATCGAACCAGATACGACCTAATCGGAGGAGCCATATGAAATCCACAGCCCACCATTCTGGTATAATAGCCGCATGCCGAACGAGATATGGGTGCTGGCGGGGACGGCGGCCGGGATCGGCTTCATCCACACGGTCATCGGGCCCGACCATTACCTGCCGTTCATCGTCATGGCCAAGGCCAGGAAATGGCCCCTTTCGAAGACCCTCAGCATCTCTTTTCTCTGCGGCCTGGGGCACGTCCTGAGCTCCATCGTCCTCGGCTTCCTCGGGTTGGCCCTGGGCATCGCCGTGACCAGGCTTGAGGGCGTGGAATCCATCCGGGGCGGCCTGGCGGCCTGGCTTCTCATCGGCTTCGGTCTGGCCTACTTCGTCTGGGGACTGCGGCGGGCCCTGAGGAACAGGCCCCACCGGCATCCCCACGCCCACCTGTCGGCCTCGGAGCACGAGCACGCCCATACCCACGGCTCCGAGCACTGCCACCCGCATGTCGAAGAGGGCAAGGCCAAGATTACCCCCTGGATCCTGTTCACCATCTTCGTCTTCGGCCCGTGCGAGCCCCTCATCCCGCTCGTCATGTATCCCGCCGCCCGTCATGACACCGCGGGAGTGGCGCTCGTCGCCGCCGCGTTCGGGCTGACGACCGTCCTGACGATGCTCGCCATCATCGCCCTGTCCTCCTGGGGCCTGAGCTTCGTCCGCCTCGGCCGGTTGGAACGGTACTCGCACGCCCTTGCCGGCGCCATGATCTTCGTCTCGGGGCTGGCCGTCCAATTCCTGGGGCTCTGATTATAAGCGGGACACGCGAAACAGGCGGAACGGGAAGAGCTTCGATTCGAGCCATGATCTTCGTAGCCGACTGCATGTTAGGCCGGCTGGCCCGGTGGCTGAGGATCCTCGGATTCGACGTCCTGTATTTCCCCCGGATCGAGGACGCGGCCCTGCTCGGGATCGCCCGGCGGGAGGGCCGCGTGCTGTTGACCCGGGACTGGGGCCTCTTCGAGCGGACCGGGGGGCACCCCGCCCTGCTCGTCGCGAGCGGGAAATGGGAGGACCAGGTCGTCCAGGTCCTCGAGACGTTCGGACTGAAGGACCGTATCGCGCCGCACTCGCGATGTCTCGGCTGCAACGCGCCCCTCAAGGCCGTCCCGAAAGAGCGGGCCGGGAATCTGGCCGCGCCCTTCGTCGTGGAACGGGCGGGAGCCCTCGCCCTTTGCCCCGCCTGCGGCCGTGTCTTCTGGAAGGGAAGCCACGCCGATGACATGGACGACCGGATCCGCGGGATCATGAAGAGGCTGGAGACCAGGGAGTAGAGGCCCGCGGGCGGAGACCGGGGGGCGGGGAGCCCTCAGGAGGGCTTCTGGTCGCTGAACGCGATCGTGAACGCCGTCCCTCCCGACCTGTCCAGCTCGACGGTCCCGTTGAGCTGGTCGACCAGGAGCGTCACGAGCTGGAGGCCGAGGGTTTCCGTCATCCGGAAATCAAGGTCCTTCGGGAATCCCACGCCGTCGTCGGCCACGACCATGCGGTAGCGCCCGTCCCCGAGAGCGTCGAGCCCGATCCGGAGGGAGCCGGAGCGCCCGGCGGGGAAGGCGTGCTTGAGGGCGTTGATGATGAGCTCGTTGGCGACGAGCCCGCAGGGGATGGCGGTATTGACGTCCAGAGAGACGTCCGTGGCCCTGAAGTCGAGCCGGATGCGGTCGGCGTCGGTCCGGCAGGAATGGAACAGGGCCGCGGAGAGGCTCCGAAGGTATTCCGCGAAATCGATCCTCGAGAGGTTGCCCGAGCGATAGAGCTTCTCGTGGACAAGGGCCATGGACCGGATGCGGTTCTGGCATTCGGCGAGGCATTCCCGGGCGGCCGGGTCCCGGACGCTCCCGGACTGGAGGCTGAGGATGCTCGAGATGATCTGCATGTTGTTCTTGACCCGGTGGTGGACCTCCTTGATGAGGACCTCCTTCTCCCGGACCGAGGCGCGCAGGGCCTCCTCCATCCGCCGGCGCTCGGTCGTGTCCCGGCTGATGCCGCAGATGCCGACGATCTCGCCGGATTCGTTCCGGATGGGCACCTTGATCGCGTGGAAAATGAGCTTCTTTCCCCCGGCGGGCACCTCGTGTTCCTTCTCGACGACCTCGCCCGCCAGGACGCGCCTGTCGGATTCCGTGAAGCGCTCGGCCGTTTCCGTTCCGAAAAGCTCGGCGTCGGTGCGCCCGGCGAATCCCCCGTCCGTCAGTCCGAGGAACTTCATGAAGGCCGGATTGCCGAGGGTGTATCGCAGATCCGTGTCCTTCAGGAAGATGACCTCCTGGGCGGTCTCGAAAATGGCCCGGAACCGGCGCTCGCTCTCCTCGACGGCCTGCTCCGCCCGCTTCCGCTCCGTGATGTCCTCGACGGTCCCTTCGTAGTAGAGGACCCTTCCCGCCGCGTCCCGGACGGCCCTGGCGCTCTCCCTCACGAAGATGATGGAGCCGTCCCGCCTTTTCCATGCGGACTCGAGCCCCCGGATCTCCCCCTCGGCTTCGATCCGGCTGACGAACTGAAGCCTGGGGTAGGAGGGCTCGAAGCCGTTCTCTTTCAGGTTCCGGACCGACAGCTCATCGACCGATGAGTAGCCGAGCATGCGGGCGAGCGTGGGATTCGCCATGATGATGCGGCCGCCCGGCGTCGTCCGGTAGATCCCGATGGTCGCGTTCTCGAAGAGGCTCCGGAACCGCTCTTCGCTCTCGGCCAGCCGCTCTTCCCAGATCTTACGCTCGGTGATGTCCCGGCTGACCCCGACGAGACCGAGGATGTTGCCGTCCTCGTCACGGACGGGGGACTTGACCGTTTCGAAAAAGAGGGGAAGCCCGTCGGGGCCGGTCGAAGCCTCCTCGAAACGGACGGAACCGCCTCCGCCCAGGACCTCGAGGTCGCTCTCCCGGCATCTGGCGGCGAGATCGGCGGGAAGAAGATCTTCGTCGGTCCGGCCTATGATCTCGGCGGCCGGCCTCCCTGCCAACTGTTCGAAGGCCGTGTTGACGACCATGTTCCGCCCCGCCGTGTCCTTGATATAGACGACGTCCGGAATGGCCTGAAGCAGGGACTTCAACTGTGAAACGACCTCGGCAAGGGACCTCGGGCCGGGCGCGGAGCCGGCGGCGGTGGTCGCGGTCGCTCCCGCTGTTCTTTCAGGAGGAGTCGTTTTAATCTTCAATTGGCCCTGCTTGTCGGTTGTTCATCGAGTTCCCCAATCCCCATATAATCCCCTATGATACAAGCGGGGCTTATGAATATCAATCAATAAGACGAGTGAATTCAGGGGGAAGCCCCGACCGCCCGGGAGCCATCCCCGGCGATGAGACCGGCCCGCCTCGCCCCCTTTTCGGAACGTCCAGGTTGAGAACCGGGGGGCGGCGGGATTATAATCCCTCCTTCGCGGCCGGCCGGCGGGATGGGACGGCCGCGGCCATCGAATCGAGGAGGAACCACATGACAAGAACTCGTGCCGCACTCGCCGCCCTGCTTCTCATCCTGCCCCTTTGCGCCCTGGCGGGCCCCAAGGGACATCTCTTCATCGTCGGCGGGGGGGATTGGCCGGAAGGGATGATGAACCGGTTCGTGGACCTCGCCGGGCGCTTCGGGACCGGGCGGATCGTCATTCTGCCCATGGCGAGCAGTGTCCCGGAGGAAAGCGCCGCCGAGGAGACCGACGGATTCCGGAAGCTCGGGGCCAAGGACGTCGTGACCCACATGCTGACCCGCGAGCAGGCCCTCAAGCCCGAGAGCGCCGCGCTCCTCGACGGGGCCGGCGGCGTGTTCTTCTCCGGCGGCGACCAGTCCCGGCTGACCGCCGTCCTGCTCGATACGCCCGTCCACAGGAAACTGCTCGAGCTCTACGAGCGGGGAGCCGTCATCGGAGGGACGAGCGCCGGCGCGGCCGTGATGAGCGAGGTCATGATCACCGGGGACGAGGTCCGGAAGCCGGAGGCCGGGCGCGAGTTCGAGACCCTCCAGGCCGCCAACGTCGTGACCGCCCGCGGCTTCGGGTTCGTCCGGAAGGCGGTCATCGACCAGCATTTCGTGACGCGGAAACGCCACAACCGGCTCATCAGCCTCCTCGCCGAGCATCCGGACCTGCTGGGCGTCGCCATCGACGAGTCGACGGCCGTCCTCGTCCGGCCCGACGAGACTTTCGAGGTCGTCGGCGCCAAACAGGTCCTCGTCTTCGACCCGGCGGGCGCGAAGTTCCGGATCCTGCCGAACGCGAACATCAGCTTCACCGGCCTCGTCCTGCACGCCCTGACCGACGGGCAGACGTTCGACCTGAAGACGCGCAAGCCGGGGGTCCTTTAGGATATCGGGGCGGATAAAGCAACCTTTTCCCTCCCTCGGGCATCTTTACTGTTCGAGGAAAGAGAAGATGCCTGCGTTATCCGCGACCCTGGCGCTCCAAGTGCGAATCGGGGATAATACCCTGAGCCGGTTGCTCGGAGCCTGGTCATTCATGACGGAAGACGCAGGGCGGAAACCCTCCCTCGGGGCCGCGGAAAAGGCCGCCTTGGAGCGGCTTCTCGCCGACGCGCGGGCGGGGGATGAAAGCGCGCAGGAAGCCCTGTACGGCATGTACAAGGCCCGGGTCTTCGGCCTCGCCCTGCGTTATACGGCCGATCCCGTCGCCGCCGAGGATCTTCTCCAGGACGTTTTCATCAAGGTCTTCACACACCTCGGGGACGTCCGGGACGTGGAGACCATGTCCGCGTGGGTCTACCGCATCGCGTTGAACACCTGCTTCAGCAGTTTACGGAGCCGGCGGCTCCGGTCGCGGATCATGGTCCCCTTGAGCGCCATCGAGGGCGGCCCGGACGAAGCGACCCGCGACATCCACGAAGCGGGGCTCGGGAAGCCCATCGAGGAGGCTCTCCGGGAGCTCCCCGCCCGTCTCCGCAGTGTTTTCGTTCTTCACGACGTGGACGGCTTCAAACACGGCGAGATCAGCCGGATCCTCGGCTGTTCCGTCGGGACGTCGAAATCCCAGCTTTTCAAGGCGCGGATCAGGCTACGGAAAACGCTCAAAGGGAAAGGCGTGCTTTGAGGGGGAACGAACTGTGAGATGCCGCAAAGCCCGGATGATGATCAGTGAGCATACCGACGGGACGCTTGTCCCCCGGAAGTCGGTCCGTCTGGAACGGCACCTCGAGACGTGCGCGGAGTGCCGGCGGGTCCTCGCCGATCTCCGGACCATCGCCAGGGAGGCCGGGGAGCTCGAAACGCCGCCGGTCCCGGCCGAGGCCTGGTCCCGGATCCGCGGCCGCCTGAGAGAGACGGGCGCTCCTGCCGCCCGCGCCGGGCGGCCCCTTTTCGGGCTTCCGCGCCTGGCCCCCGCCCTTGCCGCGCTGGCGCTGATGGTGGTCGCTGCCGGCGGGGCCTTCGTCGGCCTGAGGCTTGGCCGGAGGCCGGCAGCCCTCTCGCCCGAGTCGCGGGAACGGACGACGCTCGCCAAACTGGACGAGGCCGAGCGGTATTATCAACTGGCCATCAAGTCCCTTGGCGAGGCCCTCGCGGGCCAGGGCGGCCGGCTGTCGCCGGAGGTGGCCGAGATGTTCGCCAGGAATCTCGAGGTCGTCGACGCAACGATCCAGGCCTGTCGGGAGGCCGTCCGGAACGAGCCGGACAACGTCGGGGCCAGGGACTTTCTTCTGGCCGCCTACAGGGAAAAGGTCGTTCTCCTGGACGACCTCCTGGACATGGATCGGACGGCCCCCGCTGCGGATGGACCCGGCGAGGCCCTGTGAATATCAAGAACACCGGAGGAGGTGGAATATGAGATACGGACGCATGACAAGGGCAGGATTGATCGCGGCGGTCGTCGCTCTGGGCGTGGGCGCCCTTTCCTTGACGGCCCTGGCCAAGGACAGGTACGAGGAGAAGTTCGAGAAGACGGAGGCCCTGGCGCGGGACGGCAAGGTCTTCCTGGGCAACGTTTCGGGAGACGTCGCCGTCAAGACCTGGGACAAGGCCGAGGTCCGGATCGAGGCCCTCAAGGTCTCCGAATCCTCCTCGGAAGCGAAGGCCAGGGAGAATTGCGGCCTGGTGACCATCGAGATCACGCGCGAGGCCGGCGTCCTCCGCATCGATACGAAATACCCTCAAATGAAGAAGTTCTGGGGAGGGGATTCGATCAACGTATCCGTCGATTACAAGCTGTGGATCCCCTCCGGGGCCGCCGTCGAGGTGAAATCCGTGAGCGGTGACGTGGAACTCGAGGCTCTCGGAGGGGCGGTCAAGACCCGGGTCGTCAGCGGCTCGATCGTTCTCCGAAAGGCCGCCTCGGGCGCCGACCTGAACACGGTGAGCGGCGACATCACGGTCGAAGGCGTCACCGGGAACGTCTACCTGAAGACCGTCTCCGGGAACGTCGAGGCCGCCGGGATCAAGGGCTCGATCGAAGCCGAATCCGTCAGCGGCGGGATCGAGATGCGCGAGGTCTCGGGCGCCTCGGGGATCAATGCCAAGACGGTGAGCGGCAACGTCGATTACCAGGGCGGGCTCGAGGCCAAGGGACGTTACAGCCTCAAATCCCACTCGGGGGATGTCCGCATGTCCCTGCCGGCGGCCGCGGCCTTCTCCTTCGACGCCGAGACCTTCAGCGGCGTCGTCGACTCCGATTTCAAGATCGAGGTGTCCGGGAAGATCTCGCCGCGCGAGGTTCACGGGACCATCAACGGGGGCGGGGCCGAGGTCCGGCTTTCGACCTTCAGCGGTTCCATCGATCTCAAGAAGAACCAAAACAGCTCCGCCGCCGTTCTGGCGGCCACAACCGTGGTGACCGTGATGGGCAAGGGCGCTTAGCCCTTGGAGGAGACCCGGGCGAGGATATTGGAGCGCATGAAGATCCGGGATTAACGGCACTTGATCGGAGGGGGCGTGGCTTGCCACGCCCCTTTTTTTTATCTCCTGTCTACGGGATCTCAAGACAGGCACGGGATCGATATAAGTACGGGATCGATATAAGTACGGGATCGGCTCCGCGCAGAGTCCCCCCCTTTGGAAAAGGGGGGCGAGGGGGGATTTTGGGGGGAATCCGCGTCGTCGACGATCCATGATAAGATAGTCGAGGCATGATCGCGCGGAAGGGCACGGGTTTCGACATCATCCTGGTCAGCGGCGAGCCCTACGTGGACCACCCGATGTCCCCGGCCGGGGTCATCGCCCGGGTGCTGGACGCCGCGGGGCATAAGGTCGGCGTCATCGACCGCCCGGACTGGAAAAGCGACCGTGATTTCCTCGAGCTCGGGGCGCCGCGCCTGTTCTTCGGCGTCACCTCCGGCTCCATCGACAGCATGCTCGTCAACTACACACCGCTCAAGCGGCGCCGGGAAAAAGATGAGCACGCCCCCTACGCGTCGGCCATGCCGGACCGGGCCGTCCTCGTCTATTGCAACATCCTTCGGCGGCTCTTTCCGGGCTCGCCCCTCGTCATCGGAGGCATCGAGGCGTCTCTTCGCCGCTTCGCCCACTACGATTATTGGGATGACGCCGTCCGGCGGTCCATCCTCCTCGATTCCCGAGCCGACATCCTTGTCTTTGGGCCGGGCGAGCTCCAGGCCGTCGAGATCGCCGGGCGGATCGACCGGGGCGAGGACCTGGCCGGGATCCCGGGGACCTGTGTCGTCCGGCCCGAGCTCCCGCCGGGGTTCTCCGGAGTGCCTTCCTTCGAGGCCGTGCGCGCGGACCCGGAACGGTTCAACGAGGCCCAGAACGCCTTCACCAACCGGATCGCCCTCGCCCAGCCGCACGCGGAGCGTTTCGTCCTCCAGTATGCCGCCCCGGAATACGCGCCTGCCGACCTCGACAGGATCTACGGACTGCCGTTCTCCCGGGTGGTCCCCGCGGACTTCCCGGAGTTCGCGATGGCGCAATTCTCGGTCGTCACCCACAGGGGGTGTTTCGGGCGGTGCTCCTTCTGCGCCCTCTCGCTCCATCAGGGCGACCGGATCGTCTCCCGGAGCGAGGCGTCGATCCTCGACGAGATCCGGCGGCTCACGAAGCACCCGGACTTCAAAGGCTACATCGACGACCTCGGGGGGCCGACGGCGAATATGTACGGGATGGACTGCCGTTCGGCCTGCCGCGGAAGGGAATGCCTGAAGTGTCCCCGCCTCGACCGGACCCACCGGCGGCTCATCGCGCTGATGAAAAAGGCCAGGGCCGTCCCGGGGATCAAAAAGGTCTTCGTCCGGAGCGGCATCCGGCACGACCTGGCCCTGGAAAGCGAGGCGTACGTCCGCGAGCTCTCCGATCATCACGTATCCGGCCTCCTCAAGATCGCGCCCGAGCACGTCGCGCCCCGCGTCCTTCGGCTCATGAACAAGGGCGGGCGGTCCCTCGAGGAGTTCCGCCGGCTGTTCCTGAAACTCAACCCCGGGCGAAAACAGCATCTGAAGTATTACTTCATGGTCGCCCACCCCGGGACGACCGATGCCGATGCCCGGGCCCTCGCGGCGGCCATCCGCCGATTGGAGCGGGAGGGGGAGAAGCCCGTCGAAGGCGTCCAGATCTTCACGCCGACGCCCATGACCCGCTCGACCGCCATGTACCATACCGGCAGGGATCCCGCGACGGGCGAAGCCGTTTTCGTGCCGCGGTCCTATGCCGAGAAGAAAGAGCAGAAGCGCCTGCTCATGCCCGGCAGGGAGGCTGGACCGGGCTTGTCCCATTCGCCTGTATCGGGCTACGGCTCTCCACGTGCGGACGGGAAGCCAGGCTCAGGGTTAACCCCGGACAGGCCTCGGCCTGAAGGCCGGGGAACCATGGGGTCTACCCGTTCGCCTGTGCCGGGCTACGGCTCTCCACGTGTGGACGGAAAGCCAGGCTCAGGGTTAACCCCGGACAGGCCCCGGCCTGAAGGCCGGGGAACCATGGGGTTTACCTCCCGGCCGCGCCGGGGGGATATTGTGAAGGGGAGGAAGAAGCCATGAAAACGAAACTCATCCTGATAGGCGTCCTGCTCGTGCTCATCGCGATCGTCTTCCTCCAGAATCCGGGGGAGGTCGTCTACCGCATCTATTTCTGGAAGATAAGCCTCTCCCAGATGATCCTCCTGCCGTTGACCCTCCTCGCCGGCTTCGCCCTGGGGTTCGCCCTGGCCAGCCTCCGCCGCCGGCGTCCCTGAAGAACCGGCGCCCTACTGTTTCAAGGTGGCTTGAAGGGAGATCTCGATCGCCTTCAGTGCCCGTGAGACGGGACAGCCCTTCTTGGACTCATCGGCCAGCCGGGCGAACAGCGCGGCATCGATGCCCGGGACGTCGGCCTCGGTGACGAGGTCCGAACGGGTGATCGTGAATCCTTCCGCGGTCTTGTCCATGGAAACCCGTGCCTCCGTCGCGACGCTCCGCGGCGTGTATCCCGCCTGGGCGAGGGCATGGGAAAAGGCCATGGAAAAACACCCGGCGTGAGCGGCGGCGATGAGCTCTTCGGGGTTGGATCCGGGCTCATCGGCGAACCTGGTCCCGAATGAATAAGCGAATTCGAGCCCCGAGCTCCCCACGGACATGCGGCCTTTGCCTTCCGGGAGGTTCCCCTGCCATACGGCCTTGGACTTGCGAACGAGCATGATTCCCTCCTTTTGGCCCCATTATACCGGAATGGCCGGTTGACAGGAACGCCGTTTGCGGCTATAAAAAGAGACTTGTGACCCGATCTTGATCATGCGAACCAAGTTTGCCCTGGCCCTGCTCGTTTTGGGACTCGCGTCCCGGCTCGGGGCGGTCCCTCTCGTCCTCTCGGCTTCCGGGAGCGTCTCCGCCGGCCTCAAGCCCCCCGACCTCGGTGAAACCCAGATGAAATGGGCGGCCATGGAAACGGCCGTCCGCAAGAAGGTCGCCGCCTTCCGGGGGGAGGTCGGGCTGGTCATCCGGGACCTCGGGACGGGCTGGACGCTCCAGATCGACCCCGACAAGGCCTTTGCCGCGGCCAGCATGGTCAAGGTCCCGATCATGGCGGCCTGCCTGGAAGCGCAGACGGAGGGGCGGCTGTCTCTCGAAGACCGCATGACGCTGAAGCGCTCGGACAAGACCTTGGGCTCGGGGCTCCTGCGGAGGAAGCGGTCCGGGTCGGTCTTTACGGTCGACCAGCTCGTCGAGCTCATGGTGGCCCACAGCGACAATACCGCGACCAACATGCTCATCGACCGCCTGGGCTTCGACTATCTCAACGGCGTGTTCCGGGAGATGGGCCTCGAGACGACCAGCCTCGCCCGCAAGATGATGGACTTCGGCTCCCGGGGCAAGGGCGTCGAGAACTACACGACCGCCCGCGAGATGGCGGATATCCTCGAGAGGATGTACAGGCGGGACTGCTTCTCCGCCGAGGTCTCGGGGATGTGCCTGGATTACCTCAAGTCCCAGAAGGTTAACGACCGGATCCCGAGGCTTCTCCCGAAGAACGTCGTCGTGGCCCACAAGACCGGCCTCGAGCGGGAGGTCTGCCACGACGCCGGGATCGTCTTCACCGAACGCGGCGACTTTCTCATCAGCGTCTTCACCAGGACGACGCGTGGCGTACGGACGGCCAAGACCTTCATCTCCGGCGTGTCGGCCCTGGCCTACAAGGTCTACGGGCCCGAGCCCGCCAAAACCCGGACCTGAACACGAACGGACAGGGATGCCGGGGCTTCCCTCGCCGCGGGAGGGCGTCCATGAATCCCCGTTCTTCCCTGCGGCGACCGGAAAAGCGGGCCCGTGCCGCGCGTCTTTGGTATTCGGAGAAGTCCGGGCCTAAAAAACAAGGTTGAACAAGAACCCCACGATCATGATGCCCGTCCCCACGACGCCGACGAAGATGAGGATCAGAGGGAGCTTCAGGACCTTTTTCAGGATGATCGTCTCCGGAAGCGAAAGGCCGATGACCGACATCATGAACGCCAGCGCGGTCCCGAGCGAGGCGCCTTTTTCCAGCAGGGCCTGGACGATGGGGATGATGCCGGCGGCATTGGAATAGAGGGGGATGCCGATCAGGACGGAGAGCGGGACGGACCACCAGGCCGATTTGCCCATGATCGAGGCCATGAAGTTCTCGGGCACGTAGCCGTGGACGGCGGCCCCGACGGCGATCCCGCCGACGATGAACGGCCAGACGCGGCCGACGATGTCCCTGACGGCGGCGATCCCGGCCGCGATCCGTTCCCGGAACGCCGTCCTGCCGTCTTCGGCGGCCGTGGCCCCGGCCTTGATCTCGTAGACCCAGGGCTCGACGAAGCGCTCGAGCTTCAAACGGCCGATGATCCAGCCCGCCGTTATGGCGATGACAAGTCCGGTGGAGACATAGAGGAGGGCCGTTTTCCAACCGAACAGGCCGAAGAGGAGGACCACGGCGACCTCGTTGATCATGGGCGCTGCGATCAGGAACGAGAACGTCACGCCGAGGGGAATGCCGGCTTCGACGAAGCCGAGGAAGAGGGGAATGGCCGAGCATGAGCAGAACGGCGTCACGATCCCGAGGGATGCGGCCATGACGTTACCGACGAAACGAGATTTGCCCTCCAGAAGCCGGCGGGTTCTTTCGGGCGAGAAATACGTTCGGATGATGCCGACCGCGAAGACGATGAGCACGAGGAGCATGAGGACCTTGGGGACCTCGAAAAGAAAGAAGCGCAGGGCCCCGGCGAGGCGCGACGCGGAGGACATCTTCAAGAGGCCAAAGACAGCGAGGTCAGCGATCCTGCTCAAATTGAGGTAGAGGACGACCCATGCCGGCACCGACAACAATAGCCACCATTTCCGGCCCGCGGGATCTTGTCGGTTTCGTCGGCATGGAGCAATTTTCCATTGGTTCTTCCTCCTGACAAGAATACATGAACATATTAGCATATATAAAGGCAATAGGTCAAATTAAGTTGAAAACGGCAGGATTTTCAGGAAATCGCCCTGTTCCCTCCTTGACAAAGTACGGTATATATGAAAATATATTCATTTGAGAGTATGAAATGAAAGAGATCATCAAGGCTTTCAAGGCCCTTTCCGACCCCACGCGCTTGAGGATCTTCCTGCTTCTCCTGGACAGAGACCTTTGCGTCTGCGAGCTCACCTACGTCCTGGAGATGTCGCAATCCCGCGTCTCCCACCAGCTCAGGCTCCTCAGGGACTCGAACCTGGTGGAGGACAAGAGGGAGGGAAGGTGGATCATTTACACCGTTCCCCAACGCGTCCGGGAGGACCTCGAGCCGTTCCTGCAGGCGGATCGCAGGCCCCGGCCTGGCCGAGATCGGAGGCCATCCTCCGGGACGTCGACCGTCTCGAGATATGCCTCCGGGAGAACGTCCGGAAGAAACGCGAGGCGGGAACCGCTCAAGCGGCGGATTGACGTCATCGGGTCGGGACGCGATGAAGAGGAACAGACCGCTTTCCGCGGGTCAAGCCCGGCCCGTCAGGATGAATTGAACCAGGAGGAACGAATGGATATCAAGATCTTGGGACCCGGGTGCCCTCGATGCGGGGAGCTTGAGCGGCGGGCGAAGAACGCCCTGACCGAGCTCGGCATGGCCGCGGACGTCGAAAAGATCATCGGACATCAAGAAGATCATGGAGTACGGGATCCTTTCGACCCCGGGACTCGTCATCGACGGCAAGGTCAAGTCCTCGGGCCGTATCCCCCGGCCGGAAGAGATCAAGGCCTGGATCCTGGAAGCCAAAGGATGAGGCGCGCGATCGCAGGTCTCGTGGGGATCCTCCTGTCCGGGATCTTAGCGAACGCCAGCGGGGAGGTCCGCCCGGCCGGCGTCCTCGCCCCCTTAAAGGCCGAGAAAGGCCAGGTCCTGGTCACGAACAGGCTGGACGTGGACTTTGCCGCCTATAAGGTCACGTTCATCGAGATCGGGGCGGACCGGTGCATCCCCTGTCGGAAGATGCAGCCCATCATGAAGGAGGTCGCGGCGGAATTCGCCGAGGACGTCCAGGTCGTCTTCTACGATGTCTGGAAGGACCCCGAACCGGGCCGGAATTATGGCATCCAGCTCATCCCGACGCAGGTCTTCCTGGATTCGACCGGGAAGGAGGTCGATCGCCACGTCGGCTTCTTCGCCAAGGAGGAACTCATCGCGGTCCTGATCAAGCAGGGCGCCAAGAAGTAAGGGAAGGGAACATGACGGGCCTGTTCGGCGACATCTCCCAGCTCCTTCAACACAATCCCTGGCTGGCACCCGCCGCCGTGTTCCTCGGCGGCGTCACCACCGCCCTCAATCCCTGCGTCCTGGCCATGATCCCGCTCCTGATGGGCGTGGTCGCCGGCAACAGGGAAACCACGACGTTGAGGCGATCGCTCGCCTTTTCCCTGTCCTTCGTCCTCGGCCTGGCACTGACGTTCACCGCTCTGGGGCTCGTCTCCGGATTGTTGGGCCGGATGTTCGGTGACGTCGGCGGGTTCTGGAAATACCTCGTGGCCGCCGTCTGTCTGGTCATGGGGCTCCAATTGCTCGGGCTCTTCAAATGGAATTTCCCCGTCGCGGCCAGGCTCAAGGTCGGCAAACGGGGCCACTTCGGGGCTTTCCTTCTCGGGCTTCTGTTCGGTGTCGTCTCGACGCCGTGCGCCGTACCCATCCTGGCGGTGCTCCTGGCCTTTGTGGCCGAGAAGGGGAACGTCCTTTATGGCGCTTTCCTGCTCTTCGTCTATGCTCTCGGCCATTCGGCCCTGGTTCTGGTCGCCGGAACCTCGATCGGGGCGGCGAAGGGCCTGCTCGAATCGAAAGGCCTGCGCAAGGCCCACGCCGTTTTCCAGAAGGCGGCCGGCGTCCTCATCATCGGCGTCGGGGCGTACTTCCTGTTCGGGAGATAGAACGGATGATTTGGAAAGGAGAGCCTTCATGACACCTGGCAACGCACGACTCAGGTTCCTCGATCGATACCTGACGCTCTGGATATTCCTGGCCATGGCTCTGGGCGTGGGGCTTGGCTACCTCGTTCCCGGCGTCGTCGGATTCATCAACAAGTTCCGGTCCGGGACGACGAACATCCCCATCGCCATCGGGCTCATCCTGATGATGTATCCGCCCCTGGCCAAGGTGAAATACGAGGAACTCGGCGACGTCTTCAAGAACGTCAAAGTCCTCGTCCTGTCCCTCGTCCAGAACTGGATCATCGGGCCGCTCCTCATGTTCGCCCTTGCGGTCATCTTCCTGCGCGGGTACCCGCATTACATGTACGGCCTGATCCTCATCGGCCTGGCGCGCTGCATCGCCATGGTCATCGTCTGGAACGACCTGGCCAAGGGGGACACCGAATATGCCGCCGGCCTCGTGGCCTTCAATTCCATCTTCCAGGTGCTGTTCTTTTCGGTCTATGCCTATGTCTTCATCACCGTGCTCCCGACCTGGATCGGCCTCAAGGGGACGGCCGTGAACATCACGATCGGCCAGATCGCCAAGAGCGTCTTCATCTACCTGGGCATCCCGTTCATCGCCGGGGTCGTCACCCGTTTCACGATGCTCAAGCTCAAAGGAAAGACCTGGTACGAGACGAAGTTCATCCCGAGGATCAGCCCCATCACGCTCATCGCGCTCCTCTTCACGATCGTCGTCATGTTCTCGCTCAAGGGCGAGTTCATCGTCAAGATCCCGCTCGACGTCCTCCGCATCGCCGTCCCGCTGCTCATCTATTTCGTCGTCATGTTCCTCGTCTCGTTCTTCATGAGCCGGAAGGTGGGGGCGGACTATCCCAAGGCGGCGACGCTGTCCTTCACGGCGGCGAGCAACAACTTCGAGCTGGCCATCGCCGTGGCCGTGGCCGTCTTCGGCATCGATTCGGGCGAGGCGTTCGCCGCGGTCATCGGGCCGCTGATCGAAGTGCCGGTGATGATCGGGCTGGTCAACGTGGCGCTGTATTTCAAGAAGAGATATTTCGCGGCCCCAGTCGCACGGAAAGCGAAGCCTAGAGCCTAATGCGAGGCTCAGCTGCGGAGAGGCGGCTATCATGGGTGAAGGCGGCCGGAACTACGGGGAGAAGGGAGAGATCGAGGCGGGCTCTCCCGACAGAGGCCCCGTCGAGTCGCGCAAGAAGAGCTTCCGCATCAAGGCGGGAAAGGGAGCCTGCCTGGAGGTCCCTCCGGACGTCGCCCGGAAGCTCGGCCTCGAGCCCGGCGCGGAGCTGGAGCATCCTCGTCGACGGCAGGAGTCGAGCTCCGGCCCAACATCCACAGCCTGTCCCGCGTCTACGTCGAGCCGACGTCACGCGATGCAACCTGGCCTGCGCGACCTGTATCCGGAACACCTGGGACGAGCCGCTCGGGGACATGGATCTCAGCCGTCTTCCACCGGCTCATGACCCAGTTGAAGCGATTCCCGCACGTCGAATCCGTCATGTTCGGCGGCTTCGGTGAGCCGACCGTCCACCCGGACATCCTGACCATGATCGCGGCGGTGAAAGGGCTCGGCCTCCGGGCCGAAATGGTCACCAACGGGACGCGGCTCGACGACGCGATGCTCGCCGGGCTCGTTAAGAGCGGCCTCGACACGCTCTGGGTCTCGTTCGACGGGGCCTCGGAGGCGTGCTTCGAGGGCATCCGGGAGGGCGCGGATTACGGACGCGTCGTCGCGAGCCTGAGGCGGCTCCGGGAGATGAACGGGAAAGGCGCGCACCGGATCGAGGTCGGCATCGCCTTCGTCGTCATGAAGAGGAACATCGAGGACCTGCGGCGGATCGACCGGCTCATCGAGGCCGTCGGCGCGAGCCGCGTCTCGGTGAGCAACGTCCTCCCGTACAGCGCCGATATGGAACGGGAAATGGTCTGCGGCCTGGCCCTTTCCCTCGAGACCTTCTCGTCGGTCCCCGGAAAGGCCGAGATCAGCCTGCCCCGGCTCGACATCAACAACCTGACGAAGGACGCCATATTCGAGCTCCTCCGGGGCTACGACAACCTGACCCTGATGGGGAATCCCGTCCGAACGGAGATCAAGTCCTGCCGGTTCATCCGGGAGCGCTGTGCGTTCGTCCGCTGGGACGGCAAGGTCAGCCCCTGCATGGGCCTGCTCCATGACCACACGACGTATCTCAACGGCAACGAGCGGAAGATAGAAGCTTACGTCCTCGGGGACGTCTGCAGCGGCGATCTCTTCGACATTTGGACCTCGAAGGATTATCGGGAGTTCCGGGAGAAGGTCGACGCCTTCGATTTTTCACCGTGTCATGCCTGCGGCGGCTGCAACCACCTCGAGGCCAATCGGGAAGACTGCTTCGGCAGTTCGTTCCCGGCCTGCGGCGGCTGTCTGTGGGCCCAGGGAGTCATCCAATGCCCATGACGGTCCTGTTCATCTGCGTCCACAATTCCGCCCGGTCCCAGATGGCCGAAGGGCTGGTCAACGCCCTTTATCGCGGACCGGTTCGAGGCCGTGAGCGGAGGTACGCGAGGCCACGCGGGTCCATCCGGCCGCGATCAAGGCCATGGCCGAGATCGGCATCGATATCTCCGGTCACCGCTCGAAGAGCATCGACGAGTTCATGGACCGGAAGTTCGACCTCGTCGTGACCGTCTGCGACAACGACGCCAGACGGACTGCCCGTTCTTCCCCGGGGCCAGGGATACCATCCATCACGCTTTCGACGACCCGGCGGCCTGCACCGGGACGGAGGAGGAGGTTCTGGCCTGCTTCCGCCGGGGCCGCGACGAGATCCGGGCCTGGATCGAGACCGGGCTTCTGCCGGGATTACGGGACGCGGGCTGAAGCCCGCGGCTACTGCCGCACTTCTATAAGCCGTCCGGCCGAATAGGCCGCGAACTCGGGAGCATACATCGACTGCAGGGTCGCCGGCGCGGCCTTGAAGGTCCCCGCCATCGCGCACCGCAGGCGGTGCTTGAGCGTGTATTCGCCCTGGGGCAGCCATTCCATGAAGAAATTCGTGCCGCTGTCCCGGATCTCCTCGTAACGGACCAGCCCGAGGTCCCACTTGTATCCTGAAGTCAGGGTCACGGGCTCGCAACCCGAAGGCCGCGGGTCGCGGAGGTGGACGTACTCCGCCGGGTGGCGCGCCCGGATCGAGAGCTGAACCTCGAGCTCGTCGCCCACGGCGAGGCCTTCCCCGTCGGCCAGCGGCTCTCAGGACGACCTCGTCGCCCTTCTTCAGGCGGCGGTAGTATGTCCGCTCCACGGCGAACAGGTCGCCTTCTCCCTTGTCCGGCATCCGGTCCGTGCTGAAATGCCATGTCGCGCTGGCGAAGGCCATGCCCTTGCCTTCCTTCGCCACCCGGACCGTCGCGCACTCGGGCGACAGCTTGTCTCCCGGGATGATGATCTGGTTCTTCTTTCCCGTGTAGCTGTCCGGCTCGAACGTGAACGTCGTTTTCGTCCGGCAGGCGTCGACGATGACGGATTCCCGGACGCCCAGCGCCCCGGTCGTCTTCAGGAACCAGGCCACCGAATAGATGACCTCGGACGTGGCCCGGGTGGACTTCCAGTGGTTGAGCTTCTTGTTGAGGAAGAGCCATTGGACGAGCCCCTCGGACCGAGCATCGGCGGGCTTGAGCTCTTTGAGCGTCCGCAGGGCGAAGGCGTGGGTCTCGATGGTGTCGTTGTACCAAAGCCAGCCGCGGTCCTCCGGCGCCCACGACGTGCCTTCGTCCACCGTCGTTTTGGCGCTGTCCATGACGCTGTCCCAGACGAGCGCCGCGTCCTTCGGCCTCGCCGACCTCTTCAGCGTCAGGGCCAGGAACCCCTTGAGGTAAGGCGAGTGCTCCTTCCAGTGCCGGAACGAGAAGTCGAGCATCTCCGTCCGTTCCTTGTCCGTGAAGACGCCCGCCCGTCCATGACGCGTCGGGGAAATTGGAGAGCGTATAGTTCAGGAACGTGACGAACTCCCAGCCCGTGTCGTGGGCCAGGAGCTCCTTCACGATCTCGTCGATGTAGTGGCGGTGAAGATAGTCGAACGCCCGGACCACCGGGTCCTTGGGCACGACGACGCCGAACTCGAGGGCCTTCGAGAACCCGTGGACGATATAGAGGGTCATGTACGGCGACGGCGGCCCTCCCGGCCACCAGGGGAAGGCGCCGAGCGATGTCTGGGCCTTGAGGAGCTTGGCGAGCGAAGCCTCCCGCTGGGCCGCGGCGACCCGCGGATCGAGCACCTTTTCCATTCCGTACCCCGCGTCCTTGCCCCCCTGCGCCGTCACGAGCCACGGCGTCTCTTCGAGGCCCATCTTCCGGTTGGGGTCGGCCGCGTCGAACGTCTCATAGAGCGTTTCGCGCTTGCTCAGGGCCTGGGCCATGCGTGCGACCGAGGGATACTTGTCATAGAGGCTCGTCAGGATGCCCGTGGACATGAAGCGGTTGAGCGTTTGTTCCGTGCACTCGTAGGGATAGTTGACGAGGTAGGGAAGGGCCTCGAGGAGGCCGTAGAAAAGCTGGGCGTCCACAGTGACGACGAGCTGTTCATTGATCCGCGTCGGATCGTCGGCTTTCGCCAGGTCGGGGAACGTCAGCTCGCGGGGGATGCCCTGCTTGAGAGTCACGAATCGGGATTGGACGAGATGCATCCGCCCCGGGAGGACCGGGAGCGGCCGCAGCTCGCCGTCGGAGAAGGCCCCGGCCTGCGCCGTGACCTTGAAGGCCACGGTGCCGACCCGCGCCGGCGCGGACAGAGGGAATACGACCGTCGCTCCGCCTCCCGGCTTCACCGTGAACGGCCGCGGGGGAACGCTCGCCGGCAGCCCGAACGCCGACGCCAGGTTCTCGCCCGTGGCCGGATCGCTGATCTCCAGGGACACGGCGCCGGAGAGATCGGCCTCTCCCGCGTTGTTGACGACGACCCGGAGCTCGGCCCTGTCGCCCTCACGGAAGAAGCGCGGCAGATAGGGCCTGACCATGAGGTCCTTGACGGTGCGCGCTTCCTTTTCGAGTACGCCCCCGGCGAGGTCCTTGGTCACGCCGTGGACGAAGACGCGCCATCCCGTCACCGAATCGGGAACGGAGAATTCGATCGCCGCCGACCCGTCGGCCCCAGTGAGGAGGTGCGGCTGCCAGAAGGCGGTCTCGGAGAAATTCGATCGCAGGGGCACGGCCGCTTCCGGAGCCTGAGCGGCTTCGGCGGGCACGTCCTTTTTCTTTTCCGCATCGAATCCTTGGAGCTCCTCCCTGCCTCCCTTGGCGAGCATGCTCTTTTGCGCCACCGCAGGCATGGCCAGCCGGTCTTCCCTCATGACGCCGCCGACGACGCGCCCCCGCGCGCCCGGGCCTCCGATGCCGTATCCGCCGAGGCTCACGAGCTGGTCGGGCTGGAATACCGGGTAGGAGGGAACGACGGCCCATCCCGTATCCTCGGAGAATGCCTGGGGCGCCAGGCCGAGCGTCGGGTTCCACCCGGCCGTCCCTCGCCCGGTTAGGATAAAGGCCCGTCACGCGGGGCGGGATATGCGCGGCGAAGAGATCGAGGCTCCTGTCGTACATATAGGCCAGGAGCTCGGCGGCGCCCTGGACGGCGGGCTTGCCATCCGGCGTCCTGACCGTGACCTTCCACGTCTCCCGGCCGCCGGGAACAAGCTTGTCGCGGAACGAAGAGAACGACAGCGCCAATTCCTTATTGTCCCAAGGCACGAAAATATTGGCGTCTTCACTGATGAGCTGATGGTCCCTGAGCAAAGTGACGCGCGCGCCGAACCCTCCCCGCAGGTCCTCGGTGACAGGGATCTCCAGCAGGCCCCCGTCCTTCCCGGCTTCGAGCCAGCGGCGCTCCCAAGGCTCGCCGCCCTTGAACGTTTCGAAGAGCATGGGCTGGCCGGCGAAGCCGCTGTGGATGAGCAGGCGCGCGGTCCCTCCGACGGGGACCGTGGCGGCTTCCGCGAAGACGAGCAGCGGCAGGCGCGCGGAAGCCTTTTGGCCCGAAACGAGAAAATCGAGGCTGTCGCGGCAAACGGCGCCGAAATCGTCCTTGGTCTCGTAGATGAGACGATAGGCCCCGGCTTCGAGAGCCTGAACGGACACGGCGGCCCGCCCGTCCGCGCCGTGCTCCGCCGCCCCGCGGGCGGCCTCGGAGCCTTCCCTCCAGAGGCGGAGGATATTTTCCGGGGCGAGGGGCGATTCCCAGCGCGGCCGCAGAGCGGTCGCCCGGCGTCCGGAACGCTTCGCGCCCTTCTTGAATCGGCTCGGGGAGGGGCTGGTCGGCCGGAAGGAGCGTCGCCTCGGGCTGAAGGAGACGGACGACGCGCCAGGTTCCCTTTCCCGGCCTTGGGCGTCCCGTTGAGATCGGCGCGCGTGATCGTGAAGGCGCTTTCGGCGCCGGGCCGGCCGAAGCCGTTCTCGGCGGTAACGGCCGCCTCCACGCTGACGAAGCCGAGCCGGAACGCGCGCGTCGCCGTCCGGGTCTCTCCGCCCTCGTCGGTGACGTCGATGGAGAGCGTGTAACGGTAGGTCAGGCCCGAACCGGCCCCGCCTCCGCGCTCGTCCACCCGCGGCGTGAACGTCACTTCGATGGTCCCGTCCTCGCGGAGCGGGACCCTGCCGCCGGCCACGACCTGGACGCCTCCGCCTTGCGGAGCTTCCCACCACCACCACCGGGGATAGACCCGCTCGCGCTTGACCTGCCATACGGCCGAGCCCGAAGCGACGGGAAGCCCGAAGTAATAGCGGGCCTCGCCCTTCAGAGCGGCCGGGCGGTTCAGGCGCAGGGGCTTTTCCGGGTCCTTGATGGTCAGCTTCGAACGTCGGCCGCTTATACTCCTCGACCCGGACCTGGGCATAGCCCTCCGGCGATGTCCGGAGGCGCCAGGCGCCCGAGGGGCCGCCCGGCGGCCGGGATGATGAATTCGCCGCTCGCCGTGCCGAAGCCGTTCAAGGCGCAGGTCGCTTCGGCGACCCGCTGGCCGTTGATGTCCTCCAACCAGATCGACGCGCCGGCGTTGGCCGCCGGCCGGAGCTTGCCGAGGTCCCCGCGGCCCCGATAGGCCAGGACCTTCCAATAAAGCTTCTGACCGGGCCGGTAGATGCTCCGGTCGGTGTAGATGAGCGCGCTGCTCGTCTCGGCCGGCTTCGACCCGGCGTAGAGGTACATATAATCCGGATCGATGGCCAGGTCTTTGCCCTTGGCGGCGAGGAGGAAGAAAGGGCCCTGGCGCTCCGGCCGCGACGCGAAGTGGGCGCGCCCTTCCGCGTCCGTGACCCGGGTCTCCATCCGGGTATGCCCCTTCTGCCAGTCGAAAGCGTAGAGGTCGACCGAGGCGCCCGTCACGGGCCGGCCGGTCCTCCCGGAGAGGACGACCGCATCCATGCCTCCTTCGCCGGAGGCGCGGCGGAGCATGACCAGGTCGCCGACGACGACGTTGAGCGCCCGGATGGTGTTCGCGTTCCGGGCGAAGTCGCCGCGGGCCGAGGCGGCCACGAGATAGAGCCCCGGAGCGAGCCCGGACGGCAGGTCGACATAGGTCCTGTGGTCGCGGAAATCCGGCGTGGCGGGCAGGTCGAGCTTCCACGATGCGGCCGGGCGGGCTTTTTCGAGGATCTCGCCGCGCTTCGTCCCACTGCGGAAAGAGGTTGTAGTCCTTCGACGTCCGGATGAGCTCGGCGAGATCGACGGGGTAGGCCCGGAGGTGGACGGCCGCCATGTTGCGGTGCGTGAAGCGGACGGAGCGGCGCCCGGGCGCGTCCGCGGCCATCATCTCGACGGAGAATTCCGGAGCCTCGATGCTCCGGGCGACGTGGAGGCACCGGCGCCCGCCGGGCGAGTCGGGGAAGGCGTCCGCGCCTTCGAGAGCGAGCTTGCGCGCCCGGACCAGGGCGTCGGGCGCGGCCTCAGCCCGGGTGAACTCGGCGAGAAGCGCCTGGCCGGAAGCCCACCAGGGATACTTGCGGGAGGAGGCGAGTGTTTCGGCAAGGCGGGCCCGGATGAGGGCCCGGTCCTCTTCTTTGGAGAACGACGCGTGGAGGGTCGAGAAAAGCTCGAAGCGCGCTTCGAAGGCGCCCTCCGGGCGGTCTGCCGAGCGGCGACACCAGCCCGCGTGCTCCGCGAGCAGGGCCCGGAGCTTCTCGAGCGGGTGGGCGTCGGCGGATTCGAGGACCGGCGGCTGTCTTGTCGGCGCGGACGGCTCGGGGGAAAGCAGGCGCTCCAGGTCCAGGAGCCAGGTCTCGTTCGATTGGCGTGGCGTCCACGAGCTCGTATCGGCGAGGAACCGGGCCATGAGATAGACGACGGAGTCCCGCAGGGTATCCCGGATCCCGGCGGGATAGTCGCCCGGGTCCCAGATTTCGGGGAATTCGGAGGCCTTGAGCCCGGCCAGGCGGTCCCTGTTCTTCCAGACGCGGATGAGCGCCGTCCAGGCCTCGGCGTTGATGAGGTCCGCGGTCCAGGCCTTGAGGTCGACGGGGCCCGCGGATTCGACGCGCTCGCGACGGCCGATCTCCCAGGAATAGGCGGCGCGATAGGTCACGAGGGAACCGGCATAGAACAGGTCCAGCATGGCCCGGGGAACGGGAGAATCGGGCCAAGGCTCGTCCTTGAGGAACCGGACCGAGGTCTCATAACCGTGCAGGGCCGTTCGGAGCTGGGCCTCCCGGATGAGGGCCCAGGCCCAGAGCTTTTCGTCCCCGGCGCGCCGGGCCTCGCCGCGGATGCGGGCGGCCTCTTTCGCGGCCTCCTCGAACTTCTGTTCGTCGATGAGCCGGTCGAGAAGCTTGCGGCTCATATCCTGTTTCGCCGGATCAGGGGAACCGACGACGGTGCCGGGGCCTTTCGGCGATGGAGCGGTTCCGAAACGGGGCAGGACCGTTCCGGCCAGGAGGAGGGCGCCGGCGAGGGCGGCGAAACCGCCGAGGCCGAGGGGCAATATCCCCCATTTTCGTGAACCGCCGTTCCGGACATCCTTCTTGCCGTTTTCCATCTCGTCCTCCCGGCGGCTTCATCCGCCCTTGGATCCGAATCTCCCAGGATCTCTCCGGGCCTTCCCGGGACGCGCCCGAGGCCGCTCAAAACCGGTCCTTCGGGGACCGGAATATCGACGGAAACCACCCTGCACGGGTCAATAACCGGAGCCCTTTGCGATTCGTTCCCGGGGAGAGCCACCCACTTCTCTATATATCAGATGGCGGAAAAATGTGTCAATCGAGCCGGGCCCTTTGATATAATCAAAAGATCGTGGAAGACATCTCCAAAGGGGTCCGGTCCTTCACCGTCGGCACGGCCGTGAGCCGGGTCATGGGACTCGTGCGGGAGTCCGTCTTCGCCCACCTTTTCGGCGTCGGCGCGGCCACCGACGCCTTCAACGTCGCCTTCCGCATCCCCAATCTTCTCCGCGACCTTTTCGCCGAGACCGCCCTGTCGGCCGCGTTCGTCCCGGTCCTGACCGGCGAAAAGGCCAAGGGGAAGGACGCCGAGAACCGGCTGGCCTCGAACATCTTCAGCGTCCTCTTCGTCGTGACCGGCCTCGTCTCGATCGCGGGCCTGCTCCTGGCGCCGGCCCTGGCCAAGGCGATCGCCTTCGGCTTCGGGAAGGTCCCCGGGAAGATCGAGCTCACGGCCCAGCTCACGGCCGTCCTCTTCCCGTTCCTCCTGTTCGTCAGCCTCGGCGCCTGGGCCATGAGCTATCTCAACACGGAGAAGTCGTTCTTCCTGCCCTCCGTGGCCCCGGCCCTCTTCAACCTGTTCTCGATCCTTTTCCCCCTGCTGACCTACGGCTGGTACGTCGCCCGCGGGAAGGAGCCCATCTTCGGCATGGCCGTCGGCGTGCTCATCGGCGGCCTGATGCAGTTCCTGGTCCAGGTCCCTCTCGTCCGCAGGAAAGGGTTTCGCTATACGCCCTTCCTCAACTTCAAGGACCCGGGATTCCGCCACGTCATGGCCCTCTTCGTTCCCGTGGCCATCGGTCTCGCCGGGACGCGCATCAACGTCCTCGTCAACACCATCCTGGTCACCCCCCTGGCCCAGGGCAGTGTGAGCTGGCTCAACTACGCCTTCCGGATCATGCACCTTCCGCTCGGGCTCTTCGGCATCGCCGTCGGGACCGTGGCCCTGCCCTCGCTCTCGAAGCTCGTCCTCGACAAGGATGTCGCCGGGGTCCGGGCGACGCTCGACGATTCCCTGAAGATGGTCCTCTTCCTGACCGTACCGACATCGGTCCTCATCGCGTTCCTCTCCCGCCCCATCACGCGGGTCATTTATCAGCGCGGGCATTTCACCGCCGAGGACACGGCGGCCACGGCGGCGGCCCTCGTCCTCTACACGCTGGGCATCCCCTTCATGGCGGCCCTGCGGAACGTCGCGTCGGTCTTCTACGCGTTCAAGGACGCGAAAACGCCCATGTACGCGAGCTTCGCCTCGATCGGACTCAACATCGTCCTCAACCTGAGCCTGATGTGGACCATGGGATTCCTGGCGTTCCCGCTCTCGACGGCCATAGCCGCCGTCCTCAACGTGGCGGTGCTCATCGTCCTGTTGCCGAAGAAGATCGGCAGGACGGACCTGCGCCCGATGGGGCGATATTTCGGGGCCCTCGCTGCGGCCTCCGTCGCCGGCGGGGCCGCGGGCTGGTTCGCCAACGGCCTTATCCTCGCCCGGCTCGGTCCCTCGTTCGTCGCGACCCTGGCGAGCGTCGCCGTCTGCGGACTGTTCGGATTGATGGTGTTCTACGGGATCTCGCGGATCCTCGGCATCACCGAGACGCGCGAATACCTCCGTCGTTTCTTCCGTCGCTCCCGGCGAAGCTAGATCGGCCGCAGGGAAAGGGGAAAGGAGAAGGCCATGATATCCAAGGCGATGAACAGGACCGTGATCTTCCTGTGCGTCCTGGCCCTGGTCCGCGCCAGCCTCTTCTCGGAGAACGGCCCGGTCAAAAGAAAGAAGGGATTCCTGAGCTTCTCCTTTTCGGGCGGCGTCTCGACACTGGATGACGGAGACATCAATAAAGAGATCGCGGACAAGGTCAGGGTTTACCGCACGCTGAGCTCGGATCCGACCTATACGTTGCATGGGGGCGATTGGAAGCCCCTCAAGACCATGCCGGATCTTCGAGCGGAACTGATCTTCAACCTGAGCCGATATCTGGGGATAGGCCTCGGCGTGGAGTCCCTGGCAAAACGAAGCGTGGGGAACCTGGGGTACGGTTCTTATTCCGGGGAGGATTTCGGCTCCTTCTTCGGGAGCGCCAGCTATCAATACCCCATCGATCAATATACATATAAGCTGTCCGCCATCGCCACCTCCCTGAACATCCATCTGAACATTCCCGTCAGCCGATCGCTGGTGATCTTCGCCAAAGGGGGATGGGCCGATTATCGGGGCAAGTTGTTCTATCGCAGCCATTCGTTGTCTCAGGTGGTCCGGTCGACGGATTATTACGCCGATTGGAGGGAGGATTCGGAATATATTTATACCATCGACAGCGATTACCGGTTCAACGCCGATTCCCGCACCCGCGGATTTCACGGAAGTCTCGGGATCGAGATCGGGATATCGAAGAACCTGGACCTCGTCCTGGAGGGCCAATATCGGCGTGCCCGTTTCGCGGACTGGAAGGCGAAAGCCGAATCCAGCTTCATCCGAAGCGGCACGGTCACGTACCAATTCCGGGGGACGCAGGATTTTTCGTGGACCTCGAGCTATTCCTGGGAAGGCGATCTTTGGCACTACGGGACCGACGCGGACACCAACTACCTTCATAACGTCAATTCCATGGTCCCCATAATATCTCCGGAAGAGGGAGGGCTCAATCTCCACAGGACAGAGATCAGCCTCAACGGGCTTTCGATCCGGCTGGGATTGAAGATCAACCTCGGAGCAAGGGATATCGCTTACGCGGCTCCCGAACCGACGAAGCCGGACTGAAGAAGACGATCCTTCGGGAATACGCCCGGGTCACCGATGCCTTCCCGACGCTAAGAGCACTTGTTCCAGCCGCAGTTGGGGCAGGTCGGGCACTTCTCGTCGGGCATGGTCGCGCCGCACATCTTGCAGACGTTCTTGAAGAAGTCCTTGGGATTCGCCTTGACCTCGCCGAGGTGGCGCTCGAGGATCTTGGCGATGGCGTCGGGGATGGACTGGACCAGGCCGCCCTCGGTGAAGATGGGATCGGCCCCGCCGATGCCCTTGATCTGGTAGATGACCTCCTGCGGCTCGACGCCGCTCCGGAGGGCCATCGAGATGAGGCGCCCGAGGGCTTCCGCATCGGCCATGGTCGAATAGCCGCTCTTTCCGATGCTCGTGAAGACCTCGAAGGGCTTGCCGTTGTAGAAGGTGATGGTCACGTAGAGGTTCCCGAAGCCCGTCTTGATCTTGTCGGTGATGGAGGGCAGGGACCCGGGCCGCTCCTTGGGCATCCGGGGCTCCTCGGCGACGGCCTTGTACAGGACCTGCTCGGCCTTGCAGCCGTCCCGATAGACCGTGATGCCCTTGGTCCCGAGCTCGTAGGCGAGAAGGAACGCCTTCTCGATGTCGTCCTCGGTCGCGCCGTGGGGCAGGTTGATGGTCTTGGAGACGGAATTGTCCACGTGCTTCTGGAAGGCGGCCTGCATCCGGAGATGGCCCTCCGGCTTGATGTCGTGGGCCGTGACGAAGTGCGCGGGCAGGGGGGCGTCGGGATTCCTGTCCTTCCATTCCTTGTAGAGCGCATGGACGTCCTTGAGCTCGCCGTCCAGGATCTTCGACGTGAACTCGAAGGCGAAGACCGGCTCGATGGACGAGGAACAGCCGGCGATGCGGGAGATGGTCCCGGTCGGGGCGATCGTCAGGACCGTGGCGTTCCGGCGGTTGGTCCCTTTGAAGACGGACCTTGCGATGTTTGGGAAAGTGCCCTTGAGGCGCCCGAGCTCCCGACTCTCCGCGTCCGCCCGGTCCCGCATGAAGCCCATGAGCTCATCGGCGAAGGCCAGGGCCTCCGGAGAATCGTAGCGGAGCCCCATCTTCAATAGAAGGTCCGCCCAGCCCATGACCCCGAGGCCGATGCGCCGGTTCGACCGGGTCACCTCCGCGATCTGCGGCAGGGGATACCGGTTGACCTCGATGACGTCGTCGAGGAACCGGACGGCGGTCGCGACGACGCCGGCGAACCGCTCCCGGTCGAAGGAGCCGGGCTTGGAGGGATCGAAGAAGTTCGCGACGTTGATGGAGCCGAGGTTGCAGGATTCGTAGGCGTGGAGGGGCTGTTCGCCGCAGGGGTTGGTCGCCCGTATGGGACCGAGGCCCCTGGTCGGATTGCGCCTGTTGATGCGGTCGATGAAGACGAGCCCGGGGTCGCCCACGGCCCAGGCCGACCCGACGAGAAGGCGGAAGACGTCCCGGGCCTTCTTCGTTCCGTCCTTTCGGTCCTTGTACGGGTCGCGGACGGCGTAGGCCCCGTCCTCTTTCAGGGCGCGCATGAACTCGTCGGTCACGGCGACGGAGATGTTGAAGTTGGACAGGCTCCGGCCGTCCCGCTTCATCGCGATGAACTCCTCGATATCCGGGTGGTCGACCCGGAGGATGCCGATATTGGCTCCCCGGCGGGTCCCGCCCTGCTTGACGGCCTCGGTCGCGGCGTCGATGACGCGGAGGAACGAGACCGGGCCCGAGGCGATGCCCTGGGTCTTGCGGACGAAACTGCCCCGGGGCCGGAGCGCGCTGAAATCGAAGCCCGTCCCGCCGCCCTCCTTGTGGACGAGGGCCGCGTTCTTGACGGTGTCGAAGATGGAGTCCATCGAATCCTCGATGGGAAGGACGAAGCAGGCGCTGAGGCACATGCCGCGCCCGGCGCCGGTCAGGGTCGGGCTGTTGGGGAGGAAGTCCCGGTCCATCATGACCTTGAGGAAGGATTCGGCCCAGCGGGCCCGTTCGGCGGCGCCCTTTTCGGCGCCGGCGACGAACGTCGCGACCCGCCGGAAGAGGTCGGAGGGGGACTTGTCCAGGAATCCGCCCTTGTCGTCCTTGAGGTAGTACCGGGCCTTGAGGATCCTGATGGCGTTGGGGGAGAAACCCTGATCGTCGTGCGTCTTCGGCACCATGTTCGACTCCTCGTTTGGGGGATATGTCCGTATTATATACTAAATAGATAGGAAAAGTAGCGGCGGCCTTCAGGAGGCGGAACGGAGCCCGCGGACGCGCCCTGCGGCACCCGGCTATCGATGGAACGTCTTTTCAAAAATATTGTTGCGGTGTTCGATATCCTGGAGCCCGAGCGTCGGAACCCTTCGTGAGAATGATTCCGAGGGATACCACGTGCTCGGTCCGGCCCTTCAATCCGTCCCGCTTCCTGGAAAGCGTGTAGAGACGCCGTCCGGGAACGACGAAGGCCTGACCTCCCTAGACGGGAGTGCCGGCCAGGACATTCGTATGGGCATCGAATAGATGAATTTGTCGTAAGATCCGAAACTGCCGTCGATCCGGATATCGGTCCGAAGGATCCCGGTGTTCCAGTCCAGCGTCGCGCCCGTTATCATGACGTCATAGCTTTCGTTCAAGGCCATGGGTTTCAGGTTGTAGGATTCGGAATCGCCGGCCATGCCGTTGACCTCGTTCTCGTTGATCTTCACGGTAATGAGGTTGCCGATCGTCCAGCTGTAATCGAAGAGCCCGCTCGTCTGATACTTGATCTCGCCCCCATAAAACGTTGGTACCTCCCATCCGGGCGGGGCCTGAAATGCGGGAAAGATGAGACCGCCCCGGGCGATCTCCCGGTTATCGATGAGCACCCGATAGTCGGGCTTCACCGGCATCTCGGAGCTCTTGGGCAGGGGGCCGGTTCCGGAGTTCTTGTAGCAGAACGTGATCACGAACCCGTCGTCGTCGGCCTTCAGCCTGACGTCGGAAATGGACAGGGCCGGCCTCTTCAGGAGAGCCGAAACCCGCTCGGAAATATGGGGAATACGGGCGGAGCCGGACCCGATATTGACGTTCGGACCTTCGCAGACGACCTGACTATCGATGGTCCGGAGGATCAACTGGTATTCTCCGGGGGGGACACTCCCGGGGACCGTCCACGAATATGAGCCGTCGTTCTCGGTGAAATTAATGATGCTGTAGATAGAAAGCCCTTCATGGTTCGGGAAGAGCTTGATCCACACGCGCTGGTCCATCGGGCTCGTATGGGTCCATTGGATGAGGTGGGTCTCTCCGGGCTTCCAGGTCACGTTGGTGTTCGGCTGGGTCACGGTGATCTTCGCGTTACTGATGTCGAACGCGGCACTGATGCCGAGCGTGCTCGCGCCGACCGTCTTCACGCGGATCTTATAGGTTCCCGGCGCGACGGTTCCGGGGATTCGCCATCGGTACCGGCCGTTATTGGGCGTGTTGGCCATGATGTCCAGGACGTTGGTCTCCCCCCTCCAAAGCATGATCTTGACGTTCGGCTGGGTCACGCCTGTCGAGGTCCAGATGATGTCCTGCGCGTCTCCGATATTCCAGCTCTGGCCCGACCAGGGGGTGGTCACCTTGATCTCCTGGGCCGATCCGATCCCGGCCAGGACGAACAGAGAGCGTGACGATGCAGGCACATCTTTTCATGTTCTTTTCTCCCGCCGAACGGCATACGCCCCTCACCCCACCGCCTCTCTTGATCCAAGTTTAGCCCCCGGCTTTGAATATTGTCAATCACGGAAAAGAGCGAAGGAGCGCACACTGCGCTTGCGGGGATACCCCTTCCGCCGTGTATAATGGTCTGCCGATGGCCGCCCCAAAGACCGATCCCTTCCCGACCTGCGACCGCGATGTCAAGCGCACCGCGCTCGCCGTGTCCATCCTGGCGGGCTTCCTGACGCCGTTCATGGGCTCGGCCGTCAACGTCGCCCTGCCCGACATCGCGGCCGAATTCTCCCTGAAAGCCGTGACCCTGGGCTGGGTGGCCACGGCCTACCTGCTCGCGGCGGCGATCTTCCTGGTCCCGCTCGGCCGGTTGGCCGATATCCGCGGCCGGAAAAAGATCTTCCTTCTCGGCGTTTCGATCTTCACCGTCGCCTCCCTCCTCGCCGCGGCGGCCCCCTCGGCCGCGGCCCTCCTCGCATCCCGGGCCCTGCAGGGCCTGGGCGGAGCGATGATCTTCGGCACGAGCATGGCCATCCTGACATGCGTTTATCCGTCGGGCGAGCGGGGAAAGGCCATTGGCATCAGCACGGCGGCTGTATACCTGGGTCTTTCCCTGGGGCCCGTCCTCGGCGGATTCCTGGTCCACCGTTTCGGCTGGCGGAGCGTTTTCTATGCCGTGGTCCCGGTCGGGCTGGCCGGAGTCGTCCTGACCCTCGTCCGTCTCCGCGGAGAATGGGACGAGGCCAGGGGGGAAAAATTTGACGCGTTCGGCTCCGGCATCTTCGGCCTGGGCCTGGCGGCGCTCATGTATGGATTCTCCCGGCTCCCCTCCCTCTTCGGGGGCGGACTCGTCGCCGCGGGCCTGGCCCTGCTCGGGGCGTTCATTCTCTGGGAGAAGCGAGTGGCCGCTCCCGTATTGGACGTCCGCCTCTTCCGGGCGAACCGTGTATTCGCCTTTTCGAACGCTGCCGCACTCATCAATTACAGCGCGACATCGGCCGTTTCTTTCCTCTTGAGCCTCTACCTCCAGTACGTCAAGGGCCTGCCGCCCCAAAAGGCCGGCCTCGTTCTCGTCGCCCAGCCGTTGGTCATGGCCCTGTTCTCGCCCCTGGCCGGGAAAGCTTCCGACCGGATCGAGCCCCGCGTCGTCGCCTCGGTCGGGATGGCCATTTCGAGCGCGGGCCTTTTCGCCCTCGTATTCCTGGGCCCCGAGACGCCCGTCGGCTTCATCACGGCCGCCCTCCTCGGCCTGGGATTCGGGTTCGCCCTGTTCTCCTCGCCCAATACGAACGCGGTGATGTGCTCGGTCGAGCGGCGGGCCTACGGGGTGGCGTCGTCGACCCTGGGGACCATGCGCCTGACGGGGCAAATGCTGAGCCTGGGCATCTCCGTCCTCATCGTCGCCCTTTTCGTCGGCAACGTCCGGATCGGCGCCGCGAACCTCCCCCTCTTCCTGAAGAGCGCCCGGACCGCCTTCGCCGTGTTCGGTGCCCTCTGCGTCCTCGGCGTCTTCGCGTCACTCGCCCGGGGGAACGGGAACGGCCGGGGCCCGGGAGCCGGGGCATGACGGTGTCCCGTTTGCGCCGTCGCCGCCCTTCGCATACAATCGAAAGGTCATTTCCATGGAAGGAGTCATGAAATGGGTGTAACACGAAAGGATTTCCTGAAGATGTTCGGGCTGGGCGTCGCCTCGGCCGGGTTCTTCCGAAAGAGCGGCCTGGCCGCGGAAAAGGTTGAACAGGCCCGCGCCGCCGCCGGGCCGATGAAGATCAAGGCGATCGAGCTCTTCAAGTTCGACCTCCAGCTGACGTCGCCGTTCCGTATCTCCCTGGGGACCCTGGACGCGGCCAACGATGTCCTCGTCAAGGTCCACACCGACAGCGGACTGGTCGGGTTCGGCGAGGCCTGTCCCTTCCCGCCCATCACCGGGGAGACCCAGGACACGAACCTGAGCATGGCCAAGAGCATCCGCGAGATGCTCATCGGCCGGAACCCTCTGGCCATCGAAAGCCTCGTGGCCGAGATGGGCCCCATGGCCCATTCGAACCCCAGCGTCGTCGCGGCCTACGACATGGCCCTGTTCGACATCATGGGCAAGGCCGCCGGCCTGCCGGTCTTCCGGTTGCTCGGCGGGGACAAGACGACCTTCGAGACCGACATCACCGTGGGCATCGACACGCCCGAGGCCATGGCGTCCGAGGCGAAGAAGCACGCCGCCAACGGCTACAAGAACCTCAAGGCCAAGGTCGGGCTCGACCCCGACGAGGATGTCTCCCGGATCAAGGCCATCCGCGAGGCCATCGGGCCCGACATCCGCCTCCGGATCGACGCCAACCAGGGCTGGTCGGTCCCCAACGCCATCTACGCGCTCAAGCACATGGAGCCCTACAAGGTCCAGCTCGTCGAACAGCCCGTCGTCGCCTGGGACACGGTCGGACTCAAGATCGTCCGCGGGGAGAGCCCCATCCCGATCATGGCCGACGAGGCCCTCTTTCTCCCGGCCGACGCCGTCAAGCTCATCCGGGCCGACGCCTGCGACACCTTCAACATCAAGCTGATGAAATCGGGCGGCATCCTGAATTCGGTCCGGATCGCCCACACGGCCGACGCGGCCAATATCCGCTGCATGGTCGGCTGCATGCTGGAATCCAAGATCGCGCTGACGGCCGCCGCGCACGTCGTCGCTTCTCAGAAGAACATCATCTACGCCGACCTCGACGGGAACGCCGACCACGTCATCGACCCCGTCATCGGCGGGATGACCGTCAAGGGCGGCGTGCTCACCCTTCCGGAAACGCCCGGACTCGGCGTCGACGTCGATCCGGCGTTCCTCAAGAAGCTCGCCAAGGTCTAAGGCCGGCTTCCAGGCTCGAACGCATTCTCGAGGGGCCCTTCGGGGCCCCTTTTTTCTGCCGGGACCGTTACTTGTAGACGGTTTGCGTGATAACGAGCTCCGGCGGCGTGATGACGCAACGGGCCTTGGCGTTGTCGTGCCCGAAGCTCTCGTCCCCTCCGCGGATGATCAGGCCGCGATTCGGGGCCTGTCCCGTGCACCAGGCTTGGACCACGGCCGTGACATCGACCTCGATGGTCGAGCCGAACCCCCAGCTGGCAACGGTCGCTGCCGTCGTGGCCGGGACGCTCAACGTATCGCCGGGGGCGTCGCGCCGCAGGACGTAGAGCGTCTGTTTCGTTCCCTGGGTGACGGCGAAACGGAGCACGGCCTTCGTGACCTTGAAGCCCTGGTAGATGCCCGGCGGATCGACGACCGTCCGGTAGATGGCCCCTCGGTACAACCAACAGGGACCGACGGGATCATCGTACCAATTCTCCCAGCCCACGAAATAGAATCCCGTCGGGGGCTTATCGGTGGCCTCTCCTTGCATGTCCGGGCAACCCCAGTACCACGACTTGTCGCTCTTTGAGAAGCCGAGGCTGTAGGCTCCGGTGAACGTCTGGGTTTCCGCGGCCGCCGTCAGCGGCGTGATGTGGAAAACCCCGCTCCAGCCGACGTACTTCTCGTCGGGGGTAGCGACGCGGACGGCGTAATCCTTGCCCCATTCGAAGCGATCGTTGAAGACGATGGCATCGTACTTTCCCGTGTTGGCCTCGAGCGAGCTGGCCGCGGGACTGATCGGTCCAACCTTTGTTTTCATGTCCGGCTTATAAACGTCCACGGCGACCTGGGGATAGGCGGCGATCTTGGATTTGTCCCAGACGACGAGGAACGTCGTTCCCGGCTTGAACGTCTGGCCTTGGCCAGGGCTCGAGACAGGGATCGTGTTGAGAGCTCTGACCATGCCCTCGGCGACAGCCGGGCTCCTCAGCATGGCTCTTGTGTTGACGGTTGAAAGGGACGCCAGGGTGAAGGTCGTCGGGCTCTTCGCTCCCGGGTACTGGTTGTTCATATCCCGGACCCTGACCGCATACCCGCTCCCCGCCGCGGCCGTCCCTCCGACGTAATCTCCCGCCTTGGCCCACGTCCATGATCCCTGGGCGATGGGGACGTTGACGGCGAGGTCGCCGACCTTGGCCCCGTTGAGGAGCAGGACGAGCCGCGCTTTTATGTTCGCGGGGAACCCCTTGGCGGTCCAGGTGATGACCTTCGAGCTCCCCAGCATCCAGGTCTCGCCGCCCATGGGCGACGTGACCACGATGGTCTGGGACAGGGCCAAGCCCGATGCGAGCAAGAGCAGAGACAGACCGATAAGCGTTCTTTTCATACGGTTCTCCCTCCTCAGCCAAACATGGGGAATGTTCTGGCCGGGATTATCTCACGGGCAGGGTCCCGTCGCAAGAGCGCCCCGGAGTCCCGTTTTCCCGACCGGCGCGGCTTCCTTGACAAGGCCCTCCCCGATTGTTACCTTTACCCCGTCCGGAGAGCCGGGGCGGGAGAACTTCGCAGGAGAACGTCCATGAGCGTCGGGAACGCGATCGTCCGGGGAGCCGTCGTCGCGCTCATCTGCTCGAGCCTCCTGCTGGCCCGGCCGTCGCGGGACGACAAGCCGAAGAAGGACAAGCCCCGGGAAAAGCCCAAGACCGGGGAGAAGGCCGGGGAAACCAAGCTCTTCCAGCTCGACGCGATCGTCATCGACGTCATCGAGAAGGCCCGGGACGCCGATGTCCCGAACATGTCCGTGGTCAAGCCCGAGCTGTTCCCGCTCAGCATCGGGACGACGGTGGACACCGCCCTCGAGCGTCAGCCCGGCGTGGACGTCCAGCGCGTCCAGGAAGTGGGTGCGGCCATGGACGACGATTCCATCAAGGTCCGGGGGCTGGGGTCCCGGAGGATCAAGGTCCTCCGGAACGGGCGGCCCCTCAACACCTCGGGCGCCGCGGGCGGCTACTTCATCGATTTCACGATGATCCCCCTGGCCAACGTGGACCGCGTCGAGGTCGTCAAGGGCGTCGGCGACCCCCGGTACGGAAACGTGCTCGGCGGCATCATCAACCTCGTCCCCAGGCGGCCCCCGACGGGCCGGCCCGTGACCGAGCTCCAGGCTTCGATGGCGAGCTACGGCACGGGGGGATCAACCTCTTCCATGCGTACAAGCCCGGCGCGTTCGAGTACGCGCTTGCCGCGGGCTCGGCATGGAGCGACGGGTATCTCCGGAACGGCGATATGGTCCAGGGGAATTTCGATCTCCACCTCGGGTTCGACCTCCCCCGCCTCGGGCGCCTCACGGCGGATATCTCGTTTCTCCGCATCCGCAAGGGGTTCATCGTCGCCAACAGAGCGGCCAAGACCCCCGACAGCGCCGACTATGTCCGGCCCCTCGACCCGGACTTCCGGGCCTCCGACGGCGAATTCATGTACGGGGGCATGGGCGCGTACCCCGAGCCCGGAAGCCGGTGGAAGAAGTCGAAGTGGCTGTTCAACCTCGGCTATGAGCAGAGCGTCGCAGACGCCGGGCTCCTGAGGGTCTCCTTCTGGAAGAACCTCGGGAACCGCGAGGCGCTCAATACGCGGACCGCCCTTTCCAGGACCTTCCACAAGCTTTTCCGCGACGACCGCTCGCAGGGATTCCTGGCGGAATACCGCCACGACCTCGGGGCCCACGTCCTTCGGGCGGGACTGGAGTATTCCCATCTGCGCGACGCCGGGGAGCGCAACTTTTCCGACGATTTCCGGGCGATCTACAGTCTGGGCTCCTATGTCGAGGCGAAGAACCTGGAATTCTACGCGATGGACGACATCCGCGTCGGGAGCGGGCGGTGGTCCCTCACGCCGGGCGTCCGGTTCCTGTCCTATCGGGGGATCGCCGGGCCCGCGGGCCGGCTCGAAGGCATTCCGGATATCAAACTGAGCGGGCCGGCGCCCTCGATAAAGCTGGTCCGGAACGGCAAGGGGGGCAGCCTATTCTATGTGAGCCTGGCCAGGGCCCTCCGCATGCCGTCCGCGCCGGAACATTATTGGCATTATTCCGTCGACGCGGGGGTTTACACGGGGAACACCCCGTTCCACGGAGAGGACGGCGTCATGGCCCAGGCCGGCTGGCGGGGGGCGCTTCCGACAGGGACGCGAGTCGAGCTCTCCCCCTATTATTACGACATCAAACGATACATCCAGTTCGACCTGATCAATTACGTGGCCTACAACATCGGCCGGGGGCGGATCTACGGCTTCGAGGCGGAAGCGGTCCAATCCCTGGGAGGGGGGTGGTCCGCGTTCGCGAACTATACCTTCCAAAGGAGCCGAACGTCCGGGGACACGTTCCAGAGCCTTTTCGTGGCCGCGGCGGACCGGGGCTTCGACGAGATCCCGGGGCTTCCGCGGCACGCGGCGAACGCGGGCCTCCGGTACAGGACGCGCCGGAACGCGAGTGTCGCCGTGTTCGCCCAGGCCGTCTCGAAGCAGAAGGTCGTCTACAACGACAATACGCTCTACAACACGGACCTCCGCGTCCGGACGCAGGCGGGCCACCTCCGCGTAGACGTCGAGGGGCGGCTCCCCATCCTCCGGCGGCTCGAGGCCGCGCTCTTTATCCGGAACGTCCTGGACGTCGATTATCAGGAACGCTACGGCTTCCCGGCGGCCGGCAGAACGGTCGGGCTGTCATTCTCGTCGTCTTTCTAGCGCAAAGGAGAACACGTCATGAAACGGAGAGACTTCCTCAAGACCTGCGCGGCCGCGCCCGTCGTCATCGGGGCGGTCCCCGGCGGCGATGCCGTTCCCGTCCCGCGGCGGGCCTACGACGCCAAGGGCCTGCCGACGCGCCTCCTGGGGAGGACCGGCGTCTCCGTCCCGCTCATCGGCTTCGGCGCGGGAAGTCGGTTTTGCGCCGTCGCCGACCCCGAAAAGAGCGTCGCCATCCTGACCTGCGCCCTGGACAGCGGGCTTTACTACTGGGACACGGCCCATGACTATACGGACGGGGCGACCGTGAGCGAAGAGCGTCTCGGGCTCGTCCTCCGGAGCCGTCGGGACGAGGTCTTCCTGTCCACCAAGACCCATGCCCGGACCTACGACGAAGCGATGCGCGACCTCGAGGAGAGCCTGAAGCGCCTCCGGACCGACCGCCTGGACGTCTGGAAGATCCACCAGGTCGAATCCCTCGACGACGTCGCGGCCATCGGGGCCCCCGACGGGGTCCTCAAAGCCCTCTTCAAGGCCCGGGACGAAAAGGTCACGCGGTTCATCGGCTTCTCCGGTCACAAGTCGGCCGCGGCGATGGCCGCCATGGCCGAGCGCCACGACCTCGACGCGATGCTCATCGCCCTCAACCATTACGAGGAGACCGAGGGGGACCTCGAGCGGGGGGCCATCCCGGCGGCGGCGCGGAAGGGGATGGGGGTCGACGTCATCAAGGTCATCCGCCCCCGGGAGACCGTGAAGGACGTCGCCCCGGAAACGCTCATCCGTTATGCCCTGAGCCTGCCCCACGTCACGGCCGCCGTCATCGGGACGGACGGCATCGAGATCGTCCGAAAGAACGTCGCGCTCGCCCGGGACTTCCGGCCCATGGCCGAGGAGGAGATGAAGAAGGTCCGGGCCGGGCTCCAGCCGTTCTTCGGGAACGGCAACCTGCCCTGGGCGCGTCCGGGGTATCGCGACGGGGACAGGGGATAAGGGGCCGGCCATGGCGAAGAAGATATCCTGGGGGATCCTGGGATGCGCGGGGATCGCCGAGCGTGCCCTCATCCCGGCCATCCACGGGGCGTCGAACGGACGCCTTCTTGGCATCGCCTCCCGGAACCCGCGCAGGGCGAAGGAATGGGCGGCGCGGTTCGACATCCCCAAGGTTTACGCGGATTACGCGGCGCTCCTCGACGATCCCGACATCGACGCGGTCTATATCCCGCTGCCCAATCACCTTCACCGGGATTGGAGCGTGAAGGCCGCCCGGGCGGGGAAGCACGTCCTCTGCGAAAAGCCGATGGCCATGAACGCCGCCGAGGTTCGGACGATGGCGGCCGCGGCGGCCGAAGGCGGGCGTCCTCCTGATGGAAGCGTTCATGTACCGCTTCCATCCGCGGACGGAGCGGGCGGTCCGCCTCATCGCCTCGGGCGCGGTCGGCGAGGTCCGGTCCGTCCGGTCCGTGTTCACGTTCCTCTTCGACGCGGACGCCGACGACTACCGCTGGAAGCCGGAGTCCGGGGGCGGGGCCTTGTACGACATCGGCTGTTACCCGGTCAGCGCGGCGCGGCTCGCCTTCGGGGCCGAGCCCCTATCGGTCTTCGCCCGGGCCCGCCTTCATCCGAGACACGGGGTGGACGTGGAGACCGAGCTCCTCCTGGAATTCCCCGGAGAAAGGTTCGCTTCCCTGTGCGGCGGCTTCGAATCCCAGTTCCGGAGCTATCTGGAGGTCGCCGGAAGCAAGGGGATCCTGTCGCTCGAACGGGCCTTCTCCGCGAAACACTTTGATACGGAGATCCGGCTCGTCGCCGGAGAGAGAAGGCGGACGGTCCCGTTCCCCGCGAACGACCAGTATGCGCGCATGGTCGAACATTTCGGGGAAGGCGTCCTGCGGGGGCGCCGGCTCCGGTACCCTCCGGACGACGCCGTCGCGAACATGAAGGTGATCGACGCCGCCTTCAAGTCCATCCGGACCGGGCGGCCCGTCCGCTTATAGCCGGGCCGCGGCGGGACGACCGCTCACGCGAAAAAGTCGCCGGGCATGCGCCCGAGACGGGCGATGTCGGAGATCCTATCCTTGACGTCGAACGCGGAGGCGCATCCGACCCGGCAGGTCGAGCAATCCCCGCACGGATCCTCGGGGAGCTTCAACGAGGCGACCGTGTCGTGCGCGGCCTCGAGGTTCCTGTAGCCGTAAGCGTACATGTACCCGCGCATGAGGTCGGGGATGGGAAGGCCCTTGGGGCACTGGGCGAGGCAGGTCCCGCATTGCTGGCAATAGAGCCCGCCGGTCTGGACGCTCCAGCCTGAGGTCCTTTTTCTCGCCGTCCGTCAGCGTGATGTCGGTCAGGACCGCCGCGTCCGTCTTGAGCTGGTCGTAGGTCGTGAAGCCCGGGATGGCGGTCGTGATATCGGGATTGTTCAGCGCCCACTTCAGGGCGGCGGTCATGTTGATGGGGTCCTTCCGGCCCTTGTCCCAGAAGGCTCCGGCCTGGGTCTTCATGGCCACGATCCCCACGCCGGCCAGGACGGCCTCATGGATCGCCTTGTTGAGGTCGGCGATGTTCTTCTGCCGGAAATTGTAGGCGGTGAGGACGACGTCGTAGACCTTGGCTTCGACGGCCGCCCGGATGACCTCGGGCTCGTTTTCGTGGCAGGAGACGCCGACGAACCGGGCCTTTCCGCTCTTTTTGGCTGCTTCGACGTTGCGGAGGTTGAGCTCGGACAGGACCTCTTTCCGGGTGCCGAGGCCGTGGACGTAGAGGATGTCGACGTGATCGAGGCCGAGGCGCTTGAGGCTCAGGTCGAGCAGGCCGGCGAACTTCTCGTCCTCCCAGACCTTGGTGGCGATGACGAAGGAATCCCGGGGCCGGCCCGCGAGGACCCGGCCGATCATCTCTTCGTTCCGTCCCCGCTGATATCCGTGGGCGGTGTCCAGGTGGACCATCCCGGCGTCGAGGGCGGCCCGGACGAGGCCGTCGATGTCGGCGTTCATGACGCCCATGGATACGATGGGCAGGACCAAGCCCGTCCTTCCGAGCTTGCGGGTGATGACGGGGGCTTTCGCGGCGGCCGCGGCCTGCCGGACCCGGGCCGAGGCCCCGGGCACGATGGCGGCTCCCGCTCCCGCGAGGCCGATCAGTCCGCGCTTGAGGAATGCCCTGCGGTCCAATCC
>CAWART010000002.1:0-37004 GCA_963784525.1 Candidatus Aminicenantota bacterium | reverse complement strand
CCGCCCTCCGAAGACGAGGTCGCTGTGGATCTCGTCGGATATGACGATGAGGTCCCGCCGTACGAGGATCTTGCCCAGCCGCTCGAGCTCCTCCCGCGCCCAGACCCGCCCGACGGGATTGTGGGGGCTGCAGAAGAGAAAGACCCCGTGTCTCGGCGTCGAGGACGGCTTCTAGACCGTCGAGGTCCATGACGTACTGCCCCGCCACGAGCTTCAGGGGATTCCGGGCGATGCGCCGGCCGTTCCCCAGGCCGGCTTTGAGAACGGGTGATAGACGGGCGTCTGGATGACGACCTTTCCGCCGGGCGGCGTGAACGCCCGGATGCACAGGTTGAAGGCCGGCATGACCCGGGGATCTGGTGCTACTTCTCTGGACCTCCCAGCCGTGCCGGTCCTTCAGCCAGCCGGCGATCGCCTGCCAGAAGGATTCCGGATAAAGGGTGTACCCGTAGGCGGGATGCCCGGCCCGCTTCCGGACTGCATCGACGACCGGGGCGGGACCGGGATGTCCATGTCCGCGACCCACATCGGGATGACATCCTTGAGCCCGAAACGGAGCTCGCAGATATCGCACTTTACGGACGACGTGCCCGTCCTGTCCAGGATCCTGTCGAAATCGTATCGCATGGGCGCACGGCCGGCCCGGAGGCGCTAGATCAGGAACTTGCCGTTCCGGGCGATCGACCTTTCCCTTGGCCCTGATCGTCACCTTGTCCACCAGCGCGTCGTAATGGTGCCTGCTCTTGTTCATGCCGATCCCGTAGGAGTCGCCGATGGCGAAGTGGACCGTCCCGAACGCCTTCTCGGCCTCGAGCATGTTGGCCGAGATGCGGGCGCCGCGGTTCGTCCCGATCCCGAACTCGCCGATGATCCGGCCCGTCGGGTCGCCGCCGATGTTCTTGAGGACGGCCTCGATGCCCTTGCCGCTCCATTTGACGAGCTTGCCCTTCCGGAATTCCATGACGCCGCGGCCGAGGTACTCGTCGATGAGGCTGATGACGAGCTTCCCGGTGAAGGTCTCCTCGACCGGGCAGGTGTAGCATTCCCCGGCGGGCAGGTTCCCGTGCCCGCCCTTGCGCGAGATGTCGCCGTTGTCGTTGTCCCACCGGCGGCCCTCGACGCTGAACGCGATGCGCGTGCCGGCCGCGTTCTCGATGACGACGTCGCCGGCGTCCTTGAGGGCCCGGATGACCTTCTTCGTGAACAGGTCCATCTCGCCGAAATCGATGTTGACGAGCCGCTCCATCATGTCCCGGGTGATCCCCGGCATCATGCAGATCCGGCTGCGCTTCATGCCCTCGGCGACCATGAACCCGCGGAAGGGCTTTTCGGCGCTCCGGGCGTCGAGCATGTAGACGAAGACCTTGGCCCGCTTCGTGAGCTCCTTGAAGAGCCGGGTCGGCTCCGTGATGGGGCGCAGGGTCTCGGTCATCAGGTAGGTCGTCGTCTCGGCGCCCGCCTGCTTCGCCCAGTAGGCCATGGCCTCGGCGATCTCGAGCTTCTGCTTGTCGGTGACGAGCAGGAAGCTCTCGCCCTTCCGGACCTTGAGGGACTGGTTGACCGCCCGCCCGGCGGCCTGATAAAGCTTGATCATCGACATGGTTTCCTCCCTGGCGACGTTGGCCTCCGGGCCGCCCGGAGCGGGGATCATTCCGCCCCGGCGAACCGGTTCAGGACGTCCGTGTTGACCTTGAGGAAGAGGTCGTAGTTGACCTTGACCTTCTTGTCGTCCCGGGCCTTGACCAGGAACGACTGGAGGAACTTGTTCCTCTGGGCTTCGAGGAGGTTGGCCTTTTCGGCGTCCCGGACCTTGTCGAAATCGGCCCGGACGACCTCCTTGCGCTCGAGGACGCGGACGAGGGCGTATCCGCCCTCGACCGCCACGGGGCGGCTCGGCTCCCGGAGCGGCAGGGAGAAGACCATGTCGTCGACCTCGGCGTTCTCGCCGACGAGGCTGATGTACTGATCCCGCTTGTGGGCCTCGACGCTCTTGAGCTCGAGGCCGTTCTTCTGGGCGGCCTCCGCCCAGTTATCCTTGAGCTCGGCCCGGACGCCGTTGAGCTTCTCCAGGGCCTTGTCCCGCTTCTTGACGTCCAGGATGTCCTGGACGACCCGATCCCGGACCTCTTCCAGCTTGGCGGGCCGCTCCGGCTCGATCGCGCGGAGCTGGGCGAGGGCGATCCCGGTGTAGGTGTAGATCGGGGCCGAGACCTCCTTGTCCTTGAGGGTGAAGAGCGCCTGGGCGACGGATCCGGACGGATCGAATTCCTCGAGGGCGTCCCCCAGCTTGAGGGGGGCCGAAGTCTTGACCTTGAGCCCCTCCTTCTGGGCGGCGACATCCAGGCTCTTCTGCCTCCGGGCGGCCTTCTCGATGCGGGCGGCCTTTTCGGCGGCCAGCTCCCGGGCCTTCTGTTCCTCGAGACTGCCCTTGACCACGGCCCGGACCTCGTCGAGGGGACGGGTGACGTCCGCGGTCCTCTCGGTCACCTTGAAGACCGCCGCGCCTCCCTCGATGGCGACGACGCCGGAGACGCGGCCCGCCTCGAGCTTCCGGATCTCGTCGGTCTCCGGGCCCGAAAGGGTCAGCCAGTCGGCGACTCCCCAGTCCCCGCCGTCCTTGGCCTTGTCGTCCTTGGAATGCTGCCGGGCCAGCTCGGCGAAGTCCTCGCCCGCCTCGGCCCGCTTCCGGACGTCCTCGGCCTCGGCCAGGACCGCTCCCTTGTCGGCCGCGGTGAAAGGCAGCCAGACGCGGCTCACGCGGATCTTCCCGGGCTCCCGGAATTGGGAGATGTTATCCCGGTAGTAGGCCTCGATCTCGGCCGGATCGATCTTGACGTCCTTCTTGAGGTCGTCGGTCCGGAAGAAGACGTAGTCGGCCGTCCGGGTCTCGGGGATCCGGTAGCGGGCCTTGTCCTTCTCGAAGAAAGCCTGGACCGCGGCGGCGTCGGGCTGTTCGGCGATCTCGATCTTGTCCGTCTCGGCGACGAGGACCTCGATCTTGGCCGATTCGTTCTGATTCCGGTAGTTCGCCCAGACCTCCTCGTCCGAGACCGCGATCCCGGAGGTGAGGACCTGGACGACCTTGCCGAGGGCGATCTCCTTCTTGAGGCCCGATTCGAACTCGGCCAGCGGGATGCGGTTCCAGTCCAGGAGCCGCTTGTATTCCTCGAAGCCGATGAACCGGCCGTCCTTCTGGAAGACGGGGTAGGAAACGATGCGGTCGCGGACCTCCTCGTCGGTGGCCCCGATCCTCATGTCCTTGGCGATCTGGAGGAGCAGCGACTGCTCGACCATCTGCTGGAGGACCTGCTGGGGGACGTTGAGCTGCTGGATGAGGCCCCGGTCGAGCTGGCTGTACTCCCGCTTCATGGCCTCGAGCCGCTGGCGCAGGGTCTGGAAGTAGAGGTCCGACGAGATGCGCTCGTGGCCGATGGAGGCCAGCGTGCCGGAGTTCTCGGACTCGCCGAGCCGCCCGGCGCCGCCCCAGATGGCGAAGATGGCGATGATGAAGGTCGCGATGATGATCCACAGGGTGGGCTTGAGGGCTTTGACGTTCCGTCGCATCGTTTTTAGCATGGTGTCACTTCTCCTTTTCGAACAGGGGCCGCAGGCGCTTGTAGGTCGTGTCGAGGTCCTCGATGAACGTCCTGGTCCCGCCGACCAGCGGAAGGAAGTTGGAATCCCCCGACCAGCGGGGGACGACGTGGAGATGGTAATGCTCGGTCACGCCGGCGCCGGCGCAGCGGCCGAGGTTCATCCCGGCGTTGAAGCCGTCGGGGCGATAGCGGGCCCGGAGGATCCGCATGGACATCTGGGCCAGGCCGGCCAGCTCGGCGGCCTCGGCCGGGGCCGCCCGCTCGAACGCGGCCGTGTGGCGGTAGGGGGCGATCATCAGGTGCCCCGGCGTGTACGGGTACTTGTTGAGGATGATGAAATGCGCGTCCCCCCGGAAAAGGATGTGGGCCGCCCGGTCCGACCGGCGCTTCAGGGCGGCGCAGAGGACGCAGCCCTTCGCCCGCCCCGCCGTCCGGATGTAGCGCTCGCGCCAGGGGGTCGTGATGTAGCGCGTCACTTGTTGATGAGCTCCTTGAGGAGCTTGCTCGGCTTGAAGTAGAGGACCTTCTTCGGCGGGACCTTGACCGGCTCGCCGGTCCGCGGGTTCCGGCCGGAGCGGGACGTCCGCTTCCGGAAGCGGAAGCTCCCGAAGCCCCGGATCTCGATCTCGTCCCCCTTGAGGATGGCCTCCTTGATCATATCGAAGAACAGGTTCACCCCCTCTTCGGCCTCCTGCTTGGGGATGCTCATCTCCTGCGAGATCTTGTTGATGAGATCGGCTTTGATCATCTCACTCCTCCTTTTTGCTGACTCTCTTAGGAGAATGGATCTTGGCGAGCTGGTCCTTCATCAGGTCCCCCAGCGTCATGCCGTGGTCCTGGGATTCCATGTATTTCTGGAACTCGGCCCTCTGCATGTCGAACTGGGCCTGCTTGAAGCTCAGGGAGAGCTTCTTGGTCTTGGCGTTCATCTTGATGATCTTGGCGTTGCGCTCGTCGCCGACGGCGAAGGCCTCGGACGGCTTCTCGATCTTCTTCTCGTCGAGCTCGGAGGAGAAGACGACGCCCTCGATGCCGGGGATGATCTCGACGAAGACGCCGAAGTCCGTGAGCCGGACGATCTTGACCTTGAGGATGTCCCCCATCTTCTGACGGGCGAAGAAATCCTCCCAGATGTCGCCCTCGAGCTGTTTGATGCCGAGGGAGACCTTCTGCCGCTCGACGTCGATGTTCAGGATGACGGCCTCGGCCTCGTCGCCCACCTTGAGCTTCTCCGAGGGGTGCTTGATCTTCTCCCAGCTGATGTCGGAGATGTGGATGAGGCCCTCGATGCCCTTCTCGACCTCGAGGAAGGCGCCGAAGTCCGTGATGCTCGTCACCGTCCCCTTGATCCGCGTCCCGACGCCGTACTTCTGCTTGAAGACCTCGAGGGGGTGGGGCATGGCCTGCTTGAGGCCGAGCGAGATCCGCTTGGAGGCGGTGTTGATCTCGAGGATGGTGACGACGACCTCCTGGCCCGGGGTGAGGACCTTCTTGGGGTGGACGAGCTTGCGCGACCAGCTCAGGTCGGAGATGTGGACGAGCCCCTCGACGCCCTTCTCGAGCTCGACGAAGGCGCCGAAGTCGGTGAGGCTGACGACGCGGCCCGTGATCTTCTGCCCGGCCAGGTACCTCTGGTCGAGGTCGACCCAGGGGTCGGGGGTGAGCTGTTTGGCGCCCAGGGAGATCCTCTCGTCCTTCTCGCTGAAATCGAGGATGACGACCTCGACCTCCTGCCCGACCTGGTAGAGCTCCGACGGATGGGCGACCTTCCCCCAGGTCATGTCCGAGACGTGGAGCAGGCCTTCCACGCCGCCGATGTCCACGAACGCCCCGAAGCTGGTCAGCGACTTGACCTGGCCCTTGACCTTCTGCCCCTGGACGATATGGCTGAAGACCCGGCGGCGCTTCTTGTCGCGCTCGTCCTGGAGGAAGAGCCTCCGGGAGACGACGGCGTTCTCGGTCTTGCGGTCGAACTTCATGACCTTGAACTTGAAGCTCTGCCCGACGAGGGCGTCGGGGTCGCGGATGGCCTTGATGTCGGCGTGGGACTCCGGCAGGAACGCCTCGATGCCCACGTCGACGAGGTAGCCGCTCTTGGAGCGCTCCTTGACGATGCCCGTGACCCAGCCGTTGTGGGTGAAGGCCTTCTCCAGGTTGTCCAGGGCCCGGAACGCGTCCGCCCTCTTCTTGGAGAGGATCATGTAGCCGTCCTTGCGGTCGGTCCTCTCGAGCGTCGCGTCGACCTCGTCGCCCGGCTGGAGGTCGGCGAGCTCCTCCTCCCGGAAGTCCTCGACCGGGATGACGCCCTCGGTCTTGAACCCGATGTCCACGAGGATGTGGGTCGGGGTCTTCTTGATGACCCGGCCCTTGACGAGCTTGCCCTGGGTGATCTCGCCCGTGCTGAATTGATAGCGGTCCAGCAGGTCCGCGTAGTCCTCCTGGGACAACTTCTCGTTGGTCTCAGTGTGCTTGGTTGCGTCTGTCATTGGACTCTCTTCTCCCTTGGATTTTTATGTTCGATGCGTGTCTTTATCCTTTCCACGACTTCCCGAAGGACCTCGGGCGGGGTCGACGCCCCTCCCGAGACCCCGATGGTCCCCGCTCCCCGGAGCATCGCCGGCCGGATGCCGGAGGCGTCCTCGACGCAATAGGTCCGGGGCCGGATCCGCCGGGCGATCCCGGCGAGCTTCGCGGTATTGGAGCTCGCCTTCCCCCCGACGACGAACATGACGTCCACCCGGGCCGCGAGCTCGGCCGTCGCCTGCTGGCGCGTCCGGGCGGAACGGCAGATGGTGTTGTGGACGCGGAGCTCCCCGGTCCTTTCGACCAGGGCCGCCACGACGCGCCCGAACAGGCCTTCGTCCTGGGTGGATTGGGCGATGCACGGCCCGCGCCCGGCGCCAGGGGAGGGCCCTGGCCCCGGCCTCGTCCTCGACGATGACGACGCGGCCGCGGCCGTAGCCGAGGAGCCCGAGGACCTCCGGGTGCCCCGGGTTCCCGACGAGAACGATCTCCCCGCCCGACCGGGCGAGCCCGGCGACGAGCTCCTGGATCCCCGAGACGATGGGACACGTCGCGTCCACGACCTCGACCTTCTTCCGGAGGAGGCGGCGGCGGACCTCGGGCGCGACCCCGTGACTGCGGATGACGACCGTCCCCCCGCGGACGTCCGCCGGAGAGGCGACGGAGCGCACGCCCTGCCGCTCGAGGTCGGCGATCACCCGGGGGTTGTGGATGAGGTCCCCGAGCGTCGCGACGGGGCCGCCCGCCGCGCCGTGCGTCCGCCGGACGATGGTCAAGGCTCTTCGGACCCCGTAACAGAGTCCCGTGTTCTCGGCGATGATGATTTCCATTCCTCAACGATTCCAAGAATAGTGCTTTATACTATACGAGACGACCCCCTTTGTCAACTCTAAGTGTCGGTGATATCTGAACTTAGAGGCTACGGCTCGGACGTCTTGTCCTCCTGGAGGATGCGGGCGATCTCTTCCTCCGAGGGGAGCTCCTCCAGGCTGTTGAGGCCGAAATACTGGAGGAATTTGTCCGAGGTCCGGTAGACGAGCGGGTTCCCGGGCGCCTTCTTCCGGCCGACGATCCGGATGAGCTTCTTCTCGAGGAGAGTTTTCAGCGTCCCCGAGGAATCCACGCCGCGGAGGGCCGAGATCTCGGCCTGCGTGACGTCGGGATTGTAGGCGACCGTGCACAGGGTCTCCAGGGCGGCCGAGGAAAGCCTGTTCTTGCGCTCGATCTGGAGGAGGCGCCGGACCCAGCGGTCGTGGTCCGGGCTGGGTGGCGAACACGTACCCGCCGCCGACCTGGATGATCCGGATCCCGCCGGGGCGCAATTCGGCGCCGGCGACGAGCCCGTCGATGGCGGCCTGGATGTCCTCGGCGGACGCGCCTTCGACGACGCTCTTGATGCGGTCGACGGTCAGCGGGTCCTGGGAGATGAAGATCAGGGCTTCGATGATCCCCGGGAGGTTCTCGATGACGGGGGCGGCGGGGGCTGGTTTCATTCATGGGGATGCGTCCTGCGGGGGTCCTTGCGGAGCTGGACCCGGATGGTCTTGAAGATCCCGTCCTGGACGGCCTGGACGGTCCGCGATTTGATGAGCTCGAGGAGGCCGAAGAAGGCCATGAGGGCCTCCTCGACCGTGTCCTGACGCTCGAAGTATTCCAGGAAATCGAAGGACCCCTCGGCCTCGAGGGTCGTGACCATCTCCTTCATCTTGTCCTCGAGAGAGACGTCCTTGCCCTTGATGACCTTGAAGTCCCGGGCGGCCCGCCTCTGCATGATGACGAAGAAGGACTCCGCCAGGTCGAACAGCGAGACCTCGGCGAAGTCCAGGTCCTCCTCGCCCGGCAGGGGCGGGAGGAAGTTGCGCTTCCACTGCCGGAGCTGGTCGTCCTCCCGTTCCCGGAGGAGCGAGCAGGCGGCCTTGACCTTCTGGAACTCGAGGAGCCGGTTGACGAGGGACCGCCGGGGGTCCTCCTCCTCGGCCAGGTCCTTCTCCCGGGGCAGGAGCATCTGGGACTTGATGTAGATGAGGAGGGCGGCGACGAACAGGAACTCGGCCTCCCGATCGAGATTGATGAGCTCCTTGCGGTCGAGGTAATCGAGGTAGTCCCGGGTGATGGCGGCGATGGGGATGTCGTGGATGTCGATCTTCTTCTTCCGGATGAGGAAGAGGAGCAGGTCGAGGGGGCCTTCGAAGATCTCGAGACGGACCTGATAGCCTTCCGACGTCTCGGGCGCGCTCATGGGGATTTCGGTTCCGGCGGGCACGGCTAGAATCCGATGGCGGACCGGACGTCCTCCATGGTCTTCCGGGCCGTCCGCGCGGCCTTGGCGTTGCCCGCGGCGAGGATGTCCCAGACCCGGCCGGGCTCGGCCTCCAGGGCCTTCCGCCGCTCCCAGTACGGGGTCAGGAATTCGATGAGACGGTCGATGACGACCTTCTTGCACTCGAGACAGCCGATGGTCGCCGTCCGGCAGCCGACGGCCAGCGCCTCCCGCTCTGCGGCGGGGACGAAGGCCTTGTGCAGGGTGAAGACCGGGCAGTCGTTCGGCTCCCCGGGGTCCGAGCGCCGCTTCCGCCGCGTGTCGGTCACCATCGGGGAGATCTTCGCCCGGATGACCTCGGCCGAGTCCTTGAGGTAGATGGCGTTCCCGTAGGACTTGCTCATCTTCCGGCCGTCCGTTCCGGCGAGCTTGGGGACCTCGGTCAGGAGCATCTTCGGCTCGGGGAAGACGGGCCCGTAGAGCCGGTTGAAGCGCCGGGCGATCTCCCGGGCGAGCTCCAGATGGTAGGCCTGGTCCTCGCCGACGGGGACGGCCGCGGCCTTATAGATGAGGATGTCCGCGGTCTGGAGGAGCGGATATCCCAGGAAGCCGTAGGTGTTGAGCTCCTTGTCGGCGAGCTCCTGCTGTTGTTCCTTGAACGTCGGGACGCGCTCCAGCCAGGGGAGGGGGGTGATCATCGACAGGATGAGGTGGAGCTCGGCGTGCTCCTTGACCGCCGACTGGACGAAGAGGACGCATTTCTCGGGGTCGAGGCCCAGGCTGAGGAGGTCGCAGGCGAGGTCGAAGACGTTCTCCCGGATGGCTTTGGGGTTCGCGTACTCCGAGCTCAGGGCGTGCCAGTCGACGATGGAGAAGTAGCAGTCGTGCGTCTCCTGGAGCCGGACCCAGTTCCGCAGGGCGCCGACGTAATTGCCAAGGTGGGCGGCCCCGGTGGGCCTTATTCCGCTGAGGACGATCTCACGTGCGCTCATGTTAGAAGAAGATCAGGGTGAAGATGAAGAGTTGAAGGGGCCGGATGATGATGTCCAGGAACCCCAGGTAGATGAGGACGAGGACGATGATGAAGCCGAAGGGGCGGATGCGGTCGTATCTCCGGGCGGCCTCGTCCGAAAGGAGCCCCGAGAGCACGCCGCTCCCGTCGAGGGGCGGAACGGGGATGAGGTTGAAGACGGCCAGGTAGGTGTTGACCAGGATACCGTAGAACAGGATCAGGGCCAGGCCCTGGAGGGGTAGAAGCCGGGCGGGAACCCCTGCTTGTAGACGAGGAAGCTCCTCAGGAAGCCGGTCAGCCCGGGGCTCAGCACCTTGAGGAGGAGGATGGAGACCAGCCCGACGGCGGCGGCCGTCATGTTGGCGGCGGGACCGGCCAGAGAGATCCAGAGGTTGTCCCGGCGGGGGTTCTTGAGATTGTAGGGGTTGACGATGACCGGCTTGGCCCAGCCGAAGGCGGGGGCGCCGGCCACGACGAGGAGCAGGGGAAGCAGGACCGTCCCGATGGGGTCGATGTGAGCGAGGGGATTGAGCGAGACCCGCCCCATGCCCATGGCGGTCGGGTCGCCCATCCTGTTCGCGGCCCAGGCGTGCGACGCCTCATGGATGGTGATGGCGAAAAGCAGGGCGAAAAGGCTGAAGACGATCGACAAGGCATCCATGGTGAATCGCCGCTATTTATAACATATCGCGGCGGGCCTGTCCATCGGATCGCCTGCTCAGGACTCGGGGACATCCCTCCAGAAGACGCGGAAATGCCCCAGCGTGTCATTTCCGCTCCCCTTTCGGTCCGCGCTCTCCTCGACCTCCGGTCGAGGAACCGTGCCCGCTCGGACCTTCAGAGGGCTTCTTCCGGGATATCCCCCTCCGTCCTTCGCGCGGCAATCCGACTTAACGCGGCCTTGGGCCCGTCACGCCGCGCCCTCGCCCGCTTCTGCGGAGACGCGGTCCATTTCTCTCCTTGAATTCCAGGGGGAACGTGGGGGTCAAGATACAGTAAGAGTTTTGGGCGCGTCTCCGTCAACGCTGTCCACAAACTCGTGTTTCATCGTCTGGGATGTAGCGAGCATCCGGGTGAATCGCCGCGAAGGGCGAGGAGGTCCGCCCCGTAAACCCCAGTTGGGAAGGGGGCCCATCGCTCTTGCGATGGGGGAACCCGAAGAGGTTCCCGGGTCTGGGGTCAAGGGGCGGCCTCCGAAGCCTTCGAAGGCGATTCCTGACGACGTGCTGACGAACCCGGAGACTAGCCCTTGAGGATCTTCTGCACCTCTTCCTTGTCGACGTCGGTTATGAAAGGAATGCCGCTGACGGCGGAGGCGTCCCGGGTCAGGGCCGCGATGTCGTCCCGCGTGATGTGCTGGAGGGAGAACTTGCGGGCGCCGGCCATGAGCTGGCGCAGGCCCTGGTCGAGCCTCTTGAAGTATGTGTACAGGCCCATGGCCCCGGTCGGCAGGTCGTTGAAGCGCTCCTTGTAACGCCGCTTGAGCTCGGGCGCCGTCACGAAGATCTCCTCGGCCGAGCCGCCGAAGCGCTCGACATAGACCGGGATCTGGCCGTCCTTGATCCGGCTGCCGATCGTCTTGCCGACCATGGCCGCGGCCATGGGACTGCGGGCCATGCCCACGGCCTTGACGTAGGGCGCGCCGAGGGAGAGGGCCTTGAAGATCTGGTCCTCGAAGGTGATGCCGCCGGCGAGGGCGATATCCGGCACGAACTGCTTGGCCTTGGCCAGCTGGTCGGCGTACTTCCAGGTCAGCGACCAGATCTCGACGCTCGGGATGCCCCATTCGTTCATCATCCGCCAGGGGCTCATGCCCGTCCCGCCGCCGGCCCCGTCCACGGTCAGCAGGTCGAGCTTGGCCTTGGAGGCGAACTTGACCGCCCGGGCCAGGTCGACCGGCCGGTAGGCGCCCGTCTTGAGGAAGATGTATTTGGCCCCGGCCTTCCGGAGCTGGGCGACCCGCGCCATGAACGATTCCTCCTCGACCATGCCCATCCGGGAGTGGCGCTCGAACTCCTTGAAGCTCCCCTTCTCGAAGGCCTGGACGACGTTGGGGTCCTCGGGGTCGGGGAGGACGATATAGCCGCGCCTCTTCAGCTCCTTGGCCTTCTTGAGGCTCTTGATCTTGACCTCGCCGCCGATGTCCTTGGCGCCCTGGCCCCACTTGAGCTCGACGACCTCGACGCCGAGCTTGTTGATGGCATACTCCTGGACGCCGAGGCGCGTGTCCTCGATGTTGGCCTGGACGACGACGGCGCCGTAGCCCTTGTCCTGCCAGTCCGTGAAGCTCTTGACCCGGAACTCCATGTCCGGCGAGCGGATGATCCGCCCGTTCTTGATCTCGGAGCCCTCGTCCATGCCGCAGACGTTCTCGCCGATGGTCAGGACGGAGCCGGAGATGGCCGCGCCGCCCGCCAGGCCTTCCCAGTTCTGCTTGGCGACGTTCGTCGAGCCCATGCCCGAGATGATGAACGGGACCTTCAGCCGGATCCCCTTGTCGCGCCCGATGCGGGTCTCGATGGTGACCTTCTCGAAGGTGGCCTTGTCGCTGTCGGCCTCGACGCCCCAGGCGCCGGCGGCCGTCCCCATGATGCTGAAATGGGACAGGTCCAGCGGATATTCCTTCTCCGACGCCGCGGTGATGATCCCGAACGGCTGGGGATAGAGGACCTCCGTCCCCCGGTAGGCCGATTTCCCGATCTCGCACATCCCGATACAGCCGTCGACGCACGTCACGCACATCCCGCTGAACGGGCTGATGGACCCCTCGGTCCGGTTCTTGGTCAGAGTCGCCGCGCTTCTATTGAGTTTCGTGTAAGACATGTTCATACCCTCCTTTATCGCTTTCGAATCCCGGTTCGTCCTTATCCGTTACCGTGACGCACGTCCCGCAGCGGCCGGCGTCGTACATCCAGCACTGGAGCTCGTCGTATTGCTCCAGGCAGGTCGGCTCCATCGTCAGGCAGGCGTTGCACAGGGCCGTCTCGGCGTTCGGGCCCTGGCAGCGGAGCTGGCAGGCGGGGCAGATGTAGATGCAGCCGCCGCACAGCCGGCACTCCTCCGAGCGGATGTCGAACGGCGTCGAGATCTTCCGCTTGGCCCCCCGGTTCTGGAATCCGATGGCCCGGCCGTCCATCTGCTCGGCGCACATCCGGACGCACAGGCCGCAGAGGATGCACTCCTCGTTCCGCGTCTTGAACCGGACGCTCGTGACATTGAACTTCGAGGCGAGGTCCTGGATCTGCTTGGAATTCGGGGCGATCGAGACGAGGAGCTCGATCATCATCCGCCGCGCCCCGATGACCCGCGCCGTGTCCGTCCGGACGACGAGGCCCTCCTCGACCCGGTAGGTGCAGGACGAGACGAGCTTCGACGCCGGCGGCTTCCCGATCTCGACCAGGCAGAGCCGGCAGCCCCCGTACGGGCTCAGACCCTCGTGCCAGCAGAGCGTCGGGATCTCGAGCCCGTAGAACCGGGCCGCTTCGAGGATGGTCCAGCCCTCCTCGGCGCTGACCTCCAGACCGTTCAGAATGAATGGGATCATGTGGCCCTTCCTACGGCTTTCTTGCCGTCCTCGGTTTCCAGGTCGCATCTCAGGCAGCGCCTGGCTTCCCGGACGGCCATTTCCTCGGTGAGGCCCTGCTCGACCTCCTTGAAGTTCTTGGCCCTCCGGGATACGGGGAGATGCCGCATCGACGGCCGCTTGGCCGCGGCGATCTCCTCCTCGGTGAGCATCTCCGGCGCGACGTACATGGAGGGCCGGGTGAGGCGGTACTCCCTTCCGAGGGGCCGGCCGGAGACATATTTCTCGATGGTTTCGGCCGCCAGCTTCCCGGCGGCGATGGCATCGACGACCGTGCTCGGGCCGGTGACGGCGTCGCCGCCGGCGAACACGCCCTCCCGGGTGGTCATGGACGTCTCGGGATCGATGATGATGTTCTCCCGGTCGAGCCGGATGATGTCCCGCTCGCCGATATAGGAGGTGTCGGGGCGCTCGCTGATGGCCAGGATGAGCGTGTCCAGCTCGTGGATGAAGTTCGATCCCTCGATGGGCACCGGCCGGCGCCGGCCGCTCGCGTCCTTGTCGCCGAGCCTCATCCGGACGCACTCGATGGCCTTGGCCCGGCCGTTCTCGGTCAGGACCTTCACCGGGGCCACGAGGAACTGGATGTCGACGCCCTCGTCGATGGCGGCGTCGACCTCTTCGGCCAGGGCCGGCATCTCGGCCTTCGTCCGCCGGTAGAAGATGGATACCTTTTCACAGCCCTTGTCCCGGAGGGCGGCGCGGGCGGCGTCGATGGCCGAATTCCCCCCGCCCACGACGCAGACCCGTTTTCCGACGGTCTCCTTGTAGCCCAGGTTCACCGCCCGGAGGTATTCGAGCGAGTGGCGGACCCCCTGGGCGTCCTCTCCGGGGATGCCCATGCTCAGGGATTTCCCGGCGCCTGTGGCGCAGAAGACGGACCTGTAGCCGTCCCGGAAGAGACTGGCGATGGTGAAGTCCTTGCCCAGGACCAGGCCGGTCCGGATCTCCACGCCGGCGTCCTTGATCCGCCCGATCTCGACGTCCAGGACGTCCTGGGGCAGGCGGTGGCCCGGGATCCCCACGGCCAGCATCCCGCCGGGCACGGGCAGGGCTTCGAAGACCGTCGGCCGGAAGCCCTTCCGGGCCAGGCCGTAGGCGGCGGTCAGTCCCGCCGGCCCGGCGCCGACGATCGCGACGCGTTCCCGGTCCTGCTTGACGGGCTCCGGAACGTACCGGACGCCGTTCTTTTGCGCCCAGTCCATGACGAAGCGCTTGAGGCCGCGGATGGAGATGGGGTCGCCCATCTCGCCGGCGCGGCAGACCTTCTCGCAGGGATGGTGGCAGACCCGGCCGCAGACGGAGGGCAGGGGATTGTCCTTCATGATGATCTGGAAGGCCTCCTCGAACTTCCGCTGGGCGACGAGCGCGATGTAGGTCGAAGCCTCCTGATCGATGGGGCAGGTGTACATGCACGGCGAGGAGACGATCTCCTTGCAGACCATGGCCGGGCACTTCTTGGCCTTGATGTGGGCCTCGTACTCCTCGCGGAAATGGCGGAGGGTCGAGAGGACGGGGTTGGCGGCCGTCTGCCCGAGGCCGCAGAGGGAGGAATCCTTGACGGCCATGGCCAGCTCCTCGAGCAGGGCCAGGTCCTCCATCCGGGCCTTCCCGCCGGCGATGTCGGCGAGGATCTCCCACATCCTCTGCGTGCCCTCCCGGCAGGACAGGCACTTGCCGCACGACTCGTCGCGGAGGAAGTTCAGGAAGTACTTGGCGACGTCGACGATGCACGTCTTGTCGTCCATGACGATCATGCCGCCCGAGCCCATCATGGCCCCGGCCTGGGTCAGGCTCTCGTAGTCGACCGGGATGTCCAGGAGCGATTCCGGGATACAGCCGCCGGACGGCCCGCCGATCTGGATGGCCTTGAACGCCCGGTCGCCGGGGATCCCGCCGCCGATGCCGTAGACGATGTCCCGGAGGCGGATGCCCATCGGGACCTCGACCAGGCCGGTGTTGTTGATCTTGCCGACGAGGGAGAAGATCTTCGTCCCCTTGCTCTTCTCCGTGCCGAGGCCCGCGAACCACTTCGCGCCCCGGCGGATGATGTTGGGGACGGTGGCCCAGGTCTCGACGTTGTTGATGGTCGTCGGCTTCCCCCAGAGGCCCTTCTGGGCGGGGAAGGGCGGCCTCTGCTGGGGCATCGCGATCCGCCCTTCGACGGACGCGATGAGGGCGGTCTCCTCGCCGGAGACGAAGGCCCCCGCGCCCTGGACGATCTCGAGGTCGAAGTCGAAGCCGGAGCCGAGGATGTCCTTGCCGAGCAGGCCGTATTCCCGGGCCTGGCGGATGGCGATGCCGACGCGCTCGAGCGCCAGGGGATATTCGTGCCGGATGTAGATGAAGCCCTTTTCGGCCCCGATGGCCCTGGCCCCGATGATCATCCCTTCGAGGACGGCGTGGGGGTCGGCTTCCATGACGGACCGGTCCATGAAGGCCCCCGGGTCGCCTTCGTCGCCGTTGCAGATGATGTACTTGGGCGTCCCCTTGGCCCGCCGGCAGGTGTCCCATTTCTTCCCCGTGGGAAATCCGGCGCCGCCGCGCCCCCGGAGCCCGGCCTCGGTGATCTCGGCGACGATCCGCTCGGGCGTCATCTCCGTCAGGGCCTTGGCCAGCCCTTCGTAGCCGTCGAAGGCGATGTATTCGTCGATCTTCTCGGGGTCGATCCGGCCCCGGTTGCGGAGGACGATGAGCCGCTGGTGCTTGAAGAACTCGATGTCCTTCATCTTCGGGATCGGCTCCTTCTCCGCGGGCGGGATGTACATCAGCTTCTTGACCGGCCGCCCCTTCAGCAGGTGTTCCGCAACGACGACGGGGACGTCCTCGGGCGTGAGCTTCTGGTAGAAGATCCCGTCGGGGTGGACCATGAGGATGGGCCCCCGCTCGCAGAACCCGTTGCAGCCGGTCGTGACGACGAGGACCTCGTCCTCGAGGCCCCTTTTCCGGATCTCCTTTTCGAGGGCGTCCTTGATCTTGAAGGACCCGCAGGAGACACAGCCCGTGCCCGCGCAAACCAACAGGTGAGTGCGATAGAGTTTCAATGGCCCCCCTCAGTACACGGTTTCACTGCCGACGGCCAGGGCGCATTCGGCCACCAGCCGGCCCCCCACGGCGTGCTCGACGAGGATCCGGCGCATCTTTTCCGGCGTAAGGTCGATGTACTTGACGGGCGGCTGGTCCTTCCGCTCGACCGTGGCCATCGGCTCGTGGTTGCAGAGCCCGGCGCACCCGGACGTCGTGACGATCACGTCCGTGATCCGGCGCTTCTTCATCTCGTCCAGCAGGGCCTCCATGACCCCGCGGGCGCCCGCGGCGATCCCGCACGTGCCCATGTGGACGGTGACCTTCGCCCGGCCCTCGCCCTCCCGGACGGTCAGCAGGGCCCGCGTCCTGTCCCGGATCGCCGCCAGGTCCTGGATGCGGAGCTTCTTCGCGGCGGCCGGCGGGGCCGCCTTCCTTCCGACGCTCTTCTTGGTCGTTTTCCGGTCCTTGCGTGTCGGCATTACGGCCTCCTTGATCAGGTCGCCGTTCTCCGGGCCGGCGCCGATCGGTGCGCTTTCGGCGCCGGCCGCCGGGCCTTCCGGTATCTCTTCAGGATCGCGTGGACGTCATGGATGGTCACGTGGCCGTGGAAATCCCCGTCGATCATGACGACGGGCCCGATGGCGCAGCAGCCGAGGCAGGCGACCGTCTCCAGCGTGAACTGGCGGTCGCGGGTCGTACCGCCGGTCCCCACGCCGAGCTGGCGCTTGAACTCCTCGAGGATCCGCGGGCCGCCCCGGACGTGACAGGCCGTGCCCGAACAGACCAGGCAGATGTGCTTGCCGCGGGGCGTGAGGCTGAAGACGCGGTAGAAGGTCGCGACGCCGATGATGTCGATGAGGGGCAGTCCCAGCGCGCCGGCGACCTGGCACAGGGACTCCGGGGGGAGGTAGTTGTATTCGGCCTGGATGTCGAGCAGGATCGCGATCAGGTTCTTCTTAAGGCCTTGTGCGCGTCGATGACGGATCGGATCTTTTCTTTCTGGACAACCAAGGAATTCCCTCCAGTCCAAGGCGTTTTGGATCAAAACACACGAGATGCAGGGGGAGTCCGGGGACGTCGTCCGGGAACGGGGAGCGGGCCTGAAGAGGCCCGGGAGCGGGGGTTCCGGTCTCGCGGGACCGAGCCGGCCGTTGCCGGCTGTTCGGGAACGCGAACCGCGCGGATGTTCCGCTCATATGTTGAAGTTGGATTTATAACAGAACGATTTTGCCTTTGTCAAGCCGCGTTTTTATCGCGCCCCGCGCGGGCGGCCGCTCACGTCCTGCCGATCCGCCGCAGGCCGCGTTCGAGCGTTTCCCGGACCGAAGCGATGAGGTCCGGCGACGTCGGCGTTCCGCCCGCGCCGCGGCGGAGGCCCGGGGGCTCGAGAACCGGAACGTCCGCCCGCCGCGCGTGTGGCGATAGCGGAACGCGATCCCCGGATGGCCGAGGACGAGGACCGCGAGCGTCCCCGCCATGTTCGTGAGGGGCGGCCGGTCGACGTGGCGGTATCGGAAGCGCGCGACGACCTTCGTCCCCTTCCCCCGGGCCGAGGAGACGGTCAGGCCGCCGCCGCACTGTTCGGCCGCCTGGGCCAGGAGCGGAAGGCCGAGGCCCGTCCGCTTGCCCTTCGTCGTGAAGAAGGGGTCGAGCGCCTGGCGCGCGTCCTCTTTCGTCATTCCCGGACCGTTGTCAGTGATGCGGATCGTCAGGATGTCCCGGGCTTCGTTCTCGTTGATGGGGATGGTGATGCGGGTCGCCCCCGCGGCGATCGCGTTCTCCGCGATGTCGAGGACGTGGAGGGACAGGTCCTCCATCATGGCTCAAGGACCTTCCTTCCGTCGGCGTTTCGAAGGGCCTTTCGGATCTCCGCGAGCCGCGGGGCCGCCAGCCGGAATTCGGTCGACGCCCGCCGATCTCTTCGGGCCGATGGGCGTCGGAGAAACGGACCACCGGGAGTCGGCTCGCGGACAAGTGCCCGCGCGGGCCTCGGCGAACGTCATGAGCGGGGAGACCTCCAGGGCGTCGAGCTCGAGGTCGGGCGGGACGAATCCGAGCTGGGAGACGACGCTGAACGACGGGCGGTCGATGTGCGCGGCGATCGCCAGCCCGCCGCGGCGGTGGATGAGCTCGACGACCCCGCGGACGTCGAGCCGCGTCGCCGCCATGAGAAACCGCGGGCTGAAGCCCGTGACGCCGTCCTCCGCGTCGACGATCACCTGGTCCCGGACGAACGCGGCCCCGGCCGGGACGTCCGGAAGCCCGCGGAACACCTCGTCCTGAACGGGGAGGATGTCGTCCACGGTCTCGAACAGGCCCAGGACATGGACCTCCTCCGCGGACGCGATCTCCATGCCCGGAAGGACCGTCAGGCGTGTCCCTTTCGCGGCCCGGACCGTCGCCGCGACGTTCTCCGCGGTGTTGTGGTCGGTCACGGCGACGATGTCCAGCCCGGCCTCCAAGGCCCGCTCGACGATCCGGCGGGGATAGCTCTCGAGTTCGCCGCAGGGCGAGAGGCAGGAGTGGACGTGGAGGTCGGCCCGGAACCGCCTGAGCGCCATGAGTTCAGTCGCCGCGGAGCCCGAGCCCGTGGAGCCTCCCGGCGATCTCGAAGGCCGTGAGCGTCGTCCCGAGGATCGTCACGCCCTCCTTCCGCGCCCGGGCGACCGTCTCGCCGGCGGGCTCCCGGCCGTTGGCGACGACGATCGCCGCGAGCTCCTTGAGGGCGGCGACGGCGACGACGTTGGGGTGGATCTGGATGGTGACCCAGACCTGGTCCTTCCGGCCGTTGGCGATGACGTCGCTCAACAGGTCGCCCGCGCAGCCGCCGCCGGCGGCCCGGGCCAGGCCGTCCCGGCCCGAGTAGACCTTGAGGTCCAGACGTTCGACGACTTCCGTCAGGTTCATCGCTTCTCCTCCCTCATGAACGGGCAGTCGGCGGGCGCGGCCTGGCCGCGGACGATGTCGTCGGCCAGGCTCCGGCAGTCCGGGGCGCCGCAGGCCCCGCAATCCTTGAGCGGGAGCTTCTTGAAGATCCGGGTCCGCCGCCGGGCCTTCTGGATGGCCCGGGCCGGATCGGTGTCGAGCGGCGGCGCCTTGACCGGCCTGACGGGGTGCCGGAACGACAGGAAATCCTTGTGATAGAGCATGGCCATGTCGGAGCGGTCGACCACCGTCCGCTCCCCGAGCATGTCGACCAGCCGAAGGATGCGGCTCTTCGCGAGGAACCGGTCCTCGACGGCCAGGGGGCCGCCGACACAGCCGTCCGGGCAGACGGCGCATTCCAGCAGGTCCACGTCCCTGAGGAGGCCCATCTCGACCTGGTCCAGGACCCGGATCGTGTCCCGGACGCCCGAGACGGCGACCGTCCTGTGATTCTTGAGCCCCCGGATCTCCCCGCCCGAAAGGGCCGTGCCCATGCCGATCCCGGAGAAGATGGTCTCCGGGAAAAGCTGGCTGATGACCGTGTCCTTCCGGCTCTGCCGCATCGCCTTGAGGACCGGCCCGTGGACGTCCCGGATGGAAACGGCGCCGTCCAACCAGGACCGCTCCATGCTCGCGGGATAGTTGATGGAGACCATCTTGGCCGGGCAGGGGGTGATGTGGATGATGCCGATGTCGGCGGCGGGGACCTTCAGGAGGCGGGGGAGGTTGGCCCTCAGGATCTTGGCGGCGATCTCCCGCGGCGGCTCGATGGGAACGATGAGGTCGCAGAGGGACGGATAGCGGTGCTGGATGAGGCGGACGACCACGGGACAGGTCGAGGCGATGAGCGGCCGGGGCGCGGGATGGTCGGAGAGGAACTTGGCGGTGGCGGCGGCGTTGAGCTCGCAGATGGTGCTGAGCTCGTAGACATAGTCGAACCCGATGCGGCGCAGGGCGAAAAGGATGGCGTTGGGGAGGGTCGCGTTGTCGAACTGGCCGTAGAGGACCGTCGCCGGGATGGCGACCTTGAAGCGGAACGACTTCAGGTCGGCGAACGAGGTCGTCCGGGCTTCGATGGCGTCCCGCGGGCAGTACCGGAGGCATTCCCCGCAATCGATGCACAGCTCGTCGATGATGCGGGCCTTCCCGCCGGTGATCCGGATGGCCCGGGTCGGGCAGGAGGTCAGGCAGTGGACACAGCCGATGCATTTTGCGGCGTCGATGTTCAGCGCGTGCCGGTTCGCCTCCGTCATGGCTCCCTCCTGCTCGCGAGGATGGTCAATTCGAGCCGTGTCCCGCGCCCGACCTTGGAGGTGATCCTGAGGCGGTCGGTGTTCTTCTTGATGTTGGGGAGCCCCATGCCGGCGCCGAACCCGAGCTCCTGCATCTCCGGCGTGGCCGTCGAATAGCCCTCGGTCATGGCCAGCGGGATGTCCGGGATGCCGGGCCCGCGGTCCTCGACGACGATCCGGACCCGGCCGGGGGTGACCGCCAGGTCCAGGCGTCCCTGCCGGGCGTACATGATGACGTTCATCTCGGCCTCGTAGGAGGCGATGGCGGTGCGGCGCACGGTCGCCGGGTCGAGGCCGATCTCCTTGAGGAGCTCCTTGACCTCGCAGGAGGCCTGTCCGGCCCGGGTGAAATCCCCGCCCCGGAGCGCGAAGCCCTGGCGGAACGCGGCCTTTCCGGTCATCGCTTCCCCGCCGCGAAACAGGAGGAGATCCTCGAGCAGGCCTCGAACATGGAGAGCCCCGTCGTGATGACGGGCAGATCGTGGGCCCTGGCCTCGTCAACGGCCTTCGCGTCGGGCCTCTTCCCGTGGACGATGACGAGGGCCGCCGCGTCGAGCAGGCAGGCGGTCCGGACCGCGTGGGAATTCGCCAGGCCGGTCAGGAGGAGGGAAGCGGGCTCCATGTAGGCGAGAACGTCGCTCATGAGATCCGAGGCGAAGACCTTCGTGCACTCGGTTTCGAGGCCCGTTCCCGGCGTCAGGCGCTCTCCCCCGAGGAGGGCGGTGATCTCGTTCAGGCTGGCCATGGGGCGGCGCCGGGGGAGACGTCAGGCCCCCCCATCGCGCCGTCATTATAATTCCGGGTCAGAGGATGGGCAAGTACTTTCTGACCTCGTAATCGCTGACCCGCTTGTCGAAATCGCCGGAGACGTTGTTGTCGTACTCCTCGATCTCGCGGCGCTTGTTGGCGAGGAACATCTCGAAGATGTGGCCGCCGAGGGCGTCCTTCATGAGGTCGCTCTTCTCCATGATGCGGGAGGCCTCCTGGAGGTTGCGGGGGAGCGTCCGGATCTCGCGCTTCTTCTGCCGCGAATTGCTCATCTTATAGATGTTCTCTTCGACGGCCTCCGGAAGGGGATAGTCCCCGCCGATCCCCGCCAGCCCCGCCGAGAGCATGACGGCCAGCGAAAGATAGATGTTGCACCCGGGGTCCGGACAGCGGAGTTCGATGCGCGTGGCGTGCTCCTTGCCGGGCTGATACTCGGGAACGCGGATGTAGGCCGACCGGTTCTTCTGTCCCCAGGCGATGTAGACGGGGGCCTCGTAGCCCTCGATGAGCCGTTTGTAGGAGTTCATCCACTGGCTGAAGACGGCCGAGGTCTCGCGGGCATGGGCCATGAGGCCCGCGACGTAGCGGACGGCGGTCGCGGACAGGTGGATGGGGCTTTCGGGGTCGAAGAAGACGTTCTTCCCGCCCTTCCAGAGCGATTGGTGGACGTGCATGCCGCTCCCGTTCTGCCCGTTGATGGGCTTGGGCATGAACGTCGCATAGAGGCCGTGCATCCGGGTCACCTTCTTGACCATGTAGCGGAAGAGCATGGCCTCGTCGGCGATCTCCAGGGCGCTCGCGTACTTCAGGTCGATCTCGTGCTGCCCGTTGGCCGCCTCGTGGTGGTCGTACTCGGACTCGATGCCCATCTTCTTCAGGAGGAGCTGGATCTCCTTGCGGATCTCCCCGTGGCGGCCGGCGAAGAAATATCCCCCCTCGTCGGTCGGGGCGGCGGTCTGGTCATCCGGGAAGATGAAGAACTCGAGCTCCGGACCGCACTTGAAATCGTCGAAACCGTACTCGTCCCGGCTCCGGGCCAGGGCCCTTTTCAGCCGGGCCCGCGAATCGCCTTCATAGGCCTCCCCCTCGGGGGTCAGGATATCGCCGAACAGGACCGCTTCCCGCCACCGGACCTGGCCCTCGAAGCCCTTGTATTCCCAGGGGAGGAGACGGAACGTCGTGGGGTCCGGCTTGATGACGAGATCGCTTTCCTCGATGCGGACGAAGCCCTCGACCGACGACCCGTCGAACCCCTTGCCTTCCTTGAAGGAGCGCTTGAGCTCCGTGCTCGGGAACGAGAAGTCCATGGGGCGGCCCAGGATGTCCGGGAACATGACCCGGACGAACTCGATCCCGTTCTCCGGGTTCAGGACGGCGTCCAGGACCTCCTGTTCCGACGTGTAGCCGAAGGCCTTGACCTCGGGAAATTCCTTTTCAGGCATCTTATCCTCCATTAGCGATATGTTTAATTTTGTTAAATAATATAGTCAATCGGAACAATTGTCAAGGATATATAAAAATATAGTTGCAATTGACATTCAATTCTTTATAATATCAAACAGAGGAATGCCCCCACCGAAAGGAGTCGGACCATGATCGACGAACTCGACAGGAAGATCGTTCGCTCGATGAACCGGAACGCCCGGAAGAGCTACCGGGAGATCGCCAAGGACGTCGGGAGCTCGGCGACGGCCGTCATCAACGCCGTCAAGAAGCTCGAAGCCGCCGGCGCCGTCAAAGGCTATGTCCCGGTCGTCGACCCCGGCTACTTCGGGCTCCACCTGGCCGCGGTCATCGCCGTCCGCATCTCCCAGGGGAAGCTCCTCGAGACCCAGCAGAAGATCGCCGAGGACCCCCGCGTTACGGCCATCTATGATGTCACCGGCGAGTGGGACGCGTTCCTTGTCGGCTATTTCGCCGATCGCGAGGACCTCAACGGCTTCATCAAAAAGGTCACCTCGCTCCACAACGTGGACCGGACGGTCACGCACGTCGTCCTCAACGTCGTCAAGGAAGAGAAGCGCCTGCCCGTTTGAGCCGGGAACTCGAGGGATTGACATAATCCGGGGTTGTGCCATAATCGGTTTCGATCCCGTTCCTGGAGGAAGAAATGACCAAGTTCGTCCACGCGTCGATCGGTCATCATTATATCGTCGAGGCCTCGGGCTGTGACCCCAACGTCATCGGCAGCGTCGAAAAGGTCCAACAGATCCTGGTCAAGGCCGCCGAGATCGCCGGCGCGCACGTCTGGTCCATTTCGTTCAACCGGTTCCCTCCGAACGGCGTGAGCGGCGTCGTCGTCATCTCCGAGTCCCATATCTCCACCCACACCTGGCCCGAGTTCGGTTACGGCGCGCTCGACATCTACACCTGCGGGAACACCATCGATCCCGAGAAGGCCGTCGTCTTTGCCGTCGAGGCTTTCGGCGCCTCGACCTCCCACATCACCGAGATCACGCGCGGGATCGACGAGGGAGACTCCATCTTCTACCACAGCTTCGTGACCTGGGAAGAATATATCAAGAAGGAAGGTTTGAAGAAGGAGGAGGCCAAGGCATGATCGCCGAATTCAGCATTGTTCCCGTCGGCGGGAGCGAAGAGCTGTCCGGCCCGGTCGCCGCGATCGTGGATATCATCGACCGCAGCGGCCTGCCCTACCAGCTGACGGCCATGGGAACTCTCGTCGAGGGGGAGTGGGACGCCGTGCTCGGGCTGATCAGGGAATGCCATCTCCGGATGCGCCGGGATTTCCCGCGCGTCCTGACGCGCGTCTCCATCGATGACCGGGAAGGGGCCAAAGGCCGGCTCGCCGGGAAGGTCAGCGACGTCGAAAAGACCCTCGGCCGGGCGGTCAGGAAATGACCGGAAAACGTAAATAATCATTACGTTCTGTAAATGCCTTTGGGCGCTCCACGAGGCGCTTTCCCGACATCCTCCCTGGCACGAATACTGCAATTAGCTTCGGCGAGCCTGACAATGCGACGAAGTTGGTCCTTCTGCCTCGTGACGATGCTTTTGGCGCTCCCTCTCCCTGCCCTTAGCCAGGAGCCGACCGCCGAGGAATTCGTCGCCCGGCTCCGCGACGCCCTTGAATCCAGGGACATGCCGCGCTATCTCGAGGCCTTCGCGCCGGAACAGCGGGAAGGGGAGCGGCAGGCCCTCGCCTCCCGTTTCGAAGGGCTCGGCATGACATCCGTCCTGTCCCGGTCCTCGGGCCTGCAGACCGACGCGCCGGGCGAGGCCCGGGCGTTTCTCCAGGTCCTCTTCCGGAACGCCTTTTCGGCCATGGTGGAGACCTGGCAGCTCGGTCTCGCCGCCGCCGGCGGCCGTTGGCAGGTCGCCCGGAAGGACGTCACGGGGAGCCTCGACAGGCTCTTCAGGATCGAGCTCCCGCCTGAAAAGGCGGAACGGGTCTCCGCCATCGAGATCCAACACGCCGATGTCCGCCTCACCTTTACCGACGCCACGATATTCCACGACAACGTCCCGGGCCTCGAGACCGCCCTTGTCATCCTCGGCCGGGGGCACGTCCGTTTCGCCCCTTCCGATCCCGTCGAGCGGCACCAGCTCAACCTCATCTATAAGAGCCCGGTCATCGAGGACCGGGTCGACCGGGCCTATATCCGGTGCTCGGACTCGTTCTTCAAGAGCCGCGTCACCATCAGCCGTGACGAATCGCGGCCCCCGGTCCCCGTCACCCGGGACGAGATGGACAAGGCGGCGGCCATCTTCCTCAAGGCCTACCCCCGCTCCTTCACCATCCAGAATTCCCTCTCGGGCGAGACTCTGTCCTTCCTCCCTCAGGGCGAGGAGGCCGTCATCGAGTTCGACACGGCGCACACGGGTGCGCTGACATACATCTATTTTCCGTTCTCCGACGAGGAAGTGAACCTCTTCGACCGGAGCAAGAACAGGATCGTCAGCCTCTATTCCCCCCGGAACGAAGAGGAGCCGAAGACCCGCCGGCTGTTCATCAGCATGGGCGAGCGGGTCGATGTCCAGCATTACCGGATCGACCTGGACTTCGACCCGGCCCAGTCCTACTTTTCGGCCAAGGCGGCGATCCGGGTCCTGCCCCGGTCCGAGAGCGTCGAGGGGATGAAGTTCCGCTTCCATCCCGACCTCGAGATCCTGCGCGTCCTCGACGAGAAGAAGAGGGAGCTGTTCTACACGGTGGATAAAGGGCGGAAGTTCCTCTACGTCTATTTCGCGGAGACCCCGGTCCGCGACACCCCCTCCCGCATCGAGATCCTCTACCGGGGCAAGCTCCTCCCCACGCCGCCGACGAGCGACGTCGTCGCCCAGTCCTCGCCCGGGGATAACCGCTTCAGCTTCCAGGCCAAGTACAGGACCTCTTTCTACACCCACGCCTCCTTCTGGTACCCCGCGCCCACGACCGACGACTACTTCACCTCGGAGCTCAGGATCATCGTTCCGCCCGAGTTCCAGTGCGTCTCGAACGGCGAGCTCGTCGCGACGGGGCGGGTGAAGGACACGGGGGAGGTCGCCGGGATCCGGAACATGGGGAACGCCACGTACACCTTCCGGTCGGGCCTTCCGATAAAATACATGTCCTTCATCGTCGGCAGGTTCAACCGGCTCCAGGAGGGGACCGAGCCGCTCCCGCTCCGGGCCCTGAGCTCGACGGAGATCGTGCCGCAGAGGAAGGCCTTCTTCGATGACGCCGGGGACGTCCTCCGCAGTTTCGTCGAGTGGTTCGGGCCCTACCCGTACGAAGGGCTCAGCGTGGTCCAGCGGCTCTGGCCCGAAGCCGGAGGCCACAGCCCCGCCTCCTTCATCGTCCTCAACGAGCTCCCGTGGCTCAGCGACAGGCACCTCGTCACCTCGGGGGACAGCCCCGTCGATCTTTCGCGCTGGAAGGAATATTTCCTGGCCCACGAGCTCGCCCATCAATGGTGGGGGCAGGGCGTTACGTGGGGGACCTATCGGGACCAGTGGATCAGCGAGGGGATGGCCCAGTTCGCCGCCGCCTTTTACCTGCGCAAGCGCTACGGCGAGGAGGCCTTCGCCTCCATCCTGAAGAAGTTCTCCCAGTGGACGAAAAGAAGTCCGTCAAGGGGCCCATCATGCTGGGCTCCCGGCTCAGCTTCTTCGACTACGCCGCCTTCCAGTCGATCGTCTACGACAAGGCGGCCCTGGCCCTGAACATGCTCCGCGAGATGCTCGGGGACGAGAGCTTCTTCCGGGGGCTGAAGGAGCTGTTCGAGGCCCGCAAGTACGGCGCCATCCGGACCGGCCATTTCCGTGAGGCGCTGGAGAAAGCCTCGGGCCGCGACCTCGGGCCCTTCTTCGAGGGCTGGTTCTATTCCTACGAGCTCCCCAAGGTCAAGACCTCCTGGGCCGTCGTCCCGGAGGGGCCCGGTGAGGCCCTCCGCGTCGACGTCCGTCAGACGCAGGGCGTCTTCGTCTTCCCGCTCTGGATCGAATGGCGCACCGGCATCACGGTCCACCGGGAAAAGGTCGTCGTGGACGCCGCGAACGCCTCGTTCCGCCTGAAGCTCAACGGCAAGCCCTCCCGGGTCCGCATCAATCCCGACATGGCCGTCCCCGGCGAGTTCGATTGAAGGCGGCTCGGAGGGTTGCCCCTTGACCCCAGACCCAGGAACCTGCAGGCAGGTTCCCCTATCGTCAAGGCCGATCGGCCTTGACGGCTGGCCCCTTCCCGACCTCGGGCTTTACGGGGCTAACCCTCCTGAGCCGGAATCTAGCCGCGTCCATTGCCCCTCGACCCGTTCGAGGGACCCGACTAATATTAATTCCTTATTATGTCCTTGTCAGTCGGAATAGAATCATTGACTTTTTCCCACTTCCCATCCCTAAATACTTCATATTCCTTTATCTTGAAGGGAATCCCTTGGGCCGTATTGAAGTCATTACTATTCATAAATTGCATATGAAGATGGGGCATGGTCGAATTCCCGGAATGACCCAGTTTCCCTATTTCTTGTCCTATTTCTACTGATTCACCTGGTTTCACCATTATAGAGCCTTTTACCAAGTGTGCGAGCAATGCATATTTGCTTTTACTAATTTCCAGCAGGACGTAATTTCCCGCAATTTTCTCAGGAAACCTCCTGGAAGAAATATATTCTCGTGTTGCTTTTCTCATATATTGAAGATCGGTAAATGGATTAACGATTTGGCGTTCCGTGATATTGTTTTCTATCGCCAATACTTTCCCATTGATCGGTGAGTAAACCGTTTGCCCCCATCCATAAAAATCACTCAGTCGGTACCCCCTTATAATGTACCTAAAAATACGGCTTCTATATGGTTTCTTTATTCCCTTGGCGTCATTTAGCATGACGAAGTCAATTGCATATGACTCACCGAAATCAGATGTTCCATGACTTGGTACTTTGGATCCGGGCGTATTGGGGGTTATCCAAATCCCGTGAACAGGCATGGTAATTATCAAAGTATTATCATCAGCCTCTGCCGCCATAGCTTCACCTTTTTCATATATCCGAATAGAACGGCGAGAATAAATACGGATATCAAGCCAGCATTTGACCGAACAGCCATAAGCAACCACCGGTATTCATCAGAACGTGTGCCAAAATACTGAATCGGATATCTCTCTTTTTCCATACAAGGTAACCCAATGGAAGGAAGGCTAATATCCTGATAGGGTTTTCCCAAGGAGAAAAGAAATGGTATAGCGAAAAAAGGGCCACGTTTAGGGCCGGGGACCATCTCCTTGCATATCCCTTCATGCGCGGCAGAAGGTAGCCTCTGAAATAGAGCTCTTCGACAAGCGGCCCCAGGACCCCATTAACAAGTATATATAAGCCCATCAGCAGATATATTCCCTCATGGCCGGAAAGGTCTCCCGGATGAGCCATGATGTTTTGAAGATCGTATTCCTGGGGATACCACGCAAACAGGGCTTTGGTAATAGAGGGAGTGACAAGAGGGGATACAAAGATAAATAACAGTACCGCAAAAACCAGTACGAGAGGGACAAATATCAGGTAGCTCTTCAAAGGGCTCTTTTCTGTAAAACCGACAACGCCTTTCAGCGACAGTCTCCCGTTAAGCTTCTTACCTGCATAAAACAGGATCCCCAATTCAACCGGGATAAGAGCGATCAATATGGATAGAGTGAATCCGAATACGACCCGCAACTCGATGTCTATGCCCAATGATCCGGGGAAGAAAGGCAGAGAAAATAAAAATAAGCCTGCGATGATCGGTATTCCAGGAATTAAGTGAAGTAATATAGATCTTATCGCTGAATGCTGCTGACATTGATCTTCGTCCATAGCTGAACCCTTATCCGGATTAATATCCGGTCTATCCGTCAGTGTATTGACGGCTCCCGCTAACTCGTCGATATGATCTTCCATATGGATCTTGCTTACCTTAGAGGTTTTTTCGGCTCGAACATCCTTACTTTGTTTGGTTTTAATATCATAGATTTGCTGGAGCCGCAATCTCCAGGAATAACATCGGGATCAGCAGGGCGTTCTAGCCGCCAAGATCATAGCCAGCACAAATTCTGATAGCGATCGACAACAAGAGGCCGCCTCCCGCGCATGGATCGCCCCCGACCATGATGGGAGGGCTTTGCATAGGGCGGCGGCAACCATGCCGAGATCACTATATAGCGCCTAATTTAAGGAGCGAGGATGGCCACCCCGAAACCCCCGTAGCGGAGGGGGGCCCATCGCTCCTCTGCCGGCGACGCGGACCTCATCCCGGTCCCCTCCGTATTAAGGAGGGGGTTGGGGGAGACAAGAACTCCGGACAGATTCTTGGGCGCGTCGCCGTCGCCGGGACTGGTTCCCGGGGTCGGGGGCAAGGGGTGGCCTCCGAGCCCTGCGAAAGCCGGCTCGATCCTGACCCGGGGATAAAGGGACTGGAAAGCCCTCCCATCACGAGAAGAAGATCTTGTTTAAAGGGCAGGAATTAGAGATCGTCCGTGTCGATCTCGAGGCGCTTGATCATTTCGTTGAGCGTCGTCGGCTTGATCCCGAGCATCTGGGCCGCCTTCTTCTGCACGCCCTTGGTCCGGCGGAGCGCCGTCTGGATGATCTTCTTCTGGTAATAGCGGGTCCGCTCCTTGAAATCGAGCGTCCCTTCCTCGGATTCCGGGACCTCGTCGGCCGGGCCGTCGTCCTTGAGGAAGAAGGGCGGCAGGGTATCCCGGGTGATGACCGGGGATTTCGAGAGGACGACCGCCCGCTCGATGAGGTTCTCGAGCTCCCGGACGTTCCCCGGCCAGGCGTGCCGGTCGAGGATCTCGTAAGACGTCCTCGCTCACGCCCTCGATGGCCTTCCTGTTCTCGGCGGCGTAGACGTCGATGAAGTGCCTGACGAGGAGGGGGATGTCCTCCTTGCGGTCGCGGAGGGGAGGGATCTCGATCTTGATGACGTTCAGCCGGTAGAAGAGGTCCTTGCGGAACGTCTTCTGCCGGATGAGCTCCTCGATGTCCGTGTTCGTCGCGGCGATGATGCGGGCGTCGACCTTGATGGTCTTCGTGCCGCCCAGTCGCATGAACTCCTTTTCCTGGAGGACCCGGAGGAGCTTGGCCTGCGTCTCGAGGTTGAGCGAGGAGATCTCGTCGAAGAAGAGCGTCCCCCTGTCCGCCGCCTCGAACAGCCCCGTCTTGAGCGTCACGGCCCCCGTGAAGGCCCCCTTGACGTGGCCGAAGAGGTGGCTCTCGAGGAGGTCGGGCGGGAGGGAGCCGCTGTTGACGGTGATGAAGGGGAACTCGGCCCGCTCGCTGTGCTCGTGGATGGCGCGGGCGACGAGCTCCTTCCCCGTCCCGCTCTCGCCCTGGACGAGGATCGTGCTGCGGGTGGGCGCGGCGGCGTTGATGAGCTCGAAGACGCCCTGCATCGGCTTGCTCTTCCCGATGATGTTCTCGAACCCGAACTTCCGGTGGAGCTCGGTCTTGAGACGGGTGTTCTCGTTCCGGAGCCGCCGGTGCTCGAGGGCGCGGCCGACGGTCATGAGGAGGTCGTCGTGCTTGAAGGGCTTCTGGATGTAATCGAAGGCCCCCAGCTTCATGGCGGCGATGGCCGATTCGACCGAGGCATAGGCCGTGATGATGATGACCATGGCCTCGGGATCGATCCGCTTCAGGCGCCGGAGGACCTCGATGCCGTCCATGCCGGGCATGAGGAGGTCGAGGAGCGTCAGGTCGAAGGTCCGGTCGGCGAGCTTGGCGAGGGCCTCCTCGCCCGAGGTCGAAGGCTCGATCTCGTAGCCTTCCGACGTCAGGAGCTGTCCCAGGACGTCGTGGATGACGGGCTCGTCGTCGATGATGTGGAGGAGGCCTTTGGGAACCATGGTCATTTCCTTGCGGGGGAGTGCGCGTCCGTGCGGCGCCGGGGCTGGTCGAAGGGGATGAAGACGGTGAAGGTCGAACCCTTCCCGGACTCGCTCCGGACCTGGATCCGGCCCTCGTGCTCCTTGACGATGGCGTAGCTGATGGACAGGCCGAGGCCCGTCCCCTTGCCGACGCCCTTGGTCGTGAAGAACGGGTCGAAGACGCGCGGCAGGTGCTCGGCCTTGATCCCCGTCCCCGAATCGGAGACGGTCACCGCCGCCTCCCCGTCCGCCCGGGCCAGCTCGATCCTCAGCTTCCCGCCGCCGGGCATGGCGTCGAGGGCGTTGAGGATGAGGTTGATGAAGACCTGCTGGAGACGCTCCCCCTGGGCCTGGACCGGCGGCAGGGTCGCGAGGGAGAGCTCGAGGTCGATGTTCATGGTCTTCAGCTTGTAGTCGATGAGCGAGATGATCTCCTCCAGGCTCACCTTGAGGTCGACCCGGTGGAACGCGGAGTCCGAGGGGTTCCGGGCGAAATTCAGGAGGTTCTTGATGATGCGGCCGACCCGGTCGGTCTGGGCCTCGATCTTCCCCAGGATCTGCGCGTAATGGGAGTCGGTGAGCTTCTTCTGGAGCATCTGGACATAGCTCGAGATGCCCGTCAGGGGCGTGTTGATCTCGTGGGCCACCCCCGCCGAGAGGAGGCCGATCGAGGCCAGCTTCTCCGACGTCAGAAGCTGCTGCTGGAGGCTGATCTTCTCGGTGATGTCCTCGAAGACGATGACGGTGCCGTAGGGGTTCATGGCGTTGTCGAGGAGGGGGGTCCGGGCGATGTCGAAGATGCGCATCGCTCCGCCGGGGATGTCCAGCCCGATCTCCGAGAGCAGGCTGAAGTCCTGCTGGGTATCGGAGGGAAAGATCGCCCCGAAGTTCCTCGGCCCCAGGATGTCGATGAGCTTCCGGCCGAGAACGTCCGCCTTCTTCAGGCCGAACTGGCCCTCGAGGACCCGGTTCCAGCCGATGACGGCCCCCGTCTGGTCGATGACGGCGACGCCGACGGTCAGGCTTTCGATGATGTTCTCGCTGTAGTCCTTGAGCCTCTGCATCTCCAAGGCCCGGACGCTCTCCCGGCTGTAGAGGTAGGCGTTCTCCAGGGCCAGGGCGACCGAGGGGGAGACCGTCGTCAGGAGCTCCCAGTCCTCGCTCGTGAGATAGGTGCCGTCCTGCTTCCTTCCCATGGCCAGACAGCCGATGATCTTCTCCTCGACCTTCAGCGGGAGGACGTGGTAGAACCCGAACGGGATGAAGCGCTCGATCCTCTTCTGGGCCCCCCTCCGGTCCGCGGCGGCGTAATACGACAGGTAGTCGTTCCGCCGCATCTGCTCGAAGAGGGCCTCGTCGAAGACGAGCGACCGCGGGGCGGCGTCGGACCCGCCCCGGCTCCGGAGGAGCTGGAACGAGAGCGGCTCGGCTTCGTCGGCCAGGTACAGGGCGATGGCCCGCAGGGAGAGGGCGTTGGCGATGGCGTCCAGCAGGGAGGTCGAGAGGTTCTGCAGGTTCCGCTCCCGGCTGAGTTCCCGGCTGATGAGGAGGAGCGTCTTCCGGTACTCGTAGCTTCTCCGGTAGATGGCCCGGTCGAGGAGCGTCTGGACGAGCTTTTTCAGCGGGCCGAAAAGGGCGGCTCCCAGGGCGATGGCCAGGACGCCGAGGATGATGGCGTTGAGCCGGTACTCGGAGAAGATGCGGGTCTGGGAGCTGACCACGTAATAGACCAGGGAGATGACGAAGAACGAGACGATGAGCGTGACGGCCTTCTTGAGCAGGATCTCGAAATCCATCAGCTTGTAGCGCGAGATGGAATAGGCGAAGGTCAGGGGGATGAGGGCCTGGAGGAGGACGGTCAGCTCCGCGGGGGTCGAGGGCGCCCGGCCGGCCAGGAAGGGCACGACGTAGAGGAACGTGAAGGGAACGATGCCGAGCGTCAGCCCGGAGACGATGAACTTGAGCTGTTTCTTGAGGAAGAGGCTCGCCGGATGCCTCGAGCTGTGGACGACGCTGGCCAGCGTGATGAGCGTGAAGACCGCGAAATGAAAGAGGTCGAGGCGCTCGAGACGGGCCTGGAAGCGGAGGGCCTGGGCGTCGTTCCACGCCGGGGCGAAGACCGTATGGAAGAGGACCCGGAACGTCAGGAGGGCGGCCGCCGGCAGGTAGACGAGGGCGAGGACGGGCGGCCGGCGCTTGAGGAACCGCTTCCTCTGGGGGAAGATCATGAAGAAATGGAGGAGCAGGGGCGGGAAGGCGAGGAAGGCGGTCCGGTCGATCCAGTAGAAGACGCTGTCCAGGAAGTCGAAATTTCCCGTCGGGGAGAAGGTGTAGAATCCGTAGAACGCCGCCGAAAGGAGATAGAAATAGAGGTAAGGGACCGACAGCCTCCGGCGGGAATTGAAATAGACGATGAGGCCGATGACGAGCGTCGTCAGGCCGACCAGGGCCAGGTAGAAATAGATGAGGTTCACGCCCTTCTTCTGGAGATAGAAGGACGGCGTGATGAGCTCTCCCTCCCGGCCGATCTGGTAGCTGACCTTCTGGTCGACGTCCCGGGCGATCCAGAGCGTCTTGACGAGGTCGATCTTCGTCTTGATGGGGATATTGTTGATGGCATAGAGGATGTCGCCCTTCTTGATGCTGGCGAGGTAGGCCGGGCTGTTGATGCCGACCTTGAGGGCCGTGAGGCCGTTGGGGCCCTCGCCCCAGGTCACGCCGTCGGTCGGCTCCGACCAGGTCAGGTTCTTATAGAAATTGACGCCGCTCAGGACGACGAGCGCCAGCACCGGAAGGAGGACCGCCGATATTTTCGTCTTCATCCAAAAAATTGAATCCGGACCGCAAAAAAAAGACGCTTAATCCAGGATGTGGCGCGATCCCGCCCGGATCGCCCAGCTGGCCCGGGGCTGTTTGAGGAGCCGCTTCATGATCAGGTCCTCTTTCAATCCCAGCGGCTTCCGTCCCCTGAGGAAGGTGCTCATGTAGTCGAACTTGGGCTTCTGCTCCGGGAAGTCCTGCGGGGCCGGACCCGCCGCCCCTGCCATGAGGACGAAGGCCAGCGGAAGCGCCTTGAGGGTCCCTTTTTTCATATTCCCAAAATAAGGCAATCTCAGGGGAAAGTCAATCGTTTGACAAAGCCGGGCCGATGGCCTAAGATTTTTCCATATGCCCTACTATACCTGTCGCCTTGCCGCCGAGGACGGGAGGCTCCTCTCCCGGTCCGTGCTGGCCGCATCGAGCGAGGAGTGCCGCCGCCTGTTCGAGTCGGACGGCCTCTGCGTCCTTTCGGTAGGCCGCGACTGGAAGAAGTTCCGGCTCGGGACGCGGAGCCTCGGAAGCAAGGTCCGGCCCAAGGACTTCATCCTGTTCAACCAGGAGCTCATGGCCCTCATCAAGGCGGGCTACCCCATCCTCAGGAGCGTCGAGACGCTGGCCGCCCGGGTCACGGACATCCGCCTCAAGGAGATCCTCCTCAAGGTGGAAAAGGACGTCCGCTCGGGGAAATCCCTTTCGGAGGCCTTCCTCCCGTTCGAGGACCGGTTCTCGAAGGTTTACACGGCCAGCCTCATGGCCGGCGAGAAGAGCGGAAACCTGGCCGGGACCATCGGCCGCTTCATCCAATACGCCGGGACCATCGCCCGGACGAAGGCCAAGATCCGCTCGGCCCTGGTCTATCCGACCCTGCTCATTGGCTTCTCCTTCATCCTCTTGGCCGTCCTCATCAACTTCATCCTGCCCCGGTTCGCCGATTTCTACAACGATTTCCAGAGCGAGATGCCGCTGCTGACCACGGCTCTCATCGCTTTTTCCATGACCGTCCGTCGCTTCGCCGTCCTCATCCTCCTCGCGGCGGGCCTCGCCGCCCTGGTCTTCGTCCGCTGGGTGCGGACGGAGGAGGGGGGCGTCGCCTTCGACCGGCTCAAGCTCAGGATCCCCTTCGGCAGGGCCCTCTGGCGGGAATCGGCCGCCGCCCTGTTCAGCCGGACGCTGAGCCTTCTTCTCGAGGCGGGGATCTCGCTCCTTACGGCGGTCGGGATCGCCTCCCAGGCCGTCCCCAACCGGGCCCTGGTCCGGGACCTGAAGGGCCTCCCCGACGCCATCAAGAACGGCCAGAGCCTGACCGACTCCCTGGCCGAGACCGCGGTCATGCCGGGCCTGGCCCTGGACATGGTCCGCATCGGCGAGACTTCGGCCAACCTCCAGGGCATGCTGGCCGACGTCGCGGACTTCTACGACGAACGGGTCCGGGCCAAGATCGACACGCTCGTCTCCCTCATCGAGCCGCTGGTCATCATCTTCATGGGCTTCGTTGTGGCGGGCATGCTTCTTGCGGTTTATCTGCCCATCTTCAACATCATTCGGGTGGCGCGATGAAAAGGGAAGAGCACGAAAGCCTCGTCCGGGCCGAAGAGAAGGAGGTCCGGAAGCTCGCCGAGCGCTACCGGGTCCCGTTCATCGACCTCGAGACGCTCGCCCTCGACCGCGACCTCATCCAGTCCTTCCCCGTGGATTTCCTGTACCGCCTGAACTTCGTCCCCATCGAGGACGACGGCGCGTCGATCCATGTCGCCGTGGCCGACCCCTCCGACATCGCGACCATCGACGCCATCGAATCCTTTCTCGGGAAGAAGGCCCGGGTCTTCGCCGCCTCGCGGAGGGCCATTCAGGAGGCCCTGCGCAAGAGCGAGACGGCCCTCCAGGTCCTCAAGGGGGCGACCGAGGGCTTCATCATGCAGGTCGTCGAGAAGGATAGCGGCGAGGAAGAGGACGTCATCTCCATCGAGAAGCTGGCCGACCAGGACGGGTCCATCATCAAGCTGGTCAACACGATCATCTTCACGGCCGTCCAGAAGCGGGCGAGCGACATCCACATCGAGTCCAAGGACGAGTCCGTCCACATCAAGTACCGCATCGACGGGGTCCTCAGCGAGGCCATGGAGCCCATCGACAAGAAGTTCAACGCGCCCATCATCTCCCGCATCAAGGTCATGTCCGACCTGGACATCTCCGAGCGCCGGGTGCCGCAGGACGGCCGGTTCCGCCTCAAGATCAAGGACAAGACCATCGACTTCCGCGTTTCCATCATGCCCTGCATCTACGGCGAGGACTCGGTCATCCGCATCCTCGACAAGGAGATGATCACCGAGGCCATCTCCGAGCTCCGGCTCGACCTCCTCGGCTTCTCCGACGAGATCCAGAAGAAGTTCCGCAAGTACATCAACCAGCCTTACGGCATGGTCCTCGTCACCGGGCCGACCGGGTCCGGGAAGACGACGACGCTCTACGCGGCCCTGACCGAGATCAGGAACCCCGAGGACAAGATCATCACCATCGAGGACCCGGTGGAGTACCAGATCGACGGCATCACCCAGATCCCGGTGAACGAGAAGAAGGGGCTGACGTTCGCCCGCGGCCTGAGGTCCATCCTCCGCCACGACCCTGACAAGATCATGGTCGGGGAGATCCGCGACCCGGAGACCGCCCAGATCGCCATCCAATCCGCGCTGACCGGCCACCTGGTCTTCACGACCGTCCACGCCAACAACGTCTTCGACGTCATCGGCCGTTTCATCCACATGCAGGTCGATCCGTACAGCTTCGTCTCGGCCCTCAACGTGACCCTGGCCCAGCGCCTGGTCCGGGTCCTCTGTCAGGTCTGCAAGGTTCCGGTGCATTACGACGACCAGGTGCTCATCGAGGCGGGGCTCGACCCGGCCGCCCACCGGGATCACGTCTTCTACGAGCCCAAGGGCTGTCCGGAGTGCGCGGGGACCGGCTACAAGGGCCGTACGGCCATCGCGGAGATCCTTGAGCTGTCCGACCCGATCCGCGAAATGATCCTCGAGAAGAGGCCCCTCTCGGAGATCCGGAAGAGGGCCAAGGCGGAAGGCATGGTCTTCCTCCGGGAGATCGGGTCGACAAGGTCCTGGCCGGGGTGGCCCGCCTCAAGGACCTGAACAAGGTGACGTTCGTCGAATGAAGACGCCGAAATTCCTCGGCCGGGCCATGGAGCGCTTTCTCGAAGCCCCCCTGCCCGACGCCGTTTTCCAGGTCGCCCCGCGGGCCCTCACCGGAATCCGTATCGATCCCCGCGAGCGGAGGGTTGTGGGACGCTTCCTGGCCGCGCTCCCGGACGGGGCCGTCCGGCCCGCTTTCGAGGGAACGAACATCGCGGACCCCGCCTCTCTGGAGGCCAAGCTCCGGGAGGGGATGCTGAAGCTGGGCCTGTCCCAGGGAACCGTCGCCGTCCTCATCCCCAGCTCTGCGGCCGGATCCATCTGCTCCTGTTGGACTCGTCGCCGGCGTCCGATAAGGAACGGGATGGCATCGTCCGCTGGCGCGTCGGAAAGCTCATGCCCGCGCTCCCCGACGACGCCCCGCATCGTCCATCAGAGCGTCGCCGTCGGGAGTGGGGAGCGCATCGTCGCCGCCGTGGCCCGCCCCGAGGTCGTCCGGGAGTACAGAAGGCCTGTTCGTTCGCTGCGGCCTGGTTCCGGGCAACATAACCCTGCCCTCCCTGAGCCTCCTCGGGCTCCTGCCCGGCGGGGGCGGGGACGCCCTCCTGGTGAACGTCGAGGACGATTCCCTGAGCATCATCGCCGTCGTCGGGGGTGAGCCGGCGCTCCTGCGGCAGAAGCCCTTCGCTCTCGAACGCGGGGCCGGGACGCGCCGTCT
>CAWART010000001.1:190000-430755 GCA_963784525.1 Candidatus Aminicenantota bacterium | reverse complement strand
CTTTCCTGACTACCGTCACGCTCAACCTTCTGCTCGCCGCAACAGGCGAGAATCGCTTCACGTGTGGCGACCTTGGCGCAGAAGTCCTGCGCTCGCGATGGCTTATCCGCCCCCGTGATGGTGTCGGGGTAGTACTGCTCGATCGCGCCGCGTTCCAGCACGTAAACATCGACAGCCCGCAGCATCTCCAGCAGCCGGTGCTTCAACTGAACATCTGCACGTCAGTGCTGGTCTTGAGGACAGCGAGCCGGTCTGACTTGCGTTGCCAGGCAAAGAATGCTTCCACTGCCGCATCATGCTCGTCTTGAGTACATGTCCCGGCCTTGAGTTTCGCCTGGGACTCTCTGACCTTCCGCCACAAGCCCCGGAGTTCGCCAGAATCGTGAGCGTCTTTGGCGTCCTTCGCAGATGGGCCGTTGGCATCAGGCACGATCAACTCATCCACCTTTGCCAGCAGATCGTCCCTCGCGGTCTTCACCGCATCGTCCGGGGCATGTGGTCGAAGCCATTCACCAGCAGGTCGAGGTCGGCGATCACCGGCACCCGGACCCCGAATCGGGAGAAGAACTCTCGGTATCGTCGAATGTTGCCCTTGCCGGTGATCCGAGCAAACACAACCGGCACCTGCGCCACGTCCCACGAGGGGTTGAGGGTTCTGGCGATGTGTGGCATGAGGAGGTAGTCGCTGTCGCCTTCGACCAGGACCACGGTGTCCGCAAAGAAGGCGGCGTTGTTGTTCTCGAAGCAGATGATCTGGAACTGGTCCTTGGCAGTCATGTCGGACAGGTCAACCGGCTGGACCTGCGTGAATGGCCTGGGCGCTATCGCGGCATCCGACACCTTGCGCAGCTTCACGAACGTCTCTGTCGCCCCCGGGCCGAAGAACATCGGGGAATGGGTCGTGACGAGAACGTGGTGTTCCTTGGCGAAGACCCGCAGGGCATCGAAGAGAATGTGCTGGGCCTTGGGGTGAAGGAACAACTCGGGCTCCTCGAACAACAGCAGGTAGGATGGCGGGGCGGGTTCCACTTGCGGTTGCGCCGGCTCGGGAGCCGGTGCCGCTTCTTCGTCCGGCGCCGCGACGGGTGCGAGCTTCGCCTTGAGTTCCACGTAGGACCGCAGAATGGAGAAGACGATTGCGCGGCGCAACCCATCGCCCTTCGAGTCGATCAGGCCATCGACGCCATCGTTGGCATAGATGCGGGCGGACGAGAAGACCGTCTTCAACTCCGGCGGCGGGATCGTGATGCGGAGGGCCACATCCGCGAAACTCTCACGGACGTACTTCTCGACGGTCGATTCGATCAACTTCACTTCATCGAGCCGTCCGTCCACGACCGTTCCGTCGGGCTGCTGGACGCGGTTGAGCTTGGCGTTGAGTTCTTCAAATAACCGTTGCGCATCCGGCAACTTGGGCTCGACCGCCTGAAGCAGGATGGCCAGGATCTTGCCAAACGGGGTGCTCTCGGTTGTCTTGATGTCGTCCGCAAGGTCTTTAACCGCCGGGATGTAGATCGGATCGGGCAGCATCGGCTCGATGCTCTTGTCGATACCGGTAGGCAAAGCCTGGTCGGCGGCGGTCTTCTGGTCGTCAGGCAGTGAGTCAGCAAGTTCCTGAATCTTCTGCTTGACGGCATCCTGATTCATGGTCGCATCGACGACACCGTTCAACTCCGGGAACGCCTGCACCACCTTGTTGACGAATGCCTGACCCGGCCGCTGTCCTTTACGAGTGCAGCAATGTTGTCTGCCGAGAATCGGGCATCGTTTGGCGTGAGCGTGTTGTAGAGCAGGGAACCCTTGCCATCGGTGCCATAGGACCGGACAAGAACAAGGCGACCGTTCTTGACGATTCCGGCAACTCGTGTGCGGTGTTCGTCGGCCAATCGGGCCAAGTCCGCATCACCGATGTCCTCGAAGGTCACTGCGATCCGGATGGGCTTGGACTCATCGAAGAAATGGCTGGCGGCCAACTTGGTGCCGGAGAAGAACAGGGACAATGCCTGCAAGAACGATGACTTGCCCGAGTTGTTCTCTCCAATAAGGCAGCCGAAGCGCGAAAGCGGAATCGTTACGTCCCTGAGCGCCCGGTAGTTTGTGATGGATAGCCTTATCGAATCCGGTCCATCATCCGGTACTGAATGGCCTCGCTGATATGGGCGGTGCCGATCTCCGCCTCGCCGGCCAGGTCGGCGATCGTCCGGGCGACCTTGAGGACGCGGTCATAGGCCCTGGCGCTGAAACCGAGCTTCGTCACGGCCGTCTCCAGGAGCCTCTCCGCCTCCTCCCCTATCGGGCAGAAGCGCCTGACGTCGCGCGGCCCCATCCGCGCGTTGGCGTAGATCTTGCGCCCCTTGAACCGCCGGAGCTGGATATCCCGCGCGGCGCTCACCCGCATTCGGATCGTCTCCGAGCTCTCCGGCTCCTCCTTCGAGACGATGTCCCGGAACTTGACCTCCGGCACGTCGAGCTGGATGTCGATGCGGTCGAGGAGCGGGCCGGAGATCTTGGAGTAATAGCGGCTCCTCTGGGCTTCGGTGCAGTCGGCTTTTCCGCCGCCCATGCCCTTGAAGACGTCCTCGCACGGATTCATGGCGGCGACGAGCATGAACGAGGCCGGGAACGTCGAGCTCATCGCCGACCGGGAGACCGTGATGCGCCCGTCCTCGAGCGGCTGGCGAAGGTCCTCCAGCACCCTCCGCCGGAACTCCGGGAGCTCGTCGAGGAAGAGTACGCCGTGATGGGCCAGGCTCACCTCGCCCGGCCTGGGAATGACGCCGCCGCCGACCAGGCCCGCGTCGGTGATGGTGTGATGCGGGGCACGGAACGGGCGACAGCTCACGGCCCCGGTATCCTGAAGCAGGCCGGCCGCGCTATAGACCTGGGTCACATCGAGCATCTCGTCGAAGGTCATCAGCGGCAGGATGGTCGGGAGCCGCCGGGCCAGCATGGTCTTCCCGGCGCCGGGCGGGCCGACGAGAAGGACATTGTGCCCCCCGGCCGCGGCGACTTCGAGGGCCCTTTTGACGTGGCGTTGCCCCTTGACCTCCTGGAAATCGACCGCATAAACCGGCGGGGTCATCAGGTCCTCCGGCCGCCAGGCCGTCGGATGGATATCCGTGGCGCCGCTCATCAGGCCGATGACCTGGACGAGGTCGCGAAGGCCGTAGACGACGAGGCCGGGCACGAGCGCGGCCTCTTTCTCGTTGGCTTGCGGAACGACGAGGCCCTGGATATCCCAGGCGCTTGACCAGGATGGCGATGGGCAGGACGCCGGGCACCGGCTTGAGCCGACCGTCCAGCGCCAGTTCGCCGACGAAGAGATAATCGCGAAGACGCTCTGGGGGAAATATTCCCTGCTGGGCCAGAAAGCCCAGGGCGATGGGAAGATCGAAGGCCGAGCCCTCCTTCTTCCGGTCGGCCGGGGCCAGGTTGATGGTGATCTTCCGGGCCGTGATGTCGTAGCCGCAGTTCTTCAGGGCGGCCCGGACGCGTTCCTTGCTCTCCCGGACGGCCGGGTCGGGCAGACCGACGGTGATGAACTGGGGAAATCCGAGGGAGATGTCGGCCTCGACTTCGACGGGATAGGCCTCGATCCCGGCGAGCGAGGCGCTGGCGATCCGGAACAGCATCGGTCCTCGCTATAAGGACGGACGCCGGTATCCAGTTGCGTCACGAGCAACGGAGGCTAAATCCCCCCTCACCCCCCTTTTCCAAAGGGGGGGAATTCCTCCCCCGCACCTCCCTTGGTTCAAAGAGGGGGAATTCCTCCCCTGCTCGCTCCTTTTCCACAAGGAGGATTCCCTTCCCGCCGCCACCTCGCCTTGGTTCAAAGGGGGGAATTCCTCCCCCATACCTCCCGTTTTTAAGGGGGGGGACAGGGGACGACGCCTGGAGGAGGTCGTGAAGAAGAACGATGACGAAGGGCGAGGAGGACCGCCACGTAAACCCCGGTACCCTTCGGAGACGGCCCTGACCGGGCCCGGCTACTTGTTCTTGGTCCCGAATTCCTTGGAGATCTTGTCGAGCTCGTGCTCGATCTCCTTCTGGGACTTCATCTTGATCTTCGTCACTTCGAACGGGCTGGCCTGGGCCGGGGAGATGAACTCGACCTCGGCCCGGGCCCGCTCCCGGCGCTCGGCCGCCTCCTCGGGCCGCTCCTCCTGGAAGCTCGGCCTTGCCGATCTCCTTCCGCTTCTCCCCGAGGATCTTCTCCCGGACGACGGGGACCGTCAGCTTGGCGATCTCCCGGAGGGTCTCGAAGACGCCGACGCCGTTGATGGCGGCCGCCTCGACGAACGGCAGGCGGCGGGGATTGAGGAGGTTGTTGAACGTCTCGACGGGGATGAGGTGGTTCAGGTCCCGCTTGTTGTACTGGAAGACGAGGGGGATCTGGTTGAGGTCGATGTTGTGCTCGAGGCAGTTCCGGCGGAGGCCGTCGAAGTTCTCCAGGTTGGCGTCGAGCAGGGGGATCTGGGAGTCGGCGACGAAGATGAGGCCGTCGGCCCCCTTGAGGACGCTCTTGCGGGAGGCCTCGTAGAAGGCCTGCCCGGGGACGGTCATCAGCTGGAAATGGACCTTGAACTCGCCGATGAGCCCGGCCTTGATGGGCAGAAGGTCGAAGAAGAAGGTCCGCTCGGTCTCGGTCTCCAGGCAGATGAATTCCCCGCGGTAGGAGGCGTCCAGCTTGAAATAGATGTAGCGGAGATTGGTCGTCTTCCCGCTCAGACCGGGGCCATAGTAGACGATCTTGATGGCCAGGTTCTTAGTCGCATAATTAATAAACGCCATGCAGAGAAAACCCTACCCTTCGTTCAATCATTAACATATCGGCCTATATTAGTCAATTCGAGCGGCCGGCCCCCGGGCCGGGCCCGGTCATCCGCTCGAACAGCCTTTCATATTTCTCAATGACGTCGGCCAAGCATAATTGCGGGCCACGTACTCGAAGCCGTTCCGCCCCAGCGCCCGCCGCAATCTCTCGTCCGATTCGAGGAGGGCGCAGGGCCTCCCCGAATTCGTCCGCGTTCGAGTAATAAAGACCGCATTTCCCTTCGAGACAGTGCCGCTTGAGCGGGTCGGCCGCCTCCTGGACCAGGATGGGCGTCCGGACGGCCAGGGACTCGAGGGCCGCCATGCACAGGCTCTCGAGGTGGGAGGGGTGGACCGTCGCCAGGGCCGCCGCCATCGCCGCGTTCTTCCCTCCGGGGAGACGAAGCCCAGGTACCGGACGGCGGGGTCGTCGGGAAGGTCCATCAGCAGGTTCCCGATGAGGAGGAGCTCGAGCCCGGGCGCCCTCCGAACGTGCCGGAGGAAATTCTCGAAGAGCTCCCGGCAGCCCTTGCCCGGCTCGATCCGCCCGGCATAAAGGATGTAGGGCGCCGGACCCGGCAATCCGCCGAGAATCCCCCGGTCGCCGGAGGGTTCGGGAGATCGACCCCGACGCCGACGACGTCCCCGTACTTGCCCTCGAAGGAAAAATAGCGGCCGAGCATGTCCCGCTCGGACTCCGTGTTGAAGACGAAGGCCCGCGGCCGGGCGAAGACCTCCTTCATCATGTCGAGCCTGCAGGGCGGGCTCGTCGTGCGCCGTCGGGACGAGGACCGCCTTTTCGGCGGGCACGGCCTGGAGACCCCAGTAGGTGTTGTAATAAAGGTAGGTGAAGAAAGATGAACAGATCCTGGCCCGCCCCCCTCGCGGGAAATGGCCTCGACGAGGCCGGTCGCAAAGGGTCCCTGGCGTTCCATCCATTCCCTTTCGTCGTCCGGAGCCATGGGATTGATGGAATATCCGGTCGGAAAACTCGTTGAAGGACCCGATGTCCCGGGGCTTTTTCGACCGGGAAGCCTTCGGATGACGACGCCCTTGAGGACCGTCTCCCCTTCCGGATACTCGTTCCGCCAGGTGATGTAATCCTTTGCGCGTCGTCGTGTAGACCGTGACCTCGTGCCCGGCGGCGGCCAGCCGCTCGGCGACGAGCCGGCAGTGGAGCTCGGATCCCCCCATGACCTCCCGGCCGTAGCGCTGGACGACGAACGCGATCTTTCGGCTCATCGGACAAGCTCCCTGATCTTCTCCAGCAGGAAGCCCCCGAGGTCCATCGCCCGGAACCTCTCGAGCCGCCGCCGCTGGCCCTCGACGATCCGCTTCCGGAGCCCGGCGTCCCGGGCGACCCGGGCCACGAGCTCGCCGACCCAGTCCGGGCGCTTGCCCGGAAGAGGACGCCCGCGCCGTCGAGGGTCAAGGGCACGGCCCCGGCGTTGAAGGCGATGACCGGGAGGTCGAAGACCATGCTCTCGATGAGCGGCAGGCAGAAGCCCTCGTGCTCGCTGATCGACAGGAAGACGTCCGAGGCCCGGTAGAGGGCGAACATCTCCTCGTCCGGGACATGCCCGGTGAACAGCGATCTCCTCGGGCTTGAGGTAGAACTCGTCGGCCATCCGGACGAGGCTCTCGTAGTACTTGGGAAGGGACGAGGTCTTGCCGACGACGATCGAGCCGCACGAGCGGCGAGATGTATTTCTTGTAATAGAACGTCGTCCGGATGAGGTCCTCGATTTTCTTGTTGGGCGCGATGCGGCCGACGAAGAGGATGTTCGACGCGGTCGTCGCGGTAGAGGTCGCGGACGAATCCGGCTCAGCGGCCGGTCCCGTATTTCCGGAAATCGATGAACAGCGGCAGGACATCGGTTTTCCGGAACCCCAGGTCGGCAAGCTCGCGGCGGTTGTATTCGGAATCCGCCAGGGCCAGGTCGACCGACGGGGCGAGCGAGGCCAGCTCCTCGCGCCCCAGGCGGCAGATGCGGGCCATCTCCGCGTTGTAGGGGGCGAAGAACCGCTCCGGCGTGATGTTGTGATAGACGATGGCCTTCCGGCCGGCCTGCCGGGCGAGCCCCGCCGTCAGCGGCGACGGCAGGGCGAAATGGAGGATCGTGACGTCCCCCTTCCGCGGCCGGCGGGAACTCCGCGAAGAGCCGGCCCTCCCCTTCGAGCCCCGGATCGTGGTCCAGGCAGTAGATCTCCGAGACAAAGCCCTTGGACCGGAGGAAGTCCCTCATGTGGAAGGCCGTGTCCCCGATGGCGTCCCCGCGATGGAAGGCCGGGACGAGCTGGTCGACCCTCATCGTCCCGCCACCCTTTCGACGTGCTCGAGAAGGATCCGGGCGACGTTCGCGCGGTCGGAATTTGCCGAGGGCCCGGAGCTGGCCGTCCGAGACCCTCCGCCGGAGGGCCGCGTCCCTCTCCAGGCGGTCGACGAGGGCCGCCGTCCGGAGAAAGTCCGTCTCCCGGAGCAGGATCCCGCCGCCGTTCATGGTCTCCTCGACGGCGCCCGCGGCGAAGCCGATGACGGGCACCCCCATGTGAAAGGCCTCGAGAAGAGGGACGCCGAAGCCCTCGTGGTCGCTGAAGCTCAGGTAACAGCGGGCCAGCCGGAAATAGGTCACGAGCTCGGCGAAGTCCACGTGGCCGGTGAAGTGGACGTCCGCGAGCGCCAGCCGGCCGACGAGGTCCTGGAGGGGCCGCGGTAGCGCTCGATGCCCCGGTAGTCGCCGGCCAGGATGAGCTGGGAGTTCGGGTTGAAGTACTTCTTGTAGAAATAGAACGTCCGGATGACGTCCTCGAATTTCTTGTTCGGGATGACCCGGCCGACGAACAGCAGCGTCGTCTTCCCGTTGTCGAAGATTTCGCGGACGACGGGGTCGCCCGGGACGTCGAACTTCGCGAAGAATCCGTCAGGATGGGCAGGACGCCCGGTCGGCGCGAACCCCGCCCGCTCGAGCTCCCGCCGGTTGAACTCGGAATCCCCCAGGGCCAGGTCGACCTTGCCGGCGAAGAGGCGGATCTCCAGCCGCCCCTTGTAGCATTCCCGGGTCAGGATCCGGTGGAAGTCGAGGAAGAACTCGTAGGGCGTGATGTTGTGGTAGATCATGATCTTCCGGTCGGGGATGCGGAAGAAGATCTTCGAGACCGGGGAGCCGATCGAGAAATGGAAGATGACCACGTTATCGGGCGAACTGAATTTCCGGTACTCCCGGTAATCGTGGATCAGCCCGGCCAGGCGTCGGGTCGAAGAACCGGACGAAGATCTCGGATTCGTATCCCTTCGGCCTGAAGCGCCTTCCGGATCTCGAGCATCTCGTCGGAGATGGCGTCTCCGTAGGAAAGCGAAGTCGCGAACTGATGGACGTGCATGATCTCAATTCCCTTCCAGCCGTTCGAGGACGCGTCCGATACTTGTTCTCGATGCGTTCCCAGGTGTAATGGGCGTCGAAATAGGCCCGCCCGTTCCGGCCCAGACCGCGGCGCAGGTCCTCCGACCCGAGAAGCAGGTCCAGAGCGCTCCCGCGAACTCGCCGTAGTCTCGTAATAGAGCCCCGCCCGGCTCCGCAGGCACTGGCCCTTGAGGACCTCGCAGAGGGCGTTCGCCAGGACCGGCTTCCGCATCGCCCACGCCTCGAGCGTGACCATGGACAGGCTCTCGTAGAAGGACGGCATGAGGAGGGCGAGTGCCCCGGCCAGGGCGTCGAACTTGTCCTGCTCCGGGAGGAATCCGAGCGCGGACGAATATCGGCGTGGGCCGGGATCGGCAGGACCGGCCTTCCCGATGAGGACGAGCCGGACCGGCGAGCCGGTCTCCCTCTTGAAGCGGAGGAAGTGATCCGGAAGAGCTCGGGACAGCCCTTGTTTTCGTCGATGCGCCCGACGTAGAGGAGATAGTCGCCGTCGACGCCGTGCGCCGCGCGGAACCGTCGCCCCCGAGGACGACGGCCGGGACCTCGATGCCGACGCCGACGATGTCGCCGGGAACGCCGGAGTTCCCGGCGACCCGGTTGATCATGTCCCGCTCCTCGACCGAGTTGTAGACGAAGGCCCGGGGCAGTCGGAACAGGTCCCGGAAGATCCGGAGGTTGACGACAGGGTCGCGCTCCGCCGTCGGGACGAGGATGCTCTTTTCCGGGACGGCCCGGATGCCCCAGTACGAGTGATAATAGCGATAGCTGAAGAAGACGAAGATAATCGTAATCGCGCGGCGTGGTCCCGGATGTACCGGATGAGGGAGGGCGCGCACGGGCCCTCCTCCTCGAGCCAGCGAAGCTCGTCCTCCACGCGATGCTCGTTTCCGAAGACGTGCTCCTGGATGCGGCCGAACCTCTCGGGACTGCGCTGGCGGGTCACTCCGAACCGCCGGACGGGGACGCCGTTGATGACCTCCCGCCCGCCGTGATAGTGGTTCTTCCAGGTGATGTAATCGTCCGCCCGCGTCGTCAGCACCTCGACGTCGGCGTACCGGCTCATGTGCTCGGCGATCCACCGGCAATGGAGTTCGGCCCCGCCGTTGATCGCGGCGCCGTAGCGCTGGACGACGAAGGCGAGCTTCATTCGAAGACCTTCTTTTCGATGGCCTTCTCGCGCTTCCCCAGCGTCTCGAGCTCTTTTTCGAGGACCCGGACCTTGCTCTTCAGGGCCTCTTCCTCGACCTTGAGCTTGGTCAGCTCGACGACGAGGTTGTGGTCGAGGTTGTGGATGAGCTTGACCGTTTCCTGGGTCATTCCGAGCCTGTTGCGGGTGATCTCGTACTCGTCCCAGTTCGCATCGATCCTGGCCTGGATCGCCTCCCGGATCGTCCCGAACTCCTGGTGGGCCCTGTCGAGCCCGGCCGCGAATTCCTCCCGGGTCTTCGTGATCCTGTTGATCGTCCCGTCGATCCGGACGTTGGTCTCGAGGGTCGTGCGGAACCTGTACCATTCGTCGAGCGGGATGAGGAAACGGAGATAGGGGCGGAACAGGAAGCGGACGGTCTTCTTGGCGAGGCGCTTCCATCCGCTCGCCGGCGGCGGGACGGTCGGGGCCATGATCGGAGGCTCGGGCGCGGAGGGCGGGGCGGCCGGGGCCTCGGGCCCTCCCGGCGGACAGGCCCGGGCCTCTGCCGGAGGCTCGGCCGCGGGCGGCCTCTCGGCGACCCTCTTCCTGACCTGGCTCATGATGTCGGCCACATCTATGTTCTCGTAATCGATGCGGTAATCCATGGCGCTCGCCTCCCTCCCGGGCGTCTCAGCCCTTCTCCCGGAACAGATGGTTCTCGTAGACGTTCTGGACGTCCAGGATGTCCAGAAGGGGCTTCAGCCGCATCTCCTCGATCTCGCGGACCTCCTTCTCGGTCAGGAGGTGGTCCTTGATCCTCTCCGCGATCGCGGCCTCGATCTTCGCGGCGAGTTTCTCCTGCTCCGCCTCCGTCAGGCAACCGATCTCGAAGAATCGGCCCATCTCACCCTCCTTGTCCTTTGGTCCCGTCATCGGATGTACCCCAACGCCCGGAGCTTCTCTTCCGTCTCGGCGTCGATCTCGGTCCCCGGACCGGACTTTTTCCTTCCCTTGGCCTCGAGCTCCCGCATGAGGGAGACCAGCCGGGCCGCGTCCCCCGCCCTGCGCGCCGCGATGTCCGCCCGCTCTCCCGGGTCCGCCGCGAGATCGTAGGCCTCGACCTCGGGAACGGCGGGCGGCGGGGACAGGAAGAATCCGGCCGCCGCCGGGCCGTAGGGCCTGTTGAGGATGACCTTCGTCCGGCCCTCGGTCAGGCACGTCCTCGCGGGAACGGCGTTGTTCAGGACCCCGCCCGCGAGGTGGGCCAGGACGGCCCGGTCCCGCTTTTCCCGGCCGCGCAGGACGCCGAGGAGGCCGCGGCCGTCAAGGCCGAGCCCGTCGGCCCCGATATCGAAGGCCTCCAGGATCGTCGGCATGACGTCCACGAGGCGGACGAAGCTCCCGACCCTTTTCCCGCGGAACTTCGAGCCCGGGAACTTGATGATCAGCGGGACCTTCAGGCTTTCGTCGTAGAGCGCGTGGCCGTGCTCCCAACTGCCGTGCTCGTAGAATTCCTCGCCGTGGTCGGAGGTCAGGACGACGAGCGTGTCGTCGTAGAGGCCCAGCGCCCTGAGCTTCGAGGTCAGGGCCCCGACGAGGGCCGCATCCGTATAGCCGATCTCCCCGTCGTAAAGGCCCACGATCGCGCGGCGCTCCGCCTCGGGGAGCGGCTTGAATATGCCGCCCGGCCCGCCCAGGTGGCCGCCCAGGTCGATCATCCTCATGTCGGTCGGGGCGTCCTGGAACTTCGTGTCGTAAGGGGCCGGAGGGATGTAGGGATTGTGGGGTTGATAGGTATGAACGAAAAGGAAGAAGTCCCGGTCCTTATTGGCCTCGATCCAGTCCAGGGTCACGGCCGCGACCTGGCCGGCCGCGTCGCTCGTCCAGAGCGAGGTCTCCGCCTGTTTGTAGATATCGAACCCCTTGGAGAAGCCGAACACGGGGCTGAGGAATCCCCCGCCGGTGACCGCGGCGCAAAGGAACCCTTCCGTCCGGAGGACATCGGCCAGCGTGGGCCGGCCCTCTTCCATCCGGTCGGTCTCCAGGTTCACGCCGTGGTGGAAACAGGAGAGCGCGGTCAGGAGGGAGACATGGGAGGGCAGGGTCCACGAAGACGCGGCGTAGGCGTCCGAGAAAAGGGCTCCGTCGGCGGCCAGGGCGTCGGCGTGCGGGGTCGTATCCTTCCCGTAGCCGTAACAGCCGACATGATCGGCCCGGAGCGTGTCGACGGAGATCAGGATGACCCGCCTCGCCCTTTTCCCGGTCCGCAGGACCACGGGGTTGGCCCAGAACGCGAACGCGCCGTCGGGCCCTTCGGTGAGGAGCGTGATCCGCGCTTTTCCCCCGGCCGGAGGAAGGGCGACCCGCTCGGGGACGAGACTCAGGCCCCGGCCTTCCGTGAGCGGCGGCTGTCCGACGAACTTCAGGAAGAGTGTCTTGGCCCTCCCCGACATCTCGAGCTGGACCCGGAATCGGACGCCGTCCTCGCCGGCGGCGAGCCTCTTCCGGACGGCCTCGGAGTTCTCCCCCCGGACGATGCCCGTCCCGAACTCGAGGAAGGCGTTCGCAGGGAGGTCGAGGTCGAAGGCGTAGGCACTGCCCGGCGGGGCGATCAGCGCGTTCGTGTCGGTCCCCTGCAGGAGGAGTTTCCTCTTCAGGCCGTGCGGGGCGTCGCGAACGCCGCGATCGAGGAGCGGGCGGCTCCGCTCGTGGAAGCTGACGGGATCGGCCGGATCCAGGGGGCCCGAGACGTAGGGGCTGGACACGACGTTCTTCGCTTCGAGGAGGTCGGCCAGCCGGACGAGCCGGAAATCCGACTGCGGCGCGCGGCGGCAGGAGCCGAAGCCGAGGACCGCGGCGAATATGAGATAAATAACTTTTTTATCAGGCATTTAACAGCTCGGCAGATTATTTTAATCGATTTGCTCCGGGGGTTCAAGGGGCCTCCGCGGTTGATGCCGGAGCCGATTCATCATAGAATGGAGGACCGATGAAAGACATCCGCGAACGCCCGCGCGTCGGCGTGACCGGCGCCCCGCCCGCCGCGCGGCCCGCCGGGGACGGCGGCACCGTCGCCTACAAATTGAAGCTCGCCTACGACGGAACGAATTACCACGGCTGGCAGAGGCAGCCCGACCGAAGGACCGTCCAGGGGGCGCTCGAGGACGCCATCTTCAAGGTCACGCGGCAGAGGGTTTCCGTCAACGGCGCCGGCCGGACCGACGCCGGCGTTCACGCCCTGGAGCAGGTCGCCGGATTCCGACTCCACCCGACGCTGGGGAACCGGGAGTTCTTCAAGGCCCTGAACGCCGTTCTCCCGCAGGATATCCGGGTCAACTCGCTCATGAAAGCCCCGGCCGGGTTCCATCCCAGGAAATCGGCCCGGTCCAAGGTTTACGTATACCGCATCCTGAACGCCCCCCGGGTCGACCCGTTCCGCCTGAGGTACGTCCTTCACTGGCCCCACCGGCTGGATATACGCGCCATGCGCAAGGCGGCCGCCCTTTTCGAGCGGGAGGCCGATTTCAGCGCGTTCTCCTCGAACCGGGAGCTTCAGCCGGTCCGGACCGTCCTCCGCTCCACCCTCCGCCTCGAGGGAGACGAGATCATCTACAGCGTCAAGGCCAACGGCTTCCTGAGATACATGGTGAGGACGATCGTCGGGACCCTGCTCGAGGTCGGGCGGGGGAGGATCCCCGTGGAGAAAGTGGAAGAGCTCTTCCGGGAGAAGGGCCGCACCCTCCACAGCCCGACCGCCCCGGCCAAGGGCCTCTGCCTGATGAAGGTGTCCTACGGGCCGAGGACGAGGCCCATCACGTAAGCGTCCTCGACCGGGTTCGTGTAATACCCCTTTCGCGTGCCGAGGACCTTGAATCCGAGCTTTTCGTAGAGGCGCGTCGCCGCCGTGTTCGAGACGCGGACCTCGAGGGTGGCGAAGGTGGCGTCCTTTTCGCGGACCTCTTTCAGGACGAGCCTCATGGCGGCCTCGCCGATCCCCTTCCCCCGGAAATCGGGGTGGACCGCGACGTTGTTGATCTGGACCTCGTCCCGGATCTGCCAATAGATGATGTAGCCGGCCACCCGCCCGTCCTCGGGGCGGACGATGATCATCGGGAAGGAGATCCCCTTGTTCTGGATCTCTCCCCGGAAGGTGGCGTCGCTCCAGGGGTTCGAAAACGACAGGCCTTCGATCTCATGGACCGCCGGAAGGTCCGCGTCCTTCATCCTGCGCAGATGAAAGACGGACGGGCCCGGAGCTTCGGGGCTAATGCTTCTCCTCCGCCTGTGACCGCCGGAAATATAGGGGCTCCACGGCTTCCGCCGCGACCCCCTTCCCCTCTTCGAGGCCTTCCGCGCCGAGGAGGCCGACCTCATGGGCCACAAAAAGGGTCCGCGCCGGGAAGGACGCGGTCTCCAGGACGCGGGCCGGGATCCTGTCGCGGTAGACGGCGCTCCCCGCGCCGATGAAGGCGACGGCCCTTCCTGCCGGGAGACGGGAGAAGAAAGCGCCGGGATCGTAGGCCCCTTGGGGGACGATCTCGACGAGGCGGCCCTCCGCGTATTCGAAGAGCGCCGCGTAGACCTCGCTTTTCTTCGCGTCGAGCACGGGACAGACGAGCGGGGCCCCGGCCAAGGCCAGTTTCAGGGCAAGGGCGCGCAGGGAAGATACCGGAACGACCGGCTTCCCCGAAGCGAAGGCCAGCGCCTTGACCGTGCTCAACCCGATCCGGATGCCCGTGAACGAACCGGGGCCGGCCGCGACCGCGAAGGCGCCGACATCCGCGATGGCCAGGCCCTCCGACCGGAGGAGGCGGTCCACGGCGCCGAGAAGGCGGGCGGAATGGGTCGTTCCGGATTCCCCGGCGATCTCCCCCACCAGGCGGCGGTCCTCAAGTAGGGCCACCGAACCGCTCGAAGTGGTCGTGTCGACCGCGAGGATGCGCAGGACGCTCAAGTTCCGCCTTTACAGCTTGTCGGCCACCGCCCGTCCGATGTCAAGGGTCGTCGATCGGCCCTTCATGTCGTAGGTCCGGACGGCGCCCTCCTTGATGACCGCGGCCACGGCCGCCTCGAGCGTCCGGGCCTTATCCCTTTCTCCGAGCCAATCCAGCATCATCCGGGCTGCCAGGATGGTGGCCATGGGATTGACCTTGTACTGTCCGGCATACTTGGGCGCGGAGCCGTGGGTCGGCTCGAAGACCGCATACTTGTCGCCGATGTTGCCGCTGCAGGCGAAACCGAGGCCCCCGACGAGCTGGGCGGCCAGGTCGGAGATGATGTCGCCGAAAAGGTTCTCGGCCACCAGGACGTCATAGTCCCCGGGGTTCTTGACGAGCCACATGCAGATGGCATCGACGTTGGTCTCGTAGAACGGGATGTCCGGATACTCTTTCGCGATGTCGCGGGCGACGCCGAGCATGAGGCCGCCGGTCTCCCGGAGGACGTTGGGCTTCTCGACGATGGTCACCGACTTCCTCTTTTCGGCCCGGGCGTACTCGAAGGCCGCCCGGACGATCCGCGAACAGCCCTTCTTCGTCATGATCCTCGTGGATACGGCGATGTCGTCGGCGGGGACGTCCCGGAACGGCTTGAACTTGGGATGCGTGGCCAGGGCGTCGTGGACGAGCTGGGGCAGGGGGTGGAACTCCACGCCGGCGTACATGCCCTCGGTGTTCTCGCGGAAGATGACCAGATCGATGCCTTCCCTGTAATTGAGGGGGTTCCCCGGATAGGCTTTGCAGGGCCTGAGGTTGGTGTAGAGGTCGAACTCCTGGCGGAGGCGGACGATGGGGCTGAAGTAGGACAACCCCTTGCCCCGGAACTCGGGGGCCAGCTCCGCGGCCGCGTCCTTCTTGGGCTTCGATGTGATGGCGCCGAACAGGCACGCGTCGGTCTCCTTGAGGAGCTTGATGGTCCGGTCCGGAAGGGCGTTCCCCTCTGCACACCAGAATTCCCAGCCGATGTCTCCATAGACGTATTCGGCGTCCACGGCCATCTTCCCCAGGACGATCATGGCGGCTTCGACGACGTCCTTCCCGACTCCGTCCCCGGGCAGGACGGCTATCCTGTATTTGGGCATGCGGATCCTCCTCGATGCGAATTAGCGGTCCCCCTATTATGCAATAAACGAAGGGGCTGTCAAGGAACCGCGGACCTGCCGCGGATCCGGCTTCGAAGGGGAAAATGGGTCAGCGCGTGGAAAGGGCGACGAGGACGCCGAGGTTTCGGCCGTCGGCGGAACGCCGGTCCAATTGATGGGGGACGAAGCTCCCGCTGTCCTCGATCCTCAGGCTGTAGAGATAACCGTCGCCCCCCCGGAAGCCGACCGGAGCGTCAAAATCGACCGTCGCCGGGGGCCGGTCCTTCCCCGGCCGGGCGACGATCCGCTCGGCCATTCCGGCCCGGACGCTCGTTCGCCCGGCGACCGGACTCGCGAGGGTCACGCGGATACGGGAGAGCGGGCGCGGGGCCCTGATGAGGACCGTGGCCCCCCGCGCTCCTCTCGTCCAGAATCCGCCGGGCTCCATGGCGTGAGCGTTCCCGTCCTGAAAGAGGACCTCGCCGACGCCGTCGACCACGGCCCTGTTGTCCAGCTTCACGTTGAAGAACGCAAAGCAGGCTGCCGCGAGCGAGAGGCCGAAGACGATGGAGACGTGGACGCCCGGGGCGAAGGGCCGGTACGGGCGCCCGCCGGACCTTCCGGACCGCGCGAAAACGAAGGCCGCGGCCGCCGCCGCGAACAGCCAGACCGCGGTGGCCGGGGTCATCATGGCCTCCCAGTTGGCGAACGACGGGACCCACGATCTGAGGTCGACCGCGGAATTGCTGAGCGCGATCAGAAGCCGGTTGAAGGTCCCCGGCCCCGACATCACGGTATAAATATTCTCGTTATAGAGGAGCCTGGGGTTGCTCAGGCCCGCGAAGGCCGCCGCGGCGGCGAGCCCCATCGTCACGCCCAGGATCGCGTTCCGGAGCCTGCTTTTTTCCGCGGCAAAAACCGCCGCCAGGAAAAGGGCCGGGACCCAGAGGACCGGGAGCATGAGCCGCCCGGGAGGGCAATAGCCTCCCCATATCCGGACGACGGCGGTCTGCGCCCAATAGACGCCGAACAGGACCGTCAGCGGAACGGCGGCCTTCCGGCTCCGTTTCCAGAGGATGACGGCTCCGGCGAAGAGCAGGATATAGACGGCGGAATGGGGAATGATCCCGAACCTCTGATCGAAAAGGTAGCCGAAGCCGAACCTCAGGACCTCGTCGAGGCCCGGGCCGGCCTTCGTCACGAACGCGATGTGATCGGTGGGGAAAGCGTCCCCGTAGGCGGCCGTCGGCGAAAGCGTTCCGTAAAGTTTCCAGAACGAGAAAAGATAAGCGCCGGCCGATGCGGCCGGGATGAGGGACAGGGAAAGGAGCCCGGACCAGGCGCGGCGCCCCGCGCGCCGCAAGGCCGGAAGGCAGAAGACGAACAGGACGGCCGAGATCGCGATGTATTTGATCCCGAACCACGGCAGGAGGGCGATCCCCGCTCCGGCCAGCCATAAAGCCCGCGGCTTCGGTTCCTTCTCGAGGACGACGAATAGGCAGATGAGGAGAGCGATCAGGCCCACCGGGATCTCCGGATAGATGAGCTGGGAAAAGTAGACGAGCGGAGAGGTGAAGCTGAATACGGCCCAGGCGAGGAGCGAAGGGCCCTCTTTTCCGATGACTCGGAGCGCCAGGAGGAAGAACGCGGCCCCCAAAGCGGCGGCAAGCAGGCATATCGTCAGCCGTGAGGCGAAGATCGTGATCTGTGCCCTGAGACCGGCCTGTTCCGGACCCGGGGCAAGGGATCTCGCGGCCAGTTCGCCGGCCAGATACGACGGGAGGACAAGGACCGATATCCCGGGGAGATGCCGGGAATACTCGTAGCCCGGCCCGTCCTTTCCCTGGAAAGCGTGGTTCTCGAGAGCGCCGGGGTAGAGCGCCCGATATCTGTCGCCGCGATAATCGTTGTAAACGTTGATATCGCCGTCCGCGAGAATGCTCTGGGTGATGAGCAGATAATGAGGCTCATCGCCCGAGAACGGCTGAGGCGGAACGAGGAGGCCGGAAGCCAGGAACACATAGACCAGGAACGATACGGTAAAAAGCGTCTTGATCCGTCGTCGTGGTTCCCGCAGGCCGGCCGGCGGGACGGCCGGGACTGTTGGGGCGGCCGGGATCGCTCGGGAGATGAAGATCCCGAGGAGATACATCGAGCCCGGGACGGACAGCCAGGGCAGGATGGGACGCAGGTCCCTGAGGAAGACGACGAACTGGAGGAAAACGAGGCCGAGGAGGACGAGAGGAGAGAGGCAAACGACAAGGGCGGGAGTAAAAGAGGAAGGCGAACGCCCCGTCCGCCGGGCCAGGACGCGCGCGCCCAGGGAGATGACCAAAGCAAGGATGGCCGCCGCGGTCAGCGAAAGGAGAGCGAGAGAAAGAGGGTGGCGGCGCGGATCGACCTTCAGCCAGATGAACCCGGCCACGGCCAGGGCTTCGGCGACGAGCAGAACCGCGCCTGCCGCCCCGCGGAGAGGCCGATTCGACGGCACGCCGGGAGCCCCTAACATTGCGGGCCCCCGTCCTGACGGGCGCGCCCCGCGCCGCTCTCGAGCTCGAGCCGCTTGATCCGGGCGAGGGCGTCCTCCGCGAGCTTTCTGTGGCCCCCGGCGAGGTCGGCGACCAGGCCGAAAACGCAGGTCAGGGCCCCCGCGACCAGGAAGACGGCGGACAGGATCAGCCCGTGGGCGTGTTCTGCGCCGCGACCGGCCGCCACATGAACGACATACCGGGCCAGGGCGAGGACGCCCGGGAGCGCGAAGAGCAGGCCCAGGCTGAAGAACGTCCTCAGCGGGCGGTAGATCGTATAGACCCGGATGATGGTCCCCGCCTGGCTCGCGAGATAGGCGAGGCTGTTCTTCATCAGCTTGGATTCCCGGAGAGGCCGGTTGGTCCCGACCGGAACCGAGAGGACCTTGAACTTCAGGCGCCCCAGCTGAATAAGACTCTCGAGCGTGTAGGAATAATCCGTGAGAATGTTCATGCGCAGGGCGGCTTCGCGGGAGAAGGCCCGGAAACCGCTCGTCGTGTCGGGGATCCGGACGCCGGACAGACAGGATACGATCGCGCTCCCGTATTTCTGGAGCTTGCGTTTCAAAAAGGAGAAATCCCGGTTCCCGTCGTTCCGCCGGTCGCCGACGACCACGTCGGCCTTCCCTTCGAGGATGGGCCGGACGAGCGCGGGGATATCGGAGGCCCGATACTGGTTGTCGGCGTCGGTATTGACGATGATGTCCGCCCCCAGGCGCAGGCTCTCCATGAGCCCGGCCGAGAAAGCGGCGGCGAGCCCGCGGTGGGCCTTGAACGCGAGGATGTGGTTTGCGCCGTGTTCGCGGGCGACCCTCACGGTTCCGTCGTCCGAGCCGTCGTCGATGACCAGTGTTTCGAGGCGATCGACGCCCTCGACGGCGTTCGGCAACGCGTCGAGCGTCACCGGAAGTGTCGCTTCCTCGTTGAAACAGGGGATCTGGATCAGGAGTTTCATGGCTTCTCCGGCCCGCGCGCAAGGCCGGCTTCGGGGGGATTTAACCACATCCGGCACCTAATATCCAGCGCATTTTCGGCCGCTCCCCCGGGCCCGGAGGCAAGAAGTCCGTTGCGGCCCTGGAGCGGATATGATAGTTATGGAACGCCATGTCGGAATCCCTGATCCGCGAGACGACCGCTCTCGACCCCGAGACCCGCCGGCCCTGTCCGGCCAGGGTCATCGAGAAGGACGGCGCGATCTATCTGGACAAGACCCTGCCCTCGGGGAGGACGGAACGCGTCCTGGCCGAGCCCGACGCCGGGTTTTACCGTCGTTTTGCCGACCCCGTGATGACGGGAAAGCACGTGGTCATGAACACGTTCTTCTATGTCACGTCCAGGTGCAACCTGAACTGTCCCGTATGTTTCGAGGGAAAGCGGGACCTGGAGGAGCCTTCCCTCGACGACCTGAAGCGGGAGATCCGGACCCTGCGCCGGGCGCGCATCCTTCTCTGCGGGGCCGAGCCGACCTGCCGGGACGACCTGCCGGAGCTCATCCGGGCCGCCAACGAGCGCAACACGGCGGTCCTGATGACCAACGGCATCCGCCTGGCCGATCCGGACTATGTCCGCCGCCTTCGCGAGGCCGGCCTGGGCTCGGTGATCCTGGCCGTCAACGGCCTCGACGATGACGCCTACATACGGACGAACGGAAGGGCCCTGCTGGACGTCAAGCTGAAGGCCCTGGAGAACCTGGGCCGGGAGGGCATAACGGCCCACCTGTCCATGACGATCACCCGGGGCATCAACGAGGATCAGATCGGGCCCATGATCGAGCTGGCGAAACGGACCGGGAACGTCTACCAGGTCCGGTTCCGCGGGATGACGGAGGTCGGCCGATTCATCGAAGGCGGGCAGTTCTTCATGAGCGAGTTCACGAAGCTCGTCTGCCGGAACGGCGGGATCGATTACGATCTCTGGCTCCGACACCAGGACTTCCTCGACCGGCTGGGCCGCGCCCTGCGGAACGACCATATCCGGCCGCGCCTGTGCGCCATGCGGACCGAGGTCGACGCGGACGGCGTCCCCCTCGCATCCGACCGGGACTGGCGCGCCGCGGAGGGGGCCGCCCTCGAGAAGCCGAGGCTCGTCGCCGGCCTCATCAGGGCGTGGGGCCTCGGATATACGCTTCGCTTCATCGCGGATTCGATCCGCGGCGGCTACCGCTACACGAAGCATCCGGGCTTCCTTCGCGTGTCCGTCCGGACCTGGCCGAATCCCGAGACCATAGACCTCGACCTCGACCGTCGCTGTACGTCCCTTTACCTGAGAAAAGGAGAACGGGAGCGATTCTGTCTGAGCCAGTGTCTGCGGGGATCATGACCCCGGAGCGACAAGGTCACACGAACTTTCTCCGCTATGGGGCGCGCCTTCTTCGCCTGGGAGACCTTTGGGACAAATTCCTCCACGTCGGAGCCGGCGCCGTCCTGATCTGGGCACGGTCCGGGCCGGCGCACCCGGACGCCTCCAGGCTGGCCATCTATCTCGCGGGAGTCCTATTCCTGCTCATCGGCGGGTACGCCGTCAACGACGCGGCCGATTTCCGGAAGGACCGCCTCGCGGCCTCCTGCCCGCTGGTATCGGGCCCGCGCCGCGGACATAGCCTGGCGGCTTCGATCGCGGCCCTGTCTCTGGGAACGGCCCTGATCATGACGATGGGCGGGATCCCTGCCCGGGCGATGGCGGCCGGGACGATCCTGCTCGGCGTGGAATATTCCCTGCCTCCCTTCCGCTTCAAGGAACGGGGGATCTGGGGCGTGATCGTCGGGGCCTTCGCCCAGAGGCCGGCCCTGTTCCTCGTATGGGCCGCGGCGCTCGGCGTTCGGGACAGCCTCACGGCCGTCCTGACGGCATGGCTGTTCTTCGTCGGGATGATGGGGATGCTGGGCCACCAGGTCCTGGATCGCGGACGCGACCGGGCGGGCCACGTCCGGACCTTCGTCCTCCGCAAGGGGCCGCGAACCGCCCTGCGGCTGGGAGCCTTCTGCACGGCCGCCGCGGGTGTCGCGGTCGTCGCCCCCCTGGCTCTCATGCCTTTCGATCGGGCCTGGCCGGCCGCCGCCACGCTCCTCGCCCTGTCGGCGGTTTCCGCGGGAAAAGCACTGAAGGCTTCGCGGAAGATCGGCCCGCTCGACTCCTATTGAGCCGGAAGGCGCAAAAAAAAGGGGAAAGCGGATCCCCTCCGCTTTCCCCGGGAAACGTTCTCGGCCCGCCTATTCCAGCCAGACCTTGACGGTCTCGTCCTCCTCGAAGATCTCGACGATGGCCATGGGGCCGACCTTCTTGAGCTCGACGAGCAGCTGCCCGAAATCGATGTCGGTGTGCCCGTGGTCCAGCTTGATGCGGTCGTCGCCGGAGCACTTCACGAAGGCCTCGACAAGGGAGAGCGGGAGCGTGACGCGGACCTTGTCCTTCCCGGCCTTGTTGTCGGTGACCAGGACCTTGAACCACTTCACTTCCTTGCCCGGCTCGTAGTTCGGGTTCTCCTTGACCGCCTTCTTGATCGCCTGGATGTCGTCGGTGGCTTCGGCCCGGACGAAGCCGCCGAGCACGAACGTCAGGGCGACGATCGCGAGTGTCAGGACTGCCAGTTTTTTCATGATGTTCCTCCTGCTTTCTATTCGATCCAGATCCGGATGACGGATCCTTCGTCGTTGATCTCGATGATGCTGCTGCCCGTCTTGGCCAGCTCGTTGATGATCGTATCCAGGTCATAGCCTTTCCGGCGCATCACGGACCTCTCCTCGTCGGGGATAGCCTGGAGGGCCAGATCGGCCAGGGCCCAGGGGATGTTGATGTCGACCTTCTTTTTCCCGCCCTCGAGGACCTGGATCCTCAGGATCCGGGACCGGGATTCGTGCCGGCCGTCCCCGATCAGCTCGAGGGCGCCGGGATCGACCCTGAGCAGTGCGATCCGGGCGCGGTCCCTGAGCTCGGGGTCCCGCTCACCGTCGACGATGCCCTTGAGCACAGGGACGGCTCGGCCCGACACGCTCTTGTCCTTGACGTAGCTCAGCTTGAACGCCGCGTAGTACCGGACGACCTTGTTCGGGCTCCGGAGCCGGTCCTCGATCGCGGCAAGCTTCGCCCGCTCCCCTTTATCATAGAGGGCGTAGGCCAGGTCGATGAGGGAGACCTCGGCGTCCTCGAGCAGGCTGGCGTTCCTCCCGCCGGGACGGACGGCCCGGAGGAAGGCGTCGTAGGCCGCGAACGCCTCGTGGGCCTTGTCCTTGCGCTCGCCCAGGCACTTGGCCCGGTAGAACAGCGCCGGCTCCTTCAAAGCGCTCTCCGGGAACTGCTCCAGGAGGCTGTCGAGCTTGACCTGGGCCGCCTCCCAGTTCTTGTCGAAGATGAGTATCTTGGCCTCTTCGTAGAGGCGTTCATCGACCCGGGTCTGGGCGAAAGCCCCCGCGCCGAGGGCGCTTGCGAGCGCGACGGCCAGGACGATCCTTGCGTATCTCACTTCATGCCTCGCTTTCTTCCAGTTCTTTCTCGACCAGGTTGATCTTCAGGAGGAGCCGGCTGTCCTCGATGAGGTTCTGGATCCTCCGGATCTCGGCTTCCGGCAGGCCTTCGCCGAGCCGGGAGAGCTCCAGGAAGAGGAGCTCGATCTGGTCGCATATGGCCTTGGCCCGGCCCATGCGGGAACCGTCGAGCCGGGTGTTGAGGTACTTCTTCTTGGCCAGGAGGTCCCGGGCCCGGCCCGAGGCCGCGAGGTCCGTGCGGCTCACCGCCTCGCCGGGCGCGGACTGAACGAAGTCCAGGATCAGGTACTGGCTGTTCCTCAGATAATCCAGGGTTTCGCGCCGGGCCATCTCGTTCTCCGCGCGTTCGATGAATTCGGGAGAGGCGAAGTAGCCGCTGCGGGCCTCCGCCCGGGGGGCCGGGCGCTTCATGATGACGAAGGTGGCCAGGGCGCCCGCGAAGACGCCGACCGCCGCTCCCGCGAGGACCGGCCTCAGGAGCAGGCGGCCCCAGGACGAGAAGAGCCCCGCGAACGCCCGGCCGCGCCGCGGCCCGGCCGCGAGGACGCGGTCCGTGATCCGCGCCGGCAGAGCCTCCCAGTCCACGGAAGCCATGGCCTTCTCCATTTCGTCCTTGACGAGGCCCGCGGCCCCTATGATGTGTTTCATGGATTCGAACTCCTTGCGGCAGGACGGGCATCCCTCGAGATGCGCTTCCAGCCGCTGCCTCTCCCCGGGGCCGAGCCTCCCTTCGAGGAAGGCCGCGCCCGCGTCCCGATACCCGCGGCAATCGTTCATGACTGTGTCCCCATATATGGCGTGAGCCATTTCCTCAGATTGCGGACCGCCTTGAAATGCAGGGACTTGACCGTCCCCAGCGAGATGTTCATGGTCTCGGAGATCTCGTTGAACTGCAGTTCGTCGACGTGACGAAGGACGAAAACCAGACGTTGGCGCCGCGCCAGGCGGTCGATACAGCGGGAGGTCGCGTCCCGCATCTCGCCCGATCCGGACAGCGCCGGGTCCGGAGCGGCCGCGACATGGAGCTCATCCAGGCTCTTCGAGCTCTCGAGCTCCCGCCGCTTCCGGATGTTCTTCCGATAATGGTCGACGCAGAGGTTCTTGGCGATCCGGAGGAGCCAGCCCTGGAAGCTGTTGCCCTCCTTGAAGAGACCGGCTTTCCGGTGGAACCGGAGGAAGGTCTCCTGAACGATGTCCAGGGCGTCCTCCCTGTCCCGGAGGATCGAGTAGGCCAGCATGAAGACCTTCTGCTGATACATCGCTACGATCGTCATGAACGCGTCCCTGTCGCCGTCCCGGGCGGCCCGGACCAGGGCATCGATGTTCTCCGGATCGCCCGTTCGTTCCATGTCCGTTTCGCTCTCTTCCTTATCGTGCGTTACATTGGGTACTACGGCGGGGATCGGGCAAAGGTTCACCCCCGGAAGCCCCGTTATTCCTGCCCGGGCTTCGAAAAAGGGGCTCCTTCGGATGAGGCACGACGGAAGGGAAAGCCGCCCCCCGGGGGGAGGCGGGGGGCCGGCCGGATCTCCGCCCTTCAAGACGGGGACGGGAAGCGCAAAGCCCTCCCCGGCCGGAGGTCAGTGGTGTGGGAAAGGAAGCGGGCGGTCAGAACTTGCGGAAGCCGCCTCGTTTATCGTAGCCGCCGGGGCGCCGCTCACCGGGCTTGCCGCCTTCGTGGTCGGCCCTGGGCCTGGCGTCGTTGATGACGAGCTTGCGGCCGTCGAACTCCGTCCCGTTGAGCTTGGCCTTGGCGTCGGCCGCGGGTTCGGGCGCGGTCATCTCAACGAAACCGAAACCTCTTCCCTGCAGGATGTTGACCGAGGTCACTTCGCCGTACTGGGAGAACAGCTGTTTGAGACTTTCCTCGGTGGTCTTGTAGTTGAGGTTTCCAACGTACAGTTTTTGAGACATGGACAAAGCCTCCTTCATCCCCGCCGCCGCCCCTCCAGGCTCCGTGCAGGGCGTCCGGACGGCGGAATCGATTCATTCAATCACAAGGATTTGGACAAATCAAGCGATTTTTCACCCCCGTTCTGCTATCATCGGACGGGTGGAGGAACGATGAACAAACGCGTGCCCGTCCTGGTCCTTTTCCTCATTCTGTTCGTCCTCGCGGTCACCGCCGCGGTCTCCTACCTCTTCCTCGAAATGGGCCGGCCGGCCGCGGACGTTCCCGGCCACGCCTACCTCGAGATCGGCCTGGCCGGCGAGATCCGGGAGATCGCTCCGCCGGATTTCTTCCAGGATGTCGTCCTGGGCGCCCGTCCGCTTTCGGTCCGCGACATCTGGATGAACATCCGCAAGGCGAAGGCGGACGACCGCGTCGACGCCGTCCTCCTCCGGCTGGGCCCGCTCGACTGCGATTGGGCCAAGGTCGCGGAACTCCGGGACGCCGTCCTCGACTTCCGGAAGTCGGGCAAGAAGGCCTACGCCTACATCGAAGAAGCCCCGGAATTCGACAAGGAATACTTTCTCGCCACGGCTTGCGACCGGATCGTCCTCCATCCCATGGGCTGGCTGGGCGTCAACGGCATCGGCGGCCACGTCCCCTTCTTCAAGAACGTCTTCGATAAGCTTGGTATCCGCGCCGAATTCGAGCACGTTGAGGAGTACAAGACGGCGTACAACCAGTTCACCGAGTCCGGATTCACTCCCGCCCACCGGGAGATGATGGAGTCCCTCTACGGCGACATCTTCGAACAGTACGTCGCCGCGGTGGCCTCCGCCCGGAAGAAGACCCCGGAGGAGGTCCGGGCCCTCATCGACCGCGGCTCCTTCCAGGGCCGGGGCGCCCTCGAGGCCGGGCTCGTGGACGACCTCAAGTACGAGGACGAGCTTCAGGACATGCTCAGGAGCGGCGGGCGGAAGCTCGCCCGGATCACGTCGGACGAGTATTCCCGGGTCAGCCCCTCGGCGGCGGGCCTCCGGCCCGGACGGCGGGTGGCCGTGATCTACGCCGTCGGTCCCATCCTGAGCGGAGAAAGCCTGCCGGGAAGCATCGGGGGCGCCACGCTGGCCCGCTGGATCCGCCAGGCCCGCGAGGACAGGACGATCGCGGCCATCGTCCTCAGGGTGGACAGCCCCGGCGGCTCGTCCGTGGCCTCCGACGTCATCTGGCGCGAGGTCTTCCTGGCGAAAAAGGAGAAGCCGTTCGTCGTTTCGATGTCCGATGTCGCCGGATCGGGGGGCTACTGGATCTCCATGGCGGCCCACAAGATCGTGGCCCAGCCGCAGACTCTCACCGGCTCCATCGGGGTCCTTTCCGGGAAGTTCGACCTTTCGGGCCTCTACGCGAAGCTCGGCGTTACGTCCGAAAGGCTCGTCTTCGGCAAGGAAGCGGACATCTACTCGAGCTTCCGCCCCTTCTCCCCGGAGGAGAAGAAGACGCTGAAGGAGGAGATCCTCCGGATCTACGGGGAGTTCCTGGAGAAGGTCGCTCAGGGCCGCGGCATGACCCGCGCGGAAGTGGACAAGGTCGGCCGCGGGCGGGTTTGGACCGGAAAGCAGGCCCGGGAGCTCAAACTCGTGGACGATCTCGGGGGATTGGCGAAGGCGCTCGAACTGGCCAAGGGTCTGGCCGGACTGGGCCGGGACGAGGAACCCAGGCTCGTGGTCTGGCCGAAAAAGAAGGGGTTTTGGAGCTCGATCTTCGGCCGCAGGATCATCGGGACTTCCGCCGGCGCGGTGCCGTCGATCGACGAAGCCGTCCGGACCCTGCGTTTCGTGGAAAAGTCCCGCGTCTGGGCCATCTGTCCCCTGGGGATGAGAGTGCCCGCCCTCAATGTTCCTTGAGGACGATGACCTTCTCGTCGGGCTTCATGAGCCAGAGTTTCCGGCGGGCTTCCTCCTCGACCGCTCTCGGGTTCACGGTGAGCTCGCGGATCTCCGTCTCGAGATCGCTCTTCTTCGCTTCGAGCGTCTTGAATTCGGCTTCCAGGGCCCGGAGGTATTCCGGGTCACGACGATATCCATGTAGCCTTTTTTCCCGAAAAAGGACGTCACGAGCATCACCAGGACGAAGAATCCCACCGTGGCCCGGAAGAGCTTCCTGCGGAGGGAACCGTCGTTCTTCCCGGCCTCCTCCCTCATGAGACGAACTCCATGCCGCGGGCGAGCAGGTCGTCCAGCTCCCGGGAGGACGCCGCTTCGGCATAACAACGGATGACGGGCTCCGTGCCCGAGAATCTCAGGTGGAGCCAGGCGTCATCGGCGAATTCCAGGTTGATCCCGTCCTTGATCTCGACGGCTTCGACCTTCCTCGCGCCGAGGGCGGAAGGAGGGCTCTCCATGAACTCCTTCAGCCGCTTCTCCCGCGCCGGCGTCCGCGGGAGGATCCTCTGGCCGCCGACCAGCGTCCCATACTCCCGGAACAGGGCCTTCCGGATCTCGGAGAGGTTCTTGCCCGCGGCGGCGATCATTTCCGAGACCAGGAGGCCGGCGAAGATGCCGTCCTTCTCGGGGAGGTGGTCCTTGACGGCGATGCAGGCGCTTTCCTCGCCGCCGAAGATGATCTTGCCCTGGAGGAAAAGGTCCGCCATGTACTTGAAGCCGACGGGTGTCTTGTGGACCTCCAGGCCGTGCTTGCGGGCGATGCGGTCGATGAGCTGGGTCGTCGTGACCGACCGGGCCACGCCTCCCGTCCAGCCCTTCGTGACGACCAGGTAATCCAGAAGCATGGCCAGGATGTGGTTCTGGTGGATGAAGTTCCCGGCCTGGTCGAGGATCCCGAACCGGTCCCCGTCGGCGTCCGTGGCCACGCCGAGGTCGCATTTCTTGTCCCGGACGAGGCGCTTGAGCTCCCGGAGGTTCTCCTCCGTGCAGGACGGGATGACCCCTCCGAAGTAGGGGTCCACGTAGCCGTGGATCTCCTCGATGGGGACGCCGTTCCCCTCCAGGATCTCGTCCAGGTATTCCCGGCTCGTGCCGAAGAGGAGGTCCACGCCGACCTTGATGCCGGAGCGCCGGATGACGTCGAAGTCGATCTTCCCCTGGAGGTAATCGAGGTAGTCCGCCTGGAGGTCGATCTTGGAGATGCACTCGGTCCGGGGATAGGCGGGGACGTTCGTGAAATCCTTGGCGAGCCGTCTGGATCTCCTCCTCGATCCGGTCCGTGACCTCGGGAAGGGCCGGGGCGCCCGTATGGGTGTTGAACTTCAGGCCGTTGTACTCCGGCGGGTTGAACGACGCCGTGAAATTGATCCCGCCCTGGCATCCCCGCTTGATGATCTGGTAGGCCTGGGCCTGGCTCGGGGCGTCGCGGTCGGCCAGGAAAACGCCGATCCTGTTGCTGGGACAGGACCTTGGCGGCCTCGAAAGCGTACCGCTCCGACAGGAACCGGGTGTCGTAGTTGACGACGATGGAGAGGGGCCGGTCGGGGAACCGCTCGATGCAGGAAATTGGCGGCCGCCTGGACGACGACCCGGACGTTGTGGAAGGTGAATTCCTCGCCCATGACGGCCCGCCAGCCGGAAGTCCCGAACTTGATCATCGTCGCTCAGGCCAAAAGTAGCATACGCCGCCCCGAAATGCAATCGACCGAGGCCGATTTCCGCCCTTGGAAAAGGGGGGTGAGCGGGGGATTTCCCCCTTACTTCTGAATGCCGGCCTCGCCCGTCATGGGGACGAAGAGGACGTCGAGAAGCTCGCGGACCGGCGATCTTCCCGTTCTTCTTCGTGACGAGCATCAGCGTCTGGGACAGGGGCCTTTTTTCGACGGGCATGACGAGGCGGCCCCCTTCGGCGAGCTGTTCGAAGAGCGGCGGCGGGATCCGGCCGGCGCGCGCAGGTCACGATGACGGCGTCGAACGGAGCGCCTCCTCGGGCCAGCCGAAAAAGCCGTCCCCCTGGCGGACGCGGACCGTCCCGTACCCGAGCTCCCGAAGCGTCGGCGGCGGCCTCGCGGGCCAGTGCCCGTCGATCTCCACGGTGAAGACCCTGTCGGTCAGCAGGCCAGGACGGCGGATTGATACCCGGAGCCCGTGCCGACCTCGAGGACCTTTTCTCCCGGCTCGAGCGCCAGGCTCTCGGTCATGAAGGCGACGATATAGGGCTGGGAGATCGTCTGGCCCCGGCCGATGGGCAGGGGATGATCGCCATAGGCCCTGGCCCGGACCGCCTCGGGGACGAACAGGTGCCGGGGAACCCGGAGCATCGCGGCGAGGACCCGGGCGTCCCGGACGCCGCGGGCGGCGATCTGGTCCCGGACCATGGCCTCCCGTTCCTTCCGGAAGTCCTGTCCGGCCGCCCGGCGGCCAGGAAGGGCCGCGGGGAAACGGCCGCGAAAGGATCGCCCGACTCCGGCCGGGACTCGCATATTCGATGCCGACCGAGGTCATTATATAACGGCCGGCCGGCTCCGGACATATCCGCGATTCACCCCCGATATCGCCGCCGGGGGTGATTGACCCGGAAGGGAGGACTTCGGGAGCACGATGGCGGCGTGGCGGCACGGGACCCCGCCGGGGGGGCCTTAACCGTTGATAATAGAATAATTTTCGATTGACAAAGGAGATCGGATCTTGTTATTCAGTAATGCAACTTCGAAGGTGGGACCAGAATAAAGGTCTTTTGATGGAGAACAAAGCTATCTATCCCGGGCTCTTTCGATCCCATCACCAACGGGCATGTCGATATCATCCACCGGGGGCTGAATATTTTCGATCGGATCCTCGTCGCCGTCCTGGAAAATCCCAAAAAAGACCCTCTGTTCACGACTAAAGAAAGGGTGGCCATGATCCGACAGATCTTCGAGGGACGCAAGGAGGTGGAGGTCGTGTCCTTCAGCGGCCTCCTGGTCGAGTTCGCCAAGGCCAAGGGGACCAACACCGTCATCCGGGGCCTGAGGGCCATCTCCGATTTCGAGTACGAGTTCCAGATGGCCCTCATGAACCGCAAGCTCGCTCCGGAAATGGAAACCCTGTTCATGATGCCGAGCCAGGAGTTCTCCTTCCTCAGCTCCAACCTGGTCAAGGAGGTCTTCATGCTCGGCGGCAGCGTCCGGGACCTCGTCCCTGAGCTCGTCGAACGGAAGCTCCGGGAAAAATCCCGGAAAACCGGGTCGGATCCAAATCTAAAAAGGCAGGGCAAAATGCTGGGTATTTCTCGGGAAAAAGGATTGGTGGGACTGGACATCGGCTCCTATTCGATCAAGGCCGTGGAGCTCAAGGCCAGGAAAAAGGGGGACGGGACACCTACGAGGTCGCCCGGATCGGCTACGAGCCGCTCCCCCATGACGCCATCGTCGAGGGGACCATCATCGATTCGGCCGCCGTGGTCGAGACCATCCGGCTCATCTTCGACGAGAACAAGATCTCCAACAAGGACATCGTCATCTCGATCTCCGGGAATTCCGTGATCATCAAGAAGATCTCCCTGCCGTCCATGGAGCGGCAGGAGCTGGCCGAATCCATCATCTGGGAGGCCAAGCACAACATCCCCTATCCCTACGAGGAGACCAACGTCGATTACGCCGTTCTCAATTCGCCCCGCGGCGGCGAGGACAGAAACCTGGACATCCTCCTCGTGGCCGCCAAGAAGGACAAGATCGCCAACTACAGCAACGTCGTCAACCAGGCCCGGAAGAACCTCCAGGCCATCGAGGTCGACGTCTTCGCCCTCCAGAACGCCCTCGAGATCAATTACCCCGAGATCTTCCTGGGCAAGACGGTCGCCCTCATCAACATGGGGGCCAACATCACCAACGTCGTCATCATCGAGAAGGGCACCCCCCAGCTCTTCCGCGACCTCTCCCTGGGCGGCTACTTCTTCACCGAGAACATGCGCAAGGAGCTGAACGTCCCCTTCGAGGAGGCCGAGAAGCTCCTCAAGGGCATCCCCGGGAAGGCGGTCCCCGCCGACCAGTTCCAGACCGTCCTGACGATGAACATCCGCGACCTCCTCGACGAGATGGAGAAGACGTTCTCCTTCTACGAGGCCGGCGAGAAGAGGGAGCGGAAGATCGAGCAGATCTTCCTCAGCGGCGGCCTGGCCAACGTCCCGAACATGGCCGGCGCCTTCGAGCACAAGTTCCGGATCAAGTCCGAGATCTTCAATCCCTTCCGGAACATCCCCTACGACGAGAAGAAGTTCGATCCCATTTATTTCAATGAGATGGCCCCGGTCTTCGGGGTGGCCGTCGGACTCTCGACCCGAAAGGCGGAAAAATGATTCGGATCAACCTTTTAAAACCGGAAACCAAGGATATCAGGGAAGCCCCGGTCGAGGGGATGCCCGAATTCAAGGCCAAGAAGGGGCCCGGCATCGGGAACCTGATCTTCCTCCTGCTGATCATCGCCCTGGCGGGGTACTATTACTACCAGAAGAAGGCCATGGACCAGGAACGGGAGCTGCTCACCGCAGGCCCAGGAGGAGAAGAACAAGCTCCAGTACGTCATCGCCAAGCTCGACGAACAGCAGAAGGACAAGGCCTCCCTGATGCAGAAGATCGGGCTCATCAACCAGCTCAAGTCCCAGCAGGACATGGCCGTCCGGATCATGGACGAGCTGAGCCGGAGCCTCCCCGACTGGGTCTGGCTGAACGAGATCGGCTACGACGCGAAGAACATCCAGATCCGGGGCAACGCCCTGTCGAACAACCTCGTCGCCGATCTCATCGCCAACCTGGAGAACAGCCCCTATTTCGAAAGCGTGAACCTGATCTCCTCGACGCAGAAGACGGCCCGGAACGACCAGTACCTTGAGTTCTCGCTGACCGCCGCCGTCGTCAATCCCAAGGCGCCGCCGCCGCCCCCGCCGCCCCCCGCCAAAGCGCCGACGAAAAGGAGGACGCCATGAAGAACTGGCCCTGGTACGGCTATCTCGTCCTGGCCGTCGTCATCTTCGGCCTGGTCTTCTTTTTCTACTTCAAGCCGAAGGGCCAGGAACTCGACACCCTCCGGGCGGACCGGGAGAAACTCGAGCAGGAAGTCCAGGACCTCAAGCTCAAGAAGCAGGAGCTGGACAAGATCGAGGCCGAGCTCGTGACCATGGACAGGACCTCAAGAAGCTCGAGGTCATCATCCCCCAGAAGAAGGAGATCTCGGACATCCTGCGGAGGATCCAGCAGCTGGCCTTCGACGCCCGGCTGGACATCCTCAAGTTCGCGCCGAGGGGGGAGATCAGGAAGGATTTCTACGCCGAGTGGCCCATCCCCATCGAGGTCACCGGAAACTACCATAATCTGGCCATCTTCTTCGACCGGCTCAGCCATTTCGCCCGCATCTTCAACGTCGAGAACTTCTCCATCCGGGCCCTCGCGAAGCAGAACGACGCCGTGACGGTGTCCTCTTCCTTCACGGCCAAGACCTATTACTTCCTGGAGAATCCGGCCCCGAGCCCCAAGGCCAAACCGAGGTGAGGACCATGAAAAGAACAGCCGTTTGCGTCATTCTCCTCGGGGCGCTCCTGGCCGGAGCACTTCCCGCCCAGGAGCAGGCCGTCGCCACCGAGATCGAGTCGCTGAAGGTCGCTCCGGTACGATCGACCTACGATCCGGCCGGGAGAAGGGACCCGTTCAAGAACCTTCTGGCCGGAAAGGACGTCAAGGACAAGACCGCCCCCGGCGGGATCCCCCAGCTCACCATCGACGACACGACGCTCGTCGGGATCGTCAAGGCCAGGGCGAAGCTGACGGCCATCGTCAGCGGCCCCCAGGGGTTCCCGTTCTTCGTCAAGACGGGCGACAGGTTCGCCGACGGTTACGTCCTGTCGATCAACGAATCCCAGGTCGTGTTCCGGAAGACCAACGAGCGCGGCATCCCCCTGATGCGGCCCAAGGATATCATCAAGGAAATCAACCCGGAGGAGCGTTAACATGAAAAGGAAATTCCGTCTGCCCATCCTGACCGCGATCGGCCTCCTTCTTCTGCTGGCGCCCCCGGCGCCGGGGCAGGACCCTGTGACCAACATCAGCCGGATCGAGGTCCAGCCCGGGCTCCTGACGACGAAGCTCGTCTTCCGGACCGACGCGCTCCTTCCCGTCCAGTCGACCTACTACGCCCCCCAACAGCCCGGGACCATCGTCATCGACGTCGACAAGGCCCGGACGGCCGAGGTCCCCAGGATCGCGCCGGCCGACTCCGGGCTGATCGAGAACATCCGGGTCGAGCGCTCCGGGGCCTCCGGGCTGAGGTTCTACCTCAGCCTCAAGGAGAAGGTCCCTTACCGGATATCCTCCTTGAACGACAGGACCGTGGTCGAGCTCAACGGCATCCAGAAGGCCCGGTCCGAGTACGTCATCGACCCCGAAACGCGCGCCCGGCTCGATCGGAAGACCTCCGCGGGGATCGTCCTGAGCAAGCTGGACATCTCCGAACAGGCCGACCGCATCAGCTTCAAGGCCCGGCTCGGCGCCGACGCCGTCGCCCAGGTCTTCGCCCTCGACGATCCCTCCCGCCTCGTCGTCGACCTGTTCGACACGACGTTCGCCAGGCCTACGGCGGTCTATCCCGTCGCCAAGATGGGCGTCGACAAGGTCCGCATCGGCCAGTTCCAGACGGCCGACCCCGGGCCCATCACCCGGATGGTCTTCGACCTGAAGGAGCCCGGCCCGTACGCCCTGGACGCGGTGAACGGCGACCTCGTCATCTCCTTCTTCAAGCCCGGGACCGAAAAAGCCCCGGCTCCGGCGAAGGTGAAAGATCCCGAGCCTCAGCCGGTCGCCGCCGTGGCGAAGGCCGAGCCGGCCCCGCCCCCGGCCGCCCGGGCCCAGGAACAGACGATCGCGCCCCAGCCCAAGGCCGAGGCGCCCAAGGCGGCTCCGGAGGACAAGTTCAAGCCGAAGACCATCACCGCCGAGGAGGAGAAATACACGGGCGAGGCCATCAGCCTCAAGTTCAAGGACGCGGACCTGAGGGACGTCGTCCTCTACCTGGCCGAATTCGCCGACCTCAACGTCGTCTTTGATCCCGACGTCCGGGGGAGCGTGACCTGCGACCTGCAGGCCGTTCCCTGGGACCAGGCCCTCGACATCGTCCTCCGTTACAACCGGATGGGCAAGACCATCGAGGGCAACGTCCTGCGGATCGCCCCGATGACGATCCTGACCCGCGAGGACGCGGACCAGAGAAAGCTCAAGGAGAGCAAGGAGCTCGCCGGCCCGGTCCAGGTCAAGACCATCACCCTTTCCTATTCCAAGGCCAAGGACGTCGCCGCCCTCCTCAAGACGAAGATCTCGTCGCGGGGCGAGATGGTCGTCGACGAACGGACCAATACGCTCATCGTCTCGGACGTCAAGGACAAGCTCGACCTCCTCGAGAAGCTCATCGCCGTCCTCGACACCCCCACCCCCCAGGTCTCCATCGAGGCGCGGATCATCGAGGCCACGGCGACCTTCATCCGCAACCTGGGCATCCAGTGGGGCTATCAGGGCGTCGTCGACCCCTTCTACGGCAATCAGACGTCCCTGCAGTTCCCCAATAAGATCCTGGCCGACGGGGCCATGATCCCCCAGGGCATCGTGACCAAGGGCATCGGCGGCCCGCTCGGGGGGTACGCCATCAACCTGCCCGCGCCGGCCTTCAACACCGCCGTCGGGTTCTCGTTCGCCAACATCCTCGATACCTTCCGGCTGGACGTCGCCCTGTCCGCCCTCGAGACCTCGGGCAACGGCCGGATCATCTCCTCGCCCAAGGTGACCACCCAGAACAACCAGCCGGCCGAGATCATCCAGGGCCGCCAGATCCCCGTCCAGACCGTGGCCAACTTCACCGTGACCACGCGGTATGTGAACGCCGCCCTGGAGCTCAAAGCCACGCCCCAGATCACGGCCGAGGGGACCATCATCATGACCGTCGAGATCCAGAACAACGCCGCCGACTTCGCCAACCTCGTCAACGGCATCCCGCCCATCACCACGCAGAGCGCCAAGACCACGGTCATGATCCCGGACGGCGGGACGACGGTCATCGGGGGCATCTACCGGACAGAAGATTCCGTGACCCGGGACAGCGTGCCTTTCCTGGGCAAGATACCCATTCTGGGGAACCTCTTCCGCTCCTTCGCCCGGACCAAACAGAACCGGGAGCTCCTCATCTTCATCACCCCCAGGATCATTAAGTAGGAGAGGACCATGACCAAGAAAAAAAAGACACTGGCCTTCCTGATTCTGGCCGTCCTCCCGTCGCTCCTCGTGCTCACGTCCTGCAATCCGCTCGAGGACGACTCGCAGTCCTCGACCTTCATCGTCGTCGAGAAGATGATGGGGCAGGATGCGACGGGAACCGCCGCCTCGTTCCTCCAATCCGATGTCGTCACGTCGGGCGGCATCATCTACTCGGACGCCGCGACCGCGACGCTCCGGGCCAGCCTCCTGGACCCTGCGCCCATTCTCAAGCCCTCCAGCTACAGCGATGTCGTCCTGGACCGCTACGTCGTCTCCTACTACCGGAGCGACGGGCGGAGCCGGGAGGGCGTCGACGTCCCCTACACGTTCGAAGGCGCCTTGACCCAGGCCATCAAGGTCGGAGCGACCTCCACCTTCTCCTTCGTCATCGTGCGCGAGGTCGCCAAGCTGGAGCCCCCGCTGGTCAGCCTGGCCAAAGGAGGGGTCGGCGACGGCGTCATCGAGATGACGGCCAAGGTCGATTTCTACGGCCATGACCTGGTCGACAACAAGGTCACGGCGACGGGGTACCTGACCGTATTCTTCGCGAACTACGCGGATCAGGCCTCAGGGGAGCCCACCAATGTGCGCTAAGAAGTTTGGCATCATCGCGACGGCCCTGGCCCTGGTCATCGGCGGCGCGGCCTGCAAGAGGAACGAGGTCGAACAACCCTCTCCCCTCGGGCCCTCGACGCTGGCCACGGTCCTGAAGGTTTCGGCCAATCCCAACGTCATCAACGCCGGGTCGGTCCGCGCGGGAACGACGATTTCGGCGTCCCTCATGAAATACGACGGGACCCCGCTCACGAACCGGACCATCACCTTCGAGATCTGCGACGACGCCCATAACCGGGTCCCCGTCGGATTCTTCGAAGGCCAGCAGGCCGTCGTCTCCAGGCAGACGGACGGCGGCGGGAACGTCTCCCTGACGTACATCGGGCCTCTCAACAACGACATCACAACGAGCGGGAGCATCAACATCTGGGCCACGGCGGCCGCGGAAGGCGATGAATACATCGAGAATTTCACGCCCATCACCATCATCCGCGACGGGTCCTCGTCGACCGCGGTCCTGCTGGTCTCCGCCGATCCGAACGTCATCCTGGCGGGCGCCCGGCGCCAGGCCACGACCGTCACGGCCAACCTCCTCCAGCTCGACGGAACCCCTCTCGCCAACCGCGCGGTCTATTTCGAGGTCTGCGACGCCGCGCACAGCCAGGTCGACATCGGGTTCTTCGAAGGCAGCGGGGGGGTTCTCACCAAGCGGACGGACGGACGCGGCGTCGTCACCGCGACGTACTACGGGCCCCTGAGCAGCGAGATCGCGGCCAACACGTCCGTCTCGATCTTCGCGACGGCGGCCGGCGAGGGCGAGGAGTCCATCCAGGGCAGCGCCCCCGTCACCATCATCCGCGACGATTCTTCGACGGTCGTGGCCCTGGACATCGTCGCCGAGCCCAATATCCTCAACGCCGGAACCGCGCGGGAGAGCGCGCTCATCACGGCCACGGTCAAGAGGCCCGACGGCACGCCGCTGGCCAACCGGACGGTCTATTTCGAGATCAACGACGATTCCGACCACCGGTCCAATATCGGGCACTTCAAGGAAGAGAATCCCGTCGCCTCCGTGGTGACGAACAGCAGCGGGAGGGCCTCCGTCACGTATTACGGCCCGGTCAAGAGCGAGATCGGGGCCAGCCGCGTCATGCACATCTGGGCCTCGACGCCGGGAGAGGGAGACCCGTTCATCAAAGCCTACGTCGAGATCTTCATCATCCGGTGATCTGAGCGAAGCTTCGGGGAGCGGGCGGGACCGCCCGCTCCCCTTTTTTTTACCTCGACAACCCCAATTATTTCCCTTTTTAGTAATACGGTCAGGAGTATACGCCTCCCCCCTTTTGAGGTACGGCCGGGGTGATGAATGCCCCATTCATAAAGGGGGAAGGGGGAATATCATGCCCCCCCCTTTGCAAAAGGGGGGCTGGGGGGACTTGCTTATCCTATGACAGGCGGACCGACGCCTTGGTCTTCGTTCTATCCAACGCCCGGCGGAGCGCCGCGGCCAGGACCTCTTCGTCCCCCGATTTGACGATGACCTGGACCCGATGCACGCCCCTCGCCCTGGAAACGGAGGCCAGGGCCGGACCGAGGACTTCGATGATCTCCCCCTCCCGCCCCAGGGCCGCCGCGAACTCCCGTGACCTGCGGGCCAGCGTCCTGAGGTCCCGTCCCTGCAGGACGACCTCGGCCAGTTTCGTGAACGGCGGATATCCGAGGGCGCGGCGGGATTCGATCTCGGTCCCGTAGAAGGCCGCGAAATCACCGGCCGCGGCGGCCCCGATGGCGAAGTGGCCGGGCTCCGAGGTCTGAATGACGACCTCGGCCCGCGCGTCGTCCTCGGCGAACATCCGCATGCGCGCCACGGACTGGAACGCCCGCTGTCCCGCCCTGTAGTCAGCCAGCCCGAGAAGGGCCTCCGGGGCGATGATGCCGACGAATGGGGCCGGGGGGACGTCGGCCCGGTGGGCCAGGAGGCTCGTCCCGAGGAGAACGGGGACCTTCCCCCGGCGGAAGTTCTCGACGATCCTTTCCCGGTCCTTTTCCCGGACCGCTTCGTCGGCGTCGAACCTCGCGGGGCGGACCCCGGGGAACGCCCGCCTCAGCTCCTCCTCGACGGCCTCGATGCCCCTGGCCCTCCTGCGGACGAGCCCCACGCCGCACTTCGGGCACCGGGGCGATGCCGGCCGGGCGGCGTTGCAGTAGTGGCAGACCCAGCGGTCGCCCTTCTTGTGATAGCTCACGGCGATGTCGCAACGCGGGCACCGGGGCGAATAGCCGCACGCGGGACAGTAGACGGCCGGGGCGTATCCCCTCCGGTTGACGAAGAGGATGACCGGCTCGCCACGGTCGAGACGCCCTTTGATCCGTTCGAGAAGCGCGCCCGCAAGGGCCGTCTTCTCCCCGCGGTCGTCCACGACGCTCGTCCGAAACTTCGGCGCCGGTCCCTCCAGGGTGACCAGGGTCCCATCCTCCCGGGCTTCGTGATAGGCCTCCACGGAGGGGGTCGACGACCCGAAGACGACGACCGCGTTCCCGCCTGCGGCCCTGAGGCAGGCGCCGCGGCGCGCGTCGTAGAGCTGGCCCTCCTGCTGGACGTACGAATCATCGTGCTCCTCGTCGACGACGACGAGCCCGAGACCGTCGAGGGGGGCCAGCAGGGCCGAGCGCGGCCCGACGGCGAGGTTCGCCCGTCCTTCGAGGAGCGCTCTCCATTCTTCCTCCCGCTCCCGCCGGCCCAGGCGGCTGTGGATGACGGCCGCCCGCACGCCGGGCCAGCCGCCGGCCTTCTCCTTCAGGGCATCGGCCATGGAGACCTCGGGCGTCAGGAAAAGGGCCCTGGCGCCCCGGCCGACGACGGCCCGGACGAGCCGGCCATAGGCGGCAAGCCGGACAGGGGCCGGCCCGAAAAGATAAGCCGACGCGTAAGCGCGCCCTTCCGCGACCTTCGCTTCGAGGGCGCTCAGGGCCGGGGGGACGTCCCAAGCGAGGTCGAGGTCGAGCTGTCCTCCCCGCGGCCCGGCGAGAGCCGGCTTGCGGGCCCGGGTCCGGGGCACGGCGGTGCGGACCTCGATCGTCCCCTTTTCCTCCAGGCGCTTAAGGAGCGGGCCGGGGTCCTTGAGGCGGAGCCTCCTGGCCAGGGCGCCCGGCGTCGCCGGCCCTGCGGAGAGGCTCGCGACGAGCTCCTTTTCGCGTACAGAGAGGCCCTCGGAGGCCAGGGCCTCCCGCCCCGACGCCGTCAGGCGGACCGTCGTCCTCTCTTTCGGGACGAGGGCCGGCGGAAGGGCGGCTTGCAGGATCTCCCCCCACGGAGCGAAGGACCGTTCGCCGAGCCGCCTGGCGAAGGCCAGGAATCCCTCGGAGAAGGACGGTTCGGCGTCGAGGACGTCCTTGATGTCCTTGATGTCGAAGGCGCCGGCCGGCACCTCCGGCACGATCGCCACGACGAATCCGGTCATCGTCCGGCGGCCGAACGGGGCGAGAACGCGACAGCCGGGCCGGACGCGGGCACCGAGGCTTTCGGGGATGCGGTAGTGGAACACCCTGTCGACGGGGACGGGGAAAACGACCTCGGCGAACACGGTCACTTCTTGCCGAGAAGCTCCATCACCTTCTGCATGTCGTCCCAGACCTGGCGCTTGAGCTCCCGGTTCCCTTCGTTGCGGACGAGATAGGAGGGATGGTAGGTGGGCATGACCTTGAGGCCGCGGAACTCGGCGAATCGGCCGCGTCGCTCGCCCATGCTCGACCGGCCGGGGACGAAGAAGTCGGTCGCCGTCTTGCCCAGCGTCACGATGACGCGCGGCGCGACGAGCTCGACCTGCCGGAGAAGGTACGGACCGCAGGCCTCGATCTCGGCCGGCAGGGGTGTGCGGTTCTCCGGAGGCCGGCACTTGACGACGTTGGCGATATAGACGTCTTCCCGCCTGTAATGCATCGCCTCGATGATCTTCGTCAGGAGCTGGCCGGCCCGCCCGACGAAGGGGCGCCCCTGGGCGTCTTCGTCCCGGCCCGGGCCCTCGCCGACGAACATAAGCTCGGTCGACCGGCTCCCCTCCCCCGGCACGGCATGCGTCCTGCCGGCCGCGAGCGGGCAGAGGCGGCAGGACAGGACCTTCGCTTCGAGCTCGGGGAAGGACAGCGTTGATCCCGCCGGGAACGGAAGGCGCCGGCGGCTTCGGCCCGGTGGTCTCGGGCCTGGCCGGCACCGCCGTCCGGGGCCGTCCGGGCGCCGGCGGCCGGGGAGCGCTCCGCTCGACGGGGCCGGGCGCCACGGCTGGCTTCGCCCTCGAGGCGCGGCGCGGGGCGAACCCGGCTCCGGCCTCGGAGAGGAAGGACAGCCTCTCGGCGACGTCCTTCAGAACCTCACTTTTTTTTCGCATGGATGACGGTCTCGATCCGGTCACAGATCGATCCGGCTGATCTCGCGCTTGCTCATCCGCCCGGTGGGGACGGCACCGCCCCCAGCGTCGATGAGGGTCACGCGGTTCTCGTCCGATTCGAACCCGACGCCCGGCTCGCCGACGTCGTTGGCGACGATGAGGTCGAGGTTCTTCTCCTTCAGCTTCCTGAGGGCGTGGGAAACGGTCGCTTCGGTCTCGGCGGCGAACCCGACCAGAACCTTTTTCCCTTTTCTCTTCCCGAGGCCCTTCAGGATGTCGGGGGTCGGGATGAGCCCGGCCGTGCCCGCAACCTCGCGCTTCGGGACCTTGCGGCCGGCCGTCGCGGCAAACCTGAAGTCCGAGACCGCGGCCGCCATGACGACGACGTCGGCCTTCGGGAACGCCGCGAGGACCGCCTTCTCCATTTCCGCCGCCGTCACGACCCGGACCGTCCGGACGCCGGCCGGAGGGTCTATCCGCGTCGGCCCGGAAACGAGCGTCACGTCCGCCCCCCGGGCCGAGGCCTCGCGGGCCAGCTCGTAGCCCATCTTGCCCGAGGATGCGTTCGAGAGGAACCGGACGGTATCCATGTATTCCCGGGTGGGACCGGCGGTGACGAGGACACGGCGCCCCTTCAGGCTTTCGGTCCGGGCAAGGATCCTGAGCCCTTCGGCGACGATGGCCTCCGGCGCGGCCAGCCGTCCCCAGCCCTCGTCGCCGCAGGCGAGCCCGCCCCGCTCCGGTTCGACGAACTCGACGCCCGCGGCCTTGAGGGCCCGGATGTTCTCCGCGGTCCGGGGGTTGAGCATCATGGCTTCGTTCATGGCCGGAGCGATGAGGATGGGGCATCGGGCGGCCAGGTAGAACGTCGACAGGAAGTCGTCGGCGACGCCGTTGGCGAACTTGGCCAGGATGTTCGCCGTGGCCGGGGCGACGCAAAGCAGGGCGACCTCGCGGGCCAGGGAGACGTGGCCGATCTTCCGCGAGACGCGGGCGTCGAAGAGGTCGACGATGGCGTCCTCTCCGGAGAGCGCGCCGAAGAGCAGGGGCGAGACGAGCCGGGCGGCGTTGGCGGTCATGACGACCCGGACGCCGACGCCGGCCTTCCGGAATCCCCGGAGGATCTCGCAGGCCTTGTAGATGCTGACCGACGACGTGACGCCGAGAGCGATCTTCTTCGGGCCGCTCATGAGCGCTCCTCTTCGGAAAAACTGCGGAGGATGGCGTCGATCCGTTCCGTCCGGACGCCGGGGCGGCACCGTTCGGCGCGGACGATCGACCGGAGCTCGGCGACGGCGGTCTCCAGGTCCTCGTTGACGATCACATAATCGAACTCGGTGTACGCGCGGACCTCCTCGCGGGCCTTCCGGAGACGCCCTTCGACCGCGTCCGGCCCGTCGGTCCCCCGCGCGACGAGCCTTCTCCGGAGCTCCGGGAAGACGGGAGGCATGACGAAGACGAGGGTCGCCGGCAGGCCGCTCGCGCGGATCTGGCGGGCCCCCTGGACGTCGATGTCCAGGACGACGTCTCCGGCGGCGGCCCCGATCTCGGCCCGGGCGGTCCCGTAGCGATGGCCGTGGACCTCCGCCCATTCGACGAACGCCCCGTCCCGGACCATGGCCCCGAACGCCTCCCCGGACACAAAGTGATAATCGCGCCCGTCGACCTCGGCTCCCCGCTTCGGCCGCGTCGTATGGGACACGGAGAACCGGAGCCCCGCGGTATCCGCGAGGACCCTCCCGATGAGCGTGGACTTCCCGCATCCCGAAGGGCCGCTGACGACGAATATCATGCTCACGCTCGTTCTCTCCCCTCCATGATGTCCCCGCGCCCTAGACGACGTTCTGGGCGTGCTGGCGGATGCTCTCCAGCTCGTTCTTGATGGCCAGCCCCGCCCGGATGATGCCGAGCTCCTGGGATTTCGAGCTGGCGGTGTTGGCCTCGCGGCCGATCTCCTGGGCCAGGAAATCCAGTTTCTTGCCCGTAGGACCGTCCGCGCCCGGGGCCAGGAGCTCCCGGAGGGAATCGAGGTGGCTCTTCAGCCGGAGAACCTCCTCGGCGAGGTCGTAGCGCGTGATGAGCGCGGAGGCCTCCTCGGCCAGCCGCTCCTTGGAGACGCGGGCGCCATGGTTCAGGTCGCGGGCCCTCTGCCGGAGCTTCCGCCGGATGGCGGCCGGCTGTTTCCGGAACAGGCCCTCGATCTGGGCCGCCGCCTTCCCGATGTTCCGGATGTGGACCCCGAGCTGGCGGACCGTCTGCACCCCTTCCTTCTCCCTTTGCCGGACGACCTCGTCGAGGGTCCGGGCGAAGGACGCCTCGAGGAAGGACGCCTCGGCGGCCGAGATCTCCTTCCGGCTGATGTCGATGACCTGGGGGATCCTCAGGACCTGGTCGAGGGAAAGGTCGAATCGCTTCCCCAGCCGGGCGGAGACCCGCTCCAGGGAGGCGAGGGCCTTCTCGAGGAGGGCCTCATTGACGGAGAACTCCCAGCTCTTCGGATCGAGGAAGGTCATGTCGACGTTGATCTCGACCCGGCCCCTCTGGAGCCGCCTCTCGCAGGCGGTCCGGAGCCGGTTCTCGACGTCCCCGAGCGGCGTCCCCCGGTAGGACCAGTCGAAGAACCTGTGGTTCAGGCTCTTGATGGAGATCTTGAGCCGGACGGACTCGGAGGCGAACCTCTTTTCGGCGAAACCGGTCATGCCCTGGATCAATGCGATACCTCCTCGTCCTCGGGAAACTGGAGCTCGTAGAGCTTGCGATAGAGCCCGTCCCGCCGGATGAGCTCCTCGTGGGCGCCCCGCTCGGCGATGCGGCCGGCCTCGATGACGAGGATCCGATCGGCGCTCCGGACGGTGGACAGGCGGTGGGCGATGATGATGGTCGTCCGGCCCTGCCTCAAGGTCGCCAGCGCCTCCTGGATGAGATGCTCGGACTCGGCGTCCAGGGCGGATGTGGCCTCGTCCAGGATGAGGATGGGCGGGTCCTTGAGCAGGGCCCGGGCGATGGCCAGCCTCTGTCTCTGGCCCGAGGACAACAGGCCGCCGCGCTCGCCGATCGGGGTCGCGTACCCGTCGGGGAGCTGCATGATGAAATCATGCGCCTTGGCGGCCGTGGCCGCCGCGATGATCCGGTCCTCCGGAGCGCTTTCGAGGCCGTACGCGATGTTGTCCCGGATGGACTCGTTGAACAGGATGATCTCCTGGGTCACGAGCCCGATGCGGGAGCGGAGGGAGTCCAGGGTCACGTCGCGGATGTCGATGCCGTCGACCAGGACCCGGCCCCCCGTCGGCTCGTAGAACCGGGCGAGGAGGTTGATGATGGTCGTCTTTCCCGCGCCGCTCAGCCCGACGATGGCCACGGTCTCGGTCGGCCGGACCTCGAAATCGATCCCGGTGAGGACCGGCCGGTTCGGGTCGTAGGCGAACGAGACGTCCTCGAACCGGATGGCGCCCTTGACCGGGGGAAGCGGATAGGCGTTCGGGGCGTCCCGGACGACGGGCGTGTTGGCCAGGACCTCGGTGATCCTCGCGTGGCAGGCGACGGCCTGCTGGATGACGTTGTTGGCCTTGCTCAGGCGCTTGATGGGCATGTACATCAGGAAGAGGGCCGTAAGGAAGGCCCCGAAGTCGCCGGGGCTGATGGCCCCCTCGGCGATGCGCTTCGTTCCCACCCAGAGGATGAACGCGCCGACGACGCCCCCCAGGAACTCCATGAAGGGCGAGGAGAGGCTCCCGATCCAGGCCAGCTTGATGCTCGTCCTGAGGTAGCCGGCCGTGGCCTTCAGGAACCGGCGGATCTCGAAGCGCTCGGTCGTGAAGGCCTTGACGATCTTGTTCCCGGTGATGGTCTCGTGGAGGAGGCCATAGATCTGGCCCATCCGGACCTGGGCCGACAGGCTTTTCTTCTTGAGCTGGCGGCTGAAGACGGCCATCGGGACGGCGGCCAGCGGGGCCACGACGAAGGAGACCACGGCCAGCCGGAAGTCCCGGATGAAGATCCCGACGAGGAGCGCGATCAGCGTGAAGACCTCCTCGATCATGTCGCCCATGCTCCCGGACAGGGCCTGTTGGACCTTCTCGACGTCGTTGGTCATCCGGCTCATCAGGTCGCCCGTCGGCACGTGGTCGAAGTAGCTCGTCGACTGGTAGATGACGTGCTCGTAGAGGTCGTCCCGCATCGTCTTGACGACCCGGTGCCCGACCGCCTTCATGAAGAACGACGAGAGGAACGTGAACATCCCCTTGCCGAAGATGACGACGACGAGGACGACCGGCAGGACCCGGGTGACGTCGGCTTCGGTCACGTTGAGGGCCCGGAAGAGGGCGTCCATCAGCCGGGCCTTGTCCGGGACGGCGGGGGCCGGGGTCCTCAGGAAGAGACGGTCGAGGATGGGCTGGACCATGTCCACGAAGACGTAGGTGAAGAAGGCCACGAACAGGGACGAGCCGAACGCCAGGAAGAGGAGCTTCTTCTCCTTGAAGGTCAGCTTGAGGAGGCGGAACACGTCTTTCATGCGCCGGCTCGGGAGGCGGAAGAAAGGGCTTTGGCGACCGCCAGGGCGTTCAGGGCCGAGCCGGCGGTCAGGTTGTCGGCGACGATCCAGAACCAGAAGCCGCCGGGGATGGTCGGTTCCGCCTTGATCTCGCCGAGGACGATCTCGTCCTTGCCGGCGACGGAGGAGGCGGCGGCGGCGCCGGCGGCCTCGCGCCCGGTGAGCCTGAAGGCGGGGTCGGCCTTGAAGAGCGCCTCGACGCCCGCGAGGTCCGCTCCCTTTCCGAGCTCGGCGTAGGCCATGAGGGAATAGGTATGGAACACGGGCGCCTGGACGATCGAGAGGGTGAACGGGAATTCGGGCGCGCCCAGGACGCGCCGGACCTCGGCGGCCACCTGCTTTTCGGGGGCCGAGAACCCGTCCTTGCCCGGCTTCCCTGTCCGCGAGAGGACGTTGAAGGCGACCTGGTCCCGGAAGACCTTCCGGGAGACGGCCGAGCCCGAGAGGATGGCACAGCTCTGGTCGACGAGCTCGCGGATCCCCTCGTCCTCGAAGGCCGAGGCCGGCCGGAGGACGAAGGCGACCGCCCTGGCGATCCCGAACGCCCCGCGGAGGGGGTGGAGGAGGCGCGCCAGGAAGACCGAGGCGGGATTGGGGATGGCGACGAGAGGGGCCTTCCTCACGGCGGCCGCGCCGTCGTTGATCCCGGCCACAACGAGGGGGACCTTGGGGTCCGTGTTGAACGTCTCGACGAGGTCGACGGCCCGGTAATCGTGTTTGGCCGCAAGGCGCCCGAACTCCCTGTTGGAAGCGGGGTCTGAGGCCAGGAAGACGATGTCCAGGCCCTCCAGGAGCTTGGGCGTCGGGTGATGGATGACCTTCGGCTCGCCCTGGAATTCCGTCAGCTTGCTGAACTCCTCCTTGACGTCGGCGTCGAAGAAGTCCATCGAGCGGAGGGGGTATTTCGTCCGGTCGAGGAGGCTCTTGAGCTCCTTGCCGCGGAGCGATTCCGTCCCGACCAGGGCGAAGCGGCGTTTCGGATTCGCGGTCATTTCCCGTGCGCGAGCATCAGCTGGTACATCCTGTCCTTGAGAGCGAGCTTGCGCTTCTTGAGCTCCTTTTCCTCGAGCGTCTCGGCGTCGGTCAGGAAGGGCTTGGCCTTCAGGCCCTCGAGGGCGGCCTCGCAGGTGCGATGCTCCTCGAGAGCGCGGCGGAAATCGGGGTTTTCGCGGGCCAGAAGCTCCTTCAGCTCGTTCTCGTCCATGGGGCGTTCTCCTCCGCCGTCAAGGATACCATATCGGGTATCCCCGTGCAATTTCAGGTCCTTCCGAAGATCCCCTCGAGGCGGGCGGCCAGGAAATCCCAGGTGAACTCCAGGATCTTCTCCCTCCCGGCGGCGGCCAGGCGGCGGCGGAGGGGCGCGTCGTCCATGAGCTCCCGGAGACGGCGGCGGATGAGGAACGGCAGGGGCAGGGGCACGACGCAGGCGGTCCGGCCGGGCAGGGCGAAATCGCGTGTCCCGCTCGGCGTGCAAACGACCGGCGCCGCGCAGGCCATGGCCTCGGCGACGGTGTTGGACCACCCCGCCCGCCGCTCGCCGGAGACGAAGACGTCCGCCCGGGAATAGAGCCAGGCCATCCGGTCCTGCGGAAGGCCGATGTGGAACTCGACGGGGACGCGCGTCCGGACGAGGGGCCGGGGATCCACGCGATCCTCCCCGACCGGGGAATCGAAAAGGATGAGACGGAGGTTCGGGCGGGCCCGATGGAGCCCGTCGACGGCCCGGATGACCGCGTCGACGCCCTTTCGGTGCTTGTAGATACGGCCATAGGCCAGGACGCGGAACTCATCGCCGGACCGGGGCTCGAGCTCCCCGGGCGCGAGCGGATGGAATATTGCCGGATCAATGCCGCCGGGCGCCCGGTGGCAGGTGATGCGATAGCGCGACTCCATGCGGCGGCAGATGCCCTCGGAGTTTCCCAGGAAACGGAGATCGCGCCGGGCGACCTCCCTTTCCCTCTTGTGGCCCTCCATGACGAAGTAGAAGAACTTCTCCCGCGCCGGGAGCCGCTCGTAGGCCTCCAGGATGGAATACTCGCTGCAGAGCCCGACGTCGAAAGATTCGCGTCCCAGATCGGAGAACGGGCGCAGGACCCCCGAGAACGCGAGCCAGGCCGGGGGCGCCCCGTCCGGCGTGAAGAGCGTGAATCGATGGCCGCGCCGGACCAGGGCGTTGCCGATCTCGAGATATCTCCGGACGCCGCCGAAGACCTCGACATGGGGGAGCAGGGCCGCGACGTTCATGGCGGACTGAACGTAGCACGGGACTCCGGGCCCGTCAAGGCCGCGCCGCCGAAGCCCGCCGGAGCCGACCCGCCGGGCGGTCGTATTGCCGTTTGACTTTGCCCCGCCGGCTTACTATACTATCTCCCGCCCCGAGCGGTCGTTCGGGCGCGCATGGCCAGGTAGCTCAGCTGGTAGAGCGAAGGACTGAAAATCCTTGCGTCGGCGGTTCAATTCCGTCCCTGGCCATTTTTCATTTCTCTCCTCCGCGCGCTCCTTCCCGGCCCCATGATCTTTTCCGTTTACTATATTCACAATTCTTTATATACTCGAGTTATATAATTCTAGAAGTGCGGAGCAGTACTCATCCGGGCCCTGCGTTTCGTTCCCAGGGTCAGGAGAAGGAGCCGCGATGGAACATCAGGACTTCACCCCCGAGAAGCTTCGGGAAAGCGAAGCAAAGTTCCGGATGCTCGTCGAGAGGGCCAACGAAGGCGTCATCATCGTCCAGGACGGCATGATCATCTATGCCAACCCCTACATGAGCGACATATGCGGATTCGCGCCCGCGGAGCTCATGGGCCAGCCCTTCCACAGGTTCATCGACGCGGGCTCCCTGGCCATGATGCTCGACCGCCACAAGCGGCGCAATAGGGGAGAATCCGTGATCGCGACCTACGAGACCGTCCTGAAGAACAAGTTCTCCGAACGGGTCCATGTCGACATCAATATCAACGAGTTCATCTCCGAGGGAAAGACGACCTATCTGACGGTGATCCACGACATCACCAAGCACAAGGCCATGGAGGAAAAGCTCCGCACCGCGCTCGCCAGGGTGAGCCACGCGATGAACGGGACGATCCAGGCGATCGGCATGGTCCTGGAGATGAGGGACCCTTACACGGCCGGACATCAACACCGCGTTTCCGATCTCGCCCGTTCCATCGCCGCCGAGCTGGGGATGTCCGAGGACCAGATGGACACGATCCGGGTGGCCGGGACCCTCCATGACATCGGGAAGATCGCCGTTCCGGCCGAGATCCTGGCGAAACCGACGCCCCTCACCGACATCGAATGGGAGCTCATAAAAAAGCACCCCGGGGTCGCCTACGACATCCTGAAGACGGTCGATTTCCCCTGGGCGATCGCGGACATCGTCCATCAACACCATGAACGGCTGGACGGCACGGGTTACCCTCAGGGCCTGAAGGGAGACGGGATCCTTCCGGAAGCCAAGATCCTGGCCGTCGCGGACGTCACGGAAGCCATGATCTCACATCGCCCTTACAGGGCGGCCCTGGACCTGGAGAGCGTGCTCGCGGAACTCTCGCGCTACAAGGGAGTCTGGTACGATCCGGACGCGGTGGACGCCTGCATCAAGCTCTTCAAGGAAAAGGGATTCGCATTCCGCACCCGGGCGGGCACCGGGCGTCCGAGGTGAGGGCCCCGAGTCCCGCTCGATCCCTTTGCCAAGCGCCGGATGAGGGTCTATAATCCCGTCCTGTCATGAGGACGGAACGATGAGGGTCGGGATCGCGGGCGGCCTCGCTGTCCTCGGCGCCGCGTTACGACATTCGACATCGAGCCCGCGACAGGTCCGGGAGTACCGCGACGGGCGTCTTCGGCGGATCATTCGTCATGCCCGGAAGAATGTCCCCTTCTACCGGGACATCTGGGCCGCACGGGGCGTTTCGCCCGGATCCGTCCGCACGGCCGAAGATCTCGCCGCGCTTCCCATCATCACGAGAAAGGACCTCCGGGCGCGGAGGCTCGGCGCGTTCCTGGCGAACGGAAGCGACCCGGACCGCCTGATCACGATCCAAACGACCGGTTCGACGGGCGAGCCGTTGGCCGTTCGCAGGACCCCGGCGGAGGATTTCGTCTTCCATGTGTTCCGTATGAGGGCGATGGCGTCCTTCGGGCTCCGGCCGGCGGACCGGATGGCCCGGATCGGAACCCATTCCCACAAGCAGTCTCCTCCCGCCTGGAGGGCGGCCCAACGGCTCGGGCTCTTCCGGCAGGACCAGATCGCGCTCCTCGACGCGCCCGCGGATATCGCGGCGGCGCTCGGAAGAACCGACCCGGACGTGGTCACGGGGGATGCGGGGGTCCTGACCCGTGCGGCCAGAGAGGTCGCCCGGCTGTCCGGCCGGGCTCCGCGCCCCCGGTTCGTGGTCACGGGTTCCGAGATGCTGACGCCCGGCATGAGGCGCCGCATCGTGGAAGGCTTCGGTTGCCCGGCATACGACACCTATTGCAGTGAGGAGTTCGGTCTCATCGCCTGGGAGTGCCGCGAGACGGGCCTTTACCACGTCTGCGACGACAACGTCGTCGTCGAGGTTTTGAAGGACGGGAGGCCGGCGCGGGAGGGCGAGCGCGGCGACATCGTCGTCACGGCCCTTCACTATCACGCCCAGCCGTTCGTCCGTTACGTCCTCGGCGACGAGGTCGTCCCCGGCCCGGCGGCCTGCCCGTGCGGGGCGCCGTTCGCCACCCTCTCGGAGATCTCCGGCCGCTCCGTCGATTATCTGCATTTACCGGGTGGGCGCGAACTTTACGCCGCGGCCGCCGCCCACGTCATCCAGGCCGTCGCCCCATGGGTCGAACAGTACGAGCTCGTCCAGGAGCGGGTCGACCGCGTCGTCATCCGCCTCGTTCCGGACTCCCCTCCCCCGCCGGAAGCCCTCGTCCGGCTCCGCGAAGGGCTTGAGGCGCTTCTCGGCCCGGGCGTGGACATCGAATGGGAACTCGTTCCGGAGATCGTTCCGGAACAGGGCATGAAGTACCGTTTCTTGCGTTCGCTCGTGGCTCGAGACTATAGCCGCGCGGTCGTTGAGTCTAACCCAAATTGCAGCCTCAGGCTTAGGCCTGAGCTTGAGAATCCGGATTTCCAGCGCAGGCTGAAGCCTGCGGCTACAAAACGCGTCCCGCTCGTCTCGCCGCGCTTCGCCCGCCCCGCCGTCAGCTCCTGACCGTGCCGTCGAAGAGCCGGACGACACGCTCGGATTGGGCCGCGATGGCGTCGTTATGGGTGACCATGACGATGGTCCGGCCGGCCTTCCACAGGTCGCCGAGAAGGGCCATGATCTCCTCCCCGCTCTTCGAATCGAGGTTCCCCGTCGGCTCGTCGGCCAGAAGGATGGGCGGATCGTTGGCCAGGGCGCGGGCCAGGGAGATCCTCTGCTGCTGTCCTCCGGATAGCTCCGACGGCTTGTGCTCCCGCCAGGCGTAGAGCCCGACGGCGTTCAGGAGCTCGGCGACGCGCTCCTTCCGGCGACGCGCGCTCTTGCCGTCGAAGAGCATCGGAAGCTCGATGTTCTCCCAGGCCGTGGCGTAGGGCAGGAGGTTGAAATTCTGGAAGACGAACCCGATCTTATGGTTGCGGACCGCGGCGAGCTCGTCGAAGCTCAGGCCCGCCACCCGGTCGCCGTCGAGGACATATTCGCCCGCCGTCGGCGTGTCGAGGCATCCGATGACGTTCATCAGGGTCGATTTCCCGGACCCCGAGGGACCCATGATCGAGATGAACTCGCCTTTCCCGATCGTCAGGGTGACGCCGCGCAGGGCTTCCAGCGTCTGGGCCCCCGTCCTGTAGACCTTGGTGATGCCGTTGAGCTCGATCATGATGACCCTCTATTCATAACGGAGTGACTCGATGGGGTTCGACCGGGACGCCCGGAGGGCCGGGAAGATGCCGGAGAGGAAGACGAGCACGCCCACCGTGGCCGTGTAAAGGACGAAGATGCGAAAGGAGAAGACCGGCCGGAGGAGATAGGCGTCGATGCCGAACGACTCGTAGTTGATGGGGGCGAGCCGGACGAGGTTGACGATGTTGAAGGCCGTGACGAACCCCCAGAACGTCCCTTTGCCGAAGATGAAGCCCGTCTCGAGCATGAACTGCTGGACGATGACCCGACGCCGGGCCCCGATGGCCAGCTTGATGCCGATCTCGCGCGTCCGCTCCTTGGCCGCGGCGTACATCAGGTTCGTGACGCCCACGGCCCCGATGAACAGGGTCAGGGCGCCCATGATGCCCAGGAAGAGCTCGATCCCCCTGAAGACGGCCGCTCCCTCGTCGGCGTTGTCGATGGTGTTCCAGATGTTGAGGGCGTAGGGATCGGCCGGATCGAACCGGTACTTGCGGCCGAGGAGCGTCTTCGTCCGGGTCTCGACGAGCTTCGAGTCCTCGCGGCTCCGGGGCTGGATGTGGAGCTGATCGAGATACCTCTGGTTGTCGATCTGGCGGAAGGCCCGGTACGGGAGGTAGACCTGTTCGGCGTCCGGCCCGTTGTACATCGAGTCCTGAAGCTTCTTCTGGAGGACTCCGACGACCATGAACGGGACGCGGTTGATGACGACGGACCTCCCGACCGGGTCCTCGCTCCCGAACAGGTCCCGGGCGACGGCCCAGCCGATGAAGGCGACCTTCCGGCCGCGCGCTTCGTCGTCCTCGTCGAGGAACCGGCCGCCGAGCCGGGGGATCTGGGTCCGCATCAGAGCGAAATCGGGCGTGACCCCGTGGACGGTGCGGTTGATCTCCTTGCCGTTGGCCGACACCTGGATGAAGTTATAAGCTTCCGGTGCGATGCGGAGGATCTCCGGGATGCGCGCGCGGAGCTCGTCGACATCCTCGGGATAGATCCGGGTCTGCCGCCCCTTGGGCAGGCCCTCGAACGGGAGCGAGGTCTGGCCGCCGGAGATCATGATGAGGTTGTCGCCGAGCCCGCTGAAACTGATCTTGAACTGGGTCGTCATCCCCTGCCCGAACGCCAGGAGGAGAAGGATGGACAGCGTCCCCCAGAACAGGGCGAAGGTGATGAGCGCCGCCCGTTTCCGGCGCTTGCGGTACTCGCTCCAGAAGAAGCGGGGCAGGGTCGCGTTCATGTCATTTCCTCAGGGCGGCGATGGGGTCCGTCGAGGCGGCGGCCCGGGCCGGGATCATGCCGGCGACGACGCCGATGGCGAGAAGGATGAGGATGGTCGAGATGACGACGAGCGGGTTCAGGACGGGGACGCCGACGAACTCCGTGAAGGAGCCCGGAAAGGCCCGGGCCGCCTGCATGGCGAGGGCCGCGAGCACGAAGCCCAGCACCCCGCCGACGAGCATGATCATCAGGGATTCGGCGAAGAACTGGCGCAGGATGGTCCGGCGCCGGGCGCCGACGGCCAGCTTGATGCCGATCTCCCGGGTCCTCTCCTCGACGACGACCCGCATGATGGAGGCGACGCCGACCCCGCCGACGAGGAGGGTGAACGAGCCGATGACGGCCATGAAGACGGTGAACGCCAGGAAGAAGGTCGTGAACTGCTTCTCGAACTCGAGGGTGTCCCAGACCCCCAGGGCGTCCGGATCGTCGGGGGAGAAACCCGCAACCTTCGCCAGGTGCTTCTTGACGTCCTGGATCACGGTCTTGTTCCGGCCGGGGTCGGCGGGACGGACGATGAAGTTCGAGACGTACTTGTTCCCATAGAGGGCGGCGAACGTCGTCCAGGGGATGAAGGCGCATCGCTCGTCGCGGCCGCCGCTGTAGTCGGAGTTCTGGATCTTCTTCCGCATCACCCCGACGACCGTGAACGGCACGGCGTCGATGAAGATCGTCCGGCCGACGGCCTCTTCCTTCCCGAAGAGATCGCGGGCGAGAACGTCGCCGATGAAGGCCGAACGCTTGCGCTGGGACATGTCCTCGGGGTCGATGAACCGGCCCTCCTCGGCGATGGTGTTGCGCATCCGCTCGAACACGGGATTGACGCCCCGGACCGTGTTCCGGAACTCGTTCCGCCCGTAGCGGATGAGGTGCCCGCCGACGAACTCGGGGCTGATGAATTCGATGCCGGCGACCTTCTCCGGGATGGCCTCGATCGTCTCCGGGGTCACCCGGACGGGCTTGCCCTTGAGGAAGCCCTGCCAGGCGAGCGTCGTCCGGGACGGGAAGACGAGGACGAGGCCCTGGCCCATCCCGTGGAACCTCTTGAGCTGGGCCTTGGACACGGAGTCGCCGAAGGCGATGAGCAGGATGACCGAGAACGTCCCCCAGACGACGCCGGACAGGGTCAGCGCGGTCCGGAGCGGCTGGCGGAGGAGGTCCCGGACGAGGTTGCGGAGGAAGATGCCGGACATGGGGTCACTTGATCTCGCGCGGCGGCCTTTCGACGACCTTCTCGCCGTCCTTCACGCCCGAGAGGAGCTCGATGTTGAGCCCGTCCGACAGCCCGGTCTGGACCTCGACCTTCCTGGTCTTCAGCCCCTGGCCTTCGGGGACCTCGACGAAGCGCTTGCCGTTCTCGAAGAGAATGAGGCGCTCCGGGAGCATCGGGACCTGCTTGCGCTCGCGGATGCGGATGCTCGCCGTGGCGGAGAAGCCCGCCCGCAGGACGGCCCCGGTCGTCTTGTCGATGGTGATCTCGATGTCGAAGAGCGTCGCGTTCCCCTCCTTCTTGGCCTTGGGGAAGATGCGGATGACCCGCCCGGCGAGCCGGGCGTCGGGAAGCGCCCCGATCTGGATCTCGGCGTCCATCCCGGCGGTGATCTTGCCGACGTCGATCTCGTCCACGGTGCCCTTGAAGAGGAGGCTGGCCATGTCGGCCAGGGAACAGAGCTCGGTCCCCGGCTGATAGTTCGTCAACGGCACGACGGGATCGCCCTGGAAGACGGCCTGGGAGAGGACGATGCCCGCGTTCGGGGACCGGATGATGGAATCGATGTCCCGGTTGGACATCTTGATCCGTCCCCGCTCGAGGAGCTCGAGGCGCTCGCCGGCGATCTTGTAGCGGAGGTTCGCCTCGCGGAAGGCGCTCTCGGTGGCGGCCATCTCGGATTCGGAGACGAGCGCCCCCTTGAAGAGCTGGACCTGACGCTCCCAGTCCGCCTTGAGCTTGCTCATGCCGATCTCGGCGACCTCCATGCTCCGGCGGGCCTCGACGTATTCGAGCGGCGTCGGATTGGGGGATATCTTGAAGAGCGGCGCCCCGGCGGCGACGCCGTCGCCGACCTTGAAGAGGACCTCTTGGACGATCCCGGGGATGGTCGATTTGACCTTGGTCTCCTTCTCCGGCTCGATGGTGCCGACGGCAAGGGCCTTTTCCAGGATGTCGCCCTTGGTGACGGCGACGAGCTTCAGGGTCTCCTTCTTCTTCCCGCAGGCCAGGAGAAAATAGAAGAACACCGCGATGAAAAGGCACGCGAAGACGCGCAGGACCCACTTTTTCATGACAAACCTCTGTACGGCGACATTCCTCTTTTATAGACGGAAAAACGGAGCAAAAGGTTCTTTCCCCCCTTGGGGAAGGACGGAAGGGATGATCCGGGGGCCGGGGCGCGGACGCCGGGACCATTCCGGAGGAGCGAACCCGCCGCGGGCAGGGGGCTACCGGCCCCCCGGCCCGGGCGACGGACGTGCCAAGGCCTGCGTCAGAACCTGTATCCGATGGAGAGGTTCGGGACGAGGATGTTCATGTGGTACATGCCCGCCATGGCCGTGGCGAAGACCGGGTCGGTGAGCGTTTTGAGGTAAAGGACGTCCCTGTCCCTGCCCATCAGGTATTCGACGCCGAAGTCGAGCTGGAGGCCGGCGACCTTGTAGCCGGCGCCCGCCGTCACGACGTTGTACGTATAGCTCGGGAGGAGGATGTTCAGCGTCGTGTCGGGGGCGGGGCTCGGGTCGTAATAGTACCCCGCCCGCAGGGCGAGGGCGTCGCTCACGGTGTATTCGGCCCCGAACCGGACCTGCATCTTGTTCGCCCAGTCCATCTTCTGGGAGTCCCGGCCGCTCAAGGCCATCATGGCCTTCCAGACCGGATCGGCGAAGGTCGCGTCGAGGGCCTTGATGGACGACCACTTCGTCCACTGGAGGTCGGCCGTCACGAGGAGCCGGGCCAGGGGACGAACGGCCACGCCGCCGGCGATCCAGAGCGGGAACGTGATGCTCCGGTCGACGGTGGATGTTTCGCTGAAGCCCATCATGTCCAGATTGGAGATGAGCCCGTCGCCCTTGAAGGTCACCTTGCTCGGCGTGCGGACCGTAAGGCCGAAGCTCAGCCGGTCGGACGGCTTGACGAGGACGCCGAACGTGGCCCCGAGGCCCCAGCCGCTCAGGCTTTCCTCGTATTGACCGAGGTCGAGGGCGTACGGGGGGACGGGGAGCTCGGCCTGCCCGGCGTGCATGTTGATGGAGAACATCCCGTAATTGACGTTGAGGGCCGCCCCGATCGAGATCATGTCGTTGACCTTATAGGCGACGAGCGGGGAGAGGCTGAAGAGGCCGACCTTGCTCGACCAGTCGAAGCTCCCGCCGCCGGAGAGGGGCGCGAGACCGCTCTCGGGCCATTTGATGCCTATGCCCGAAGGCGTGTAGGCGCCGAAGCCGAGGACCAGGCGGTCGGAAACCGGATGGTAATAAGCGAACATGCCGCCCAGGTAATGGCCCAGCTTGCTCTTGGCGTCGACGAGCGTCGCCATGCCGGAGGGCGTGGGAACGTCGAGCCTGTACGTGCTCGACGGGATGAGGTCGGTCGCGTAGAATCCCAGGTACTTCGTCTTGAACCCTGCCGCTCCGGCCGGATTCCAGAACACCGCGCTGAAGTCGTCGGCCAGTCCGACGAACGCGCCGCCCATGGTCAGGGCCCGCGTCCCGAGGCTGTTGAGGTTCAGCCCATTGCCATGGGCCAGACCGCCCAAGGCCAGAAATGCGACGAGCGCCGCTATCGCGAATTGACGTTTATGCATATTCATCCTCCTGCGATAATCCTTTATGAATACCTTAATCGAGGTCTTCGGTCAAGAGAACGGGCAAGCCGGCGGGAGGAAATCCCCCCACCCCCCCTTTAGGAAAGGGGGGAGGTTCAAGGCCCGGCCTACGCTTCCGGAGAGGCCGGGAGCGGATCTGGATTCCTCCTTGAAATAAAGGGCTCGCCGCTGAAATTGGAAATGCCTCCCGTGCAAAAGGGATTTACGGCCGGACTCGAAGGTCCCCGTCGTGGGAAAGGGATTTGGCTGGACCGCGTCCCCCCTGGAAAAGGGATCTGCGCCTGGACTTGAACGCTCGCTCCATGGAAAAGCGATCTGCGCCTGGACTTGAACGTTCGCTCCATGGAAAAGGGATTCGCGGCTGGACTTGAAGATTCCCCCCTTTGTAAAAGGGGGGTCAGGGGGGATTTGCCGGGACTACCCTCTTTTCGCGAAAGACAGCTCGCCCTTCTTGTCGACGCCGAGGACGACCGTGTCCCCTTCCCCGTATTCCCCGGCCAATATCTTCGCGGCCAGGGGGTTCTGGACGTCCCTCTGGATGGCCCGTTTCAGGGGCCGGGCGCCGTAGACGGGATCGTAACCCCTCTCGGCCAGGAGGGCGGCGGCTTCCGGGGAGGCTTCGAGCCCGATCTTCCGCCCGGCGAGCCGCGACCGAAGGAGCCCGAGCTGGAGGTCGACGATCTTGAGGATGGTCCCCTTCCCCAGCGGCCGGAAGACGACGACCTCGTCGACGCGGTTGAGGAACTCGGGCCTGAAGTGGGCCTCGAGGACCTTGCGGACCTCGCGCTCCATGGCCGCGAAATCCCCGCCGAGGCCCTTGATCTCCGTGCTCCCGAGGTTCGACGTCATGATGACCAGCGTGTTCCGGAAGTCCACCGTCCGTCCCTGGCCGTCGGTCAGTCGGCCGTCGTCGAGGATCTGGAGGAGGACGTTGAAGACATCGGAATGGGCCTTCTCGATCTCGTCCAGAAGGACGAGGGAATACGGCCTGCGCTTGACCGCCTCGGTCAGCTGGCCCCCCTCCTCGTAGCCGACGTAGCCGGGAGGCGCCCCGATAAGCCGGGCGACCGTGTGCTTCTCCATGTACTCCGACATGTCGAGCCGGACCATCGCCTTCTCGTCGCCGAAGAGGAACTCGGCCAGCGCCCGCGCCAGCTCGGTCTTGCCGACGCCCGTGGGCCCCATGAAGATGAAGGACCCGATGGGACGCGCGGCGTCCTGAATGCCGGCCCGCGCCCGCCGGATGGTGTCCGCAACGACGCGGATGGCCTGGTCCTGGCCGACCACGCGGGCCGAGAGCGTCTCCTCCATCCGGAGCAGGCGGGCCGCGTCGCCCTCCAGCATCTTGGACACGGGGATGCCCGTCCACCGGGAGACGATCTGGGCGATGTCCTCCTCGTCGACCTCCTCCTTGAGCATCTTTCCTTTCTTCTGGGCGGCGGCCAGGCGGGCCGCCAGGGCTTCCGACTCCTTCGCCGCCTCGATGAGCTTCCCGTAGCGGATCTCGGCCGCGCGCTCGAGGTCGCCGCGCCGCTCGGCCGCCTGCCCTTCGCTCTTGAGCGCGTCCACGCGCTCCTTGATCCTGCCCTGGGCTTCGATGAGATCCTTCTCGTTCTTCCACTGCGCCTTGAGGCCAGAGCTCTTCTCCTTGAGGTCCGCGAGCTCCTTCTCGATCCCCCCCAGCCTCTCCTTCGCAGCCTTGTCCTTTTCCTTGCGGAGCGCCTGCCGCTCGATCTCGAGCTGAACGATCCGCCGTTCGAGCTCGTCGACGTTCTCGGGCAGGCTGTCGATCTGGATGCGGGTCCGGGAGGCCGCCTCGTCCATGAGGTCGATGGCCTTGTCCGGGAGGTAGCGGCTCGAGATGTAGCGATGGGACAGCGTCGCCGCCGCCACCAGGGCCGAGTCCGTGATCCGGACGCCGTGATGGGCCTCATACTTGTCCTTGAGGCCGCGGAGGATGGAAATGGTCTCCTCGACCGAGGGCTCGCCCACATAGACCTGCTGGAAGCGCCGTTCGAGGGCGGCGTCCTTCTCGATGTGCTTCTTGTACTCGTTGAGCGTCGTCGCCCCGACGCAGCGCAGTTCGCCCCGGGCGAGGGCCGGCTTGAGCATGTTCGAGGCGTCCACGGCGCCCTCGGCCGCCCCGGCCCCGATGATCGTGTGGAGCTCGTCGATGAACAGGATGATCTCGCCGTCCGATTCGCGGATCTCCTTGAGGATGGCCTTGAGCCGGTCCTCGAACTCGCCCCGGTACTTCGTCCCGGCGACGAGCGAGCCGATGTCGAGGGAGAGGAGGCGCTTGTTCTTCAGGGACTGGGGAACGTCGCCGTCGGCGATGCGCCGGGCCAGCCCCTCGACGACGGCGGTCTTCCCGACGCCGGCCTCGCCGACGAGGACGGGATTGTTCTTCGTCCGCCGGGACAGGACCTGCATGACGCGCCGGATCTCGTCCTCGCGGCCGATGACCGGGTCGAGCTTCCCCTGCCTGGCCAGGGCCGTGAGGTCGCGGGCGTACTTCTCGAGCGCCTGGAACTTGCCCTCGGGCTCGGGGTCCGTGATCCTCTGCGAGCCGCGGACCGTGGCCAGGGCCTTGAGGACCGACTCCCCGGTGACGCCCCGCGCCGCCAGGATCCGGCCGGCATCGCCGGCCTTTTCCTCGAGCATGGCGAGGAGGAGATGCTCCGTGGAGACGTACTCATCCTTGAGCCGCGCGGCCTGCTTCTCGCCGCCGTCCATGACGCGCCGCAGGGCCTCGGAAGCGGTGGGCTCCCCGCCGCCGGAGACCTTGGGAAGGCGCGCCAGCGCCGCGTCCAGGTCCGCCCGGACCGCGCCGGCGTTCGCGCCGAGCTTGCCCAGGACGGCGTTGACGATGTTCTCGGGCTTTTCGAGGAAGCTCATCAGGAGATGCTCGGGGCCGATCTCCTGGTGCCCCATGGCCGCGGCTTTCGCCTGGGCCTCGCGGAACGCTTCCTGGGACATGACCGTCAGTTTTTCCCATCTCATGCCGGACCTCCGTACCTTAAAAAATAGCGGGCGCGGGCGCGCCTGTCAAGAACCCCTTGCCTGACTTGACAATTGGCTTAAAATGGATATTTATTCTCTTAGGGAGCGCATTATGGAAGAGATCGAAGTATCGAGCTGGCTGACGTTGGACGCGATCAAAAAGGCGGCCGACCCCGTCGAGACCGTCGGGAACCTTCAGACCGGCCACTCGATGTCCATCTTCTGCGAGATCGAAGAGGATTTCCTGGAGCTCTGCTACAGCGATTCCGCGGCCAACATCCTGAGGCGCTACGAGGACCGGGACGAGTTCGACGTCGCCCTCGAGCAGAGGAAGGAAGAGGTCGGCGACGCTCCCTTCGAGGACGGCAAGGAATTCGACAAGGATGTCGACGGCGACGGGGAGGACGAGGAGGAGGCGGACACCGAGGAAGGCTTCCAGGTCGAGGAGGCCGAAGACCTCTAGTCCCCCGCCTTCCCCCCGAGCCCGTCCCTCAACGCCCCGAGGAGGTTCAGCGCCTCGAGGGGCGTCATCCCCTGGATATCGCAGGACAGGATCCTGTCCCTCATCTCCTCGAGCGTCGCGCGCTCCCGGTCCTCGGCGAAGAGCAGGCCCTGGGCCCGGTCGCGCTTTCCCGGCGAGCGGTAGGCCATGCGCGGAACGCCCTCCTCGTCGAATTCCCTTTTCTCCAGGTTGAAGAGGATCTCCCGGGCCCGGTCGATCACGGCCCGCGGGATGCCGGCCAGCTTGGCCACGTGGATGCCGTAACTGCGGTCGGAGGGTCCGGGAACGATCTTCCGCAGGAAGATGACGTCGTCCTTCCACTCCTTGACGGAGACGTGGAAGTTCCGGATCCGCTTGAGGCTCAGGGCGAGCTCGGTCAGTTCGTGGTAGTGGGTGGCGAACAGGGTCTTGGCCCGGACCCCTTCCCGCTCATGCAGGTGCTCGGCCACGGCCCAGGCGATGCTCAGGCCGTCGAACGTGCTGGTCCCCCGCCCGACCTCGTCGAGGAGGATGAGGCTCTTCGGCGTCGCGCTGTTCAGGATGGCGGCCGTCTCCAGCATCTCGACCATGAACGTCGACTGTCCGACGCTCAGGAAGTCCGTCGCGCCGATGCGGGTGAAGATGCGGTCGACAAGGCCCAGCGCGGCCGATTCGGCCGGCACGAACGAGCCCATCTGGGCCATGACGGCGATGAGGGCGACCTGGCGGAGGTAGGTCGATTTCCCGCCCATGTTCGGCCCGGTGATGACGAGGATCTGCTCGTCGGCGGGATCGAGGGACGTATCGTTCGGGATGAACGGCTCGGCGTTGGCGACCTCGATGACGGGGTGCCGCCCGCCCGTGATCCGGAGGGCGTCCCCGCCGCCCACCTCGGGGCGGCAGTAGCTCCGGCCGACCGCGAGCTCCCCCAGGGCCGTGAGGACGTCCAGCCGGGCGACAGCGGCGGCGACGCGCTGGAGGCGCGTCGTCTCCCGGGCCACGGCCTCCCGGGTCTCCTGGAAGATGCGGTATTCGATCTCCGCCATCCGCTCCTCGGCGTGGAGGACCTTCTCCTCGTAGGTCTTGAGCTCCGGGGTGAGAAAACGCTCCGAGCCGACGAGGGTCTGCTTGCGGATGTAGTCCGGGGGGACCTGGGGCAGGTTGGGCTTCGTGACGTCGATGTAATAACCGAAGACCTTGTTGTAGCGGACCTTGAGGGACGAGATGCCCGTCCTCTCCCGCTCGGTCTTTTCCAGACGGGCGATGAACGCCTTCCCGGACCGCGAGATGTCCCTCAGCTCGTCGAGCTCGGCGTCGAACCCCGGCTTGACGATCCCGCCCTCCGTGAGCGCGAGCGCCGGCTCGTCCAGGATGGTCCTGTCGACGATCCCGACCACGTCCCGGACGTCGTCCCATCCTTCCCGGATGACCCGGAACGCGCCGGCGCCGAAGGCCTCGAGGATCGTCCGGACCTTCGGCAAAGGCTCGAGAGACCTCTTCAGCGCGACGAGGTCCCGGGCATTGGCGGCGGCGAGGGAGATCTTGCCCGTCAGCCGCTCCAGGTCGTGAATGCCCTTGAAGGCGTCGCGGACCTCGCGCCTCTCGATGGTCAGGCGGGCGGCTTCGGCCACGGCGTCCAGCCGCGCGTTGATCCGTCCGGCGTCGGCGAGAGGCTCCAGGAGCCAGCCGCGGAGCGTCCGCGCCCCCATCGGGGTCACCGTCAGGTCCATGACCTCGAGCAGGGTGTCCGACGTCCGCCCGTCGCGGAGGTTCCTGACGAGCTCCAGGTTCCGGACCGTCGCCGCGTCCAGGACGAGCCTGTCGCCGGCGGGCACGTAGACGACCTTGTGGACCAGGGCGACGGAATCCTTCCGGACCTTCTTGACGTAATGGAGGAGCGCGCCGGCGGCCGCGACGGCCAGGAGCTTTCCGTCCAGGCCGAACCCCGCCAGGGACTTGACCCGGAGGTGTTCCTCGAGGAGCCGTGAGGCCTGGGGCGGGTCGAAGGCCCAGGCTTCGACCGGGCTCAGCGGCACGGCCGCGGCTTCCCGCGGAGACAGGATCCGGGCGAGAGAATCCTCGGCGCCCTCCGGATAGATGATCTCCCGGGGCGATGCCTTGAACAGCTCGTCGGAGGCCGCCCGGAGGTCCTCGGGCCCGCCCTGAAGCGCCCGGATCTCCCCGGAGACGAGGTCGAGCCGGGCCAGCCCCCAGCCTTCCCGGGTCAGGACGAAGGCCGCGACATAGGTGTTCTCCCGGCCGTCGCCGTTCTCGACCTCGACCGCCGTTCCGGGGGTCAGGACCTTGATGACCTCCCGCTTGACCACGCCCTTCGCCGACCGCGGGTCCTCCATCTGCTCGCAGACGGCGACCTTGTACCCGCGGCGCAGCAGCTTGGCCAGGTAGGCGTTGACGGCGTGGTGGGGGACGCCGCACATCGGAACCTTCTGGCGTGAGGTCAGGGCGATCTCGAGGACGGGCGAGGCCGTCTTCGCGTCCTCGTAGAACATCTCGTAGAAGTCGCCCAGCCGGAAGAAGAGCAGGGCGCCCGGATGCTCCTTCTTGATGCGGAAATACTGTTCCATCATCGGGGTCAGGGAGCTTTTTTCGGGCATGGCAGTGTTCAAATATACTCGCAGGCCGGAGGCTTTGCAAGGTCGGGACCGCCCGGCCGCCGGGCGGCGGCGACCGGGGGTGCGACGCGTCGCGATTGACAACGGAGAGGCCCGGCGCTAGTATTATCTGCGTCCATGAAACTCAACGTCCCGAACTTCCTGACCATCCTCCGGATCTTCGCCATCCCGGTCCTGGTCGTCGTCCTGCTCTCTCACTTCCGGGGTTGGGAGATCGCCGGTTTCGCCATCTTCCTCTTCGCCTCCCTGACGGACATGCTGGACGGGTTCTGGGCCCGGAAGAAACAGCAGATCACCGTCTTCGGCCAGCTCCTCGACCCGATGGCCGACAAGCTCCTCATCGCTTCGGCCCTCATCTGTCTCGTCGAGCGCCGGATCGTGCCCGCCTGGATGGCCGTCATCATCATCGGCCGGGAGATCGCGGTGACCGGCTTCCGGGCCATCGCGTCGTCGCGGGGGCGCAACATCCCCGCCTCGGCCCTGGGCAAGGCCAAGATGACGCTCGAGATCGTCACCCTCTGCCTTCTCATCCTCGGCCCGGTCAACCTGGGGAGGCTCCACCTCCTCGCCCCCGTCGGCCTCTGGCTCACGGTCGCCATGGCCCTGGCCTCGGCGGTGGAGTATTACATCCGCTTTGCACCGGTGGTCCTGTCAAAGGACGTCTGACAGGGCCTGCCTCGTCCTTTCCAGCGAACCGCGGTCCTCGACGTTCGTCGTGACGGGAGGCTGAAGCCAGCCGCGGCCGATCCTCTTCATCAGCCCGGAAAGGACCTTCCCGGGACCGGCTTCCACCCACAGATCTATCCCCTCTCCCCGGAGCGATTCGATGCAGGCCGTCCAGAGGACGGGCCGGCTGACCTGCCGCCGGACGGCGTCCCGGGCCTCCTCCCCCGTCCGGATGGGACGCGCGTCCACGTTGCAGACGACGGGGAATTTCGGGTCCCGAAACGGGACCAGGGCCAGGTCGGCCGCCAGCCTTTCCTCGGCCGGCCTCATCAGGGCGGTATGGAAGGGCGCGCTCACAGGGAGCATGACCGACCTCGGGGGCTTGAGGATGCGGAGAGCCTCCTCGACGCCTTCGCGCGGCCCGGCGATGACGACCTGGTCCGGGCTGTTCCAGTTGGCGACCTCGACGCTCCGGTCCGGGACCCGTTCGAGAGCCTGCCGAAGGCCTTCGGGATCGGCGCCCAGGACCGCGGCCATCACTCCCGTTCCGGCCGGGACGGTCTCCTGCATGTATACGCCCCGCTTATGCACGAGCCGGACGGCGTCCTCGAACGCCAGGACGCCCGCCGCCACGAGGGCGGAATACTCGCCGAGGCTGTGCCCGGCGGCGACAGCGGGCTCCGCGCCGAGGAGGGTGAAGGCGATCGTGCTGACGGTGAGGAGGGCGGGCTGGGTGTTCCGGGTCAGGCGAAGCTCCTCTTCGGGCCCCTCGAAACACAGCTTCGAGATGGGGTAGTCGAGCGCCTCGTCGGCCCTCGCGAAGATCTCGCGGGCTTCGTCGAAGCCGTCGTAGAGGTCCTTTCCCATGCCCACGGCCTGGGATCCCTGGCCGGGGAAAAGGCAGGCGAATCGTTTCATGAGGGATGTTCCTTTCTCGGGGGGTTAATCCAGGCAGTCGCGGTTCACGCGGACGTCCGCCTGGGACTTCAGGTTCCCGATCCAGTTCGCGACCAGCTCGTCCCGTTTTCGCTCCTGGATGCGGGATTCGATCCGGTCGACGACCTGGACCATGGGGGCCGGCTCCTCCCCCGCGGTGCGACGGTCGGGGACATAGACGTCCCGGTAATACGTTTCGATCTCCTTGATGGTCACGGGCGCCGCCTGGCTGAACCTCGCCGCGACGGCCTTGCGGTAGCCGACCGTCTCCTCGACGAACGGCCGGAGGTCCGCCTCGGCGATGCCGAACTCCGCGAGGGCCCGGGCCCACGCGTCCGGCCCCAGTCTCCGGGCGGCCTCGTCCGCGGCCGCGGCGATCTCCTCCCCGGTCGGCGCCGAGGGCCCGCGCGTGAGGTCGAAGACGAGCTTCTGCTCGATGAGCCTGTCCAGCACGGCGGACCGGGAGGTCTCGCCGGGGTCCCCGGCGTGAAGCCCGAAGCGCTGGGCGATCCTCACGTCGACGAGCGTGACGGCCCTGCCGTTGACGACGGCGGCCACGCAATCCTCGACCTGCCCGCGGGAAGCCTCGGCCCGGAGGGCAAGGATCGAAAGGGCCAGGACCGCCATCCCGGCCGCGCACTCCCTTATCCTGTTCCTTTTTGGTGTCGTCATGTCAGAACACGTTCCCGATGGTGATGAAGAGGAGGGGATGGCCCTTCTTCTTCGGGTCGTCGACGTTCCAACCGAGGTCGAACCGGAACGGCCCGAGAGGCGTCCGGTAGCGGAGGCCGAGCCCGACGGCGCCCTGGAAGTTGAAGAGGCTGAAATCCTTCCTCTTGGAAAAGACCTGGCCGATGTCGTAGAAGGCGGCCCCGGAGAGGTCGGGCAGGCTCTGGAAGAGAGGAAACCGCATCTCCAGATTGACCAGGACCATCGCCTTGCCGCCGACGGGCATGCCCGTGTCCGGGTCCTTCGGGCCGAGCTCGTCGATCCTCTCGCCGCGGAACGAGTTGCTGCCCCCGGCGAAGAACCGCTCGGGGACGGGGATGCGGCCGCGGCCCAGCCCGACGCGGGCGGTCGCGCTGAAGTTGAGGCGGGTCAGGATGGGGTAGTAATACTGGTATTTGAAGAAGGCCTTGAGATAGTCGGATTCCGTCTTGAAAAAGGGGAAGGCCCATTCCCCGACGACGCTCATGAACGTGCCCCGGGAGGGATTGAACGAATCGTCCCGCCGGTCCCGGATGAAGCTCGCCGACGCGAGCATCGTCGCGAAGGGCAGGAGCTGACGGTCGACCTCGGATTCGGCGATCTCGAGGTGCGTCAGCTTCGTCCGGGACAGGCTGAGGGTCCCGAGCAGGACGAGCCCCGGGGAGAGGGGCTTGACGACGTTCAGGCTGAAGCCGCGCCGGTCGAAACCGAAGCTCTTGCGGTCCTCGCCCTCGACCCAGGCATTGAAGACCGTCTGCATGGGGATGCCGAAGAAATAGGGCTGTTCCCACGAGGCCACGGCCCGCTTTTCGACGATGCTGAACTGGCTGACGAAACTGACCTGGGAAGCGACGCCGAAGATGTTCGTCCGGATGTACTCGGCCGTTCCCCGGAGCTTGATGTCGTTCTCCCAGAGGGCCAGGGACCGCGGCTCGTTCTTGGTCTCGAGCCCGACGCCGAGGCTCGCGTAGTTCCTTTCCCCCTCGCGCACGGCGATGACCAGATTCTCCGTCCCGGGGGAGACGGCGACCTCGTCGACCTTCACCTCGGCGAAGATCCCCAGGCCCTCCAGCCGCCGCTTGGTCTCCAGGACGCGCTCGCGGGACACCGGGTCCCCGGACCGGAGCCTGAGCTCCCGGAGGATGGTCCTTTTGCGCGTCACCCTGTTCCCGGTGACGACGATCTCGCCGACACGCATGAGCCGGCCCTCGGCGACCGTGATGAGGACCGCGAAGAAGCCGGGCGAGACCTCGCGGGCGTCGAAGGTCACGCCGGTCCCCCTCACGCCTTTGTTGAGGTAGAACGCCTCGATCCTCTCGACGTCCTTCCGGACGTCCGGGGCATAATAGCCGCTTCCTTCGGCGCTCGTCATCACCGCCCGGACCTCCTCCGGCGGGAACAGGGTGACGCCGGCGAGCTCGATCCGCCCGAACGTGCGGCGCTCCCCTTCGGAGACGACGAAGACCGCTGTAGCCGCCTTCTCCCGGCTCTTCAGGGCGAGCTCGACGCGGCAATCGGCGAAGCCGTTCCTTTGATAGAAGAACTCGATGTCGCGGGGGATCTCGAACAGGCGTTCGCCGTCGACGAGGGCGAAGAAGGGCATCTTCTCGGCGATCCCGACCTCCTCCCGGATCAAGGCGGCGGGGAACGAGGCGAGCCCGTCGAATTCCACCCGGTCGACCCGGTACCGGTCGCCCGGCGTGACGTCATAGACGACCCGGACCTCGTTCTCGAGCCGTTCGATCCGCGAGGTCAGGGAGGCGAAAACGTACCCCTGACCGCGGAGGACGGACAGGATGCGGGCCTCCCCCTCGGCCAGGCCCCACTCCTCGAAGACACGCTCCTCCCAGAGGGGGGCCAGGATGGACGTCGGGACATCCGCCCCCCGGATGAGGAAGGTGATCTTTTCTCCGGGGACGACGCTCACCGTGAGGCTGACGCGGCCCGCCGCCTCATCGAAATCTTCGCGGGCGAGATCGACCTCCGCCCGCTGGTAGCCGAGGCCGGCGTAATAGTCCTTGAGCTTCTGTAGTTGCCCCCTGAAACGCGAAGGAACATAGGCCGCTCCCGCCTTGTCCTTCAGCCGCGACTTAAGCTCGTTCTCCGGGACCAAGACCGCGCCTTCGAACGAGATCCCGGAGATGGCGTATCTCCGGCCGGGTCCGATCTCGAAAACGACGTTGGCCGTGGACGCTTCGAGGTCGCGCTCGACGAGGGCCTTGACCGGCGCCCCGAAATACCCCTCGCGGGCCAGGACGTCCCGAAGTTCGGCGGCGGCCCGATCGACCAGGTCCTCGGAAAAGAAGGCCCCGGAACGGACGGCCTCGACGCCGCTCTTCATCTTCGCCCGCGGGAGCCCCTCCCCGCCGCGGAAATCGACGGTGCGGACCGTCAGGCGGTGGGTCAGGAAAAACGTGAGCGCCACCCGGGTCTCCCCGGACCTGGCGACGCGGACGTCGGAGAAAAGGCCCGTCCCGTAGATCTGTTTGACGCTCCGGTCGATCGCCATCAGCGAATAGGGCTCGCCCTTCCTGACGGAGATGAGCTCCTCCATGTTCTGCTCGCCGGCCAGCCCGTCCGCCTGGATGACGACGCTTTCGATGACGGGCGGCTCCGCGTCCTGCCGGGAGGACGGGAACGCGGCGGCCGGCGCCGCGAAGGCTGCCGCGGCCAGGACGAGGCCCCACAGGCGCCCCGCCCGCCGCGCGTCAGAATCTCTTGCGGGCTTTGACATCGAAGCTTATCCGTCCCCACTCGTTGCGCATGCCGACGAGAGAAAAACCGTTGCTGATCTCCCATTCCATCCGGACGATCTCTTCGCGCTGGGTCGTCAGGTTGGTCGAATACAGGATCGAAAGGTTCCGCGATAACTGCCTTCCGACCGTCAGGCGGGCCGACATCTCCGATGACGAGCCCATGACGAAGGGATCGACGCGGAACCGGGCGAGACTGAACAGGCCTTCGGCGCGCTTCCGGGCCTGGTCGGCGATCTGGAAGGACAGGAGAGAGGCCGTGCTGAGCCGCGTGGTCGTGTCATAGGAATAGGTCCGCCGGAAGGCCTCGCCGAGGGCGAGGAGGGCCAGGACGTCCTCCGGGGGAAGAGGCGGGGACGACGTGAACTCCGGCCTGAGGCCGTCGACGAGGCCGTTCAGGGAGAAGGTCACCCGGTAGTCCTTGACGTAGGTCTCTCCCCGGAAATCCAGGAAGGGCTCGACCGCGGCGGGATTGAAGAAGCTCAGGCGCCCGCGGACGACGCGGAACTTCCTGTCCTGGAAGTAGATCTCCCCGTCGATGGCTTCGATGTCCCCGAGGATGACCGGCGAGCCGACGTTCCCCGTGACGGTCAGGTCGAACTTCCCGTTGATCCGGCCCAGGGAATTCTCCATCCAGGCGTTCCCGTCGGCCCGGAGCCGCAGGTTCAGGGCCAGGTCGTCGAAGAACCCCTTCTCCTCGCGGGCCGGGGCGGACGGAGCGGAGGAAAAGGCGATCTTCTCCGTGAATTCCCTCCGCCAGGAAAGATTGGAGACGTCGAGCTCCCCGTCCAGCACAAAGCTCCGGGCGTCCTTCACCAAACGGGCCCAACCGTTCGTCAGGGCCCGGGTCCGGGCCAATGGGGAAAGGAGCATGTTCGTCCCGTCCACCCGGATGTCGATGGCCTCGATGCCCTTCGCCCCCGTCTCGATCGTCCCGGCGCCGCGGATGTCACCGCCGCCGAGCTTCCCCTGGAACGAGCGGAGGGTGATTCGGCCCTCCTTGATGAAGGCGAGCGCCGTGTAATCGGTCAGGGCATGGGCGAACCCGGGCAGGGGCATGAGGGCGCCCTGGAGATCCACCACCCCGTTGATCAGGGGAGCGCTCCTCGGCCCCCGGATCTCGCCGATATAGTTGAGCCGCCCCTTGGCCCCCTTCCAGGGCAGGAGCCTGTCGATATCGTCGAAGCTCCCCTTGATGTCCGCCGTGATCTCGTCCTTATGGAGCGGCAGGTCGATCGTCATCCGGAACTCGTTCCCGCCCGGAAGGAAGCCGCCTTTGACCTCCAGGCCGATCCGGTCGTTCCCGTAGCCGAAGGTCCAATCCCCCGCCGCGTCCGTATCGTGCACCGGCTGGAAGACGAGGCCTTTGACGGCGAACGTTCCGCCGGCCCGATCGGTTCCGAAGACCCCCCGGCCTTTGAGCGTGAGGTCGAGGGACCCGCCGAGCCCGGACCCGATCTCGGAGAGCCGGACGCCCGCGCCGGAGAGGTCCAGATCGAAGCCCAACCGGGGAAAGGTCAGGGACAGGTCGCCTGTCACCGTCCCTCCGTACAGGCCTCCGGTGAGCCGGGTCAGGCGGAGTGTGTCGTCCTTCCATTCGAGCCCGCCGCGGCAGTCCCGGACCGGCTGGCCGAGGAGGGAAATTGCGCGGCTGGAGAAGGTCCCTTTGAGCGCGATGGACGGGCCCTGCTGGACGAGCTTGAACGCGCCCGAAGCCCTCCCCCGGAGCGGCAGGACGATGTCCAGCGGCGGAAGGATGCGCTCGATCTCCCCCTCGTCGAGCCGCAGGTCCGCCTCGACGCGCGCCCCCGAGACGGCGAGACCGACCTCGCCCTTGAGGTCCGCGTCGCCGATCCTGAACGTCCCGGTGACGTCCTCGCCGAGGATGTCGATGTTCCCGTCGACCGAGGCCGCGTCGAACTTCGCGAAACCCGCCGGCAGGCAATAGAAGTCGGCCGTGACGCGCGGCGACCGGAAATCCCCCGCGATCCTGAACGAGGCCGTCCCCCTCCCCCGGATCTCCGGGAAGATGAAGGTCTTCTTCAGGATGTAGGAAGTGAACGCGCGGCCCTGCCGGATGTCCTTGATCTCGCCGCGGATGTCCACGTCGCAGTCCCGGCCCACCCGGATGCCTCCGCGAACCTCGAGACGGCCGAAGCTCGAATCGATCTCCGGAGACGAGAACGAAAGCTCCTGCGTCTTCAGGTCCATGGCGAACAGGAACTTTCCCCGGAAGGGGTAGAGCGGGTGCTCGAATTCCTCCCGGGCGTCCCGGAACTCCCCCTCCGCCTCGAGCCTGTTCTTGACGATGGAGAACGTTCCCCACGCCGGCGACCGCACGGGCCAGGGGATCTTGACGTAGGTCATGATGGGATCGAGCCGGACCCCGCTGACGCGGCCGTCGACCCGGCCGTGCCCGAACTTGACGAGGACGGCGGCGCCAGCCTGTGCCCCCTCGACGATGGAGACGTCGACCTGGCCGCCTCCTTTCGCGTCGATCCCCAGGCTGCCCGCGACCTTGCCCAGCGGGACTCCGTTCAGGACGACGGCCGGTCCGGTAAGGTCCGAGCGGAAGGCGACGGCGCCCGCCGACCTCGTGAACAGGCCGGAGCCTTCGGCCCTCCCCTTCCAGGAGAACGGAAGCTTCAGAAGGCCGGTCACGAAGGACGTCTCGACGTCAAAGAAGGTCTTGAGCTCGAGGACGGGATTCTCCGGATCGACGAGCTTGCCTTGGGCCTTGACGACGAAGCCCGGCCCTTCGACGATCGCCCTGTGGACCGTCACCTCCGGCCCCTTGCCGGAGACGGAGAGGGTGATCCCGCCCCCGAAAGCGGGGCCCGCCGTCGGGGTGAAGGTGCCCTCCTCGGCGACGGCCTGGAAGGAGAAGGCGTCCCCCTTCTCCGAAAAGAGGGCCCGCATCCCGCTTACATGAAGGAGCCCTCCCCGGAGCCTGACCGAGATCTCTCCTTCCCGGATGATGCCCCTCTCGACGGCGACAGGCAGGGGCCAGTACTTTCGCGCGGGCCCCGGTTCGCCCGTCATGCGCACGACGGGCCCCTCGATGAGGACGGTCAGGGGCTTTTCCCGGCGAAGGAGAGAGACGTAGGAAATGCCGACGATGACCTTCCGGGCGGAAAAGAGGGGCGCCGCGTCGAGCGTCCGGACGTCCTCGAGGACGAGGGATGGGGGCAGGGCCGACAGGCTGATGCGGGAATAGGCCAGCGATGCCTCGATCTTCTTTCGGACCTGGCGGAGGAACATGTTCTTGCCGACGAAGAGCGCGCCGGCGAGGAACGACGCGACGAGGATGAAGACGATCAAGCCCCTGAATCTTCTCAATACGTTCATGTTCTTCCGAAGAGCTTGGCTCTCAATATAGCATGATTCAGGGCCGGCGGTAAATTTGCCCCGTCCCCGGCCCGGGCGGATCCTTGACGGGACCGGTCGCCGGAAGATCCCCGATCATGGCCGGACCTCCCCTCCATATCGGAGATCTCGCGCCGGCCGAGGACCCGCTCTGGGCGGCCCGCCATTGGTTCGGGGGGGAGATGCTGAAGACCCTGAAACCGCCGTGCTCGCCGATCGGTTTCAGGCATTCCTTAACGCCGGGTTTCTGCTCGAACGTCCTTGAATCGCTCACCAATATGCCGGCCCCTTTGGAAACGGCGGATTCCCATTTCTCGAGGGGATCGTCCTCGGCCATCGCCCAGCCTTTGCGATGCGCGAAATACAGGTATATCGCCGGGGACGCATCATGACAGACGACATACCTCTCATGGACGGGAAAGCCGTGCGCATCGAGGTAGGGCTCGAGGGACTGGAGCTCGGCTTGTTTGACCCGATCGTAATTGCGATACCGGTCGTTGACGCGATAGATCCCGATCGCCATCGATATCCCCAGGAACACGAGGGCGAACCATCGCCCGGCCCGGGACTTGACAAGAAGGGACTGAAGGCCCATGGCGGCGACAAAAGGCAGAACGGCCAGGATCGGGACCATGTAATAATCGTGACCCAAGAGCATCGGATATTGGGTCAACATGTAGATCGCGAGGGACCCGCTCATGACGGCCGTGAACGCGACGGACTTCGAGGAAGGGGCCCGCCGGCGGGCGATCACGATAAGACCGAGAACGAGGAATAGAAAGGAGCCATAGTTCATATACACTTCCGGGAGCCAACTGAACGCGATCTTGTATGTGGTGACGAAGAACTCCCTGGCATTGGCCAGGATCGTCGGCCCCAGCTTGAAATCGTATATCCCGGAGCGTGAGCTCAGGTGACGGGCATAAAGATACCAGCCGCAGATCGCCCCCAGGGGAATGACGAAAGGCCCGAGGGTGCGCCAGCCAATCCTTTTTTCCCGGATCAGGATCCAAACGAAGTAAGGGATCGCTATCAGCGCCGCGATCTTGATCAGTCCGGCCGATCCCAAGAAGACGGCCGCCAGGGCGAGATCTCCGGACCGTTCCGTCCGCTTCCAGCGGGTGAAGAAATAGAGCGAATAGAAGAGCATCGACAACATGGGGACGTCCGGCATCACGGCCGCGGAATAGTACAGGAAGAGAGGACTGAACGTCAGGAAGATCGCGGCATAGGCCCCGAGCTTCCTCGAGCCGAAAAGTTCGGAACCGAGCAGATAGATCCCGAGGATCGCCAGGGCGCCGAAGACGAGCGCGACCAGGCGGCCGGCGGCGTCCGAAAAGCCGAAGAGCCGGTACGAGCAGGCGATGATATAGTTGAGGACCGGGAATTCCATCCCGGTGACGCCGTCCCCGTTCCCGCGGCCGTCGACCCGGGGGGCGAAGACATCCATCGACTCTTCATAAAAGTTCCGGGCGACCGCCAGCGTTTGGGCCTGCCGCCATTGGTGGAATCCGTAGGGAGGCCTATTGATCTGCGGAAGATGGAAACAGAAATTGAAGAGGATCAAGACCAGGAGGATATATTTGGCCGCCCTGTCCTCCGAGGACATCGTTTTCCCTATTTCTTGACCTTGGCCCAATCCTTCAGGAAGGTCTCCATGCCCGCGGCGGTCAGAGGGTGGGCGACCATCTTCTTCAGGATGGAGGCGGGGATGGTGGCGATGTCGGCGCCGAGAAGGGCGGCCTCGACGACGTGCCGCGGATGGCGGACGCTGGCCACGATGACCTCCGTCTCGATCCGGTAGTTCTCGAAGATGGTCACGATCTCCTCGATGAGCCCCATGCCGTCCTGGGAGATATCGTCCAGGCGTCCGATGAACGGGCTGACGTAGGCGGCCCCGGCCTTGGCCGCGAGAAGGGCCTGGGTCGGGGAGAAGACGAGCGTCATGTTGACCTTGATGCCTTCGGCCGCCAGGACCTTCGTCGCCTTGAGCCCCTCGACGCAGACCGGGATCTTGATGACGACGTTCGGTGCGACGGCGGCCAGGCCCCGCGCCTCGACGACGATGTCGGCGGCCGCGGTCGCGACGCATTCCACGCTCACCGGGCCCGGTACGAGCCGGCAGATCTCCCGGACGAGCTCGTCGAACTTCAGGTTCTCCTTCGAGCAGAGCGAAGGATTGGTGGTCACCCCGTCCACGATCCCCCAGCTCGCGAGCTCGCGGATCTCTTCGACGTTCGCGGTGTCCAGAAAGAACTTCATGTCATCCTCCTCGGGGTCGGGACGCTTCCCGCGCCCTTCATTCGGTGATTCCCATGACCTGGTTGGAAAGTGTCCCGATGCCGTCGATCTGGACGTCCACCCGGTCGCCCGGCTGCATGGGCCCGACGCCCGCCGGGGTCCCGGTGGAGATGATGTCGCCCGGCTCGAGCGTCATGATCCTCGAAACGAAGCGGACGAGGAACGGGACGGTGAAGATGAGGTTGGCCGTGTTCCCGGACTGCTTGAGCTTCCCGTTCAGGAACGTCTTGAGGTGGAGCGCCGACGGGTCGATGTCCGTCGCCACGCACGGCCCGAAGGCGGCGAAGGTGTCGAAGGACTTCGCCCGCGTGAACTGGACGTCCTTGGCCTGAAGGTCCCGGGCCGTCACGTCGTTGAAGCACGTGTAGCCGAGGATGTGCTCCTCCACCCGGGCGTCGTCCGGGAGGTTCCGGGCCCTCTTCCGGATGACGACCGCAAGCTCCCCTTCGTAATCCACCCGCTTCGACACCCGCGGATAGGCGATGAGGTCCCGGGGCCCGATGACCGCGGAAGGGGGCTTGAGGAAGAGCAGGGGCTCCTCGGGCAGGGGCCTGCCCATCTCGAGGGCATGGTCCCGGTAGTTGGCGCCGACGGCGACGATCTTCGAGGGCAGGGCGGGAGGGAGGAGTCGGACATCGGCCATCGGGATGGGACTGTCCTCGATGCGGAAATCCCCGAACACCGAGCCCTTCAGCGGAAAGAGGAACTCCTCCTTGAGAACGCCGTAGAGGATCCTCTTCCTATAGCGGAAACGGTAGATCTTCATTTAGGTCCGTCCTCGGGAGCCTCCACGACCGTTTCGGTCCGGGCGCTCTCGTTCCCCCGGATATCCACGGCGCTCATAGAATATCGATAACGTTTTCCCTTTTCAATCGTCGCGTCCGTATAGGCGTTCTCGAGGAGGAGCGCCGGCGTCAGGAGGACGTCCTCGGCCTCCCCCTCCGCGCGGCGCCGGACCCGGTATCCGGCGAGGTCCTTTTCGCGGTTCGCCTCCCAGCTCAGGGAAACGGACCCGTGACCCGTCACCGGGACGACCCCGGCAGGAGCGGCGGGCGGGAAGACGTCTTGGGGGACGATCTCCCGGGCCTCCGAGTCGTCGCTCTCGGCATAGGGCGGCGTCTCCGTGCCCGAAGCCCGGATAAAATAGCGAACGGGAACCCCGAAGGCGACGTCCGTGTCCTCGAACTTTGTCTCGCGGACCAGGCTCGTGTTGACGAGCTTGGCCGGGCCATCCTCCCCTTTCCTATAGACGTTGTAGCCGGAAACGGTGACGGGGACCGACCCGTCGAAATTGGCCGCGGGGGCCTTCCAGACGAGCTCGATGCGGTCATCGAGCACCCGGGCGGCGAGCTCCAGCGGGGGGGCCGGTCCGACCCGAGGATCGAAAGCGGCGGGGTCCGAGAATCCGGAAGTCCTGGACCGGGCGTCCCGGACCCGGACGGCGAAGGAAACGTTCAGGGAGGCGGGCTTCTTTCCGGACAGGGAATAGGGATAAACGAATACGGCCCCGTCGGTCCCCTTCTCCTTCCGGAGCGCGTCGAGGTCCTCCTTTTTCAGCAGGACCGCGAGCCGGGCCTTGCCCTCGAACTCCATGGCGCTCATTTTCCCTGTCGCGATCTTGCCCCTTTCCTGCTCGAGGACCCAGATCTCCGCCTCGGAAACGCCGGAAAGCGGCGTCCCGTCGACGGACTTGACAGGATTCTTCCATCCCACGTAGAGCGTCGCGCCCCGCTGAACGACGGTCGCCGCCTCGGGCCTCATGGGCGTCCGGATGATCGGGGGGAGAAGCTCCCCCTTTTTCCCGCAGCCGGGAGAGGCCGCGCAGGCCAGGAGGACGGCGAGGGCGACGGTTCTCCTCGTCATAGGATGAAGCGCCTCAGGTCCTGGTCCTTGAGGATGTCCTTGAGCTGGCTCTGGACATATTCCCGGGAAATGAGGATATCCTTCTTCGGGATGTCGGGAGCCTCGAAGGAGATGTCCTCCATGACCTTTTCCATGACGGTGTGGAGCCGCCGGGCCCCGATGTTTTCCGCCTCGCGGTTGACCCTCTCGGCGATGGCGGCGATCTCGTCGACGGCTTCGGCGGAGAATTCGACCCGGACGCCCTCGGTGGCCATCAGGGCCTCCGTCTGCTTGATGAGGGCGTTGGCCGGCTCGGTCAGGATGCGGACGAAATCGTCCTTGTCGAGCGGCGTGAGCTCCACGCGGATGGGGAAGCGTCCCTGAAGCTCGGGGATGAGGTCGGACGGCTTGGAGACATGAAAGGCCCCGGCGCCGATGAAAAGGACGTGATCGGTCCGGACCAGCCCGAAGCGCGTATTCACGGTGGTCCCCTCGATGATGGGCAGGAGGTCGCGCTGGACGCCCTCGCGGCTGACCTCGGGCCCGTGCCCGGTCTCCCGGCCGGCGATCTTGTCCACTTCGTCGAGGAAGATGATGCCCGAGTGCTCGACCCTCTCGATGGCCAGGCGGGAGACCTGGTCCATGTCCACCAGCCGCTTCTCCTCTTCCTCGAGGAGGATCTCCCGGGCCTCGCGGATCTTCACCTTCCGCCTCTTGGACTTCCCTCCCAGGAACCCGGGGATGAAATCCTGGATCTGCATGCCGATGTCCTCGACCCCGGCGTTGGAGAACACCTCGAACGAAGGCGCCGTCTTCTCCTTGACCTCGATCTCCACCGGCCGGTCCTCCAGGACGCCCGCCCGGAGCTGTGCCCTCAGCTTCTCGCGGGTCTCCCGGAACCGCGACGCCTCTTCGTCGGCGTCCTCCCGGCCGGCCGGCTGAGGGAGAAGGAGATCGAGGATCCGTTCCTCCGCGGCCCCCTTCGCCTTCTCGGCGATCTCCGCGACCTTCTCGGCCTTGACCATGTCCACGGCCATCCGGACGAGGTCCCGGATCATGGATTCGACGTCCCGGCCGACGTAGCCGACCTCGGTGAACTTGCTGGCCTCGATCTTGAGGAACGGCGAGGACGTGAGCTTGGCCAGGCGGCGGGAGATCTCGGTCTTCCCCACCCCGGTCGGGCCTATCATGAGGATGTTCTTGGGCGCGATCTCGTCGGCGAGCTCGGCGGGGAGCTTCCGCCTCCGGAACCTGTTGCGAAGGGCGACGGCCACCGCTTTCTTGGCGGCCTTCTGGCCGATGATGTACTTGTCGAGCTCGGCGACGATCTCCTGGGGGGTCAGCTCCGTGTCCCTGGGCTCCTCGGGGGGCCTGTCCATGGACTCGGGAAGGACGATCGGCATCTAGAGCTCCTCCAGGGTGATCCGGTCGTTGGTATAGACGCAGATCTCCGCCGCGATCTTCATGGCCTCGGTCGCGATCTCCGGGGCCGACAGGCCCGTATGCCTGAGGAGCGCCCGGGCGGCGGCCAGGGCATAAGGGCCGCCGGACCCGATGGCCATCACCCCGTCGTCGGGCTCGACGACGTCCCCGGTCCCGGAGATGAGGAACGACGCGTCCCTGTCGGCCACGACGAGAAGGGCGTCCAGCTGGCGGAGGGCCTTGTCCAGCCGCCAATCCTTGGCGAGCTCGATGGCCGCCCGGGAGAGATTCCCCCGGTACTCCTCGAGCTTGGCCTCGAACCGGGAAAAGAGGGCGAAGGCGTCCGATGTGGAGCCCGCGAAGCCGGCCAGGACGGCCCCTTTGTGGAGCCGCCGGATCTTCTGGGCGGTCGCCTTGAGGACGGTCTGCCCCATGCTCACCTGCCCGTCGCCGGCCATGACGACCCGGCCCTGATGCCGGATACAGATGACGGTCGTCGAACGGATCATGCGGACACCTCGATCTCCGATAAGGATTCTCTTGTGGTAATGATAGCGAATGGCCGGGGAGATGTAAAGGCGCGGGGCGGCTCCCCGCCCCCCTGACGGCCCGGCAGCGGCACAGCTTTCGCCGAATCCCCCCGATGTGCTAGAATCCCCTCTCCAACGGAAGGAACATGGCATGGCATCCCTGACACTCCTGATCATGGCCGCCGGCATCGGGAGCCGGTACGGCGGCCTCAAACAGATCGACCCCGTCGGGCCGAACGGCGAGATCGTCGTCGATTATTCCGTCTATGACGCCCTGCGGGCGGGCTTCGACAAGGTCGTCTTCGTCATCCGCCGGGAGATCGAGAGCGCCTTCCGAGAGAGGATCGGCCGGGCGGTCGAAGGCCGGGTCGAGACCGCTTACGTCTTCCAGGAGCTCGACCGCCTCCCCCCCGGCTATGCCCTGCCCGCCGGGAGGACGAAGCCCTGGGGCACGGGCCATGCTATTCTCTGCGCCCGGGACGAGGTCACGACGCCGTTCGCGGCCATCAACGCGGACGATTTTTACGGCCGGACGGCGTTCGCCGCGCTGGCCGGACACCTTCGGAACGCCCGGGACACCGGGGGCCTCTACGACTACGCCATGGTCGGGTACATCCTCGAGAACACCCTCTCCGAGCACGGGCACGTGGCCCGCGGGGTCTGCGCGTCGGGACCGGACCGCTGTCTCATCGACATCCGGGAGCGGGAGAGGATCCGGCGGTTCCCCGACGGCGTCAAGTACGGCAGGGCCGGCGGAGACTGGATCGAACTGCCGGCCGGGAGCCTCGTCTCGATGAACTTCTGGGGGTTCACGCCGGGCCTGTTCGACGAGCTCGAATCCCGATTCCCCGCGTTCCTCCGGGCGAGCGCCGCGAACATCCTCAAGGCCGAATTCCTCATTCCCGAGGTCGTCGGGAGCCTCGTGCGGGAGGGCAAAGCCCGGGTGAGGGTCCTGCCGACGGCCGAAAAGTGGTTCGGCGTGACCTATCCCGATGACCGTCCGCGCGTCCAGAAAGCCATCCGTGAGATCATCGCCCGGGGCGTCTATCCGGAGAATTTATGGAAGGCATGACAAAGGGCGGAAGCGAGCATGCGGCCGGCCCCTACCCCGGGGGCTTGCGGCACGGCCTTCGTTCCGCCGCGGACGTGGTTCGCCTCATGGGAGTCTGGGGATTCGCGAGTCGCGCCCTTCCCTGGTCATTCGCCCGGGAGTACTCCGTCTTTGCGCAGGACCTCGACAGGATCGTCCCTTTTCCCCCGCCCGCCGTCCCGTGCCGCGTGCGGCCGGCCGTAAAGGAGGACATCCCGGCCATCATGGGCCTGCGCCGGGGGTATTATTCGAGGGCGCTCCTCGAGGAGCGCTTCGAAGCCGGTCACATGGCCCTCATCGGTTTCATCGGGGAAAAGGCCGTCTACTGCCACTGGGCGCTCGTCGGAGCGTTCGACGTGCCTTACCTCCACGGGCGCCTCGTCCTCGGCGCGGACGAGGCCTTTACCGACGAGATCTTCGTCCATCCGGAAGCCCGAAGGTCCGGTATCTATGCGTACGGCAGCGCCCTGCTCCGGACCGCACTCCGGGCCAAAGGCTTCCGGGCCGTGTACTCCGCCGTCGCGTCCTGGAACGCCGTTCCGAGGGAGGTTATGATCAGATCGGGAATGACGGAGATCGCGAAGCTCCGGTGCCGGAACGTCCCCGGGTTCATGAAGGTCCGCTGGTCGGGCCGGGTCGACGTCCATGAGGACGGGTCGTTCGCGTTCCATGGCCCCCGCTAAAGCCGGGAAGAACGGCTACCGGTCCTTCTGGGATTGGACCGGCAGCCATTTTCCTTCCCTTTCCGAGGCTTCATCCACCGGATATTACCGGGAATGCGAGGAGCGGCTCTTCCGCACGTATTTCCCCGACCTCGCCGGAAGGAAGCTCCTGAAGACCGACCTTTGGGACGAGGCCAAGAACACCAAGATCCTGAGATACGCGGCCGACGCCGGAGCCGAGGTTTACGGGATCGATATCTCCATCGAAATGCTGAAGGGCGCGGCGGAAGCCTTCCGGGACAGCCCGCGGCGGCGCGGGTTCATCGTTTCCGACGTCCGGGCGATCGGTTTCCGGGAGGGCGTCTTCGACGGGATCTACAGCATGGGGACGATCGAGCACTTCAAGGAGCACAGGCAGGCCGTCCGGGAGTGTTTCCGGGTCCTGCGGAAGGGCGGCGTCGCCGTCATGGGCGTTCCCAACGCCCGGGACCCCTTCCTCCGGCCGCTCCTGGTCGGCGCGCTCTATCGGCTCGGCCTCTACGCTTATGGATACGAAAGGTCTTTCAGCATGCGGGCCCTGGAGCGTCTCCTGACGGCCGAGGGTTTCGAGGTCGTGGACCGGACGGGGATCCTCTTCATCCCCGGCTGGCTCCGGATGCTCGACCTCTGGCTCCACGTGAAGAGCCCGAAGCTCGGCGCTCTCACCGCCCCGGCCGTTCGGTTCTTCGCCGGCCTGCACAGGAGGTTCCCGCAGCTCGGTCGGCACGGTTACCTGATCGCCTGCGTCGTCCGCAAGCCGTAACCGTTTGACGTTTTCTTCCGTACTTGATATCCTGAGACGAATAGCGCGGGTCCCCCCCATGAAATGCCCTCTTTGCCAGTACCAGAATCCCGAAGACACCCGGTTCTGCGGCCAGTGCGGCCGGGCGCTGGTCGGCACGTCCGGTTCGAGCATCGCCTTCACCCAGACCTTTCAGCCCCCCCGGGAGCTCGAGCGGGGCACGACGCTCGCCGGCCGCTTCGAGATCATCGAGGAGCTGGGCCGGGGCGGCATGGGCAAGGTCTACAAGGCGTTCGACACGAAGGTCAAGGAGAACGTCGCCCTCAAGCTCCTGAGGCCCGAGATCGGCATGGACGAGGAGACCATCGAGCGGTTCCGCAACGAGATCAAGCTGGCCCGGAAGATCTCCCAGCGGCATGTCTGCCGCCTGTACGACCTGGGCGAGGACGGGCCCGTCTTCTTCATCACCATGGAGTACGTCCCCGGCGAGAACCTCAAGAGCTTCATCCGGCGGTCGGGGAACCTGACAGAGGCCAAGGCCGTGACCCTCGCCCGGCAGATCGCCGAGGGGGTGGCCGAAGCGCACGCCCACGGCGTCATCCATCGGGACCTCAAGCCGCAGAACGTCATGATCGACCGGGACGGGAACGCCCGCATCATGGATTTCGGGATCGCGAGCTCGCTGGGGACCAAGGGGCTCACGGGGACCGGCGCCATCATCGGCACACCCGAGTACATGTCCCCCGAGCAGGCCGAGGCGCGGGGGGTCGATGCCCGTTCGGACATCTATTCGCTGGGCGTCATCCTCTTCGAAATGGTGACCGGCCGGGTCCCGTTCGAGGGCGAGACGCCGCTCAGCGTCGCCATCAAGCAGAAGAGCGAGCCTCCCCGGGACCCCCGGCAGTTGAACAGCCAGGTCTCCCCCGCCCTCAGCCGCATCGTCCTCAGATGCATGGCGAAGGCGAAGGCGGACCGCTACCAGTCGGCCGCGGAGCTCGGCGCGGACCTGGAGGCCCTGGAGAGAGGCTTCCCGACGCCGGCGCGGGCGGTCGCCCGGAAGAGGCCGACGGGCACCCGGGAGGTGACCATCAAGTTCGATCCGCGAAGGGCCATCGTCCCCGCCCTGGGGATCGTTCTCGTCATCGCCGGAGCGATCTTCGGAGGGCGCCTCCTGACGAAGAGGCCCGGAGGGAGCGGCCAGCGTACGTCGGAGAGCGGAGCCGTGCCGCCGGCGCCCGCGACCGGGGACTCCCGGGGCAGGACGGCCATGAGGCTCATCGCCCCCCTGCTCGGCGAGGCCGTCAGGAACATGGACCCGAAGGAATTCCGGGATCTGGAAAAGACCATCTCCGCGATCCAGGAGAAGATCCCGGCGAGCCAGCCCCTGAGCTCCCTGTGGAGCGAGGCCCGGAAGAAGTTCGAGGACGGGCAGAAACAGCAGAAGGCCGGCGACCTGGACGCGTCCCGGAAGAGCTATACCCGGAGCCAATCCGAGATGAACAGGCTCCTGGCCCTCGTCAACGACAGAGAGTCGGCCGACGCCGCCCGGAACGAGATGGAATCCGCGCGGAGATCGGCCGACGCGGCCGCCGCGAAGGGAGACAATATCCTCCACTGGATCGCCGGAGAGAAGCTCAAGGACGCCGAAGACGCCTATCGGAAGAACGATTTCTCCGGGGCGCGCACCCTCTTCTCCCTTCTCGGCAGGGTCTACACCCTCAGCGTTCCCGGAGGCGACGAGAACGCCTGCCTCGTTCGGCTGCAGGGCCTCGTCCGGGGCGCCCGGCTGGGGGCCGACGCCGTCAAGGCGGCCGCGAAGGACTCCTGGCTGTACGAACGGGCCCGCGAGGAGGAGTCCATGGCCGCGACCTATCTCGCCGGTAAACAGTACGCCGAAGCCGCAGAGTACCTCGTCCTGTCGGCGTTCCTCTACGAAAAGGCCAAGGACGTCTCGATGGAAGGCCCCGGGTCGGGCGACTGAGCCATGGGCCCGAGCTTCCTTTTCGTCTGCTTCGGGAACATCTGCCGCAGTCCGATGGCCGTCGGCATCGCCCGGAAGGTCCTCGGCAACGGCGTCCGGGCGGAGAGCGCCGGGATCGCCGCCGGCGAGGGCGCGGCCGCGTCGCCGGAGGCCGTCCTGGTCCTGAAGGCCCTCTACGGAACCGACATCTCCGGCCACCGGTCCCGGGAATTCGGCACCATCGACGTATCGGCCTTCGATTATGTCATCGCCATGGACCTCTACGTTTACGGCCGGATCAAGGAAGCCGGGACGGTCCCCGAGGACAAGCTTTTCGGCTGGGACGTGGGGGATCCCCTGGGCCTGGGGTACGACACTTACAAGCGCGCGGCGAAGAAGATCGAAGCCCGGCTCCGCGAGTTCCTGGACCGCCAGGGGCTTTGAGGAACGGGCGAGGTCAGAGGACGGACCTCTTCCTCAGCTCCCCGTAAAGAGTTTCCTGGTCCAGGACGCCGAGATAAGGCTTGTAGTCGACACCGGCTTCAAGGACGTAGCGGGTGAGCAATCCTTTGACCGTCCGGACCAGCTCCGCGCCGTCCCATGGCTTCTCGATGTAATGGTCGATATGGGCCCTGTTGATGGCCTCGATGGTGTCCCGGTGGGTTGCCAGCCCGGTCAGCAGGACCCGCCTGGTCTTCGGGAACCGCCCCTCCTTCCGGAAGTCGATGAGGAAATCGATGCCGTTCTTCCCCGGCATGACGTGGTCGCAGATGAGCAGGGCGGGCTCTTCGGCATGCTTGTCCATGACGTCCAGGACCTCTACGGCCTCGGCGACGGATTCGCAGGCGATCACCGTGACGGCGCCGCCCAGGACCTCCAGGTCCTTGCGCAGGGCCGCCAGAACGTCCCGTTGGTCATCCAGGCAGAGGATCGTGAGCTTGTCCATGTTCACCTCTCGACGGCAGTTGGATTGAGAAGACGGTGTCCCCCGGACGGCTGGCGACGCGGACCTCTCCCCCGTAGGAGTGGACGATCCGCTCGACGATGGGGAGCCCCAGGCCGAGCCCGAAATCCAGGCCCTTCTCCTTGGTCGTGAAGTCCGGCTGAAAGAGCCTGGGAATGTTCCCGGCCGGGATGCCGGGGCCGTTGTCCCGGATGCCGACCTCGACGATGCCCTCCGATTCCCGGCTCGCGACGGCGATCCGGCCGTCCTCCCGGCCCGACGAGGCCAGGCTCTCCGCGGCGTTCATGAGGAGGTTCGTCCAGACCTGGACGAGCTCGCTCCTGTTGGCGGCGATCGCAGGAAGGGACCCGAGATCGAGGTCCACGCGGACCTTGCGGAGCGGGCTCTGGAGGAGGGCCAGCGCCTCCCGGATGGATTCGTTGACGTCGATCCCGGGCTCCCGCGAGGAGCCCTGGGAGGCCATGGCCTTGACGGACCTGACGACGTGCGACGCCAGGTCCGCGGCGGCGGCCATGTCGCGGAACGTGGCCCCGATCTCCCAGCGCTCGTGGGCGGCCCGGAGGTCCTTCGGGCGGCCGCCGTGGGCCTTCACGAGGGCGTCGGCGTCAGGCCCCAGTTCGGCGATGCGCACGGCGTCGTCCTCGGAAAGACCGGCTTCCCGGACGAGCGCCCGCGCCTTTTCGCGCGCCTCCCGGCTGGAAACGGCGCGGCCGTTCCTCAGGCCGAGCTCGTAATATTTCAGGAAGGGGTCCGCCCCCGCCGCGAAGGACCGGGAGAGCCAGCCCCTCAGCCACTCGGCGTCCCTGGCGAGGACCGCGACGGCGTTGTTCAGCTCATGAGCGATCCCGGCCGCCATCTGGCCCAGCGAGGCGAGGCGCTCCGATCGGGCGAGCCTCTTCAGGACCTCGGCGTTCTCGACGGCCAGCTCCTGTTCCCGGCGGTGGCGCCAGGACAGATTGGCCACGACGACGGGCATGAACTGCTCGGACAGGCAATGGTGCCGGCCGTCATCGACGGTCTCCTGGTGCTGATCGATCCAGGCCACTTCGCTCTCTTCCCGTGCGACGACCGTGGCCGAGCTGACGTAGGTCCGCGAGAAATAGCTATGGACGCCGACGAACATGTTCCGGGTGGCCTCGAAGAGCTCGTACTCCATATCGGGAGCCTTCCGGACGTATCCACCGAAGCTCCCGCGGAGGATGAAGTACAGACGGTCGTTGGCCGCGCCCTGCTCGAGAAGGAGATCGCCCTTCCGAAGCGTCCTTCTGCGGGCCGGGTCCGAGAAGTAGGTCTGGATGATCCAGGCGAGACCCGTGACCCCGAACGCTTCGCTCATAGGAAATGCACGCGCCTCATGATGAAGAGCATGACATAGACGAGGAGCAGGCCGAAGATCCCGATCGGCACTCCGGTCCTGACCATATCCTTGGTCTTGACCTCGCCCGTGGCGTAGGCAAGGGCGTTGGGGGGCGTGCTGACGGGCAGGGCCATGGCCAGCGAGGAGGCGAACGTCGAGGCCAGGATGATGGCCTTGGTCCCGCCCACCGAAGCCAGGCTCGGGACGGTCGTTCCCAGGACGGCCATGACGGGCAGGAGGAGGTTGGCCGTGGCCGTGTGGGACATGAACGAGGCGATGAGGATGGTGATGATCGTGACGAGAAGGATGATGAGGAGGGGCGAGAGCGAGCCGAAGGCGATGCTCTTGACGATATGGGTGACCAGCCCGCTCTTATCGAGGCCCAGGCCGAGGGCGATGCCTCCGGCCATGAGCCAGAGGACGTCCCAGTCGATCTGCTTGAGGTCGGCGACCGAGATGATGCGGGTCACCGAGTAGACGACGACCGGCACGAGGGCGATGAGATAGGGGTTCATGCCGTGGAGGAAGTCCGTCATCCAGAGCAGGATGGTCGCGGCGAACGTGACGGCGGCCGTCATCGATTTCCAGTTCCTCCGGAACTTCCCGGCGATGGAGATGCGGATCTCCTTTGTCTCGGACCGGTAGAAGAAGAGGAACAGGCCCCAGGCGAAGAGGAGAACGATGATCATGTAGGGCACGCCGAAGGCCATCCACGACCCGAAGTTGATCTGGTTCGCCCCGGTCAGGTACTTCAGGGCGATGCCGTTCGGCGGGGTCCCGACGGGCGTGGCGATGCCGCCGATGTTGGCCGCGAACGGGACGGCGAGGACGAAGGCCGCGCGGGCCTTGTCGCGGACGTCGAGCGACTTCAGGACAGGCGCCATGACGGCGAGCATCATCGCCGTCGCCGCCGTGTTGCTCATGAACATCGAGAAGACGGCGGTGACGATCATGAAGCCCAACAGGACGTATTTGGGCCGGGTCCCGAACGGCTTCAGGACGAGGCGGGCCAGGCTGATGTCGAGCTCGTACTTGGTCGAGACCATGGCCAGGAAGAACCCGCCCAGGAACAGGATGATGATGGGGTCGGCGAACGTCTCGATGACCGCCTTCCACGGCAGGGGCGTGCCGTAGCCTTCGGCCTTCGACCGGAGCAGGACGAACGCGTTGTCGGAGGCGAAGACGAGCTCGCCGAGGATGATGAGGAGGGACGTCGCGTAGAGGGGGATGGGCTCGAGGACCCAGAAGAAGAGGGCCATGAAGAAAAGGGCGATCATCCGGTGCTCGATGACCGTGAGGCCGGGGATGCCGAAGGCGTCGGCGGGGATCGCCAGGACGATGATCGGCGCCAGGATGCTCAGGAACAGCTTTATTTTCTTGTCCACGTCATCCCTCCGTCCCGACTCAGGTGTATCCGTAGAGGAGCTTCTTGATCATCTCGAGCTCGTCCTCGACCTGGTCGCCGCCGCGGCCACGGATCTGCTCTTCGAGGTTGTCCCCCAGCGTCGGCTTGTCGATCTCGTAGAAAACGCCGGTGTAGACGGGTTCCTTGGAGTAGCCCCGCTCGATGGCCTTCATCCGATCGGTCCGGGGATGATCGGCCGGCAGGGGGGCGAGCTTCGACTTGAGCGTCTTGGCGTCCAGGACAGGGTAGGTCACGCAGGGCGTCAGGACGTAGACGATGGAGAAACCCTTGTGGGCGATGGCCTGGCGGATGACATCCGTCATCTCGGGCACCTGGATGGCGCTGACCCTGGCCACGAACGAGGCCTCGTAGGCCACGAAGACCGGGATGGCCTCCATCGGGCTCTCGTAGACGCCGTAGGGCGAGGTCTTCGTGCGGACGTCGAGCGGGGTCGTGGGCGAGGCCTGGCCCTTGGTCAGGCCGTAGATCTCGTTGTCCAGCAGGATGTAGGTGAAGTCGGCGTTCTTGCGGCAGGCGTGCGAGATATGGCCTCCGCCGATGCTCAGGCCGTCCCCGTCGCCGCCCACGGCCAGGACGTGGAGGTCCGGCCGCGCCGCCTTGATGCCCAGGGCCGTCGGCACGGCCCGGCCGTGCGTCCCGTGCAGGGAGTAGGTATTGAAGAAGTGGGAGATGCGCCCCGAACAGCCGATCCCGGAAACCATGGCGATGTTCTCCGGCGCCAGGTCCAGGTCGAAGAGCGCCTGCTGGATGGCCTTGAAGACGCCGTAATTTCCGCAGCCCGGGCACCAGATGGGTTTAACGGAGCTCTTATAATCTTGTAATGTTCTGCTCATCGGTGATCCTCGCGACTTTCATGATGCTGGCATAGATCTCCCGGGACGTGATCGGCAGGCCCTGGCATTTGTGCACCTCGATGGGCCGGATGCCGAACTTTCCGGAGATGAAGTGGGCGAACTGGCCGGTGAAATTCTCCTCGACGATGAGGACGTGCTTGAGCTCGGCCAGAAAGTACCGGATCTGGCGGTCCGGGAGGGGCGAGATGACCTTGGGATGAAGGTGCCGGATGAGGACGCCTTCTTTCTCCGCCATGTAGCGGGCCTCCCGGATGGCGCCCTCGGTCGAACCCCAGCCGATGACGCCGATCTTGGCATCCCGCGAGCCGTAATATTCGGGCGGGTTCTTTTCGAACAGGCTGGACAGGACCTCGAGCTTCCGGAAGCGCTTGGCCGTCATCTGGTGATGGACCTCCGGCGAATAGTCCGGGTACCCCTTTTCCGTGTGCTCGAGGCCGGTGGCCAGGTATTGGCCGCCGGGCATCCCCGGGCGGGTGATGGGAGAAACGCCGTCCGCCGTATAGCGGAACCGCCGGTAATCCGCGAGCTCCTCCGCGGCCGGCCCGATCCTCGAGGCCAGCTCGATCTTGGTGGCGCTCGGGATGACCGGGGAGTCCATGATGTTCCGCCATTCGACCTCCCGGATCTGGTCGAAATCCGGGAGCCGGACGGTGGCCTTGCGGAAGCCGATGGACTGGTCGGAGAGGATGATGACCGGGACCTGGAACCGCTCGGAGATGTTGAAGGCCCGCAGGGTCTGGTAGAAGCAGTCCTCGACCGTCGCCGGCGCAAGGACGACCCGCGGGGAGTCGCCGGTCAGTCCGTGGACGGCGAAGTTCAGGTCGGACTGTTCGGTCTTGGTCGGGAGGCCCGTCGAGGGCCCGCCGCGCTGGACGTCGACGATGACGATGGGGAGCTCGGTCATGGCCGCCAGGTTGAGCTGTTCGCCCATGAGCTGGAGGCCCGGCCCGGAGGTCGCGGTGATGACCTTCTCGCCGCCGAAGGAAGCGCCGATGATGGCCGAGATGGAGGCGATCTCGTCCTCCATCTGGACGGCCCGGCCGCCGACCCGCGGCATGAACTTGCACAGGGTCTCGAAGACCGACGTCGCCGGGGTGATGGGGTAGCCGGCGACGAAGCGACAGCCGGCGGCGATGGCGCCCAGGGCGATGGCCTCGTTTCCCGAGAGCATCATGTACCGGGTCTTGGCCTCGAGCTCGGAGCTCAGCCGGAACCGGCGCTCCCAGCCGTTCTTCAGGCCGGCCGCGTAGCCCGCTTCGAGGGCCTTGATGTTCTTCTCGATGACCTCGGCCCCCTTCTTGCCGAACCGGTCCCGGACGAGCTTCTGGAGCGTGTCCGCGTGGACGTCGAAGAGGTGGCCCAGGGCGCCGAGGGCGACGACGTTCTTGGACTGGGTCCCGCCGGTCGTCTCCCGGGCGATCTTGTTCAGGGGGATGGCGTGGAAGACGATGTCGGGGTCTTCCCGGACCGTGACGACGTCGGGATCGTAGATCAGCATGCCGCCCTTCTTCAGGCTCGCGGCGGCCCGGTCGTAGGCCTCCTGGTTGAAGGCGACGAGATAATCGATCTCGTTCCCCATGGAATAGATGGTCCAGTCGCGGATGCGGACCTGGACCATGGAGAAGCCTCCCCGGATCTCCGCCGGGTAGGTGATGTAGGTGAAGACGTGGTACTCCGTGCGGGCGGCCGCCTGGGCGAAGAGCTCGCCGCAGCTGATCACGCCTTCGCCGGCCTCGCCTCCGATCCTCACGACGAAGTCGACATCCGAACGGAAAGGTTTTTTGTCCATGGCGCTCATCCAACCTTGTATGATTTAGGGAAAGAGTGGTTCTCTATTATATTCCAAATGTTCCGGCTTTTCCAACCTAATATCTGATATCTAAAATTTCAGTCCAAGGCCGGCCGTATACCGCATCCCCCCCAGGTCCACCTCGTCCTCGAAGGGCTTGACCTTGAGAGGGACGAACCGGATCTCGCCGCCCACGAAAAGGGCCCCGGACAGGGAAAGCTTCAGGCCGCCTCCGAAGGTCGGCCCCCATTTGTTCCCGTCGGCCGCCCGGTCCCCGATGTGAGGGGAATCGATGGTCTGCCTGTAGGAATAGCGGGCGTAACCGACCCTGACATAGGGAGAGACGTTCCGGGCCTGGATCTGGTAGCCGGCGAAGACCTCGGCTCCGACGATCCGGAGGGTCGTCGGCTCCGCGAAGATGCCGATCGTCCCCTTCCGGGAATACCCGCCCTCGTAGCCGGCGCCGATGAATAATCCCTTCCAGGGGTGGACGGCCAGATAAGGGTAGAAGACCGCGCCGTTCCCATAGACGGCCTTGATGTCAGCGCTGTTGACGGTCCGCGTGCCGCCGAGGATGCCGATCTCCAGGCGGATAGCGGCCCGGGAAAGACCGCCAAGTGCGGCCAAAAGGACCAAGCCGAGCGCGATCCGCCTCATCATCACGTTCATAATGCAATCCCCTCGCCCTGTCAATCCCGCTGCGGCCCCGTAAGCGCGCCGGGGGACAGCGGGATCGACCCTGAGCGGCGCTCCTCGTCCCCCTTGAAAGGCCCATCCGAACGTCGGCGGAGGGTCAAGAGAACGGGGCCGCACCTTTTATGGACAATCCCCGATATTTCGTGATAACATGCCTTTTTCATGATCATACCCATCATAAATACCATGAAGGAGAGGTGGCATTCATGAACATTTTCGTGCTGAACTGCGGCAGTTCTTCCGTCAAGTTCCAGATCATCAACACCGACCTCGAGCTCTTCGAGTCCGATGCCGATCGCTGCATCGCCAAGGGCCTCATCGAGAAGGTCGGCAGTCAGCAAGCCATCATCACGTTCCAGGCCGAGGGCGCCGAGGCCTTCAAGGCCGTCGAGCCCCTCGGCGACCACCGGGCCGCGATCATGCGCATCAAGGCCTGGATGGAGGAGGCCGGGACCCACATCTCCGGCGTCCACGGCTGGGACGACATCCACGCCATCGGGCACCGGGTCGTCCACGGGGCCGAAAAGTTCACCAAATCGGTCCGCATCGACGCGGACGTGCTCAAGCAGATCGAGGAATGCGCGGACCTGGCCCCCCTGCACAACCCGCCGAACCTCAAGGGCATCTACGCCTGCACCGAGATCTTCGGCGAAAAGATCCCTCAGGTCGCGGTCTTCGACACGGCCTTCCATTCGACCCTGCCCGAGGAAACCTATCTCTACGCCATTCCTTACGACCTGTACGCAAAGTTCGGCGTCCGCCGCTACGGCTTCCACGGCACGTCGCACCGCTACGTGGCCTACCGTTACCGGAAGATGGTCGGGAAGTCGCGCGAGCAGGTCAACGTCATCACCCTCCACCTGGGGAACGGCTGTTCGGCCGCCGCCATCAAGCACGGCGTCTCGATCAATACGACCATGGGCCTGACGCCTCTCGAAGGGCTCATCATGGGGACCCGGTCCGGGGACATCGACGCGGCCATCGTCGAGTACCTCTTCGCCAAGGGCGTCGGCACCGTGCCCGAGATCTTCAACATCCTCAACAAGAAGAGCGGCGTCCTGGGCGTCTCCGGCCTGAGCAACGACATGCGCGACCTCGAGAAGGGGGCCGACGACGGCAACAAGCGCGCCCATCTGGCCCTGGCCATGTTCGCCGCCCGGGTCAAGAAATACATCGGGGCCTACATGGCCGACATGAACGGCTGCGACGCCGTCATCTTCACGGCGGGCATCGGCGAGAACGGCGCCCGCATCCGGAGCATGATCTGCGCCAACCTGGAGGGCCTGGGGATCGAGCTCGACGAGGAGCTCAACAAGCAGGCCGTCCGGGGCAAGGCCGGGCGCATCTCCAAGGAAGGGAGCCGGGTGGCCGTTTACGTCATCCCGACCAACGAGGAACTGCTCCTCGCCCGCGACACCGTTCGCGTCGTCAAGAACGTCGAGAGAATGTGGTAAGGAGAGCCGAGACCCATGAGCGAAAATACCTTCATCCGTGACATAAGGACCAAAGCCGCCGCCAGGCGCCTGCGCGTCGCCTTCCCGGACGCCGAGGACATCCGGACCGTCCAGGCGGCCCTGACCCTCAAGGCCGAGGGCATCGCCGTTCCCCTGCTCGTCGGGAATCCCGGCGCCATCCGCAAGATCGCCGCGGACGGCGGGAGACCGCTCGGCGACATCGAGATCGTCGACCCGGCCGCCTCGGCCTGGAAGGACGAGCTCGTCGCTCTTCTCTACGACAAGCGGAAGGCCAAGGGCTGGACCATGGAACAGGCCGTCGAGGCCGCGAAGACGCCCCTCTACTTCGCCGGGCTGATGCTCACCACGGGCAAGGTCGGCGCCGTCGTCGGCGGGAACCTCTCCTCGACGGGCGACGTCATCCGCGCGGCCATCCACACTGTCGGAACGGCTCCCGGCATCTCCACGGTCTCGAGCTACTTCGTCATGGTCCTCCCCGGCCGCCTGCTCTGCTTCGCCGACTGCGCCGTCGTCCCCAATCCGACCGACGCCCAGCTCGCGGACATCGCCATCACCTCGGCCAGGAACTTCCAGGCCGTGACCGGCGAAGAGCCCCGTGTCGCCATGCTCTCGTTCTCGACGAAGGGCTCGGCCGCCCACGCCGACGTGGACAAGGTCGTCAGCGCCGTCAAGATCGCGAAGGAGAAGGCCCCCGCCCTCCTCCTCGACGGCGAGATGCAGGCCGACGCCGCCCTCGTCCCCGCCATCGGCGAGCGGAAGTTCAAGGGCAGTCTCGTCGCCGGCAAGGCCAACGTCCTGGTCTTCCCGGACCTTGACGCCGGCAACATCGGCTACAAGCTCACCGAGCGCCTGGGCGGCGCCGAAGCCGTCGGGCCCATCGTCCAGGGCTTGAACAAGCCGTTCTGCGACCTGTCGCGCGGCTGTTCGGCCGACGACATGGTGAACGTGGCGGCCATCTGCTCGCTGATGGCATAGGAGCGCCTCTCTTTTCGCGCAGTTGAGGAATTCCCGGCTCGGGTCGTGCCTTCCGGGGTTCGAAGGCCGCCCCTCCCTGGCTTCGGAGGCCCAATGGACTACCCCCCTTTGGAAAAGGGGGGCTGGGGGGGGATTTACGCTCCCTCCAAGCTGGGGCTTACGGGGAGGGCCTCCTCACCCCGGTCTCTCTCTGTTCCTGATCCCTCTCGGCGCATGGTCTTCGTATCCATGACCTCATTGCGAGAAAAGAAAGCCTGTTCCTTCAACCCCTCGTGCCCTTTTCATCGTGGGTGATCTTTCGCGACGCGGCCGGACACCCTCGCGCGGATCCCCTTGAGATCGGCTTCGGGCGGGTTGAACCCTCCAACGTTCGCTCGGTCCGCCCCGATCGCGCCCCCAACCCGTGAACCCGGGATGGCAGAGCTATGTTAAGTGTCCGCAGTGACCAAGCAAAGATCCTTGGCGCTCGCCCAGAAACAAGGTCTCGGGGTAACCCCACGGGACTGAGGTGGATCGCCGCGCGAGGGACGGAGGGGATATCCTGACGGAAGCCCTCTGGAGGTCCGAGCGGGCACGGTTCCCCGTACCGACAGGTCGGGGAGAGCGCGGACCGAAAGGGGAGCGGAATTGACTCGCCGGGGCCATTCCGCGTCTTCCGGAGGGATGTCCCTGAGTCCTGAGCCGGCGATCCCGCGGCAGAAGCCGCCGGAAAAGAGGGAGAGGAAGGGGTTTGGCATTATCCGGTGATTCCCGATACAATGACGGGACGGAGTGCGATCATGAACGCGAATGAGATCGGCGAATTTCTGAAGGGCATCGAGCTGTTCGAGGACCTGGACGCGGGCGAGCGGGCCCTGCTCGTTTCGAAGACGCGGGTCGGGACGTTTCCGGCGGGCGCTCTCCTGTTCGAGCAGAACCAGCCCCGCCAGCGCCTCTTCATGATCTTCGAGGGGAAGGTCGAACTGTTCAAGAAGAGCCCCCTCGGCGAAGAGAAGCGGCTGGCCTTCTTCGGGAAATACGACTTCCTCGGCGAGGGCGCCTTGATGGACGATTACCCGCACGGGACCTCCGCCAGGGCGGTGGGCGACACCATCGTCCTCACCGTCTCCCGGGAGGCCGTCCGGGAGCTCATGCGGGCGGATGCCGACCTGGTCGTCAAGGTCCTGTCCCGGGTCGCCCGGGTCATCTCCCGGCGGATGCGCCAGACGACGAACCAGGTCGTGGACGCGGCGGCGCAATATATCTCCGGCCGGACGCGGACCGAACACGACCTCCTCGGGGAGCGGGAGGTGCCTTTCGAGTTCTACTACGGCATCCAGACGCTCCGGGCCACCGAGAACTTCCCCATCAGCGGCGTGGATATCAGCCACTTCCCCGACCTTGTCGTCGCCCTGGCCCAGGTCAAGATGGCCGCCGCCCGGGCGAACCGGGCGCTCGACCTCCTCCCGGCCGAAGTCGCCGCCGCCATCGTCCGGGCCTGCGGGGAGATCATCGACGGCAAGTGGCACACGCACTTCGTGGTGGACATGGTCCAGGGCGGAGCCGGGACCTCGACGAACATGAACGCCAACGAGGTCATCGCCAACCGGGCCCTCGAGATCATGGGCTTCGCCAGGGGCGATTACGCCCACTGCCATCCCAATAACCACGTCAACCTGTCGCAATCGACCAACGACGTGTATCCGACCGCCCTCCGCGTCGCCCTGATCTACAGCGCACGGAAGCTCATCGCAGTCCTCGAACAGCTCATCGCATCGTTCCGGGCCAAGGGCCGGGAGTTCGCGGGCGTCATCAAGATGGGCCGGACCCAGCTCCAGGACGCCGTCCCCATGACCCTCGGCCAGGAGTTCGAGGCCTACGCCGTCACCCTCGGCGAGGAGGTGGACCGGCTCGACGAGAACGCCCGTCTCTTCCTCGAGGTCAATCTCGGCGGGACGGCCATCGGGACCGGCATCTGCGCCGAGCCGGGCTATGCCTGCCGGGCCGTCGCCGAGCTGGGAGAGATCACCGGCCTGCCCCTGAAGCTGGCCGCCAATCTCGTGGAGGCGAGCCAGGACACGGGCGCCTATGTGATGTTCGCCTCGGCCGTAAAGCGGCTGGCCGTGAAGCTGTCGAAGATCTCGAACGACCTGAGGCTCCTCAGCTCGGGGCCCCGGACCGGGCTCCACGAGATCAACCTGCCGAAGATGCAGCCGGGATCCTCCATCATGCCGGGCAAGGTCAATCCGGTCATCCCCGAGGTCGTCAACCAGATCGCCTTCAAGGTCATCGGGAACGACCTGGTCGTGACGCTCGCGGCCGAGGCCGGCCAGCTCCAACTCAACGTTTTCGAGCCCGTCATCGCCCAGAGTCTCTTCGAATCCATCGAGATGCTGAAGAACGGCATGGCCACCCTCAAGCACCGGTGCGTCGACGGGATCACGGCCAACGCCGCCCGCTGCCGGGCGATGGTCGAACGCAGTATCGGCCTCGTGACCGCCCTCGTCCCCGAGCTGGGTTACGAGGCCTGCTCGGGCCTCGCCCGCGAGGCCCTGGAAACGGGCCGCGACGTCTACGGGCTCGTCCTGGAAAAGGGATTGATGACGAAAGAGCGGCTCGAAGAAGTCCTGAAGCCCGAGAATATGACCCGACTGCGAAATTAGGCCCCGCGCCGGCGACGGCCGGGTACGCTTCAGGAGGCAGGGACCTCGCGGTATTCCGAGAGCCGGCGCCCGAGGTCGCCCCACTTGTCATAACCAAGTCCGAAGACGGCGACCGGCGAGTCCGGCGTCGAGAGCCGGCTGACCTCTCCCTCCTCAACGGCTTCCGTCGCGAGGCGGGCCCCCAGGTATCCGAGGCCGGCGGCAAGCGGCCCGACGAGGCTCCCGTAGGCCGCCATGTCGTCGGAGACGAAGGCGACGGCGTCGACCCCGCCGAGGACCGAGACAAAGGCACCGATATATTTCCCGATCTGGTAGAGGAGGACGTCCCGGACCTTGGCCAGGTCGGGATCGCGACCCTGGTCGGCGGCCATCTCGGCGATCGACGTCTCGCGGCCCAGGAACCCGGAGAATCCGCTCTGCCGGGTCAGGAGCCGGGAGATCTCCTCGAAGCTCACGCCCGTGGACCCGACCTGGAAGACGATGGTCGGATCGATGTCCCCGCAGCCGCGGGCCGAGGAGATCCCTTCGACGGGCGTGAACCCGACCGTCGTCTCCATCGGCCGCCCGTTCTCGATCGCGGCGACGTTCGGTCGCTCCCCCAGCAGGACGCTGACGACCCGGGAGGGGGCGGGAGACCGGCGCTTCAGCGTCTCCCAGACCCATTCATGGCACAGTCCGTCGGAACCATAGCGCCTGAGCGACGGGTCCTTGAGGGACAAAGGGACCGCATAGGTATGGACATGCTCCGGGAGGTCCCGAAAGAAGGCCGTATCGCAAAGCAGGAGATGGGCGGCGTCGGGACGGGCGGCCAAGCCCAGCTCGATGACCTTGTGAAGCGTGTCGTTCTGCTCCGGAAGGAACCGGCCGCACTTCTGGACGGCCAGGAGCGATTCGGGGGTGACGGACGCCACCGGAGTCGTGACGAGCTCGCCGCCGTGGTGGAGGAGATAGCCGACGGGCCCGGGGTCCCGGACCGCGCCGAGCCGGCGTTCGATCGACGGGAAGACGTCCTCGGGGACGAGCGCGACGCCTTCGATGCGCCCCGTGCCGGCAAGGCGGCACCAGGTCGTGGATCCGGGAGTGACGTCAATGAGCAGCACGGACAGCCTCCTTGTCGGCGAAGAGCCGCGCCCCGCCCAGGTAGATGACCAGTTCCTCTTCGGTCGGGATCGCCAGGACGGAAACGCGCGAGCCCGGCGCCCGGAGGTCGGAGATGTGGTCGACCGGGGCGGCGGCGTTCAGCCCGCGGTCGAGGGCGATGCCGGCCCAGCCCATCCCGTCGCAGACCTTCTCCCGGATGAACGGGTTGCGGAGCCCGATGTCGTCGGTGAAGACGAGGGCGTCGATCCCGCCGAGGGCGGCGATGTAGCTTCCGATGTATTTCTTGAGGCGGTGGACGTACATGCGCACGGCGAGCTCGGCGTTCTCGTTCTCCCCGCCGATGCGGCGGATGATGTCGTTGATGTCGCTCGAGAAGCCCGAGATGCCGAGGAGGCCGCTCTTCTTGTTCAGGAAATCGAGGAGGTCGTCGGGCCGGTAGCCGTAGACGGCCATCAGGAAAACGGTCAGGAGCGGGTCGATGTCCCCGGACCGCGTGCTCATGACCAGCCCGGTGAGGGGCGAGAAGCCCATGGACGTGTCGATCGACCGGCCTCCGAGGATGGCGGCCACGCTGGAACCGCCCGTGCCGAGGTGGCAGGCGACGATCCGCAGGCTCGCGGGGTCGGCCCCGAGGAAACGCGCCGTCTCCCCGACGACGTAGGAATAGGAGAGCCCGTGGAACCCGTACTTCCGGAAGCCGAACTTCTCGAGGAGCGCCTTGGGGAGCATGTAGGCGTAGGCCCGGAGCGGGAGGGTGGAATGAAAGGCGTTGTCGAACGTGATGTAGTGCCGCTCGAGGGGGACGCTCTTCCGGGATTCCCGGATGACGCTCAGGGCGATGGGATTGTGGATGGGCGCGAGGGGGGCGCATTCCTGGAGGGCCTTGAGGACCTTCTCGTCGAGGAAGAGGGACCCGGTGAACCGACTCCCGCCGTGGACGAACCTGTGGCCGACGTGGTCGACGGGGATGGCCATCTTCTCGAGGAACTCCATGGCCAGGGCGGCCGCCTTCCGGTGGTCCTTGATGGGGACGACATCCTTATGGACGGATCCCGCGTAACGGTTCTCTATGTACGAGGGTTCGCTGCCTTTGACGCCCACCCGATGGGCCTTGCCCTGGAGGACGACCTCGGGAGGGCCGGAGGGGGTGTCGCGGAAGACCTTGTAGGTCAGCGAGGAGCTCCCGCAGTTGAAGACGAGGGTATGGGACATGGAATTCTCTCTATTCGCTGTCGCGCCGGATGCGCCGGCGGGGGACGGAGCCGGGATCAGACCTCGCTGTCCTCGTAGCCGCTGAACGGCACCCACATGCTCTTCTCCGTGCGGACGATGGTCGCGTAGGAATGGAGCATGCCGAAGTTGGCGCAGTGGACGGAGTAGTAGTCCAGGGCCCTGTCGGCCATCAATTCGCCCTTGATCTCGTCGACCATGACGACGCTCGTCTTCTTCTCCTCGTGGATCTTCCGGATGATGTGGGTTTGATCTTCGTGCGTCAGGAACGAGAAGACGGGCGCCAGGGCGTGCCGGTCGACGAGGGCCACGGCGTCCTCGGGGAAGTAGTCCTTCGCGGACTCGACCTCGAGGGAGACGACGCTCAGCTGGCCGAACAGGCCGCCGGGCAAAGCCTCTCCGGACTTGGGGTAGGTCGTGATGCAGGGGACCTTGATCTTGAAGAAGACCTTGGGCTTGTTGTCGAGGGACGGGACCTTGACCGAATAGCCGCAGGTGTACCGGACGAGGCACCGCTCGCCGCTCACCGGGGTCTTCTTTTCGACGAAGAACGGGTATTCGAAGTCGACCCGTACGGCGGTCGCGTTCAACTCCTTCAGGTAGTCGAGCGTATTCTCTCGAAGCGTGGACGTGCCGATCCGGTCGCGATGGCGGTGGACGACCTGGATGAAGCGGTCGATCCATTCGGCCTCGAACTCGTGCATGATCCGGGCCTTGACCGAGATCGTGGCCACCGTGCTCTGGCCTTCCGGCTCGGCTTTCGAAGCGGCCTTGATCGGGAACGGCAGGCCGTCCATCCCGACGTCGACCAGAAATCTCTTTTCGTCAGCCATGATATGACTCCTTGGGATTATGATGTCCTCCCTATTATAGCACCCGGAGGGCCCGCAATCCACGCCCCCCCGCGCCACCGGCTTCGGCGTTTGACAACCTCCCCGCCCGTAATATAATTGAGGTTCGCGACAATTTTCCAGGAAATGGAGTTCCCCATGCCTTCGAATCTCCGGCGGTCCTCCTCGGTCCGCGGGCTCGACGAATTTCTGAGGCCGAGGTCCGTCGCCGTCATCGGCGCCTCGGACACTCCGGGCAAAGTCGGCTATACCGTCCTCAAGAACATTCTCTCCTCCGGTTACGGGGGAAGGGTCTATCCCGTCAACCCCAAGGACCCCGAGGTCCAGGGGCTCAAGGCGTACCGCTCGGTCCTCGACGTTCCCGCGGAGATCGACGCGGCGGTCGTCGTCGTGCCCGCCAAGCTCTGCGTCCAGGTCGCCGACGAGTGCGGACGGAAGGGCGTCAAGGGGATGATCATCATCTCCTCCGGCTTCAGCGAGGTCGGCCGGAAGGACATCGAGGACGAGCTCGTCCGGACCGCCCGAAAATACGGGACGCGCATCCTCGGCCCCAACATCATCGGCGTTCTCTCGAACTCCGACAAGATGAACGCCTCGTTCGCCTCGTTCCTGCCCCTCCCCGGAAAGGCCTCCCTGGTCTCCCAGAGCGGCGCCCTGGTCATCGCCATCGACGCGGCGACCTACCTCCGGAACGTCGGCTTCGACAAGCTCATCTCCATCGGGAACATGTCCGACGTGGACATCGCCGACTGCGTCGCGTGGCTGGACGCCGATCCGAACACGACCTGCATCTCCCTGTACATCGAAGGGCTCAAGGACGGCCGTCGCCTCATCGAGGCCGGCCTCCGGGCGACCAAGCCGGTCGTCGCCCTCAAGGCCGGCGTCTCGGCCCACGGCGCCGCGGCCGCGGCGTCGCACACCGGATCCCTGGCCGGGTCAGCCGCCATCTATGAAGCCGCCTTCGCGCAGGCCGCCATCGTCCAGGCCGCCGACCTCAACAACCTGTTCGACCGCAGTCTGGCCCTGTCCCTCCAGCCCCCCATGAAGGGCGGACACCTCCTCATCCTGACCAACGGCGGCGGCGCAGGCGTCCTGGCGGCGGATTCGGCCGAACGGTTCGGCCTGCCGCTCGACTTCGCCCCGGCCGACCTCCAGGCCGAGCTGCGGAAATCGATGCCCGAATTCGGGTCGGCGAAGAACCCGGTCGATATGACGGGGATGGCCGGCAAGGAATGGTATTACGGCTCGGTCAAGGCCGGCCTGGCCCATCCCTGGGTCAACGGCCTCGTCATCCTCTTCTGCGAGACGTCCCTGACCATCCCGTCCGAGGTCGCGGAGGCCATTCATCGGGCGATCGTCGACTCCGGAGTCAAGGACAAGCCGGTGACCATCGCCTTCATCGGAGGCGAGCCATCGGCCAAGGCCATGAAATACCTGATAGAGAACGGCATTCCCGCCTATGACGTTCCGGACAAGGCGGTCAACGCCATGGCCGCCCTCAACGAATACGCCTGCATCCGCGCCGTGGCCGATGTCGAGGGCCCCGCCGAAGACCTGGGAACCGCCGAAGCCGCCGCGCGGGATATCATCCGATCGGCACGGGCCCGGGGGCGGCTCTCGCTGACGGAGATCGAGGCCGAGAAGGTCTTCGCCGCCTACGGGCTCCCCGTCGCGAAGACGGCCCTGGCCCGGTGGGAGGACGAGGCCGTGGCGCTCGCGGCCGGGATGGGCTACCCCGTCGTCCTCAAGGTCGTGTCGCCGGACATCCTCCACAAGTCGGACGCCGGCGGAGTGAAGATCGGCATCCGGGATGAAGCCGGTGTGCGGGACGCGTTCCGAACGATCATGAAGAACGCCCGGGCCTTCAAGGCGGACGCCGACATCCTGGGCGTCGCCGTCCAGAAAATGGCCCCGGCCGGGCTCGAGGTCATCCTCGGATCGGTCAACGACGCGAGCTTCGGCCCGACGATGATGTTCGGGCTGGGGGGGCTCCTCGTCGAGCTCCTCCGTCACGTGACCTTCCGGATCGCCCCGGTAAGCCCGCGCCAGGCTAAGCTCATGCTCGAGAAGGTCCATGCGGCCCGCATCATGGACGGACTTCGCGGGGAATCGCCCAGGGACCGCGACGCCCTGGCCGAAGTGGTCGCGCGCTATTCCCGGATGGTCGTCGATCTGGGCGACGAGGTGGCCGAATCCGAGGCTAATCCGACCCTCCTCTACGAGGTCGGCAAGGGCGTCAAGATCGTCGATGCCCGCATCGTACTGAAGAACGAGTAGGGGTCCCGCCCGCATAAATCCCCCCTCACCCCCCTTTTATAAAGGGGGGAATCATAGGGTCGGGGCGCTTATCGGGTGATGGTGTATTTCTTCACCATGTGGTGGGGGTGGTAGGATTCCTTGGCCCTGCGCAGGCCGGGGTGGCCGACGTCCTGTTCCCGATTGATGAAAGCGAATCCGGACCATTCGTTCCGGACGAACTCCCTGTTGATGAACTGGGCCAACCCGGGGAACGCCGGGTTCGCGATCTCGATATGGATGACGGCCGTATCCGGGGTGAGAGGCTCGCCGATCGAGAGCGCCTGGACCTTTCCCCCGACCTCGACGACGCCTCCGGTGAGGCGAAGCCCGGCGAGCTCGTTCAGGGCGGCGAGGATGGCCGTCTTCTCCGCCCCGATGTTCGCGTCCAGCAGGACCTTGCCGTTGAACCACTCCTCGAGGAGAGCACGACAGCCGTCGATGTTTTCCGGACCGAGCTTCGCATAGCGATAATCGGTCGTCCGTTCGAACTTTCGGATCCGGTTGCGCTTCCCGTCGTATTTCTTCCCCTTCAGCTGGATCAGGTCCTCCGAAGCATAGACATAATCGAAATTGTCCGGGTCGGGCTCGATCCGGTGGGAAGCGCGATATCCGAGCGCGAACGCCTCGGGGACGCGGGACAGGCGGGGAATGACGTCCAGGCACGCGTCCACGGTCCCGGCAAGGTCCGTCCCGCCCACCGGCTGGAGAAAATACGGCGGCTCGCCCGGAGGCTCGCAGAGGACGCAGAGGTTGCCGTTGTGGACGGCATACCGCGGCCGTTCGCATTCCCGCCAGATATAGATGTTGGCGAAGGTCATCTCGCAGGCTTCCGACGGGAAACGGGCGAGGAAGTCCCGAATGAGCGGCCCGTCCTCGAGGCCGACAGGCTTGAGGTCGGGGAAGCTTGGAGGGATCATCGGGATTCCCTGATCATGACCGTGCAGAGGGACTTGTCGCACCCCTCGCACCACGCGGCGTCCTTCTTCATGCCTCCGGGGACGGCCAGTGTCCGCACGAAGCCGCATTTCTCGAAGAAACCCGGGATTATCGTGGCCAGATGAACGGTGCCGCCGGCCATCAGGAAGAGCTCTTCGACGAGGCGCCGGCCAAGGCCCGTGCCCCGCTCGGCCTCGTCGACGCAGAGGGAGCAGAGCTCCAGGCAATCGGCATGCTTCTTGAGGGCGACGATGCCCGCCAAACGGCCGCCGTCCTCGGCCAGGAGGAATTCGTCGAGCTCCATTCCGGGGTAATCCATGGCGTGCTTGCGCGCGAAGGCCCTGACGCGATCGCGGTCCTCCGGGCGGACCTTTCGGATCTTCATGACCGGGTATTATACCATGACCTTGCATTGACCGGCCGCCCATCATAAACTGTCATTTCGGGTTCCGACAAGGAGGCTTCCATGAGACGTTCCGTGTTCCGCGGTCATCGATCTTTCGCCATACTGCCGCTCGTCGCGGCCCTGGGCCTGGCGGGCGCCGTCGGGCAGTCCGCCAAGCCCAAGCCCGTCCGGTCCACGGACCCGCGCCTGCGCATCGAAGGCTTCGAGCTCCAGGGAAAGATGCTCGCGTCCTCGAAGTTCAAGGACCTGAAATGGCAATGGATCGGCCCGAAGAACGTGAGCGGCCGGATCATCGATGTCGCCGTGGTCGCCCCCAAGGGCAGGAACTATGCCGTTTACGCCGCCGCGGCGTCCGGCGGGCTCTGGAAAACGGAGAACGAGGGGACGACTTGGGCGCCCGTTTTCGACAAGGCGCCGTCGGCCGCCGTCGGCGACGTCGCCGTGGCCCCGTCGGACCCGAGGATCGTCTGGGTCGGGACCGGAGAGGCCAATATCTTCCGCAGCTCCCAGGCCGGCATCGGGGTCTATAAGTCCGTCGACGGGGGAAAGACGTGGCGTTCGTGCGGGCTCGAGAGGACCGCCACCATCCCGCGCATCGTGATCCATCCGAAGGATCCCGACGTCGTTTACGTCGCGGCGTCCGGCAACGAATGGACGGACAACGCGGACCGCGGCGTTTACAAGACGACCGACGGCGGGAAGACCTGGAACAAGGTCCTCTATGTCGACGAGAGATCGGGGGCCATCGATCTCGTCATGGACCCGGCCGCCCCGGAGACCCTCTACGCCTCGTTCTGGCAGAGGGTCCGCAGGAAATGGAACGATCCCCGCAATTCCGCCGAGACCTCCGGGAGCGGCATCTTCAGGACGACCGACGGCGGAGCGACATGGACGCCCGTCAACATCGGCCTGCCCGAGGCGAGGTTCCGGGGCCGGATCGGCATCGACCTCTGCCTGGCGAAGCCCGAGGTCCTCTACGCTTTCGTGGACAACTACGAGATCGCCCGGGAGCCTTCCGCCTCCGAGCGGACGAACGCCTACGGCCTGCCCTCGAGCGGCATCATCAAGGGAGCGACCGTCTACCGTTCGGACGACCGGGGCGGGACCTGGCGGAAGACAAGCGGGCAGACGGAAGAGCAGAAAAAGTTCATGGAGCGCCACTCCAACACCTACGGCTGGGTCTTCGGCCAGGTCCGGGTCGATCCCGTGGACCCGGACACCGTATACACCATGGGCCTGATGCTCAACGTCTCGAACGACGGCGGAAAGACGTTCCGGAGGGTTCCGGGGCCCGGCGTCGACCACCACGCCCTGTGGATCGACCCCGACAACACGAACTACATGATCAAGGGTTTCGACCAGGGGCTGGCCGTCACCTATGACAAGGGTGCCAACTGGCGCTATTTCAAGAACGAGATCCCCGTCTGCCAGTTCTTCAACATCAACGCCGATATGGCGGCCCCGTTCCGCGTCTACGGGTCCATGCAGGACCACGGGAGCTTCCGCGGCGCCGTCGACCTCTCCAAGGGCCGCGACAAGATCCCCGCCGTGGACTTCGAGGAGGCGCCCGGGGGCGAGGGCTCGAACCACGCCATCGACCCGACGGACCCGGACATCGTCTATTCGGCGGGCTTCTACGGCACGATCTCGCGGACCGACCTGCGGAAGGCCGGGAACTGGTACGAGACGACCAAGGACCTTCTGCCGCGCACCTACGAGAACGAGCCGCGGCTGAGGGGCCAATGGCTGGCGCCGTTCATCCTCTCCCCGCACAACCCGGACATCCTCTACCATGGCATGCAATACGTGTTCAGGTCCCTGGACCGCGGCGACACGTGGGAGCGCATCAGCCCGGACCTGACCGCCTTTACGCCATCCGAGGCGGGAGACATCCCCTACCATACGCTCTTCGCCCTTTCGGAGTCCCCGCTCAAGTACGGCCTCGTTTACGCCGGGACCGATGACGGGAGGGCCTGGATGAGCCGGGACAGCGAGTCCTGGAAGGAGATCACGACCGGCCTCGCCGCCGGGAAGTGGGTCAGCCGGATCGTCGCTTCGGCCCACGAGCTCGGGACCGTCTACCTGACCCAGAACGGCAAGCGCGACGACGACTTCACTCCCTACGCCTGGAAGTCCGAGGACTTCGGGAAGACCTGGGTCGATATCTCGAAGGGGATCCCGTTCGGGCCGGTCAACGTCATCCGCGAGGATCCGGTGAACGGGGCTATCCTCTACGTCGGAACCGACGGCGGCGTCTTCGTGACGACGGACAACGGGAAGTCCTGGGAAACGCTCGGGAGCGGCCTGCCGACCGTCTACGTCCACGACATCGTCGTCCACCCCAGGGACAACGTCGTCGTCATCGCCACCCACGGCCGCGGCATGTGGGCCCTGGACGCGAATCCGGTGAACGGCAAGGACAAGAAACGCAACGGGTACGACGAGGAGGACGGAGCGCGCGAATAGGGGCCTGTCCCGCTAGCCTCGCCCGGCCCGCCGGCCTATTTCCGGCAGGCAGAAAGATATCGTATAGGCGTCGCCGCAGCCTCCGCAACGGAGGCGCGCTTCGAGGGTCCGGCACTTGAGGCCCCGGACGACCGACAGCTCGTAGCGCCACGGTTTCCCGCAGGCTTCGCAGGAGCCCGGCACGACGAGGAGGACGTCGACGGTCCCCCCGGGCCTCCCCTTCCGCCCCGGAACGGAAATTTCCGCCTTGCGGATGCGGAAGCGCGTTCCCCGGGTCTCCTCGAGCTCTTTGAGAAGGCCGCGGAAGAACCGGAGGCTCTCTCTCGATCTTTTCAGGGCCGCTTTCCGTCCCGAGGCCGTCCGCATGTTCCGGGGCAGGGCTTCCGCGTAGGTGAGCTCCTTGCTCAGGGAGCTCATGACGGCGGCGACGAGGTTCTTCCCCCGGAGCGCGGACTTCAGGAAGAACCCGGCGACGCCGAGATAGCCGAACTTGGACAGAAAGTCGGCATCGTGGACGACATCCGCCAGGGCGTTCCGGCGGGCCTTCTCATCATAGAGGGCCCCGAGGGCGTTCCGGACCTTCGCGATATCGGACGCGCGGGCTCCCGCGTCCACGAGGGCGGAAACGGCCAATGCGGCGGCGTCCTCCTCCTCGGGCCGTTCACCCTTATGGTATTCCCCGCCGCGGAACTTGCCCGCGTCGTGGAAGAGCGCAACGACGGCCGGGAGCACGGGATCGAGGCCTTCGGCCGTCGCGAGATCGTGGGCCAGCGACGCGACGTGGACGGTATGCTCCCAAAGGAATCCCCCGTCCCTCCCGGTGCGGCCCCTCTCGTATTCCCTTTCGGACGATTCGATGATATCCCGCGCCTTTTCGACGAGCCCGGGATAAAGGTCGGAGACCGCCGTCGCGAATCCCGTCCTTCTGTCCATATCCGTAAGATAACAAATTCGGGGCGACATTGCCAAAACATAGATTTCCCTTTCCCGGAGAAGGGAGAAGCAGCGGAAAAAGGGATGGAAATTTGGTATTGTAGCCCCATGAAGCTGGCATGCGGCGGCCGACCGGTCTCGCTGATCGTCCTGGCGGGCGGCAGGAGCCTGCGCATGCGGACCGACAAGGCCCGTCTGCCGCTTCCCGGCGGCACCCTCGCCGGGAGCGTTCTGGCCCAGGTCGATGGACTCTTCGACGAGATCCTCGTCTCTATTTCCCGTGCCCAAGCCGGGACCTTCCCCGGGCGCCGGACCGTCGTCGATGATGTCGAAGGCCAGGGGCCCATGGCCGGGATACTGGCCGGACTGAAGGCGGCCCGCAACGAGACCTGCGCCGTCCTCGCCTGCGATATCCCCGAGGTCGATACGAAGCTCATGGCGTCGCTCGTCCGGAAGGCCGAAGGTCACGACATCGCCGTTCCGGTCACTCCGGAGGGGCTTCTGGAGCCTCTGTTCGCCGTTTATACAAGAGGGCTCATTCCCCTGATGGAGGGGTCCCTCCGCGCCGGGGAATATTCCCTGCTCCCCCTGATCGAGTCGGCCCGGACCCTCAAAGTGAAGCTGGGGTTGAAGAGCCGGCTCCGGAACCTCAATACGCCCGAGGATTACGAGGCCTATCTCGCGTCGCTCCGCATCCGGCCGGCTACAGGCCCGCCTTCCGGAAAAGAGCGTAGAACAGCACCCGTCCCAGCCCCTCGGAAGCCAGGCCCGCGGAAAGGGCCAGCACGGCCGGGCTCCAAACAACGGGCCCGGTGACGACCGCCCCGCCCCGCAGCAACATCAGGACGATAAGCAGGCCCGCAACGGCGAGCAGCGCGATACGGCCAAAGAAGACCGCATGATACCCTCCCGGCAACGGGACGACCGCCGCTCCGGCCCCGGCGGCTTTCGCCGCCCCGTAATTCGGATCGAACAGGAACACGACGGCGAAGTCGACCACGGCCAGGACGAGAGCAGCCTGAGCCATCCCTCCGGAGAGAGGATGCGGGCCCTCGCCGGGCCTCAGTATCCCGAGGGCCGGGGCCGCGGAAGCTCCCAGCGTTCCGCCCAGGGCGGCCGTCATGAAGAAGGAAAAGGCCGTCATGGCGTTGTTCCAGGAAGGGACGGCTTCGAGCCTGTATATATTCGCCATGCTCAGGATGAGGGCCGCGCCGGCGAGCGACGCCGCGACGGCGACCCCGACAACTACCGTCCGGTTCCCGCCCCGCGTCCCTGACAGGACGAACAGGCCCCCCACAAGTCCCGTCGTCAGGAGCAGAAACAGGATCTCCCGGCTCAGCCAGGAGTCTCCGAGATTGCCCAGCGTCCGCCAGGCGTTGAAGGGATTCCCCAGATGAAAGAAGGAGAAAGCCGCGGCGGCCGCGAGGAAGGTCACGACCAGCGCGAGGGACCGCAGGAGCGCCGGCCGGGCGGCGGGGCGATCCCCCGCCAAAACGAGGGGCAGGGTGAATGCGAGGAAGAATCCGACGCCGGTCTGCGCCAGGAGCGTGAAGGCGATGAGGGGCCATTCGCGCCTTGCCATTTCAGGTCTCCTCGGCATTGGCGACGCCGGATCGTCCCTCCCCCGCCCGAGCCGCGCTCCGATGCGGGCGGATGAGAAGCGAGGGCCTCGTCGTCGACGCGACCGGGCAGGGGGAATACCGAGTCGGTCCCGCCGTACTTCGCCCGAAGTTCCTCGATCGGGCCGAAATCGAGCGCCCGCATCGGGCAGGCCGCGACGCAGGACGGACGCCCGCCCGAGTCGACAAGGTCCGCGCACAGATCGCACTTGGTCATGATCCCGCGCCGGGCGTCGTATCGGGGGGCGCCGTAGGGGCAGGACCACTCGCAATAGCGGCAGCCGACGCATTTCCGGCCGTCCAAGAGGACGATCCCGTCGGCCCGCCGGGAGACGGCCCTCGTCGGACAGGCCTTCAGACAGGCCGGATCGTCGCAGTGGTTGCAGGCGAGGGAGAGGTTATAGGCGTGCACGCCGGACACCCAGAGGCCGCCTTCGTTCCGCCAGGACCCCCCGACGATCTCGTAGACCTTCCGCCAGAGGATCCCCGGCCCCAGGTCGTTCTTGTCCTTGCACGCCATCTGGCAGGCCTTGCAGCCCGAGCAGGAGCCCGAGTCGAAGAAGAAGGCGTACCGGACGGGCGCGCTCATCGTTCTTCGCCCCCGTCCTTCTCCGCCTGGACCATGATCGTGTGCTGGGCGTTGCCGAAAGCGAAAGGCGTCCAGCGCTCCGAGGTCAGGACGTTGATGGAGCCCCGCCGGTCGACGCCGTCCGCGTCCGGCTCCCACCAGGCGCCCTGGGGAATGGCCAGAACCCCGGGCATGATCCGGTTCGTCACGCGGCACGGCAGGACGGTGGCGCCCCGGTCGTTGAAGACACGGACAGGATCGCCGTCCTTGAGGCCGCGCGCCGACGCATCCGCGGGATGGATGAAGACCCTCTGCGGGAAGGCCTCCTTGAGCCAGTCGACGTTGTCGTGGGTCGAATGGACCCGCGACAGGACGTGGGGGCCGACGGCCTGGAGGGGATATTGTCGCCGCCTCCGGGCCGAACGGGCTCTCCCATTCGCGGATATATTTCGGGACCGCGGGGATGACGTCGGGCTTGCCGAGGTCGCGGAGCCGCTTCGAGAAGATCTCGATCTTCCCGGAAGGGTCGGGAGCGGATGGCTCCTCCGGGTCCCTCCGGAAATCCTCGAAGGCCACGGCGGGCCTCGTCACCGGCACCGAATACACGCCGGCGTTCGAGGCCTCGAGCTCGTCGAGCGACGGAAGGCCCGGGAACCGCGTCCGCCGATAATGGTCGAGCGCCCAGGCGACCCAGCCCCGCTCGTCGCGGCCCTCGGTGTAGGCTTCGCGGACGCCCGAGCTTTTCGGCGACCGCGGCGCAGATGGCGTAGTCGCTCATCGATTCGCAAGGGCTCGACGACCTTCGGCATCAGGATGACCTCGTCCCCGTACTTCCAGCCGTCCGCAACGCCCCAGGTCTCGAACTGGGTGCAGGCCGGAAGAAGGATATCGGCGAACCGGCCTGTCGGCGTCAGGAAATTGTCCTGGACGATGAGGCACTCGACGCGCGTCTCGTCCGCGAGGAGCGGCACCGTCCGGTTGATGTTGGCGTGCTGGTTGACGAGGCAGTTGCTGGCCACGGCCCAGATGAGCTTGATGTCCGAATCGAGACGATCGACGCCGATGACGCCGTCGTCGGCGCCCATTCCCTTGCCGCGGACGACGGCCTCGGTCCAGAGGAAGCTCGGGATGGCGGCTTTGACGGGATTCTCGCCCGCGGGGAAAACGATCCAGGAGGGACCGCCGTCGGGCGCCTGGAGGGCGATGCCGCCCGCCCATCCGCCGGGGACGCCGACGTTGCCGGTGATCGCCGCCAGGACACAGCCGGCCCGGACCACCTGCTCCCCATAGGCCCGCCGCTGCATCCCGTAGCCCTGGTAGAGGACCGCCGGCCTGGCCGTCGCGTATTCGCGGGCGATGCGGGCGATCGTCGCCCGCGGAACGCCGGTGATCGGCTCGGCCCAGTCCGGCGTCTTGGCGACGCCGTCGCGCGTCCCCAGGATGTAGTCCTCATAGCTTTCGTCCGTCTCGCACCCCGGAGGCATCCGGGTCGCGTCGAACCCGACGCAATGGGTGCGGACGAAATCCCGGTCGATGAGGCGCTTCGGTGATCATGACGTGGGCCATGGCCGACATCATGGCCGTGTCCGTGCCCGGGCGGATGGGCACCCATTCGTCGGCGAGGGATACGGCGCTCATCGTCATGCGCGGGTCGATGCAAACGGTCCGGGCGCCGCGCTCCCGGGCCAGCCGTACGAAATACTCGCTGTTCGTCCCGTCGCGCATCTCGGCCGGGTTCCAGCCCCACATCAGGAAGTACTTCGTATTGAGCCAGTCCTGCCGCTGGTTCCCGGTGATCGGCCGTGCCGTAGACGGTCGGCGTCGCGGCCGAAATGCAGGCCCAGGAATAGCTGTTGTAGAATCCGAGGGAGCCTCCGACGCCATTGAGGAGCCTCTGGGCGGTCTGGCGCCCGGTCAGCTGGCTGTAGCCTCCCGTGCCGTAGGGCACGAAGATCGCGGCGTTGCCGTACCGCTCCCGGACCCTGACGATCTCCGCGGGCGACCCGTTCGGAGGCTTCGTCCCACGAGATCCGCTCGAACCGTCCCTCTCCCCTCGGACCGACGCGCTTCATGGGGTACTTCAACCGGTCGGGGTGATATTGACGGTGCCGGTAGGCCCGGCCCCGGACACAGGCCCTGAGCTGGGGGTCGGCGACCGTGTCGCCCGGACGGTCGTCGCCCTCGATCCGGGTGATGACGCCGTCCTTGACGAAGACGCGGAGCAGGCACCGGCCGCCGCAGTTGTGCGACGGGCACCCGGTCCGGACCATGCGCTCCCCGGGACCCGGAACGGCCGGCACCGGACCGTCCTCTCTCCCGGCGCCGGCCGCCCGCCGCACGGGGCGGGCAAGGGCCGCGCCGCCGGTGAGGGCCCCCCAGCGGAGGAACCCGCGCCGGCTCACAGGGTCCGTATCGATCCTTTTCATGCTTTTCCCGGTTCCGTCCGGCCTCATTGTATCAAGCACCGGGGGCGCGTCAAGGCCGGGCCTGGACTTTTCTTGAGCCCTCGAATGACCTATACTAAGCGGGAACGCAGTCAGGATACGGAGGAGGGAACGATGAACGACGCTCCGAAAAGAAACTATGCGATGGTCGCCCTGATCTTCCTGACCTTCTTTGTCATCTCGCTGGTGACCAACGTCATCGGCGCCATCAATCCGGACGTCGGCCAGAGCTTCGGCCTCAGCCTGGCGCTGGTCGGCCTTCTCCCCTTCGCCTTCTTCATCGCCTACGGCGTCATGTCCATCCCGTCCGGCATGCTTCGTTGAGAAGTTCCGGGAGAAGCCGGTCATGGTCGCCGCCTTCGCCCTGTCGTTCGCCGGGGCCATGCTCATCTCTCTCGTCTCCCAGCTACCCCGTCTTTCTGCTCTCGCTCTTCCTGATCGGGGCGGGCATGGCCGCCCTCCAGGTCGCCATCAATCCCCTCCTCCGCGTCTCGGGCGGCGAGGAGCATTACGCCTTCAATTCCGTCATGGCCCAGCTCATCTTCGGCGGCGCCTCCTTCCTCAGCCCGTTCATCTATTCCTATTTCGTCCGCAACCTCGGCCAGTCCGGAAGCGAGGCCAAGCCGCTCATCGGCTTGATGACGAAGCTCGTCCCGGCCAACCTCCATTGGCTCTCCGTTTACTGGATCTTCGCCGTCATCCTTCTCGCCATGGTCGCGTGATGGCCGTTGTCCGGTTCCCGCCCGTCCTCAAGAAGGAAGAGGAGCGGGCCGGCGCCTGGGCGACCCACAAGGAGCTCTTCAAGAACAAGGTCGTCCTCCTCTATTTCCTGGGCATCTTCGCCTATGTCGGGACCGAGCAGGGGGTCTCGTTCTGGATCTCCAAGTTCCTCAAGATCTACCACGGCTACGATCCCCAGACGGTCGGCGCCGGGCGCGTCGCCCTGTTCTGGCTCCTGATGACCCTCGGCGGCATCCTCGGCCTCGTTCTCCTCAAGCTCTTCGACAGCCGGAAGGTCCTCATCGGGTTCGCCGTCGCGGCCCTCGTCTTCCTCACCCTGGCCTTCTTCGGGCCGGGGCCCCTGGCCCTGGTCATGTTCCCGCTCATGGGCTTCGCCGCCTCCGTCATGTGGCCCATCATCTTCTCGCTCGCCCTGAACTCCGTCTCGAGCCACCACGGCTCCTTCTCCGGCATCCTCTGCACGGGCATCATCGGCGGGGCGCTCGTGCCGCCGATCATCGGCGCCCTCGGGGATGCGTTCGGCCTCCGCCAGGGAATGTTCTTCCTCTATCTGACCCTGGGCTATATCCTGAGCATCGGCATCTGGGCCAGGCCGCTCGTCGCCAACGAGACCATCTTCACCAAAAGAAGGAAGTTGGCCGAGGCCCGGACATCGGGCGGAAACTGAGGGGGCGGGCCGTGTCCATCATCGGCGTCGACCTCGGCGGAACCAACGTCCGGGCGGGGCTTGTCGCGGACGACCGGCTCATCCGCGTCGAGACGGCGGCCATCCGGGGCGACGGCACCGAGGAGGAGGTCCTCGAGGACGTTTACAGGGTCATCGACCCGCTCGTCTCGAAAGGCCTGGACGGCCTCGGCGTGGGCGTACCCAGCATCGTCGACCTCAAGGAAGGCGTCGTCTACGACGTCCAGAACATCCCCTCCTGGAAGGCGGTCCCCCTCAAGGCCATCCTCGAGCGGAAATACGGGCTTCCCTGCTATATCAACAACGACGCCAACTGCTTCGCGGCGGCGGAGAAGTATTACGGAAAGGGAAGGCCTTTCGACAACCTCGTCGGGCTCATTCTCGGGACGGGCCTCGGCGCCGGTATCATCGCCAACGGACGGCTCTTCTCCGGGGCCAACTGCGGGGCCGGCGAATTCGGCATGATCGCCTACCTCGAGCACAATTACGAATATTACGCGTGCGGGCAGTTCTTCCAGCACGTCCACGGCACGACGGGCAAAGCGGTCGCGGAGCGCGCCGGGCGGGGCGATCCGGAGGCGCTCGCCGTGTTCGCCGAGTTCGGGAACCACCTCGGCCAGGCCATGAAGGCCATCCTCTACGCGGCCGACCCGGAGATCGTCATCCTCGGCGGCTCGGTCAGCCGGTCCTACGGGTTCTTCAAGGAGGCGATGTGGAGGGCCATGCAGGATTTCGTCTACGGCATCACCGTCCGCAAGATCAGGGTCGAGGTCTCGGAGATCGAGAACATCGCCGTCCTCGGGGCGGCGGCGCTTTACCTCGACGCCGGCCGGGTCGCCGTCCGATAAACCTTCAGCCGCCCTTATCCGTACTAAGTTCAGAGGCTCGCACGGGTCGCGAAAAAGCGACGCGGCCGAGCCCGATTTCCATGTGAGGAGTTGCCCATGAAAAGATCGCGAACGTTCACCAACCCCGTCTTCGTCGCGTTGTTCATCCTGGCCGCCGTATCGGCGTCCGGTCTCCTGGCCGCCGAGCCGCCCGCTCTTGCGGGGCACTGGGCGGGGGCCATGGAGCTTCCCGGGATGAAGCTCGATTTCGACCTCGATTTCGCGTTCGCGGGCAACGCCTGGACGGGCGACGTCACCATCCCCCTCCAGAACGCCCGGAACCTGCCCCTCGAGGGCATCGCCGTCGACGGGACGAAGGTGACGTTCGCCATCAAGGACGTCCCCGGCGCTCCGACGTTCAAGGGGGAATTCTCCCCGGACGGGCTCAAGATCACCGGCCAGTTCCTCCAGGGCGGACAGTCCTTCCCCTTCACCGCCGCGAAAGAGGCGCTCGATCCCGCGGCCAAGGCCGCGGCCGCGCTGGAAGGGTTCGACAAGGTCGCCGAGGAAGGGCTCAAGGCCCTCAAGGTCCCCGGCGTCGCCATCGCCGTCATCAAGGACGACAAGGTCGTCTATGTCCGCGGATTCGGCCTCAAGGACGTCGAAAAGAGCCTGGCGGTGACGCCGGACACCATCTTCGCCATCGGCTCCTCCTCCAAGGCGTTCACCGTCTTCGCCCTCGGCAAGCTCGTCGACGAGGGCAAGGTCGAGTGGGACAAGCCGGTGCGGGATTACATTCCCTGGTTCCGGCTGTACGACAAGGAAGCGGGCGGGCGGCTGACGGTGCGCGACCTCGTCACCCATCGCTCCGGCCTCCCCCGCCATGACCTCGTCTGGTACAACAACCTGACGGCGTCCCGGGAGGAGCTCGTCCGCCGCCTGGCCTACCTCCAGCCTTCGGCCGACCTCCGCGAGAAGTTCCAGTACAACAACCTGATGTTCCTGACCGCCGGCTACCTGCTCGAGACCCTGACCGGAAAGAAGTGGGAGGATGCGGTCCGCTCGCTCGTCTTCGAGCCCCTGGGCATGAAGCGGGCGAACTTCTCGGTCCTGGAGTCGCAGAAGGACGCCGATTTCGCCTTCCCCTACGTCTCCGAAGAGAAGGGGTTCAAGAAGGTCCCGTTCCGGGACATCACGACCGTCGGCCCGGCCGGCGCGATCAACGCCTCCGTCAATGAGATGGCCAACTGGGCCGTCGTCCACCTCAACAACGGGAAATTCGGGGGGGCCCAGCTCGTCAATACGGCCACCGTGGCCGACATGCACGCCTCGCACATGCTGCTCGGCGTGGAGCCCGCGACGCCCGATATCCTGACCGCGGCTTACGGGATGGGGTGGTTCACCGACGTCTATCGCGGCCATCGGCGCTATCATCACGGCGGGAACATCGACGGATTCTCGGCCATGGTCAGCGTCCTGCCGAACGACGGCCTGGCCTTCGTCGCGCTGACCAATATGAACGGGACCGGACTGCCCGAGCTCCTCGTAAGAACGGCCGCCGACCGCATCCTCGGGCTCGATGCCAGGGACTGGATCGGCGACGCCGCGAAGACGATCGCCCAGGGCGAAGAGGCCGTGAAGAAGGCCGAGGAAAAGAAGGGGACGCGGAAAGTGCCCGGAACGAAACCCGCCCATGCGCTGGCGGAATACGCCGGCGACTACGCCAACCCCGGATACGGCGACCTCAAGGTCGAGTTCGTCGGGAACCGTCTCGTCTTCACGTACAACGGCATGACCAACCCGCTCGAACACTGGCATTACGAGACGTTCAACGGCCTCAAGGCCGAAGACCCGACCTTCACGGACTTCAAGCTGACGTTCCGGACCGACCTCAACGGCCGGGTCGCTTCGCTTTCCGGCGTCTTCGACGCGGCGGTCGACGAGATCGTCTTCAAGAAGAAGCCCGAAGCGCGGCTTTCCGACCCGGGGTACCTGAAGAAGTTCGTCGGGTCCTACGACATGATGGGCCAGCTCCTCACCATCAGCGTCAAGGGGAACGTCCTGGCCATGTCGGCCCCCGGCCAGCCCGCGACCGAGCTCGTGCCCGAACTCGGCGGCGAGTTCGCCCTGAAGGAAGCGCGGATCATCGGCGTCCGGTTCGTCGAAGGGCCCGACGGCGCGGTCACCGCGATGGAATTCATCCAGCCCAACGGCATTTTCGAGGCGAAGAAGACGAAGTAGGCGGGGGGGGACCCCGGCCCAGGGTCTTCCTTCAGTCTCCGGCGACCGGGCCGTCGTACCGCTCGACGGCCAAGGAGCCCAGGACCACGTCCAGGAGGGCGGCAGGGTTCCGGCCTTCGGCAAGGACGACCCAGACGTCCACGCCGTTCCGGAAAACGACGGCGGACTTGTCCCCTGCGTCCGCCCGCGAGGCGTCGTACCCCCGCATCACGGCCGCCGCTCTCTTCCCGCCCTTGACGTGGGAATCGAGCAGGGTCGCGATCCAGGCGTTCGGGTCCTTGTCGGGAGGCCAGCCTTCCTGAAGGATGCGGACCGAGCGCCCGTCCGGGGACTTCAGGGCCACGAGCGTTTTATCCGGCCAGACCTTGTCCATATCCGCAAAAGAGAACCCGGCGGGGGCGCGCACGCTCAGGCCGAGGCCGCCGTTCATGTAGCGGTCCCCTTCGACCCGGTAGAGCGGGGCGCCGGGGTCGACGCGGACGGTCCTGCCGTTCAACCGGTATTCGAGGACGTCCATGTCGATGGAACCGAATAACTGCTGGGCCGCGGCCAGGCTGTCGCCGGGGCCCGCGTCCAGGGAGGATTGGGCGAAGTAGAAGCGGGCGGCATCGGCGGCCCCGGGCCCGTTGACCGCGGCGTCCATGGGGACCCAGGTCCCGTCGATGAGCATCTCGGTCCAGGCGTGGCCTCCCCACATCCCGTTGAGATAGGCGACACCCATGAGATAGCGCGATGGGATGCCCGCGGCCCGGGCCAGGGTCGCCAGCAGGATGGCGTACTCGGCGCACGTCCCGCGGAGGTTCCGGATGACCTCGGAGGACGGAGCGAAGGCGATCCCGAGGTCGAAGGTCATGCGGGCCGCCGTCCCGTTCTTGAGGAGGACGGCCTGGCGGAACGGGTCCTTCTCGGAGCCCACAACCTCCCTGACCATCTTCCGGACGAGCTCATCACTCGTGTCGAGATACATGTTCGCCCTCAGGTCGGCGGCGTCCGCGACCGCGTCGCCGGGGCCGCGACGGCGGGGGCTGTCGATCCTGAGCACGATCCTGCCCGGGGTTTCCTCGAGGACCGTCTGGCCCGGGCCCGCGAGAGACGGCCAGACCGGGCCGGGGCGCTCCGTGCGCCGGACGGCGAGGGTCACGGATTCGATGAGCCGGGCCTGGGGCAGGCGGACGTTCGACCGGACCAGAGTTCTCGCGTATTGTTCCTCGGGGAGGCGCCCCGCACCGAACTGGTCGAGGGCCTCCTCCCTGGAGGCGAGGACAAAGGACATCTCGCCGAAAGGAGAGGTCGCGGTGCTCCGAACCTGGTCCCCTTCATTGTCCAGCCAGACCGTGCTTTCGACGGGATATTCGGCGTAGCGCTCGACGACCTTGAGGACGGGCACGCGCTTCCCGCCGATGTCGAGCGCCTCGCGGCCGGCGACCGTCCGGGTCCCGCTCATGACCTTGTTGACCTCGGTCGAATACGTTTGGAAGGCGATCGTATCATCCGGCTTGGCCAGCCGGTCGCGCGACAGGAAGCGGATGCCCTCGGGACCGAGGAGAACGCCGGAATAGGTCCGCTTATTGACGAAGGGCTTTTGCCCGGAAGACGTCGTGACGACGATCTCTCCCGGGGCGACCCGGACCTCCGTCCGGAGGACCTGGGAGGAGAACATCAGCTCGGAGACGAGGCTTCGGAGCTCTCCCCTCCCCGTCTCCAGGGATACGGAATTCGAGGACATGGTCACCTTGCTGCCGAGCCGGTTCAGGACGATCGACATCTCGTCGACGGTCCGGATGAGGGCGGGATCATCCTCGTCCGGGCCGACGGCCTGATGATAGAACCCGACCTTCGCTCCGCCGAGGGATATGGTGAACCAACGGTCGGGGGCACCCTGTTCCCCTCCCGCCGCGAAGACGGGAAGGACCATCGCAAGGATCAGTCCGGCCGGCAGCCGACGGCTTAAGGATCTCATGAGAAACAGAGTACCACAAGAGCCCCGGCGGGCCTAGGGAGCGCGGCCCGCGGATCCGGCCGACACTCACGGAGCGGGCGGCAAACTATTTATTCGCCAGCTCTTTCTCCAGTCGGACGATCCTTTCGCGAAGTCCTTCCTTCTCCCCTTTCTTCCGCTTCCAGAGCATCCGGAGGAGGATGCCGGCCGCGCAGATGAGGATGAGGAAGCTCAACAGCGAAGCCTGGAAGAACGGGATCCGGGCGTTCTGAAGGAACGAGAGGACGCCCGTGTCGTGAAGGTAGGATAAGGCCGTGAGAATGACCAGAAAGCAGACCCACCAGATCATGATGACCTCCTTTGGTTCCCTAAAGAAACTTGATTATCACAGGTGCCGGAGAAGAGTCAAATCTTCGGCTCCCTGACATCAAAAGCCGGGGCGTGTCTGGGATCGTTCCGGAGCCTCGCTTCGCGCTTCGCGCTCCCGCCTTTCGGGGCGGGCCCGCGTCGGCGAACGGGTCCGTGGAGAGCGCCGATCGAAAACGGGCCTTAGAAACAGCTCTGGTCGGCCCTGACGAGCTTGGTCATGTCGAAACCCTGGGCGGCCGTGCGCGCGACGATCTCATCATAGAGCCCGGGGTCCATCCGGGACGTCCGCGAAAGGATCCAGAGGTACTTGCGGGTCGGGTCCCCGACGACGGCATAGCTGTAGTCGCCGGCCAGGTCGATGATCCAGTAGTTCCCCTTGAACGGCCAGAAGAACTGGACTTTGAGCTTGGCGTTGCCGCTCCCCGGAACGACCCAGCCTTTCGCCTTGGCCCTCGAGACCTTGCCGTCGGGCCCGCCCCGGCGGCAGGTGTTGACGACCCGGACGGTGCCTTTGGCCGTGAGCTCGTATTCCGCCGTCGTGCAATGACAGCCCTTCTGGAACCTCTGGGGGAACGCGGCGATCTCGAACCACTTTCCCATGTACCGCGCGATATCGACGGCTTTGACGGTTTCGACCGGCGGGAGCGTATCCTTCGGAACGCCGACGCCCGCCACCAGGACCACGAGGACCGCATATCCGAGGGTGTTCATGACCTGATTATCCTACGGGACCTTGTCCAAGACAAGGCCTCCGATCCCGCTTGTCCCGCCCGTCTCACGATTCCCATATGTCATTGACAGGTTTTCCCCGGACCACTAGAATGGGGGCACAAAAGTGAATCCGATGCGCAAACGCCGCGGACCGGAGGGAGGGGCACGATGAAACGATACTGGCGGTGCTTCGTCTGCAACGACATTCACTACGGGTACCGCCCCCCCGAGATCTGCCCGACATGCAAGGTGCGGAACGCCTATGTCGAGGTCACCTCCGAGGAGGCCCGCAAGGTCGGAAGCCCGACTTCGGTCGAGTTCGCCAAGGCGGACTTTCGGGCCGCCATCGAGGCGTTCGCCGCCCCCAACGATTTTCAGGTCAACCCGGACCAGGCCAAGGTCGGGATGCTCCTCGAGGGGATCTTCAACAACGAGAGCAACCACGGCCTCAAGTACTGCCCCTGCCGGCTGGCCACCAAGGATTTCGACGAGGACCTCAAGCTCGTCTGCCCCTGCAATTTCCTGGTCCACGAAACCTATCAGGGCCGCGAGGACGGCGAGTGCTGGTGCGGCCTGTTCGTCAGGAGGAAGCCATGAAGAAGTTCCTGATGTTCCACGGAAGGGAATGCCCCCACTGCACGCGGATGATGCCCCTCATCGAGAGGCTCGAGAAGGAGACCGGCGTCGAGGTCGAAAAGCTCGAGGTCTGGCACAACGAAAAGAACGCCGACCTCATGCGCTCGTACCGGTCCGTCATCGGCCCCAAGTGCGGGGGCCAGCTCCGGACCCCGACCTTCTTCGAGCCCGGCACGGGCGAGGTCCTGTGCGGCGAGATCGAATACGAGAAGCTCAAGGAGTGGGCGGCCAGATAAGGGGAGGTTCCATGATCGAAAAGTTCGATCCCATCAAGGGGGAGATGTGGCGGGTCATGGACGACGCGGGCGGGACCCTGAAGGGCCTCGACCCCGGACTCGGGGACGGGGAGCTCAAGCGGATCTACGGGCTCATGGCCGCGACGCGCGCCGCGGACATCAAGGCGTTCAAGCTCCAGCGGCAGGGCCGCATGGGCACATATGCTCCGAGCCGCGGGCACGAGGCCTGTCAGATCGGCGCCGCGCTCGCCATGGGGAAGGATGACTGGCTCTTCCCCTATTTCCGGGACCTCGGGATGTACCTGGCCCTGGGTTACCCGCTCGCCCTTTATTACCACTACTGGATGGGCCACGAGGCGGGATTACGCACGCCCGAGGGCCTCAACATCTTCCCGCTGGCCATCCCCGTCGCCTCCCAGATCCCCCAGGCGGTCGGCGCCGGCATGGCCGCCAACATCCGGAAGCTCTCCCTGGCCGTCGTGACGACGTTCGGCGACGGCGCCACGTCCGAAGGCGATTTTCACGAGGCCTTGAACTATGCCGGGGTCTTCAGGACGCCCAACGTCTTCCTCTGCTACGACAATCAGTTCGCCATCTCCGTGCCGCGCTCGAGACAGACCGCCTCGGCGACCATCGCTCAGAAGGCCGTCGCTTACGGATTCCCGGGCGTCCTCGTCGACGGCAACGACGTACTGGCCGTTTACGCGGCCGTCCGCGAAGCGGCCGACCGGGCCCGGACGGGGGGCGGGCCGACGCTCATCGAAGCCTTCACGTACAGGCTCGCCGACCATACGACGTCCGACGACGCCACGAAATACCGGGACGGCGGCGACGTCGCCGCGTGGGAGAAGAAGGACCCCATCGGCCGGTTCCAGGTCCACCTCAAGGCCCGGGGCCTCTGGGACGAGGCGTTCGAGAACGGCGTCCGGGAGTCCGCCGCGGCGACGGTCGAGCAGGCCGTCACCGAAGCGGAGGCCATGCCGCCCGCCTCGCTCGAGGACCTGTTCGTTCACACGTACGCGACCATGCCGCCGGGCCTCCGGGAACAGCTCGACGAAGCCCGGGCCGCCGGGAGGGAGGTCGCCCGATGAACGCGACCATGGCCCAGGCGATCAACCAGGCCCTCGCCCTGGAGATGAAGCGCGACGGGCGCGTCGTCATCCTGGGCGAGGACGTCGGGAAGGACGGCGGGGTCTTCCGGGTGACCGACGGGCTCGTCGACACGTTCGGAGCGGAACGGGTCATCGACACGCCCCTGGCCGAATCGGCCGCCGTGGGCGTCGCCATCGGGATGACGGCCCTGGGTCTCCGGCCCATCGTCGAGATCCAGTTCATGGGATTCATCTATCCGGCCTTCAATCAGATCGTCTCCCACGTCGCCCGGCTGAGGAACAGGACCCGGGGCAGGTTCCCCGTCCCCCTGGTCATCCGGACTCCCTATGGCGGCGGCGTGCGGGCCCTCGAGCACCACTCCGAGAGCACGGAGGCCCTCTTCTGCCATATCCCGGGGCTGACCGTCGCCGTGCCCTCGACGCCCCACGACGCCAAGGGGCTCCTGGCCGCCGCCGTCCGGAGCGACGACCCCGTCATCCTGCTCGAGCCGACGCGCCTCTACAGGGCCGGACGTCAGGAGATCCCCGAAGAGGCGTACGAGGTGCCGCTGGGAAAGGCCCGGATCGTCAGGGAGGGAACGGACCTGACCGTCGTCGCGTGGGGCGCGATGGTCCCGGTCGCGGAGAAGGCGGCCGTTCTGGCCGCGGAGAAGGGCTGGAGCGCCGAGGTCCTCGACCTCAGGACCTTGAGCCCGATGGACCGGGAGACCATCGTCGGGTCCGTGAAGAAGACGGGGCGGGCGATCATCGTCCATGAAGCGCCGCGGACCTGCGGCCTCGGAGCGGAGATCGCGGCGCTCATAGGCGAGACGGCCCTGCTGAACCTCAAGGCGCCGGTCCTCAGGGTCACCGGCTGGGATATCACGCCGCCGCTCCCGAAGAGCGAGGACCAATATTACCCGAACCCGGAAAGGGTATTGGGAGCCGCCCGCCGGCTGATGGAGTTCTGAACATGGCCAAAGAATTCAGGTTCCCGGACGTCGGAGAAGGGATAACCGAGGGCGAGGTCGTCCGCTGGGCCGTCGCCGAAGGGGACAGCGTCGCGGTCGATCAGGCTCTGGGCGAGATCGAGACGGACAAGGCCGTCGTCGAGATCCCCTCGCCCTTCGCCGGCACAGTCCTCAAGCTGCACTTCAAGCCCAAGGACATCGTCAAGGTCGGCCAGGTCCTCGTGACCATCGGCGAGAAGGGCGAGGCCGTGACCGGCGCGGCCGCCGCGACGGCCGCACCGGGAGTCCCTGTCGTCGCCGCGGCCGGCGCGGCGCCCTCCCCGGGCCGCGTGATCCTGGCGACCCCCGCGGTCCGCAAGCTCGCCGGGGAGCTCGGTGTCGACCCTGCGTCCGTACCGGGGACGGGGCCCGGCGGGCGCATCACGGAAGAGGACGTCCGCGGGGCCAGGGAAACGGCCGGGAAGAAGCCGGAGGTCCGGATCAAGGCGAAGTTCGATTTCTACGGCGCCCTCGACCGCATCCCGCTCCGGGGCATTCGCCGGGCAACGGCCCGCCGGCTCACCGAATCCATCCGGAAGGCCGTCCACGTCACGCACTTCGACGAGGCGGACGCGGCGGGGCTCGTCGCGCTCCGGAAGAAGCTGAAGCCCGAGGCCGAGGCGAAGGGGCTGAAGCTGACCTATCTCCCGTTCATCGTCAGGGCCGTCGTCGAAGCCCTCAAGCTCCACCCGATGCTCAACGCCATGGTCGACGACGAGGCCGAGGAGATCGTCGTCAAGAAATACTACAATATCGGCGTCGCCGTGGACGTGCCGGACGGGCTGATCGTGCCGGTCATCAAGGCCGCCGACATGAAGACGGTCTTCGAGATCGCCGGGGATATCCAGAGCCTGGCCGACGCCGCCCGAAAGCGGACGCTCGACCTGGCCGACCTCAAGGGGGGGACGTTCTCCATCACCAACGTCGGGGCGATCGGCGGGGACGCGGCCACCCCGATCATCAACTACCCGGAGACGGCCATCCTGGCGACCATGAGGATCGGCGAACGCGTCCGGGCGGTGAACGGAGCGGTCGTCGTCCGGACCATCCTGCCTCTGTGCCTGTCCTTCGATCACCGCGTCATCGACGGCGCGGAGGCGGCCCGGTTCTCGAGGGACCTCGTCCGGCTCCTGGAATCCCCGGAGGCCTGATCGCCGCTTCGGGCGCGCTCAGTCCCGTCTCTTGTATCTCAGTTCGCCGAAGGTCAGGACGAACGTCGTCCCGGCGGCGCGTTCGAGGAGAAGCTCCCCGTCGAGCTGTTCGGTGAGCATCGTCACGATCTGCATCCCGAGGCTCTCGGTCTTTCGGAAATCGACGCCTTCGGGGAATCCCGCCCCGTCGTCGGAGACGACGAGGCGGAACCTTCCGCCGTCCAACCGCTCCAGTCCGACGGCGATGTTCCCCCGCGCCCGGCCCGGGAACGCGTGCTTGATGGCGTTGGAAACGAGCTCGTTGACGATGAGCCCGAGGGGCACGGCCGTATTGACGTCCAGGCGGACGTCGCCGGCATCGACCTCCAGGCCGACACGGCCCTCGTCCAGCCCGTAGGAGCGGAAGAGGTGGGCCGTCAGCCTCCGCAGGTACTCGGGAAAATCGATCCGGGAAAGATCGGTCGATTGGTAGAGCCTCTCGTGGACGAGGGCCATCGAGCGGATCCGGTTCCGGCTCTCCTTGAAGATCTCGCGGGCCTTTTCGTCGGGGACGTTCTGCGACTGGAGATTGAGAAGGCTCACGACGACCTGCAGGTTGTTCTTGACCCTGTGATGAACCTCGCGGAGCAGGACCTCCTTCTCCGCGAGCGAGGTCCGGAGGGCCTCCTCGGCCCGCCTGCGCTCCGTGATGTCCGAGATGAACCCTTCGAGGGCCTGGAGGCCGCCGTCGTCCCCGAAGATCCCCATGCCCTTTTCCCAGACCCACTTGACGCCGGAAGAAGCGGTCCGGATGCGATAGACCATCTGGAACGGCCTCCGGTGGGCCAGGCCCAGCTCGACGGCGTCCCGGATACACTGTCGATCCTCTTCGAGGATGAGGTCCCCGAAGGAGACCTCGCTGTTGCCGACGATGTCCTCCGGAGGGTAGCCCGTGAGCTCCAGACACCCGTCGCTGATGAACTCCATGGTCCACTGAGGGTCGTTGGCGCACCGGTAGGCCATCCCCGGGAGGTTGCCCATCAGGGTTGAAAGCCTCCGGCGGCTCTCCGTGACGTCCCGGGCGGATTCGGACAGGGCGCAGAGCTTCTCCTCCGCGTCGCGGAGGGCCGCTTTCGCCCGGGCGCATTCGGCCCGGAGGCTCTCCGGCTTGGCGGGCTTCCTCCCCGGCTCCCCCGCCGCGGGCGTTGTCTCTTTTCCGATTCTACGCTTCGCGCGCATGTTCATGGGTTCCAGCCGCCATTATGCCGGTTCTGTTCCCCTTGACCATCCTCGCGGGGGGTGATTCGCGGGGTGAGAACGGGCCTAGCGGAATAGCTGGGAGATCTCATAGATCAGGGCGGCGCACAGGGCGGCCGCGGGGATGGTGAATATCCAGGCCCAAACGATCTTCAACGTCACCTGCCATTTGACGGCGTGGGCGTTCTTGACCGCTCCGACGCCCGTCACGGCCCCCGTGATGACGTGCGTCGTCGAGACAGGGATGCCGGCGTGGGTGGCCAGGAAGATGCTGACGGCCGAGGCCGTCTCGGCGCAGAAGCCGTCGATGGGCCGGAGCTTGACGATCTTCTGGCCCATGGTCTTGACGATGCGCCAGCCGCCGGTCATCGTCCCGAGGGCGATGGCCGAATGGGCGGAAAGGACGATCCAGAGCGGGATGTGGAACTCCTTCATGTGGCCCGACGTGAAGATCAGGCTGGCGATGATGCCCATGGTCTTCTGCGCGTCGTTGCCGCCGTGCCCCAGGCTGTAAAGAGCGGCCGAGACGAGCTGCATCCGTCGCGACCAGAGGTTGATGACCCGGAGGGGCTTCTTGTATACCAGCCATGTCGTGAGGATCATGAGCAGGTTCCCCAGGATCATGCCGAGGACGGGCGCCACCACGATGAAGGCCAGGATCTTGACCCACCCCGAGACGATGACGACACCGAATCCCGCCTTGGCCACGGCCGCCCCGAGATAGCCGCCGATGAGAGAGTGCGACGAGCTGGACGGCAGGCCCCAGTACCAGGTCAGGAGGTTCCAGGAGATCGCGCCGATGAGAGCGGCGAAAATGACGAACGGGTCGACGACCGAGATGTCGATCAGCCCGGTGCCGATGGTGTGGGCCACCGCCGTGCCGAAGATGAGGAAGGCGATGAAATTGAAGAAGGCCGCCCAGATGACCGCCTGCTTGGGGCTGAGGACGCGGGTCGAGACGACCGTCGCCACCGAATTCGCGGCGTCGTGGAGGCCGTTGGTGAAATCGAAGGCGAGGGCGATAAAGATGATGAAGGCGATGAACGCCAGGCTCCAGCTCTCCATCGTCAGCCGCTCTTGACGACGATGCCCTCGACCGTGTTGCTGACCTTCTGGTAGACATCCATGATGTGCTCGAGAGTGTACAGGATGTCCTTCCACTTGATGACCTTGATGGGGTCGGCCTCCTCGGCGAACAGCTTGCGGAGCCCCTTTTCATAGGCCAGGTCACCCTTGTCCTCGAGGTTGTGGATGTCGCAGATCAGCTGCCAGGTCAGGTCGGTGTACTTCTGCTTCTCGAAGCACTCCTTGATCAACGCGTTGAGCTTGACGGTCGCTTCGGAGGCGAAGCCGGCGAACTCGTTGATGAAGTCCTTCTTCTCGGACATCTCATAGAGGTAAATGCTGTGGATCGTGTTCTCGAAGAGGTCGATGATGTCGTCGAGCTCGTGAACGAGGCGGTAGATGTCCTCGCGGTCGAAGGGGGTCATGAAGCTCTGGTTGAGGAGGTTGATGACCCGGTGGGCGATGGTGTCCGCCTTGTGCTCGACCTCCTTGGCCCGGAGCCAGTAGCCCTCGAAATCCTTATAGTCCTTGGTGAAGTCGAGGAAGATCGCCGTGATGTCGGTCAGGCAGGCCGACATCTGCTGAAAGTTCTCGTAAAAGGCGGGTTCCTTGGGAAGCAGAAATTTCATGTCATCCTACCTACGGGATGTTCTACTCTATATCAAACCCTGTCCGGTTTCAAGTCGCCCCGTCGCGCGTTTCAGGGGACGGCGTTTCAGGTGACGGGGCCCGGAGAGATCAGGCAGCGGTCCCGGGAAGCGACCGTGCGCCCCAGGCCGTTTCGACCGCGTACGCCATGCATTTCGTAAAGATGCCGTGATCGAATTCCGGACACGAAAGGCCCCGGCCCGCGAGAAGGGGACCGGAGACCTCGGTCCCGAAGACCCGCGTATCGCGCATGTACGGGCCATAGGCTTCGAGATAGCCGTCGTAGAGGGATTCGAGGGCGCCCCGCGGCGCGCCGTCAAGCTCGGCCGCCGGGCGGGCCTCGACCCCGCGGAGCCCGAACATCTCGGTCGCATGGGCGACCAGTTCCCCGATCGGCTTGAGGCGGCCGTTGACGATATGGTAGGTCCCGCCGGCGCCGTCGGCCTCCATGAGGGCCAGAAAGGCCGCCGTGAAATGGTCCACAGGGACGATGTTGACCCCCTCCCCTTCCCCGACCCCGATGCGGAGAGGCAGGCGGACCGAGCCGTCATCGTCGAGGGACACGCCCATCGCCGCGGCCCGCTTCCCCCTCTCTCCCGGAGGTCCTTCGTGAACACGTCCCTGAGGAAGAGCGCCGTCCGGACGGGGTAATAAACCGCGTTGAACAGAAGGCTCCGTCCCGTCCGCGAGTCGCCGCAGACGACCGAGGGCCGGAAGACGTTCAGGCGGATCCCCGCCTCCCGGCACCTCGCCCGGGCGATCGCCTCGGCCCGGCACTTGGTCTCCTCATAGGCGTTGAAGAACGCCGCGGGGCTGACAGGGGCCTCGGGGCAGAATCCCCTGGTCCTTCCGGCGACATAGGCGGTGCTGATCAGGTGGAGGAACGACGTCCGGGACGCCGCGGCCAGTTCCAGGACGTTCCCGAGGCCTCCGACGTTCGCTGCCTCGAGCTCGGCCCGCCGGCGCTCGGCGAAGGACGTGTCCGAAGCGCAATGGACGATCTCGTCGGTCTCTGCGGCCAGTCGGGCCGCGTCGGCGGCCGCCAGCCCCAGCCCCGGGCGGGCGATATCGGCCTCGACGACCCGGAGCCGCGTCCTCGGCTCGTCGCCGACCCCGAACCAATCCAGAAGCCCCTTGACCCGGGCCTCGGGAGAAGTCCCGTTCCGGGGGCGCGCGAGGAGGGTGACCCGAAAGCCCTTGTCGAGGAGCGCCGTCGCCAGGTGGCTCCCGAGGAAGCCGGTGCCTCCGGTCAAAAGGACGCGTGATGGCCGGTCGGGGGCTTTACGCTCCGGGGTGCCGCACGAGCCGCTCATCTCCTGCCTCCTGCCGCCGGGCTCACTTATAGAGGAAGGCTTCCTTGCGGGAGCATCCCTGTGAGAAGACGTACTTCAGCGAGATCAGTCCCTTCGTCGTTTCGGCCAGGTGGTCCAGCCAGGGATCGATCTCGATCATGGCCCGCCCGATCTTCGCTTTTTCCCCGCCGTTCGTGTGGTCCAGGTAATAATCGTACTCCAGGATGGCGCGCTTGCCGAGATCCATCGGCGTCAGGAAGCCGAAATCGTGGTCGATGCCGTGGGCTTCGGCGATCCGGGCGAACCCGGAGATCACCTTGTCGACGGCGTCCCCTCCGTCGAGCGGGACGTAGATGAGGAAGGCGAACATGTGCTTGCGCCGGGACATCCGCGCGCTGACGATCCGGAACATGTTCAGCCAGACCATATCCGTCATCTCGGGCCGGGCATAGAGCCGGGCGTAGGCTCCCCGGAGGTCCTCGTCCACGGCGCCGGCCAGGGTCTCGGGAGAAGGATCGAGGGCGGCTTCGAGCAGGGGGCGCAGGTCAGGCCGCACGAGGAGCTCGACCGGCCGGGTCCCCCCTTCGAGTCCGCGAACGAGCTCGAGCCACTCCGGGTCCATCAGACGGGGAAGACCCAGGGTGAGGGTCTTCAGGAGGCCGGCGTCGATGACGGTCCCGGCCATCTTCCGGATGGAATCCCGGGCATAGGCGTCCCCGACGGCGAAAACGGCGTACTCCATGCCCAGGACCCGGGGCAGTTCCTCTTTGAGGCGCTCGGCCAGCGCCCCGGAGGGCGACAGGAAGTTCGCGATGTAATGGCGTCCCAGGACCGCGACGGCCAGCCCGATCCGGCGCCGTCCCAGCTCGCCGGCCAGGCGCACGGCCCCGCCGAGGTCCGCGAAGGGCACGAGGACGCCCTCCTCGTCGTCGGTCACGGGATGGAGGCGGACGACGGCCCGGGTGCAGATCCCAGGCGACGGGACGACGGCGTGCTCGAAGGCAAAGACGTTGGGGGCAGACTTGTCTCCGACGCGGAACACGTTCCCCTTCCGGTCCACGAACTCCATGTCGATGAAGTTATCGGCGGCCGTCCCGTAGACGTTGGACCACGTCGAGAACGTGCCCGTGCAGACGATGTTGCCGCAGACCGTGGCGGCAGGCTCCGCGGCGTTCACCCGGAAGCCGCGGCGGAAGGCTTCCTTCTGAAGCTCGAAGGAGGTTACGCCCGGACCGACGGCGGCGCACCAGTTCTCCGCGTCGAGGACGATGTCCTTCATCCGGTTCATGTCCAGGACGATGCCGTCGGTGAACACGAACCCGAAGACGCTCCCGCCGTTGCCGCGGATGGAGAAGGACAGTCCCAGCTCGTCGGCCAGCTTGACGACGGCCGCGACCTCGTCCCGGCTCCCCGGAAGGACCACGTAGGCGGGCATCTTCGGGCCGGCGAGCGGGAACGGATCGTCGGCGTAGGTCAGAAGGACGGCGGGATCGTTCGTCGCCCACGCGGTGCCGACGACGGCTTGCAGGCGCCGCAGCGTCTCGTCCCCGGGAACCGGCTCGACCGGAACGCCCGACGCGACGAGCGCCTCGACATGCTCCTTGAGCGCCTTCATCACGGCCAGGGGCCGCAGGCCGGTGACGAAGTGGCACTGGAGGTCGCAGGCCCCGCACAGGTCGCAATCCCGGGCGACGTCCACGAGGGCCGGGGTCAAGGGGATGCGATCCTCGGCAAGGGCATGGCACAGGTCCATCCGACCCTGCGGATAATAGGCGACAAAGACCTTTTCGGCCCCGGACGCGCACGATCCGGTGCCCAGATAATCGATCTTGCACATGGCGTAGTGACGGCAATGGGCCGCCGTGTTCGCGATCCCCGGGCTGATCTTCGGCTTCATGTCGACTCCTTTCCGGGTTCGGGGGGGCGCTCCGGGCCTTCGGGCTTCAGCGCCAGGTAGATCACGGCGATCCCGTCCGTGAGCCGGCGGAACGAGACCTGCGAAAAGCCCGCGCGGGCGATCAGGAACGCGACCTCTTCGGGCGGGGGGAACAGGCTGATGGACTCGGCCAGGTAGCGGAACGGGCCGGACGCCCCGCAGATGAGGCCCGCCAGGAAGGGCATGGCTTTGAACGAATAGAAATGATAGAGCCGGCGGAGGGGGCGGCGGCGCGGCAGCGAAAACTCGAGGATCATCAGCTTCCCGCCGGGCTTCAGGACGCGAAGCATCTCACGGAGGCCCCGTTCGGGGAGCGCCAGGTTTCGGAGCCCGAAACCGATGGTCACGGCGTCGAAGGCACGGGAGGGAGATCCGAGCTCCTCGGCGTCGCCCCGGACGAAGAAGACCCTTCCCGGACGGCGGATGCGCCCGGCCCGGGCCCGCCCGACGGACATCATGGCCGCGTTGAAATCGTAAACGAGCGCGAGCCCGCCGGGGGCCGTGTCGCGGGCCGCGAGGACGGCCAGGCCGGCGGTGCCGCCGCAGAGGTCGAGGACCCGCTGGCCGGGGCGGAGCCCGAGAAGGGCGATCGCCTTCCTGCGCCAACGGGCGTCCAGGCCGGCGCTGAGGATGCTGTCCGCCAGGTCGTAGGTCGCGGCGATCGGGTCGAACAGGGCCCGGACGAGCCGCTTCTTCTCCTCCGGCGCGACCGCGAGGCGGCCGAACCCGATCGCCCGATCGGGCGCTTCCGGATCCCCGGACGTTCTATTTGAAGACATTGAGGAACACGGTGATGATGAGGGCGTTGGTGAAGTCGATGAAGAACGCGCCGACCATCGGAACGACGAGGAAGGCCCGCGGCGCCCGTCCGTAGCGCTCGACGAGGGATTTCATCACGGCCATGGCATTGGCCGTTGTCCCCATCATGAACCCGATGAAGCCGCCGCCCATGACCGCGGAATCGTAGTCCCGGCCCATCAGCCGGAACATGGGCCAGAAACAGGCCCCGCAGACCAGGGCGAGCTGGGCGACGAGGATGACGACGAGGGGGAGGAAGAGCCCCCCGAGCTCCCAGAGCTTCAGGGTCATCAGGGCGATGACGAGGAACAGCGAGAGGGCCACGTGGCCGATGTCGTCGACGGTCCTCTGGGAGATCCCGATCCACCCGGTCAGATCGTCGAAATTCCGCAGCAGGGCCGCCGAGAACATCGCCCCGATATAGGCCGGGAGGGTGAAGCCGATCTCGACGAACAGGCGGCTCAGCCAGGAGCCCGCCCACATGGCGGCGAGGACGACGACCGCGGTCTTGAGCAGGAGGTAGGCGCTCTTGTCCTCGTCCCCGGGGGTCACGGCGGGGGGCTCGGACATCGCCTCCTCGACGATCCCTTCGGCCGTTTCCGTCCCGGCCGCCGCTCCCCGGCGCCGGCCCCGCCCGAGGCCCGCCCGGTCGATGATAAGCGTGCTGACCGGACCGCCGACGAGGCCGCTCGTCGTGATGCCGAACATCGCCGCGGCCACGGCGATGGTCGCGGCGCCCGGAACGCCGGCGTTCTCGAAGAGAGGGGCGAAGGCCAGGCCCGTCGCGGGCCCTCCGGTCAGGGTCACCGAGCCGGCGAGAACGCCGAACAGGGGATGGAGCCCGAAAGGCAGGGCGATGAGGATGCCGAGGACGTTCTGGAGCACGGCGAAGACCGTCGCGGCCAGGAAGAACCGGAGGACCTGCGGGCCGCCGACCCTGAGGAGGCCGAAACTGGCCCCGAATCCGATGGTCGTGAAGAACGCGATCATCAGCGGATCGCGGAGGGTCGTATCGAACGTGAAAAGGGTCGCTCCGGCCCTGCGGGCGACGAGGGTCGCGAGCGCGATGAGGAGGCCGCCGATGACCGGCGCGGGGATGTTGTAGCGGGCCAGGGGCTTGACGAGCCGGCGGAGCCCGTAGCCGAGGAAGAGGACGATTCCCGCGAACGCGACGGTGTGGATGAGATCGAGCTTGAGCAGGTTACCCTCCGCGCGCCCGGCCGATGCCCGGCGCATCGCCCGGGATTATAACACCCCCCAGTCCCGCTTGTCTCTCCCCAGCTGGCCTGTCCCCATTTTTTGTGGTATAACGTTCCCCAACCGGAGGATAGAGATGCGAAATAGCCTGTTCCGAACGAAACCTCTCGGCGAGCTTCTTTCCGACACCGCGGTGGAAGGCCGCTCCCTGAAGAAGACCCTCCGTGTCTGGGACCTCATCGCCCTGGGCATCGGCTGTATCATCGGCGTGGGCATCTTCGTCCTCCCGGGCGTCGAGGCCGCCAAGCACGCGGGCCCCGGCATCATTCTCTCGTTCGCCATCGCCGGCGTCGCCTGCGCCTGCTCGGCCCTCTGTTACGCGGAGCTCGCGGCGATGATCCCGGTCGCCGGCTCGGCCTATACCTACGGCTACGCCACGCTGGGAGAGCTTCCGGGCTGGATCATCGGCTGGGACCTCATCCTCGAATACATGGTGGCCGCCTGCCTCGTTTCGATCGGCTGGTCGGCCTACTTCGCGAACCTCTTCAACAACCTCCTCCGGCCCTGGGGCATGGCCCTCCCCGCCGGCGCGGTCAACGCCCCGGTCGACTGGAGCGATACGCTCCACCGGTTCGTATCGACGGGCGCCATCGTGAACATCCCGGCGATCTTCATCATCGGGCTCCTGACGTTCCTCCTCATCCGGGGCATCAAGGAGAGCTCCCGGGTCAACCTCATCATCGTCATCGTCAAGATCACCGTCATCGTCTTCTTCATCGTTCTCGCCGTCTGGCACATCAAGCCGGCCAACTGGCAGCCGTTCATGCCCTTCGGCTTCGGCGGGGTGATGACGGCCGCCGCCATCGTCTTCCTGGCCTTCGTCGGCTTCGACGCCGTATCGACGGCCGCCGAAGAGGCCGTCAACCCCCAACGGGACATGCCCATCGGGATCATGGGCTCGCTCGTCGTGGCCACCGTCCTTTACATGTCCGTCTCGGCCATCATTACCGGCGTCGTCCCCTATCAGAAGCTGGGCGTGCCCGACCCCGTGGCCCTCGTCCTCAACGAGTTGAACATGCCCTGGGCGTCCATGATCGTCAGCCTGGGGGCCATCGCGGGGATCACGAGCGTCCTCCTCGTCCTTCTCCTCGGCCAGCCACGCATCCTTTTCGCCATGTCCCGGGACGGCCTCCTGCCCCCGTTCCTGGCCAAGGTCCACAAGAAGTACCAGACCCCCCATGTGACGACCATGCTCACGGGGCTCATCGTCGCCGTCGCCTCGGCCCTCCTTCCCATCCGGGTCGTCGCCGAGCTCTGCTCCATCGGCACCCTCTTCGCGTTCATCATCGTCTGCGCGGGGGTCATCGTCCTTCGATATTCCCGCCCGGACATCCATCGGCCCTTCAGGGTCCCCCTGTTCCCGGTCCTGCCGGCCGCGGGCGCGCTCCTCTGCGCCTTCCTGATGGCCAACCTGCCGAAAACGGCCTGGGAGCGGTTCCTCATCTGGCTCGTCATCGGGCTGGCCATTTTCTTCTTTTACGGCCGGAAGCACAGCCGGCTGGCGAAAAAGGCTTAGCCCTCGCCCCGGATCGGGGCGGGGTCGGAGGCCCGAAAGGCGGCCGCCGGGTCCGGACGAGATCTCAGGTTTCCGGGACCATCTTTGCGGCCGCGGCATCCATGATCGCGGCCTCGGCATCCGGCGAAGCGGCCCCGATCACGATGATGAGGGCGCTCCCGCGAGCGGCGAGCCCGAAGGGGCGGCCGCCCGCGCCGGCGACGCGGAGCCTGTCCCCGCCGCGCGCCACCTTCCGATGACCGGGGCTCATGCGGAACGATGTCTCGGCCCGTCCCAAGGCCGCCCAGGCCTCGCCGGGCGAGCCGTAGGCCAGGATGATAAGCAGGGAGCCGTCGGCGTAATCTCCCTTGATCCCCTCCCGGAACGGGACGATGTTCCCCGGGAAGGAGGGGCAGACGTTCATGAAGCCGAGCGGACCCTTGATATACCTGACGCTCGACGGAACGAGGTCGTCGCCGGGGAGCGCTTCCGCCAGGGAGGGCCTCTCCCCCGCGCTGTCGATGCGGGCGGCGACCGAACGGGCCGCCGCGAGGAGGCCCGCGGTCATCGCCTCCGACGCTTTGGTTCCCGTCAGGGTGACGAGGAAGCGGCCTTTCCAGAAGTTCAGGTAATATCCTTCGAGGCTGGCGCCGGCGCCGATGTCGACGGCCTCTCCGTCCGGGCCCCGCTTGAAGGTGAATACGCCAAAGGCCGCCGCGGGCGACCGCATCTCGAAGATCTCCAGGGAGATCGAATCCTCCCCCCGCCGGTAGTCCTGGACGAGGGCCCGGGAGAAGCCGTATTCGTGATAGATCTCGGCCCCGCCGTCGATATAGGCGAACAGGTCGTCCCCCTCAAAGGACTGGGGCTCGTCCGTAACCGTCCAGCCCTCAAGGACCTCCGGGGAGGGCAGAAACCTCACCAGGGGGGACGGACGGTCGGCCGCGGCCCCCGCGGGCAGAGCCGGTCCCGCGGCGGCCGCGAGAAAGAGGATCCCCAGGACGGCCGCCCGTCCCCCGGCGTCCCTCAAACCGCCGCCTCCCGGATACGGACCCTGGCCAGATCGATCTCGCCGAGCCCATGATCATGGGCGTACCGGATGGTCCCGATCTCGTTCGCCTTGAGCCCCCAGAGCGACGCGCAATACGCGTCGACGGCGACCCTGTCCGTCCCGGCGACGACCTTCCCCGGCTTGCGGAGCTCGCCGGGCCCGAAAGGCCCGTTGGTCACGATGAACTCGGTGGCGTCCACGACGCACAGGGCCGGGGTGACGACCGTGTTCAGGTCGGCGATGGAGCGGTCGAGATGTTCGATGGCCGAGGCGTCCGTGGTCCAGTTCTCCTTGTGGAACCCCCTGTTGGAGGCCGGGGCGTTCAATCCCATCAGGTTCTTGAGCGACCCCGTGAACCGGTTCCCGGCGTGGTCCTTGGTCACGGGAACGTCGATGAGCACGTCGCGGCGGAGGGCTTCCTTCATGATCCAGGCCTCCTTGAGCGCCGTTCCCGCGGGGACCGGGACCCGCTCGAAATTCTCGTCCTCCCGGGGGACGAGGACGAGCGTCGCCCCCTCCTCCTCGATGACCGCGGCCAACCCGGAATCCTTCCAGTTCTTCTCGTTGAGCCAGGTCAGGCAGTCGACACGGGCGGCCCCGGCGCCTCGCGCCATCCGGATGACCGCCCGGAGGACCTCGGGGCCCGTGAACGTCCCGGGATGCCGGCTCTGGGCGTTGGCGAGCACGGCGACGCTCGACCCCTTGGGGACGAAGCGCCCCATCCCCCCGAGGAGCTCGACGGCCTTCAGGGCGCCCCTCCCGTAATCGGGGCCGGAGGCCACGGCGATGCCCTCGACCGTTTCCGGGGCCAAGGCGGGGGCGCCCCGGCCCGCGGCTCCGAAGGCCGGGATGCCGAACGCGGAAACCAGCCCGTAGCCCAGGCCGGCTTTCAGGAAGCCCCGCCTGCCCATCCTCTCCCCCGCGATCCTTTTCCGGTTGGTGCTCATCCTCTTCCGCTCCTTTCAGGCCTGTCATCGGGCGCGAACCCGCCGCCGCGCCCCCAAAGGATTACACCATTTTCGCGGCCCGGGCAAGAGGCGGGAACGGGCCTGGCCCTTGAAAAACGGCGGAAATTTCCTTATAATGGACCGGGATTGGGATTCTGAAGTAACCTCGCCTTCTTCATCACGGCAAGTTAGTCAGGCCAGATCGCATATTATTTTCGGGAAAGGTGTTGATATCTATGAGCACGGATATCTCCAGAATGCGCAACATCGGGATCAGCGCCCATATCGACTCGGGAAAGACGACGCTGACGGAAAGGATCCTCTTCTATTGCAAGAAGATCCACAAGATCCACGAGGTCAAGGGCAAGGACGGCGTGGGGGCGACCATGGACTCCATGGACCTCGAGCGGGAGCGGGGCATCACCATCGCCTCGGCCACGACCGACGTCACCTGGGCGGACCACTCCATCAACATCATCGACACGCCCGGCCACGTCGACTTCACCATCGAGGTCGAGCGGTCGCTCCGCGTCCTCGACGGGGCCGTCCTGGTCCTCTGCTCGGTCGGCGGGGTCCAGTCCCAGACGATCACCGTGGACCGCCAGCTCAAGCGCTACAAGGTCCCCCGGATCGCCTTCATCAACAAGCTCGACCGGACCGGCGCCAATCCTTACAAGGTCAAGGACCAGCTCGTCGAGAAGCTGGGCCACAACGCCGTCCTGATGCAGGTCCCCATCGGCGTCGAGAGCGACCACAAGGGCGTCGTGGACCTCGTGACGATGAAGGCCCTCTACTTCGACGGCCCCGACGGCGAGGACGTCCGCGTCGCGGAGATCCCCGAGGAGCTTCGCGAGGAGTCCGCCAAGAGGCGGGAGGAGCTCCTCGACGCCGCCTCCATGTACTCCGACGAGCTGATGAGCGCGGTCCTGGAGGACCGGGCCACCGAGGAGCTCATTCACGAAGCCGTCCGCCGCGGCACCATCTCGCGGGAGCTGACGCCGGTCTTCATGGGGACCGCCTACAGGAACAAGGGCATCCAGCCCCTCCTCGACGGCGTCGTCCGCTACCTCCCCAATCCCATGGACGTGACGAACACCGCCATCGACCTCGACGCCGACAACGCCGAGATCGAGCTCCGCACCGACCCCGCGGCCCCGACCGTCGCCCTGGCCTTCAAGCTCGAGGAAGGGCCGTACGGCCAGCTGACCTACATCCGCATCTATCAGGGGAGCGTCCGGAAGGGCGAGGAGCTCACCAACATCCGCTCCCGCCAGAGGTTCAAAGTCGGGCGCCTGGTCCGGATGCACGCCGACAGCATGGTGGACATCCAGGAGGCCGGGGCCGGCGACATCGTCGCCCTGTTCGGCGTCGATTGCGCCTCGGGCGACACCATCGTCTCCCCGGGCCTCAACCTGAGCCTGACCTCCATCTACGTTCCCGACTCCGTCATCTCGCTGGCCATCAGCCCGGCCGACAACAGCTCCGCCGACCGCATGGCCAAGGCCCTCAACCGGTTCACCAAGGAAGATCCGACGTTCCGGTCCCACGTCGACCCGGAATCCAACGAGACCATCATCTCGGGCATGGGGGAGCTCCACCTCGACGTCTACCTCGAGCGGATGAAGCGGGAATACCGGGCCGAGGTCCAGACCGGCAAGCCCCAGGTCGCCTACCGCGAGGCCATCAGCCAGAAGGCGGATTTCGACTACACGCACAAGAAGCAGACGGGCGGCTCCGGGCAGTACGGCCGGGTCTCCGGCGCCATTGAGCCCAACCCCAAGGGCGTCTACGAGTTCGTCAACGAGGTCAAGGGCGGGCGCATTCCCAAGGAGTTCATCCCCTCCTGCGAAAAGGGATTCCGGGCGGTGATGAAGAAGGGCGCGCTCATCGGCTTCCCGGTCATCGGCGTCCGGGTCGTCCTCAAGGACGGCCAGTCCCACGCCGTGGACTCCTCGGACATCGCCTTCCAGACGGCCGCCCAGGGCGCCTTCCGGCAGGTGTACATGAAGGCGAAGCCGCAGATCCTCGAGCCCGTCATGAAGGTCTCGGTCGAGGGCCCGACCGAGTTCGCCGGGGCGGTCTTCGGGAGCATCAACCAGAGGCGGGGGGTCATCGTCAGCTCGGTCGAGGACGGGTTGTTCTCCCGGGTGGACGCCGAGGTCCCCCTGAGCGAGATGTTCGGCTACTCCACGGTCCTCCGGTCCCTGACCCAGGGCAAGGCCGAGTTCACCATGGAGTTCCTGAAGTACGGGAAGGTTCCCGGCTACGTGGCCGAGGCGCTCATGGCCGAGCACGACGAGAAGAAGAAGAAGGACGCGTCGAAGTAAGGGAAGGAGACACCGCAACATGGTCAACGCCGAGCTCATCCAAAGAAGTCCCATCCGCAGCCTGGAGAAGTCCATCGACGGCGGGCTGGGGCGCGGGAACATCGGTCTGCTGGCGTCGCGCAAGGGCGTCGGCAAGACGGCCTGTCTCGTCCACATCGCCACGGACAAGCTCCTCCAGGGAAAGCCCGTCATCCACGTCTCCTACGCCAGCCGGGTGGACCATATCATCACCTGGTACGAGGAGATCCTCAAGGAGCTGTCCCGCAAGAAAGGCATGAAGGCCGCGGCCGAGTTCCACGACGAGATCGTCAAGAACCGGGTCATCATGAACTTCAATCAGGACGGGGCGCGGACCGAGCAGGTCCTGCGAAGCCTCGGGGCGATGATCGTCGACGGGAAGTTCGCGGCCGACACGCTCATCGTCGACGGCTTCGACTTCGCCCAGGGCACGCCGGAGGACGTCCGCAGGTTCAAGGAGTTCGCCGGAAGGCTCGGGCTCGAGGTCTGGTTGAGCGCCTCGCTCAAGGGAGACGACCCCCTGTTCGACGCGAACGGCGTCCCGCTGGGGCTCGAAGATTATCTCAACGAGGTCGACGTCCTCATCTCTCTGCGTCACGAGGGCGAGGACATCCGGCTCGAGCTCATCAAGGCCCATGGCCTGACGAAGCCGGTCAAGCTCCGCCTCCGTCTCGACCCGAAGACGCTCCTCATCGCCAGGAAGTAACGGGCCGTCACTCCCGGCGGCGACGGCAGGCCCAAGCCTCTTCCTGGATCTCCTGCCGGGCCGCCGGGGGGATATCATCTCTATTTCCGGTCAAACCTCAGGGCCTTCAAGCCATGAACCTGGTTTGAGACCGATCCCGCGGGCTTCTTAAGCCAATAAATCAAATTAAATTGATATTAATCTATATATTAATAAATTATCTTAATATATTTCTTGACTTTTATTATTTATTAGCCTATATATATTGAGAATATGAACCTCAAGGAAAGAACATGAGCCAAGATTGGATGGAACTGACCAAGCTGACCGGCGGCGTCCCCCTGACCGTCGAACGCGTCAGGATCAAAGACAAGGACATTGCCGTCGAAGGCAGCTTCGACCTCCCCCCGCTGGCCCAGTTGACCCTGGAGGACCAGACGTTCATCACGGCGTTCGTGAGGAGCCACGGGTCCATCAAGGAAATGGAACAGCAGTTCGGGATCAGCTATCCGACCGTCAAGAACCGCCTGAACGCGATCTCGAAGCTTCTCGAATTCGTCGAGATCAACCCCCCGGCTTCCAGGAACGAGGTCCTCGAGGAGCTCGACCTGGGCCGCATCTCCGTCGATGAAGCCGTTCGGAAAATGCGGGGCTCCCGATGATCCCCCTGTTCGTGCGCCTGCGGGTCCGGAAGAACGGGAGGAAGGTCGTCGGCCTGTGGTTCCCCATCATCCTGGTCTTGATCCCGGTGATCCTCCTGCTCGCCGCCCTCTTCCCTATCGTCCTCGTCGCGGCGCTCCTGGCGTCGCTCGGCGGCTACGGAGGAATGGTCCTCCGATCCTATGCCCTGGTGTTCACGGTCCTGTTCCTGCTTTCGGGGCTCCGGATCGAGGTCGAGGACGCCGCGAATGAAGTCGCCATCATCCTTCAATAGGAGTTTGTCATGAACGAAGAAAGAACGAAGATCCTGGAAATGCTCAAGGACGGGAAGATCGGCGTCGCGGACGCCGAAAAGCTCCTGGCAGCGGTCTCTTCCGGAGAAACCGCCGAAAACGAGCCTCAAGGCGCGGGCGGCCGCAAGTCCAGATACCTGAGGGTCCAGGTCGAGCCCGGGCCCGGAAGCGATAGCAAGGACAAGGTCAATATCCGGGTCCCGATGAAGCTCATCCGGGCCGGGCTGAAGCTGGCCGCGTTCATCCCCAGGGACGCCCGGACCCAGGTCGCGTCCGCCTTGAAGGAAAAAGGCATCGACGCCGACTGGGACAAGATCTCCCCCGAGGATCTCGAGCAGATCGTGACCCAGCTCGACGACCTGACGGTGGACATCGAGGACGGCAAGGACAAGGTCCGGATCTTCTGCGAGTAACGACCGATGAAAAAGATCATCCTCATGGTGCTCTTTGCGCTCCTGGCCGCGATCATCGCGCTCGCACAAACCCCCGACGCTTCGGCCAGGGCCGAGATCGACGCCCTTCTCACCGCCTGGCACCGGGCGGCGGCAACCGCCGACGCCAAGGCCTATTTCGATTCGATGGCGCCGGGCGCGGTCTTCCTCGGAACGGACGTGACCGAGCGCTGGACGAAAGAGGAGTTCGAGGCCTGGGCCGCGCCCGCGTTCCGAAAAACCTCGGCGTGGGTGTTCCGGGCGGTCCGGCGCAGCGTTTCCGTGTCCGCGGACGGGAACACGGCCTGGTTCGACGAGGACCTCGACTCCGTATCCTATTGGCCGTGCCGCGGCTCCGGAGCGCTGGAAAGGATCGGCGGGGCCTGGAAGATCCGGCTCTACAACCTGGCGCTCACGATCCCGAACACTGTCGTCCCGGAGATCCGGGCGACCGTCATGAAGGCGTTCGGCAAGCCGGAGAAGGAGCGTCCGTAGACGGCGGCTCGATCGCTTCCCCCAGGGGGCGCCGGAACGGGTCCGGCCGCGGGGGATCAGGCCCCGCGGCCCCGGAGGATCCCGACGACGGCCGTGACGACGACAAGGATCGACGCGGCCTGGACGGGCCGGATCGGATTCCCGAAGACGAGAACCGAACAGAAGAACGGGTACAGGATCGACGCGGCGTACTGGACCGGCCCCGTCCGCAGGAGGGAGTCGAGCCTGTAGGCGAACTGCAGGGAAAGGAACGCCAGCAGGGAAAAGACGAGGTAGAGATAGAACCAGGGCGAACCGAAATAATCGCCGACGCGGGTCCCGAAGGTCTGGACGAGGACTCTCATGAGCACGACGATCATCCCCGCGGAGATCCCGGACACCGCCGCCAGGAGGACCGCCCGGCGCCGCCCGGGGAGCCTTCCATAAGCCGCGACGGCGACGAGCAGGAGCGGCAGGCCCGAGGCGATCGCCAGGCGGGAAGCGCTCCCCGCCCCGCCCGCCCCCGTCCTTACGGACAAGCCCAGGATCGCGATGGCCAACCCCATCGCCGCGCCGTAAACGGCGTCGGAACGGCGGAGCTTCTCGCCGAGCCAGGCCCGGGACAGCAGGACCATGACGACGACGCCCAACCCGGCGAACGCGGCGACCTCGTGCGCGGGGAGCGCCCTCAGGGCGAGCGCGACGGGAACGATATAGGCGTTGGACAGGAAGAACCCGGCCGTCCAGATGCCGAGGTCCCGCTTCCAGGCCGCGTCCCGCGGGGTCCGGCGCCCGAACCAGCCTATCCCCTTCTTCATGAGGACGAGGCCGGCGGCCAGGAGGGTGTAGGCCAGCGCCGCCAGAAGGAACGCTGCGTTGCTCATCGGGAACCGACGCCTCCGGCGATGCTGGGACGCCGGTCCCGATCAGGCCTTTTCAACGACCCGCTTGCGGGTGTAGGCGATGAGGCCGCCGGCGTCGATGATGGCCTGGCGGGCCTTCGGCAGAGGCAGTCACCGCGAAGCTCTTGCCCGGTCGTCCGGTTCGACGACCCGGTTTCGGGGCCGATCTCGAGCTCGTCCCCTTCCGAAGCCTCGATCTCGGGGCAGACGACGGTCCGGAGCCCGAGGTTGATCGAGTTCTGGAGGAAGATGCGGGCGAAGTTCCGCGCGACGATGACGAGCTCGTGGCCCTTGAGGGTCGAAGCCGCCTGCTCGCGCGAGGACCCGCAGCCGAAGTTCTTTCCGGCCACGATGACGCTCCCCGGCGGGACCTGCTTCGCCTTGAGCCGCGGCGTTGAATTCGGTCAGGTCGGCGAAGGCGTACTGCGGGCGTTTCGGCCGGGAGGACGGTCGCCATGTAGCGGCCGGGATAGATGATATCGGTGGAGATGTCGTCGCCCAGTTTCAGAACGACCTTGGCCATGTCACTTGCCTCCTTTCCGCGGGTCGGTGATGACGCCCGTGATCGCGCTGGCGGCGGCCACGGCCGGGGAGCCAGGTAGACGTCGGCGTTGGGATTCCCCATCCGGCCCTTGAAGTTCCGGTTCGTCGTGGCCAGGGCGACTTCGCCGTCGCCCAGCGCGCCCTGATGGACGCCGAGGCAGGGGCCGCAGCCGGGATTCATGACCACCGCGCCGGCCTTGACGAGGTCGGCCACATAGCCGGCTTCGAGGGCCTGGTTGAAGATCCGCGGTAGGAGGCCGGGAAAACGAGCATGCGCGTCCCGCGGGCGACCTTCTTTCCCTTGAGGATCTTCGCGGCCACCGCCAGGTCGTCGAGGCGCCCGTTGGTGCAGGAGCCGATGACGATCTGGTCGACCTTGATGCCGGCGACCTTGCCGACCGGCTTGACGTTGTCCACGGTGTGCGGACAGGCGATCTGGGGCTCGAGCTTCGCGACGTCGATCGTGACCGTCCGGTCGTACGCCGCGTCCGGAGTCCGGGCCGAACACCTCGATCCTGCCCTTGACCCTCGCCTCTTCCTTGAGGATAGCGCAGCGTCTCCGCGTCCGGGGGGACGATCCCCGAGGTCGCGCCCGGCCTCGACGGACATGTTGCAGACGGTCAGGCGGCCCGAAGTGGGCATCGCCGCGAAGGCCGGGCCGTGGTATTCGAGAACCTTGAAGTTCGCCCCCTCGGCCGAGATCCGGCCGATCAGATAAAGGATGAGGTCCTTGGGCGTGACGAATTTCGGGAACCGGCCCTTCGCGACGACCTTGATGGTCTTCGGGACCTCGACGTTGAGGACCGTGCCCAGGGCCCAGACCGAGGCCATCTCGGTCGCGCCGATGCCGAAGGCGAACGCGCCCAGGGCGCCGTGGCTCGTCGTGTGGCTGTCGGTGCCGACGACGACCGCCCCCGGAAGGACATAGCCGTTCTCCGGGAGGATCTGGTGGCAGATGCCGCCTTCGTCGCCCCGGATGTCGTGGAACTTCGTGATGCCCTGTTCGCGCGACGAACTCCCGGATCCGCTTCTGGTTGGTCGCCGTCTTCGAGCTTTCGGCGGGAATCCTGTGGTCGAAGATGATGGCGATCCTCGAAGGATCCCAGACCTTCGCCTCCCGGCCCGTGCCCTTGTAGATCTCCCGGAACTGGTTGATGACCAGCGCCGCGTTCTCGTGGGACATGGCCAGGCCCACCTCCGGCTCGACCACCTCGCCCGCCCGTGACCGCCGGCCGGTGCGTCCGCCCGGGCCAGGATCTTTTCGACCATCGTCATGCCCATATCGATACCTCCGTTCGTCCGAGTCCGTCGCAAGCCGCGGCTCGGCGGCTCGGAATCCGCTCAGCCGACGATCTTCTTCGTCCCCTTGTACTTGTCCTCGATCCGGGCCTTGGGGAGATATTCGTTCTCCATGGCCCGGTATTCCTTGAGGCCGACGAAATCCGTGTATTCCTCGAAGGAAGCCACCCACTGGGTCTGGCCGGGCAGGTTGCCGGTCGGGGACGCCTTGAGGGCCGTGAAGAAGTCCATCAGGGCCTTCTGGGCGACCATGATGGAGGCCACGGGGATGGAGACGCGCCCCACGCCCATCTTCGCGAGCTGGGGGATGGGGATGAGCTCGGTCTTCATCCCGGAGACGGCGTCCATGAGGTTGACCGACAGCGGCCCCTTGATCCCCTTGAGCGCCTTCTCGATGTCGGCCCGGGACCGGATGCCGTCGATGAAGGCCAGGTCGGCCCCGGCCTCGAGGTAGATGTTGCACCGGCGGATCGGCCTCATCGATGCCCGCAGCCGGCGAAGACGTCGGTCCGGGCGTTGATGATGAAATCCTTGTCCAGGCGGTCCCGGACCGCGGCGCAGGCCCGGATCTTGCCGGCCATCTCCTCGGCGGGGATGACTTCCTTGCCGGCCATGTGGCCGCAGCGCTTGGGGAAGACCTGGTCCTCGATATTCATGCCGGCCAGGCCCATGGCGATGACCCGCTCGGTGATCCAGGCGGCGTTGACGGCGTTCCCGCCGCCCGTATCCATGTCGGCCATGACCGGGATCCCGACCGCCTGGGCGACGTTCCAGGAGAGGTCGAGGACGTCCTTCATCCGGAGGAGCCCGACGTCGGGCTTCCCGAGGAACGCCCCGGCCAGACCGTAGCCGGAGATCTGGATGGCTTCGAAGCCGCATTTCTCGATGACCTTGGCGCTCATGGCGTCATGACAGCCGGGGACGACGACCGCCCGCCGCTCCATGATGGCCTTTCTGAGAACACTTGTCTTTTTCATGGAGAACTCCTTATGATTGCCCTATCATTGCCTTCCGGCCCTGTTGCCTGACCCTTGAAAGGCGAAGGATATTTGTACCAAAAGGGGCCCGAAAAGGCAAGCCCGGGCGCGGCGGGGGCTCATTGACATCCCCGCCGCGCGGAGGCATAATCGGGGCTCCCGGCATGAACACCATCAGCCAAGGCGCGTTCTCCCTCCTGGAATCCCTGTCCGGCACGCCGTGGATCTCCGTCCGGGTGACGACCGGAACGGGGGCCCGGGTCGTGTCCTCCCCCGCCCTCAAGGACAGGAGGGCCCGGAGCGCCGCCTGGAAACGGTTCTCCGCCGACGGGCGGGCCTGGGCCGCTCTTATCAAGAGAGGCGGCCCCGTCATCGTCCGGAACCTTGGCGAGGAGCCGGAACTCGCGCCCCTCGCCGGGAAAGGCTTCCGGGCCATGGCCCTGACGGCCTGCCGGGAGGGGCGGAACGCGGGCGTCGTCGTCTTCCACTACAAGACCCTTCCGCGCTTCTCCCAAAGACAGCTCGCAACGTTCGTTCCCGCCTGCCGTGTGGCCATCGCGCTCGTGACCAGGGCCTCCCTGGAAAAGCGGGCCCGGACGCTGGCCGACCTCGCCTCCATCGACGGCCTGACCGGCCTTTATAACTACAGGTACTTCCGGGATTCGATGGGCCGGGAGCTCCAGAAGGCGGAGCGGTTCAAGTACCCCGCGTCGATCGCCATGATCGACATCGATCACTTCAAGCAGTACAACGACGCCTTCGGCCACCCGAAGGGGGATCTCGTCCTGGCCGAGCTTGCCGCCATCATCACCAGGAACAAGCGGGCTTACGACATCGCCGCGAGGTACGGCGGGGACGAGTTCATCATGATCCTCCCATACGCCGGCCGGAGCCAGGCCGTTTCGCTCCTGGAGCGCATCCGGAAAGAGGTGGCCGGGCACGATTTCCCGGGCGGGCGCTCCGGGCCGCGGATCACGATCAGCGCCGGGGTCGCCTCCTATCCCGAGAACACGAGGATCCGGTCGCGGCTCATCAAGAGCGCCGACCAGGCCCTCTACCTGGCCAAGGGAGAGGGGAAGAACCGCGTCTGCACCGCCCTGTCCATGACGGAGAGCGCCGTGCGCTTCGCCTTCTGCCGGCCGACCGTCACGGTCAGTCCGTTCTACCCCTATATCCTCAGGGGCGTCCGGGAGGTCATCAAGGACGTCGGGAACATCGAGCTCGAGGTCGCCGTTTACGACAAGGATGCCGGCGACGCGGAACACGCCCGGATCACGAAGTCCCTCGTCGACAAGGGGATGGACGCCGTCGGGATCTCGGCGATGGCCGGGGTCGACCTCGAACGGCAGATCGCCAAATTCGGCAGGGCGGGGATCCCCGTGTTCCTCTTCAACACCCCGCCGATGAGGAACGGGGCCCGGATCGTTTGCAGTGTCGGTTTCAATCACCGCGAGGCCGGGAACATCGTCGCCGGGTACATCGCCCGCTTCCTGAGGAACCGGGGCCGCGTGGCCCTCATCGAAGGTCTGCCGGACGCGGCGTCGCTGGAGATGAAGGAAGGGGTCGTCACGACACTGAAGGGCTCCGGGCTCGAGATCATCGACCGGCCGTGCGGCGAATGGACGCGGGAAAAGGCGAGGGAGATCGCCTCGGACCTGCTCGCCCGCTTCCCGGACATCGACGCCATCTGGGGGGAGAACGACGAAATGGCCCTGGGCGCGATGGACGCCGTCCTCGAGGCCGGCAAGGCCGGGACGGTCCTCGCCGTCGGGACCGACGGCAGCCGGAACGCCCTCGAATCCGTCAGGAAAGGGCATTTGACCGCCACCCTGAACACGAATCCCGTCGAGATCGGCAAGATCCTGATGCGGACCGTGATCCGGAGCATGATCAAGGAAGAGAAGGTGGAATCCTATATCCAATCCCCCGTCAACATGGTCGACCTGGAGAACGTCAACGAAAGCCTGAAGGCCGTCCTGTAGACAGGGCTCTATATCCGGGTCCGGAACGGGAGAGATCATCATGAAGGGACGCGACATATTCCCGGCGCTCGGTCTGATCGTCCTCGCCACAGTCGCCTCGTGCGCGGGACCGCGGCCGGCCCGCGGCCCCGTCCCCGCGAAACAGGGAGGGCCGCCGCCCGCCCTCGCGGGGCGCGAGGTCCCGCAATTCGTCGTCTTCGCTTCCGACGATAACGGCTATTCCGGACTGCCCGGCTCGGGCTCGAGCGGCGGGCTGGATTACGTGACCCGGCTCTTCGCCTCCCGCCGAAACCCGGCCGGAAGAGGCGACGCGCGGACGTTCGACGGCTCGCCGCTTCATTATTCGTTCTTCGTCAACACCTACTACATCACCTCCGAGGGCAAGGAGAACCCCGTTTACGTCAAGCGGGCCTGGAAAGCGGCCGTCGACGCGGGACACGAGGTCGGCGTCCACACCCATTCCCACCCTCACGGCCGCCCCTTCACCGTCGGGCAATGGGAGGCGGAGATCGACAAGTGCGTCGACCTCCTGACGCGCCCCTGGGACCCCGAAGAGACTCCCGAGCATCCCAATCCCGCCTCGGGCCTGGGCGTGTCCCGGGCGGACCTCCTCGGCTTCCGGGCGCCTTTCATAGAGCCGAGCGACAACGGCATGGCCGCGGCGCATCGGAAGGGCTTCGTCTACGACTCCTCCATCGAGGAGGGCGTCGGCGGGCCGGACGGCGATTTCCCGTGGCCCTACCTCCTGGACCGCGGCCGCCCCCGCAACAAGCCGCCCATCAGCCGATACCGGGGGCTGTGGGAGGTCCCTCTTTATAACTTCATCGCCCCTCCCGACGACGCGTGCGCGCGCTACGGCGTTCCCGCGGGATTTCGGGAGCGGCTGAGGAAGGTCAACGATTATTTCGACGCGGCGAACGGCGAGATCACCGGGATGGACTGGAACCTTTGGAACGAATTCGAAATGACGCCCGCCGAATTCACGGCGACATTGAAGTACAGCCTCGACCGGCACCTCGCGGGGAGCCGTTGTCCGATGACGGTGGGGATCCACAGCGAGCTCTATACCGAGCCCGGGGGGACGCGGGGCGGCGGCCCGAACGTGGCGGAGCGCCGCGCGGCCCTCGAGGCTTTCTTCGCGTACGCCCTGGCGAAGCCCGAGGTCCGGCTGGTCAACACGCGGGAGCTCCTGGGCTGGCTCCGGGATCCGGCTCCCCTCCGCTGAGCGAGCCTTCCCCCCGGGGCTTCCGAAAACCCCGGCGTTGTGGTATGAATTCGCCATGAACGGATACGATCTGATCGTCATCGGCGGCGGCGAGGCCGGCATCTCGGCCGCCCTCCGGGGCTCCGCCCTCGGAGCCAGGGTCCTGATGATCAACCGCGAGCCCGAGCTCGGCGGGGGCTGTGTCCGGACCGGGACCCTGCCCAGCAAGACCCTGAGCAACGCGGCCCATTTTCTGGAGAACCTGAAGAAGGGCCGCCGCTACGGGATCATGGTCGACGAGAACGCCCCGGTCGATTACAAGGCCGTCCTCGACAGCCGGCACAAGACGACCCTTTGCGAGGTCGGCATCCTGGCGACCCTCATCCGCAAGAACGGCATCGAGACCCTGACCGGCATGGCCTCGTTCACGGGGCCCGGGGTCCTCGAGGTCAGGCTCCCCGACGGCTCCGTTGCGGAGAAAAGGGCGCCGAAGATCGTCATCGCCGCCGGGTCGAGGCCGATCGAGATCCCCGGGCTCGAATTCAACGGGAAGACCATCCTGTCGCCCGACGACCTGACGGTCCTCGACGCCGTCCCGGCCCGGTTCCTGATCGTCGGAGCCGGCGTCATCGGCTGTGAGATGGCGTTCATCTTCCGGTCGCTGGGCTCCGAGGTCGTCCTGGTCGAGAAGATGGACCGGGCCCTCTGGGGACAGGACCACGACGTCGCCGCGCTCATCACCCGGGAGTTCAAGAAGAAAGGGATCCGCCTGGTCCCCGGGACCGGCCTCGAGCGCATCGTCGAGGAGGGCGGCCGGGCCCGGGCCTTCCTCTCGAACGGGGACACCGTCGAGGCCGACAGGGTCATGATCGGCGTCGGGCGCCGGCCGAACACGGAGGCGCTGAACCTCGCCGCGGCGGGGGTCACGACCGGACGCCGCGGGGAGGTCCTGGTCGACGACCGCATGGCGACCTCGGCGGCCGGAATCTACGCCGCGGGCGACGTCCTCTCGAAGATCATGCTCTCGTCCCTGGCCGTCGTCGAGGCCCGGATCGCCGCCGGGAACGCCCTGGGAGCACCGGGCCGGATGGATTACTCGTGCGCCCCCTGGGGGATCTACACGGACCCCGAGATCGGTTCCGTCGGCATCACGGAGGAGGGGGCCGCGGCCGCGGGGATCGACGTCGTCATCGGCCGGTGCGGGTACAGCGATCTCGTCCGCTCCTGCCTCGACGGGAACGTCCTGGGACTCTTCAAGCTCATCTTCGAGCGCGCGTCCGGGAAGCTCATCGGCGCCCACATCGTCGGCGCGGACGCCTCGGAGATCATCCATTTCGCCGCGCTGGCCGTCAGGTCGGGAGCGCGGGCGGAGGACATCGCGGGCATGGTGTTCAACCACCCGACGGTCTCGGAAGGCTTCGCCAAGGCCGCCGCCGACGCCCTCAAGCACTCAGGCTCCTGAGCTGAGCTTCAATTCCGCCGCCTGGAACGCGATCTTCAGCCAGCCCCTGCCGGCGATGAAGAGCTGGGTCAGCAGGAACCCCGATACGATCGCCCCCATGGAGGTCCCCGGGAGGACCCGGTCCAGGACAAGATAGACCGCCAGCATCGCCCCGCCTGTGGCCCCCAGCAGGTAATACAGCAGGAGCGTTCCGCCGAGGCGGCCGAAGACGAACCGGACGGCCCCGGCGAGGGCGTCGTAGACCCGGTTCGTGTCCTCGCGGACGATCCTGATCCTCGCGTAATCCAGGATCATCCTGATGAAAAAGGTCAGGAAAACGGCCAGGACGACGCGAAAGACCGTCAGGGCGAAGCCGAGCCGCTCGTTCGTCGAATCCCCCATGATCCCCGTCGCCAGGAAGTGGACGGAGATGAACAGGGCCAGGGCGGGGATCCAAAGGACCACCGAATAGACGGCGAGCCGGAGGAATCGTCCGTAGAACCTCGCCCCTCCCGCGAAGAACGACGGCCCGGGCCGCTCGCCCGTCCCACCCCCGACGAGCGTGTGAAGGATCCCCCCATGGAGAAAGATCGAGAGGAGGGCGGACAGGACGGCGGCAACGGCGGCCGTCGTCACGACGCCCCTGAGGGCGCCGGCCGAGCCGACGAGGAACTCGAAGATCGCGGACTGGTCGAGCGGCTCCGCGCTCCGGCCGGCGGCGGCGCCCAGGACGCCCGAGAACAGGAGACAAGCCGGGGCCGCGAGCCCGAAGTTGGCCAGCCACAGGAGCGCCATCATCGTCGGGCGGCGCGACGCTTCCCGGATCCCGTGAGCATAGAAGCGGAGGATGTTCATCGCGTCCTCCTTTCCTAAAGCGATACCAGGGACAATAAGCCCTGGAGCCAGCGCAGAAGCCCGAGCGAGGCCCTCCGGACAGGCCCCCTCCGGGGCTCGAGCGTCCTGGAATCGTTAAGGCGGTTCACGTCGAGGAACAACTTCCTTTCGGGGTCGATCATGGCCGATACGGCCCTGACCGGGAGCTCGTAGACGAAGCGCTTCCAACGGTCCCTCCCGTCCCAGCTCTCGCGGACCTTCCGTCCGTCGGCGAACGTCACGAGGAGCTCCTGGGGGAAGCTCCACTCCCCCAGCCGGGTCACGACGACGACGTTACGGTAGACCTCCGGCCGGACCGCTTTCGCGCCGGCGGCGGGGATCCGCTTGTCGTCGAAGAGCCCGCGGGGCTCGTCCAGCTCGAGGGCGGAGAGCTCGCTGACGGCGTAATCCAGCCGGCCCGGGCCGCGGAGGGCCTGGCCGAAGAACCAGCCGAGGTCGCGGTCGCTCTCCTCCTCGGCGACACGGACGAAATCCTCCGAGGTCGGGTGGCGGAACTTCCAGCGCTCATAGTATGTCCGCATGATGCGGGACATGACGTCCTCGCCGAGCAACCCCTCGAGCGTCAGCATCATCAGGGCCGCCTTGGCGTAGACGTTGACGCCGTAGCTCGCGCCGCTGACGTAGCTCCAGGAGTCCGCGAGGATGGGATCGAACCGGCCCGCGCCGATGATCCGGAGCCGCTGGGAGGTCAGGTCGCCGAGCCGCACCCCGCCGATGTCGATCATCGACCGGCCTTCTCCGTAATATCGCTCCATGGCCTTGACCTCGGAATAGGAGTTGATGCCCTCGTCGAGCCAGGCCTCCTCGAACTCGTTGGAGGCGACGATGCCGTACCAGTAGCCGTGGCCGAACTCGTGGATGGTGACCATCTCGGGCAGGCGGACGCCCGCCGGCATCCAGCACGTCGTGCCCGCCGTGAACAGCGTCGGGTATTCCATGCCGCCCGCCCCGGCGGCGCCGGGCGCGGGATCGACGAGCGTGACCGTGCCGTACGGGTAGGGCCCGTAGCTCCGGCTGTAGAACTCGAGCCCGCGGCGCAGGGCGAGGGCGTACCGGTCCCGGCTCCCGAGGTGGGCCTTGTGGACGAGCAGGATCATCTCGGTGTCGACAGGCGGGTCGTCGAGCACGAAACGTTCCCGGAATTCGACGAAGTCGGGGCAGGCCGTCCAGGCGAAGTCGTGGACGTCCTCCTGGACGTGGACGACGGTCTTCGTCCCATCCGCGTTCTTCCGCTCCGACGCGCGGCGGCCCGTGGCCCCGACGACGTATTCGCCGGGGACGGTGATGGCGACCCTGTAGGCGCCGAAGTCGGCGAAGAACTCGGAGTTGGCATGGTACTGGTGGCAGTTCCAGGCGCCGTTCCGGAGGACGCCGATCTTCGGAAACCACTGCCCGGCCATGTAGAACTCCCCGGAGTAACCGGAGCGGGCGAACACGCGGGGCAGTCGGGTCGCGAACGCGATCTCGAGGACGATGCGCTCGCCGGGACCGACCGGCGCCGGAAGCGTCACCCGCATGACCGTCTGGTCGTCCGTATTCCCGTCGTCCGGATGGAGATAGGCCAGGGTCCCGGTCAGATCGGCGCCGCCGGCGATCCCGATGCGCCGGACATCGATCCGGCCCCAGTCGTCGGCTCCGGCCTTGAACCCGCGGTGCGAGCCGCCGCTTTCCTTCATGAACGTCGTCCGGTTGTTCTTGAAGGCGTTCATGTAGAGGTGGAACGGGAGTTCGGAGACCGCGGCCCCCGAATCGTTCGTCCAGGTCAATGTCTCGGAGGCTTCGATCGTCCGCGTCGCCGGGACGAGGCGGGCCTCGATGTCGTAGCTCGCGACCTCGCGGCTCAATGCGCCGAACAGGCCCGCGTTCAGGAAAAGGATACCGATGGCCAAGCTCCGAACGGCAGTCTTCATGAAGTCCCTCCCAAAGGAAAGCCTGACCGGGACTATAGCCAAAGGTCCGTCGGATGTCAAAACACGAGGCCCTGTTCTCTTCCCCCCTTTAGTAAAGGGGGGCTTAGGGGGGATTTCGCGGAAAGGGCGGAACCGAAGACGCACGGGAACGATCGCCCGGGGTCTCAGGCTTCGAGCGAACAGGCCTGGTTCCGGAGAAGGCTGAGCCGGGCTTCGAGGGCGCGGCGCTCGGCCTTGGCCTTCAGGTATTCGCTCCGGAGCTCGATGAGACGCGCGCGGAAGCGGGCTTTCTCCGCCCGGAACCTCGCCCGGTTCTCGTCGGTCATCCGCCTCACCTGATCGCGGAAGCCCTCCCGGATCCGGGCCAGAGTCAGGCTGTATTCGCCCTTCAGGCTCCGCATCCTCTCGGCCGCTTTGGCGTAATCGGCCTTGATCGAGGCCATGAAGCACGCCAGGGCATACCCCTGCCGGAGCCCGGAGACGAGGTCCGCCACCGGGACGATGGCCCGGACCCTGAACGCGTTGGCGCCGCAGAAGGCGAAGCCGTCCTTGAACTCGCCCTGCCGGGCGTGATCGAGCGCTTCGGCGATGCAGTAGCGGGCGTCCTTCGCCCCGCAGCTCTGGAGGCAATGGGACGGGCAGCGGAACACCTTGCGGACGCCCCGGGCGACATCCTCGAGAAAAGCGCTGCGGATGGCCCGCCCCGGCAGGCCGACCGGGCTCTGGATGATGACGATGTCCTCTTTCCGGCACGCGACGTAAGCCTGCTTGAACCGCGCGTCCGCGTCGCATTCCTCGGTGGCGATGAACCGTGTCCCGAGCTGGACGCCCCGCGCCCCCAGGTCGAGCATCCGGCGGATGTCCTCGCCCGTATAGACCCCGCCCGCGGCGATGACGGGGATCGCCCGGCCCCGGCGCGTCTCGAATTCCCGGAGGGCCTCGACGACCTCGGGCAGGATCCTCTCGAGCTGGAAGGCCGGATCGTCGATCTGCTCGGGCTTGAATCCGAGATGGCCTCCGGCCCGGGGGCCTTCGACCACCACGGCGTCCGGGATATCGCCGTAGGCCTTTTCCCAGGACTTGAATATCAGCCGGGCGGCGCGGCCCGAGCTGACGATGGGCACGACGCCCACCCCGGCCCGGCGGATCGCGGGAACCGGGATCCCCTTGATCGGCAGGCCGGCGCCGAGGAAGAGGAGATCGATCTTCTCTTCGACGGCGGCCTCGAGCAGGCGCAGGAAACCGTCGGCGGCGACCATGATGTTGACGCCGAGGATCCCCGTCGTCCGGGCCCGGGCCTTGCGGATCTCCGAGCGGAGGGCCCGGATATTCGCCTCGAGCGGACGCTCATAGTAGTCGGCTTCGATGAGCCCGATGCCGGTCGCGGCGATCACGCCGACGCCCCCTTCCTCCGCCACCGCCACGGCCAGGCCGGAAAGGGATAAGCCCACGCCCATCCCGCCCTGGACGATGGGCAGGCGCGCCGTCCGGTTTCCGATCCGGAGGGGCGGAAGAGGATATTTGGCGACGGCCGAAGCCTTGAGCTTCGCCGCCTGATCTTCAAAGGCGTTCCCGACGGTCATTGACGACTCCAATGCGCGCTGAAGTTCCGATCCAAGCCAGGGGAGTATGACGGAGGCTCAAATTTCCGGTGGCGGCCAATTATTCATGGTACGCCCCGGGGAACGGACTGTCAAGAAAGGGGGGGACTGCCCCCGAGGCTCACTTCCGGTACTTCGAGATGAACTCCTCGACCTCGGGAATGCCGCCCTGGAAGATGAGGTAGCCGTTGGAGGGTTCGCGCTCGGTGATCTCCCCGGCAACGGGGGTCAGCATGATCCTCCTGACCTCTTCGTAGTCCGAGGTTTGGCCGAGGGCCCAGGCGAGCTTGACGTAAGCCACTTCAGGGAGCATGTTGGCCGCCGGGATGACGCCGAGCTCCATCATGTCCCGGCCGGTGTCATAGACGTACATCTGGACGTAGCCCCAGAGGGTTTGGACCGTCATGAAGACGGAGATGCCCTTGTCCCGGGCCCGCTGGAGGGCCGGGTAGAGCGGCTTGTTGACGTGGCCGAGGCCCGTCCCGGCGATGACGATCCCCCGGTAGCCGTTGTCGATGAGGGAGTCGATGATGTCCGGCTTCATGTTCGGGTAGTAATAGACGATGCTGACCTTTTCCTCGAAGGCCGTGTTGATGACGACGGATCTGTCGCCCCGCCGGCGCTTGTAGTCCTGGCGGAGGGGCGTGATCTTCTCCCGGCTGACCATGGCGATCGGGATGTCCCCGATCGTCCGGAACGTCGACCGGTAGCTCGAATGCATCTTGCGGACGCGCGTCCCCCGGTGGAGGAGGCCGTAGGTGTCCGACGTCGGGCCGAACATGCAGATCATGACCTCGGCGATGTCGCTCTCGGCCGCGGCTTTGACGCTGTGCATGAGGTTGAGGGCGGCGTCCGACGAAGGCCTGTCCGAAGAGCGCTGGGAGCCGACCATGATGATGGGGACCGGCGGGTCCTGGACCATGAAGGACAGGATGGCCGCCGTGTGGTGCATCGTGTCCGTTCCGTGGCCGATGACGATGCCCTGGACGCCCTTCTCGATCTCGCGGCCGATGGCCCTGGCGGTCGCGATATATTGCTCCGGCCCCATGTTCTCGCTGAAGACGCCGAAGAGCTTCTCGGTCTCGAGGTTGCAGATGTCGGCCAGCTCCGGCACGGAACCGTACAGCTCTCCCGGCGAGAAGGCCGGGATGACGGCGCCCGTCCGGTAATCCAGGCGGCTCGCGATCGTCCCGCCGGTCCCGAGGAGCTTGACCCTGGGCTTCCCGGCGTCGTAGGGGAACTCCTTTTCCGGGATCTTGTAGTGGGCCTCTTTCCGGCCGAGGATCTCGACGGCCCGGATCCCGTCGGCCGCGATGCCGACGTTGTATCCGGAGCGGAGCTTGATGACGACGTGAAGGGGGTCGGCCGTCTCCGAGCGCGGCAGAATGATGCCGGTGAACTCCCCCTGGCAGGTCGTGACGCGGGCGTCGCTCCAGACCTGGGCATGGAAGCTCTTCAGGACCTCGAGGGCCCTTCCCTTATAGCCTTTATAGAGGGCCCCGTCCGTCACTTCGCCGCTCCTTCGAGGGCGCCCGAGATCCGGGCGGCAAGATCCGCCCCTTCGGCCCTTCCCCGCAGGGATGCCATGAGAAAGCCCATGGCCTTGAGGGCGCGGGCCGGCTCCCTCCGGAATCTCAGCCCCTTCACGGCCTCGGCCGCCTCGCGGACCCCTGCCGCAACTCCGGCCGCGTCCGCCGCGGAAGGCAGGGCCTCGTCGACCGTTCCGCCGGTCGAAAGGAGCCGTTCGAGGAGCGGAAGGACCCCTTCCTTGTAGAGGCGCCGCTCGCCGAGGGCCCTCAGAACGGCTTCCAGGGTTTGGGCGTCGAGCCGTTGGGCCGCGAACGCCCGCCTCCTCAGCCTCCGGGGATACTGCGCCAGGACGACGGCCGCCAGGGTCGGTTTCACCCCCCACTCCCCGGCCGCCCGTTCGAACAGGGGCGCGAACGGCGACGACGCCAACCGCACGACGAGGTCCTCGGGAACGCCCATCTCCCGGTATCGGCCCTCCCGCGCCAGGATGCGCGCCGGCAGGGAGGCCCGGAGGCGTTCCAGGCGCTCGGGCAGGATGCGCTTGGGCGGCAGGTCCGTGTCGGGGTACATCCGGTCCGGCCCCGGGAGGATGCGTTCGAATCCGTTCGTCCCGTCGACGAGGGCCTGGCGCGTCTCCGAAGGGACGCCGACGGTCGCTTCCCGGGCGCGGACGATGACCTCCTGCGCGCCGAGCTTCGCGTCGGCTTCCGGGCCCCAGACGACGACCACCGTGTCGTTCGGGCCGGCGCCCAGCGCTTTTCGGACGGCCGTCCATTCGGCGCCGGACAGCGTCTCCCCCGGGCTGTCGGAGTGGGCGATGTTCGGAAGGACCGTCAGGCAGGCAATGACCCGGACGCGATCGGAGATCTCCCGCGAGAAATACGTGTCGGTCTGGGTCTGCCAGCGGAGGAGCCCCTTGAATCCGGCAAGCCGGACGCCGAAGACCGTCATCCCCGCGCCGATGGCCGACTGGAGCGGCTGATAGAGCGTCCGCCGCAGAACCTTGGTGACGTCCTCGGCCGAAGCTGCGAAATTGTCCGTGACGACGCCGCGGCGGGCCAGCTCCTCCTTCAGGCGGAGGAGGTTCCACTGGCGCATCGCCTCGTTGTAGGTCAGGCGCGGGATCCTCGGGATCCGGGGCACCCCCTTGATCTCGATGCGCGTCCCGCCCTCGACGCTGACATTGACGTCCTCCCGCGCGGCCCCGATCCCGGTCCGCATCCTGCCCGTGCTCCGCACGAGGCGCCGCAGGATCTGGGCGACGTCGGCTACCTCCCGGGGCGTTCTCATGTCCGGGCCGGTGACCGTCTCGATGAGCGGCATGCCGAGCCTGTCCGTGAGATAGACGCGGCGGTGGCCGACGTCGCTGACCTCGCGGCAGGCGTCCTCCTCGAGGCCGAGCTGGATGATCCGGACGTCGCGTCCCTTGTAGGGGATCTTCCCGTCGACGCCGACGATCGTCGTCCGCTGGAACCCTGTCGGGATGCTCCCGTCCAGGTATTGCTTGCGGGCGATGTGGAGCTCGTCGATCATCTTGCAGTCGTAGAGCAGGCCGGTCTCGAGGGCGATATCCAGCGCCTCCTCGTCGATCATGAAGGGCGGGGTGTCGTCCATCTCGTAAGTGCAGACGGTCTCCCTGTTGATCCGGTAAATGATCTCCTTCCGGGTCTTGAACTCCATGAGGGCCGTGCCGTCGTATTCGCCGAGCTCGGACAGGGTCGGCCGCATGTGGCGGAGGATCTCGGCGTCGAACTTCGGGCTGTACCGGCCGGCCGGACAGCGGCAGAACAGCTTCTTCGCCGTCAGGAGCTGTTGGTGGATCTCGAGGCCGGACCGGAATCCGACGGCCGCATAGTCTTCCGGCGTCATGTCCTCGAAGGGCTTGAATAGGAAATCGTGGGCGATAGCAGTCTCTCCAGAAAGCGTCGGATACTTCTTATGACATAAAGGGGCGAGGCCTGTCAAATCGGGACCGCCCCCTGCCCCGGGAGGTCAATCGAAGCGATAGGCGAGGCCGATCCCGGCCTTGAAGCCGCCGAATCTCATCGAGACGCCGTCGCGCGTCCTTGAAGAAAGGATATATCCCGCCGATGCCGTCGCCGAAAGTCCCCGAAGGAGCGGATAGGAAAGCCCGGCGCCCATTCGGAATCCGGCCCTCGTTCCCTTCTCCACCAACCCCAGGGCCGATTCCCGGTACGCGACCAGGGCCAGGCCCGCTTCGGCCCGGCCGGAGAGACCTCCCAGGAGGTTCCTTTCAAGCGCTGCCCCCAACGAGAAGAAGGTTTGTCGGGCCGCGACGGGCTCATCGAGGACGGGGACGGTCCCGGAGCCTGTAAGACCCGAGGCGGCGAGCCAGACCGATGTCCCCCCTCCCAGTCCCTTCGATATTCTTATCTCAGGCAGGAAGCCCGAGCGCCCATAGAGCTCTCGGAAGCCGGGGTCGGCCGGTCTCATCCAACCGGCCTCGAGCGCGATCTCGAATCCCCGGCCGCGGCCCGCGGCAAGCCCCGATTCGGACGCGTCCGAAGCCCGAAGGCCGGCCGGACAAAGGGCCAGCGCCGCCAGGACGGAGATCCCGATGAATTGGTTCCTCATGATCTTCATTGCCGCATTCTCCCGATCTAGATCGTTCGCTCCGGCGAGCTCCCCGCGACCGAACCGTCCGCGAGGACGGCGACCGCCTGGTAAGAATAGGGGACGCCCCTATCCAGATACTTGTCGAGGTACACCACCCCGGATGGCCCCACCTGGCCGGCCGGGTATTCCTTCAGGGCCCGTTGGCTCCCGGCCCCGGCTTTTCGATAAAGGATATATTTTGCGACCGGGATGGCGCCGGGATTCAGGGCGCTGATCCTGATCTCCCCGTAATCCCTGCTGATCAGCCAGGCCGAAGCCTGGCGGCGGAGGGCTTCCACCGTCAAGGACAGGTTCTGGACGTTCACGATGACGGTATCGGAAGATGTCTGCCCGGCCGGATCGGTCGCGACCGCCTTGATCTCATGGGTTCCATTGGCAAGACTCAACGTGTCGCAGAAAGCGGAAAAGACCGTTCCTGAAGTGGCCGCTCCTCCTTCTCGCGTGTGCCGGGGCCCGGCAGCGCCGGAAAGAGGCCCTGACGCAGGGACGGCGGCCCTCGTGCCGGAGGGCCCCGTCGCCGCGGCGCTCCCGGCGCCGTTCAGCGCATCGAATCCCAAGGGAGCGCCGGGCCCGAGGACCGCGAGGATCTGATATCCGGAGCGACCCTTTCCGCCGGGGTCCCCGGTCAGGACCCCGATGACGGATCGCCCGGCCTTCCCGAAGTATCCCTGAAAGGCCGCTCGGCCGTCGGCCAGAACGGCCATCCGGTCGATCCTGAGGCCGTCGTCCGAAAGGCAGGTCTCGCGGCCCGTCGCGAGATCGATCGAAAGGAGCCTGGCCTCCCCGCGGTTCGTTCCGGAAACGAGCAGCACGTCGCCGGCCGCCTCGATCAGGGAGATCTCGTCGAGGCCCCGGACATCGATCGGCCGGGGCTTTGCTCCGAGCTCCAGGACGAGGCTCTCGCCCTTTTCCCCCTTCAGGAGAGCGAACAGCCGGCCGCCGGCGGGATTCGCCCAGCCCGCAAGCCTTAACCCGTCCCACGATGAGCGGGCGGGCTCAGGAAGCTCGTCCGTGCCGAGGCACGGAGAGAACCGGTGGTTCGCGCGGCCGATAAGGGGCGCCCGGGCCCGGCTTTCCGTGAGCAGGGAGTCCGTCGCTTGGAGCCGGTATATCCCGTTGACGGCCGGATCAGCAAGACGTACGCAGATCCCGCCATCGGCGGCCCTCAGGGCCCAGCGGGTCTCGATGCCCGGCCCGACGACGCTGACGCGGTTCCCGGACCGGTCGATCCTGTAAAGCCAGCCGGGGCCTCCGGACCCTTCGCTCCCATAGACGAGCGCCGTTCCGTCCTTGTCGATCCACCAGCCGCCGATACGGACAGGGCCTCCGAACAGCGTCGTCGCCTCCCTCCCGCTGTCCCAAGCTTTCAGGGATTCGGTCCCGTCGCCGGTCCGGACGACATAATAAGCGTTCCCGAGGCCGTCGAATTGAATGGCCGGGTTCGCCGGGAAATCCGTCCGGATCCGCAGTTCGCCGGCCTCGACCGCGGCCAGTCCGTTGCCCCGGAGGTCCACCGCTCCGATCCGGCCGGACGCTCCGCCGTCGATCGATCGCGGCTCCTCGTAGACGACGAACAGGGTGTTCCCCGCGTCGGGCCTGACATAGAGAACCCCGGGATCTCCCTTCAGGACGCGCTCAGGGGCCCCCGTCGTCCCCATCTTCCTCAAGCGGCCGAGGGCATCGATATAGACGAGCATGTCGCCGCCGGTCGCCACCTGCGCGGACGAGCCGCCCGTTTCGCCCCGGGCGTACCGACCCGCCCCGGCGCCCGCAAGACCCGTCCCGGCTCCGATCTCCCGGCTTCCCGCGGCCGCCGGCGTTCCCTCGCCGATCCCGCGGCCGTCAACGAAGAATCCGACCTTGACGATCGACTCGTCGTCCGATGCCGACGCGGTCACGGACATGCCCCCGAAGACGGTCTGGCCCTCGGACGGGGAAAGGATCGTCACGCGGGGCGGATTGTCCACGGTCACCCGAATCTCGACCTCGGACGCAAGCCCGAAGGCGTCGCGGGCGACGGCCCGGATGCCATGCTTTCCGAACGCGGCCGCCGCCGTATCCCAGGAGAACGAGCAAGCCGGCCCTCCCGCCGTGGCCTTGCGCACGCCGTCGATGAAGATCTCCGTCCTGGAGATCCCGTCCGGGTCCTCCGCCTTCGCCCGGACTTCGACGGCGCCGGCCAGCCGGCTTCCGTCGGACGGCTTCAAGATGGAGACCCGCGGTGCGCCCTGCCTGACGGTGAAATCCTGGCCCTCGAGCGCTTCCGTGACGTTCGTAATGGACCGGGAGGCCGGCTCGAACGAGTATCCCGGCAGGGAGGGGGTGATCGTACCCGTCCATCCATGGTCGACCACGCGTGAGTACCGGCCATCCACGCCTGTCGATGCGGATCCCGCCTCCCCGGAGAACATCATCGTCGCGCCTTCGAGTCCGACCCCCTCCGAGTCCCGGACCGTCCCGGAGATCGCAGGATTCGCGGCGGTCGTGAAGGACAGGTCTTCGCCGTAGGCCGTTCCGATGCCGTTCGTCGCGTAGGCCCGGACGTGATAGGTCGTGTTCGGAGAGAGCCCGGCCATGGCGCTCGCGAACACGCCCGTCCCCGAACCATCGTGCGTATGGCTGTCGGCCGTCGTCGGACCGGCCGTCACGCCCCAGCAGACGCCGCGGGCCGTGATCGCAGAGCTCCCGTCCGAGGTCGCCTTTCCGCCGGAGGATGCCGTCGTCGCCGTGATGGCCGTGACCGATGTCGTCGTGATCGCCGGCGCCGTCGGATCGGCCGCGAAAGACGCCTCGATGGTATGCGTTGCCCTGACGGCCGAGAACGTATGGGAAGAGACCGCTCCGACGGAGTCGCCGTCGACCAGGACGTCCTCGATATGGTAGCCGGAGTCGGCCGCGATGGTGTAGGTCTGGCTCCCGTCGTAATTGACGGTGGTAACGCCCGCGGGAAGCACGCGGCCGTTGGCGCCGGATGTCGCGGTGATGGTGTAGGTGTTGACGGCGAAGCCCGCCGTCACGGTGCACGCGCTGGAAATGGGCCCGGTCGTGTAGGTATACGTGGTCACGGAGTTGGAGGTGTTCACGTAGGACGTGCCGTCGCAGCCCGAGACCGAGGCGACGTGATAGCCCGCCGCGGCGTTGAACTTGAAGCTCGCCGTCTCGCCGGGCGCCACGCTCTCCGGCGATGGCGTCGATGCGTCCAGCGCGCCGTTCGCGCCCGCCACTGCCGAGACGCTGACGGCGGCCGTGCCGGGAGCGACGAACGACCCCTCGGACCAGCCCCCCCAGACCGTGCCGTTGTTGGCCCGGACGCGGACGTAATAGGTGGCGCTCGGCGTGAGGCTGGCGCCCGCGTAGGTCGCGGAGGTCTCCGTCCCCGAGCCCATGGCCGGGTTCCACATGATCGTCCCGGAGCCGCCCGACCCCGTCCACACCTCGATATAGTAATTCGCCTGAGGAAGCGATTGCGGATCGGAATATGTCCAGCTGATGTTCGGATAGGCGATGGAGACCGGATTCGTGGTCGGCGGCAGGACGGTCGAGATCCCGCTCCAACGATACTCCGACCAACGGTCGCGATTGCCCGAGCCGTAGGTCAGACGCGCGCCGTCGACCGCCTGGGTCTGACCGATGATATCGACGCTGCTCCCTCCCCGGAGATCGCGTGCGTACGAAAGCGTCCCGGACGTCCCCTCGGCGACGAGGCCGGCGTAATCGATCCTGGCCCCTTCATATTTGAAATCCTGCCAGACGCGCACCTTGAAATCGCCGGCCGGATCCGGCAGGAAGAGCCCCAGGTCGAAGGTCATCGTGCTATCGGAGCTTCCGGTCGTCGAACGGGCGTCCCGCTGGACCCAAGCCGTCCCGTCCCACGTGTAGATGAGAAACGTCCCGCCCCGCGGGACATAATAGCCCCGGCTGATGAAGATGAGCTCGCGCTCGGGCAGGTCCCGGTCGGTCTCCAAAAAGGAGACCGCCATGGACTCATCCGGATGCATCACGACGCGGATGCCATCGACGGCCTCCAGCGCCGTCCGGACGTCGGCCCCCTTGTACGCGGCCGAAGAGAGCGGCTGGAGGGCGCACCGGAACACGGGCTCGCGGCCCGGCGCCAGGGCGACATGATCGATCTCATGGTACTTGGCGGCGTGAGAGATCGACACGAGGCGCACGCGGACCCCGTCCGTCCGGCCGCCCAGGAACGGCGCGAGATCGAAGACGCCTTCGGACCATTCGAACCGCGGCAGAAGGCGCCCGGCTTCCCGCCAGGCTCCGTCCGGAGCGGCCACCTGCACCACGACGGCCGGCGGTCCGGAGTAGGGACGGAATTCGCCCGTCCCCTGGATGAAGCCCTTGACCCTGACGAGGAGATGGGCCCCTTCCGTGAGGTCCACGCCCGAGAAATCGAGATCCACCCGGCCGCCGTCATCGCCGGGATACCCGGAGTCGTCCCGGGTCATGACCTCCGGCAGGACGCTTTTCCCCGCCCCGTCCAAGGCCGACGCGGGGACGACCAGGGAATTCCTTTCGTAAGCGTGGACCCGGCCGCCCTGGTCCGGGCCGATGCCCACCCACGGCTGATGGTCGACCGCGAGCAATCCCAGCATGTCCGTCCAGGAATCCTCGCTCTCGATCTCCCGGACCTCGAGGTCATAGCGGCCATCCCGGGCCACCAGGGGCTTCTGCAAGAGGTAATGATCGGTGTACTCTCCGTTCGGATAGCGGCCGACCGGGAAGATATCGTTGTCCCGGACGAACTTCGTCCCGTCCCAGGTGTGGACCCATGGGCACGATGAAAAGCTCGAAGGATCCTCATATCCGACCAGCGTGAAGATCGTCGGCGCGTCGGGCTTCGTCCTGATCGTGACGGCTACGTCATCGACGTAGAGCCCCGGCGTCGCGCCTCCGCTCGAATAGGCCTTGTTGGCTATGAACCGAAGGTAGAGATTCCCGCCGGCGTACGAGGTCACGTCGAACTCGTATCTCTGCCAGCCGCCCGACATCTGTTCATAGAACTTCAGCACGGACGTCCAGTTCGTCCCGTCCGAAGAGGTTTGGAATTCGCCCCTGTCCTGCATCGTGGACAGATAGCTGTAAAGCCAGAAGCTGGCGCGGACCGTCTCATTGGCCCCCACCGACCGGACCGCGATGGCCGGAGATGTCAGACTGCCGTTCGCCAGGGCCGGGATGGTTCCCGAGAGGTTCGTTCCCCAACAGTAAAGACCCGAATGGGCCGAAGACGGGCCGACGACCGTCGGCGTTCCCCACGCCCACTGGGCGGAGCCGGCGGTCCCATAGGATCCGTTGTCGGCCTCGAATCCCTGGGAATAGACGATCTCGTCCGCTCGGACGGCGAGGGACAACAGGAACAGAACGATCGTGAAAAGGATCGATCCCCGGAACTTTCTCATTGGGTTATACCTCTGCCTGCGACTGAAAACATGGTTGTTATTCTCCGAAGTCCGCATTTTGAACACTTCGCCGGAAAATGTCAACGGAAATCGGGTCCGGAGAACATGAGAATATCGGGTTGCCAGGGGCGTCAATTCAGAGTAAGGTATCCCGCTGGCGCCCGAGCGCCCCCAGAAGGAGATTCCTTGGATCCCGATATCCTGTCCGGCCTGACCGAACGCCAGAAATCCGCCGCTTCGCATATGACGGGCCCGATGCTCGTGCTGGCCGGGCCCGGTTCGGGAAAGACGCGCGTCATCACCCACCGCATCGCCCACCTCGTCTCCCGCGGCTCCGCTCCGGCGAGCATCCTGGCCCTGACCTTCACCAACAAGGCGGCCGAGGAGATGCGGACGCGCCTCGAGGCCCTGAAGATCCCGCGCGGGGCGACCCTCTGCACGTTCCACAGCCTTTGCGCCCGCCTCCTTCGGGAGTTCGCGGGCCGGGCCGGCCTGCCGGAAGGGTTCAGCATCTACGACCAGGCCGACCAGAGGGCGGTCCTCAACGAGGTCATCAAGGGGCGGGATATCGATCCCAAGGAATACCCCCCGGTCCGCATCCTCCGGCAGATCGGATATCTAAAGAACCTCATGCTCGGGCCCGACAAGGTCCCGGCGGACTTCGCCCCCGGCCTTCCCCAGGGCTTCTTCGCCGAGATGTACGCAGCCTACGAGAAGCGGCTCGCCGCGGCGGGGGCGCTGGACTTCGACGACCTCCTGATACGCACGGCGCGCCTCCTCCGGGACGACACGGAGCTCCGCGAGCGCCTGGGATGCCGCTACCGGTTCATCCTCGTCGACGAGTATCAGGATACCAATCAGTGCCAGTACCGGATCGCCCGCGCCCTGGCCCGGGGCCATGACAACCTCTTCGTCACCGGCGACCCCGACCAGTCCATCTATGGCTGGCGCGGCGCCGACATCGGGATCATCCTGGCCTTCGAGAAGGATTTCCCGGGCGCGCCCGTGGTCCGGCTGGAGGAGAACTTCCGCTCGACGCCCCAGGTCCTCAGGCTGGCCGACGACCTCATCCGATCGAACGTCCGGCGCAAGGAGAAGCGTCTCATTCCGCGGAAGCCGGGCGGGAGCCTTCCCCGCCTTTACCGGTTCGCCGACGAGTACGAAGAGGCCCGGGGCGTAGCCGCCTGGGTCCGATGGATGCACGAGGGACGGGGACTCGACTACGGCCGGATCGCCGTCTTCTACCGGGTCAACGCCATGAGCCGGCTCGTCGAGGAGGAGCTCATCAAGGCCTGCCTCCCCTACCAGATCGTCAAGGGGGTCGAGTTCTTCGAGCGGCGGGAGGTCAAGGATATGATGGCGTACCTGCGCCTCCTGGTCAATCCGGCCGACGACGTGTCCCTCGCCCGCGTCATCAACCGGCCGGCCCGCGGGATCGGCGACACGACGCTCCGCCGGCTCGTCGCCCGCGGCCGGGCCGCCGGGCGGGACCTCTGGTCGGTCCTTCGGACCCCTGCCGATGCCCCGAACGTTCCGCCGGCCGCGGTCTCCCGGATCGGGGAGTTCGTCCGTATGATCGAGGAATTGAGGACGCGGCTCGACCGCCCCGTGGCCGAGACCGTGAGAGCCGTCTACGAACGGACCGGCCTCCGGAAGGCTCACGAGGACGAAGACGACACGGATGCCATCGAGAACGTCCAGGAGCTCGTCCATTCCGCCCTCGAGTTCGACAAGGGCGATGCCGCCGCGGGAGGGCTGACCGGCTATCTCCAGCAGGCGGCCCTCATCAGCGACGCGGACGGATACCGCGAGGGATCGGGGGCCGTCTCCCTGATGACCCTGCACACCGCCAAGGGCCTGGAGTTCGCGGCCGTCATGATCATCGGTGTCGAGAACGGCATCCTCCCCCATTTCAAGTCCGGCGACGCCGGCCGGGACGTCGAGGAGGAAAGGCGACTCCTCTTCGTCGGCATCACCCGGGCCGAGAGCCACCTGGCCATCAGCTACGCCCAGACCCGCACGGTCTGGGGCGGGCCCCGGCAGGCCTCCCTTTCCTCTTTCCTGAGAGGATTGGACGGCATGGAAACCATCGTCGCTCCGTTCCTCACGAACGGCTTTTCGGACGGGAGGACGCCCGAACCCGCGCCTCCGTCGACGCGATACGCGGACGGACGCGCGCCCGGACCGGCCCCGGGTCCCGTTCACGGCGGAACCGATGGCCTCTTTGCGATCCCCGTGAAGGGCGCGGACGGGGGGGCGGCTCCTTTTCGGGCGGGCCAACACGTCCGTCATCCCGCCATCGGTCCCGGAAGGATCGAGAAGGTCGTGGCCGACGGACCGGGAGGGCGGGTCATCGTCTGCTTCGAGAACGGCGCCCGCCTGACGATGGACCTCCGCGTCGCCCGGCTCGAGCCGCTGGATTAGCCCGGCGCCGGGCAAATCCGAACGTGGAAATCGCCTTACCGCGGGGGTACAATAACCCTATCGTGAAGATCTCCTTGAAGCGCGGGAACTCCGCCCTGCCCCGCCGCCGGACATTCGGCTCACCGGGAACGGCACTCTTCGTCATGGCCCTCTGCGTCTTTGCCGGGTCATGTTCCAACGAGTTTTCGGCGCCCGGGCCGGGGAGTCCCGAGCCGGAGACAGCCGCTTCAAAGCCGGCCGTCGCCTTCCTGACATCCCCCAAGTCCCCCGTCGCCGGCGGGATCCTGCGTGTCCTGGCCGCGGGCGAAAGCGCCCTCCGAAAGGCGGAGATACGCGTCGTCGGCCCTTCGGGCAACATCGAGGCGGGCCCGCTTCGGGCCGGCGGAGGCCCGCCCTTCTGGTGGAGCGCCGAGGTCCGGCTCGGACCGGAGGGAACCTACACCGTCATCCTTGCCGACGGCCGCAACGAGATCGCGAGGCAGGCGGTCGAGGTCACGACCGGACGGCGACCATCCGGATCCCGGGGGGCTTCGGTCTGGGAGACCGAGAGGGATTGGGACCGGAACACCGAGCTTCTTTACGCAGCCTGGATCGACGCCCTCTTCCGGGACGCCGACGAGCGGTCCATGTGGCCGGCCCTGCACGAGGTCACGCGGGACTCCGGTCGGAACGTCCTCCACGGCCATCTCGGTCTCGGCGAGGACGATGCGGGCGGCGGGAATCGGGTCGTCATGGAACCCGATTGCGCGGACAATCCCTTTTACCTGAGGGCCTATTTCGCCTGGAAACTCGGCCTTCCCTTCGGCTTCCACGAGTGCGATCGGGGAACGCTCGAGCGGGCCCCGAGGACCGGCCGCTGGATATCCAACGCCTCGGCCCCCGGCCCGGCGGGCTCCGTCCGGGCTTTCAACGGCTTTCTCCGGAGCGTCATGAACGCGATCCATTCGGGCACGGCCCGGACGCGGCTCGACGACGACGATTCGGATTGTTATCCCGTCGGCCTGACCAGGAACGACCTGCGTCCCGGGATCGTGTTCGCCGATCCGTACGGGCATACCCTCGTCCTCGTGCGCTGGGTCCCCCAGAAAGGGGACGGCGCCGGGACCCTGCTCGCCGTCGACGCCCAGCCGGACGCGACCGTGGGCATCAAGCGCTTCTGGAGGGGGAACTTCCTGTTCGCGACGTCCGAGGTCGTCGGGGAACCGGGATTCAAGGCCTTCAGGCCGATCGTCCGCGACCGCGGCGGCCTGAGGCTCCTCCGCAACGAGGAGATCGCCGCGAGCCCGGAGTACGGGAACCTATCCCTCGCCCAGAGGGGGATGTCGAGCGGCGCGTTCTACGATACGATGGAGCGGCTCATCAATCCGAAGCCCCTGGATCCCGAGAACGCCCTCCGCGACCTGTACCGGGCCCTCCACGAACAGCTCATCGTCCGGGTCGAATCCGTGGCCAACGGCGAAGAGTACATGAAAGCCCATCCCGGCGCGGTCGTTCCGATGCCGGGGAGCCCCGCGGCGATGTTCCAGGCGGGCGGGCTCTGGGAGGATTTTTCGACGCCCAACCGGGACCTGCGCCTCCTCATCGCCATGGACACGGTCCTCGAATTCCCCGGCAACGTGGTCCGTTCGCCGGACCTTTACAGACTGCCGAAACGGCGGTCATCCGAAGAGGTGCGGAAGGGCCTCGAGGAACTTTCCGACCGGCTGGCCCGGGACCTCGTCGTCTCCTACGTCCGTTCCGACGGGCGGGAACAGCGGCTCTCCGTCGCCGAGATCCTCGGGCGGAGGGATGCCTTCGAGATGGCTTATAATCCCAATGACAGCATCGAGGTCCGATGGGGAGCCCCCCCGGGGAGCGCCGAACTCGCGTCCGGCCGCCGGCGCGCCCCCGCTTCCCAGGCGGAGAGGATGCGGGCCCTGCGCCCCTGGTTCCACAAGCGCCTCCACCCGCCGACCTGAGCCGGTTATTTCAGGCCCGCGAGCTCGGCCTTGCGGGCGTCGACGTCGGTGATCCCGAAGGTCACGTCGCGGCTCCAGGCCTCCAACCCGGCGCGATCCCAGTTCCCGGCCGTCCTGTCCACGAGGCGCCATTCGTTGGGTTTCAGGAACCGGAAGGAATAATGGACGCGGAAAGCGTCCTTGGGCTCCGGCCCGAGCTTCGCGTACAGGCCCTTCCCATAATCCCGCTATGGCTTGGCACCCAGCCGCACGAGCTGTTCGGGCTCGACGACACCGTCCGCCGTCCAGCCCTGGGCCCGGTAATAAGCATCCAGCGTGGCGGCGTACAGCACGGGGTCGACAGCTCTCCCCGCGAGCGGTCCGCGGCTCATTGGGACGGTCAGCTTGGGCGGCACATAGGCGTCGTAAGCGCGCCGGCGCCCCTGGATATTGTTCGCCCGGCGCTCGACGGCGTAGATCCTCCGGCCGCAGGCCTTGAGGGAATCGGACGAATGGTCGAGGCCGGTCAGGGCGTTGAACAGCGAAAGGAACGGATCGGAGACGACGTCGGCCGTGAAGAAATCGCACAGGCCGAGGGAATCGACGAGGGCCTTCCCTTCCTGCCCGGCAGCGACGTACGCGGCGAGGTCCTCGGCTCCCGCGAGCCCGCCTTCTTCGGCCTGGATGGTCCAGGCGTACGTGTGGTCGCCCCGGCCGCGGTTCGAGGTACCGTAGGCGGCGAACATCCCGGGGAAGGCCTTCGGCTCGATCCCGGCGTACCCGAGCCCGCCGAAGGCGGTCGTCACGCACCGGGCGATCGCGGGGAGCTCGGCGGCCGGGAATCCGGCGCCGACGCCGGCGATGACGCGATCGGAGTACTCGCCCAGCAGGGCCCCGAGGTCGTCGGAACGGTAGGCGATGGACCGCAGGGTCCGGACCATGTCCGGAGCGCTTCCGAAGACGGGAGCGTTCGCAAAAGACTTGAGATAGCCCTTTTCGGCGAGCTCCATGGCCCCGGCCATGACGCTCCCCAGGGTCATCGTGTCGATGCCGAGTTCGTTGCACAGGAGGTTCAGGTGGAAGATGGCGTCCCTGTCCAGGATGCCGCAGTTGATCCAGAGGGCGATGGTCTCGAACTCGGGGCGGACGCCGCTGCCCTTATAAGGTCCGTCCGCGGCGACCGTGGCGGTTCGGGTGCACATGACGTGCCGGCACCGGTTGCAGACCGTGTGCTTCCCGGAGATGTCCAGGAACGCCCCCGTGGAAACCCGGGCGTAATCCGACGCGTCGAAGGAGCCCTCGTCGAAGTTGTGCCAGGGCAGGAACCCGCCCTGCTTGCCCATATACCCCCCGTTGAAGGCCCGGTCCAGCCACCAGGTCGTGCCGGTCACCGGCCGGAAGGACGCCGTCCGTCCGGGGTCCGCGACATGGCCCTTGACCAGGGCGTCCAGCTCCTTGCCCAGGGCCTGGAATTTCGCGGGATCGTGATAGGCGACGGCTTCGCGGCCGAACGCCGTGACGGCGACGAGGTTCTTCGAGCCGAAGACCGCGCCCGCGCCGCCCCGCCCGAAGTTCCGGTGATGGTCGGCCGTCAGGCAGGCGAACGCCGCCTTGTTCCAGCCCCCGGGGCCCAGGCACACGGTCGAGGAACCGGGGTAGAGGGCGGTCAGGAGATCGGTGATCGCCGAAGCGGGGCGGACGACGCGCCTGCCGCCGACGGTCTCGAACAGCCCGTCCTCGGCCGGAAGGACCTCGATCCGGCCTTCGGCGACAAGGATGCGGACGGGGGCGTCCGCGGCGCCGTCGATGACCAGATGATCGATGCCCGCCCGCTTGAGCATGTTCGGGAAAAGCCCGCCGCAACTCGAGTGGGAGACGAGCCCGTGGAGAGGCTCGTGCCCGGGGACCCAGGACGCCGGCTCCGGGGACCGGGTCATGGTCCCGATGAAGGAGCAGGAACCGCGCCCGGCCGTGGGAACGAGGGTGTCGTTCGGGGCGGCGGACCCGAGGATGATCCGGTTCGCGGGCCCGAGGGGGTCCGTGACCGGACCGACGTTCTTCAGGTGATCGTAAAGCAGGCGGGCTTGTACGCCGCGGCCGCCCACATAGTCGCGATAGAGGGATGGGTCGGCGTCCTCGACGCGGGCCGATCGCCCCGAGAGATCGACGCGGGCGATCCTGCCCTTGTAGCCTGTCATGCTCACAGTGCCTCCTCTGCCTCGACGAGTCCTATCTTCTTTTGCGGGGTGGACAGCCACGCCGCCCCATCCTTCGTCACGACGACCATCTCCTCGATGGTGACGACGCCCCGCCCGGGGACCGTCAGCCGGGGCTCGATGGTGAAGACCATCCCCTCTTCGAGCGGCTGGAACGGCCTTCTGGCGTATTTCTCCCAGTTCGGTCCGAGGAGCGCGGTCCCGTCGTGGGCGAACCGGCCGACCTGGTGGCCGAGCGCGTGAGGGAACTCCTCGTATCCGGCGGCGGCCAGGACCCGGCGGGCGACCGCGTCGATCTCGACCCCGGGGACGCCCGGTTTCATGGCCCGCCGGGAAGCCTCGATGGCATCCACGATGGCCGCGAACCCCCGGGCGACGTCGGCCGGGGCCTCGCGCTCTCCGGGCTCGAGGACATAGAACGTCCTCTGCATGTCGGCGCAGTAGGCGTTCTCCTTGACCCCGAAATCCATGTTCAGGACGTGGCCCGGCTCGACCTTGCGGTCGGTCGGCGCATAGTGGGCGGCCGCCGTATCGGGCCCGGTGAAGACCGCCGGGCACGTCGCCGGGTCCCACGCGGCGACGAGGCCGCGCCGCGCGACCTCGGCCGACATGAACGCGGCGATCTCCTTCTCCGTCCGGCCCGGCCGGATGTATCCGGAGACCATCCGGAAAATGTCCTCGGTCGTCCGGATGGCCTCGCGGATATGGCCGATCTCCGCCCCGGACTTGCGCTCCCGGAGGGCGGAGACGAGCCGCTCCGCGGATTCGAGCCGGCCGGCCATTCCGATCTCGGACAGGAAGCGGTTCAGGGTCAGGTACATGCCGTGGGTCAGCCCGTCGCAGGCCTCGCTCGCCTCGGAGTAGTTGACGGCGATGCGGGCGGGATCGATCTCCTTGAGGTACTCCTGGAGCGGCTCCCGGATGCCGGTGACGAAGCCGACGACCGTGTCCCAGGCCCCCGTATCCTCGACCGTTTTCTGGTCATAGAGGCCGACGATGGCCCGCGTCCGCCCGTCGCGCCCGACGATGAACGCGGAATGCCAGGTGACGTCGGCCGTGACGAGGAAGGGCAGGACCGGATCGCCGTTGATCGCGCTCTCGCGGGTGAAGGTGATCCAGCAGTCGACACCGAGCTCCCCGAGCAGGCCCGCGGCCTGCCCGACCTTCTCGCGGATGAGGGACATTTCCGACTCCTTTCCGACCAACCTGTATCCTAAATTAAAGTCGCCGGAATTTCAAACGGTTCCCGCGCGCATTGACATCCGGTTTCCGATTGGGATAATGGGATGTAGGTCCGATGACAAGGAGGCCCCTTGAGAAATTCCCGGAGAACGCGCTTCCTCCCGCCCCTCGGGGCGATCCTGCTCCTTGCGGCCGCCGCGGCTCCCGCGGCCGCTCAGGCCGTGAACCAGGGCCAGGTCCTCGAGGGCCTGAAGATGAGGAGTTCCGTGCTCGGGCGGGACGTCAATTACGCCGTCTACCTGCCGCCGGATTACCGGATCTCGACGCGCCGCTACCCCGTCGTCTACCTCCTGCACGGCTACACCGATGACGAGTCCGGCTGGGTCCAGTTCGGCGAGATCGGGCCCATCGCGGACCGGGCCATCGCGGAGCGGAAGATCCCGCCGATGATCATCGTCATGCCGGACGGGGGCGTCGCCTGGTACATCAACGACCACCTGGGGAAGGTCCGCTACGAGGACATGTTCGTCGGGGAATTCATCCCCCACGTCGACGCCGCCTACCGGACCCGGCCGAAGAGGGAGTTCCGCGGGATCTCCGGGCTATCCATGGGCGGCTGGGGGGCGCTCGTCCATGCCCTGCGCCATCCGGACCTGTTCGCGGCCTGCGCCGCCTTCAGCGCCGGCATCTGGACCGATGACGAGCTTATCGACCGGAAGCAGGCGGATTTCGACCGGTATTTCGGCCCCGTGCTCGGGCCCGGGCTCATAGGAAAGGACCGCCTGACCCCGCACCTGAGGGCGCACGATCCGCTCGACCTGGCGAAAAGCCTTCCCGGAGGAATCCCTGAAGAAGGTCGAATATTACGTCGATTGCGGGGACGACGATTTCCTCATCAAGGGCAACTGCGCCCTCCACATCATCCTCAAGGACCGCAGGATCCCCCATGAGTTCCGCGTCCGGGACGGAGGCCACACCTGGGACTACTGGCGCACCGGGATCGCGGACGGGCTGGCGTTCATCGGCGAAGCCTTCCGCCGATAGGGTCGCATCTTTCCCGGGGGCTTCCGGCCGGCGCCGGGCCTATTTCACCGTCACCGATTTGGCCAGGTTCCTCGGCTTATCGATGGGCCGGCCCAGGCTCGCGGCCGCGTAATAAGCGATGAGCTGGCCGGCGACGGCGGCCAGGATGCCGAACTTGCCGTCATTCCCGGTCTCGATGGAGAACGCGGCCTTCTGACGCCGGAACGCCGGGTTGTTGGTGATGATGAAGGCCCTCGCGCCCCTCGCCTCGACCTCCCGCGTATTGGAGATGATGTCCGGGTCGCTGTTGTTGATGAGGCTGATGACCGGCGTCCCCTCTTCGATCAGGGCCAGGGTCCCGTGCTTGAGCTCCCCGCCCATCATCCCCTCCGCGTGGATGTAGCTCGTTTCCTTGATCTTGAGGGCCGTCTCCCGGGCGACCGGATAGGTCAGGCCGCGCCCGATGATATACAGGTCCCGGGAGCGCGCCATCTCCCCGGCCATGGCCTTGAGGGCGGCCCGCCGACGGAAGATGGCCCTGATCTTGTCCGGGATGCCGGTCGCGTCGGCCCGGAAGCCGAACCTCCGGGCGATCATGAGGAGGAAGACGGCCTGGTTGACGAACGCCTTGGTGCTCGCCACGCAGATCTCCCGGCCCGCCAGGATGTCCAGGGTGAGGCCGCTCATCCTCTGGATCGTGGAATGCGGGACGTTGACGAGGGCGGCGATCCGTCCTCCTTTGCCGGCGGCGTATTTCAGGGCGTCGATGACGTCCATCGTCTCCCCGCTCTGGCTGAGGGCGATGACGAGGGTGTCCGGGCCCACGTCGGCGAAGTGCCGGAATTCCGACGCGATGAGCGTCTGGCATTCGACGCCGGCCCGATGCAGGAAATAGGAGCCCAGGAGCGAGGCGTGATAGGAGGTCCCGCAGGAGGCGAAGACGACCTTCCGCGACTTCCGGATGAGTCCGACGAGTGCGTCGAACGGCTTCTTCTGGTCGTGGCCCAGGGAGAACAGGAGCCTTTCGACCGCCTCCGGCTCCTCCCGGATCTCCCGGAGCATGTGGTGCCCGGACCCGCTGCGGGGACGGGGCCCGAGTTCCCGGGAGAACCGGCGGGCGCGCTTCGCGACCGGCGTCCCGCGCCTGTCGAAGAAACGGTGATCGCCGGCCCGGATGATCGCGAATTCGTCGTTCTCGAAGAACACCGCCCGGTCGGCGGCGTCGGAAAAGGCGTAGATGTCCGAGGCCACGAACGTCCGCCCTCCGCCGACCCCGAGGGCGAGCGGCGAGTCCCGTTTCAGGGCATACATCTCGTCGCTCCCCTCGACGGTCGCGAGGATGGCGAAGGTCCCGGAGAGCCTCCGGAACAGGCCCGTCAGGACGCGGGGCATGGGGTCGCGGCGCAGTCCCTCCTCGATGAGGTGGGCAATGACCTCGGAATCGGTCTCTCCGGCAAAGCGATGGCCCTTCCGGGCAAGCTCCCGCCGGAGCTCCTCGTGGTTCTCGATGATGCCGTTATGGACGACGGCGATGCGGCCGTCGCAGGAAAGGTGCGGGTGGGCGTTCCTCTCGCTGACGCCGCCGTGGGTCGCCCAACGCGTCTGGGCGACGCCCAGCCGCCCGCGGCCCCCGGCCGCAACGCGGATCCCGCCGACGGACTTGAACGTCGTCGCCCCCAGCCGGAATCCGTACGAATCGTATCCCCGGTACTCCAGGCGTTTGAGCCGCGTCAGGAGGGCCCTGGCGGAGAATTCCTTTCGCGACGCGATCCCGACAATCCCGCACATATCGTTCCCCTTGAGGATGGTGGCGATCCGGACGTTGCGCTCCGGATATAGCGGCAGAATCTATCCCAAAAACGTCGGAACGTCAAACCCGCCGCGCGGCTCAGGCCTCGGCGTCGGCCTGGCGGAGCCTCCGCCGGGAGTACGAGAACATGTAGACCGTCTCCAGGGGGCTGAGAACGGCGATGATGAGCATGAAGATCGGCGCGCCGCCCAGGGCGATGAAGATGAGGGCCCAGGTCGCGAAGAAGTCCCGGCGGTAGACGGGCGCGATCTTCGCCGCGATCCGGTCCAGGGCGCCCGTGAATCCCGGCTGGACGCCGTTCTTCTCGATATCCTTGACGATGGCGATGATGTTGTTGCCGAGCCCGGTCCTCTTGGTGTATTTCCCCACCTGCAGGTAGAACAGGAACATGGAGAGGAAGGAAACGGCCCCGAGGACGAGCCAGAGGTCGCTCCGCGTGGACTTGTAGAGGCCGATCGGAAGGTTCATGAAGAAGAAGACGAAGGTGGCCGCGTCGCCGGTGATGTCGAAGGTCCCGCCGAGCTTCGTGCCGCGGAACGTCAGCCGGGCGTTCTCGCCGTCACAGCCGTCGATGATGGACGCCAGTTCGAAGAACAGGGCGCCCAGGAGGGCGTTGCGGTAGCCGCCGCGCCCTTCGAGCCAGCCGCTCAGGAGCCCCACGGCGAGCACGACCACGCTGATCTGCATCGGCGTCACCTCGAGCTTGAGCAGCTGCCGCGTCAGGAACGTGGAGATGTACCGGTTGAAGTGCTTCGAGAAAAAGCCGTCGGTCGGCTTCCGCGCGGTCCCGATGAGATAGCGCCCGGCCCGCCGGGCCGATGCCTTCGAGGACACGGTCTCGCAGAAATCCGCTCCGGCGTCGAGCGCGATCCTCCGGGACGCGGGGACGACATCGTCCGGGAACACCGCGGACGTTCCCCGGGCACGGAGCGCGTCCGGAAGGCGGTCCAGAGCGTCCGCGGAGAGGAGCGCCAGGCCGGCGTATTCCCCGTCCCCTTCGGAGGCCCGACGATTGACCACGACCAGGTCCGCTTTCCCTCCGGGACTTGCCCTGAGGGCCTTCTCCATGATCTCCGGAGAGAATACGAGGGCTTCCTCCATCAGCCAGAAGCGCTCGTCGACTCTCCCCCGGCGGCCGAGCTCGGCCAGCCCGGACAGGGGGACATATTCGGGCCGGATGTCCCTTTCCAGGAAGCGCTTGTCCCTCGAGAGGGAGGCCAGGATCGCTTCCCCGTCGACGCCGTCGGCGCCGACCAGGAGGAAATCGGTCACTCCCGCCTGGGAGGCCGTGAGGAGGGCCCTTTCGAGGGGATCGAGCCCCAGGATCCTTTTCCCGGGACGGCCCTCGGGGGCTATGAGAATGACGGCTTGATCGACACGCACTTGATGCTCCTTAACGACGGGGCAAACGCCCCCCCTTATTATGGATGAAAAAGAGGCCGAACGCCAGTCCCACGAAGACCAATTTCCGGATCCTCCGGATGACCCCCAGGCTGAGGCCGATGGCGGCCGGCTGTCCCAGGGCCTGGAGCAGGAGGACGCCCGCGCTCTCCGTGACCCCCCATTGCCCGGGCAGGATGAAGAATACGGTATTGATGATGACGATGACCGAATAGATGAAAACGGCCTGGACCGGAGCGACGGGGACGCCCAGGACCCGCAGGATGATGAAGACCTCGACGGTCCCGGCCGCCCGGGCCAGGAAATGGAGCGCGATGGCGCCGACCGTCTTGAGGTGCCCCTTCCGGTACAGCAGGCGGAGGTTCTCGTCGAGCGCCTCGAGATGCTCCTTCCGGCCTTCGACCCAATTCCGGATCCGCGGAAAGCGCGCCGTGATCCTGGCCAGGGTCGCGCAGACGCCCTGGACGGAGAAGACGATGAGGAGAACGATCCCGGCCGTCGTGACGGCCAGGCAGATGACGGTCGGCGCGAGAAGCCCTTCCGGCAGGCGAACGAACAGGGAGCCCAGAAGCAGCCCGGACGCGAGGAATACCGTCGATCCGATGAACTCGACGGTCTTGTCGAAAACGATGCCGGGGATGCCTTCCTTGAGCGGGACGGCCTGCTTCAGCAGGTAGGCCCGGACCGCCTCGCCCCCGAGACTGGCCGAGGGGAGCAATACGTTGAAGGCGTCGCCGATGATCTTGATCCGGAAGAGGGACAGGAAGGGCACCTTCCTGGAGCAGGCGTTCTGGATGATGCTCCAGGCACAGGTCTGGAGGAAGAGCCACAGGGCCCCGACCGCGAGGATCGCTAAGAACCAGATGCCGAAGCGGGAGACATTCGCGACCAGGGCGCCGAAACCGATCCGCCAGATGAGGAAGAAGAACAGGGCCACGCCGGCGGCGACGAGGAGAGAGCGGGCCCCTTTCCCGGGCATCTTGAGGCGCATGGCCGTTCCTTCTTTCCGTCCTCAGCCGCGGGCCCCGAGAAGGGCCTCCGCCTTGGCTGCGGCCTTTTCGTCGTCGACGTCGATCCAATACCGGCCGCCGATATCCATGACCCGGGCCTTCCCGGCCGCCGCCAGGACCTTCAATCCGCCCGAAAGCGTGAAGTCCCCCCGCGTCTGGCTTTCCCCGAGGGCGCGGAACAGCGCCGGCGTCCCCAGGAAGAGCCCCGTGTCATAGGCGTTGTGCTCGACGAGTCCCTTTCCGATGGCGGCGATGCGCCCCGCTTCGACGCGGACCCTGGTGACGTCGTCGAGATCGACATAGGCGTTGCCGCGCACGTCGAAGTCCACCGCCAGGATGGTCTCGTCGTCCCCGACGGGCTCGCGGGCAAGGTCGCGAAGGATCCCCGGATCGAAGAGGTGGTCGGACATCGACAGGATGAACCGGTCCCCGACGAGGTCCCTGGCCTTGAACACGGAGAGCCCGTTCTCCTTCTCCCACTCGTCGTTGCGGACGGTCTCGATGGCGACCCCGGCCGACCGGGCCAGGACGTCCAGATGACGCTCGACCAGGTCGCCGGCATACCCGGTGACGACCACATAGTCCCGGATTCCGGCCTGGAGGCCGGCCCCGACGACGCGGTCTATGAGGGCGCGCCCCGCGATCTCGAGCAGGGGCTTGCTCTCCGCGCGGCCGGCCAGACGCCGGCCCCGGCCGGCCGCGATGATAAGGCATTTCACTGAGGTCTCTCCAAGCCTGGGATATAACCTGTCAATATTAATGAACTTCGCCCCTTTTGTCCAGTTGCGTCCGGGCGGCGCGAAGGCGGATTGACAGCCGGGCCCCCCTCCCCTATATTCACGGCATGACCCCCGTCGCCCGCCCCGAAGACCTCGTTCTGGCCTCGGCTTCGCCCAGGCGGCGGGAGCTCCTGGCACGGATCGTCCCCGCCTTCCGGGTCGTCCCGAGCCTGGCCGACGAGGCCTCCGTCCGGGAGACCGACCCCGTCAGATTCGCCGTCGCCGCGGCCCTCCTCAAGGCCCGGGACGTCGGGGAGAGGAACCCGGGGGCGCTCGTTCTCGCGGCCGATACGGTCGTCAGCCTGGACGGGGAGATCTTCGGCAAGCCCGCTCATCGGGACGAGGCCCGGGCGACCCTGAAGAAGCTCTCGGGACGGCGGCACCGGGTCATCACCGGAGTGGCCCTTTACAGGAAGGACGAGGAACGGCTCCTCTCCGGGCATGAGGAAAGCCTCGTCCGGTTCCGGCCGCTCGACGCGGGCGCCGTCGAAGGCTACCTGGACACCGACGACCACGTCGACAAGGCCGGGAGCTACGCCATCCAGGAGGTCAACGACGCCTTCGTGGAGGAACTCGTCGGCGATTATGATAACGTCGTGGGCCTCCCTCTTCGCCTCGTCCGGGAGATGCTCGAAAGGTTCCGGGCCGGAGAGCGGGACGGGGCCTGACGCGGCCCTGTCAAGCGACCGCCGGAGCCCCCGACGTCGCCCGGGAGTCTGATTCCCCCGTCAGCGGTTGCAGAGGTTCTTGAAATCGCAATAGGAGCAGAGGCGGTCGCCTTCGGCCGCGGGGGTGAACGGAACGGCCGGGTCCACGATCTCGCCGAGCAAACCATCGATCAGCCGCTCCATCGTCGCGATCCGCTCCCGCCGCAGTTCGGGAGTGACGGGATCGCGGCCGCTCGGCGCGTCATAAGGGGACGACTCGATCCCGGGATCGATCCGCGTCCGTCCGAGCATGACGAACCGGCCCTGGATCTCCTCGGAGGGCTTCTCGTGAGTCTTGGCCAGGATCATCGTGTAGAGGGCCATTTGCAGGCTGCCGACCGCGGTCTTCCAGCTCGACCGGTCTTCCAGCTCGAGCTTGTTCCAGCGGATGCCGTATTTCAGGGGGTCGGCCGAAGTCTTATAATCGAGGATGAACAGTTGATCGCCGCGCATCTCCACGCGGTCGAACCGCCCGGCGAGGGTAAAGCCCGTGCGCTCGATCGTCTGGGCAAGCTCCAAGGCCAGCAGACGGACGGGCTGGTTCCCCGCCTCGAGCGCGCGAAGGATCTCGAGCTGGCATCGTTCCAGATACTCGACCAGATGACGCCTGGTCTGGAGCATCATCAGATAAGGCCGGCCGGCCAGTTCGTCGCCGAAGGCCTCCCGGAACCGCCGCTCGACGATGGCCTCGAGGCCGGAGACCTTCAGATCGGCCTCCCGCAAGCGCTTTCCGACGAACGGGGCGAATTCATCCTCGAGGATATGATGAACGATGGTCCCGATGTCCTTGGCCTCGATCTCCTCGCCGAGCTCCTCCCGCGCCTTCAAGCCCAGAACATAGCGGTAATAGAAGCGGAGCGAACACCCGAGATAGGTATCGAGGCCGGTGGCCGAATAACGGAACCGGCGGAGGGTCTCGACGACCTCGGCGGTCTTGGCGACCGCGGGCGGCGCCTGCCCCTGGAGGGCGACCTCATAGCGGACCGTCGCGACCGGCGTTTCGGTCCGCCGCCCGGGATCGCGCTTCCGCGACTCCCACAACAGCCGTTCGACGTACCGGCTGCGCTCCCGGTCCTTGTTCTCGACGAAAAAGATGTGAACCTTTTCGCGCCCCTGATCAGGAAGTCGAGATAGTGTTCGATCCGGCGCTCCAGGTCCCGATTCGTCGGCAGGCCCAGGGCCTGGCGGACGCCGACAGGCAGCAGCGAGTCTCCCCTCTTCGAAGCCGGCAGGACGTCCTCGTTCAGGTCGAGGAGATAGACCTCCTCGAAGGGGATGCCGCGCGTCTCCCAGAAGCCCAGGATCTGGAGGCCGCGGAGAGGCGTCCCGAAAAAGGGCACGGTCCCGGCCGCGGCGACCTTCCGGAACAGGTTGAAATAGCCCTCCGGGTCCTCGAACGTCGTGTCCCGGAGGAGGGAGCGGGCCAGGCCGTCGAAGCTCGCGCCGAACGCCTCGGCGTAGGGATGGAAGAAGTAATGAAGGCGGGCGGTGCTGTGGACGTAGATATGATCGAGGATCCGCATGAGCTTCCCGGCGAAATCGCCGACGTCGGCGATCGTCCGCAGGGGGACGATCAAGGCCTCATGGACGGCCCGGAGCTGTTCGCAAAACGCGGCCGGCACGGGCGCGCCGTCGATGCCGCGCGTAAGCCTCTCGATGGCCTCCAGAACGGCCGGATCGGTCTCGATCTCGGCCGTCGACCAGAACGCCCTCCCCTTCCGTTCGGTCAGGGCCTCTTCCACGGCGTGGAACAGGATGCGGGTGAGGTCGGAGCGGCGCTCGAGCCCGGGAAAATACAGGTTCTTCGTATACGGATGGAGGACGAACCGGAGATAATCGGGCGCGTACACGCGGCCGTCCTCGTCGGCCGTCCGGAAGACGTCGAGGAGTCGCTCGAAAAAGGTGAAGATCGGCGTCCGGGTGAGCGGGTATCCGAGGGAAATGTTGAATTCGTCGGGATGGAGGCCGGCGAGCGTCTGTTGGTAGAGAGGGAACAGGGTTTCCGAGGCCGGCAGGACCACGACCTGTCGTTCATGGAATGAGCTCGGGGCGGCCAGCTGGTCCCGGAGGACGGAATTGAGGGCAAAGACCTGGCCGTGCGTATCCGGGCATTTCGTGAACGTGATCTCGGGCTCCGGCCCGGCTGCCGCCCCGGCGGCGGCGAGGGCCTCGGCGATCTCGGCCTCGGTGAGCCCGAGCTTCCCGAGAACCCTTTCGATCCCCTTGGCCTGATGAAGAAGAAGGGTGAAGTCCTCCCAGCCGAGAAGTTTGCCGATGAGCTCCTCTTCGACCTTGTTCAGGGAAAAGAACCCGGCGAAGATGAATCTGTCGCCGTCGGGAAAGAGCGCGCGATCGATCCCGTCGGCCACGGCCCGCAGGCGCCCGGCCGGAGTCGACAACCCCCGCTCCGAGAGCGCTTCGAGGAACCGCTCATGGAAATACGACAGGTCCTGGAGGCGGGCCCGGGAGCGGTCGGTCAGGAGGTCGGGCCCCGTTCCGGACACGGCGTCCTGGACCGATAGATCGACGCTTCGCAGGTCCTCGCCCTCCACCCGGGCCGACGTCAATTCCTCGAGATCGTGGTAGAGCTTGACCCCGAGGGGGAAGAAATGGTCGGCCGTCAGGAAGCGGTCACGGCCGAGCTGTTCGGGGGCGCTCCGCTGGATCTCGAGAAGGAGGGCGACGGCGTCGAGGACCCCGATCGACCGGTCGCGGCGGCCGAGCCGTTCGGTATAGACGCGGTTCACGAACGTGTCGAGGGATTCGATCCGCGGCGGGATGAAGCCCGCGCCGAAGCGCCGGGCCAGCGTCTTCCGGAGGTAGTAAGCGGGCCGGCGCTCGGGGAAGACGACCCAGGACCGGGAAAGATCCCTCCCGGCTTCGGGCAGCCTCGCGGCGACGGCCGCGATCAGGCCCTCTCGCGGGGAAACGAGACGGACCCGGGCGGCGTTCATTCCACGACCTCGAATCGACGCTGATCGAGATACGCCAGGACGCCGCCGACGGGACGGCCGGGATAGATCTCCTTCATCAAGGCGACGTACCGCCCCACCTGGGCCCGGTCCTCGTCCTCGAACCTGGACCGCCTCGCCGGATCCTTTTCGACGCCTGTTTTATAATCGACGACAAGGACGGCGTCGGGATCGACGATGACCCTGTCCATCCGGCTCACGTTGCCCGAGGCGTCGCAGACGTCGAATTCGCGGAACGCGCGGCGGCCGGGAAGCGGCTCGAACCAGGCGGCTCCGGGAGAGCCCTCGAAAGCGCGGACCAGGGTCTCCGCCGCCTCCCCGGCGACGGGAGCTTCGGGCCCCGAAGGGCGAAGCCGTCCGAGCGCCGCCGCGACCTCCGCCGTCCATCCTTCCCGGACGAATTCGATCTCCGCCAACAGGCGGTGGATCCACTCACCGCGCTTGATCCGGGCGAGGTTCAGCGTCTCGCGCGTGTTGACCGGCGGTTCGAACGGCCCCCCGCGATGTTCTACGGGACGGCCGGGCGCCTCGATCCCGCCCTTCGCCCCTTCGGGCGCCGTCGCCGCACCCCGCGTGAATTCGTACCGGGCGGCCCCCGGGACGGCTACGGGAGTCTGTCCTTTCGGATCGAACACCCGCCCCAGGAGATCGAACGGGAATTTGTCGGAGCCCTTCTTGAGACCGATGATGTGGAGCTCGTGTTTGGCCCGGGTCAGGGCGACATAAAGGGCGTTGAGCTTGTCCACCCACTCCCGATCCCGGCGCTCGTCGTAGGTCCTGGCCAACTCCGGGTCGGTCGCGGCCAGCGTCTTGTTGATCTTGTAGACATGAACGCCCTTCTCGTCGGAGAAGAGGTGGAAATCCTCGGCATGCAGCTTGTCGCCGAACAGGAGGCAGATCACGACGGGGAAATCGGCCCCCTTGGCCTTGTGGATGCTCATGATCCGGACGGCGTCGATCTCGCGAGGGATGTCGATCGTCCAATTCGCGTCGGCGTCCTCCTCCTTGCCGGTGAAGCGGAGGAATTCGCGCAGGTCGTTCCGCCCTTCCCCTTCGAAGCCTTTGATGGCCTCGAGGAGCTTGGTCAGGGAGGCCTCCTCGCGGGGGAAGAGCCGGAAGACGTCGAAGACGCGGTAGATGCGGGTGACGAGATCGTACAGAGGCAGATAGCCGACGCTCTTGAAGAACGGCTCGAAATACCGGTCCCAGAGCCCGGGCCGGCGGCGGCGGAGGGCGGTGTAGAGCGGGAGGTCCCTGTCCCGGTAGCATTCCTGGAGGAACCGGCGGCGGGCCCCGATATCGAGGAAGTCGGCGTCGGGGCCGAGGGGGCCGGCCTCCTCCGTCGGGAGAGAGGCGAATATATCTCCGAGGAGGACTTCGGCGAAAGCCAGGTCGTCGGGCGGGGCGTCCAGGAAGCGGAGGAAGGACAGGATCTCGCCGACGATCTTCCGGCCGCGGATATCCAGGCTGCTGAAGGGGATGAAGGGGATGTTCAACTCATCGAGCCAGGATGCGACCCGGACGACGTCGTCGTTCTTGTATGTCAGGACGGCGATGTCGGAGGCCCGCCATCCGCGTCGCCTCAGTCCGGTCACGAGGCGCTGGAGCTCGGCCTTTTCGGGAGAATCCTCGACGACGTCGGGCGTCGCGTCCTCTTCGTCCGCGGTCTCCGCTTCCGCCTCCTCCTCTCCGGCCGCGGCGGCCGCTTCTTTTTCCAGAAGGACATAGCTCACAAGCCCCCGTCCTTCGCGCCCGGGCAGGACGGATTGGTCGAAATCCAGGAGGCCGGAGAGCGCGGCCAGTCGCCCGTACTCGGGCGAGTTCCCGTCGGGGTCGTCCCCGAGGCCGAGGAACAGCTCCTTCACGAAGTCAAGGAGGACCTGGTCGCTCCGGTAATTCGTTTTCAGTTCGCGAATCGAAGCTCGAACCGATCCGAAATGGCCCGGTTCAGCCTCCAGATGCCGCATGATCCGGTAATCGGCGTCGCGGAAGCCGTAGATCGCCTGTTTGGTGTCGCCGACGAGAAAAAGGCTCCCCCTTTCCCCAGGGATTCCTCGATGAGCGGCTCGAGGTTCCGCCATTGGATGGGCGAGGTGTCCTGGAATTCGTCGACGAGATAATGATAGATGCGGTCCCCGAGCCGAAAATAGACGTCGGGCACGATGCCTTTATCGAGGGTGTGGGACAGCTCCTGGTTGACGTCCTCGATGAAGAGGATGCCCTGCCGGCGCTTGACCGCGTCCAGGGTCGATTGCAGGGACCGGTAGGCACGGAGGTAAGGGAGAAAAAAATCCCGGGCATAGAGCCGCGCGTATTCCCGGACATGATCCTCAAGGGAGGTCCATTGGGTCCGGATCTGCCCGACCGCTTCAGCCGCCGCGCCCTGGGCCGCTTTGCCCGCCTTCACGGGAAACGTCTTGAAGCTGCAGTCGAGCAGGTCGGCGAACCGACGGTCCTCGATCGCCGGGAGGATCTTTTTCCCGTAATGGCCGCGGGCGCTGAGGGCGAGCCCCGACGCGTCGACCTCTTTCTTCAACGCGGCGGCCGTCGCCGTGATCTTCCGGATGACGTCCGATCTCGCGGGCCCGAGATCGTCGAGGACGAGGCTTTGGGGCTGGGCGGCCAACCGGGACTGGAGCTTGTTCAAGCGCTCGAGGATCCCGGGCGTCGGGTCCCAGGCGTAGCGGGACTTTTCGCCGCGTTGGAGGACCAGGTAATCCAGGATCTCACGGAACGTCGCGCCCTCGGCCGTCGTCTCCCTGACCCGCCGCAGGAACCGGGCGAAGGCGTACTCGATGAGGTCGCTGTGTTCGAGGGCGATCTCGAAGTCCGGAGCGTAGCCCATGTCCACGGCCAGGGAGCGGAAGAGCATGGCGGTAAAACTGTCGATCGTCTCCACCTGGAAATCCGTGTAGCCGGCGAGGATCTTCTCCACGGCTTCCTCGGCCCGGCGGGCGAGCTCCGCTTTTGATACGCCGTAATCCCGGAGGAGCTGTGCCGCCATGCTCCCCTCGCCCGAGAAACCCTCCTTGAGCCAGGCCAGGATCCGCTCTTTCATCTCCCGGGCGGCCGTCCGGGTGAAGGTGATGGCCAGGATGTTGGGCAGGCCGCGGGGGACTTCGCCCGAGGTGCCCGGGGCCAGCAGAAAATCGGCGAATCGACGGGACAGGGCGTGGGTCTTTCCGGACCCGGCCGAGGCCTTGAGGAGGACGAACTCGGGGGACGACGGGTTCGCGCCGGCCGTAAGGACGGATCCTCCCCCGCCGGAACGGCCGGGGACCGCTGGGGACGTTCGGGACGGCATGGCCTCCTTCTCTCGAGCCCGTCAGACCCGGAGGAAGATCTTCTTCTTATACAGGAAATAGAGGAAGACCCATTCGACGGCGACGGTGCCGACAATGATGACCACGGGCTGGAACCGGCCGGCAAGTCCCGCCAGGCCCCCGAAAAGGAATTCGCTGGAGAACGAGAAATCGATGAGGCGTTTGCCCAGGTAGATGGTGATCGAGTTCAGGCCGACGACGCGGAAGAAGAAGGTCCATTTCCTGATCTTCCACACGTCGACGACGAGATAGAACAGCGCCAGGAGGAGGAAGGAGAGGCCGGCGGCGTACATGTCGAACGTCGCGGTCCAGGCCTTCTTGATGATGGGGTACGCGTGACCGAGCCCGAATCCCGCGCCGGCGAGCCCGACCCCGGCCAGGGTCAGGATAGCGGCCTTGCGATAGCCGCTTCCCTTATCGGACCGGAGGATCGCGCCCGCGATCCCGCCCAGGAGCGTGACGCTCACCGCCGAGAGCACGCACAGGACACCCTCCGGATCGAAGACGCCGTCGTAGAGCCGTCCCGGCACGAGAAGCCGGTCCACGAATCCGTTGATCGTCCCTTCCGGGGTCAGGACCCCGGCGCCGACGCCCGGGACCGGGACGAGGAGCTGGACGGCGGAGTACCCTCCGAGGATCGCCAGGGCGGCGCCGATCCTCCCCTTGAGGGACTTGACGTTCAGCATGATGAGGCTCGCGAAAAGATAAGCGAGCCCTATCTGGCCGAGCACGCTGGGATAGCGGGCGGCCGCGGGACCCGTCTTCAGGAAGCCGTTGTAGAGGATCCCCAGGAGGACCAGGATGAGGCCCCGCTTGACGAGCTTTCCGTAGGTCCCGGCCTTGGGCGCCCCGCCATCCGCCTTCGCGAGCAGGGAGAAGGGGATGGCGACCCCGGAGATGAACATGAAGAGAGGGAAGATGAGATCGTAGAAGTGGAAGCCCGCCCACTCGGCGTGGTCCAGCTGAAAGGCGCCGAACCGGGCCCACCCCCACCCGGTGACGTCCGCCAGCGTCCGAAAGAAGGCGTCCCCGCCGATGATCCAGAACATGTCGAATCCCCGGAGCGTGTCCAGGGACCACAGCCTCTCGCCCGGTTTCATCTCGGATCTCATGCCCCTTATTCTATGACCTTGGCCCGCGTTTGCAAAGGGGAATCCGATGTTCCCCGGGAGCCGGGGACCATAAAAAAAGGGGGGAGCGGGCCGGGCCCTCTCCCCCCTCCGAAGCATCGCTCGTCAGAAGCTGAAAATGACCCCCAGACGGAAGTGGCGGGGCGAAACGATGCCGACGACGCGGCCGACGTCCCGGGCCAGAACGCCCGCGACCTCGATCCGCTTGCACATGGCGTTGGTCACGTCCTTGGAGTCGAAGACGTTGAAGCCGTCGAGCGTGACGCGCATCTTGTACCGGCCCAGCGTGAAGGCCTTTTCCAGGCGCAGGTCGAGGATCTTCTGTGCCGGCAGATAGAGCGGATCGGTCGGGTCCTGAGCCACGATCTGGCCCGGCATCCCGCCGCTGGACTCGAGGATCACGGCATGGGCCAGCAGGTCGGCGTCCTCCGGATCATAGTTCCACTGGTCGAGCGGCCGAACGTCCGCCAGGACCCACACCGGCCGGCCGGTGTGGAAGCGGAACCGCAGGCCGAGGTCGACCTCGATGCCGGGGATGGTGTAGTTGCCGCCGACCTTGAACTCGAACTTGGGCGTGAACGGCAGGGGGCCTTCCATGTTCTGGACGGTCTGGTTGAGTCCCGCCAGCCACCGGTCGCTCCAGATGTTCATGCCCTCCATGTTGTAGTCCTGGTCCTGGCGCTTGTTGCGCCCGGCCATGCCGGACGAGTGGTTGTAGAGCAGGGAGCCCATCATCTGCCAACGGTCGGAATAGCGCTTGGTGAACGTCAGCTGAACGCCCTGGAACAGGCGCTGGGCCTTCTTGCCCCCCATATCGGGCATGTTGCGCCACTCGTAGTCCGAATTGTTGCCGATCCACCGGATGTCGTCGCCGTCGATGGCCCCGTTGCCGTCATAATCCTTCAGGACGATGCTGTAGAGCACGGTTTCACGGCCGTTGATGGTCTGGGTCTTGTTCTCGTACTCCCACGGCTGTTGGGTCACCTGGTTCAGGGGCCACTGAACGATCATGTCCCTGGCGTTGCGATGGATATAGGTCAGGGCGAGCGTGAAGTTCTTGAACAGTTCGCGTTCCAGGCTGACCGTGAACTGGTCGGTGTGCTGGTTCTTCATCCCGGGCTGGACCTTCAGGCCCCAGGACGGATCGCTGTAATCGAAGAGGTTCGCGAAGTCGCCCTCGTTGATGGGGTTCCGTCCCGCGATCAGCCGCGTGGCCCGGGCGACGTCGTTGCCGAAGATGATCCCGTCGCCGTTCTCGTCGAGCCCGTCGAACGGGATGAGATAGAAGAAGGTTTCGCCGTATCCGCGGTCCTGATCCGGCCCGCCGGAGCCGAAGCTCTCCACGCCGAGCGGCGTATAGTAGCGCCCGAAGCTGGCCTTGAGGACCGTCTTCTGGTCGTTGGTCAGCTGATAGGTCAGGCCGACCCTCGGCGACCAGTTCTTGAAGTCGAAGAGGTTCCCCGACCCCGCCCGGTCGCGGACGAACGTCAGCGGATCACGGAAGCCCTGGGGCGTCGTCGGCTGTTCATAATACTTCCCCGGGCCGAACTTGGCGGTCTGCTTGTCGAAGCGGAGGCCGAGGTTCAGGGTCAGCCGCTTGGTCGGCGTCCACTGGTCGTCGAAGAAGATCCCAAGAGAGTCGGTCTGGCGGACCGTAAGGCGGGGCTTTTCATAGCCCCGGCTGACGTACATCATCAGGCCGGTGTCGCCGTACCAGCTCTCCATGTACGATTGGACATAGGTCCAGCGATACAGATAGGCGGTCTGGTAATAGCCGAAGAATCCGAGGTCCTCCCCGGTGTTCGGGTCGATGAGCTCCTTGCCGAAGAAGTTCCCGCCCTGGCCTTTGAGGCGCCCGCGCGTGTACTGGAGGCCGAACTTGATGTCGTGTTCCCCCAGGAAATTCTCCGCATAATGCGAGAGGTCCGCCTGGATGGTCGTCCGGCTGGTCTTCTCGTGGTTCCAGCCCATGAACGCGCCGCCGACGCCCATGTCGAAGGGCACGGCCTTCCACCAGTTGATGTATCCCGCGTGGTCGGGAGCGTCGTCGGGCAGATCGCTCCGGCTGTTGACCAGGAATCCCAGGAACTTCACCGAAAAGATCGTCGCGGGGCTGGGGATCCATTGCCACTGCGAGGACAGGGCCTGGCTCTGGTCAAAGCTGTCATAGGCCATGGACGGATCCCAGTTCAGGGACCCGTCGGTCGTCCCCCCGCCCTCGTTCTTCTCATAATGGTAGGATATCCAGGCGTAATTGTTCTTGAACGGGGCGCCGGTGATCTTGATGTCCGCGTACCGCCCGGTGAACCGGCCGAAAGGCTCCCAATTCAGGAGCTTGTCCTTCGAATTGATATAGTTCCCGGCCGCAAAGAACCACAGCTTGCTGGAGATGAACGGGCCGCTGACGGTCAGATCGAGCTCGAGGTTCGATTTCGGATAGGCCCGGTAGTCGTCCCCGGGCTCGAGGAACAGCCAGTCCCGGCCCAGGCTGTTCGCGCTCGGAGCGCCGGCCTTCGGCGTTCCCAGCTGGCCGTATCCGGCCAGGGAGGCATGGAATTCGTTCGATCCGGACTTGGTGATGACGTCGATGGCCGCGCCCGAGAAGTTGCCGTACTCCGCCTTGCTCCCCAGGGAGATGATGCGGACCTCCTCGACGTTGTCGTAATTGACGTTGATCATGGACCCCCAAGCGGCCCCGCGGGGGTTGGTCGTGTCGACGCCGTTGACCAGGAAGATGTTCTCCTGGGTCGAGCCGCCGTACGCGGTCGGGCTCCCCATGACGTTCTTGCCGACGTCGAACATGCCGGGAGTGGACAGCGACAGGTCATAGAACGAGTCGCGGCTCGTGGGCAGTTTGTCCAGCATCTCCCGGCTGATCTTGGAGTCGATCGACGAGGTCTTGACGTCGACCACCGGCGCCGCGCCCGTCACGGTCACGGTCTCCTCGATGGCCCCCATCGGCAGGGCCATGTTGACCGTCTCCGAGCTCCCCGCCGTCACGACGATGTTCTCCTGGACGAGGGTCTTGAAGTTGGGCATCGACGCCGTGAGCTTGTAGGTCCCCCCCGGCAGTTTGAGGAACACGTAGGTTCCCCTGGCCGAGGTGACCGCCGAGCGCTTCCCGATCAGGGCGGGGCTCGTGACCTCCACGGTCGCTCCGGGAAGAGCCTCCCCCTTGTCGTCGGTGATCGTTCCCACGATCTTCCCGTCCAGAATGGACTGGGCCCCGACGACGGGGACCAGGAGAGAAATGCAGAAGAGCGCGATCAGCACGCGCGCGGGCATGTTCCCGCAGGATCCTCTCATCATCCACCTCCTCTACTTGTCAAAAAAATGGGGAGCAACGGGCCGCGGATCCCGGCCGAGAAATGATGTCGGTCGTTTTGGACCATTTATTCCCCTTTGCTTGAAAAGTATATGGACATGGGGAAGCCGTTGTCAAGAGGGATTCCGGATATCGCAACCGGCGACGCGGGCCCGGGAGGACCCCGGGATCAGGGCTTGACGGCGGCCAGGCAGGACCGGTATTCCCTCAGGAAGTCGGTCACGATGTCGTCCTTCGACAGGTCCGCCATCTCGGCCGGACGGGCCCCCGTCTTGAACGCGCCCTCGGACCTGAGCCCGCCGCCCGAGGGGACCTGGTAATAGGATTCGGGGTGCGGCCGCGTTCCGCGGACCACGATCCGATAGCTCAGCTCGACCCGCCCTTCGAAGCGGACATCGATGGAGGCGTGGTCGTCGCCGACGTCGATCGCGACCTCGCGGCCGTACCGCCCGAGCTCCTTCCGGAGCTCCTTGAAGGCCGGCTTCACGCGCGAGGCATAGAACCTCCGGACCTCAACCCGGGCCCCGGCGTCGGCTTTCGCCGTCGTCGCCCCGGAGCCCCGCTCCGCGAAGAAGCTCTTCAGGTCGTCCTTCCAGTCGGTCACGGCGCCCCCTTGTCCTCTTCAGCTTACTCCCGGGGGCCGTCCGATATCAACTCCGACCGGGCGGGATTGAACTTTTCCCCCGGGGATGATATAAGCGGCTGGCAGGCACGAAAATGCGAACGCTCCTCATCGTCAATCCCGCCGCCGGCCACGGCCGCGGCGAAAAATGTTTCCGCCGACTCGAGCCGAGACTCCTACGGGAGATCCCCGGGCTCGAGGTGCGCTTTTCCGAGCGCCCCGGCCACGCCGTCGAGCTCGGCCGGCGGGCCGCCGAAGAGGGAATCCCCCGTATCCTCTGCCTCGGGGGGGACGGGACCGCTTACGAGGTCATCAACGGCATTTACGGCGGAGGTCCTCCCGCCTCGCCCGTCGAAGTCGGGCCGATCCCGGCGGGGACGGGGAACTCGTTCCTCCGGGATTTCGGTGTCGTCACGCCCGAGGAGGCCCTGCGGAACATCCTCGCCGGACGCCGTCACCGCGTCGACCTCGTCGAGTTCGAGTACCGCGAGGGGGGCCGGACGGAACGGCGCCTGTCCCTCAACATCATCGGCGTCGGCCTCATCGCCGACATCCTCAAGCTGACGAACGAAAAGCTCAAGGGCTTCGGCGCGCTCGGCTACAGCATCGCCGTCCTCGTCCGGCTGGTCCGGGGGATGGACAACCGGATCGACATCGAGGCGGACGGCCGGGCCTGGACCGTGCACGACAGCGCCCTGGTCATCTCCAACTCCAAGTACACCGGAGGCGGGATGAAGATCGCCCCGCCGGCCGACCCCGCCGACGGCCGGGCGGACCTCGTCGTCTTCCGGGGAGTGAACCGGAGGGAGATCGTCGCCATCTTCAGCCGCGTTTTCTCAGGAGCCCACATGGGTCACCCCAAGGTCGAAACGGTCGCCGCGGCCGTCCTCTCGATCACGGGCGATCCGCCCCTGCGGGTCATGGCCGACGGCGAGCTTCTCGGAGAGACGCCGCTGACGGCCAGGGTCCTCCCCGGCGCCCTGACGATCCTGGCATGAAACGCGTTCTCGAATCCGCGCGGTCGACGCTCATCTGGGTCGTCGCCCTCCCCGGGCTCGGGATCTCATGCCTCCTGATCATCGGTCTGTCCCTCGTCCATCGGGGCAAAGGGCTGGACGGGCTGATGAAGGCGGGGAGCCGGCTCGTCCTTTTCTGCTGCGGCGTCCGGGTCCGGATCCGCGGCATCGACAACATCGTGCCCACGGCTCGATACATCGTGATGATGAATCACGTCAACATCTTCGATCCCCTCGTATTCTATTCCCGTTTTCCCGGACTGGTCCGGGCGATAGAGGAGGAGAGTCACTTCCGGTGGCCCGTCTACGGCTGGATGCTCCGGCGTGTCGGCATGATCCCCATCAGCCGGAAGGACCCGACGAAGGCCCGGGAAAGCCTGGCCCGGGCGGCCGTCCTCGTCCGGGAACGACCCGAGTATTCCATCATCATCCTTCCCGAGGGAACGCGGACCCGGGACGGGAACCTGGGCCCGTTCAAGCGCGGCGGTTTTCACCTGGCCATGGAGACCGGGCTGGACATACTCCCCGTCGTCCAGACCGGCGCCTATCGCGTCAACCGCAAGGGCAGTCTCCTCATCCGGCCCGGAAAGATCGACCTGGCCGTTCTGCCCCCGATCCCCGTCGCGGGATACGGACCGGACGCCGTCGGCGAGCTGGCGGACCTCACGAGGTCCGTCTTTTGCGCCGCGCTGGAAGCGCCCGGGCCCGCAGGGCGGGCGCCTATTTCCCTTCGGCCCCCAGCTCCTTGAGCTTCGCCTGCGAATTCGCGAGAACACGCTTGGCGTAGTCGCTGTCCCCGGGGTTGGCGTGCACTGCGAGACGGTAGTACTTGACAGCGTTCTCGCTGTCCCCCGAGATCATGTAGGCTTCGGCCAGGCTGTCGAGGGCGTTATAGGACTTCGGAAAACGGCGGACATTATAAGCGAGTATCCGAATGGCCTCGTCCCGAGACCCCCGATTGAGCCATTGATAGCCCAGAGGGTTGACCCGGGCCCCCGGGAGCAGGTCCGTTGCGTCAAACCCGTATTTTGCCCAGCGTGCCGTGGTTTCGCCCAGGGCCGCTTCGATCTTTTCAATATCGGCGGACCTCAGGAGGGCTTCGGGAAGTCGCCATCCCTCGAAGATGAACAGCAGTCCGTCATACGTATTCCGGCCGACCATGGAGCCGTGATCGCCCTCGACCCAAGCGCTCTTCCGCGCCAGTCCGGGGAGAGACGCAGAAAGATTTCCCGGGAATCCGGGCCCACGCCTGAACGTCGGTGCCCCCCCCAGAATTCGCCGGACCCGGCCGGGAATCAATACCCTTCCGATAGAGCGTCGTCAGGTTTCATTACATCCGCGTCATCGAGCGGCCGGGCCGGGAGTTGGAGGTCGGGTAGGACGCCTAGAAAACGGGGATCCGGGTCCCGACGGCGAACATCAGGACGCGACCGACGGCCGCGCCGGCGAGCACGGCCCAAAAGGCCGCCTTCACGATGCGATTGGCAGGATCCGGAGAGCGCCATCGCAGGACGGCGAGCGCGATGGGGAGGATCCCCGCCAGGACGATATAAAGACCGAACAAGGCGGCCAGGTCCGACGAGAGGAGATGCCCGGCGGCTTCCAGTTGTGAGGCCCCATGAGCGTCCGGAGCCTGCCCGGAGAACCTGGCGAACATCCAGGCCGCCGAAAGGAGGATGGCCGCGCCCCCGACCGCGCCGGCGGATAAGAAGATCCGGCGCATCCGAATATTCCCGCCGAGCCTTCCGAAAGCCGAAGCGGCCGCTCCTCCCAGGCCGAATGCCGTTCCAAGGAACGAAAGGGGGACCCAGCCCGAATTCCAGGGTTCCCGTCCGGGGATGAGATAAATGAGGGAGCTCGAGATCACTGTGCCGAGGCCGAGGAAGGCTGTTGCGGCGCCCAGGAGGAGCCTTCCCTTCTTCCGTCCCGTCCACCAGAGGCCGGAATAAAGGAACGACGCGCCCAGGAACAGGCCGAAGAACAGGATCTCGGCGCTCAGCGGTGAGGTCCTCCAATTGAGGACGGCGCGCCAGGCCGCGAAAGGCCGCCCCAGGTGGAAGAGGGACGCCGCCATCCCCAGGACGGCGAGCGGGAACACGGAGATCGCGAGGCCCTTCGCTCCGGATTCACCGGGCCTCCTGGAGACGAGGTCGAGGCACGCCGCGGCGAGGGCCAGGCCGCAGGCCAACTGAGAAGCCAGCGTGAAGAGGACCAGCGGGCACTCGGGGATCATGCTCGTTTCATCCTTCTTCGTCCTCCGGCTCGGCCTCGGGCCTCACCTTATACCTGGACCGCGGCCCGGTGAGGGACGGAGCGGGCAGGCCCCGTATCGAGATCGTCGCCCCCGCGCGGGAGGAAATTTCCTCGAAACGCCCGACGTCGATGGCGCGCATGGGGCACGCGGCGACGCAGGCCGGCGGCTCCCCTTCGGCCGTCTTGTCGAGGCACATGTTGCACTTGACGATGCGGCCGGCCTTCGGGTCGTATTGCGGCGCGCCGTACGGGCATGCCCAGGTGCAGTATCGGCAGCCGATACATCGGGCCGGATCGTGGACGATCAGCCCGTCTTCGGCCCTCCGGGAATAGGCCCCGGCCGGACAGTTCTTGAGACAGGCCGGGTCCTCGCACTGGTTGCATGACATGGAAACGTTGTAGGCGAAAACGTTGGGGAACGTGCCGCCCTCGAACACGCGAACGCGGCGGACCCGGACGCCCGGGCCGGCACCGTTCACGTCCTTGCAGGCGATCTCGCAGGTCCGGCAGTTGATGCACCGCGTCGTATCCACGAAGAAGACGATGCTTCGGCCGCTCCCGGTTTTTTCGGTCATCTCACGCTCTCCGGACCTCAACCAGGATAGTGTGTTGGGCATTGCCGTGGGCGAGAGGGGTAGGCTTCTGGCTCGTCAGGACGTTCACGCATCCCCGCTGGCATACCCCGTCCGCATCCGGGGTGTACCACGCGCCTTGAGCGATGGCGACGACGCCGGGCCGGACGCGCCGGGTGACACGGGCCTTGATCTCCAACGCCCCGCGGTCGTTGAAGACCCTGATCCGGTCGCCGTCCGCGATGGCCCGGGATTCCGCGTCCCCGGGGCTGATCCAGCAGACGTGGGGATCCGCCTCTTCCATCCACACCGAGCCGTCCGCCGTGGAATGGGTCCGGCCCTTGGTGTGCGGGCCGATGCACTGGAGCGGATATCTTCCCGTCAGCGGGTCTTCCGGTCCCTCCCATGCGGGGATATATTTCGGCACGGAGGGAATATCTTCGGGCCTGTTCATGTCGTAAAGGGTCTTCGAGAAGATCTCGACCTTCCCGGACGGCGTCTTGAAGGGATGATGGGCGGGGTCGGAGATCTCTTTCTCGAAGGCCACGTATTCGGTCGGGGGTTCCCTGTGGAATCCGCGCTCTCTCAGGTCCTTATATTCCGGGAGTCGGGGATCGGCCTTGCGGGCGTCGTCGACGACCCTCTTGAGCCAGCCTTCCCGGGTCAGGCCTTCCGTGAACGCCTCGCCCAATCCCAGCCGCGCGGCCACCCGGCTGAGCCACCAGTATTCGTTCCGGCACTCGGACGGCGGATCGATCGCCTTCCGCCCGAAGATCACATAGCGCTCGCCCGTCCAGGGGAAGCCGATGTCTTCGCGCTCGAGGGACGAGTCGGCCGGGAGGAGCACGTCGGCGAACTTCGCGCTGGGGGTCATGAAGAGGTCGGAGACGACGATGAACCGGACCAGGTTCTCGTCCCTGAGGATCCTCACGGTCCGGTTGACGTCGGAATGCTGGTTGACGAGGACGTTGCCGGCGATATTGAAGATGAACTTGATGTTGCTCGGAAGGGGGCCGTTCGTGACCCCGTCCGCTTCGGTCATCTCCGTTCCGCGCACGACGGCGTCCGTCCAGAGGAAGCACGGGATCCGGGCCTTGACGGGATTCTCTCCCGTCGGGAGCGATCCGAAGCCGAGACCGAGGCTGCGCCCCCCCTCGCCTCCTCCCCATCCTCCGCCCGGGATACCCAGGTTCCCTGTCATGCAGGCCAGGACAATGCCCATCCGGACCGACTGTTCGCCGTGGGCGTGGCGCTGGGGACCCAGGCCCTGCAGGAGCTGGGCCGGTTTCGCCGTCGCGTACTCTTTGGCGATCCGGGCGATGATCGGCGCCTCGATCCCGGTGATCCGCGCCGCCCAATCGGGGGTTTTGGGGACCCCGTCGGAGGCGCCGAGGATGTAGCTTGTGAACGAATGCCCCGGCGGGATGCCGGCAGGCATATGGCCCTCGTCGAAACCCACGCAATACCTGTCGAGGAAAGACTGGTCCTGGAGCTTCTCCCTGAGGATGACATGGGCCATGGCCGCGAAGAGCGCGCTGTCGGTGGTCGGCCGGAGGGGAAGCCATTCGTCGGCGAACGTCGCCGCCGTTTCGCTGAGCCGCGGATCGATGACGACGACCCGGGCTCCGGCGTCCCTGGCCCTGGCCAGATAGTAGTTCGAATTGGTCTCGAAGACCGTTTCCGCGGGATTGAACCCGTTGAGGAGGATGAACTTCGACCGGAGGAGCGTCTGATGGCTATTGGTATCTCGATAGCCCGCGATGTACGGCGCCGTATAGCGGAGACACGCCGAGCTGTAGCTGTTGTAATAGCTCAGGTACCCCCCCATCAGGTTCATCAGCCTCTGGGCACAGAACTCTCCCGCCAGGGCCCCGCAATCGCCCGATCCGTACTGGATATAGACGGAGCCCGGGCCGTGCCGGTCCACGACGGACTTGAGGTTCGAAGCGATGAGGTCGATCGCCTCATCCCAGCTCACCCGCTCGAAGCGGCCGTCTCCCCGCGCGCCCACCCGTTTCATGGGATACTTGAGACGGCCGGGACGATGGAAGCGCTCATGGATGGCGCGGCCTTTCAGGCAGGCCCGGAGCTGCGGGATCTCCGAGGGGTCCGCGCCTCCTTCGGTGCTGATGCGGATGACGGCGCCGTTCCGCACGTGGGCCAGGACACGACAGCGGCCGCCGCAGTTCGTATTGCAGGCTACCGGGACGATCCTGGTCCCGTCCGGCCCGACAGCGACCGGACCGATCCCCTCCAGGGAGAGGGGCGTGAGGATCTGTCCGAGGGCCGCGGAACCCGTGGCCGCTCCCGTGAGCTTCAGGAAAGTTCTGCGGTCGAGCTTAAGGGTCACGCGCTATTCTCCGCGCTAAATTAACATGCCGAAGGCCCGCCGTCAATCGGCCGAAGGGGCCTGTTGCCGCCCGGGCGGGCTCCCAAAGTCCATGCCGCGGCTTGACCGGGCTCTTGGATATCGATTATCGTAATCAAAGTGAAGACGGGGAACGGAACCGAAGAAAAGGGCCTTATGGCCTCCTGGAAGGAGATCTCCGCCTATCTCGGCGTCGACAAGCGGACCTGCGCCCGATGGGAGAAATCCCTCGGGCTCCCCATCCATCGGCTCGAAGGCGTTCCCCGGTCGCGCGTCTTCGCGTATGCCGGGGAATTGGACGCCTGGAGGGAGCAGCGGCTGAACGGGAACACCACGGAGGAGGGACCGCGGACCGGCGCGCGGCGCTTTCTCAGGCCGGCGATCGTCCTGCCCGCCGTCGCGCTCGTCCTCGCGGGCGCGGCTCTTCTCGCGGCGCGACTCCTCGAGGACAGGGTCCCGGCGGACTTCAAGATCAGCGGCGCTTCCTTCATTGTGCTGAATGAAGGCGGCCGGGAATTGTGGCGATTCGACACGGGTTTCGATAACCTCGAAGGAGAAGCCCGGTACAGGGCGCACTCCTTTGTAAAGATCCGCAATCCCGAGGATCCCGGCGGCTTTGCCATGCCCTGGCTCAAGATCAAGGACATCGACGCCGACGGAAAGGTCGAAGTCCTGTTCAGCGTCCAGACCGATGACGAATTCGGGGAAGGCGATCTCTATTGTTTCGACGCCCGGGGCCGTCGCCGCTGGCGTTTTCACGGCGGGCGGGCAATGACCTTCGGAGATACCGCCTTCTCCCCCGATTACAGGATCGATACGGTCGACACCGAGGACCTCGACGGCGACGGGGAGTCGGAGGTCTTCGTGATCTCCGATCACAACAACGATTTTCCGACCCAGCTCACGCTTCTGGATCGCCGTGGACGAACGCGGGGGGAGTTTTGGAGCTCGGGGCGCATTGCCGATTATCTTTTTTGGGACATCAACGCGGACGGCCGGAAGGAGATCCTTATCGCGGGCGTGAACAACGAATACCGGGGCGGGTATTTCATGATCCTCGACGCCTCCCGCATTTCGGGCGGCTCTCCCCAGGTCGAACGGCGCTATTCGAGCCCCGACGTCGACTCCGGCTCCGAGCTCTGTTATGTCCTTTTCCCCCGGTCGGACGTGGCCGAGCTCAAAAGGCCCGTCGAGGCTATCGTCGAGATCGCCGTCCTGGGCGACAAGAGGATCCAACTGTTCACGGATCCCGGCGCGCTCTATTTCACGTTGGGATTCGACCTGAAGCCGTCCGGGGTTCGGAGCAGTCACCGTTTTGAGCAGATGAGGGCGGAAGCCGTCCGCGCCGGACAGCTCAAGGGGCCGGCCGACGGCGCCTATTTCGACGCCCTCCGGAGAGGCCTGCTCTATTGGAACGGCCGGGAGTGGACGGGAACTCCCTCCTGGTCCGTGCCGGGCCCCCGTTGAGCCGTCGCGGGACCTCTCCGGGCTCCCGTTCCCTTTCCCCCGGCCTCGATCGGGAATGGACTCCGGCAAGGCGTTCGGATATCATAATTCCTCGGCGTCGCCGCCGAAGAACGTCCGATGGGGAGGTCGATGCGCATGAACGTCAAGAGCCCCTGGCTTCTTATCCTATGCTTCGCGGTGACGGTCCTCGTCGCCGGCTGTCGGAAGTCGGCGCCCGGGCCGTCCGCCGAGGCTCCCGAATTCCCCTGGCAGATCGACCAGTTCGCGGACCTGAAGATCCTCCGTTACCAGGTCCCGGGATTCGAGGCCCTCACGCCGACGCAGAAAGAGCTGGTCTATTACCTGAGCGAGGCCGCCCTCAGCGGCCGCGATATCATCTTCGACCAGAACTACAAACACAACGTCCGGATCCGCAGGACCCTCGACGCGATCGTCCGGGGCTACAAGGGGGACCGTCAGGACCCGCGCTGGAACGAATTCATGACCTACGTCAAGAGGGTCTGGTTCTCCAACGGCATCCACCATCATTATTCCACGGACAAGATCATGCCGGGATTCGACGCGGACTATTTCGCGGCCCTGGTCCGGGACTCCGGGGACGAGAGCTTCCCCTCTCTCCGGGGCGATCGCTCGACGACTTCCTTGCTTTCCTGAGGCCCGTCCTCTTCGATCCGGCGGTCGACGCCAAGAAGGTCTCCCAGGACTCGACGAAGGACCTGGTCCTCAATTCGGCCGTGAACTTCTACGAGGGCGTCACCCAGGCCGAGGTCGAAGCCTACTACAAGGGCATCGCCGACCCGAAGGACCCCACCCCCGTGTCCTATGGCCTGAACTCCCGGGTCGTGAAGAAGGACGGGAAGGTGGTCGAGGAGGTCGCGTCCGTCGACGGGCTTTACGGACCGGCCATCGCGAAGATCGTCCAATGGCTGGAGAAAGCCGCCGGGGTCGCCGAAAACGAACGGCAGAAGAGGACCATCGAGGCCCTGATCGCCTATTACAGGACCGGCGACCTCGAGAAGTTCGACGCCTACAACATCCTCTGGGTCGAGGACCTCGGCTCGATGGTCGATTTCGTCAACGGCTTCATCGAGGTCTACAACGACCCGCTGGGGACGAAGGCCAGCTGGGAATCGCTCGTCGATTTCAAGGACGTGGCCGCGACCAAGCGCGCCGACACCCTCTCGGCGAACGCCCAGTGGTTCGAGGACAATTCGCCCGTCGACCCCCGCTTCAAGAAGAAGGAGGTCAAGGGCGTTTCGGCGAAGGTCATCACGGCGGCCATGCTGGGCGGGGACTGCTATCCCTCGACGCCGATCGGCATCAATCTGCCCAACGCCAACTGGATCCGGAAGGACCACGGATCCAAGTCCGTGACCCTCGAGAACATCACCTACGCCTACGACCAGTCCTCCCTGAAGTCGGGATTCGGGAAGGAATTCTCCTGGTCCGAAGAGATCCTCGAGCGGTCGAAGACGTACGGCCCCCTGGCCGGGAACATTCACACCGACATGCACGAGGTCCTCGGGCACGGATCGGGCCAGCTCATGCCCGGCGTCGGCCCCGAGTCGCTCAAGAACTATCATTCGCCCATCGAGGAAGCGCGGGCCGACCTCTTCGCCCTTTACTATATCGCGGACCCGAAGATGATCGAGCTCGGCCTTCTGCCCCACCCGGACGCGGCCAGGGCCGAATATGACGCCAACATCCGCAACGGCCTGATGACCCAGCTCACCCGCATCGAGCTCGGCAAGACGGTCGAGCAGGCCCACATGCGGAGCCGGGCCATGGTCTCCCAGTGGGTCTATGAGAAGGGCCGGGCCGGGAACGTCATCTCCCGGGAGACGAAGGACGGGAAGACCTACTTCGTCATCAACGATTATCAGAGGCTCCGCGGGCTCTACGGCGAGCTCCTCGCCGAGGTCCAGCGCATCACGAGCGAGGGGGACTATGAGGCCGCCCGCGGCCTGATCGAGGGCTACGGCGTTCAGATCGATCGGCCTCTGCATCAAGAGGTCCTCGAACGCTACGCCAAGCTGAACCTGGCGCCCTACGCCGGCTTCGTCAATCCCGTCTATACGCCGGTCGTCGAGAACGGGAAGATCATCGACGTCAGGATCACCAACGACGAGGGCTACGTCGAGCAGATGCTGAGGTACGGGAAGGACTACTCGTTCCTGAAGACCGATTGAGGGCGGGGCGGGCGCATTGACTCGCCCTCGCCTTCGCGCGTATCATTCGATCGGGGGCGCTGGAACCCCTCGGAGGGCGACGAGGAGGGACGATGGAAGAAGAGATCGGACACATCACCCATTACTTCCCCAAGATCGGCGTCGCGGTGATCGAGGTCACGGCGGGCGTCCTGAAGGCCGGGGAGACCATCCGCATCAAGGGGCACACGAGCGATGTCACCCAGACGGTGGAATCGCTTCAGCAGGAGCACCGGACGGTTCCCGAGGTGAAGGCGGGCGTCTCGGCCGGCTTGAAGGTCAAGGAGCACGTCCGGGAAGGCGACAAGGTCTTCAAGATCACATAAGGGAGCGCCGTCGGGGCGGGCGAGCGGCCGGCGAAGAGGGGCCGCCGCCGGGCAACGCCGGAGCCGGGTGGACCCGCATCGGATCGGATCAACGTCGGAGGGAATGACTGCGCCATGAGCTTGAATGATTATGGATGGGACGAGCCGTTCGAGGCGTTCTTCGCCCCGTTCGCCGGGCTCGGCCTCGAACCGGCCCGCGTCGTCAAGCAATCCCGCGATCTCTCGACGCTCATTTCGGAGGCAGGAGAGTTCGCCGGCGAGGTTTCGGGCCGTTTCCGCCATCGGGCGCTCGTCCCGGCCGATTATCCGGCCGTCGGCGATTGGACGGCCGTCAAGCCCGGCCGGGACGGCGGAGCCCTCATCGAAGCCGTCCTGCCGCGCCGGAGCGCCTTCGTCCGGAAAGCGGCGGGAGCGGTCACCGAGGCCCAGGTCGTCGCGGCCAACGTCGATACCGTGTTCCTCGTCAGCGGTCTCGACGGGGATTTCAACCTCCGGCGGATCGAACGGTACCTGGCCACGGCCTGGACGAGCCGCGCCGCGCCGGTCATCGTTCTCAACAAGGCCGACCTGCGCCCCGATCTCGAGAGCTTCGTCGCCTCGGCCGCCGCGGTCGCGGCGGGCGTTCCCATCGTCGCGGTCAGCGCGTTGACCCCGGACGGGCTCTCGGGGATCGAGCCCTACCTCGCCCCGGGAAAGACCATCGCCCTGCTGGGCTCCTCGGGCGTGGGCAAGTCGACGCTGACCAACCGCCTGCTCGGCGCCGAGCAGTTCCGGACGGCCGCGCTGAGCGATGCGGCCGCGGGCCGCGGCCGGCACACCACCTCCTCCCGCCAGCTCGTCCGCCTTCCGGGGGGCGCCCTTCTCATCGATACGCCCGGAATGCGCGAGCTCCAGCTCTGGGCGGATGAATCAGGCTTGGACAGGACCTTCGAAGAGATCGAGAGGCTCGCAGCCCGGTGCCGGTTCCCCGACTGCCGCCACGAACGGGAGCCGGATTGCGCGGTGCGCGCCGCGGTCGAGTCCGGGGCCCTGGACGCCGGGCGGCTGGACAGCTACGGCAAACTGCGCCGGGAGATGAGGCACCTGGAGCTGAAGAGGGACGCCAAGACCCGCCGCCAGGAGGAAAAAGCCACGGGGCGCCGGTTCGCCACCCTCGTCAAAGAGGTCAAAAAGCATAAGCCGCGCTATCAGTAGGAAGGCGTCGCGGTCCGGGAATGCCGGGACGGGGCCTTCATCGCTCCCGGTACAGGGAATCGATGAGGTCGGCATATCTCTGCTCGACGATGCTCCTTCGGACCTTGAGCGTGGGCGTGACCTCTCCCATCCCGATCTCGAAATCGCGGTCCAGGACGATGATCTTCTTGACCCTCTCGTAAGGGGCCAGCCCGGGCGTCGCCCGGTTGACCTCGGCCAGGAGGAAATCGACCGTCTCGGGGCGCCGGCAGAGGTCGGCCCGGTCCGCGAAGGGGATGCCCTCCGCCCGGGCGCGGCTTTCGAGCTTATCGAAATCGGGAACGACCAGGGCCGAGATGAACTTGCGGGTGCTGCCCACGACCACGACGTTGGCGACGTAAGGGCTCAGTTGGATGAGGCTTTCGATGGGCTGGGGGGCGACGTTCTTCCCGCCCGAGGTCACGATGATGTCCTTCTTCCGGTCGGTGATGGTGAGGAATCCGTCCTCGTCCAGGCGGCCGACGTCGCCCGTGTGGAACCACCCTCCCGCCATAGCTTCGCGGGTCGCGTCCTCGTTCCTGTAGTACCCCATCATGACGTTGGGGCCGCGGGCCAGGATCTCGCCGTCGTCGGCGATGCGGATCTCGACGTCGGGGATGACCTTGCCGACCGTGCCGAACCGAAAGTCGTCGAGCGTGCTGCCGGACAGCACCGGCGACGTCTCCGTCAGCCCGTATCCGGGCAGAATGATGAGCCCCATGGCCCGGAAGAACTCGACGATGTCCGTGGAGAGGGGCGCCCCGCCGCAGACGAAGAACCGCATCCGGCCGCCCGTCCGGGAGGTGATCTTCGAGAAGACGAGCCTCCGGGCCAGGCCCCGTTTGAAGGCCAGCGCCTTCGGCACCGCCTCCCGGGCGAGGACCCTGGCCATATGCCGCTTCCCCGTTCCCAGCGCCCAGACGAAGGCCGCCCTTTTGAAGCGGGACCCGGCCAGGAGCTGGTCCATGACCCGGGCGTAGATCTTTTCAAAGAGCCGGGGCACGCTGATGACGATGGTCGGCCGGACCTCGAGGAGATTCGCGCCCATGGCCTCGACGCTCTCGGCGAAGGCGATCGTCGAGCCCCTGAGGACGAATATGAACGAGGCCGTTCGTTCAAGGACATGCGATAACGGGAGGAACGAGAGGGCCGTGTCGCCGCTCCGGAAATCGATGACGGTGGTCAGGGACCTGATGTTGGCGATGAAATTCCCGTGGCTGAGCATCACGCCCTTCGGAAGGCCGGTCGTCCCCGACGTATAGATGACGGAGGCCAGATCCTCGGACCGGACAGCCTCGGCGGAACGCTCGAACAGCCCGGGCTCGGTTCCCTCGAGCCTCTGCCCCCTCTCCAGGACGTCGGCGAGGGTCCGGGTCCCTTCGGGCGCCTCCCCTTCGAGGAGGACGACGTTCTCGACCGAGGGAAGTCCGCTCCGGACGGACTCGAGCTTTTTCCACAGGTCAGGATCCTCGCAAACGACGATCTTCGCACCCGAGTTGTCGATGATGTAGCGGACCAGGTCCGGGGGGAGAGATGTGTAGATGGGGACCGTCACGCCGCCGGCCGAAAGGACGGCGAAATCGACTTCGACCCATTCCGGCCTGTTCCTGGAGAGAAGGGCGACCCGGTCCCCCGGCTTCAGGCCAAGGTCCCGGAGGCCGAGGGACAGCCGCCGGACGCAGGTTTCGATCTCCTCCGAGGAGAGCCGCCGCCACGCGCCGTTCCTCTTGACCAGCATCCGGTCGGGCTTCCGGTGGGTCCGGCAGGCATGAAGGAAAAGACGGGCGAGGGTCGTCACCTCGGGGCTCATTCCGGTCCTGCTTACGGTCTTCATGAAAGCACCATTATACAACAGCCCCGGAGGGTTTGCCCGTATTTCAAGCCGGGTCGGGAGCCGCAGTCCCGCTCTTCAGGGCTTCGGGTCTGGGCGGGAAAGCTCCTCGACGACGGCGGCGACATGCCGGTTGAACTCGTCGGGGCGCTCGAGCATCGGGTAGTGACCCATGTGCTTCATGATCACGGCCGCGAAATCGGCCTTGACCTTCCGGACGCCTGCGACATCAATCGGGTAAAGGTCGCCGTTGATGGCCCTCAGGGGAACGGAGAGCCGGCGGGCCGCGGCGGCCTGGTCATGCCCCCCCAGGGACTTGAACATCTCATACATCGCCTCGGGCGATGACCCGGCCATGCGCCGTTCGGTATCGGCCACGAGGGCCGGATCGGCATCGTGATGGAACAGAGCGCGGGTCATCCCCTTCACGCTGTTCGCGAAATCCGTGCGGAAGGGCTCGGCCCGCGCCAGGGCCTCGGCGTCCGAATAGACGTAGTCCAGGGATTGGAACGTATCGACGCCGACGACGCCGAGGACGCGCCCGGGCATCTGGAGGGCGGCTTCCACGGCTATAGGCCCGCCGAGGGAGTTTCCGAAAAGGATGACCTGTCCGGCCTTTTCCGCCTCGACGACGGCGCGGACATCGGCCCCGAACGCGGAGAATCCCCAGTGGGGCCGCACGGCCCCGGATTCGCCGTGCCCAGCGAGGTCCAGGGCGATCACCCGGTGCTTTCCGGCGAAGGCCTTGAGCTGAGCGTCCCAGAAGCTTCGGTTGGCCAGCCCGCCGTGAATGAAAACGAGCGCCGGTTCGCCGGCCCCGGCGGCGGAATAGACTATCTCGACGCCGTCGGCGGACCGACAGGTATGTCTTTCGACCGCTGCGCTCATAATGTCCTCCCCATAGACGGCGGCTGTCGTCGCCGCGATGATGGCGGCCGCGAGCGCCGCGAACAGCATCCTTGTTCTTATCTTTGGCATTGTGCCCTCTTTGCACGATTATAGGTTCTTTCGCGGCCGGAATCAAGGGATCCGCGGCCGCGCCTGCCGGGGAATGGGACGGAAGGTCAGACCTCGATCTCGCGATAACGCCTATCCGCGAAGGCCAGCAGGAACCGGAAACAGAGGATCGAGATGACGGCCAGGACCATGAAGACGGCCGCGATGAGAGACCTTCCCCCCGACCCCGGCCTTCCTGAGGAGCGTCATGATGCCCCAGACCGCCGCCAGGATGCCCATATCGGCGAAAAAGGCGATGAGCACGTTCAGGTTCTGCTTGATGGCCTTCATCGGGTTGATCCAGTCGAGGAGCGGGCGGGCCAGGTCGATGATCATGCCCACGGCCGTCAGGCCGACCCCGGCCGTCAAGGCGAGGAGGATGGCGGCGAGACAGGCGGAAGCGGAGATGTGCATCACGAAGACAAGGACCGTTGCAGCCGCTCCGATGCCCAGCAGGGCGATGAGATAGGAATGGGCGAACTTGGCCAGGACCTGCTCCCGGGGCGTGACCGGGATGACCTTGGACATCCAGAATTGGCCCCCCTCGCGCGAAAAAGTGGAGGATGCCGTCCCGTTGAGACAGCCGCTGATGATCATGAAAACGGCCGCCCCCAGAATGACGTAGACCGAGGTCTTCGACATGAGAAATCTCAGGAAGACCATGGGGTCTCCCCTGCCCGGATCCACCTTGGCCATGACGACGAAGATCAGCGGGAGGATGACCGCCGTCAGGACCCCGTTGAGGAGGAAGATCGGCGTGCGGTTCATGATCCGCCACTCGCGCGTGGAAAATGGCCTGGACGGGCCGGCGTCCGGACGATACGCGGCGGGACATCTCCGTTCGCGAAAGGGACTTCCGGCGGCCCGAGATCTCGCCGATCCCGATCAGGCCGCGATAGAAGAGCTTGTCGGCGGCGATCACGATGCCCCAGAAGAACAGGAACGACACGGCCGCGAACACCAAGAGGCTCGTCCGGCCGGAGGCCGTCCCGCCTTCGGCAAGGGCCCTGGTCGCCCAGACGCAGGGGGGAAAGCCCGCGCCGACGCGGACGAGAAGGTTGTCCGGCGAGGTGAAGAAGCCCGCGACGGCTTCCGGTCCCATCCCCCGGCCCGCGGATCTCCCCGACCATGAACTGGAGCCCCATCGCGGCGACGATCAGGACGATGCTGCCGACGACGATCATGACGTCCTTCTTCCGGCTCAGGTTGACCAACCGCATCATCCCGACGACCAGGATCGAAACGATCGCCAGGGGGATGACGGGCAGAAGGACGTAGACCGCGACCGCTCCCGCCCAATAGGAGAAGCGGGCTTTCGCCAGCACCCCGTAGACGACGAGGAGGGGCAGGATGAGGGGCATCATGGTCAGATATTCGTTGACGAGGATGACCGCGAACTTCGAGAGCATGACCTCGACCGGCCGGAACGGGAGGGGGATGAGCATGTCCAGGTCCCGGGAGAAATAGAACGCGGCGACCACGTAGTAGAACCCGAACAGCAGGACGAGGAACTGTCCGAAGAGGATGCCGAAGGCCAGCAGGGCCCGCTCCTGGCCGAGGGGCTGGAGAAATCCGTACAGGGACCGGATCAACAGGACATAACCGTAGAGCGTCGGGAGGATGCCGAGGGCGGCCAGCCCGAAGAGCGGGACGTACCAGCGGTCCTTCTTTTCGACGAACAACCGGTGGAGCGCGATCGACAGGCCGAAGTTGGACCTCAGCCCGGCCCGGAGGAGGGAGGCGAGGCGGCTCACGTGTCGGTCAGCTCCAGAAAGATGTTCTCGAGGGATGGGCCCGCTTCCCGGTCGATCTTCTTGAGCTCCTCCATCGTCCCGCAGGCGATGAGCCTGCCCTTGGCGATGATCCCGATCCGGTCGCAGAGCTTCTCGGCCACCTCCATGACGTGCGTCGAGAAGAAGAGCGTTTTCCCCCGGTCGCAATGCTCGCGCATGAACTCCTTGAGGTGGTGCGCGGCCCTCGGGTCGAGGCCGACCAGGGGCTCGTCGAGGATCATGACCTCCGGAGCGGGCAGGATGGCCGCGGTCAGGACGATCTTCTGCTTCATCCCGTGGGAATAGCTCTGGATGGGGTTCGTCACGGCCTGCCGGAGCTCGAAGATCTCGAGCCATCTTTCGATCCTCTCGAGCCGTTCCCTCCTGGGGACACCGTACGCGTCCCCGATGAAGTTCAGGTATTCGAGCCCGGTCAGCCGCTCATAGACCGCGGGATAATCAGGGACGTAGGTTGTGAAGGACTTGCATTTCAGGGAATCGCGGGCCGTATCATGCCCGTTGAGCCCGATCGAGCCGGAATCCGGCCTGAGCAGGCCGACGATCATCTTGATGGTCGTCGTCTTCCCCGCCCCGTTCGGCCCGAGGAATCCGAAGATCTCTCCGGCCCGAACGGTGAGATCGAGGCCGTCGACGGCCTTGATCCTGCCCTTGTTGTAGCTCTTGGAGACGTTCCGAATCTCGATCACCGCACGCTCCTTTCCGTCATGCCGCCGGGTCCGACCCGGGGTCCGAAAGGAAAGCTTATCACAATCCCTGTCCCGGGAAAAAGGCGGCTCCCGGGGGCGCGCGTCCTACCTTGACATCCGTCGGGCACAGGCATAAGCTTTTTTTAGGAAGGAAGCGGGAGGGAATCGCGGCGCGAGTTTTACCCCCATCCGGGCGTGATCGGGGGCGAGTCTCCTTTCCCTTCAATATTTCTCATTCCTGAGAGGGAGGTGTATCGTGACCAAGAGAATCCTTATCCCCGGATTGGCGGTCGTCGTATTGGCCGCCGGCTCGCTCGTCCCGCCCGACATCGACGCGGGTTCGGCCGCGTCGCTAGCCAAAGGCACCATCGGGATCAACGTTCTTCTGAACACGCGGGCCACCGGGGCGATCCTCGCCGAGCTGGGGAATTTCGGCAGGGTGCGTGACGTCCTGCTCCAGGTCAATGCCCTGACCCTGCAGGCCAGGGCCGACCGTCTGCCGGCCATTCAAGCCCTGCCCTACGTAGCGGCGGCGAATCCGGACGCCGAACGCACCGGTTCGCCCATAGACACGGTCGCCGCGACGAATTTCGCGAACGGCCGCAACACCTGGAATCTGGACGCCATCAACGTTACGGAGCCGGGCTTGGACAATCGTCAGGTCGCCTATGACGGCGCCGGCGTCTATGTGGCGGTCCTCGATACCGGCCTCGTGAGCACCTGGCGCCAGTATTTCCCGGAGGAACGCATCGCCGTGGAATACGCCCGGTGCTTCGGGGGCGGCGGCGGCGACATGGGCACCGTATCGTCCCAGCCGAAGAAGTGGGGCTTGGACGTCAATTCGCATGGGACCCATGTGACCAGCACGATCCTGGGCTATGATCTCGCCGGCTCGCCGTTCAACGGCGTGGCGCCCATGGCCAAGATCATCCCCGTCAAGGTCCTCAACCAGACCGGCTCCGGGTGGTCCTCGGTCATCGCCCGCGGTATCGAGTATGTGGGCGATCTCAAAGCCGGTCCGTTGGCCGGCTTCCCCGTGGTCATCAACATGAGCCTGGGCGGCCCGGCCCTGGACGAGGTGGAGCAGGCGGCGATCGATTATGCGATCGAGCAGGGCGTGATCATCGTCGCCTCGGCCGGCAATCGCGGCTCGGCCGGAATGGGTTATCCCGGCGCCTACGCGCCGGTCATTTCCGTGGCGGCTTCGGGCTGGGTCGGCGAATGGCCCGCCGGAGTCGGCAACTGGTGGTGGAACCGGGACGTGGCCGATCCGACGAATGCGGCCGATTTCTATATCGCGGATTTCTCGAGCCGCGCCAAGACCGGCCAGGATCTCGACATTGCCGCGCCCGGCACATGGATCGTCGGTCCCTACCAGTACACGATGGGCAAAACAAGCTATTACTTCCTGGGCGGCACATCCATGGCCAGCCCCCATGTGGCGGGAACCGTGGCGCTGATGGCGCAGAAATATTCCGCGCTGACGGCGGCCCAGGCTGAAGGCATCCTGGAAACCAGCGCCGTCCCCATGGCCCCCGGATGTCTCAGCGTCCGGCAGCCCTCGGGCGCCTATGTGGAATTCTGCTGGGAGGCGGATGCGACCGGCGCCGGGCTGTTGAATGCTCTCGCCGCGCTTCTGGCAACGCCCTAGCGCTTAATTTAGGGACACAATACCCGTTTCCGAATTCCCTGAGGGATCGGAGAAGATTGGGAAACGGGTATTGTGTCCCCTGATTCCCGGGCCGCATCGGGAAGGACGGCCTCAGATAGCTTTCCCGGCTTCTTCGACCGCCGAGGCGACGTTTCGAAGGCCTTCCGCAAGTTGGTCCGGGGCGGGCCAGCCGAAGCCGATCCGCATGAAACGGCGGTCCATTCCGAACCAGTGGCCCGGGCCCACATACGTCCCGTACTTCTCATTCAGGATCCGGTAGAACGCGTCGATATCGGTCGGGCCGTCCGGCCGGATCCTCGGAAAGCACACCACCCCTCCGGAGGGTTCCACCCACTCGAGCGCGGTCTGGCCGGCGATCCAGGATCTCATGGTCTCGAAGGCCCTCCGGTTCTTCGCCAGGATGGGCGGGAGGACCAGGCCCTTCCGGGAGAGGACCCGGAACGCGATCTCCTCGTCGACGACCGAGTTGCAGATGAACATCTGCTCCTTGGCGGCCAGGAAGGTCTCCTGCAGGGCCCGGTTCCGCGTGATGATCCAGCCGATGCGGATGCCGGGCAGGCCATATGATTTGGACATGGAGGCGACGCTGATGCAGCGGGGGCTGAGGCCGGCCGCGAGGGGCGCGGGGCCCCCAAACGCCATCTCGCGGTAGGTCTCGTCCACCAGCAGATAGCAGTCCCTCGATTCCGCGAGGTCGACGACGGCGCCCAGGTCGCCCTCCGTGAGCGTGATCCCGGTCGGATTGTGCGGCGTGGTCAGGCTGATCAGCTTCGTGTTCGGCCGTATCAGGGAAGCCAGCCGATCGATCTCGAAACGGAATCCCCGTTCGAACGAGAGGCCCAGCCGGTCGACCTCGCATCCGATGGCGAACGGCGTTTCGAGGTTCGTGGCATAGTTCGGATGCATCACCACGAGGTGATCGCCCGCCTCCAGGAGCGACGTGGCCGCGATGAAGAGCGCGGCCGCCGCGCCGGGCGCCACGATGACGTCCTGCGCCGACAGCCCCGGTCCGTCCGCGGCGATGAGTTCGCGCAGGCCGGGCTTGCCCCGGTGGTCGGTATAGGCCAGGACGAGGGAGCGCAGTTCGCAATCGAGATCCGAAAGCCGCATGTCGGCGACGGAGCTTTCCGTCAGATTACAGCGGATGTTCCCGTACCCCATCTGTTCCGGGGACTCGATCTCGATGGGCATTCTGCGGTATCTCATCTGTTCCTTCCTCAGGTTTCTCCGGCCGGGCGGGCCACCGGCGGCGCTCTCCAGCGGGCGGTTGCGAGATCAACGGCCGCCGGGCCTTTGCTAAGACCCCGTGCGCCCCGGCCGCGTCGAATACCGGTACATGAACACCGAAAGGAGGGCGAGCATGACGATGGCCAGGATCTCGCCCCACGAATCGAAGCTCGCCCCCGGCCAGGGGACCGTGAGGCGCGCCTGCCAGCCCGCGGCGGCGATGACGGCCGCGACGACCCCCGCGATGGAGCCCCCGGCGATATAGCCCGAGGCGACGAGGACGCCGCGCTCCCCCCGTTCCTTGGCGACCTTTTCGTCCTTCGCGCTCTTCCCGACGAGGTAGGCGATGACCCCTCCGAGGAGCACCGCCGTGTTCAGCTGGATGGGCAGATACATCCCCAGGGCGAAGGCGAGGGCCGGCACGCCCGCGATGGCGAGGATGAGGGAGATGATGACCCCGAACGCGAAGAGGATCCACTGGACCCCCGCCCCTCCCCCCATCAGGCCGACGATGATCTCGCGCATCGCGGACGCCTGCGGGGCCGGCATCTGCTGGGAGCCCATCTGGTACGTGCTCGCGAGGAGCATCATCGCGAGCGCGCAGGCCGCGGCCGAAACGAGCACCCCCGCGAACTTATATCGCTGCTGGTTGCGCGGGGTCGCGCCGATCCAATAGCCGATCTTGAGGTCGGTCGCGAAGGCTCCCGCCACCGCCAGGGCCGTGCAGACGACGCCGCCGATGATGAGGGCGATGAACATGCCCGTCTCCCCTGAAAGGCCGAGCCTCGCAAGGAGGACGCTCGTGATGATGAGGGTCACGAGGGTCATGCCCGAGACGGGGTTCGTCCCGATGAGGCCGATCGCCCGGGCGGCCACGAGGGTGAACAGGAACGAGATGACGAGGGCGATGACGACCCCGACGAGCCCCACGGTCGTCCCCGCAAGGCCCGTGCGGAAGAAGGCGAAGAGGCACACGGCCACGGCGCCGACACCGAGGAGCACCGTACGCATGCCCAGGTTGCGGTCGGTCCGCGCGACGGCCCCGCCTCCGTCCCGCGACGAGGCGATCCCCTTGATCCCGAGCCGGAACGACTGGGCGATCGACGGGAGGCTCCGGATGATCCCCATCAGGCCCGCGCCCGCGATGCCGCCGATGCCGATGAGCCGGACGTAATTGCTGAAGATCGCGTCGACGCCCATCTCCGAGATGGGGACCGTGCCCGGCGGAACGATGCCGGAGAGGTGGGCGCCGATGAAATGGACGAACGGGATGAGCACGAGATACGAAAGGAAGCTCCCCGAGGCGATGATCGCGGCGTATTTCATCCCGACGATGTAGCCGAGCCCCACGAGGGCGGCGAGCCCGTCGACGCGGAAGGCCATCGCGAAACGGTCCTCGAGCCAGGAGCCGATCTTCACCGAGTGGAACGTAATGATCTCGCGCCAGAGGCCGAACGCGAGCTGGGCCAGGTCGAAGAAGAACGCCACGCCGGCGCTCCAGATGAGGACCTTGGCCTGGGAGCCCGCGCCTTCGCCCGCGACGAGGATCTCCGTCGTGGCCATGGCCTCCGGGAACGGGAGGTGCCCGTGCTCCTTGACCATGAGGAACTGGCGGAGCGGGATGAGGAAGAAGATGCCGAGGCACCCGCCGAAGAACGCGGTGAGGAAGATGTGCCAGAAGCTGACCTTCAATCCGAGCATGTAGAGCGCGGGGATGGTGAAGACGGCACCGGCGACGACGGCTCCCGAAGCCGCTCCGATGGACTGGATGATGACGTTCTCGAGGATGGTGCTCCGCCGGGCGAAGACGCCGGCGAGCCCGACCGCAAGGATGGCGATCGGGATGGCGGGCTCCATCCCCTGCCCCGCTTTGAGGGCGAGGTAAGCGGAGGCCAGCGAGAAGAGGACGGCCATGGCGAGGCCGATCCCGACGGACCGGACCGTGACCTCGAGCGGCGTCTCGGACGCCGGCACGACCGGCTCGTACGCCTCTCCGGGCTCGAGCTTGCGGAACGCCGCCGGGTGAAGCTTCTTGTGCTCCTCGGTCATGGTTGTTTCCTCCTTCCCCTGTGCCCAAGGATGATATCCTCGGCCCCGAACCGATGTCAAGGAATGCGGATCCGGTGGAAATTCGCGTTCCCGGGTCCCCGATCGACGCCCCGGCCTTGAAATTCCTCCAAAGCATCCTTATACTCCGGCTGTGAATGGAGATCGGTCCGGGGAACGCGTCGCGGAGGCCTTGAGATCCGTTCGCCGGCGCCTCAACCGTGGACTCGGGCTGGCGCTCCCCCGCCTCAGGCGTTCGCTCTGGATCCTGGGAGGAACGCCGGAGGCTTTCGAGTCGGCCGACGCCTTCATCCAATCCGTGGCCGTGGCGGTCCCCCACTGCCGCCTGGTAATGATGTCTTCCGAGCGGCGAACCCTGGATCGGCTCGGGGACAAGTTCGTGGATGACGAGGTCCTGGCGCTCCCGAGGGATTCGGAGACCGTCGCCCGGCGCTATTTTCGGAGGCTCCGCCCCGTGCTCATCGTCGCGTTGAGCCCGGCGGGCGCGGACGCGGCGCCGCTCCTCGAGCGGGCCCGGTCGAATTCCGTTCCTGTCGTCGCCGCCGGTCCGGAGACGCGGGTCGACGACGGTCTGCTCCGGCTCCTGCTCGGGCCGGCTCCTTATGAACCTCCCGTGAGACAGGCCTGGCAGCTTCCGACCTGGAGGGATCGCGCGGGGCGGAGCCGCCTCTGGAGATCATGCGCTCCGCTGCTCAGCGGGCGCCGCTTCGACGATTGGGAGGCCCTGCGCCGGAGATTGGGGGAACCCCGGTCCATCCTCTGTCTCGGGAACGGCCCGTCCTCGGAGGACCCGAAGCTCGCCGGCCTGGGCCACGACTGTCTGATGAGGGTCAACTGGCGCTGGAAGGAGCGCGGCTTTCTCCCCGATCCGGACGTCGTTTTCGTGGGCGACGCCGCCACCCTCCATCGCCTCTCTCCGCGCGTCTTCGGCCTGTGGAACATCCCGCTCGAGTACGGGATGCTTCTCCGGTATCTGGTCACGCACGGGCCCCGGAGGATGGAATATTTCACGATGGAGCGGATATCCCCGCTCGTCCGGGACCGGTCCTGGCCGGCCCGGCCGAGCAACGGCGCGCTCATGATTGCGGCCGCGACCGCTCTCCGGCCGGAACGGCTGACGATCGCCGGGATGGACCTTTTCAAGCATCCCGAAGGCCGGTATCCGGGCGACGATCGCTCCCTCAACGAATATTCGCGCGTCCACACCCGGGACGTGGACCTGGCCATCATCGACCTCGCCCTGAGGGACTTCCCGGGCGAGCTCGTCATCTATGGCGACCTGCTCCCCCGGGCCCTGGCCGAGCTGAGGTCCGGGAATGCCGCGACGTCCGGCGCGGGGCTCCGGGACCCGGACCGATGAAAGCCCGCACGATCGTCGTCGTCCTCGACCGGTTCGATCCTCTTTACGGCGGACTCGAATCCTGGGCCGATCGATGGACACGATGGCTCTCGGGACGCGGCCACGACGTCCATGTCGCGGCCTTCGCTATCGCCCCGGACAGCGCAGGCCCCGGGGTCGTCCCCCACATCCTGCCGAGCGCATCGGGGCGGATCGCCCGGGGGGCCGAAGCGGAGAAGTTCCTGCGGCGGATGGACCCCGACGTCGTCCACGACCTCGGCGTCGGATGGCACTATGACATCCTCCAACCGCACGCCGGGTCCCGCCTCGCCAACGCCCGGCAGGACCTCCTCAGCCTGAGCCCGGCGGCGCGGCTGAAACGAAGGTTCTCACCCTGGCATGTCCGCCGCAACAGGGAATTCCGCGCCCTGGAAAAGCGCCAGTTCGGGGCCGGTCGCGGCCTCGTGATCGCCGTCTCCCGCATGGTGCAGGATGACCTGCAGCGCCGCTACGACCTGGACCCGGGCAGGATCAGGCTCGTCTACAACGGGATCGACCCGCGGCGGTTGGCCGGGCTGGACGCCCGAAGATGCCGGGAGAAACTCCGGAGCGCTCTGGGGCTTCGCGACGAAACCCTGTTCCTGTTCGTCGCTCACAACTTCCGTCTCAAGGGCCTCGGCCCCAGCCTGCAGGCGCTCTCCCATTTGAAGGGGACCGGCCGATCCTCCCATCTTGCGGTCGTCGGCCGCGGTCCGCGCGAGGAATATCTGGCCCTGGCGCGACGGCTGGGTGTCTCGGACCGCGTGTCCTTCCACGGAGAGGTCCACGACGTCAGGCCCTTCTTCAACGGCGCCGACGTCTTCCTTCTGCCCACTTTTCATGACGCCTGCAGTCTGGTCGTCGGGGAAGCCTGGGCCTGCGGTCTTCCCGTCATCACGTCGCGCTTCAACGGCGCCTCCGAGCTCATGACGTCGGGCGTGCAGGGATGGATCCTCGACGATCCCCGGAACACCTGCGAGCTGGCCCTGCGCATGGGATCGTTGCTCGATCCCGGCCCGAGGGAGGCGATGTCCGCGGCGGCCCGCGAGCTCGGCTCCAGGCATTCCCAGGAAGAGAACTTCGCCCGGATCGAGGAGATCCTCGACGAAACGCATCGGGAAGGGAGGGCTTGAACGCGGATGCCCGGATCTGACGCGAAGCGGCTTCTGGCCCTGGCCCATACGGAGAGCGACCCGGCCGCCCGCTTCCGCATCGGTCAATTCATCCCCTATCTCGAGCGCGCGGGATGGCGCGTCAGCCTGCGGACGAACCGGCCGTCCCGGCCCTGGCAAAGCGCGGTCCGAAACCCCGCCCTGAGGGCCGTCCACCAGCGGATCGGCGTCTGGCGGCGGCGGGCGAACCGCCTGCGCGACCTCCGGTCCGCGGCGGACTTCGACGCCGTGTTCCTCAATCGCGACGTCCTCGAGAGCGACATCCGTTATGAGCGCTTTCTCCTGCATCGGAATCCGCGCCTCATCTTCGATTTCGACGACGCCATATTCCTTGACGGGAAGGAAGCCCACGCCGCCTGGGTCTGCCGAAGGGCGGCCTGGGTGACGGCCGGCAACGCCGACCTGGCCGATTTCGCCCGGCGGTTCACCGACCGGGTGACGGTCCTGCCCACGGTCATCGACACGGACGCCTATGCGCAGGCCGGAGCTCGCCCGGGAGGGAGGCCGTTCCGGGTCGGTTGGTGCGGTTCGGATGCCTCGATCCGCCAAACGCTCTATCCCTACCTCGACCTGCTCGCCCGCGTCCAGAGGAGGCTCGGATTCGAGTTCGTGATCATGACCCGGCCCCGGCCGCGGCTCCCGGAAACTCCGCTCCGCTGGACATACGAGGAATGGAGCGAGGACAAAGAGAAGCGGCTGGCGGCGTACTTCGACGCCGGGATCATGCCCTTGACCCCGGACGAATACCAGCGCTACAAATGCGGCTGTAAGCTCCTCCAGTATATGGCCTCCGGCCTCCCCGCGGTGGCCTCTCCGGTCGGGATCAACGTCCGGCTGATCGAGGCGGGGCGCGGCGGTTATTTAGCCGCGACCGAGGACGAGTGGTTCCGGGCCGTCAACCGCCTGATGTCCGACGAACGGATGTGCCGTGAATTGGGGGCCGCGGGAAGGGCCTATGTCGTGAAGGAATATTCCCTGCAGGCCTGGCTCCCCGTTCTCCTCGAACTGCTGGACCGGATCGCGGGCCTTCCCGCCCGGCACCCCGCTAAGGCTTGATCCCGGAGCCGATGATCCGGGGAGGATCCATATGGCTGATGACCCGGACGTCGTTCAGCCCCCGCATGAAGAGCTCGGCCACGGCCCGAGGGCTGAACCGATAGTAATCCGATGGATAATCGTGGATCCGCAGAACGGGAGTCGAGGCCAATAGCGATCTTCCGCGCCGGGGCAACAGGGCCCGGACGAACGGGGCCCGGCCGATCAGGGCGAGCCACCGCGCCGTGCGCGCCGCGACGAATCCCGGAACGCCGATGACGATCAGGCCTCCCTTCCGGGTCACCCGGCGCATCTCCTCGAGGGACTTCCAGAAGAAAAGATCGTGCTCGAGGACCGCGTTGCACAGGACCGTATCGAACTCTCCGTCCCGAAAACAGGTCAGGTCATTGGCGTCGGCCTTCAGGATGGCGAAATCGCGATACGCGGACGGACCTTCGAGGTTGATCCCGACCTTCCTCGATGCGGCCCCCAGGGAGCCGAGGCACAGGAGGCTGTCTTCCGAGGGGAGGGCGCCGATCTCGAGGACCGATCCTCCGGCGCCCCGTTCGGCGCAGATCCTATCGAAGGCCTGGAATTGTTCCGGATGCATCTCGTGTCTCCGCCGAACGACCGATCCCGCCGGCCGCGGCCGGAGCCGAGCCGCGGCTTGAAGAAGCCGTTCGGACTATGATAACAATATAGCCTTTCAGGGACATTTGACAAGCGAGGCCTATCCATCATGAACGCGAACGAGCCGGCCGGGCCCCCTCTCGAGGTCGTCCGCCGGGCCTTCGGCGACCGCCCCGGCCCCGTCGTCATCTTCAACAAATCGCACTCGGGAAGCCGCCTGCTGGCCGAGCTGGTCGAGGAGGCCGGCGTCTTCATGGGAGCGCACCAGAACGAATCACGCGATTCGCTCGATATGCTCGAGCTCGTCCAACATCTTGTCCTGACCTATTATCCCGATTACGCGGCCCTGTGGGACGGACGGGCGGAGGGCGATCCCGTCCTGCCCCGGCTCGCCCGGGACGCCGTGGAGCGGCACCTCCAGGGTTGTCCGGGGGATAGACCGTGGGGTTGGAAGCTGTGCGAAACCGGCTATATCCTTCCCGTGGTCGATTTCCTCTTTCCGAAGGCCCGCTATATCCACCTCATCCGCGACGGCCGCGACGTCGCGTTCTCCGATCACCACGCCCCGGACAAGGCGTTCTGGCGGAAGGTCTATTTCAACACCGACCGCATCAGGAGCTGGCAGCGCCTGCCTTTGACCTGGAAGGATTACCGCCGGCACAGTCATATCTACAACTCCCTGCATTGGGCCAACAGCGTCCTCGTCGGCCGGGCCTACGGCATGATGCTCCGGGACAGGTACCTCGAGGTCCGCTATGAGGACCTCTGCCTGGATTTCGAACGCACCGCCGGCCGCGTGCTCGGCTTCATCGGGGCTCCGGACCCCTCCGGGGCCGTCTCCCGGGTTCGTTCCCGGGTCAGGACCGACGGCGTCAAAAAGCACCTCGCCCAGCCGCGGCGGAAACTGCGGAAGGTCGTGGCCCTCATCAAGCCGCTTCTCCTGGCGTTGGGGTATCTGGAGGACGATGCTTAGGCCGGGCGCGGCCGCGCGGACGGAGCGGCCGGATCGACAGGCGCGACCTTTCGTCCTTCGACGACGTACATGGCGTCCGCGGTCCCGCTGAAGGCCGATCGATGGGACACGACCAGGACGGCGGGCCGGTCCTCCAGTTTTTCCAGGGTCCGGATGAGGCTCTCCTCCGTCCGGGGATCGAGGCCCGACGTCGCCTCGTCGAGGACGAGGAGCCGCGGCTTCCGCAGGAGGGCGCGGGCGATGGCGATCCTCTGCCTCTGACCGCCGGACAGCTTCGAGCCGGCCTCGCCGACGACCGTCATCAGCCCTCCGGGAAGGGCCTGGATGAATTCCCAGGCGCCGGCCGCGCGCAGGGCGGCCTCGACGGCCTCCCGGTCCATCCCCGGGTCGTCCAGGGTGACGTTCCTCAGGATCGTGCCGTGGAACAGGAATAGTTCCTGGGGGACGTAGCCGATCATGGCCCGCCAGGCCTTGAGGCTGATCCGGTCCAGGGGGATCCCGTCGATCGTGATCTGCCCGCTGTCCGGCCGGATGAGCCCGGCCACGAGATCGACGATGGTGGTTTTCCCGGCCCCGGACGGCCCCTGGAGAAGTGTCGTCCGGCCGGCTTCGATCTCGAGGGAGACGTCGTCCAGGATGACCCGCGCCCCGCGGCGGAACGTGACCCCGCTCAGCTTTATCTCCTGCCGGAGCCCGGGGCAGGGACCGCCGGCCAGGTCCTCCTTCCACGCCTCCGCTTCGTCCATGATGGACCTGACGGAGTGGAAGGCGGGCTCCAGCCGGGCGAAGTTCTGGTGCTGGCTCTGGAGCCTGGTCGTGGCGTCCAGCACGCGGATGAAGATCAGGAGCGTGAGGGCCATTTCGGCGAATCCGATCCGGAGGAACCGGTAAGCGATGAAGAACCCCAGACCGGCCATGATCAACTGGAACGGCTCGCGCAGCACATCGAGGGACACCCTGTTCATCTCCGCCCGGGCCTTATAGATCCCCAGGGCGGCGATCTCCCCTTCCAGGTAGGGCTCGGTCCTGGCCTCGAGGCCCATGGCCTTCAGGGGCTTCAGTCCCCCCAGGGCGTCGACCAGGGCATTGATGAGGAGGCGCATCCGTTCGTAAAAGCGCGTCGAGGCCTGTCGCATCCGATCGATGAATCGAATGAGGACGGCGAACCCGAGCCCCGCTACGGCCACGGCGCAGAGACTCAGGCGCCAGGAAATGGTGAAGGCCAGGCCGAGGTAGATGGCGACCTGGATCCACCCCGCCAGCATCCGGCAGGCGCATAGATAAAGGTCGGCCACCTGTTCCGCTTCATGGCTGATGGCGCCGCCCAGCCTTCCAGCGGGCTGGCTCTGGAAATAATCCCAGCGCGCGCCGAGGAGGGACCGAAGGAAGGCGCGCCGGACCTCCATGACGATCCCGGAGGCCGTCGTGATCGCCAGGCGCATGGCCGCGTAAGTGACGGCCGCTTTGAAAACGAAGGCCGCCAGGATCAGGACGAGGAGCGGGCCGACCGATGCCTTGAGCCCGAAGAGCAGCAGCAGACGCTCGACGGCGCCCCCGAGCTTCCCGGCCGAATCCAGGCTTCCCCGGACGACCAGGTTGATGAGAGGCAGGACCGTGCTGATGCCGATCCCCTCAAGCAGGCCGGAGACGAGAAAGCAGGCCGAGACGGCAAGGCTCCGGCCGGGATAGGAACGGGCGAGATAGCCCAGGGCGCTCGATGCCCTCTTGTTGCCGTTTTCGCCGACCATGTTCGGGCTCATTATACATGGGCGGACTTGAGTCCCTCAAGAAGATATACTATTGTGGAAAGACCGCCCGCGGCTCGCGGCGCCGTTCGCCGGCCCTTCGGGCGGGGAGATTCGCAGGATCCATGAACTTTTCCGTGATCGTTCCCTTTCTCGACGAGGAAGCCTATCTTGGACGCTGTCTGGCCGCCCTGCTGGACCAGGACATCCCCCGGGAGGATTATGAGATCATTCTCATCGATAACGGCTCCCGGGACGGATCGGCGGCCATCGTCCGCGGCTTTCCGGGCGTCACCCTCATCCATCACCCCTTCCCTAATGTCTACGCCGCCCGCAACAAGGCCCTGAAGATGGCCCGGGGCCGGATCATCGCCTTTACCGACGCGGACTGCGAGGTCTCCAGGGGATGGCTGAGGGCGATCCGGGACGGGCTGGAGGGCTCCGAAGCCTCCATCGCCGTGGGCAGGACGCGATTCCCTCCGGACGTCTCTCCGATGCTGGGGCTCTTCGGCCGTTACGAGAACGTCAAGCTCGAGAGTCTCTGCGCCCGAGGCCCACGAGAGTATCTTTTCGCCTCGGCCAACAATATGGCGGTCCGGGCAGAGGCCTTCTCCCGCCTGGGGCTCTTCGACGAACGCGAGGCCGCCGGCGACATCGAGTTCGTCCAGAGGTGCCTGCGCGCCGATCGTACGGCCCGGATCGTTTACCTGTCCGACATGCAGATCATTCATCTCGAGGTCCGAACCCTCGGGACCTGGTTTCAAAAGATGGCGGCCTACGGACGGCTGATCGCCCGGACCCCCCGCTATCGACCTTTGCCCGGCCGGATCAAGATCCGGATGTTCCGCCGCGTCGGCGAAGGGGAAGGGCTGGGGCTTCCGGAACGGATGCGTTTCCTTTTCTGGCTCGTCGTGGGCAACGTCTATTTTTCCTGGGGTGGTCGGAGGGGGAAGCTCTGACGGCCCCTTGGAAGCGATGCGCTTGGCCGGCGTCATCCGGGCGTCGGGGATACGCTTCGCCCGGGCCGGGATCGGCTCAGCCCCGAGCCTGTCCGGGCCTGAGGATCCTCTTGATCAGACAAACCGGAGCCCACAGGACGAATATGGCCGAAGCGTAAAGCAAATAGAGTCCGTGCCAGAGAACGGTTCCCGCGGCGAAGGCCAACCCCCGTTTTTTCAGGAAGAACCGATAGAGGGATCGATTGATGAGGAGCAGCAGTAAAAACGCCCCTGCCGCGATAAGGACGCAGGAGCGCCACAGGGCGCCCGCGGCCAGGCCGATCGGGACCAGCCAGGCGAGGAGGGCGCTCAGGCGGTCGGAGATCCGGAAATTGAGGTCGCGGGGAAGGCCGCGCTCGCAGGCCAGTCTGGTCCACGGGATGGCGCGTCCGGTGATATCCGACCGAAGCAAGCCGGCGACGGTCCATTTTTTGAGGTGCGTGACCTGGAGGGCCTTGAGCAGGCGGATGGTCTTCCCCGAGGCCTTGAGCCTGTAGCCGAACTCCACGTCCTCGATGGAAGGACGGGTGTAAGCCTCGGAGAATCCCCCGACTTCGAGGAAGGCGGTCGTCCTGACCGCGCCGCAGCCCGCCCAAAACGTTCCGGCCTCCTCAGAGGCGTGCTGGTGGACGTAGTGATGGAGAAGGTTCTTGAACTGCGACAGGAAGTTCTTCTCGGCCGGCCGTTCGTCGTAGGAACCGAATACGGCGTCCAGGTGGGGGTTCTCCCTGAAAGCCCGAACGACGATATCCGCGGAGCCGGCCGGGGCGCTGACGTCGGCATCCACGAAAAGAAGGATGTCCCCCCGGCTGATGCGGGCGCCGGCATTCCGCGCCGCGGCCGGGCCCCGGCGCTCGGCGAGCTCGAGGACGCGGTCGGCGTATCGCGCGGCCGTGTCCGAGGTCCCGTCCGTCGAAGCGTCGTCGACGACGATGAGCTCGCGGTCCCCCCGCCCGGAACTTTTCCAGACGGGCAGGACCCGCCCGAGCGTCGCTTCGGCGTTGCGGGCCGGGACGATGACGGATAGGACAGGATGGCTGTGTGACATGGGCGACCGGATAGGATGCCTATAACATAGGGAAACCGGCTTGTCAAAATCCTGCGGATTGAACTCCGACCCTGATTGAAATACAATGACCGCCACCCGCATGATCAAAGACTCCAGGACCCCGGCCCCGCTTCACGGGGGAGAGCCCTCCCGGGAAGGGCCTTCCCCGGGAATCGTCATTGCCGGGGCCGGGCCCGCCGGCATGGCCTGCGCCTCGGGGCTCGCCCGCCGGGGCCGGCCGGCGATGGTCGTCGAGAAGGACTCCCGGTGCGGCGGGCTGTGTCAGACCATCGATTTCGACGGCTGTCTTTTCGATATCGGCGGCCACAGGTTCCTGTCCAGGATCGGAGAGGTCAACGCCCTGTGGCAGGAGATCCTGGGCGATGAGCTCCTCCGGGTCAAGAGGCTGTCGCGCATCTTCTATCGGGGCCGGTTCTTCAAGTACCCGTTGTCCTTCTTCGATACGTTCAGGAACCTGGGGCCGGTCGAAAGCGCCCTGTGCGTCGCGAGCTATCTCAAGGACCGGGCGTCCCGGCCGGCCGATGACGGGACCTTCGAGGGCTGGATCATCAATCGCTTCGGCCGCAGGCTGTTCAGGATCTTCTTCGACGTGTACACGCAAAAGGTCTGGGCCATCCCCTGCAAGGACCTCTCGGCCGACTGGGCGAGGCAAAGAATCCAGGGGCTGTCGCTGAGGGTCGCCCTTCGCCAGGCGATCCTCGGGACCTGGGCTTCGGGCCCGAAGACCCTGACGGAGGAATTCCTCTACCCGCGGCGCGGGCCCGGGGAATTCTTCGACCGGCTCCGGGACGAGACCTCCGGACGGGGCGGCCGCTTCGCGTTCGATACGGCGGTGACGGCAGTTGAGCATGACGGGCGGAGGGTCCGGGCCGTGGAATTGCGGGGCGACCGGTGGCCCGGGCGGGAGATGGTCCCGGTGGAACACTTCGTATCGACCATGCCCCTGCCCCGGCTGGTCAGGTCCCTCAAGCCCCTGCCGCCCGAACCGGTTCAGGCGGCGGCCGGCGCGCTGAAGTTCCGCAGTTACCTCGTGGCCAATGTCATCCTCGACGAAAAGGACCTGTTCCCCGACCAGTGGATCTACGTCCATTCCCCGGAGGTCCGCATGGGACGGATCCAGAACTATAAGAACTGGAGTCCGGACATGACCGCCGACCCGGACAGGACGTCCCTGGGTCTCGAGTATTTTTGCGACGAGGGCGACGCCCTCTGGAGCAAGAGCGATCCCGAGCTCATCGACTTCGCCCTCGGGGAGCTCGCCCGGATCGGGATCGGCTCCCGAAGGAAGCTCGTCGCCGGCTTCGTCGTGCGCCGGCCCGACGCCTATCCGCTTTATAACCGGGATTACCAGGAACACCTCCGGGTCGTGAGGGACTATCTCGTCCGGTTCGACAATCTCCTGACCGTCGGCCGGGCGGGTCTTTTCCGCTACTGCAATTCGGACCTGGCCCTGAAGATGGGCCTGAACGCCGCGGACCGGATCCTGGGCCTTCCGAGCGTGGACCCCTGGGACATGGGACGCGATCCGGATTATCTCGAGGGTTGATCCGGTCGGGGACATCCGATCGGGGACACAATACCCGTTTCCCAATTCCCTGAGGGAATGGAGAAAATTGGGAAATGGGTATTGTGTCCCCTAATTTAGAACTCCGGGCGCGCGTTCGCGTATATAGCCTATAGCGGTTTCTCGGATCCCGCGACCCGGATGGAGGCTCATTGATGAAGACACATCGTTTCCTGATCATGATGACGGCCGGCATGCTTGTGCTCTGCGGTATGGGAAGAGGTCAATCCATCCCCTGGCTCTCGTGGACGTTCCTGCCCCAGGCCCAGATGGACGAGATCATCGGGGAAGCCTCAGGCGAGACCGCATGGAAGACCATCGCGTCGATCGCGGCCTTCAACAGGGACCGCCGCCCCGAGGAATTCAGCGACAGGCTCCTTGAAACGCGGGTCGTTTCGGGTCTCCTCAAGGACTATGGCCTCAGCGGGATCGAGGTCCTCCGCTACCCCGAAGGGCAGGCTTGGGACGCCTCGAAGGGCGAGCTGTGGGAGATCAAGCCCCGGCGCGAGAAGCTCGCTTCCTTCAACGACATGGTACCCATGCTCGCCGCCTGGAGCTCGCCCACCGATACCACGGCGGAACTCGTCTGGGTCGGCAGAGGCACTCCCGAGGAGATCCGACGGACCCGGGTCGACGGCAGGATCGTCGTCACGGAAGGGAACATTCTGGCCGTCTCGGCGGAGGCTTGCCAGAAACAGGGGGCGCTCGGCGTCGTCGCCATCAGCATGCTCCGTCCTTTCTTCGACCCGCTGCAGCTTTCCTGGACCCCGGTCAAGATGCCCCCGATCCCCGGCATGCCGCCTTCCTCCGCGCCGTCCAAGCCCGTCTTCGGGTTCTGCCTTCCCGCCCGTGAGGGGGACCTTCTCAAGAAGAGGCTCCTCGAGGGAGAATCGATCACCGTCCGGGCCCAGGTCGAGGCGAAGGAAGTCCCCTATCATCTTGAGGACATCGTCGCCCTCATCCCTGGCGCGGATCCCGGAGCGGGCGAGATCATCCTCAGCGCCCACCTGTTCGAAGGGAACGTCAAGCAGGGAGCCAACGACAACCTCTCCGGAAGCGCCTGCATCCTGGAGGTCGCGCGGGTCCTCAACACGCTCATCGCGGACGGACGGCTTCCGCGGCCGAAACGGGGCATCCGCTTCATCTGGGCCCCGGAATTCGGGGGAACCGGGAAATGGGTCCGGGCCAATCCGGCGCTCATGGCAAAGACCCTGTGCAACATCAACATGGACATGGTCGGAGAATGGCTGAGCCGCAACCAGTCGTCCTTTAACCTCATGAGGACGACCTATGGCATGCCCCATTACATCAACGATGTCGTCGAGAATTACTTCCGCTTCGTGGGAGAAGGGAACCGGGACAGGATCCACCGTCACGGCAAGGGGACGGAGACGCCGGGACGCGTCGTGGCCCCGTTCGGCGCCGACGAGCCCTTCACCTACTCCATCGAATGGCATTACGGGTCCTCCGACCACGAGGTCTTCAACGACTGGAGCGTAGGCGTACCCGGCGTCATGATGATCGCCTGGCCGGACCAGTGGTACCACACGTCGGGGGATGTGGCCGACAAGGCCGACCCGACCCAGCTCAAGCGGGCGGCGGTGATCGGCGCCGCGGCGGCCTACACCGTCGCCGCGGCGGACGAGGCCATGGCCGTCCGGATCGCCTCGGAAACGGCGGCCAACGGCGCCCGCCGCATTCCCATCCAGCTCCAGGCCGGGATCGCGGAACTGGACGAGGCGAAGCCCGAGACCTTCGTCGAAGCGTACACGAGGGGCCTCTTCGCGGTCGAGGCCGCCCTGGCCAACGAGAAGGCCACCCTCGCATCCGTCCTCGAGCTGGCGCCGGGCGCGCCCCGGCTCGCCAGGCACATTTCCCGGCTGGGCGAAGCCGTCGACGGGTCCGGAGCTTCTGCCAAAGCCGCCCTCAAGGCCCACATGGCGGCCGTCGCCGACAGACTTGGTGTGCCGCCCGTGCGCAAGCTGACGCTGACCCCCCTCGAGGCGAAAGCGGCAAAGCTCCATCCCCGGCGCAAGGACAAGGTCAGGGCGGAAGGCTACATGGACTACATGAGATTCCGGGCCGCGCTCCCCGCGGACCTGAGGACCGAGTCGCCCCTGGACCTATACATCCTGAAGGAGGGCATCTCCGACGTCTGGGAGCTCCGACGCCTGATCGACGGCAAGAGGACCGCCCTCGATATCAAGAGGACGCTGGACGCCGAGTCCCCGAAACCCTCGGACCTTCAGGCGATCATCGATTATCTCGGGATCCTGAAGAGGGCCGATCTGATCGAAATCGATTGACGCGGCCCGGCCGAAGGCTTATTTGCCCATCTCTTTCCGGATCGCGTCCAGCCTTTCCTTGAGGACGGGGGCGAAGGCGAAGAAACCCTGCAGGACGGCACAGCCGTAATCCGGGCAGTGGGCGCAGGTCGTCACCCCCCGGCCGGAGGCGCAGATACGGATGGCGCACGTCGCGGCATGGGCCGAGGCCGCCCGCTTTCCCGACGAACAGCCGTCGCAGACGCACATCTCGGCGCTGATGGCCTTGGCGCCGTACTGCGCGGCCCATTGTTTCGCCACCGCCTCGAGGCCCGTCCTGTCGTCCTTTTGAGTGGCGACATAGGCTTCGCATTCCCCGCAGTCAAGGCCGCAAAAGGCTTGGATCCTGGCCATTCTTTCCCCCTCTCCGGTGGATCGGTCGGTGCGATCTTAGCACAGGGGCGGACGGCCGGGCAACTCCCGGTCGCCGCGGGTTCCCCCTGATCGGTCCGGATCGTCTTCTGGAGCGATGGGCCGGCCCGCCGTCCTTGACTTTGGCCCTTCCGGGCCTTAAGATGTCCGTGTGATCGCGGCAGCGTCTCCAGCTTCGGAACGACCCCGCGCGCGCGACCAAAAAAAGCCCCCCTTCTTCTTCCAGGACAAGCCATGCTCCTTTTGATCATCAACCCGGGCTCCACATCGACCAAGATCGCGGTTTACGAGGACGAACGCGAGGTCCTCTCCGAAAACATCTCGCATTCGACCGAGGAACTGGCCCCCTACAACAAGATCGTCGATCAAAAGGGCTTCCGCAAGGAGCTTATCCTCAATGCCTTGAAAACAAAGGACATCGATCCCGCCCGCCTGAGCGCCGTCGTCGGCCGGGGCGGACTTCTCCGGCCCATCCCGAGCGGCGTTTACCGGGTCAACGACCGGATGCTCCAGGACCTCACCCAGGGCGTCCAGGGCGAGCACGCCTCGAACCTCGGCGGGCTGATCGCCGACGAGATCGCCCGGCCCCTGGGCATTCCGGCGTTCATCGTCGACCCGGTCGTCGTGGACGAACTCGAGGATTGGGCCCGACTGAGCGGGATCCCCGCCATCAGGCGGCGGAGCATCTTTCACGCCCTCAACCACAAGTACACCGCGCGCCTGGCCGCCCGAAAGATCGGCCGGGCGTATGAAGACATCAACCTGATCGTCTGCCACCTGGGCGGAGGGGTCACGGTCGGCGCCCATCGCCACGGCCGCGTCGTCGACGTCAACAACGGCCTGAACGGAGAGGGTCCCATCACGCCGGAGCGCGCCGGGACGATCCCGGCCGGGGACCTGGTCGACATGGCTTTTTCCGGAAGCTATACCTGGAACGAGCTCAAGAAGATGCTGACCGGCCGGGGGGGGATGGTCGCCCACCTGAAAACCAACGACATGCGGGAAACGCTCCGCCGCGTGGCGGCGGGCGACAAGGAGGCCGGGCTCGTCCTGGCGGCCATGGCCAACACCGTGGCCAAACAGATCGGGGCCTGCGCCGCCGTCCTCAAAGGCGAAGTGGACGGCATCGTCCTGACCGGCGGGCTGGCCTATGCCGCCGAATTCATCGACCGGATCAAGGACGCCGTTCAGTTCCTCGGCCCGGTCTTTATCTTCCCGGGAGAGAACGAAATGGTGGCACTGGCCCAGGCCGGAGCGCGCGTCGTCGGCGGCGGCGAGAAGGCCCAAGAATATCCATCATCTTAATATGCGCGATCGAGGAGAGCCATCATGATCACCACGCTGGATCAGGTCGTCGAAAAGGTCAAGGCGGCGCCGCCCAAGCGGCTGTCCGTAGCCTGTGGGGAGGATCCGCATACCATCGAGGCCGTGGGACGTGCGGCCAAGGAAGGCTTGGCGAAGATCGCCATGACCGGCGACAAGAACGCGATCGGCAAGGTCGCCGCTGAAAATAAGGTCGACCTCGGCCAGGTCGAGATCATTCACGAGCCGGACAAGGGAAAGGCGCTGGCCCTGGCCATCGCCAGGGTCCGCGAGGGCAAGGCCGATTTCCTGATGAAGGGCCTGTTGGATTCCTCGGTCTACATCCGGGGCATCATCGACAAGGAGAAGGGCCTGCTCCCGCCCGGCCGTCTTCTATCCCACGTGACCGTCATCCAGACCCCGGCCTGGAAGAAGCTCATCATTTGCGGCGACGTGGCCGTCATCCCCGCCCCGGACCTGGAGGCCAAGATCGCCATCCTGAACTACGCCATCGCCGTGGCCCACAAGCTGGATATCGAGGAGCCGAAAGCGGTCCTGCTTTCGGCCGTCGAGAAGATCAATCCCAAGATGCCGTCCACGACCGAAGCCGCCATCATCAGCAAGATGGCCGAGCGGGGCCAGATCAAGGGCGCTATCGTCGACGGGCCCCTGGCCCTGGACGTGGCCTTTTCCAAGGAGAGCGCCGATATCAAAGGCGTCAGGTCCCCGGTGGCCGGAGACGCCGACATCCTCATTTTCCCCAACATCGAGGCCGGGAACATCTTCTTCAAGGCCAACACGTATCTGGCCGGGGCCGAGCTCGCGGCCGTCGTGGCCGGCGCGACCTGTCCCTGCGTCCTGACATCACGGTCGGATTCGGAGGACACGAAGTACTATTCGATCGCCCTGGCGTCGCTGTTGGCCTGAGCCCGGGAAAGAGATCCCCCCTGACCCCCTTTTCCAAAGGAGGGGATCTTGAACCGTCCTATTCTTTTGCCGGCCGCGCCTTTTCGATGACGTTCGCGTTCACCCAATAAGCGTGGCTTTCGCCGTCGCGCTGGCTCAGGAAGAACAGGTACCTGCCGTCCGAAGTGACGACCGGACAGAGCTCGATCGACGGGCTGTTGACCTCCGGCCCCAATTTGACGGGTTCGGACCACGCGTTCCCGGCATCCCGGAAGCTCACCCAGAGGTCGTATTGACGCTCGAAGATGAGATAGCTTCCGTCCGGCGCGATGAAGGGCGTGTCGTCGATGGCCGCGGAGTTGATGGGCGCTCCGACATTGACCGGCTTCTCGTACTTGTCTCCGGAGAAACGGGCCAGATAGATATCGGTCATGCCGAGGCCGTCGGGCGCCTGGCCCGCGAAGTAGACGTTTCCCTTCCCGTCAAGGGAGAATTCCCAATGCTTATCGACCGCGTTGACGTCGGGATCCAGGGGCCGGGGCTCGGACCAACCCGCGGACGTCCTGTCGGCGAACCAGATCTTCTCTCTCCCCTGCTCCGTTTCTCCGGGGAGCGGCCGCCGGGAGATGAAATAGATCCTTTTCCCGTCGGCGGAGAAGAACGGCACGTCGTCGCCGAGGCCCGGGCCCGAAAACGGCGCCCAGGCGGGCGGCGCCCAACCGCCGTCGGCACGTCTCTTCATCATCAGCAGGCCGCCCCGGGAATAGATCCCCCCGGGGAACATGATCATCGGCGCCCAGTATACCTCGGTCCCGTCAGGGGAGAACACGGCCGTGCTGTGAAGTCCCCAGATCGAGGAGATGATGCCCAGACCGAACAATTCGGCGCCCCCCGCGGGCGGCTTCTGGCCCAGGTAATCCCCCTTAAGGACGGGGAAGCGGACCTCCGACACATCGGCCCCCTTTTCGACGAGGAGCCCGGCCACGGCGTCCATCGTCCGCTCCGTCGCCACGTTATAGGCTGTCTGGCCCATGATCGTCCGGACATCGAGGGGCGCTCCCTTCTCGATCAGCATCCGGGCGACATCGGTCCGGCCGTCCCGGGCGGCATAGTGGAGCGGCGTCCAGCCGAATCGGTCAGGCTTGGCCGGACCATAGCCTTTCTCGAGAAGGAGGCCGACGATCTCGGCGGATCCGCCTGCCGCGGCGTCGTGAAGGAGGGAGGCCCCGGCGGCGAGGACGCTCGCGGCGGACCGGCCGTCGGTCAGCCGGCGGAACAGCGTGTTCAACCCCTGGGAAGCGGCCAGGGAAACCCCCGTATGCCATTTGTCCCCGCTCTCCGGCACCCGGGCGCCCTTTTCGAGGAGCAGGTCGACGAATTCCGCTTTCCCGCGCCAGGCCGCGAGCTCGAGCGCGTCGGATCCGAACTTGTCCTGGGCGTTGACGTCGGCGCCGGCTTCGATGAGGAGGCGAGCCGTCGCCGCCTGGCCCCGCTCGCGCGCGCAGAGGATGAGGGGCGTCCGCTGATAGCCGTCCCTCGCTTCGATGGCGGCCCCCCGTTCGATGAGAGCGGCCGCGGCCGCCTGCCGGTCGTAGGTAGCAGCATAGTGGAGCGGCGTATTGAGCTCCGCGTCGGTGGCCTCGAGCTTGGCGCCCTTGTCGATCAGAAAATGAATGAAGCCGGGGTCAGTGCCCATATAAGCGGCATGGTGGAGGAGCGTCGCCCCTCCTTCGTCCCGGGCGTCGACGAGTCGAGGCGACGTCTCGACCATGGCCTTGACGGCCGGGACATCTCCTTTCCCGAGCATTTCGAAGATCTCCTGCGGCCGGGCCGAACCCGCCGCCAACAGCATGACCAGGATGATACCGAAGCACTTTTTCACGGGCGTCTCCTCTTTCAATACGGACCTTCCCATCCAATGGCGGATCTTGTTCCCGCTCAATGATACTGCAAACTCCGAGCCAAGTTGAATCTTCGCTCGGGCCCATAAAGGCCGGCGCCCGACAACTGAGGGAAATCGGGGGACCCTCCCTGTTGGGCCCTCTGGGAGCGAGCGATCAGGCGCGTGTCGGGATCGTCCGCCCGGTCGGCTCGAGGGCGTCCCCTCCTGTAAAAGGACCTTACATGATGACGTCCCCCGTCGGCATGGATCCCTCGAAAGACCTGGTATTCACAAAGGAAGGGGGCTATCATTGTCAGGATTTCGGACGAATCTCGGATAGATGGAGGACGGGAACATGAGCTTCCACGAGCAGGTCGAGCTGGGACGAACGGGCCTCAAGGTCGGACGGCTGGGGATCGCCTCGGGCTATAAGGCGCCCACCGCGGCCATCGAAGAGGCCTTCGAGAAGGGCTGCAATTACTTCACCTGGGGCACGGTCATCAAGGGGTACTCCCCCCGGATGCGCGACGCGCTGAAAAACATCGTCGCCAAGGGACAGCGGGACCGCCTGGTCCTGGCCGCATTCACCTACGCCCACAACAACTTCATGACGGAGAGTCGGCTCCGCCGGGGCTTGAAGAGCGCCGATCTGGACCATGCCGACATCCTCATCCTCGGCTATTTCTCGAAAAGCCGCCCCGGCGCCTCGTCGACGGCGCCCTGCGGATGAAGGAGAAGGGGCTCGTCCGGTTCATCGGCCTCTCCAGCCACGACCGCAGGCTCCTCGGGGAATTGGCGGGCGGTGGGGATTTTGACGTCCTTCACCTCCGCTACAACGCCGCCCACCGCGGGGCGGAACGGGAAATCTTCCCCTTCGTCGGGCAGGAGCGCCGCCCCGGGATTGTGGCCTTCACCGCCACCCGTTGGGGAAAGCTCCTCGACCCGAAGAAGATGCCGGCGGGGGAAAAGCCGCCGACGGCCGGGGATTGCTACCGGTTCGTCCTCTCCCATCCCGCGGTCGACGTCTGCATGTCGGGAGCGAAGACGGTCGACCAGATGCGCGAGAATCTGGCCGCCCTCGATGCGGGGCCGATGTCGCCGGAGGAGCTGGACCGGATGCGCCGCATCGGCGATTTCGTGTACGGCCGCAAACGAAGCTAGGCGGGTTTCACGCCCGCGCCCGGCCGGATGACCCGGCCGCGGGATGAACCGGGGAGGGCCGGTTTAATATCGCCAGCTCTTGAGATCGGACCCCGGAGGCGCCGTCCTGTCGATGCGCTTGGCGATCCGGGGAATATACATCTGGTGATAGCGCAGGCGCGAGATGGCGTTCGGCCGCTCGTGGTCGCCGTTCCAGCAGTGCTCGGCCCGGTCGCCGTAGTCGATCTCTCCCTCGTAGGCGGGGTCTCGGGCGCTTTCAAGGAACGTCTCGGTCAGATAGACGGCGTTGTTGAGGTAATAGTTATCCATGTCGCCGACATAAATATGGATCTTGCCCTTGAGCCTGGGGCCGAGCGACTTCCAGTCGCGTTCCATGATGTAACGGAGGTCGTAGTTCTCCTGCCAGTAGCGGGCGACCTCGCGGTCGATCTCTCCGGTCATCTTGTCCCAGATGGGTTTGGGGTAGCCGTCCGCGCCGACCGGTCCGAACACGGCCTGCCAGATGTCCCACTGGTCGCCCGACCGGGACTTCGTCCCCAAGGCCAGTTCACGGTGGTTGGTTTCCTCGATCGTCGCGCTGACCTCTCCGAGCCAGTTGCGGAGGGCCGGCCGGGGCGTCCTCTTCCATGGCCCGTCGACAAAGTAAGCGTTATGGTGCTCGTAGATGTTGACGACGGTGTAAGCCCGGAAGTCGATGGGGTCGGGGCATGCGGCGTAACAGCCGTTGAACTCGTCGGGGTAAAAGACCTGGGCCGCCAGGGCCTCCCACCCGCCCGTCGAGCCGCCGTAGAGGAATCGCGCCCAGCCCTGGCCGAGGCCGCGATATTTCTTCTCGATGTACGGGATGAGCTCGCGGACGATGGCATCGCCGTAGGGCCCGAGATTGGCCGAGTTGACGGCATAGGAATCGTCGTAGTAGGGGTTGGCGTGCTGAATCTCCATCACGATGACCCGGGGGAAGCCCTTTCCGGTCCACCCCTTGTAGAACTCGTAGGCCTGCTCCTGCTCGATGCGGTTATATCCTTCGAGCCGGAACCGCTCGCTCCAATCCGGCTTCATGCCGGGGTCGGGAGGGGATTCGCGGAACCCCTCGACGGTATGGGGAAAGTGGCCGTGAAAGATGACCAGGGGGTAGCGGGCCTCGGGATGCTCGTCGAAACCTTCGGGAAGGAGCAGGCAGGCCCCGAGGTGCATGGGCCGGCCCCAGAACTTCGTCAGGAGATCGCTCTGGATGCGCTCATGACGGATATATTTCGTGTCCTGGGGAGCGGGGATGGGCGGGATCTCCCGGTCGAGGACGACGCGAACGGTCTCGGCGCTTCGGGGGTCGATGCGGAGCCGGCGGGGCACGCTCAGGAGGTTTCCGGGCGCCGTGTTCCAATGCTGCCCCTCGCCGCGGTCCATGGGCAGTTTGACGACGTGGCCGTCGGAGCGGGAAAACGTTTCATATTTATGGAGGAGGCCCTGGACGGAATATTCGCCCGTCGGGAGCTCGGCCAGGCTCCGGAGGGGATAGCCGAAGGCCGAGGCGTCGATGATCGCCTCGCGCCCGGGCGCCAGGCCTTCGACGTCGATTCCGAAGACGAGCTCGGTGCGGGGGCCGTCGCTGATCTGGAAACGGGGCTCGGCGTCGCCGTTCTTCGATATGAGCAGGAGCAGCCGGCCATCGAGGGGCGTCCGCGAGAGCGCCTCGGGAAAGGACAGGGCGAACTTGAGCTGGGCGAAGGAAGCCGCCGGCGCCGCGAGCGCGAGACCCGCGACGAGAAGGAACCCCGCCGCCCTCGAGATTCGTTGCCTGTGACAAATCATGGAGATCCTCCTCGATCACGAATGACGCGCGCCCTCGGGGCAAGCCGCGGATCGAACCTATAGATAACACAACCGGATCGCTCTGTCGACGCGGCCGAAGGACCGCCCGGGCGAGCGCGGGTACGGGCCCCGGGCTCATCCGCGGCGGCTCGGCCGTCAAGGGGCTCCGGTCATCGCCCCTCCTCCCCGTTCTCCTCAGAGCTTTCCCGCCATGAACTCCTTCAGGATCAAGGCGCTGTTATGCTCTTCGTCCTTCGCCGCGAAGACGAACGTGACGGGTCCCCCTTTCAGTCTCTCGCGCAGCCGGTCGACAGCCTGGGGGTTGCTCCCAAGCTCGTCAAGATAGCGCCGGCGGAACTCTGTCCATTTGGCCAAGTCATGGGCATACCACTTCCGAAGTCCCTGACTGGGCGCCACATCCTTGAACCACTCATCGATCCTGGCCTTTTCCCTGGTCAGGCCCCGGGGCCACAGCCGCTCGACCAGCAGGCGGACCCCGTCGCGGTCCCCGGGCGGATCATACGCGCGTTTCAATCGGATATTCATTCTCTCTCTCCATCCGGATCGCGCAGGAAACCGTCCCGTGCCAAGGGATCATCGCACGCCCCGCCCGGGTGGCCGGCCGGTCCCTGAACGGCCTTCAGCCGGCAGCGAGGATCTTCCTGATCTTCTCCGCGTAAGCCTCGCTCGCCGCGTCCGGCGTCACGATGACGATATCCGCGGCCGAGGAGACGCCCAGTCCGAGCTCGGCGGCCCGGGCGATCTGCTCCTGGGCGAAAACGGCCGGCTTCATGATGGCATCGTTCGACCCGAGTTCCTTGAGGATGGCCACGCCCACGGCGTCGACGGCCACCCGGTCGGTCCCGGCCAGGAAAACTCCGGCGTCCTTTCGGGTCCCGGTCATCGGGCCGCCGTCGACGAAGGCCTCGAGCCCGTCGACCACGACAAGGGCCGGCTTGTAGGCGGCATTGATCTCGGCGATCATGCGGCGCTGGTCGGGAGAGGAATGGAGCTCCTTCATGAACGTCGTGCCCTTCCGGGGGACGGTGCCGACGGAGTTCTTGAGCGACATCGTGAACACCCCGCCGTACTGGTGGGTCTTCAGGCAACAGGTCGAAACGACGCGCTCGGTCTCGACGACCGGCCGGGCGATGAGGAAGCCGTCCTTCCAGTGCGAGCCCGGGGGCGTGACCTTGACGTAGCCGTCGGCGCCGAGCTCGTCGAAATTCAGGAGCTTGGCATCGAAGGAGGCGGCGATATCCGGTATTCCCTTCTTATCGAACACCTGCGGGGTCGGCTCCGGCCCGCTCCGGTCACCGATGGACAGGCTCTTCGCCCCCATCTCGCGGATCCGCCCGAGGAGCGCCTTGAGCGTATCGGCGTGGGTCGAGCCGGGCGTCACGTCGGAGGTGTTGAAGTTCGGCTTGATGAGGACGTTCTTCCCGTTGAACGGATCGATGTTCAAAAGGTCGAGGCTCTTCTTCACGCCGTCGGCCCGGGAATCCGTCCTGACCAGGACGACGCGCGTACCGGAGGTCGTGCCGGTCGCCCGGCCCAAGCCGCTTCCGCCCGTTCCCGCTCCCCGCCGAGTCCAGCCTCCCGGCAGGAATACGGCCCCCCCGGCGATCCCGGCGACGAAAAATTCCCTTCGAGACATTCCCTTGCGCTTTGTCATGAGACAGACCTCCCCATGTTCATCGGTCCTGTCCTGCTAATCTAACATAGGCCCTTCCCGCCCGCCAATGGCGGCGAGGCCCGGGCACATTCCTCCGGTGGATCGGATCCTCCGTCACGTTCAGCGTTTCAGGGCCCGGGGTTTCATGCGATGGGGCTGGTCGGCCGCGGCCCCCATGCGCCGGCGGAGGTCCTCCCGGTACGCGGAGTAGTTCCCGAAGATCCAGGGAATCCCCCCGTCCTCCTCGAAGGCCAGGATGTGGGTGGCGACGCGGTCGAGGAACCAGCGGTCGTGGCTGACGACCACGGCGCAGCCGGCGAATCCGGCCAGCGCGTCCTCCAGGGACCGCAGGGTGTTGACGTCCAGATCGTTGGTCGGCTCGTCGAGGAGGATGACGTTGCCGCCTTCGGACAGGGCCTTGGCCATGTGGACGCGGTTTCGCTCGCCGCCCGAGAGGACCGCGCATCTCTTCTGCTGGTCGGTGCCGCCGAACCCGAACGAGGCGCAATAGGCCCGGGCGTTCATCTCCCGGCCGCCGACCCTGATGGACTCCTGCCCCCCCGAGACCTCCTCGAACACCGTCTTCGCCGGGTCGAGGGTGCGCGACTGGTCGGCGTAGGCGATCTTGACCGTCTCGCCGACCCGGACGCGCCCGGCGTCCGGGCTTTCCGTCCCCGTGATCATTCGCAGGAGGGTCGTCTTCCCGGCGCCGTTGGGCCCGATGATGCCTACGATGGATCCGGGAGGGATACTGATGGTCAGGCCGTCGATGAGGACCCTCTCCCCGTAGGCCTTGGTCACGTTCTCGAGCTCGATGACGACGTCCCCCAGCCGGGGCCCGGTCGGGATGGGCAATTCCTGCTCGTCGCGGTAGCGCTCGAAATCCTGGCCCAGGAGCCTTTCGTAGGCCGTGACGCGGGCCTTTCCCTTGGCCTGGCGCGCTTTGGGCGACATCCGGATCCACTCTAGCTCGCGGGCCAGGGTCCGCTGGCGGCGCGATTCGGTCCTTTCTTCGATCGCCAGCCGGGCTTGTTTTTGTTCGAGCCAGGACGAGTAGTTGCCCTTCCAGGGGATGCCCTCGCCGCGGTCGAGCTCCAGGATCCAGCCGGCCACGTTGTCCAGGAAATAGCGGTCGTGGGTCACGGCAATGACCGTGCCCTTGTAGTCCCGGAGATGCCGCTCGAGCCAGCCGACGGATTCGGCGTCCAGGTGATTGGTCGGCTCGTCGAGGAGGAGGATGTCGGGCTCCAGGAGGAGGAGCCGCGTCAGCGCGACGCGGCGGCGCTCGCCGCCCGACAGCACCGTCACCGGCGTCTCCGGAGGCGGGCATCGGAGCGCTTCCATGGCGATCTCGAGATGGTTGTCGAGGTTCCAGGCGTCATGCTTCTCGATCTCCTCGAGGAGTCGCGCCTGCTCGGCCAGGAGCGCGTCCATGTCGGCATCGGGGTCGCCGAGCTTCTCGTTGACCGCGTCGTAGCGGGCCAGGATGTCGACGACGGGCTGAACGCCCTCGCGCACGACTTCGACGACGGATTTCGCAGGGTCGAGCTGGGGATCCTGTTCGAGGAGGCCTATGCTGTAGCCTTTGCTGAGGGCGATCTCGCCGATGTATCCCTGGTCCCGCCCGGCGATGATGTTGAGCAGGGTCGACTTGCCCGAGCCGTTAAGCCCGAGGACCCCGATCTTGGCCCCGTAGTAGAAGCCGAGCGAGATGTCCTTCAGGACCTGGCGGTTGGGCGGATGGACGCGCCCGACCCGGGACATGGAAAAAATGACTTGGGTATCGGAAGGCATGTATGGATTGTATCCGAATCCCCCGCCGGCGTCACCCTCCCCGCTCCCGCCTTCAGGTCCCGGCGGGAGAATCCTAGAACATGCCGTTCCCGTTCACCGGGGCCTGGGGTACCTGCTGGGCGATGTCCCAGAATTCGGCGATCCTGTCGCCCTCGAACCGAAAGATGTGAACAACGGAATATACGGGTTGGCCCGGCTCCGGAACGAGACGGGAATGGACCGCGACCAGGTCGCCGTCCCCGACGACCCTCAGCATCTCGAAGACCTTGTCCGGGGCCCGGACGGCATCCGCGTCCATCGCTGTCCAAAGAGATGCGGCGTCACCCCGAAAATAGGGATTGTGGTGGCGGAAACCGGGAGCGGCATAGGCCTCGAACGCCGCCCGCGCCTTCCCGAAGGCCGCCATTCTCAGGAACGCGACCGCGATATCCTTCATCTTCGCCTTGTCCATATCCTCCCCTTTCGCTCGGGCGCCTCGATCAGCCCCTGAAGGCCTTCTCGAGCTCCTTGATGTCGAACTTTCTCATCTTGAGGAACGCCTCCGTCACGCGATCGACCCTGGCACGGTCCGGGTCATGCAGCATGTCGCCGAGGATCGCGGGCGCGACCTGCCAGGAGACCCCGTACCTGTCCTTGAGCCAGCCGCACATGCTTTCCTCTCCCCCGCCGGACGTGAGGCGCTCCCAATACCGGTCTATCTCCTCCTGAGTTCCGCACTCGACCATGAGCGAGACGGCCTCGTTGAAGCCGAAGGCGTGGGGATAGGCGCTGTCCATGGCGGCGAACCACCGGCCCTCCAGCATGAACTCGCCGTACATGACCGTCCCCGCCTTGTCGGGCCCTTCGATACCGCCATACCGGGAGATATCGCCGACCTTCGCACCGGAAAAGATGGAGGTGTAGAGACGGATGGCCTCTTCCGCCTTCCCGCACTGCTCGTTGACGAACATGAGCGCCGGCGTGATCCCCTGCTTGATGGGACGGTCGCCCATGGCCATCACCTGCCAGGAAAGACCGTACCTGTCCTGAGCCCACCCGTACCAGGGGCTATGGGGGTATTCGCCGAGATCCATGAGGGCCGCTCCGCCCTCGGACAAGGGGGTCCACAGCGCATCGACCTCTTCCTTCGTCCGGCAGGCCACGAGGAAGGAGATGGCCGGGGTGAACTTGAAGAGAGGGCCGCCGTTGATGGCGATGAAACGATGCCCCGCGGCCTCGAACTCGACGGTCATGGTCGTCCCTTCAGGGAGCCCATGGGTCTCGAAGCCGGCCTTCCCGGCGCGCACGATGCGGCCGAGCCCGGAGTCCTTGAAAACGGACGCGTAGAACTTCGCCGCCTCCTCGGCCTGGCGGTCGAACCAGAGATTCGGCGTGATCTTTTGGACCGGCTTTATCATCGTTTCCTCCCGCATAAATTGGCTTCAACCCCTCTTTTACACGAAATGGGACCGGCTTTTCCAGCGAAACCGCCGAAGGCCGGTCAGACCGGCTTCCATTCCATGGGACGGTCGGGCGGCTGATTCTCCTGGCGTTCCGGGACGCGGGCCCTTTCGACCCTGCCTTGAATAAGGCTGGGGATTCCTCTAAAGTGGCGCTATGCTGGAGACTTCCGGGCGCGTCAATATCCTGGGCTTGAGCCGCCGGGCTTTCGAAGAAATGGCCGGCCGCGCGGGAAGCTCGCGGGCCCTCGGCCGCCTCTATAAGCGGGCTTTCTCCGAGGGTCGCTTCGAGCCCGGATCCGAAGGTCTTGCCAGGGAGACGGCCGCCTCCCTGGCCGCCCGCGTCACGCTCCGCCTTCCCGCCGTCGAGCGCGTCGTCGAGGAGGAAGGGCCCTTCGGAACGACGGCCAAGGCCCTTCTCAGGCTCGAGGACGGACAGCGCGTCGAATGCGTCCGGATTCCCATAGCGCGCCGCGACCCAGAGCCCGGGCCAGCCACCCTCTGCGTCTCCTCACAGGTGGGTTGCCGCATGGGCTGTGTCTTCTGTGAATCGGGGCGGCAGGGCTTCATCAGGGACCTGCGGCCCGAGGAGATCGTGGGCCAGTACGCGGCCGCGCGCCTGTGCCTGGGTTGGGACATCGGCCACATCGTCTTCATGGGCATGGGCGAGCCCCTCGACAACTTCGATGGCCTCGCGGGGGCCCTCGCGGTCCTTCTCGACGCCTCCGGCCCCGCCTTCTCTCAGGACGATATCATGGTCTGCACCGTCGGCCTGCCCGATGGCATCGCCCGGCTCAAGGAGCTCGGGCTCAAGCGCCTCAACCTCTCGGTGAGCCTCAACGCGCCGGACGACGAGCTCCGCAGCGGGCTCATGCCGGCGAACCGGGCCGTCGGGCTCGAAGCCCTGGCCGGAGCCCTGGCCATCTATCCGCAACGCCGCAATTTCACCCTCGCGGTGAACTATTGCCTCCTGCCGGACCGGAACGACGGCGAAGGCGCGGCGGAAGGGGTGGCCTCGTTCCTCCGGGCCGCGGCCCCGCCCGGCCGGGCCTTCGTCAACCTCATCCCCTACAATCCGGGCTCCGTTCCCCTCGGCCGCGCTCCGACCGAAGCCGAGGTCGAGTCGTTCGCCCGGCGCCTCGAGGAAGCCGGAGTCCTGGTCAAGCTGCGGAGCCCCCGGGGCCGCGGCCTCATGGCGGCCTGCGGCCAGCTCGGCCGCGGCGCGACACTTCCTTGACCGGGGCCTCCCGGCAATGGGAACCGTGGCCGCGCTCACGGCCGGCCGGCCGTCGGGAGAGGTGCGCGGCGACGGAGCCCCGGCTCAACGGAGATAGAACACTCTCCGCGTCTCCGACGCGGGGAGGACGACACGGCTCGAATTGTTGGTCAGGTCCGAGTCCCGGCAGTCGGCGCCGCTGATATCGATCGAAACGATATAAATGAGCTCGGCGCCCGCGCGGCCGGGCACCACAGCGTTGCCGAGCGGCCCGTAGCGGGTTTCGCCTTCGAAACGCCGGCCGATCTCCTGGGCAACGCCCATCTCGCCGGGGAGGCATTCCCGGGGATCCACGGAGTAGGAGACGACCCCGGCGCAGGCGTCCAGACAGCGGTTGCGGACCCAGACATGGACGACCGCGCCACCGGTCGTCCTCTCGACCTCGACCCGGGTCAATACCAGATCGACGCCCCTGCATCCGGTGGCCGCGTAGTTTTTGGCGGCCTGATTGTTGAGCTCGTTCGTTTCGGTCACCATCCCGGTCGGATCGACGGTGACCCGGAAGGTCCGGGTCGCTCCGGAAGCGACCACGGCGTCGAAGGAGCGCGTCGCCGTGGGCATCACGGGCGACGCGGCCCCGCCGCCCAGGCCGGCCACATCGACCTCTCCCAGCCGGCTATAGACCCCGAGGCCGTCCCGATATTCTGCCCTGATCTTGAAGGGACCACTTGAAGCCGTCCGGGCAGCCGACGAGAACCCGACCTTTACGTTGAGGCGGACACGATGCCCGCCGTCGGCGGTAAATCCGAGCCGCTCGACGTCCACGGAGAGGATGGTGAGATCGCCGCGAACGGCGATATGTTCAGCCTCCGTGGTCTTTTGCGCCTTGGCCTGGCCAGGGAGATACCATCCCGCAGCCGACAGGAAGAGTGCGGCGACGGCCGCAAAGACGATCACGCGCCCTCTCAAATGCATACCCCACCTCCTGGACGAAGAAACGCCGGGAGCGATCCCTCAGCTGAAGACGGAAATCCCCCGACTTAAGGCCTTTGTATCACAGATCGGAGGCTTTTTAAAGGCGCCCATCCCCCGCGGCGGGGGCGGGCCTGGGGATCAACCCAGGAGCCGGCGGACGGCCTCCAGGAACCGGTCGGCGGTCGCCATGTTGTCGTAATGGGCGAAGCTCGCCCGGCAGATGCCTTCCGGGCGGCCGAGATGGCGGAAGACGGCGGCCGAATAATGGTTGCCGTCGGCGATCTGGATGCCGGCCTCGGCCCAGAGCTTCCTCTTCGTTTCCGTGGCGGTGAGGCCGACAATGTCGAAGGCGAAGGTGGGAACACGCTCTCCGGAGCGGGAGGGATCGACGATGCCGAAGCACTGGAAACGGTCCGGTGCGAATTCGCCAAAACCCTCGAGAACGCGGCGGGTGAGCCCCTTCTCATAGTCGGCGATGGCGGTCATGACCGAGCGGAACCGGGCCCTTCTGTCCACGGTCGCGGAGGCGGGACCGGAAACGAGGCCGTCCAGCCAGAGCAGGTATTCCAGGGCCGCTTCGAGCGAAGCAAGGGAGGTGTTGTTGAGCATGCCCATCTCGAACTTCCCGGGCAGGACATCCTTGTTCGTTTCGACGCGATAGGGCTTGAGCTTCTCGAGGACCTCGGCCCTTCCCCAGAGGACGCCGAGCATCGGGCCGAAGACCTTATAACCGGAAAAGACAAGAAAATCGATGCCGCTCTCCCGGACATCGATGACGCCGTGAGGGGCATGATGGACGGCGTCCACCGCGATCAGGCATCCGGGAGAGACGCGGCGGACGGCCGCAGAGAGCTCTTTCAGGGGGACGATCGAGCCGGTGCCGTTCGACGCCGAGGTCAGGGCGACCAGGCCCGTCCGCGGATCGACGAGCGAGAGGAGGCGGCCGACGTCGAGCGTCCCTTCGGGCGTGACACGGGCCCGCCTGATCTCCGCGCCGCGACCCTCGCCCCATACGGTCTCCCAGGGAGAGACGTTGGCCATATGATCGAGGTCCGTGACGACGAGGTTGGCGGAAGGCGCGAGGACGCTCCGCAGGCTGAAGGCCAGGTTGAACAGCGCCGCCGTGGCCGACGGGTGGAAGCTGACCTCCCGGCCGTCGCCGGCGTGGAGGAAATCGGCGAGGAGGTCCCTGACCCGGGCGTGCAGGGCCGCCGTATCGGCCTCTCCTGTGGCGACGACGCCGGGCATGGGGTTGAGCCGTCCCTGGGCGTCTCGGGCGGCCGCGGCGGCCGTATCTACGGTCAGGCCTCCGGCCGCGGTGTTGAGGTAGACGCGGGGAGTCCCGCGCGAATCCCGATCTATCATCGGGAACCTCTCCCGGACCTTCGGGTTCAGCATTTTCAGGGGAGGAACGGCTTCTGGTGACGTCATGGTCGTTTCCTTTCTCGGACGGGAACTTTAATCCATGTCGTTTCGGATTTCAACTTCCATCAGAGCCAGGGAGGCCGTGTGAATGCTTATCCGGCGAACGGCGGCTCAGGAAACTCTGATCATCGGGTCTTCCAGTTGCCGACCGTCGTGTAAACGGTCCTCACATCTTCGCGGTACTTGCTGATAATGTATTTGCGCGCGCCTTCATAGGCCCCGGAATGAGATGGACGCATGGATTCGTGATAGATGTCGCCGGGAAGGACATGACTTCTATAACCGTGGCGGGCAAGATCGAGGCAGTAGTTGGCCACGTACAGATACCAGCCTTTATGGGCAGGATCGAACGGCACGGTCTCGAATACCGCCTTCGGCACGATGATGAGACAGCCGTCGAGGGTCTGCACTTTGACGGGTTTGCGAACCCTTTGCCCGGCTGATCGGGGAGGATATCCATGAAGGACGCTGGCCCATCTCCCTCGACGGCCGCTGCCGGCCGCTCCCGCGGCCCCACAGCGCTTGAGGCGGGAAATCGCTTCCTGAGCATCCCGCAGCCAATGCTCGGAAGTCAGCGAGACGTCCTGGTGCACGAACATCAGAAGATCAAATTTGGCCCGACGCGCGGTCTCGTTGAGGATCTCCGTTGCGGATGAATACCGGCCATGGGTGTTGTCGATGAGGAGCCGTTCGTGAGGCGAGGATTGTTTTTGCAGGCTCGGGATCAGGAACGTATCCAGTTTCTGCCGATCATTAAAAGCGCATATCACCGAAACGCCGGGGCTCATATCCGCCTTGTCTTCCTGCGGCATCTCGACGCCGGGGGAATGGTCAATTCGGAACTCTTTGCTCTATTGTTTCTTTTCGAGACCCTCGCCGGAGGTTCGCCGATCGAACGCTTATTCCAGACATCCGCTTCCTTCTATCGCCCAAACGTCCTCGATCATCCCGTCCCGAACGGCGAAGAGGCGCCTGTGCAGGTTGCAGGTCGTACAGCCGTGCGACGGGAACAGCCTGACCCTGTCCCCGACCTTCAACGGGCGGCCATCGACCTTGACGGACGCATGCTCCTCAGACTCGAAGCGCGAGATCATGTCCTCCGGACGGTCCGCCAGGACGGGAGGGCCGAGATCCGCCCCGACTCCCTTAACCCCGACGTCCAGGACCGCGTGATCCGCACCGTTGCTCGAGATCACGGTCGTGATCACGCTGAGGGCAAGAGCGAATTCGGACCGTCTTTTCTGGTAGTAATGGTCCATCAGGGCGTAAGAACCGGCTTGGACTTCGTCAATGCCGTCCATGAGGCCTGTCATATCGTACGACCCCGTTCCGCCGCCGCTGAGCACCTGGACGGGCAGGCCGGAGGCTTCTATAAGCCGCCTCGTGTCCACGGCCTTCTGCATCGAGGCGAGGACCTGCCGGCGCCTTTCCTCGGGGTCGATGACGGAGAGGCAGTGCCCCTCGTAGGCCTGGATGCCGCGGAAATCGACGCCGGCGGCGGTCTCCGCGGCGCGGGCGATCTCCAGCGCGCGCTCGCCGGGCGGGACGCCGCAGCGGGCCAATCCGACGTCCACCTCGACCAGGACGCCGGCCGTGGCGCGCGTCCGGGCAAGCGCGGCGGAGAGTTGCCGCACCTGGGATTCGTCGTCCACGGCGATGGTGAGACGGCATTCCCGAGCCAGCTCGGCGACCCGCTCGACCTTGTCCCGTCCGACGATCTGGTTGGCTATGAGAATGTTCCGGATCCCTCCCGCCGCCAGGACCTCGGCCTCTGAAACCTTGGCGCAGGTGATGCCGACAGCGTTTCCGTTCTCGAGCTGACGCCGGGCGATCGTGACGCACTTGTGCGATTTGAAGTGCGGGCGCAATTTGGCGTGGCGGCGCGCGAAGAAGTCGGACATAAGGCGCAGATTGCGCTCCAGGACCTCCGTCTCAACGACCAGGGCCGGCGTCGGTATGAGCGACGCCGGTTTCCCGACCAAGTCCGTCACCCGGCCGGCTACGGGAGCTTCTTGCAGATCAGATGTTTGTGTCATGGGTTTTCTATGAAAGCCTTTCCGGGCCGATTATACATAAAATCGCCTTAAAATAAAAAAGGATGATCACCCCGAGAGAGTGCCGCCCTTCATTAGAAACGTGGTTTAGGCTAAGCTCAGAACCGCTTGCCGCCGCCGAAGCCGCCGGTCCTCGCTTTGTAAGCCTCGGAGGGAAAGGTAACTTTATGAACTATTGCTTCCTTATCGAGGGAGGATGGCACTGCTGACCACTTTAAACGTGTTTTCTTTCCCGCTCCATCGATATCTCGAAATTTTTTCATTCGAAGGGCAGCAATTTGGATCACTTTTCGTCCATTCACCAGAAATGAAGATCAACTCGGCATCGATGATCTTCACAATATGGACCCCATAAAGGAAGCGCTCATGGAATAGCTGGACGACCTTGCCCTCGGCACAGCTGAAAATAAATACGTGGTCCCATGCCCCACTGCCTATCAGATGGTTTGCGTTGAGTATTATCAGCCGGAGAGCCTTCCCATCCGTCGGGCGGAGTATTTCGTCCCGGACGAGGCGTATTCCCCAATCCTTGGATTCGTCACCCTCGCCGGCATCTGAGGAAAAAGCGATGCCATCTTTTAGCTGGACGATACCTCGCCAAGGTATATCAATACCGAGATTCTTGAAATCGATCGAAACGATATCTTCGCAGCGAGCACCTTGGACAACACTTGCATGCAAACGACAAAGGGATAATGCGAAAAAGGCTATTGCCGCCAGGATCATACATTCGTGTCGAAAAGCAAGGACCTTTTGCCGCAAGTTCCCTTAACCCGATTAATTATCAATATATAACAAGCGTTCTTTGAAATAAAGCCCAAAGAAGGTTGTGTCAACTGATGTTCGCAACTTCGGGGCCATCATAAGCCTCTTTAGTTAGCCGCCTGAGCCATCAGCTCATGGAGCCTGTCCAAAGATCCGAGAGCTTTGTCCTCCCGGATGTAGCTGCGTTCGGTCCCCCAGTCTTCCGAGTATTCGATGAGGTAGCAGATCGTCAGCCGGAGGTAGCTTTCGACCGAGGGGAAGACGCCGACCACCCGGCTCCTCCGGCGGATCTCCATGTTCAGCCGCTCCTGGCCGTTGGTCGAGGAGATCCTCTTCTTGTCGACCTCCGGGAAGTCGTAGAACGAGAGAGAGTCCTCGAGGCCCTCTTCCAGGCAGCGGACGGCCTCGGGGAACCGCTTCTCGTAATCGTCGATGAGAGCTGCGGCAGCTCGCCGAGCGCTCTTCTTGTCCGGCTCGAGCCAGATCTGCTTCAGATGGGCCGCGAAGCGAGCCTTCTCCTTGTGCGGGACCTTGGCCAGGATGTTCCGCATGAAGTGGACCTTGCAGCGCTGCCAGGACGCGCCGAGCCACTCCTTTCGGACCGCGGCCTGTATGCCCGCGTGGGCGTCGGAGACACAGAGGGCGGTCCTCTTCATGCCTCTGGCCTTCAGCTTCCGGAAGAAGACGCGCCACGAGTCCTCAGACTCGTCGAACATAGGCTCCACGGCCAGGATCTCCCGAGAACCGGCCGGGTTGACCCCGCAGGCGATCATTACGGCCACCGAGACCACCCTTCCCTCGACCCGGACCTTCTGATACAGGGCGTCGATCCAGAGGAAGGGATACTCCTCAGCCAGAGGGCGAACCTTGAAGTCCTCGACTTGGGTGTCGAGCTCCTTGTTGAACTCCGAGACCTGGGAAGCCGAGATGTTCTCGATACCCATCGCATGGGCCAGGCGGTCGATCTTCCGGGTCGAGACGCCGTTGACGAAGGCTTCCTGGACGACCGCAATCAACGCCTGTTCCGATCTCCGTCTCTCCGAGACGAAGAACGGGATGTATCCGCCTTTGCGAACCTTGGGCACGACAAGATAGACCGTCCCCAGCCGGGTATCGACCCTCCTAGCTCTTGATCCCGAAAAGTACGTCGTGCGCTCCCTGGCATGCTTCCCCTTGGCCGCTCCCACCTTGGCCTCGGCCTCGATCCTCATCCTCTCCGTCATCACCCACTTGAGCATGGCCAAGAAGGGATCCGGCTCCGTGATGAACTGTAATAGCGCCTTCTTGAAGGGTGTCCTATAATGCTGCTGGGCCATCGTAGTAAAAGTCCTCCTCTCTTTCGGATTGGCGTTCGAAGAGAGTTTACGATGGCCTATCTCCTATGCCAAGTTGCGAACATCACCTTACACTAGCCGCTCGACGATGACGTGGTCGGCAAGATAGAATGGCACACGCACCTAAGGACAATCCCCCCTAAAATAAAAAAGGGCGGCCACCCCTAAGAAGGGTGCCGCCCCTACGTTGAAACCTAGTTAGGCTAAGCTCAGAACCGCTTGCCGCCGCCGCCGCCGAAACCGCCGCTGCGGCTTCCGCCCCGGCCGCCGCCGAAACCGCCGCCGGTCCTCGGCTTGTCCGTGCGCGGACGGGCTTCGTTGACCGTCAGGCGTCCGGCCCTTGAGGTCCTTGCCGTTCAGCGCGGCGATGGCCTTGTCAGCCTCTTCCTTGTTCGGCATCTCGACGAAGCCGAATCCGCGGGTCTCCCCGCTGAACTTGTCCTTGATGATCGACGCGGAGGCGACATCGCCGAACGCCGCGAACGCTTCGCGCAGTTCGCCTTCGTTCAGGTCCCGTGAAAGATTTCCGACGTAGATGTTCATACTCTACTCCTTTTGGTGATTTGACCGTAATAAAGGAGAGGAGTATGACCGATCAGGGCCCGTGCCCCTTCCTTTATCCGTTCATGGACTGGATAAATAAAAAAAAACCCGGCAATTACCTACTCTCCCACCAAGTGACCTCGGCAGTACCATCGGCACCAAAGGGCTTAACTTCCGTGTTCGGAATGGGAACGGGTGTTTCCCCTTCGTTATGATTGCCGGGATTGTATTCCCGTGTGTCGTATTGAACGCGTAGATTTTTTGTCTTGATAAACTTTATGGTCAAGCCTCACGGTCTATTAGTACTGGTTAGCTGAATCCATTACTGGACTTACACACCCAGCCTATCAAACTCGTAGTCTTCGAGTGACCTTCAGCTCCTTGCGGAGTGGGAGATATAATCTTGGGGTGGGCTTCCCGCTTATATGCTTTCAGCGGTTATCCCTGCCGAACGTAGCTACCCAGCTATGCCCCTGGCGGGACAACTGGTACACTAGAGGTTCGTCCACCCTGGCCCTTTCGTACTAAGGGCAGCTCCCCTCAAATCTCCTACGCCTACCGTGGATAGGGACCGAACTGTCTCGCGACGTTCTAAACCCAGCTCACGTACCTCTTTAACCGGCGAACAGCCGGACCCTTGGGACCCGCTTCAGCCCCAGGATGAGATGAGCCGACATCGAGGTGCCAAACAGTCTCGTCGATGTGAGCTCTTGGAGACTATTAGCCTGTTATCCCCGGCGTACCTTTTATCCGTTGAGCGATGGCCCTTCCATACAGGACCACCGGATCACTAAGCCCTGGTTTCCCACCTGCTCGACCCGTCGGTCTCACAGTCAAGCTCCCTTATGCCTTTGCACTCTACGGCTGATTTCCAAACAGCCTGAGGGAACCTTAGGGCGCCTCCGTTACACTTTGGGAGGCGACCGCCCCAGTCAAACTACCCACCTAACACTGTCCCTCGCCCCGATCAGGGGCGGAGGTTAGAATCCCAGAACATCAAGAGTGGTATCTCACCGTTGACTCCACACCGGCCGGAGCCGATGCTTCAAAGTCTCCCACCTATCCTGCGCGTGATATACCGAAATCCAATGCTAGGCTGCAGTTAAGGTGCCGGGGTCTTTCCGTCCAGCGGCAGGTAACCGGCGTCTTCACCGGTACCACAATTTCGCCGTGCCCCTCTTTGAGACAGCGCTCATGTCGTTACGCCTTTCGTGCGGGTCGGAACTTACCCGACAAGGAATTTCGCTACCTTAGGACCGTTATAGTTACGGCCGCCGTTTACTGGGGCTTCGGTTCAAAGCTTCGCTTGCGCTAACCTCTCCCCTTAACCTTCCAGCACCGGGCAGGCGTCAGACCCTATACATCGATTTTATGTCTTTGCAGAGTCCTGTGTTTTTATTAAACAGTCGCAAGAGCCATTTCTCTGCGGCCTCCTCACGCTTCGCCTATGGATACAGACTAACGCTACCGAGGCGCCCCTTTTCCCGAAGTTACGGGGCTAAATTGCCTAGTTCCTAAAAGAGGGCTCACACGTGCGCCTTAGGATACTCTCCTCATCTACCTGTGTCGGTTTGCGGTACGGTCACCTGAACGACTCCTTAGAGGATTTTCTTGGCAGCATGGAATCAGCAAGTTGATAAGGCCGAAGCCAAACTTCCCCGCCATACTCGAGGTTAAGAGCCACCGGATTTGCCTGGAGGCTCCCTCTACTAGGCGGCCACACATTTCCGATCGTGTGTATGCATATCCGTCTGCGTCTCCCCATCGTGATAACGTCCCTCAGGTGGTGCAGGAATGTTGACCTGCTGTCCATCGGCTACGCCCTTCGGCCTCGCCTTAGGGACCGACTAACCCTGGGCGGACTGACCTTCCCCAGGAAACCTTAGATTTTCGGCGCTGCTGG
>CAWART010000001.1:0-185000 GCA_963784525.1 Candidatus Aminicenantota bacterium | reverse complement strand
CCTCCGAGAACGGTGTCAAGCGGGGCTTGGAACCTTTGGTCGCCGGCCTGGATTCCGGGGATACGCTCGTCGAGATCCCCCCCGACCTGGCGGCGGACTATAAAGAGGACGCTCTTAAGGGAGGGCTGAGGATCGCCGCCGATTTCTTCGGCTGGTCGTTCCCGCTCGATGATCGCGAGACCTGGGACGGAACGAGCTGGTCCTCCACCACCTCCTGCCCGGCCTTGCGGGCCGAGGACAGGGGCGAATACGTCTCCGTCACGTACGGGATACGGATAGATGCGGAGGGCAGCCTGACGGACTTCAAGCCGAAGCGGGCGTCGAGCTGTTCCGCTTCCTTGGAGGCACTGACCGGCAGGCTGCCCCTCCCCTGCATTCCGCTGTTCATCAATAAGAACATGACGCCGGACCAGGGGGAGGCTTTCATGGTAGCGAACGGGATCTCGTTCCGGACGGCCGGACGGGGATCGCCGAACGGCCGCCCTCCCCGTCTGCAGACCGAAGGGGCCCCTCTCATCCCCAAGGACGCGCTTCCCCAGCTCGCGAAGACGCTGAAGATCGACCTCTTCCGGCCCGAGGACCTGAACAACGCGGTGCTGAGGCGGGCCCTCGGGCTCGAGCCCTCGAACGAGCCCGTCCCCGACGGCGTCTACCTCATTCATGACGACCTCGGGCTCGGAGGCGTCTTCGTCCAGGGGAACGTCACGGAGATGATCGCCGCGATCGACGGGGATTTCCAGGTCATCCGGTTCGCCACGGACGCCGGCGATTGGGTCCTCCGGTTCAGCCCGGCGCTCGGAAGGACCGTTTTTGAAACACCCGTGGAAACGCTTTCTTTCGATCTGCTTCCGGCGGGCATCGTCTGCGTCAACGGCGCCATCGCGTCCCTGGGCGGCGGGGTGGTCGAGCCTTCCGGCCGGATCGTCATGGTCTCGAACGAAGCCCTGCCATCCATCCTCGCGGGAGTCGGCTTGACGATCGTATGCTCCGATCGCGTCGCGATCTCCTCTCATCTCTTCTCCCAGGGCATCAGATGGCGCGACGGCGTTCCTTATATCAAGGACGCGAGTTCTCAGCTCATCATCTATGCGACCGGCAAGGACCTCCTCGACGGAAGCGCCGTCGACGGACGGATCTCCGTGGCCGAAGGGGCGCCGCGGGGCGTGACGGTCCAGGCCTCCCTCGTCGCCGCCGGGGCCGGCTTCGTCATCGAAGGGACCGGGAAAGCGGTCGAGCTTCTGGGCGGCATCCAAGCGACGGACCTGATGTCGGGCCGGAACGCACTCGCCATCTCCCCGGACCCCGCTCTCGCGGGAGCCCGGGCGATCCCCGCGGAGGCTCCTCTGACAACCGGGCCGATGCGGTATATCGCCGCGTTCAAGGTCCTGGAGTGGAGAGAATACTGAATGCGCCTCCGCCGGCCGGGATTCACGCTCCTCGAGTCCGTTCTCGTCCTGGCGCTTATCTCGATCCTCTTCCTGGCCGGCGCGGCCTCGACATCGAGGTCCGCGGCCCGCTTCGAACTGGAACGGGGGGTCTGGGAGGTCAGGATGCGACTGAACCAGACGAGGATCCGTTCCGTCTGGGAAGGCACTCCGGCCCGCCTCAGGATAGAACGGACCGGCTACACCCAGGAGATCTACGACGAAGACACGAAAACCTGGAAGCCTTTCGAATCGGGCCGCTGGGAGGGCGTCGTGGTCGAAGCCAATAATACGCCCGTCTATCACCCCACCGGCGCCGTAACGGGCATGGCGACCATTCTCGTCTCGAACGCCCGCGGCGCCTACAGGATCACGCTGGCCATCACGGGCCGGATCAAGGCGACGAAGCTCTGATCCGGCCGGAACGCCCGTCGTCCCGCCATTTGAAATCCCCCGATCACCTGCGATATAAGGGTTCCCATGAGACACTTAACGCCCTTCGTCGCCTTCCTGGCCCTGTTCATAGCCGTCCAGGTCTTCGCCCAACAAACATATAAGCTCCCTCCCAGGGAGGTCGTCGACATCCTGGACGCGCCTCCGACGCCCCTGGTATCGGAGAGCCCCGCGGGGGACGTCCTGGCTCTTATCCATTACGAACCGATGCCGGCCATCGCCGATCTCTCCCGTCCGATCCTGAGGATCGGCGGCATCCGCATCGCGCCGACCCTCAACTCCCGGCAGGTCCTGAACTTCAGCACGGCTCTCAGCCTGAAGGACATCAGGACGGGGGCCCTGCGCCGCATCTCCCTTCCCGAAGGGATCAGATTCGCGTCGGCGACCTGGTCTCCGGACGGCAAGACCATGGCCTTCCTCCGGTACGTAGAGGGCGGCGTCGAGCTATGGAGCGTCGATGTCGGTTCCGGGACGGCCAAGGCCCTGACCGGCCCTTGCGTCAGCGCCGTCACCCGGAGCTATTCCTGGATACAGGGCGGCAGGAGTCTGTTGGTTTCGCTCGTTCCCGAAGGCCGGGGACCTGCCCCGGAGCCTCCCCTCGTCCCGATGGGCCCCAATATCCGCGAAACATCAGGAAAGGCGGCCAAGGTCGCCACGTACCAGGACCTGTTGAAGAGCGTCTCCGACGAAGCCCTGTTCGAATACTACGCCGTCTCCCAGCTGGCCGTCGCCGACATCTCCTCCGGCCGGATCAGAAAGATAGGAAAGCCGGGCATATTCGCGGATGCGGTGGCTTCACCCGACGCGACGTGCTTCCTGGTCGACCGGGTCAAGAAGCCCTACGCCTATTCCGTTCCCTACTACGGATTCGCCCACGCCTACGAGGTCTGGGATCTGGAGGGCGCCCCGATCGCGTGCCCGGCCGATCTCCCTCCGGCCGACACCGTCCCGATGAACGGCGTCCCGACCGGACCCCGCGAAATGGAATGGCTGGAGCTCAAGCCGGCTACGCTCATATGGGTCGAAGCCCTGGACGGCGGCGACCCGGAGAAGGAAGCCCCCTTCCGCGACCGCGTGATGACCCTCGCCGCCCCGTTCACGGGAATGCCCGTGGAAGTCTTCCGGTTCAAGGACCGCGCCCAGGACCTGGCGCCCCTGGCCACTCCGGGGTTGGCCCTGGCATCGGAGTTCGATTGGAAGAAGCGCTGGCGGACGACCTGGCTCGTGAACCTCGACCGCCCCGGCACAGCTCCCCGGAAGATCTTCGAGAGGAATGACCAGGACCGGTACAATGATCCTGGGTACCCCGTCCGGACGATCCTGAAGACCGGGGAACGGGTCGTCCTGGTGGACAGGGATCGGATCTATCTCAGCGGGGCGGGCGCGTCCCCGAAGGGCGACCACCCGTTCCTCGACCGGCTGAACCTCGAAACCCTGAAAAAGGAACGACTCTTCCAGTGCCAGGACCCGGCTTACGAGACGTTCGTCGCATTTTCCGGCGTCTCCCGGGGAGAGATCGTCCTTCGCCGCGAGACGAAGACCGAGCCTCCGAACTATTTTCTCCTGGACCTTAAAAGCGGGAAACGAAAGGCCCTCACGGATTTCCCGGACCCGGCGCCTCTGCTCGCGGGGGTGGGGACAGAGCTCATCACCTACAAACGCGAGGACGGCGTCGAGCTTTCCGGGACGCTCTATCTGCCGCCCGGATTCAAGCCCGGAACGCGCCTGCCCGTGGTCATCTGGGCCTATCCCCTGGAATACAACGACCCCGGCACGGCCGGCCAGGTCCGGGGATCCGTCAATCGTTTCCCCTCCTACCGGGGAGCGTCCCATCTCTTCTTCGTCACCCAGGGTTACGCGGTCCTTGACAACGCCCAGATGCCCGTCGTCGGGGATCCCAAAACCGTCAACGATACGTTCGTCCGCCAGATCGTCTCCAATGCCGCCGCGGCCATCGGCAAACTCGACGCCATGGGCGTCGGGGACCCGAAACGCGTCGGGATCGGAGGCCACAGCTACGGCGCGTTCATGACCGCGAACCTGTTGGCCCACTGCGACCTTTTCGCGGCGGGGATCGCCCGGAGCGGAGCCTACAACAGGACGCTGACCCCGTTCGGCTTCCAGAGCGAGCGACGAACGCTCTGGGAGGCCCCTGAAACGTACATCAACATGTCACCCTTCATGCACGCCGACGGCATCAAGACGCCCCTCCTCCTCATCCACGGCGAGGCTGACAACAACTCGGGGACGTTCCCCATCCAATCCGAGAGACTGTACGCCGCGCTCCAGGGATTCGGAGCCACGGCCCGCCTGGTCATGCTTCCCAACGAGAGTCACGGCTACTCCGCCCGGGAGTCGATCCTGCACGTCCTCGCCGAAATGTTCGATTGGTTCGAGATCCACGTGAAGAACCGGAAGTGACAAGCCGACATTTCCACAAATGCTGTTGATAACCGTGTGGAAAAGTGCGGGAAGGATTTCTCTAACGGCTTGAAGGGCGGAGGTTTTTCGTGTTTTGCACACGATTTGTGCAGCAGGATGCCTCTCCCCGGATCGTGCTAAGATAGCGGACGAACGGTTCCTGTTCTGTCCGATACAGGTCAAGCCTTGAATTTGTAGCCCAGCCAGGGGACCGTCAGGATGTGGACCGGCTTCGAAGGGTCGGCCTCGATCTTCCTTCGCAGGTTGCGGATGAACGTATCGATCGTTCGCGTCGTCGGGAACCTGTCGTAACCCCAAACCTCGTTGAGGATGCGGTCCCGGCCGATGACCTCGCCCTCATGGGCGGTCAGGAGCTCCAGCAGGCCGAGCTCCTTGGCCGTCAGGGGCAGGTCCCTCCCCCCCTTGGTCGCCGTCTTCTTCCGGAAATCCACGGATACGTCCCCGAAGACGATGGCGTCGATCCGGCAGGCGGCGTCCCGCCCTCGCCTGAGGACGGCGTGGATCCTGGCAAGGAACTCGCGGACGCCAAAAGGCTTGAGCATATAATCATCGGCCCCCAACTCCAGCCCCAGGACCCTGTCGATCTCTTCTTTCTTCCGGCCCGTGAGCATGATGATGGGAACACTGTTTCCCTTCTCCCGGATCCGTCGGCAGATCTCCAACCCTCCCATCGAGGGGAGGACCAGGTCCAGGACCACCAGGTCGGGTCCGTCCTGGGAGGCCTTTTTCAGCCCCTCGGCGCCGTCGGACGCCTGCAGGGTGAGAAATCCCTCGGATTCTAGCGCACTCACGAGAGTCGTCCGGAGCGCTCCGTCGTCCTCGATGATCAGGATCTTTTTCATGACTTTGGAAACACGAGGATGAACGTGCTCCCCAGGCCCGGGGCGGACTCGAGCCGGACCGCGCCGCCATGGCCTTCCATGATATGGCGGACGATCCCCAATCCCAATCCGACCCCCCCGGCGTTCACCTCGGCCGCGCGGGGAGAACGGTAGAACGGATCGAAGATCCTGCCCTGTTCTTCGGCCGTGATCCCTATCCCCCGGTCGCGAATCCGGACTTCGACCCGGTTCTCCAGATCGGCGAGCTCGATCTCGACCTCCTTTTGCGCTGACGAATATTTTATAGCATTGTCCACGAGGTTCATCAAGGCCTGCTTCACGGCGTCGGCGTCGATATTCAGGAAGACGGGATCTTCGGGGAGGACCGCCCGGACGATCGCCCCTTCCCGCTCCGCGCCGTATCCCGAAAGCCTCGCCACGTCCTCGAGGACGGCGCGCAGGGAGGTTTTCCGGGGACGATAGGCCCTCGTCCCCTGCTCGATCTTCCCGAAATCCAGGATATTGTGGAGGAACCGGGAAAGGCGGGCGCACTCGGACGCCAGGAGATGGAGAAGGCCCTCGCGCTTCCGTTCGTCCGGGACCGCCCCCGATTCCAGTATCTCCGAAAGGCCCTGGATCGAGCTTATGGGATTTCGGAGCTCGTGCGAGACCGAGGAGATGAACTCGGTCTTCAGGCGGTTGAGCTCGTCCGCCTTCTCGCGCGAGGCGCGCTCGAGGACGACCTGGGCCCTGAGCTCCATCCGTTCGAGATTCAGCGCCAACTCGTCGACCATGGTCATGATGAGGTCGAGGTCGTCCTCCCGGTATCTCTCTTCCGAGCGCTTCCGGCCCAGGACGACGAAGCCCTCCAGCGCGGCCGAAGAGAACGGAAGAGGCATGGCTATTTCGAACCGGCTGAGGGCGGGGATGCCCTCCCGGACACGGCCGGTCGTTTCCTTGAAGGACAAGGCGTTCTTCCTGATCACCAGCCATCCGGGCTCGATCGTGAGGCCGGCCAGCGCCGGCTCCGTATCGAGGCCACGGGCAAGGACAACTATTTTCGAGGCCCCCTCCTTCCGAAAGACCACCACTCCCGCCCTGTCGAGAGGGACGACAGCGATGACCCGGGCCAGGAACGCTCCGGCCAGGCTCTCCGGATCGGCCGTCGTCTGGGCGGCCTCGGCGAACGCCAGAACGGCTTTGCGGTAATCGTACCGCTGGCGGAAGAAGGCCCTGTCCACGACGTCCTGGACCCGTTTCCGGAGAGGGTGGAACACGGCCGCCGAAAGGACGGCGGCGGCCACCGCGGCCAGTCGGCCCGCCGCGGGCCCGGCCCGGGCGAGGGCCCCCTGAAGGAGTTCGATGGAGACGAGGTAGATGCTCGCTGTCAGGATGGTCAGCAGGGCGTAGACGACGCTCCTGTTGATGACGAGCTCGATATCCATCAGCCTGTGCCGGACGATGGAGATCGCGAAAGCCGCGGGGACGGCGAGGAAGAAGGCGCTCGTCAGCTCCTCGGAGAGGACCGGACCTCTGCCCAGAGCGAGGGGAAGCTGATAGAAAAGGGCGAACGGGGCGAGCCCGACGACGAGCCCGTACAAAAGCCATTGGATCCTGGCCCTCTCCTCCTTCCCATCGGCCCGCTTCATGGAAACGACGAGGACGGCCGCCGCCGCGACGACATAGGCCAGAAAGAACCACCGGAAAACGATGAAGATCCTCTGCTGGAAGCCGAAGAGCGCCCGGGAAGGCCCGATAACGGAACCCAGGAAGCCGATATTCAGGAGAGCCCCGAGGATCACGGCGGGAAGACACAGGACGAGAGCGCTCCGCCGGACCGGCCGGCGGGAAAACGTTATCGAAAAGGTCAGGGAAAGGGCGGCGACCATAGGGTAGGCAAAATTGAAAAGGACGCCCGGGGCCATCGAGGCCCCCTTATCGCGAACGCAATAGTAGTCGCCGTTGATGATCAGGGACGCCGAGAAACATAATGCCATCCAGAAGAAGATCCGCGCCCTCGTGTCATCCGGCCTGAGGAGAAGAACGGAGACACCGATCAAGAAACCCGACGCGCCGATGAGAAAAAAGATGAAGGGAAATGAGGTCCGGGAATAATAGGCGACGAGGCGGGCGCGAAGGGTCTCTGATCCTCCGCCCGATCTCAGGGTGAATTCGGCTTCGTCGCCGATCCTCTTCCCGCTCAGGGCGTAATCGATATCCTTGGCCGATCGGAGGGCGACGTTGTCGACCCGCAGGATCTCGCGCCCCTGAAGAGGATCAGGAACGCCAGGCCGGGCCCGAAGAAGCAGAAATCCGTAGAGGCTGACCAGGAAAATGACGGCGCCGGACGCAAGATGGAATATCCGGGCCGATTTTTGCATTCCCCCCTAAGGGACCACCCCCGCCCTAATATAGCCCCCGCGTTTTCGTCTTGTCAATCGCCGGCCCCTACCGCCGAGGGGATCACGGGGACGGGGCGGAGCGATGTCCTCCGGAACAGGCCTTGACGCACAATCCGCAGATATACTGGCCGACCCGGCCCTTATTCCGGAATTCCTTGAGCGTTTCGAAACAGACGATATGTTCGAAATCCTCCCGGCGTTCCTTGATCGCGTTCGCGGGACACGCCCCGATGCATTTCCGGCAGTTCCCGCAATCCGCCTTCAAAGGGCTGCCCGCTTCGAGCGGCATATCGGTCAATACGGTCACGAGACGGAACTGGGCCCCGAACCCGGGGGTGACAAGGAGGTTGTTCCTGCCGATCCAGCCGAGGCCCGCCATCTCACCGATCTTCTTATGGGAAAGATGGCCCCGCTGTTGCGGCCAGTCGATGACCTGCGATGCAGGGATAGGGACCGCTCGAAAACCGAGCTCTTCGATGCGGGAGGCCAGCAGGAAAGCTCCCCGGTCCAGGAAAAAATTGACCTGGCGATAATGGTGGAAATAGAGCGGCGTCGGCCCATCCTCGAGGTCGTCCAAAGCCCCGGAGACAAGCTTTTTCCCCAGGGATACGGCGAACACGACGTGATCCCTGAGCCCCGCGGGAAGGAGGAAGGATTCCCGGATACCCGAGACATCGGCCGTGCCGAACAGGGAGAAACCCAGCTCCGCGGAATATTCCCGAAGCACGGAGCCGGCAGGCTTCTCCTCTTTCACAGTGGGGATTTTATCGACAGCCGCTCTCCCGTGTCAATCCGGGGCCGGGCGGCTTGACGGTCGACCCAGGTTGGGGTATATCAATACCTGCTCGGAGCGGAGAATAATAATGACCGAAAGAACGTTGGCCATCATCAAGCCGGACGCCGTCAAGAAACGGATCATCGGGAAGATCGTCGAGAGGATCGAGGAGGAAGGGTTCCGGATCGCTGAAATGAAGATGGCCCGACTGACGAAGGACGAGGCCCGCGGCTTCTATGCCGTCCATAAGGGGAAGCCGTTCTTCGAGCCCCTCACGGATTTCATGTCTACCGGAGAGATCGTCATCATGGCCCTGGAAGGCGAGAACGCCATCTCCCATTGGCGACAGGTCATGGGGGAGACCGATCCGGCCCGGGCCAAGGCCGGGACTCTGAGAAGGGCGTACGGTTTCTCCATCGAGAGGAACGCTGTTCACGGCTCCGACGCTCCTCAGACCGCCGAATGGGAAATTGGCTATTTTTTTAAAAAGTAACCGTTTTTCGGCCCTGACTCCCATCTTTTTACCGTCTTTTTCTCCCCCCATATATTGATCCTTGTTTGTCCGCGACCACAAAATGGTGTGGGGGACGGCCCACTAAACCCTTATTATTGAACAACTTATGAAGCCGCCCGGGAAGAATTTCCTTGACATTTCGGGGGCCCTGTCCTAGATTTATCCCAAGCCTTGGATGATTATGATGGAGACAGTTCTTCGCGAAGCCGTTCTATTCGCCCCACTTCTCTGTTCATTTCCCAAGGCGAGCCGTACCAAATAAGGAGGCCGCTATGCGGAAAAGTTTCATCGCCAAAGCCGTCGCTCTCGCTCTCTGCCTGGTTTTCGTCGGGATCTCGGCGTCCGGTCTGTTCGCTGCTGAGAAAAGGGTTTCCCGGGTCGATGCCCGTCTCCTTCTCCAGAGGCCGTTTCAGTTCCTGATCTCCGTCTTCCCCGCCCTCGGGTCTGTCTTCAATATCAACAAGACCCCTCTCAATACCGGCAATAACTCGGGCTCCATCGTCAAGCCCACCGGTGATTTGGTCATCGCAAGGCCCAGCACCGGAGATTAGTTCGAAAGAATATTCTATTTCGATTTTAGTACTTTTGATATCACCTCAAGGGGTGATTTAGGCTAGAAAAAATCACCCCTTCCCTCCCCTTAAGAGGGGATTGACACGTTCATCCTTAGGCAATAATCTGCGCCTGTAGGTTCGTAGGCCTTTGTGAAAAACGATAAGGCCGACCGGATGCACGTGAAAAGATTATTCTTGCTTAGGGTTCGCGCTTTCAGGGCATGCATACTGGCTTATGCCTTTTTGCACTTCATCTTTCTTCCCCTAGCCTTCGCTCAAGAAGACAAGGCATCTCCCCTTAACTCCCCTTCAAGAGAGACGGCAACAAGTTTGATTATTGAAGGTGAACGACTGCGGCTTGGTGGAGATTATGAAAGATCCTCCGCACTCTTTGAAAAAGGCCTTCGGCTCTCGCAACGAACCAGCGAAGATGCCAATACATTAAGTTGTCTCTTGAATCTTGGCCTTAATAATTGGAACTCCGGAAGGCTTAAAGAATCGACGAATTATTATAAAACCGCCTTGGAATTATCTCGACACCTATCAAACAAACAAGCAGAAACAAGCTGCTTGGCACTGCTTGAAATATTTCGTTTATATCAGGAGGGAAAGGACTTCCGTACCACAGAGCAATATTCACAATCAATAAAGAGTTTTGAGGCCGCCATAGAATTGGCCCGAAGCGTGGGGAGCCCCGATCATGAGGTAAAGTGCTTAAGACAACTTAGCTCTACTTATTGGCAAATTAATGATTATAACTCTTTCTATTTACTAAGCAGCCGAGCGTTGGAACTCGCCCTCACTCTTAATAATCAAAATGAAGCAGGAAACTGCTACAACAATATTGGTATATATTTTTGGAAAATTGATAGTTATACCAATTCATTGAATTATTATGAAAAGGCGTTAGGAGTAGCCAAGAGCACCAATAAAGCACAAAATGAATCTGATAGCCTCAATAATATGGGCTTGATTTATCGCGATATGGGCAATTATGACAAAGCCCTTGATTACTTATCGCAAGCCCTACTTCTGGATCAACGCCTCGGGGACAAGCAAAAAATATCTATCGATCTAAACAACATCGGCGCAACCTATAGGAACAAAGGTCTTCTATCAGGGAAACAAGAAGATTATTCGTCCGCCAAAGTTAATCTCAACCATTGCTTGGAATTAGCAAGAATTCTGGGCGATAAGAACACCGAGATTCGCGTTTTGAACAATATAGGGGCCGTACATTCTGATCTATCGGCTTTTGCTGAAGCATCAGAATATTTTAAGCAAGCCTATCTGATCGCCCAGGCAATCGAGGACAAAGAATCCATGAGCATGATTCTCAATAATCTGGGAATCGTGCAATTTAATATTGGCAATATAGAGGAATCAACGAGCTTTTTTAGACAAGCAATTAGTATTGCGCAAGATATACGGGGCGGACAAGTGCTCTGGGAAGCTTACCTTGAAATAGGAAATGCATATAAAAAGCAGGACCGTATTAAGGACGCTTTACAAAATTACAAGAACTCAATTGCAGTCATAGAAAGCATTCGATCTTCAATCAGTCTGGAAGAATTAAAGGCAAGCTATCTTGGCTCGGACAAGAGAATAGATGCATACCAAAATTCCATTGATGTCCTAGCTAATCAATCAGTCCTTTTGAATGACAAGACCCAGGGGGCCGAAGCATTTAATTATCTTGAAAGGGCGAAAGCTCGGGCATTTCTAGATAGCTTCGAAGTTGCCGAAGTAAACGTATCTCAAGGCATAGATAAAAACTTGGCTAATAAAGAAAAGGAGATAATGCGGCAGATATCTCAATCTTATACACAATTATTGAACGCTAATTTAGACTTGATAACAAGAAACCGCATTTTAAATAAGATCAAAGAACTTGAGGAAGATTCTGACCGCCTGAAGCGCGAAATAAGAACAACGAGTCCCGCTTACGCCAATCTCAAGTACCCTGATGTCATCACCTATGATGAAGCAAAGGATTCGCTGGTCAACAAGGATACGACCTACTTCGCGTATTCCCTGGGCAAGGACAGGTCCTATGTGTTCGTCCTCAGCGAGAGCGGTCTCAAGGTTTTTGCGGCTCCGTCAAGGAAGGTCCTTCAACAGCAGGTCGCCGAATACCGCAAGGTCATCTCCGACAAGGACAACGACGATTTCAGTCTCGGCCATGTCCTTTTCGATGAGCTCGTTCATCCCGGACTCGACAAGAACACGAAAAGGATCGTTTTCGTTCCCGACGATATCCTGAACTTGCTCCCGTTCGAGACTCTTGTATCCGATACCGGGACGACCCGGTGGCTCATTCAGGACCATTCCGTCTCCTATGCTCCATCCCTCTCCTCACTGCGCGAATTGAACATCAGGAAGTCTGCGTCCCGGACGCGGCCTCATAAGGACCTCCTGGCGTTCGGCGATCCGTTCTACGGAGCCAACGAGGAGGACCGCCGGAATACGAGCCAGGACCTCTTCCAGGATTTCTATTCGAATTCCTCGGTCAGTTTCTTCCGTTTGAAGTACAGCGGGCTCGAGATCCAGAAGATCGCGGCCGCTTTCAAGCCCTCCCGAACCGACGCGTTCCGGCGGCAGGAAGCGACCGAGGACCGACTCAAGGCCGAGCCTCTCACGGATTATCGGATCATCCACTTCGCGACACACGGCCTGATCGACGACAAGAAGCCGGCACGGTCCTCCATCATCCTCGCCCTCGATCAGGATCCCGGAGAAGACGGATTCCTCCAGATGCGGGAGATCTTCAACCTGAGGATGAACGCCGATCTGGTGGCCCTGTCCGCCTGCCAGACGGGCTTGGGACAATTCATCCGCGGCGAGGGAATCGAGGGGTTGAGCCGTGCGTTCTTCTATGCCGGAGCGTCATCCGTGCTCATGAGCCTTTGGGCCGTCAACGACGAGGCCACCTACCAGCTCATGGAACGGTTCTACCGTCACCTGATGGGAGCCGAGACGGCCGCTACCGCGCTCCGGCGGGCGAAACTGGAGATGATCGGTTCCGGGGTGCTTTCCCACCCCTATTATTGGGCCGGGTTCATCGTCAATGGAAAGAGCGACGCGGTCATCTTCCCGCGGCCCTTCAAGCGTTGGGGGCTCCTGATAAGCTCCCTTTGCGCCGGGATCATGATCCTCGTCGCGCTCCGCAACCTGAACCGGAAAAGGGCCTAGGCGGCCCCCTCCTTCCCGGCTCACGTGAAGAAGATCCTGCGGATACAATCGTCCATGCGATACTTTTCGAGGAGCCTGTAAAGCTGGCGGCGGCTCCGACCGATCTCCCCGGCCGCCTTTGTCTTGTTCCACCGGCAGCTCGCCAAGGTCCGCCTCAGGGCCTCGGGAGTGACAGGGCCATCCTTTTCCAGCTGCCAGGAATAGCCTTCGAAGATCAGGTCCTCGTCCCTGATGATCTCCTCCTCGCAAAGGACGTAGGCTCTCTCGATGATGTTCTCCAGTTCGCGGATGTTGCCAGGAAAATCATAGGTCATGAGCCTTCCCAACGCCTCCGGAGAGAGGTCCTTGCGCACCCGGCCCCGTTCGTTCTCCCGCTCGAGGATCTGGTGGACGAGCCGGGGGATATCCTCCCGGCGCTCCCGGAGAGAGGGAAGCCGGATTCGCACGACATTGATCCGGAAGTACAGGTCCCTCCGAAACCTGCCCGTCCTGACCTCCTCCTCAAGGTCCCTGTTGGTCGCGAAGATGAACCGGGCGGCGACCGTTCGTATCGCGGTCTCGCCGATCCTGCGGGTCTCGCGCTTGTCGATCATCCGAAGGACCTTGGCCTGGAGGCGGAACGGGATCTCCGCGATCTCATCCAGGAACACCGTCCCGCTCCCAGCCGCCTCGAGGAGCCCCTCCTTTTCCTTCACGGCCCCCGTGAACGAGCCGCGGGCGTATCCGAACAACTCGGCCTCGACGAGGTCGTCCGGAAGGCTCGCGCAGTTCACGGCGACGAAAGGATCCTCCCGTCGGCTGCTGAGTTCGTGGACCCTCCGTGCCGTTACGTCCTTCCCCGTTCCCGTTTCCCCGAGGATCAGCACGTTCTTATCGCAGCGGGCCGCCTTTTCGACGACTCCGGCCCCCTCTCGGGGGATAACCGGCTCTTCCCATGTCCGATCCTTCATGTTCGTTCCGATCGCCGCCTATTGAGAAGGACGCCAAGCCTTACGGAAATTTCTCACTATTTTCCTGGGGAGTGAGACAAAAGCCCCCGAATTCCCATCTATATTAGTGAACCCCGGATCGGGAAAGGGGAAAGAAGGAGGGAGACAGCTTCGATGGCCGGCTCAGGGTCTTCGGACAAGGATCTCGAGCTCCTGCTGCTCAGGTTCACGAACTTTATCAGAGCCCACGTCCAGAAGTTCGAGGTGCAGCGGTACGGGATCGATCCGGACGATATCGTCCAGGAGGTCCGGATCAAGATCTGGAGACTCCTGGAGAGTGAGAAAAACATCGTCAGTTATGCGGCCTATATCAAGAAGATCGTGGATACCGTGGTGATCGACCAGCTGCGGTTGCTGCGGAAGGACGAACAGCTCTATAGAATGGAGAAGCAAAAACAGATCGCGGAACAGCTGAACGGATACAGGCCCCAGATCCTTCGGAACGCCCGGCTCAGGGAGGCCATCGGTAAGGCTGTGGAATCCCTCATCGAGAGCCGCCGGAATGTGGTCAAGCTTTACCTTTTCGATATGAGCATCGAGGAGATCTCCCGTTTTTACGGCTGGAGCCTGCACAAGACGCGCAATCTTCTGTACCGGGGACTGGCCGACCTGAAAAGATCCCTGAAAAATACGGATATCGGAAACGGGCATGTGTGACATCGAAATCGGACGGCTCTACAGGTCCTACGTCTCGGCGAAGATCCGGACGTCCCGGAAAGACTGCCCGCCCATGAAAGACCTCCGGGAGGCCTTCGAGGGCAAGACCAGGCGGGCGGCCAAAGATAAGATCGTCGACCACATCTCCGACTGCGCCTATTGCGCCCAGGAATTCGAGTTCATCCGGGTCGTACGGGCGAAGGAAAGGGAACTTGACGCGGGGATCCGGGAGATCGCCCGGAACCGCCGCCCCCCCGCTCTTTTCCTTTCCCGGCCTCTCTTGAATTATGCTTTCGGGATGGCGATGCTCGCCATCGTCGCCTCGGGGGTGCTCGTATTCAAGAAGGACGGTGCCCGCGACGAGGGACGGAGTCACTCGGCCACGATCCCCGAGGCCCTGGCTCCGTCCGGGCACCTGGGTGCGCCCCCCCGCCTGATATTCCGATGGAAGCCGGTCGCCCGGGCCGTCTCTTATGTCATCGAGGTCTACGACGAATCCCTCCAGCTCATTTGGGAAAGCCCTCCGGTCACGACCACGGCCGCGCTCCTTCCAGGCCCCATCAAGGAAGAGCTTTCGGGCGACACGAATTATTACTGGACGGTATCGGCTCTCGATTCGGAAGGGAAGATGGGCGGATCGAGGTTCGAGGTCTTCTCCGTCGATCCCTGACCAGCCGCGGCGCCGGGCGTCCTGCTCCTCCCCGGCCGAGTGGCCGGACCCGTATCTCCGTTCAAGACGAAGGCGGCCCAATGGAACGGGTGAGCGTATTTCGACCGCAACATACGAACCTTGGCCAATCGCAGGGCTTCAGCCTTGTTCCGGCCCTGCGACAGGTGTTCATAGAATCCATCCATGAAAAAGGCCGTGGACCTGTCCCCGATGGGCCACAGCGTCGAGATGACCGATCGGGCTCCGGCATAAAAAAACATTCTGGGGAGTCCCAGGAGCCCTTCGCCTCGCTCCAGCCCGCCCCGTCCCGTCTGACAGGCCGACAGGACGACGAGGTCGGCGTCCAGCCTGAGGCTGTAGATCTCGCGGGCCTGGAGGAGGCCGTCTTCTCCATCATCCTTATCTGCAGAGAGGACCAGGGCCGATCGGAACGGGACCTTCTCATCCAGGAGCCCGTGACATGCGAAATGGACGATCCGATAATCCTCGAGAGGGAGGAGTTTCAGATCCGCCTCCGCCGCCCTGGACCCGAGCAGAACGTCCTTGGACCCTTTGCGGAAATGCCCGGCGATGTCCAGGACCTCTTTCCTGCTGTATGGCAAAGGGGAAAGATCGAACCCGTCACCCTTATAGATCTCACCGAAAGTCCATCCGGGCAATGATTGTCCATCCCTTTCGGCGGATCGCTCCCTGTTCAAGGCGGGAGCGCCAATGGCCAGAAGCGACTTGTCCCACGGCCCGGCGTCCTTACGGGAAAGGAAGACGAGCGACGATGCGGAAGGAGCGTAGGACACCTCGAATCGTTCGATGAGATAACCTGAGACGGGCGCGCCGGAGGGGCGGAGCGTCTCGAACGGAAGGTAGTAAAGGACGCCGTCGGGAACGATGATGAGCCGCTTGAGCCCCGCGGCGTCGGGCCCTGCGAGTGGAGGGAGGAGCTCGCCGGCGATCCGTTCCGCAGCGAGCGTCCCGGAAAACTCCTTCCCGCCGGGGATCGAAAGCGCTTTGAGATATCCCCGTAAAGACCGTTCGATCGCCTCTCTGGGAGGGAGCTCGAACAGCCTGGCGCCCTTCCTGGTGAGGAAGAACATGTAGGACCGGGCATCGCCGAGAAAATATTCGATCAGGCCTGTCCTTTCATCCAGAAATTCGTCCTGCAGTTTCCGGATCGAGAAAAGCTCGGATGAGACAAGGCTCGTCAGCTCGGGTTGTTCGGCTTTCATCTCGGAAATGAGCCGCAGGGATTCTTCTTCGGCACGTTCGAGCTTCTTCAGCTTTTCACCGCGCTCCACACGGCCCAGTGCGGGATCGGACAGCTCCATGATGAGGCTCGAGATCTCCCTGGATATTTCCTCCTCCCTTTCCTTCAGGCCCTGCATCAGCCCGGCCCCGAAATCTATCCGGGCCTCTCCAAGGCACTCGAGAAAGGCGCGGGCCTTCGCTTTTTCGACGACGACGAACATCTCCTCGAGCCTGGCTCCTGACGGGTCCTCGTTCGAGAGCCGGAACAGGAGGTTCAGAAGGCTATCGAAGATCCCGAGCTTGTTCCTGGCAAAGCCCGTTTTAAACGCTTCCAGGAAGATTCGTCTCCTGATCAGATCGATAACATCCACGGATTTTCGGTAATATTCGAGGGCCTTGATCGAATCGCCCTGTTTTTCGAGGCTTTGGCCGAGGCCATAATATGATTCCCAGACAATGCGATTTAAACAAATTAATCGTAGGAAGATCCAATGCTTTTAAAAATAGTTGCCGAGATTCTACTAATCTATTTGCATTAATAAGAAGACATGCCCCAAATTGTTATAAATATTGCCACTGGCCTCTATGTTCCTTTGATCGTTTGCTTTAGATAGCGCTAAATTGAAGATCTTTAATGCAGCATCATAATTATTAAGATTCGATTATACTGTGCCCTTATTATTAAGTGCTTCAATTTCGGTTTTGATTTCGGGGGACCTCTTCAAATATGTTTAAACACTTATCAAAATAGCTAAGAGCCTCAATAAAATCGGCCCTTACCCTAGTCTGATAAGCTTTTTTCTCAAGTGCCACTCCAATATTGTTATATGTTTTACTAGACATTCCATTGCTCGTCCATGCTTTAGGTCAATATCCAAAGAATTTTTAAAATGAACAAGCGCACTATCATAATCACCAAGATTCAAGCTTATAAGCCCAATGTTGCTAACACATTCTGCTTCAGTTTGGCTATCATTAAGCGGCCTTAGTATGAAAAGGGCCTGTTGAAAATGTTTAAGGGCTTTTGAATAGTCCGTCGATTTCCAGAAATAAGAGGCCGAGATTATTCAGGCATCGCCCTTGCTCGACCTTGAGGTTGAGTCTGGTCGCGATCTTCAGGGCCTCCTCATTATTCGCCAGGAAGCTCTTCAGATCGTTCATCTGCCAATAGGTCCCGCTCATCTGACGGAGGCACTTGACGACGAATTCCTCACCCTTGGTCTTCCGGGCCAAAGCGACGGCCTCGGCGAAAGCCTCCAGGGATCGCGGAAGGGCATTGGAGAGCCGGAGGTCCTTCCCCAGGTTGTACAGGCGGATGATCTCCAGAGCCGTCCGGCTATAGGACAGGATATCGCTCCGGCCGACCGCTCCCGCCTTGAGGACGGCGTCCGAATAATTCCCTTCAGCCTCCCTGACCCGCCCCAGGTTCCATTGGAGCAGGCCAAGCTTCACCAGGCACGCGGCTTCGGCCTCCGGATCGCTCGCCCTCCGGGAGATCGTCAGGGCCTCATTGAACCGGATGATGGAGCTCTCGAAATCCCCACGAATCCTCTCGGTTTCCCCCTGTCGGAAGGCCCGGGCGTAAGCCCCGCTGTTTTGAACCCCCGGTTTATCGGACGCACCGGGTATCGCGCCGGCCGAGAAGACGACAAGAGCAAAACCCTGAAGGAGGAGGACACAGCGCGTTCCGGGGTTGGCCCGTTTCATGGGAGAGTACCTGATTTATATAGTATATGACCCTCGGAATTGTCAATTATTCTCACCCGGGGAGTTCCGGGATTCATTGACTTTTGCCCGTCCCGGTCTATACTTGAATCCCTCCGGGCCGGGCCCGGGAGAGGAATCATGAAACGATCGACGATATGGGCGGCTTTGGCGATCCTGTTGGTCGCCGGCCCCCTGTCCCCCCAGACGAGGCGGGCGCAACCGGCCGCGAGACGCCCGGCCGTCGGCATCCCCTCGTCGTTCCATTTCACCGGCTGGGTTCCGAACGGCACGCCCAGGAAGTTTGCGGGAAAAGCTCTCGCCGGACATCTGGGGAACAGCGCCGGAGCGGCGCTGCAGTATGGCGTCAAGGAAATCTCCGTCCATCGGTTCAGGCCCGCGACCCGGACGAAGAAGACCGCCGGACGAGAATTCACCCTTGAGGTCTTCCGTATGGCCTCGGCGGCCGATGCCTTCGGCCTTTTCTCCTTCGAGAGGCGGAGCACGGACTCCGCCTCGCCCGTCGTGATCGCCCCCAATCTGATCGGAGAGGACCGCGCGGCCTTGGTCAAAGGCTACGCCTATGTCGAGATCCATGCCAAAAGCTGCGATCGGGCCGAGATCGAGAGACTCGCTTCCGCCGCGGCCAAAAGGATCGGACTTCCCGCCGAACCCCCGCCTCCCGGGATCTCCCGGCTTCCCCGGGCGAACTTAGTAGCAGGGAGCGAGCGCTACATCAGGGGGGATATCGCGGCCGGAGCCGAATCTCCGCTGTTGAATCGGGATTTCTGGGGCTTCCGGGCCGGCACGAGCCGGGGCTATGCGGCGCGATACGCCCCAAAGGACAGCAAGCTCATCGTCGTGGAGTTCGCGGAGACTCCGGAGGGCCTTTCGGAGAGCGCGCTCGCCCTCTTCAAGGAATATCTCGAGGACGCCCGGGTGGAAGATGGCATCGTATCCGGGACCGATATCCTCGGAGGCGCCTGCCTCTTCCGTGCGTCAGGAAAGACCTCGGCTCTGATCATCGGCGAGACGGACCGGGCGACCGCGCACGCCCGCCTTTCGGAAGCGTTGGCCGAGCCCGGCGCGACGGACTGAAATCTTTCCGGCGGCTCCCGGGCCGTCAATCCGGAGACGTCAGCGCCGAGAGCGTGAAATCCCCATAGTGTTCCAGAACATCCTTGATGAGGTCCTCCTTGGAGATCTTCATGATCTCGGCCGGAGGACGCCCCTTCATGAACTCGGCGGGCTTTTCTTCGAGCGGAGCGGATCTCGATTTCCGGCCCTTTAGAACGAGCCCGAGCTTCAGCTCGAAGGCGTTCCGGGGGAGGAATATCCGATAGTGGAAGTTATCCGTTTTCGAGCCGGGGAAGCTCAGTTCGATATCGATGGCGACGCCCTTCTCCGCGCGAAGCCTGACCCTGACGCCCTGTTCCTGCATCTCCTCCTTGAGGCTCTCGAAGGCCGGCTCGGCGATGAACTCGCAGAACTGGGAGAAACTCTCGAGGGTATCCGCCTGGGCCTTCTGGATGAGTTTGAAGGCCTCGAAATGCTTTCTCAGATCGTCTTTCCAGGTTTCTCCGGGCATGTCTTCCATCCGTGTCCCAAGATGCGCGAATGATAACACACTTCGGCCGGGAAATTAAGCGCAAAGACCCCCGGGGGTTAGGTGCCGGCTGAGGTCAGCAAAAGGGGGGTGATGATTGGAAATTTGAGGGAGCCCTCTCCAGCCGGCCAAAGAGAGCCAATCCCATTATAGCAAAGAAGAAGGCGAACGCAAGGGCAAATGCAGGATATTTTTTGCAGACTATAAAATTCCTCCCTGCCCGAGGAGAGCGGCCCATACGGCCTCCGTTTCGAGGTCCGCCAGGGCCTTCGCGGCAAGCACGACGGACCTTCCGTAGGGTGCCCAGGCAGGGATGTTCTTTTCAAGAAAGAGGGCCGTCACGCGTGCGCCGCAGGCCGCCGCCAGGTGGGTGATCCCCGAATCGTTGCCTAAATAGAGACGGGCTTCGGCCAGGAGTCCCGCGACCGCGAGGAGCGGCGGTTTTCGCGCCCAAATCCAACCCGCCGGCAGAGCTTCCCGCTCGAGTCTCCCGGCGATCGCCGGACATTCTTCGGCGTCCCCGGTGATGAAGACGCCGCGAATCCCGGCTCCGCGGAGGCGGCGGGATACCTCGAGGAATCTCTCCAACGGCCAGAGTTTGGCCGCCCCGCCGCTTCCAGGATGGATGACCGCGAAGCCTCCGTCGCCCGGAATATCGTCTCCGAATCGAGCGCGTGCCTCGGCCGCTCCTCCCCTCCCCGTTTGGAGCCGCGAGCACGCGTCGAAATCGGGAAGGCTTCCTTCCGGGCCGGGAAACGCGGCCAGGGTCTCGGCGAAGAAGCGCCGGCTGAGCGGGATCGTATGCGGTGGATCAGGCGCTGTGATAAGAACCGCGGGGATCCCCGACGCCCGAAGGGAGGCTTCGATCCCAGGGGACGGCTGCTGCGTCCAACCCATGGCGAGGGAGCATTCCCGCGCCCAGACCGGCGGCGGGGTGCCGGCCGTCCCGAAAAGGAAGGAGGCTTCCCGGCCCTCCAGCGGGACGACCTCGTCCGCGACCCTGGACTCCAGGAACAATCCGCTGTACTCTCCCCTGCAAAGGAGGACAAGCCTGCGCCCCGGCAGGGTCCGGCGCAAACAGGCCATGGACGGCAGGGCAACGAGGAGATCGCCCAGGCCGCCCAATCGGATCATCAGGACGCTCATGGTGATCCCAGAGTGGGTGAAACGCCGTTCGAAGTCAATCCCTGAACTCCCTTCGACCCCCTTTTTGCTGTATCCGCTGATTTATGGTAAAAAATGTCTCAATGAATCCTCTCCCGGAACGAAGGCCGCCCTCGAGGAGACGAACGCTCCTCCTGGTCCTCAAGATCGCTTTCAGCGCGTCCGTTCTGGCCCTCATCATCGTTTACAAGGCGCCGGTCCGCGACATCATGGGAGTCCTCCGGACGGTCCGTCTGGGCTGGCTGGTCCCCGCCTTTTCCCTGCACGCCGTCGGGATCTTCGCGAGCGCCTACCGCTGGCAGATCCTGGCCCGGGCCCAGGGCGACGAGATCCCGCTCGGCTACCTCATGAAGTCCTACCTGGTAGGGACGTTCTTCAGCAACTTCCTGCCCTCGAGCTACGGGGGCGATATCGTGCGCATCTGGGACGGCTCCCGGTATTCGCGGTCCCTGGTCCGGGCCTCCGCCGTCGTCGTCGTCGAGCGGGCCACGGGGATCATCGTTCTGTTCCTCTTCGCCCTTTTCGCATCGCTCTTCCGGCTGGACATGGCCAACGACGTCCCGGTCATATGGGCGGCGCTCGTCCTCGGCCTCGCCGGGCTGGCGTTGGCCGCCCTGTTCTTCACGCCCCTGGCGGAGCGCTTTATCCGGGCCCTCCCCGACAGGAGGTTCCTCCAGGCCCCGAAAGAGAAGGTCCTCGCCTTCCGGGAGATCATCCTGGATTACAGGCATCACAAGGGCCCGTTCCTCCGGGCTTCCTTCTGGGCCCTGGTCCTCCAGGCCAACGTCGTCGTCTATTTCTTCTTCATCGGCCAGGCCTTCCGGCTCGACATCGGCTTCCCCGACTATTTCATTTTCGTCCCCATCGTCCTCCTCGTCCAAGCCCTCCCCGTGACCATCAACGGCCTGGGCCTCCGGGAAGGATCGACCGTCGAGATCTTCAGGTATTACCTCATCCCCGCCGGGACGGCGGTCGCTTTCTCCCTCGTCGACGTGGGATTCCGGCTGGTTCTGGGCGCGGTCGGCGGGATCATTTACGCGTCCAGGAAATGAACGTGCGGCCCGCCCTTCCGGCTCTCGTCCTCGGCCTCCTCGTCCACACCGGCGCCCCCGCCCTCCAACGGGACGTCTCGGACTTCGAAACCCGGATCGCGAAGATCAACGCCCAGATCCGGGACCTCCGGACGAAGCTCGCCGACGCGGACAAGAAGGAATCGTCCATCCTCGCCGATCTGGACCGGATCGGCCTCAGGAAACGGCTCATCCGCGCAGAGCTGGCCGGCGGGGCCGTCGCCATCGAAAGGACCGACGGCGAGCTCGAGACCCTCAGGAAGGACATCGCCCTCCGGAGGGCGGCCCTCGAGTCGGAGAGGAGATCGGTCGAGAGGACCCTCGTGACGCTTTACAAGTTCGGACGCTTCGACGTCCTTCAGTTCGCCCTTCGGTCAGAGAATGTCGAGGCCTTCCTTGCCGAAAGCCGCAACCTGGCCTTCCTCGCCCGCTACCAGAACGACGTCGTCAAGGGCTACCTGGCCGCCCTGTCCGAGCTGGGAGCAGCCGAAACCAAGCTCGAATCCAAGAAGGTCGAGGTCGCGGGCCTCCTCAAGGCGGCCGGCGAGAAGAAGAAGGAGCTCGAAGCCGAGGAACGAAAGAACCGGGAGCTCGTCGCCGCCGTCCAGCGCAACAAGAAGTCCTACAGCCGGGCCCTGGAGGAACTCGCGGAAAGCGAACGCCAGCTCCAGGCTTTGATGAAGAGGATCGTCGAGGAGAATTATCCGCTCCCCTACCCGTTCGTCCCCCTATACGAGAGGAAAGGCGCGCTCGTCTGGCCCGTTTCGGGACGGATCATCACGCCCTTCGGCCCGCAGAAACACCCCCGGTTCAACACGATCACCACGAACAGCGGGATCGAGATCGCCCCGAAAGGGTCGGGCGCGCCCATCCTGGCCGTCCATTCCGGCCGTGTCGTCTACGCGGACGCCTTCGAAGGGTACGGCAATCTGATCATCGTCGATCATGGCCTGACCTATTACACGCTGTACGGCCACTGCTCCGATTTCCGCGTCGCCAAGGGGGACGCCGTCCGGGCCGGACAGCAGATCGCCCTGACGGGCGATTCCGGATCCCTCAAGGGAGAGTGCCTCTACTTCGAGATCCGGTACAGGACGAAGGCCGTCGATCCCTTGAAATGGCTCCGACGAAGATGATACAATGCATTGTTTGAAACCATGAGATCTCCGCGCCTCCGACTCGCCTTCCTCACCGCGTGCGTGGGGCTCTGTCTCTTTTTCGTCCTGGAACGCAGTTTTCTTCCCGGTATCCCGCAACGGGCGTCCTTCAAGGGATTCGACCTGCTGGGCGCAGTGGCGCGGCTCGTCAGGAACGACTATATCGAAGAGCGGGACCCGGCCCGGACGATGGAGGGGGCCTGCCGGGGGCTCATCGATTCCCTCGACCCCGTCTCCAGCTATTTCGGCCGCGACGCCACGGCCAAGTACCTCCGCCGGGATTCCCGGTGGGCCGATATCGGGATCGTGCTCTTCAAGCGGGCCCACGGGCTGTTCCCTCAGGTCACCGGGCTGGCCGAAGGCTCTCCCGCCGAAAAGGCCGGGGTCCGGCTCGGCGATACCGTCAGCGCCATGGACGGCCGGGGAACGCTCGACATGAGCTCCCTGGAAGCCAATCTATACCTCAAGGACCTCGAACAGAAGCCGGTCGTTCTCAAGGTCGTCCGGGACGACCAGACCCTGGAAGTCACGGTCCTCAGGGCCCTGCTCCACGCCGAACCGTTCACGTTCGCAACGGAGGGCACCTTCGCCGTCCTCGCCATCCACGGCCTCTACGCTCCCGGCGTCGACGACATCCGATCCAAGGTCGTGCCGCTCCTCAAGGCCCGGCGATCCCCCTACGTCCTGGACCTCCGCAACTGTTCCGAAGGGGAGATCGAAGAAGCTCGAAGGTTCCTCAACGTCTTCGTCCGCTCGCCGAAGATCGGCGACTTCGAGAGGAAGGGCGGGGTCAAGGACCCTCTCGCGTGCGCGGAAGCTCCCGATCTGGACCGGCTTCCCGTCGCGGTATGGACCAACGGGGCGACGATGGGGCCCGCCGAACTTGTCGCCGCCGTCCTCCAGGAGACCGGCAAGGTCCGGGTCATCGGCGCCGCGACGCCGGGACTCGTTTCCCGCCAGGAGCTCTTCCCCCTGGAGGACGACAGCTCCGTCCTCGTCACATCGGGCGTCTTCACCCTCGCTTCGGGAAAGAAGCTCTGGGAGGAGGGGGTGAGCCCGGACGACCGCCTCGACGCGCGAGACCAGGGCACCGCCGCCTTCGTCAAGAAGACCTCGGCCCTTCTTGTCAAGCGCTGATCCATGAGAAAGCGGCTTCTGCCGAAGGTTCTCTCCCGTTGGCCTGTTTATTCCGTCGCCGCGTGGTGTCCTCTGCGGGCTGGCGATCGTCGCGGCGCTCATCCTCGACCATAGGAATTGGACCCGTGGCGAGCGGTCCTACGTTTTCACCGGGAGCCGCGAAAAGCCGGCTTCCGCGCCCCGCCCGAAGGCCGCCATCCCCTCCGTCAAAACACCCCCCGAAAAGGCGGCGCCCGGGAAGGCCCCGGAGCCGGCGCACCGCGACGCCCCGGGGACGGCCGCGCCCGCCAAAGAGACCTCCGCGGCCCGAATGCCCTCAGCCCCCCTGGGCAGGGTCGCGCTTGATCGTGGACGACATGGGGAATAGCCCGGAGGCGCTGGAGGAGATCATCGACCTCGGCGAACCCGTGACGATCGCCATCCTCCCTTACAGCCCTCATGCGCTCGAGACCGCCCGGAGGGCCCATGAAAAGGGTCTCGAGGTCCTGCTCCACCTCCCGCTCGAATCCCTGAACGGCAACGGGTCCGAGGCCGCTACGGAGGGTCTCATCCGTTCCGGGATGGGCGAAGGGGAGGTCCGGTCGCTCGTGGAGGAGGAACTCGACCGCATCCCGTTCGTCCGGGGCGTCAACAATCACATGGGATCCAAGATCACGGCCGACGCCGGGATGATGCGGACCATCCTGGAGCCGATCAGGGAACGGGGGCTCTTCTTCCTGGACAGCCGGACGACGCGGGAAGTCCGTCGCCTATGACGTGGCCGTGGGCATGGGCGTGCCCGCAGCCTCCCGTCAGGTCTTCCTGGACGCCGACGGAGACACGGCCCGCATCCGGGAGCGCCTCTCGAGCTCTTCCGGATCGCCCGAAGGGACGGCCGGGCCGTCGGCATCTGTCACCCGTTCAAGGAGACTCTGCGGACGCTGAAGGAGAACTTCGGCCTCCTCGGGAGCTACGGGCTGGAAGCGGTCCCCGCGTCCGAGATGGCCGGGCGCTGAGGGGGCGGCGGGGCCGGCTTGAATTCGTTCCTTCCATCCGTTATATTAGGCTGGACCGACAGGAGGATTCCCATGAAAAAGACCGCGAGCGTATGTCTGCTGGCGGCGAGCGTCATCGCCGTCCTCTTCATGTATGCCTGCAAGTCCGTCCCGTCCGAGGAACTGAAAGCGTCCATCCAGGTTACGGACGTCGAGACCAAATGGGTTTCCAAGTATTACCAGCCGTGGCCTCCCCGGCTCATCCTGGTTCCCGTCGTGTCCTTCCGCGTCAAGAACGTCGGCACCACGCCCCTCGCAGCACGTCAACTTCAACGCCATCTTCAAGTTCAAGGGCGATCCCGAGAACCTGGGAGACAATTTCCTGGCCGCCATCCGGGGCAAGGCCGTGAATCCCGGCGAGACGAGCGAGGTCATCACCCTGAAGAGCAATTTCGGGGTCGAGGGCAAGACCGTCGCGTCCTTCAAGGACAACGTCCAATGGAAGCCCACCGAGGTCAAGCTCTACGCCCGGTCGAAGGGCTCCCAGTTCGTCCTTCTCGGGGAATGGGACATTTCACGGGCGATCGATTTCGTCGAACCCGCACCCGTCGACATCAAGAAAGAGGAGCCTGCCGCCACGCCATGAACGCCATCCTGCCCACCAAGATCTTCCTGACCCGGGGAAGCGGACAGCACAGGGAAAAGCTCGTCAGTTTCGAGATCGCTCTGAGGGAAGCCGGGATCAACCCCTTCAACCTGGTCCGGGTCTCGAGCATCTTCCCCCCGGTTGCGAGCTCGTGTCCCGGAGGAAGGCCTGAAACTTCTCAATCCCGGGCAGATCGTCTTCCTGGTGATGAGCGAGAACGCGACCGACGAGGCCCATCGGCTGATCTCGGCCTCGATCGGCATGGCCGTTCCCGGACGACGGGAAGTCCTACGGATACCTGGCCGAGCACGACAGCTACGGTCAGGCCGAGGCGGAGGCGGGGCGGTACACGGAGGACCTGGCGGTCGAGATGCTCGCGACCAAGCTCGGCCTGAAATTCGACGGCCGTCGGAAGGAAGGGAACGTTTACCGCCTCCCGGGGAAGCTGTCCGTGATGGCCCGAAGCATCACCCAGACCGCGTCCGGAAGCACCGGACTGTGGACGACGACCATCGCGGCCGCCGTTCTGGTCACCTGACCTAAAGATCCAGAGGGTTTTCCTTCAGGATCTTGACGTAGCTCTTCTCCCGGAGCGTCTTGAGGTATTCCTCGAGCTTCTTCGTCTTCTTCTCGGTGTAGAGCCGCTCCTCGACTTCCTTCTTGACCTCTTCGAACGTCCTCAGCCGGCTGTCCTTCTTCTCCTCGAGCTTCAGGAGGTACCAGCCGTTCTTCGTCTCCACCCAATCGCCCGCCTCGCCGGTCTTGAGCCCGGCCACCGACTGTTCGAGGACCTTGTCCAATTCGCCCTTCCGGAACCGCCCGAGGTCCCCTTCGGCCTCCTTGGCCGGGCCCTCCGAGTATTCCTTCGCCAGAGCGTTGAACGGCTCCCCGGCCTTGACCTTGCCTGAGATGAGCGCCCGCGCCTCCCCCAGGGCCTCCGGCGTCTTCCCCTCCGCGGCGAGATAGATCGCGCGGACATGGTATTCCTCGGGCTCCGTGAACTCCGCGGGATGGAGCTTGTAGTAGCCGACGATCTCGGAGTCGTCCAGGACGATCGACCGGTCCACCTCGGAATAGACGGTGGCCTGTTTCAGCATGTTGTCCTCGAGCTGTTTGAGCCACTCGTTGTAATCCAGCCCCTGCTGTTGGAGCCCTCTCTTCAGGTCGTCGTCGGACTCGATGTTGTTCTCTTCTTGATGTTGTCGACGGCCATCTTGACCTGCTCGGAGACGTTCAGGTTCTTCTCCTTGGCCTGCTGCATGAGGAGCAGGTCGGTGATCATCATGTTGAGCATGTCCTTCTTCAGCAGTTGGTACTGTTTCTCGTATTCCTCGCCCTGCAGGGCCGACCGGAGCTGTTGGACGGTGGCGTCGAACTGTTCCTTATACTGGCTCAGGGTGATGACGTCGTCGTTGACGACCGCGACGATCTCTTCGACGACCTGCCCGGCGGCCGGCGCCAGGAGGACGGCGAGCCCGATGAGGGCGAAGACGGGGATCCTTTTTCTCATGGGAGGTTCCTTTGATAGACGAAGGATAAACTGTCGGTATGCGGGCTCCAGGCGAGGCTTCGCTTGAGCTCGACCAAATGCGCGGCCAGGGCGTCCTTGACCTTGCCGTCCAGGACCTTGCGCCGGATGGCCGGGGCCGCTTCCGCCTCCGGGAGGAGCTGGGGCGGGAACTTCCGGTCCACCCGGAATATATGGTAGCCGTAAGAGGATTCGACGACGGGACTGAGGCGGCCTTCCTCCAGCGGGAACACGACCTTTTCCATCTCGAAGGGGAGGTCTCCCGCCTTGAAGACCCCCATGGCGCCCCCCTTGAATGCCTCGGGGCCGATCGATTCCTGCATGGCGATCTTCCGGAACTCCGCTTCGGAGGCGTCGCCGAGCCTGCGGAGGACGTCCACCGCCCGGGTCTCCGTATCGAGAAGGATCTGGCTCACGCGGACCCTTTCGGCGACCAGGAATTCCTTCTTGTGTTCCTCGTAATAGGCATGGACCTCATCGTCGCCGACCCGGAGCCCGGAAAGGAACCGGCCGGAGTATTTTTCGATGAGCGGCCGGTCGAACAGGCGAGGGTCCCCGGCCGTCAGGCCGCCGGCTTCCCCGGGCGGGGTTTCTTCGGACAGCTTCGTCAGATAGGCCTTTTCCTCTTCCGGCGCGAGCGTCACCCCGTCTCCACGCGCCGCCGCAAGGAGGAGCTTCTCCTCGGCGAACCGGTCGTAGAGGCGACTCAGCGAGGCGGAAGAAAGCTCTCCCTTCCCGGCATTGTCCCGGACGTACCGGTCCAGGTCGGAAGTGCGATAGGCCGTCCCCGAGACCTCCAGAATGACCGCGTCCTGGGCCTTCCTCCCCCCGGAGCCGGACGCTCCCGGCTCCTTCCCCCGGTTCCCGCAGGCGGCGAAACAGACGATCCCGAGGATCGCCGCGAGCGCGGCCGGAGGGAATGTCCTGGGATTCGGGGCTCTCATCTTTTTTAAATTCAACTCATTGTAGTATAACCGGTCAACTCCTTCAAGATGCCGATGGTTGCCTCCAGGAATTCCGCGTCCGGGACCACACCCAGGTTCAGGGACATGACCCCCTGCGGGGTCATCGATCCCCGATGCTTCTTGAGCAGGGCCGGGATCCGGGCCAGATCCACTCCCGTGGTCGGATAGAACTTGAAGACGAGCCGCTCCCCCGTCCGGTCCAGCGATTCGATCTTGAGCCGGCCGGCGAGGAACTTGACGGCCCCGTAGCGGAGGAGGTTCGCGACGCTTGCCGGGATGTCCCCGAACCTGTCCCGGACCTCGTCGCGGATCCGTTCGATCTCGGCCAGGTCCTCGACCGAGGACAGCCGCTTGTACAGGTTGAGCCGCAGGTTCACCTGAGGGAGATAGTCCTCGGGCACTCGGATATCGGCCTTGAGATTGATCTCCGTCTTGACCTCTTCGACCGCCTCCCCCTTCTGCTCGCGGATGGCCTGGTCGAGCAGGTGCATGAAATATTCGTAGCCGACCGCCTCGATCGTCCCGCTCTGACGGTGGCCGAGGAGATTGCCGGCTCCGCGGATCTCGAGGTCCTTGGCCGCCAGCCGGAACCCGGAGCCCAGATCGGAGAACTCCTTGAGGGCCTTGAGGCGTTCCTTGGCGAGCGGCGTGAGCTCCGTGAGCGGAGGGACGAGGAAATAGGCCGTCGCCTGGCGGGCGGAGCGCCCCACCCGGCCGCGCAGTTGGTAGAGCTGGGCCAGCCCGAAGAGGTCCGCCCGGTCGACGACGAGCGTATTGACAAGGGGGATGTCGATGCCGTTCTCGATGATCGTCGTGGAGACGAGGACGTTGTATTCGCGGGCGATGAAGGCCATCATCCGCTTCTCGAGGACCTCGCCGGACATCTGGCCGTGGATGGTGACGACCCGGGCCTGCGGGACCAGCTTTTCCACGAGCTGGGCCACCCGGTCGATGTCCTCGATACGGTTGTGGACATAATAGACCTGACCGCCGCGGTTGAGCTCCTGGCGGATCGCGGAAGCCACGAGGTTGGCGTTCCAGGGCGTCACGACGGTGTGGACGGACAGCCGGTCCCGGGGCGGCGTTTCGATGAGGCTGATGTCCCGCAGACCGGTCAGCGACATATTGAGGGTCCGCGGGATGGGCGTCGCGGTCAGCGTCAGGACGTCGATGTTCGCCCGAAGGCCCTTGATCTTCTCCTTGTGTCCGACACCGAACCTCTGCTCCTCGTCGACGATGAGGAGCCCGAGGTCCTTGAAGGCGACGTCCTTGGACAGGATCCGGTGGGTGCCGACGAGGATATCGACGAATCCCTTCCCGAGGTCCTCCAGGACGGCCTTCTGCTCGATCCGGGACTGGAGCCGGGTCAGCCCCTCGACGCGCACCGGGAAAAGGACCATCCGGGACTTGAACGTCTTGAGATGCTGGCTCGCCAGGACCGTGGTCGGGCAGAGGACGGCCACCTGTTTGCCGTCCATGACGGCCTTGAAAGCCGCACGCATCGCGACCTCGGTCTTCCCGTATCCGACGTCGCCGCAGAGCAGGCGGTCCATGGGCGTCTCGGACTCCATGTCCTTGATGATCTCCCGGATGGACTTGAGCTGGTCTTCCGTCTCCTCGAACTCGAAGATCTTCTCGAACTCCGACCCCCACGGGCCCTCGGGGCTGAAGGGGATGCCCCGGACCGACTTCCTCCGGGCATAGAGCTCGAGGAGCTCCCGGGCAATGGCCTCGACGGCCTTCCGGGTCCGGGCCTTGGTCTTCTGCCACGTGACCGTGCCCAGCTTGTCGAGGGTCGGAACGGCGTCGCCGACCTTGGAGAACTTCTGGACGAGGTTCAGGTCCTCGACGGGCACCAGGAGCTTGTCGTCGTCGCGATAGAGGATCTCGATGAATTCCCGGCTCTTCCCGTCGACCTCGACCCGCCGCAGTCCGTGAAAGACGCCGACCCCGTAATCCGTATGGACGACGGGATCGCCGCTCTCGAGGTCCTGGAACTGGGAGAAGAAGGGCTTTCGCGAAACGCGGTGGACGAGGACCTTCTCCTCGGTGAAGACGTCCCGCTCCGCGAAGACGATGATCTTCGCCCTCGGGTAGGCGAACCCTTCATCGAGGTCGCCGAGAAGGAGGCTGATCTCGCCGCTCTTGGGCACGGCGAAGGGATCGGCGGACTCGACCGCCGGGATGCCGCTTTCGGCGAGCAGGGCGGCCAGTCTCTGCCGGGTGCCCTGGTTGGAAAGATAGACGTAACAAAGGTCCCTCTCCTCGAGGAGCTTCTTCAGGTATTCCAGGAAGAAGGCGATCCGGTTCTCGAATTTCGGGACCGGCTGGAAAGCGAACGGAATCGTTTTCCCCTCGGGCCCGGCGCCCAATTCCTGGATGACGAGGGCGTCCCGGGAGACGGCCTTCCAGAGGGCCGGAGGATAGATCGACTCGGGGGGGAGGGAGAAGGCGCGGGCTTTGGCCAGCTCGGCGCGGTGGCCCTCGAGCTCCTCCATGGTCTTCTCCCATTCCCTCTCGATCTCGTCCCGGTCGTCGAGGACGAAGACGGAGCCCTCGAGGTAACGGGTGAACGGGACGAACCGGTCGCGGGCGAGCAGGGACAGATAAGCGAACGAGGGGAGGTATTCGCCGCCCTCGAGGAACCGGATCTTCTCCTCGAGGTCCGCCCGGGCATCCCCGCCGGCCCGGCGGGCGCGCCGGACCCAATCTTCGAGGAATTCGGGCGTCCCGGGGAACTCCCGGAGAGAGGGAACCAGAACCCGGTCCAGGCGCCGGAGCGAGCGCTGGGTGCCCGTATCGAATTCCCGGAGGGAAGCCACATTGTCGGCGGCGAACTCGATCCGGACGGGCGCTTCCTGCCAGGGCGGGAAGACATCCACGATCCCGCCGCGCCAGGCGTATTCGCCGGGGGAAGCGATGATGTCCTCGCGCGAATACCCGTACTCGGCCAGGGTCCGGAGGAGGATATCGTGGTCGGCTTTCTCCCCGACCTCGAGCTTCAGGAAGGACCGGTCCAGGTCCTCCGGGCGCGGGAGGGGCTTCAGGAGCCCGAAGGGGTTCGTCAGGACGAGGGAGGGCTTCCCGGACCGGATGTCGTTCAGGAACCGCATCCGCGACGATATGGCCTCGAGCGACGGGGGGATCTCCAGGTAGGGTTCGTCGGAGAGGGACGGAAGGACGCCCGTCGGGATCGCCGAGCGAAGCTGGCCCAGATAGAACCGGCATTCTTTTTCGAGGGGGGCGAGGGCCCGGGACGGCGGGCGAACGCACACCAGCCGTTTCCCCAGCTTCAGGGTGAGCCCGGCCAGGAGATAGGGCATGGCGGCGTCCGGGACGCCGGCGATCCGAACCCCCTTATCCCCGCGCCGGACGGACTCGAGGACCTCTTTGAATTCCGGCGTATCGAAGAGAAAACCCAGGCTCACCCGGACATTCTAGACCATTCGTCCGGTCCCGTCCATTTCAGGCGACGATCTCCACGATCCTGCCGTCCGCGAGCCGGCAACGGAACAGGTCCGTGACCCTGCCCGTCCTTAGGTCGAGCGTCCGTTTCCTGTCCAGAACCTCGAGAACTTCCAGACGGCGGCCTTCGATGACGGCATAACGGGGGGTTTCCGAGACCTTGTGGCCGGCGTAGAACTCTCCGGGAACAGGTTTCATGAGCACTCTCCCCCGAGGCTGTACGGGACGTCATTATATCATGTTGTCAAAGCTCGCCCGGGACGGATATAATCCCGAGGTCGGAGGGGACGCCCTCCCGACGACACCGACCAGGAGGGAACGATGAAACTGACCGGACTCAATAAGGCCGCGGGGCTCGCTCTCGGGATCTTCGCCGTAACTGCGTTCCTCGGCGCCCGGGCGCCGGAACGCTTCTTCGACACCGCGCCCGTGAAGCACGAGGGCGTGAGGCTCACCGTCTTCTATCCCTCCGTCGGGACGGTCCGGAATATCGCGGCCCTGAGGAAGACGGGGGCCCTGGACGTTCCGGGGCTCGTCGTGGTCGGCGTCCACCACGCCCGGGAAGCGACCGATTACGAGGAAGCCCGCGCCTACGTCCGGGAGAACGGCATCGACTGGTTCCGCTTCCATACCGTCTCGGCGGACATTCCCGAAGACGCTCTCTTCAGGACGAACGCCTGCACTCCGGAATACGAGAGGATCTTCCGGGCCTCCGACGGCATCATCTTCTTCGGCGGCCCCGATATCCCGCCCTCCGTCTTCAAAGAGAAGACGAGCCGGCTCACCGCCATCGAGGACCCCGTCCGCCATTATTTCGAGCTGTCGGCCATATTCCACCTGCTGGGGGGATCCCAGGACCCCGCGTTCCGGGGGCTCCTCGAGGACAGGCCCGCCTTTCCGATCCTCGGCATCTGCCTGGGTTGTCAGAGCCTCAACGTCGGGACGGGAGGAACCCTGATCCAGGACATCTGGGACGAGGTCTACGGGGCGCGGGATATCGAGGATATTCTCGCCCTCGATCCCCAACAATGGCACAACAATCCTTATATCAAGCTCCATCCTCTGGACGGGCTCATCGGCTATAATTTCCACAGGATCCGGCTCGGCGGAGAAGGCAAGTTCTGCGCGGCCCTCGGCTTCAAGGATTCGGACAGCCCGCGGATCCTCAGCTCCCACCACCAGGCCCTGGAAAAGATGGGCCGGGGGCTCCGTTCGATAGCCTGGTCCATGGACGGGAGGATCATCGAAGCCGTCGAGCACGAGAAGTTCCCCAACGTCCTGGGCGTCCAGTTCCATCCGGAGCACAGGTTGCTCTGGGAGAGCGACCCGATCCACCGCCAGGCCCCCGGCGACACGCCCTTCAGCTATAAAGCGCTCCTCGAGGGAACGCCGCCGAGTTACGAATTCAACAGGGGCATCTGGCTCTGGTTCGGCCAAAAGCTGATCCAGGCGTCCGGGCCGCGGGCGTAAAGGAACACCCGTGCGCGGCGTCCTGAGCGGCGCGGCCTTCTTCGCGGCGAATTGAGGCCTCCGGGCCCGGGCCTTGACAATACACTACTATTATTATAGGATTTAGGTAAATTCGAAGAAAGGAGCTCTCATGAAGCGTTTCACGATCCCGAGAGTCTCGCACTGCAAGAGCGGCTGCCGACGTCGCTCCCGAGCAAGAGCTTAAAAGGCTCCTTAAGGAAGAAGGCCCGTTCCTCCGGGATGCGCCCGGGAGAAGCGGGCCTTTTTTTTACGGATTGAGGAACGGGCGGCTTTGGGCTATCATGTCGTCCTGGAGGACGCATGAAAAATCCGATCTGGGCCATTCTTCCTTTCCTCTTCCTTGCGGCCGCGTGCGCGAAACCGGCAAAGACCCCTCCGTCCCGGGGCATCCTCTTCAAGGACGACGTCGCCTTCCTCGAGAAGCACACCGGAGTGGTCGTCCTTTCGGACAGGGAGGGCGCCGCCCAGGTCGCCGTGAACCCCGATCTCCAGGGCCGGGTCATGACGAGCACGGCCGGAGGGCCGGACGGCCCGAGCTTCGGCTGGATCAATCGGGAACTCCTCGCCTCCAAGGTCAACAACCCGCATATCAACGCGTTCGGCGGCGAAGACCGATTCTGGCTCGGGCCCGAGGGAGGCCAGTTCTCCATCTTCTTCAAACCCGGCGAGCCGTTCGACCTCGAGCACTGGTTCACGCCCCCCGCGGTCAACGAGGGCTCCTTCGAGATCGCCTCGCGGGCGGCCGACCGCATCACGTTCAGAAAAGCCCTGAGCCTCGTCAACTATTCGGGTACCGCCCTCGACCTCGAGGTCGAACGGACGATCCGCCTCCTGGGTCTCCCCGACATGGCGGCGCTGGGCATATCGGTTCCGCCGGGCGTCCGTGCCGTCGCGTTCCGGTCCGACAACAGGATAACGAATACGGGGACAAGCCCCTGGATCAAGGATTCGGGCCTCCTTTCGATCTGGATCCTGGGGATGTTCAATCCGTCTCCCGCCACGACCATCGTCATCCCCTTCAAGCCCGGGACGGAAGCGGATCTCGGGCCCGTCGTCAACGACGCCTATTTCGGCAAGGTTCCCGCGGAAAGGCTCGTCGTGGGCGACGGGGTCCTCTTCTTCAGCGGGGACGGCACCTTCCGGAGCAAGATAGGCATCCCGCCCCGCCGGGCCCTGCCTTTCGCCGGGAGCTACGACGCGGCCGCCGGCGTCCTGACGGTCGTCCACCTGACCCTCCCCGAAGGGGCCTCGGATTACGTCAATTCGATGTGGCGCATCCAGGAAGACCCCTTCGCCGGCGACGTCATCAACAGCTACAATGACGGGCCGCCCTCGCCCGGGGCGAAACCCATGGGACCCTTCTATGAACTGGAGTCCTCCTCCCCCGCGGCCGCCCTGGCGCCCGGGCAGTCCCTGAGCCACGCGCATACGACGATGCATTTCCAGGGCAACGAGCAGGCGCTGGACGCCATTGCCAGGCGTGTCCTCGGCGTCGGCATCTCGGAGATCAAGGCCGCCCTTCAGCGCCGGTAACGGCACGGATCGCCGGCTCCGCGCCTTGCTCCCATGCCGAAATGATGTCCTATCGATCCTCCCGTCCCGCTCGTCCCGTTCTTATGATTGACAGGCGCGCGGCCGGCCCCTACAATGGGGCCATGACGACCGCGCGGTTCCGCGTCCCCCGGGCCTCCGAAGGCATCGGCGCGCGCCTCGTGGGCTACGTCAACCTTTTCAGCGGGCTGTAATCCCGCGCCGGCCCATCCCCCGACCTCGAGCGGCTCCCCCGATTCTGCCCGAAGGAGGCATCATGAAGAAGATCGTCGTATTAGGCTCGGGCCTGGTCGGCGGCCCCATGGCCCTCGACCTCGCCAAGGACAAGGATTTCAGCGTCACCGTCGTCGATATCGACGCCCAGGCCCTGGCCCGGGTCAAGAAGACCAAGGGCATCACGGCCATCCAGGAAGACCTTTCGGACGCGAAGATCGTCCGGCGGATCGTCCAGAGGCACGATTACGTCATCAGCGCCGTCCCCGGATTCATGGGCTTCAAGACGCTCCAGACCGTCATCGAGGCCGGAAAGACCGTCGTCGACATCGCCTTCTTCCCCGAGGACGCGTTCGAACTGGACGCCCTCGCCCAGAAGAAGGACATCACCGCGGTCGTGGACTGCGGCGTCGCCCCCGGCATGAGCAACATCCTCGCCGCCCATGCCCGCCAGAAGCTCGACGAGCCGTCCAGCATCACCATCTACGTCGGCGGCCTGCCCGAGGTCCGGGAATGGCCCTATGAATACAAGGCCGTCTTCTCTCCGGCCGACGTCATCGAGGAATACGTCCGGCCGGCCCGTTACATCGAGAACGGCCAGATGGTCATCCGCCCCGCCCTGTCCGACCCCGAGCTCATGAACTTCCCGGTCGTCGGGACCCTCGAAGCCTTCAATACCGACGGCCTGCGGACCCTGGCCAAGACCCTCGACGTCCCCAATATGAAGGAGAAGACCCTCCGCTACCCCGGCCACATCGAGAAGATGGCCGTCCTGCGGGAGACGGGCTTCTTCGAAGCCCGCGAGATCGAGATCAAGGGCGTCCGCATCCGGCCGGTCGATTTCACGGCCAAGCTCCTCTTCCCGAAATGGAAGCTCCATGAGGGAGAGGTCGACCTCACCGTCATGAGGATCATCGTCGAGGGCCGGAAGAAGGGCCGGTCCGTCAGCACGACCTACGACCTGTTCGACCGCTATGACGACGCGACCGGGGTCCATTCCATGGCCCGGACGACCGGCTACACGGCCACGGTGGCGGCCCGCATGATCTCCCGCGGCCTGTTCGCCCGCAAGGGCGTCTCGGCCCCCGAATCCATCGGCCAGATCCCCGAGTGCGTGAAGTTCATGCTGGACGGGCTCAAGGCGCGCGGTATCGTCTATCACGAGACCGTCGTGACCAGTAAATAAGCGGCGGGACGGCCGAAGCGGCCGGGGTGGCCGGGACGGGCCATTTGAATTCGGGCCCGCGATGTGGTTTACTGTCTATCCGATACCAGCGGCTTCAAGGAGACAACGATGAAGAGAATCGCGGCATTATCCCTCGCCCTGGCGTTCCTGCTCCCAGGCTGTGCCCGCAAGGCCGAGAACGTGGGGCTCAAGGAAGGCACGCCGGCCTATCAGCTGGCCAAGGACCTCTCGGTCAAGGTCCCCTCGCTCGACCCCGCGGCCAACAACGTCCTCGTCCGGACCAAAGGGTTCGATGTCACCACCGGGGAGGTCCTCCAGGCCGTCCGGGACAACGTCGGAACCCGATCCGCCCAGCTCAAGGACCTCGAAGCCGCCCAGCTGAAGTCGATCGTCGAGCGCAGCGCCGTCCAGCTCGCCGAGAAGAAGCTCCTGCTCGGCGAAGCCGTGAAGGCCAAGACCGTCCCTCCCGCAGGGGAGCTGGAGAACGCCCTCAAGGCCGAGTACGAGCGGGCCGGCGGGGAGAAGGGCTTTCTCGATGCCCTGAAGGCGAGCGAGCTCGATATCGAGCACGTCAAGAAGAGCCTCGGCGAGCAGATCCTCATCAACGCCTTCCTCGAAACCACGCTCTCGAAGGAGATCGCCATCGCGCCCGAGGACGTCGCCAAGGCCTACGCCGAGGACAAGACGGCCTCCGTCCGGCACATCCTCCTGCTGACGCAGGGGAAGACGGACGCCGAGAAGGCCGAGGCCCGCAAGAAGATCGAAGAGGTCCTCGCCAAGGCCAAGGCCGGCGAGGATTTCGCCGCCCTGGCCAAGCAATACTCCGAGGACCCCGGGTCCAAGGATAACGGCGGGCTGTACGAGGACTTCGGCCGCGGGGCCATGGTCAAGCCCTTCGAGGACGCCGCCTTCTCCGTTCCCGTCGGAGAGCTCAGCGGCGTCGTCGAGACGAACTACGGCTACCACATCCTGCAGATCGTCGAGCGCAAGAAGGAAACCCGCCCCCTGGACGAAGCCAAGGCCGAGATCGAGGCCCAGCTCAAGCAGGGAAAACAGCAGGCGGCCTTCACGGCCTATCTGACGAAGCTGAAGGAGAAGGCCGGTTTCAAGACCGTAGGCTTCTGAGCCCACGTGTCCGCGACTCCCGGAGGAGAAACGGACCGGGCCTTGAACGGGGCCGAAGGTAGGACTATCATCGGCCCATGGATCTCCTGACGGTCGCTCTGCTCGCCCTCATCCAGGGGATCACCGAGTTCCTGCCCGTCTCCTCGTCCGGCCACCTCGTCGTCGCCCAGCACTTCCTTTCCTGGAACCGGGACAACGTCCTGCTCGACGCGACCCTCCATCTCGGGACGGCGGGCGCCATCCTCTGGGTGTTCCGGAACGACATCCTGTCGCTCGTCGCGGGCCCTTTCTCGCGGGACGCGGCGAAGAAGCGGGCGTCCCTCCGGACCGCGGCGTTTCTGGTCATCGCGACGATCCCGGCCGCGGTCGCGGGCCTCGCGTTCAAGGATTTCTTCGAACGGATGTTCCTCGACGCACGATCGACGGGCGTCCTGTTCTTCGTGACGGCGGCCTTCCTCTTCGCCACCGCCCTGCGAAAAGGGGCCAGCGCTCCGCTCGACGCCCCGAAAGCGGTCGCCGTCGGGCTCGCCCAGGCCCTGGCCATCCTCCCCGGAATATCGCGTTCGGGGACGACGATCGGCACCGCGCTCCTCGTCGGGACGGAAAGAAAGGAGGCCGGGCGGTTCTCTTTTCTTCTGGGCCTGCCGGTCATCCTCGGGGCCGCCTTTCTGGAGCTGAGGGGCGTCTCCGCGGCGTCCCTGTCCCCCGGGCTTCTCGTTGCGGCGTTCGCCATCAGCCTCGCCGTCGGCATCGTCGCCCTGAAGCTCCTGCTCGGTTTCATCGACCGCGGCAAGCTCCATTACTTCGGATTTTATCTGGTCGCGATCGGGATCGCCTGCCTCGTGCTCCTGTGAGCGGCCGGTGGAGGGTATGACATGAACAGGCTGATCCCGATCCTTGCCGCGACGCTCCTGGCCGCCCCTCTCGGGGCCGGGAACACCCGCCCCGTCCTCGACGACGTCGGCTTCTGCTGGAGCCCGGCGAGCATGGCCCGTCTCGTGGAGTTCCTCGACGCCGGGGACAAGAACCCGTTCCCCGGGGAAGGACTGGTCGCCGCCATCTCCCCGCACGATGATTACCTGTATGCCGGACGCGTCTATCACCCGCTCTTCAAGGCCCTCCGGTCGAAGGAGGTCGTCGTCTTCGGCGTCACGCACGGAGCGGTCCGGAAGGAGATCGGCGACCCCCGCGGCGTCCTCATCCTCGAAGGATACGACGCGTTCCCCGGGCTGTCGAAACCGGTCGGGATCTCCGGTCTCAGGGAGCGCATCAAGGCCCGGCTGGACAAGGACATGTTCCTGGTCAGCAATAGGGCCCACGAGCTAGAGCACTCCATCGAAGCCCTTCTGCCGTTCCTCCAATATTACAACCCGGACGTCAAGATCACGCCCATCATGGTCGCACCGATGCCGTACGCCCGGATGGAAGAGGTTTCGGGGAAGCTGGCCGCCGTGATCGCAGGGTATATCCGGGAGGCGGGACTCGTCCCGGGGAAGGACATCGCCTTCCTCGTCTCCTCGGACGGCAACCATTACGGGAAGGACTTCGACAACGCCCCGTACGGCGAGGGCGTCGAGGCCTGGGAGAAGGCGACCGCCTTCGACCGCCGCCTCATCGCGGACCACCTCACGGGGCCCATGGACGCGGCCAAGGTCGAAGGGCTGACGCGGGAGCTCTGGGGCGCGACCTATATCGATTACCGGAGCACCTACTGGTGCGGCAAGTATTCCGTGCCTTTCGGGCTCCTTGCGGCGGAGAAGATCGTCGCTCTGACGACGGGCAGGAAGCTCGCGGGGACGCTCTTCAAGTATTCCGACACCTACAGCGAAGGCGTCCTGCCGCTCACGAAGACAGGGATGGGCACGACCGCCCCGTTCTCCCTGCGCCACTGGGTCAGTTTCTGCACCATCGGTTATTACCTGGAGTGACCGGGCGCGCCGCGCCTACTTCCCGGACCCCGCCGCGGCGGCGGCCGTGATCCTGTCGATGAGGCTCGAGCTCGAGCGCCCCTGGAGATAGGGCACGATGACGACCTTCCCGCCGGCCGCTTCGACCTCGGCTCTGCCGACGACCTGGTCCGGGCCCCAGTCGCCGCCCTTGACCAGGACGTCGGGAAGGAGCGCGGCGATCGATCTTCCGGGGCGTCGTCTCGCGAACCAGGTCACATAATCGATGTCCGCGATCGCGGACAGGACCTCCAGCCTTTCCCGGAGCGGGAAGACGGGGCGCGCCGGCCCTTTGAGCCGCCGGATCGAGGCGTCGGTGTTCAGGGCCACGATGAGGACGTCGCCCCGCTCCCGGGCCTTGCGGAAGAGCCGGACGTGCCCGCCGTGCAGAAGGTCGAAACAGCCGTTGGTGAAGACGACGGTCTTTCCTTCCGCCGGAGCGCCCGCCGGATCGGAAGGAGCTCGCCGCGGCTCTTGATCTTGGGGTCTCTTCAAGGCCGTTTCTTGTCCGGGAGCCTCGATCCTGATGTCCGGGCTGAACGTCCATTCGTGCGGCAGGCGGGCGATCCCGACGTCCTTGAGGGTCGAGGAGACCAGGAACGAATAGAGGTTCCGGTGATAGTCGTAGGGATAGCCGTCCGCTCTTGTGGACGGCCACGTCGAGGTAGTAGGTCCCGTTGATCAGATCGAGCCGCTCGATCCGGAAAGCGACCCGCCCCTCGCCCTGATGCGCACGCGGCTCGAGGTCCTCGAGATCTGCGTGTTCGTCCCGTAGCAGGAGACCCCCTGGGAATTGAAGACCCCGATGCCGAAGACGAAATCCTTGCTCCGCGTGTCGGGCGCGACGACGTCCATCTCGATGATCATGCCCTCGTCGGGCGAAAAACGTGCTTCTCCTGGCCCTGGAGGCTGCGGAGGTCACGTTGCGGATCTCGATCTCGCGCTTGCCCCCACCGGTTCTCGCGCCGCTCCTCGACGGACACTTCCGGCAGCGACCGCGGCAACCTCGCTCTCCTTCTCGAAGGCCTTCTCCTGCTTCACGGCGATGTCCTGGAGGTAGGCGTCCACGATCCGCTTCGGCTCGCCGAGCGCCGGAGCCGGCCGTTCTTGAGCCAGACGACCCGGTCGCAGATCTTCTCGACCGTGGCCAGGTCGTGGCTGACGAAGAGGATGGTCTTCTTCCGGCGGCGGAAATCGTCGATCCGGTCCAGGCACTTGGGGATGAACGAGGCGTCGCCGACGGCCAGGACCTCGTCGATGAGGAGGATCTCGGGGTTGACGTTGATGGCCACGGAGAAGCCGAGGCGCATGTACATCCCGGAGCTGTAGGTCTTGACCGGCGCGTCGATGAACTCCTCGAGCTCGGCGAACCGGACGATCTCGTCGAACTTCGCGGTGATCTCCTTCTTCGACAGGCCCGAGCATGATGCCGTTGATGAAGACGTTCTCCCGGCCCGAGATCTCCGGATGGAAGCCCGCCCCGAGCTCGATGAGGGCCGAGACCTTGCCGTTCGTCGCGACCCGGCCCGGAGCTCGGCTTGGCGATCCCGGCCACGAGCTTGAGCATCGTGCTCTTGCCCGAGCCGTTCTCGCCGATGAGGCCCGAGGGTCTGGCCCTTCTCGACGTTGAAGCTGACGCCGTCGAGGGCGGTGACGAGCTCGTCGGCCTGGATGCGACCTGAAGAGGTCGCCCTTGACCAGGGCGCTCTTGAAGGTCTGGAAGCGGTGCCGGGCGGAGTACTTCTGATAGACCCGGGAGACGTTGTCGACGTCGATGGCGTCCATTCAGACCTCCTCCGGGAACGAGTCGCGGAGCCGGTCGAAGACGGTGTAGCCGACCCAGAAGAAGACCAGCCAGACGAGGAACGTCACGCCGAGCTTCTTCCAGTGGATGAGCTCCCCGTAGAACAGGCAGCTCTGGTAGCCCTCGATGATGTGGGTCATCGGGTTGAGGTTGAGGAGCGTCCTGAGGAGCTCGATTTCGAGATGGTCCCGAACGAGAGCGAATAGATGATGGGCGTCGCGAAGAACCAGAAGGTCAGGAAGTTCGCCAGGATGTCCTTGATGTCGCGGAAATGGACGGTCAGCGACGAGATGAGCAGGCTGAAGCCGAGGCTGAAGACGTACTGGACGAGGATGACCACCGGCAGGAAGAGGATCGAGAGCGTGAACGGCCTTGCCGAAGAGGAGGACGAAGACGAGCAGGATGGGCAGGCCGAAGAGGAAATTGATGAGGTTGCTCGTCACCGTGACGACGGGCAGGATCTCGGCCGGGAAGAGGATCTTCTTGATGAGGTTCCCGTTGATCATCAGGACGTTGGCCGATTCGAGCAGGGTCGAGGAGAACCAGGTCCAGGGCAGGACGCCGCAGAAGAGGAACAGGGCGTAGAGCCAGGGGGAGCCCTCGAAGGCCGGGTCGCGGGGCTGGATGATGAAGCCGAAAACGACGGTGTAGACGATCATCAGGAGGAGCGGGTTGAAGAACGACCAGAGGAAGCCCAGCACGGTCCCCCGGTAGCGGGCCTTGAGCTCCCGGCTGACCAGGTTCTGGATCGAGGACCCGGTATTTCCAAACGCCCTTGAGGTTCGTGACGATGCTCATTCCGCCGTCCTTCCCGAGAAAATGGCCTCCGCTTCGGTTGTGTACCGCCCGTCCGGGCCGAAGAGGACGAGCGGGGAAGGCTCGGGCCCGCCCCCGAAGGACGGGCCGCACTCGGCGAGGAACAGACTCGCCGTCTTCACCCTCGCGCGGGAGGACGGGCCGCGACGGCCCCGATGCCGAAGCCCCGCGGCGTTCACGGCGTCCGCGAAGTCCTTCCTCCGCTTCCCCGGATAGATGAAATAGGCCCGGCCGTCCTCTTTGAGAAGGCGCCCGAGTCGCGCGCATTATATCAAAAATGTCGCATTTTATCTCATGCTTGGCGAGGCTCTTCTCCTCGCTCACGCTCAGCCGGCCGGCCCGGCCGCGGATGTAGGGCGGGTTGGAGAAAACGACGTCGAACCGCCGGCCGGGGGCCCAGGCCCGGAAGTCGGCCCGGACGACCTCGATCCGGGCCTCGAGCCCGTTCAGGGCGACGTTCCGCCGGGCCAGGTCGGCCAGGCCGCCCTGGATCTCGACGGCGGTGATGCGCGCGAAAGGCTTGATGCTGAGCAGAAGGGAGATGACGCCGCTCCCCGTCCCGAGCTCGAGGAGCTCGTCGGACGGGCGCGGTCCTCACGAAATCCGCCAGGAGAGGGGCGTCCACGGAGAAGCGGTATCCGCGGCGTCCCTGAAGGACGCGGAACCGCCCGTGGTAGAAGGGATCCAGGGTCTCGCCCCGGTCATTCGGGGGTCTCGGCGCGCTCATCCTCGCTCATTTCAGTGACGACGACGACCTCGTCCGGCCGGACCTCGGCGAACCCGCCCTTTACGGGGAAGCGCTCCTCGTCGCCGTTCGCCCGGAACGACAGGACGCCCCGTCCGAGGGCGGCGTACAGGGGCCGGTGGCCGGGCAGGATCCCGATCTCCCCTTCGAGGGTCGGCAGGGAGACGGAGTCGGCCGCGGCGTCGGCGAGAAGCCTCCGCGGCGTGATGACCTTGAGCCGGATGGTCATGAGGACCGCATCTCCTCGGCCCGTTCGATGACGTCCTCGATGGTCCCGGCCATGTAGAACGCCTGCTCGGGCTTGTCGTCGTGGAGGCCCTCGCGATCTCCCGGAACCCGCGAACCGTGTCCTCGACCGTCACGTATTTCCCCGGCCGGCCCGTGAACTCCGAAGCCACGTGGAAGGGCTGGGACATGAACCTCTGGATCTTCCGTGCCCGGGCGACGACGAGCTTGTCGTCCTCGGAGAGCTCCTCGATGCCCATGATGGCGATGATGTCCTGGAGGTCCTTGTATCTCTGGAGGATCTCCTTGACCCTGCGGGCGACCCGGTAGTGCTCCTCGCCGATGATCCTCGGGTCGAGGATGCGGGAGAAGGAGGCCAGCGGATCGACGGCCGGGTAGATCCCCATGGCCGTCAGGCCGCGGTCGAGGTTGGTCGTGGCGTCGAGGTGGGAGAATGTCGTCGCCGGGGCGGGGTCCGTGAAATCGTCGGCCGGGACGTAGATGGCCTGGACCGAGGTGATGGACCCTTTCTTGGTCGAGGTGATCCGTTCCTCGAGCTCTCCCAGCTCGGTGGCCAGGTTCGGCTGATAGCCGACGGCCGAGGGCATCCGGCCGAGCAGGGCCGACACCTCGGAACCCGCCTGGACGAAGCGGAAGATGTTGTCGATGAACAGGAGGATGTCCTGGCCGAGCTCGTCGCGGAAATACTCGGCCATCGACAGGGCGGTCAGGCCGACCCTCAGGCGCGCGCCCGGGGGCTCGGTCATCTGGCCGTAGACGAGGGTCGTCTTGTTGATGACGCCCGTGCCCTTCATCTCGAGCCAGAGGTCGTTCCCCTCGCGCGTCCGCTCGCCGACCCCGGCGAAGACGGAGACGCCGCCGTGCTTCAGGGCCACGTTGTGGATGAGCTCCTGGATGATGATGGTCTTCCCGACGCCGGCCCCGCCGAACAGGCCGATCTTGCCTCCCTTGAGGAAGGGCTGGATGAGGTCGATGACCTTGATCCCGGTCTCGAAGACCTCGAGCCGGGTGCTCTGCTCCTCGAGCGGCGGCGGGACGCGGTGGATGGGATATTTCTTGTCCGTCTTCACGGGGCCCATGTTGTCCACCGGCTCGCCGATGACGTTCAGGATGCGGCCGAGGGTCCCTTCGCCCACCGGGACCTCGATCGGGACCCCGAGGCTCACGGCTTTCATGCCGCGGGACAGGCCGTCGGTCGGATGCATGGACACGCAGCGAACCTTGTCCTCACCGATGTGCTGTTCGACCTCGACGACGATGTCGATCGGCGTCGGAGCGTCGAATCCCTCGCTCGTGATCCGGATGGCCGTGTAGATCGTGGGGAGCTCGCATTCCCGGAACAGCACGTCGACGACGGGTCCGATGACCTGAACGACCTTGCCGATATTCCCTGTTGTCTCAGCCATGTCAATCTCCAGTCATTGTATCCTATTTGGCCAGCGCGTCGACCGCCGTCATGATCTCCAGAAGCTCCTTGGTGATCGTCGCCTGCCGGATCTTGTTCAGGACGAGGACGAGGTCCCCGATGAGGTCCTCGGCGTTCTTGGTCGCGTTGTCCATGGCCATCATCCGGGCCGCCTGCTCGGCCGCCTGGGATTCGCCGAGCGCGTGGTGGACCTGGCTCTCCACGTAGAGGGGCAGGACGGCCGCGACCAGCCCGGCGGCCTCGGGCTCCCAGTCGGGAACGGCCGGAAGGGCCCCTTCCCCGGCCGGGGGCACGGGCACCGGCAGGAGCCGGTCGATGATGATGCGCGGGGCCACGATGGACTTGAACTCGTTGTAGACGATGTAGACCGCGTCCGTCCGGTGGAGGACGTACTGCCTCATCAGGAACCCGGCAAGTTCCCGGATCTCCTCCCGGCCGAGCTTGTCGGTCCGCTCGGGATAGGCGCGGTCCACGCGGAGGCGGGACCGCCGGAAGGCGTTGACCGCCTTCTTGCCCACGAGGACGAGCCCGGGCTCGACCGCTTCGGATCTTTCCCGGAGGAAGGATTGGGCCTCCGCCAGGAGGTTGGCGTTGAAAGCCCCGGCCAGGCCCTTGTCGGAGGTCACGATCACCACCTCTATCTTCGTCTCTTTCCGCTCGGCGAGCAGGGGATGGTCCTGCGCTCCCGCCAGGGAGGCGATCCGGGCGACGATCTCCGGGAAGACGTGCCAGTACGGCCTCGATTCGAGGACGTGCCTTTGGGCCTTCTTGTACTTGGCCATGGAGACGGTCTTCATCGCCTGGGTGATCTGCTGGCTGTTCCGCACGCTCTTGATGCGGCGGCGGAGATTGATGAGGGTCGGCATGCTACTTCGTTTCCGCCTTGAACCGGACGTTGAATTCGGTCAGGGCCGTCCCGATGTCCTCGTCGAGGGACGCGTCTATCTGCTTCGAGGCGGCGATCCGCGTCAGCAGGTCCGGACGCTCCGCTTCGACGAACGCGAAGAGCTTCTTCTCGTAATCCCGGATCCTGTCGAGCCTGAACGCGTCGAGGAATCCGCGGTTCCCGGCATAGATGATGAGGACCTGTTTCTCCACGGGGAGCGGGGCGTACTGGTCCTGCTTGAGGATCTCGGTCAGCCGCACGCCTCTGTCGAGCTGGGCCTGGCTCGTCCTGTCGAGCTCCGTCCCGAACTGGGCGAACGTCTGGAGCTCGCGGTACTGGGTCAGGTCGAGCCGGAGCTTTCCGGCGACCTGTTTCATGGCCTTGATCTGGGCGTTCCCGCCGACCCGCGAGACCGAGATCCCGACGTCGATGGCGGGGCGGATGCCCGAGTTGAACAGCTCCGGCACGAGGTAGATCTGGCCGTCGGTGATGGAAATGACGTTGGTCGGAATATAGCCCGAGACGTCACCGGCCTGGGTCTCGATGATCGGCAGGGCCGTCAGGGACCCGCCGCCCGATGCGTCGTTGAGCTTGGCCGCCCGCTCGAGGAGCCTGGAGTGGAGGTAGAAGACGTCGCCGGGATACGCCTCCCGTCCCGGCGGGCGCCGGAGCAGGAGCGAGATCTCGCGGTACGCCGCCGCATGCTTCGACAGGTCGTCGTAGATGACCAGGGCGTGCCCGCCGTTGTCCCGGAAATATTCGCCGATGGCACAGCCCGAATAGGGGGCCAGGTACTGGAGGGGCGAAGGGTCGCTGGCCGACGCCGAAACGACGACGGTGTACTCCATGGCCCCGTGGTCCTCCAGGTTCTTGATGATCTGGGCGACGGTCGAGTTCTTCTGCCCGATGGCGACATAGACGCAGATGACGCCCGAACCCCTCTGGTTGAGGATGGTGTCGGTGGCGATGACGGTCTTGCCGGTCTGGCGGTCGCCGATGATGAGCTCGCGCTGGCCGCGCCCGATGGGGATGATGGCGTCGATGGCCTTGATGCCCGTCTGGAGGGGCTCCCGCACGGGCTGTCGGTCCACGACGCCGGGGGCGAGCCGCTCGATGGCCATGAAGACGTCGGTCCGGATGGGGCCCTTCCCGTCCAAAGGCTTTCCCAGGGGATCGACGACGCGGCCGACGAGGGCCGGACCGGCGGGGACCTGCATGATCTTGTGCGTCCGCTTGACCACATCGCCCTCCCTGACGAGAGAGCTCTCCCCCAGGAGGACGGCGCCCACGCTTTCCTCCTCCAGGTTCAGGGCGATCCCGAAGACCCCCTCGGGGAACTCGAGCAGTTCGTTGTACATCGCGTGGTCCAGGCCGTGGACCCGGGCGATCCCGTCGCCGACGGAGGTCACGGTCCCGACCTCCCGGATGTCGACGTCGCTCTCGTAGCCCTCGATCTGGCGCTGGATGATCCTCGTGATCTCGTCGGCTTTGATGTCCATGGTCGTCACTGCCCTTCCGTGATTTTTTCCTTGAGCCTGAGGAGGTCGCCCTCGATCGAGACGTCGTAAACGACGTTCCCCTTCCGGAGGGCCAGGCCTCCGATGATCCCCGGATCGATGCGGTAGCCCAGGCTCACAGGCCTCCCCTCCAGGCTCTCGAGCGTCGCTTCCAGGCGGGCCTTCTGGCCCTCCGACAGCGGAACGACCGACGTGACCTCGAGGGTCGCGATCCCCTCCCGCTCGTTCCAGGCCTCGGGGGCCGCCGCAACGATCTCCGGCAGGAGCTCCAGGCGGCCGTGCTCCACGAGGAGGAGGACGAGACGGACGGTCTTCGCCCCGGCGCCCGCCCTCGCGAGGACCTCGTTGACGATGCCGGCCCTCTTGCGGGCGTTCAGAAAAGGATTCCGAAGGGCCCGGCGGAGGTCGTCCCGGTCCGCGATCAGGCCCGCGAACCCCTCGAGCTCCCCGTGAACACGACGGAATTCGGCCTCATCGGTCATCGCGGCGACGAGCCCCTGGGTATACTTCCTAACCAGCGTGGGGTTTCTCATTCAGCCTGGAAAGCCTCTCGATGGATTTATCGACGAGCGCGGACTGATCGCCCGGCCCGAGTGCCGCGCGGATCCTCTCCCGGGCGATCGACGTCGCGCTATCGGCCACGAAGCTCTTGAGTTCCCGGACGGCGGCCCGGGTCTGGAGGTCGATCTCCCGGGCGGCAAATTCCCGGAGGCGTGCGCCCTCCTCCTCGGCAGCGCGGGCGATCCGGTCCTTCTCCTGGCGCCCCCGCGAGGCGGAGTCCGTCCGCATCCTGTCGATCTCGGCGGCGACGCCGTCCAGCCTCCCTTTGGCCTCGAGGCGCTTCCCTTCGGCCTCGGCCCGGGCGGACGCGGCTTCATCCAGGGAATGCCGGACGTCCGACGTCCTCTTTTCGAGGATGGCGCGAACGGGCTTGTAAAGGAGGTAGCCCAGCCCGCCGAAGAGGATCAGAAAATTGACGGCCTTCGCCGGGAGGTCCGAAGAGGCGGCCGTCATGCCCCTCCTCGGCCGGGCTCGCTCCCGCGAAGAGGAGCGAGAGGAGGAGGATCGCCGCCAATCCGGTCCCTTTGAGCTTCAATGGGTGACCTTCTTTTCTATGTTTTCCGCAAGACGGCCGGTTTCGTCCTCCAACTGGTCTTTGAGCCGGCGGACCTGGTCTTCGAGCTCGGCCTTGGCCTTTTCGATCCGGTCCCGCGCGTCCGCCTGGACCTCGGCGATGAGACGGGCCTTTTCGCCGAGGGCCTGGGCCTCGAGCTCCTCCCGCAGTCTCTCGGCGGAGGCCCGGGCCTCCCTGAGCTCGTCCTCGATCCGGCGGAGGTCCCGTTCGCCGGCCTCATGGGCCGCGCGGGCCGCTTCGCGGTCCGCGGACTCGCGGTCACGGCGTTTCTCCAAGATGCCGCCGATCGGCTTGAAGAACACCCGGGTCAGGACGAGGACAAGGGCCCAGACGAGGAGGAAGATGACGATGAACGTGAGGTCGATGGCCAGCATGTCATTTTCCGGTCCGGAACCGTAACTGAAAATGTAGCATTTTCAAGCCGAAAAAACAACTCGGCGGCCGCCATCGCCCCCCCCCGAGGGCGGGGCGGCTCAGCCTTTCCGGGCGGTCCGCTTCTTGATCTCCCCGACCAGGAACAGGGAACCCGCCGCCAGAACGGGGGTCTCCGCCCCGGCGAGGCCCTTGGCCAGCTTCAAGGCCTTCCCGATATCGGGCTCGATCAGGATATTATCCCGGCATCCCTTCCAGAGCCGGAGCACGTCTTCCGGGCCTGCGGCCCGGCCCATGGGGATCCGCGTCAGAACGACCTTTCGGGCCAGGGGGAACAACGACGCGGCCATGGTCCCGATTTCCTTGTCCATCATGGCATCGAAGACCAGGATGACGGGCTTCCCGAGGACGTCCCGAACATAGGCGGCCAGCGAAGCGGCGCCCTCGGGGTTGTGCGCCCCGTCCAGGATGATCCGCGGCTTCGAGACGACCGCCTCCAGCCGGCCTTCCCATCGCGTGCTGCCGACGGCCACGATCATCTTCCCCGGGTCCAGCGGTCTCCAAACGCGGTCGAGAACCTCGGCGGCCCGAATGGCCACGGCCGCGTTCTCGCCCTGATGAAATCCGGGAAGGGACGGCTCGAACTCGTACCGGGCCTTTCCCGTATCGTAAGCGAACCGGGCGCCGCCCCGGGCCTTGGAGGCCGCGAAAGCCGTTCCCCTCCCGAAGACCTCGATGAAGGGGGCCCGGAGTTCCCGGGCCCGACGGCGGATGACCTGCAGGGCCACGCCCCGGCGGACGCCGCAAACGACCGGGACGCCCGGCTTGATGATCCCCGCCTTCTCGTAGGCGATCTCTCCCAGGGTTCCGCCCAGGTACTTCTGATGGTCCAGGGAGACGGTCGTGATGACCGAAAGCAAGGGCGTCACCGCGTTGGTGGCGTCGAACCTCCCGCCCATGCCGACCTCGAGGACCGCGCAATCGACGGCTTCCTCCGCGAAATGGACGAGGGCCGTCGCCGTAAGGACCTCGAAGAACGTCGGCGGGTGGGGCAGTCCGCCGGAGGCGACGAGCGCCTCCGCGCTCTCCCGGACGGCCGTGAGCGCCCGCGCAAAGGACCTCGCCGGAATGAGCTCGTCGCCGATCCGGATGCGCTCCTCGACGCGCACGAGGTGCGGGGAGGTGTACAGGCCCGTCCGGAGGCCGTGCTCCGTCAGGATGCGGGCCAGCATGGCGGCGACCGACCCTTTCCCGTTCGTCCCGGCGATCAGGACGGAAGGGAAACGCCGGTCGGGACGCCCCAAAGACCCGAGAAGGGTCCGGATGTTATCGAGCCCGAGCTTGATCCCGAACCGCTGGAGGGACTTCAGGTATTCCAGGCAGGCCTCATGGGTCATTGGGCCCTGTTGAGGAACAGGCGGAGCGCCCGGATGAGGTAGTCCCTGAGCTTCTTCCGGACGACGATGTCGTCGACCATGCCGTGGCCAAGGAGGAATTCGGAGCGCTGGAACCCCTTGGGCAGCTTCTCCTTGATGGTCTGTTCGATGACCCTGGGGCCCGGCGAAGCCGATCAGGGCCTGGGGCTCGGCGATGTTGATGTCGCCCAGCATCGCGAAGCTCGCCGTCGTCCCGCCGGTCGTCGGGTCGGCCAGAACGGAGATGAAGGGGACCTTCGCCTCGCCCATCAGGGCGATGGCGGCGCTCGTCTTCATCATCTGCATCAGGGACATCATTCCTTCCTGCATCCGCATGCCGCCGGAGCAGGAGACGATGATGAGCGGGCGCCGTTCCGCGATGGCCCTCTCGCAGGCGCGGGCGATCTTCTCGCCGACCACCGACGCCACGCTGCCGCCCATGAACCCGAATTCCATGGAAAGGACGTAGACGGGAATGCCGCCCATCGTCCCCCGGGCCGTCTGGATGGCATCGGAAAGGCCCGTGCGGGCCTGGCTGTCCGCGAGCCGCCGGGAGTACTTCTGGGTGTCCTCGAATTCGAGGAAGTCGACCGGAAAGATGTTCTCGTCGAGCGTCTCGTACCGTCCGTCGTCGAACAGCATCCGGAGCCGCTCCGTCGAGGAGATCCGGAAATGGAAATTGCAGGCCGGACAGACGGAAGAATTGTCCAGGATGTCCTGCTTATAGAGGATGCGCTGGCAGCTGTTGCATCGGGTCCACAAGGCTGTCGTTCATGCTCCCTCTCTCGGCCCGCTCAGACGGCCGCGTCCTTTTCCCGGGCCGTCTTATCCTTGGGCCTGTGGGGTTTGGCCTTGACCTTCTGGGACAGGTTCTCTATGACGGACTCGGGATCGGGGAGTTCCTCCTCGATATCCTCCTCGTCGTGAAGGAGCTGGAGGACCGAGCCGACGAACTTTTCCGGGTCGACGGGCTTTTCGAAATAGTCGGCGGCGCCGAAGGAGGACAGGGCCTCATGCTTGTACTGGGGGCCCCGGTACAGGCCCGTGACGATGATCACGGGAATTCGTCCGCCCGACTCCTGGGAGATCTTCTTGGTCAGGTCGAATCCGTGGATCTTGGGGAGGATGGCCTCCAGGATGACGAGGTCCGGCTTTTCCGACTTGAACTTATCGTAGGCCGCCTGTCCGTCGGCGGCCTTGATGATCTGGACCTTCTGCGATTTCAACAGCTTGGCCATCGCCTCGAGGCTCTGGCTGTCATAATCGACGATCAATATCTTCTTTTCGGTCATGGGACACCGCCGGGAATTGTATTTTAATCGGGAAAAGATGTCAACGAAGGGCCGGGAAACGCCGGCCGTCCGCCGCCCTCCGTCGCGGCCCCGGGGGTCAAGGGCGGCGGGTCCCGCCCTGTTTATCATGGACGCAGGCGGCTCTTTATGTTATAGTCCCTAAGATGAACATAACAGGACGGATAGAGATTTCCCTGGTCATCCCCGTCTTCAACGAGGAGGAGAGCCTCCCCGAGCTCTACGAACAGCTCGGCCGGGTCTGCCCCGGCCTGGGGAAGCCCTACGAGATCATCTTCATCGACGACGGAAGCACCGACCGCTCGTTCGAGACGCTCGTGCGCCTCCGGGCGGGAGACCCGAGGGTCCGCATCGTCCGGTTCCGCAGGAACTTCGGCCAGACGGCGGCCCTGGCCGCGGGCTTCGATCTCGCCCGGGGAGAGGTCATCATCACTCTGGACGCCGACCTCCAGAACGACCCGGCGGATATCGCCGCCCTGCTCGCGAAGATCGACGACGGATACGACATCGTCTCGGGCTGGAGGAAGGACCGGAAGGACAGGTTCCTGTCGCGCCGGCTCCCCTCGATCCTGGCCAACGGGCTCATCTCCCGGTTCACGGGGGTCAAGCTTCACGATTACGGGTGTACGCTCAAGGCCTTCCGCCGGGAGGTCATCAAGAGCATCAACCTCTACGGCGAGCTCCACCGCTTCATCCCGGCCATCGCCAGCACCATGGGCGTTTCGATCGCCGAGATCGAGGTCCACCACCGCCCCCGCCTGAAAGGCAAGTCCAAGTATAATATCCTGAGGACCCCCAAGGTCCTCCTGGACCTCCTGACGGTCAAGTTCCTCCTGAGCTATTCGACCCGCCCCCTGCAGATCTTCGGGCTGTTCGGCATGGCCGGAGGCCTCGCCGGCGGCCTGTTGGGCCTATGGCTGTCGTACGAGAGGCTGGTCCTCAAGCACAGCATCGCCAACCGTCCCCTGCTCCTCCTGGCGGTCCTGCTCGTCGTCATCGGCATCCAGTTCATCACCCTCGGCCTCCTGGCCGAGATCATGGTCCGCGCCTACCACGAGTCCTCCGCCAAGAAGATCTACCACATCAAGGAAACCATCGACTCCGACCGGCCATGAAGATCCTCATGCTCGCCCCCGAGCCGTTCTTCCAGCCTCGGGGAACCCCCATCAGCGTTTTCTTCCGGACCACGGCGCTCACGGCCCTCGGCCACGAGGTGGACCTCGTCACCTACCCGCTGGGCGAGAACGTCCGGATGGACGGGCTGAGGATCCTCCGCCTGCCGAATTTCCTCCGGCTGAAGAAGATCAAGATCGGCCCCTCGGCCGCCAAGATCCCGCTCGATGCGGCGCTCACGATGAAGGCGCTGGGCCGCGTCGTCCGGTCCCGTTATGACCTCGTCTACTCCCACGAAGAAGCGGCCTTCCCCGGCGTCCTCCTGAGCAAGCTGGCCCGGGTCCCCCATCTTTACGACATGCATTCGAGCCTGCCGCAACAGCTCGAGAACTTCGAGTTCACCCGATCGCCCCTTCTCAAGCGGATCTTCGCCCGGATGGAGCGATTCGTCCTCAGGAACTCGCACGCCGTCATCGTCATCTGCCCCGACCTCATGGACAGGGTCCGGGCCGAGGGATTCGGGGACAAGGCCATCCTCATCGAGAACGTCCTCGATTTTCCCGCCCCGGAGACCGGCCCTGGAGAGCTGGAGCGCCTGAAACGCGAGCTGGCCCCGGGCGGCGAGAAGATCATCCTTTACGCCGGGAACTTCGGGCCGTATCAGGGCGTGTCGCTTCTCGTCGATGCCGCCGCCCGCATCCGGGAGAAGGCCGTCCTCGTCCTGCTCGGAGGAAGCCCCGGGGAACGGGCGGGGCTCGAAGCGCAGGCCGCCGGGCTCGGCCTCGCCGGGAAGGTCGTCGTCCTGGACAGGGTCGCCCCCACCCGCGTCCCGCTTTTCGTGCAGGCCGCCGACGTCCTGGTTTCGCCCCGGATGACCGGAACGAACACGCCTTTGAAGATCTATTCGTTCCTCAAATCGGGCAAACCGCTCGTCGCGACGAGGCTCTACACCCACACGCAGGTCCTCGACGACACCATCTCGGTCCTGGTCGAACCGACGCCGGAGGGCATGGCCGCGGGCCTGGACTTCGCGCTGAAGGACCCGGAGGCGAAGAAGCGGGCCGCGGCCGCCGCGGCGCTCGCAGAGCGGGAATACACCTTCGCGGCCTACCGGGACAGGCTCGTCCGCTGTCTCGGGATGGCCGTGAAGAATTTCGGTCGATAGGAGCCGTCCGATGCAGGCGTTCGTCACGGGTGCGTCCGGATTCATCGGGACCCATCTCGTCCGCGGCCTGACTGCGGACGGCTGGAAGGTCCTCGCCCTTGACCTTGCGGCGCCGCGCTCCCCCGTGCCCGGCGTCGAAGTCGTTCCAGGCGACGTCCGGGACCCCGGCCCATGGAAAAAGGCCCTCGCGGGGACCGATGTCCTCTTCCATCTGGCCGCGGCTCTCGGCGCATCGGGCCTCTCCGGGGAAACGTTCCTGGAGATCAACGCGGGGGGAACCGGAGCCGTCCTTGGCGCGGCCCGGGAAGCCGGCGTCGGAAGAACGGTATGCGTCAGCTCGGTCGGCGTCATCGGCGCGGTCAAGCCCGGCGTGATCGCCGACGAGGACACGCCTCCGAATCCGAGGAACGCCTACGACCGCAGCAAGCTCGAAGCGGAACGGATCGCCCTGGAGTTCGCGAAGGGCGGGATGGAGGTCGTCGTCGCCCGGCCCGGCTGGGCCTACGGGCCCGGGGACCGTCGGACGCTCAAGGTCATCAAGGCCATCAACGACCGACGGTTCGCCCTCGTCGCTCCCGACCGGGGACGACAGACGCCGGTCTTCGTCGACGACCTGGTGGACGGGCTCCGGCTCATGGCCGAAAAGGGCCGGCGCGGGGAGATCTATCACCTGACGGGCGACGAGGTCCTCACGGTCCGCAGCATGGCCGTCCTCATCGCGGAGGCCTGCGGCGTTCCGGCGCCACGCCTGCGCATCCCCGTGCTCGCTGCCAAGCTAGCCGCCCGGGCGCTCGAAAAAGCGTATGCGCCGTTCGGCAGGGAAGCTCCTCTCAACCGGTCGCGACTCGCCTTCTTTCTGGACCCCAAGGCCCTCTCGAACGCCAAGGCCCGGCGCGAGCTCGGCTTTCGGCCGCAGGTGGATTTCCGGACGGGGGCGGCGCGAGCGGTCGCCTGGTACCGGGAACAGGGCTGGTTATAAGCCTGCCCGGTCTCGTCGCTTCAGCTTATTCACCGATAAAATGGCCAGAAGCAGACCCGCGAGACCGAGGAAGATCACTAACGGCTTTTTCATCTGAATACTCATCCCATCAACCGGATCGAACGAGGGGAAATTATCACAGGGATCCCGGGCTGTCAAATAGATTCCGGGATCAGGCTCCGGGATCGCGCCTGTCGTGGATCTTGAGCTGGCGCGCGCCGCGGGCGAAGGCGAATTCCGGGACCGGGCCCGTGACCACCGACCCGGCGCCGACGACACTGCTCCGCCCGATGGCGACGCCGTCGAGGACGAGCACGCCGGCCCCGAGCCAGACGTCGTCGCCGATCCGGATCCCGCCCTTCGCGAGCGACGGCTGGAACATGACGGGCGTCGCGAGGTCCGCGAAGCTGTGATTGCCGCCGGCCACGAGATAGCAGTTCCCGGCCAGGAAACAATATTTCCCAAGCCGCACTTCCGTCTCCGACAGGATGGTGCAGTTGGCGGAGACGTTGCAATAATCCCCCAGATAGATGGACCCTTCCTTGCAGCTGAGGATGGCGTTCCGTCCGATGTAGGCGTTCTCTCCGATGACGATGCCCTCGTTCGCCGCGCCCTTGGCGTCGAGGACCGCGCCGTCGTCGATGAACGTCCCCGCCCCGACGCTGATCTTGTGCGGATGGCGGATGGTGATGCCGCGGCCGAAGACGCAGCCCCTTCCGACCGATCTGAAGAGGCGGGGGAAGAAGATCTTCCGGAGCAGATAACCGAACGCGCCCGGGGCGCCGGAGACGCACGACACGACGAATTCGTACTTGATGAGGGCCCACAGGCCCTTCCGCCCCGGGAAGATCTCCGAATACTTGGCGGCCATGGACCGGTCGCCGGCCATGAGCTCTTTATGGATGCTGCCGCGGAATTCTTCGTTCACGCTCCACCTCTGTCCGTGATCCCGGCGTCATTATAACACGGGGTCGCGTCGATTGTCTTGACGGGGGAAATGTGGCATAAATAGGGGCGGAAACGCCGCCATGACGAGCCTCATCAGAGACGATTGCACCCATTTCCGCGGGGACAAGCCCTGTCGGTTCAAGCGGCTCTGCGGCGATTGTCCCGAATACGAGCCCCTCGGCGCGAAGACCAGGGTCCTCCTCCTCAAGTGCCGGGCCCAGGGAGACGTCCTGAGGACGACCGCCCTTCTGCCCGGCCTCGGACGGAAGTACCCGCGGAGCCATGTCACGTGGCTCGTGGACGGCGAGAGCGCCGACCTCCTGGCGGGCAACCCGCTCGTCGACGAGGTCCTCGCCTTCGGGCTGGAGTCCGTCCTGCCTCTCGAGGTCCGCGAATTCGACGTCCTCGTCTGCCTTGACAAGGAACCGGGGATAACGGCCCTCGCGACGAAGGTCCGGGCCGCGCGGAAGTTCGGGTTCGGGATGAACGCCCACGGCAAAGTGACGGCCTTCAACGACGCCGCGGGCTACGCCCTGCGCCTGGGGATCGACGACGACCTCAAGTATCGAACGAATCCGAAAACCTATCAGGAGATCGCGGCCGAGGCGGCGGAGATCGAATACGCCCGGGACGAATACGTCTATGGGCTCGGAGACGAGGCGAAACGGAAGGCCCGGGAGTTCATGAAGGCGCGCGGCGTCGACGCCTCCCGGCCGGCCGTCGGGCTCAACACGGGCGCGGGGACGAAGTTCGAGACCAAGCAGTGGCCGGGCGGACATTACCGGGAGCTCGCCCGCGGCCTGGCCGGAGAGCTCGGCGCGAACGTCTTCCTCCTCGGCGGACCGAGGGAGGAGGCGCTCAACGCGGCCCTCGCGTCGGGCGCCCCGGCCCGTGTCTACAACACGGGGAACGGCCACACGCTCCCCGACTTCGCCGGATTCGTCTCCCTGATGGACGTCGTCGTCACCTCGGACACGCTCGGCATGCATCTGGGCATCGCCCTGAAAAAGAAGATCGTCGCCCTGTTCGGTCCGACCTGCCCCCAGGAGATCGATCTCTACGATCGCGGCGTGAAGCTCTTCACCGGCGCCCCGTGCGCGCCGTGCTACAAGCAGACCTGCCCGGACGCGGTCTGCATGAACGGGATCCGGCCGGAACGGGTCCTCGAAGAGGTCCGGCGGCTCATCGCCGGAAAGCCATGACCGCCGAGCGCCGCCGCGTCGTCGTGATGGTCCCGACCTACGACGAGGCGGAGAACATCGCCGAGCTCATCCGCGAGATCCTCGCCCTCCCGCTGGACGCCGACCTGCGCGTTCTCGTGGCGGACGACGATTCCCCGGACGGGACGGGGCGCATCGCGGAGGCGATGGGCCGGGAGGACGGACGCATCCATGCCCTCATCCGGACGAAGCGCCGGGGCCGCGGGGCCGCCGGCCTCGACGGCTTCAAGGCCGCCCTGGCCCACGCGCCAGACTTCGTCGTCGAGATGGACGGGGACCTTTCCCACCCTCCGCGCTACATCCCGGACCTGGTCGCGGCCATGGACCGGTACGATGTGGTCCTGGGCTCGCGGTTCGTCCCGGGAGGCCGGGACGCGGACCGAAGCCTCGTCCGCCGGTTCATCACGCTCCTCGTCCGCCTCTTCATCCGCCGGAAGTTCCGCGTCCCGGTGAAGGACGTCTCTTCGGGATTCCGCTGTTTCCGGAGGGAGGTCCTCGAGGCCGTCGATCTCGACGACTGCATCTCCGTCGGCCCCTCCGTCGTTCTCGAGGTTCTGTACAAGGCGTTCCTCCGGGGTTACAGGATCGGCGAGGTTCCCATCGTTTTCGTCGACCGGAAAAAGGGGAAGACCAAGCTCGATCTCCTCACCCTCGTCGAGACCCTGGTCGCCGCCCTGAGGATCAAGCGCCGTTATAAGCCGGCGCCCGGACGCCCGCAGGCGTCATGAGGCGGGAGTTGCCGCGATGAACAGAACGAGACGCCACGCCCTGGGCCAGCATTTTCTCGTCAACCGTTCCGTCCTCGACAAGATCGCCCGCACGATAGCGCCGGAGGCATCCGACGTCATCATCGAGATCGGCCCGGGGAGAGGCGCCCTGACCTTCCTCCTCGCGGAGCGGGCGGGCCGGGTCATCGCCATAGAGAAGGACGCCGGCTTCATCCCCCTCCTTCGGGAAAAGGCGGGCCCGAACCTGACCATCGTCGAGGCCGACGTCCTCGACGCGGACTTCGCGGACCTCCTCGAAGGCGCGGGCGGAGTGAGCGGCGGAGCCAAGCTCGTCGGGAACCTCCCCTATTCGGTCTCATCGCCCATCCTCTTCAAGGCGCTCGACTCCCAGGCTCTGTTCGCGAAATGCGTCTTCCTCCTCCAGAAGGAGGTCGCCGAAAGGGTCTGCGGCCGCCCGGGCACGAAGGACCACTCCCCCATGTCCATCCTGCTCCAGGACCGCTTCGAGGCGCGCATCGAATTCCGCGTCTCCCCCGGTTCCTTTTCCCCGCCGCCCAAGGTCGATTCGGCCCTCCTCTCGCTTACCCGCAGGGCCGCACCGCTGTTCCCGGTCGCGGACACGGCGGCGTTCCGGAAGTTCCTCCGGGCGGCTTTCGGGCACCGTCGGAAGCTGTTGGCCCGGAATCTCGAGATGAGCGGCTTCCCGCGCGACCGGATCGACGCGGCCTATGAAGCTCTCGGGTTCGTCCGCAACGCCCGGGCCGAGGAGCTTCCGGCCGACCGCCTCGTCGCGCTCTATGAAGAGGTCCGGGCCTGACGCCCGGGCTCCTTTTCGTGTAGAATACCCGAGGATGACCCGACGATGACGAAACGCGCGTACTACCGAAGGCTCTGGGCCATCTTCCGGGCCTACAGGAAAAGGGAAACGGTCCTCCCCTACCTCCCCCTCCGCCTCTGGATCGAACCGACGAGCTTCTGTAACCTCAAGTGCGTCATGTGCCCCAACAAGGACCTCGAACGGAGGGACAAGGGCTATATGCCGCTCGAGCTCTTCCGGAAGATCGTGGACGAGGCCGCCGGGTTCGTCCACGAGGCCAACCTCATCCACCGCGGCGAATCCCTGCTCCACCCGGATTTCTTCGAGATGGTCCGGGCCGCGAGCACGGCCGGGATCGTGACCAAGCTCCACACGAACGCCACCCTGCTCGACGAGGACAAGTCCCGCCGGCTCATCGAAGCCGGACTTCACCAGCTGACCTTCTCATTCGACGGCTACGACAAGGAGACCTACGAAAGCATCCGGGTCAACGGCACGTTCGAAAAGACCATCGAGAACATCCGGAGCTTCCACCGGGTGAGGGAAGAGCTCGGGGCCAAGCGGCCGCGCACCATCCTCGAGCTCATCAATTTCCCCGACCTCTACCGGAACGTCGGCCGCGTAGAAAAACGGGCCTTCCTGGAACAATTCAAGGAATTCCCGCCGGACAAGGTCCGGGTCAAGGACCTGCACAACTGGGCGGGCGAGATCGGAGGTCCGGGGAAAGGAAAGAAGTACGCGCCGTGCACGTTCCTCTGGGCGTCCCTCATCATCTTCTGGGACGGCCGGGTGCTTCCGTGCACGCAGGATTTCTTCGGGGACCTTGCGGTCGGAAACGTCGCGGAAGCGTCCCTCGCCTCCATCTGGAACAACGACCGGATGGTGGAGCTCAGGAAAAAAGCGGCCTCGGGAGACATCTCCGGCCTCAAGCCCTGCTCCTCCTGCGACCGGCCCTGGCGGGATACGTTCCTCGGAGTCCCCAGGGAATATATCTGGAAGCTCCTCCTGCGCCGGATGCCCTGACGCGCCCCCTCAAATTGACACCCTTTTCGGGGCCATGTTATATTCGGTCCGAACAATGAGCCTTCCGCGCCTCGCCTCGGTTCTTCTGATCCTTTTGTCGAATCTTATCCCGGCCTTCCCGGGTGACGCGGCGTGGTATGCCGTGAGCCATCCAACGTCATCCTTTCCCCGCATCGAGGAGGACCGGGCCGGGGCTCTGCGCGCCCTTTGGCTCGAGAACGGAGAGGCGGGCAGCGCCATCATCGCTCGGGCGCGTCGTCGGGGACTCCATAGAGAAAGAAAGCGTCATCGTGGCTGCCGAGGGGACCGTGCTGTCCCCGGACCTCGATTTCGATCCCCGGAATCGACCGTGGGTCGCGTGGATAGACCTTGCCGGGGGAACTCCCCGCGTCTGCGTCCGGGAACCCGATACGAGCCGGACCTGGCGGGTCGGTCCGCCGTCCCTCGTCTCCGCCTCGAGGGTCAAGGTCCTGGCGGGAGGCGCGGCGGGGACCTGGATATTCTGGACGGGGCGCGACCTCGGCCGGGACGAAACGTTCTACAGCCGGTTCGACGGGACGGCCTGGTCGCCGGCCGCCCGGCTCCACAAGAATAATTCCGTTCCCCGGATCCTGATGGATGCGGCCCTGGACGCGGCCGCGTGCCCCTGGGTCGTCTGGTCCCGCTACGACGGGGCGGATTACGAGGTCTACGGCTCCCGGTGGGAAGGGACCGGATGGTCGGCCGAAGAGGCGCTCACGGAGGACGCCGGCTCCGACGCCTGGCCGGGCATCGTTTTTCTCGAGGGCGCTCTCCCCGTCGTCGTCTGGACCAACTCCCGCGGGCCGTCGAGCTCCCTGCGCGCGCGCCTTTTCGCCGCGGGCGCCTGGGGACCGACGCTCGAGGTCCTCGCCGCCGGAGGGGAGATCGCCGAGCCCCGAATATCGGCCCGCGACGGCCGGCTGGCCGTCGCCTGGAGGGCCGATGGGGAGATCCGCTCGATGACCCTGTCCGTCGACGAACTGAGGTCCCGGCGGAGCCCCGCCGCCGGAGCCGGCGCGCCCGCCCTCGCCGCGGCCGGGCGGAACGAGAACGCGTACACCGCGTTCGGCGACGAGATCACCTACGGCTGGATCGACGGCGGCCCCGCCGTCGCGTACGGATACGTCCCGCGGCTCGAAACGCTCCTGACGGAATGGTTCGGTCCCTCCGCCGTCGCCAACGAGGGCGTCCCCGGGGAGACCACGGTCAACGGCCTGGGCCGGATGAGCGCCGTGCTCGCGGAGAACAACGGCCGGTACCTTCTCCTGATGGAGGGGGCCAACGACGTCGTCACGCCGGACATCTCGCTCGACGCCATGACCTTCAACATCGAGCAGATGGTCCTGAAGTGCGTCGGAGCCGGCGTCCTCCCCGTCCTCGCCACCATCCTCCCCAGGAACGACGTCTACTGGGCGGACCCCTTCTTCCGGAAAAGGATCGACGGCCTCAACAAGGAGGTCGGCCGGATCGCCCTGAACCTGAAGCTCCCCTTCGTCGACCTGTTCAACACGTTCCTGGACTTCCCCGAGGCCGACGGGGGATGGCCGTCCCTGCTGTCCGACCCCGCCCACCCGAACGAGCGGGGATACGAGGTCATCGCCCGGACCTGGGCCGAGGCGGTCGGGATGATCCCCTTCCCCCCCTCCCCGGTCACGGTCCGCCGGTCGACGGAGCGCTCCCTTCTCGCCGACCGGAAGGTCAATTACCTGACCTGGAGCCACAGCCCGAAGATCCGGAACCCGTTCCTGTTCCGGAGCTACAAGATCTTCAAGAAAGACGCGGCGGAGCCTCTGGCCGCGTACCGCCTCATCGCGGTCCTCCCCTACTCGCCGTTCCACGACCCGCAGAAGTACAACGATCTCGATATCCTCGAGACCCACAGCTACCGATACGTGGTCTCCCTGATCGCCATCGACGGCATCGAAGGCCCGCTGTCCGATCCCGCGGACGAATCCGAATAGAGGCCGCTGGAGGCTTGGATGCCCACTGTGCTGAAGAAATCGTTGGCCGTCCTGGTCGGAACCCTGATCGCCCTGCTCGTCGGAGAACTCCTGGCCCCCGTTTCCGTGACCCGGCGCGCCGCGGATAAAACCGAATACGTCACGAATTCCCTGGGTTTCCGGCAGGGAGGCCACGCCGGGAGCAAGGCCCCAGGGACGTTTCGTATCGCGTTCATCGGCGATTCCTACACCTTCGGCCGGGGGGTTGAATTCCCGCGGATCTTCAGCGAGCGGACGCCGGAGCTTCTCCGGAAGGACCGGCCGGGAGCGACGATCGAAGCGCTCAATTTCGGCCATCCCGGATTCAACAGCCACCGCGAACTCGAGGCCCTGAAGGCGGTCGTTTTGCCCCACGAGCCGGATATTCTCGTGCTTGCCTTTGTCCTCAACGATTTCAGCGGGGCCGCCGAAACTCTGAAGTTCGAAAAGAAGGTTCAAAGCCTGAGGACCCGCTATTCCCCCCTGGGGAAGCTCCACCGGTATTCCCGGTTGGCCGCGTTCCTGGATTGGGGGATCTTCCAGGCGTTCTCCGGCATCGGCAGGGTTCATCTGGACTACCTGAACGGCCTGTTCGATCCCCGGAAGAACAGGGACCTGCCGGAAGAGCAGGCGGCCCTCGAAGAGATGATCCGCATCATCGGAGAACACAAAGGGATCGTCCTGTTCCTCCCCTACTTCGTCCGCGACGAGGAAAAGCAGGACTTCTACATCAAGGGAAAAACGCTCGTGGGCGGGTTCTGCCGGACCCTCGGGGTTCCGTTCGTCGAGATCCTGCCCCTGCTGAGATCAAGGGCCTATTCCCGGTGGTGGGTCAGCCCGGTGGACCATCATCCCAATGCCGACGCCCATGCCATCATCGCCCGGGCGGCGGCCGACGCGATCCTGAAGAACAAGCTCCTCTGAACCAAAGCCTCCCTTCCCCGCGGAGCCGCCGCGCCGGATCAGAAAAGCGTGTAGATGAACGGAGCGATCGCACTCCCTTCGGTGAGGACGAGGAGAATGCCCACGAGGACGAGGATGATGAGGATGGGCGCGAGCCAATACCTCTTGTGGTGGCGGATGAACTCCCAGAGCTCGCCGAGAACGCCTATTTTGGACATGTCGGCCTCGCGTCGTTAATACTGTTTTTCATAATCTTGCCCGCTTTCGCCCGCCTCATAATAGGATGAGGCCTCCGGATCGGCCCGGGTCGGCATGAAGGTCTTTCCTCCCAGGCGCATGGCCAGGGCGACGGGGGTCAGGACGAGGTAGAAGACCGCCGTCGCGATCAGGCCGAAAACGAAACTCCCCACATGTCCGGTGAGCACGAGGATGGCCCTGAAGATCGGGAAGAATGCCCTCGGCAGGGCCAGAAATACGGCGACGGCCAGGCCTTCGATCGCGAGGGCCGCCCAACGGACAGGGACCCCTCCGATCGTCCCTTTCAGCTTCAGGGTCAACAGGACGGCGACGGCCAGGAGAATGACCAGGAACAGCCTGACCTGCCGGGGCTGGTAGGTGATCTTTTTCATCAGTCGAGCGGAAACTCCTTCATCCAATCCTCGTCCGCGGCGATCCGGTCCTCCGCCTTCTTCTCCAGAAGGAAATTCTCGAGCACGAGGAAGTCCATGTTCGTCCGGAGGAAACAACGGTAGGCATCCTCCGGGCTGTTGACGATGGGTTCGCCGCGCACGTTGAACGACGTATTGATGACCACCGGGCACCCGGTCAGGCGCTCGAACTCGGAGATGACGGCGTGGAACGCGGGATTGACCTCCCGGCTGACCGTGTGCAGGCGGGCCGAGTAATCGACGTGGGTGATCGCCGGGACCTCGGACCGCCGGATCCCCAGCTTGGCCAGCCCGCGCTTCGCCAGGTCCTCCCCGCCCAGGGGGAGGCGACGGCGCGGAAGGATGTCGTAGACGAGCAGCATATAGGGCGAGGGCCGGTCGAAATCGAAATAGTCCGCAAGGCGCTCCTCCAGCATGGAGGGAGCGAAGGGCCGGAAGGATTCCCGGAACTTGATCTTCAAGTTCATGACCGACTGCATTTCGGTCGAACGGGCGTCCCCGAGGATGCTGCGCCCGCCGAGGGCCCTCGGGCCGAACTCCATCCGTCCCTGGAAGAAGCCCACGACCTTCCCGTCGGCGATGAGCCGGGCGACGCGCGGCGCCACCTCGTCCCGGGGCATTTCGACGAAGGGGACGGACCGGCCTTCCAGGAATCCCCGGATCTCCGCCTCGGAATAGGAGGGTCCGAGGAAGGACCCGTCCTGGGAATCGGGACGCCGGGCGGTCCGCTCGTGCTTCAGGTGCCGGTGCCAGACGGCCAGGGCCGCTCCCAAGGCCCCTCCCGCGTCGCCCGCCGCGGGCTGGATCCACATGTCCCGGAAGATCTGAGCCTTGAGGACCTTGCCGTTGGCGACGCAATTGAGGGCGACCCCGCCCGCCAGGCAGAGGTTGTCCGAGGGGACGAGCTCGCGGGCATGGCGGACGATCCGCTCCATGATCTCCTCGAGCACGGCCTGGATCGACGCCGCCAGATCCATGTCGACCTGGCGGAGGGGCGATTCGGGCAGACGCCGCTCCACGCCGAAAAGACGGGAGAACCTTTTCCCCGTCATGGCGAGCCCGCTGGCATACGTGAAGTAGCGCATGTTCAGGCGGAACGAGCCGTCGGGCTTGACGTCGACAAGCTCCCTGAGGATGAGCTCCTTGTACCGGGGTTCTCCGTAGGGAGCCAGCCCCATGAGCTTGTATTCCCCCGAATTGACCTTGAAACCCGTAAAGTAAGTGAACGCCGAGTAGAGGAGTCCCAGGGAATGGGGGAAGGTGATGCGCTTCAGGATACGAAAATCGTTGTCTTTCGCGTGGGCGATGGTCAGGGTGTCCCACTCCCCGACCCCGTCGACCGTGATGACGGCCGCTTCCCGGAAGGGCGAGGGATAGAACGCCGAGGCGATATGGGCCTCGTGATGGGTGGTGAAGAGGACCTTGAGGTCCTTTCGCCCCGACCTCTCGCGGATGACATCCCGGAGGAACAGCTTCTCCTGGACCAGGGCGGGGATCGCCTTGAGAAAGCTCCGGATCCCGCGGGGGGCGAACTGCATATAGGTCGAGAACAGCCGGTCCAGCTTGAGAAAGGGCTTCTCGTAAAAAACGGCCAGGTCGATGTCGGTGATGGACATCCCCGTGTATCGGAGGCCATCGGCCAGGGCCTTTTCCGGGAATCCCGGGTCGTGCTTCCGGCGCGAGAACCGCTCCTCCTGGGCCGCGTAGATGACGGCGCCGTCCCTGACGAGACACACGGCGCTGTCATGATAAAAGGCCGAGATTCCCAAGATTACCACGAAGATTCTTATACCACAGGCCCGCGTTCCTGCCCAGAGTTGGGTTGTGATATAATTCGGTCCATGAAACGCGCCCCGGCGAAGCGGAACGGCGCCTCGTCGCGCCCGGAAAAGCGGAAACCGGGCCTGGCCGCCGAGATCGTTGCCGTCCTCATGATCTTCATCGCCATCTTCGCCTTCCTCAGCCTGGCGAGCTACGATTCCCGGGACCCGTCCTGGGCCAATTCCCTCGAGTCCGGGCACGGCGTTCACAATTACGCCGGCCGGGCGGGCGCGCATTTCGCGGAGTCCCTGCTCCAGTTCCTCGGCCTCATGGCCTTTTTCGTCCCGTTCGGCTTCGGTTTCGTCGGGATCAAGGCCATCCTCCCCGACGGGCGTTCCAGGCTCCTGGTCCGGACGGCCGGGATCCTGATCCTCCTCCTCATCCTCTGCCCTCTGCTCTTCCTGCTCCTCGGAAGCTTCCCGTGGGGAAAGGCCGAGATCCGGGCGGGAGGCGTCCTGGGCGACCTGTTGTCCTCCGTCCTCGTCGGCTACCTCAACCACGCCGGCTCGCTCATCCTTCTTCTTGCCGCCCTCGCCCTCTTTCTCCTGTTCTCCACCCGATGGTCGCTCGCCCGGACGGCCCGGCTCTCCCGGAAGGCGTTCGATTCGGCGTTCCAGGACGTCACGATCAAGGTCACGCGATACCGGAAGACCAAGGAACGGGAAAAACGCCGGGAAAAGGTCACCAAAAAATGGGCCGCCGCGGCCGCGGTCCCGGCGGACAAGTCGGCCGAAGACGAAGGGGCCGTTGACGGCAAGGAAGCCCGGCGCCGGGAGAAGGAACGGGAAAAGGAGAGGAAGAGGCAGGAGAAGGAGGCCCGGAAGAAGAAGGCCAAGTCGCCTTCGGCGCCCGCCGGTCCCCCGCCCCCCGAGGCCCTTCTCTTTCCCGACCTCGGCAAGCAGGGCGACTACAACTTCCCGCCCTTCAGCCTCCTCGAGCCGGGCAAGCCTTCGGAGAAGATCGACAAGAACGAGCTCTACGAAAAGAAGCGCCGGATCGAGGAGAAGCTCAAGGAGTTCAACGTGGCCGGCGAGGTCCGGGAATACCATCCCGGACCCGTCATCACGACCTACGAGCTGTTCCCCGACCCCGGCATCAAGGTCTCCCAGGTGGCCAACCTCACGGAGGACCTGTCCCTCGCCCTCGAGGCCGAATCGGTCCGGATCCAGAGGATCCCCGGCAAGTCCTCGCTCGGCGTCGAGATCCCCAACAACAAGCGCGAGGTCATCAAGCTCCGGGACATCATCCAGTCGGAGAAGTTCCTCAACTCGCCCTCGAAGCTGACCATCGCGCTGGGAAAGAACGTCCACGGCGAGGTCTATATCACCGACCTGGCCGCGATGCCCCACCTCCTCATCGCCGGGGCCACCGGGTCGGGCAAGAGCGTCGCCCTCAACGCCATCATCGCCAGCATCCTCTACAAGGCGACCCCCGACGAGGTCAAGCTCCTGCTCATCGACCCGAAGCGGCTCGAGTTCTCGCTCTACGAAGGCATCCCGCACCTCCTCGCCCCGGTCATCAACGACCCCAAGAAGGCGGGCTTCATCCTGTTCGACGCCGTCCGGAAGATGGAGGAGCGGCTGAGGCTCCTCGGCCAGATGAAGGTCCGGGACATCGTCCAGTTCAACAAGGCCGTGGAACAGACGCTCAAGGAGAAGAAGGGGAAGCTGACCGAAGAGGAGAAGAAGCTCCTCAAGCCCCTCCCCTATATCGTCATCATCATCGACGAGCTGGCCGAGCTGATGATGGTCAGCGCCCAGGAGGTCGAGAGCAGCATCACCCGCCTGGCCCAGCTGGCCCGGGCCGTCGGCATCCACCTCGTCATGGCCACCCAGCGGCCCTCGATCGACGTCATCACGGGGACGATCAAGAACAATTTCGGCTGCCGCATCGCCTTCCGCGTCCCGTCCAAGATCGACTCCCGGATCATCCTCGACGCCGTGGGGGCCGACAAACTGCTCGGGCTGGGAGACATGCTCTTCCTGCCGCCGAACTTTCCCCGCCTGATGCGGCTCCACTGCGCCTACATCTCCATCCCCGAGGTCAAGCGGCTCGTCAAGTTCGCCAAGGAACAGGGCACGCCCGAGTACGACGAGCGCATCGTCGAGGCCGTCAAGGGGGACATCGACCAGCTCTGGGACGAGTTCGGGGAGAAGGACGAGCTCTACGACAAGGCGCTCGAGCTCGTGCTCCTCACCGGGCAGGCTTCGGCTTCCTACCTTCAGCGGCGCCTGAAGCTCGGCTACGCCCGGGCGGCGCGCATCATCGACCAGATGGAGAACGAGGGGATCATCGGCCACTCGGAGGGCAGCAAGGCCCGCGAGATCCTCGTCGACGCCAAGTCCTACCTGAAAGACCAGGAACGGCGCAAGGCCCGGGACGATTAAATCCCCCTGTAGTCCCCCTTTTATAAAGGGGGACCATCAAGAAATCCCCCTAAGCCTTAAAGGGGGACCATAAAGAATCCCCATGTAGTCACCCTTTTATAAAGGGGGACCATCAAGAAATCCCCCTGTAGTCCCCCTATGGGGGATAAGAGATCCCCATTACCCCTATTCATAAAGGGGGACATCAAGAAATCCCCCATGCAGTCCCCCTTTTATAAAGGGGGACCAACATGAGGTTCCCTATTTAGCGCTCCTTTTCATAAAGGGGGGCCAATAAGAAGTTCCGCATGCAGTCACCTTTTACAAAAGGGAAAATAAGGCGGGGCTCCCGGTGACTTACCCCCCTTTGTAAAAGGGGGGCTGGGGGGGATTTCCGGGGAGATCTCTCAGTTGATCGAAAGCGGCAAGCCCTGCAGTCTCACCCCGGCTCTGGCCTGCCGCCAGACGGCGGCGGGGATGGACAGGAAGACGCTCACGACGGCGGGGTCGAACTGCCCCCCGCTCGCCCGCCCGATCTCATGGAAGGCCTCTTCGAAACTTCTTCCCCTGCGATAGGGACGGTCGGAGGTAATGGCATCCAGAGTGTCGGCCAGCGCGAAGACCCGGGCCGAAAGAGGGATCTTCCGCCCCGTGAGCCCGCGCGGATAGCCGGTCCCGTCGAACCTCTCGTGGTGGCAGAGGACGATCTCCCCGGCTTCTTCAAGGAAGCCGAGGCCTTCGATCATCCTGTAACCGAAGACGGGGTGTCCCCTGACGATCTCCCTCTCGACGGGTGTCAGCGGGCCCGGCTTGTCCAGGATCGTGGCGGGGACCCCCGCCTTTCCGATGTCGTGAAGGAGGGCGCCGCGCTCCAAGCCGCCGAGGGTCCGCCGGTCCCGGAGGCCGAGGGCATCGGCAAGGATGGCCGTATAGGCGGCCACGAACCGGGCGTGCCCTTCGGTCTCTTTGCCTCCGGCCGCGGCCGCGAGAAGTCCGACCAGGCGGGAATTGAAGTAGGTTCCATTCCCAAGGGGGCGGGAGGCGCGGGAAAACGCGCCGCTCTCGGAGTCCTGGCCCTGAGGTTCCGAGGATCGGGCCGACGGGGAAACATAGAAACTGGTCCGGGAGCCGTTGACGTCGACGAGCACGAGGCGTTTTTCCCTTTCCATTTCCTTGATCCGGGGGGAGGCCCTGTCGTTCGGGGGTTTAGAAGGCTCCGGCGCTCAGCATGGGGCTCCAGCACGCGATCGGGCTGGTCTCGACGAGCTCGAAGCCCTCTTCCCTGAGGCGCGACTCGATGTAAAGGCAGAATTCCTGTTCGTCCCTGATCACGAGACAACTCCGTTCCATCGACTTCCTGGAGGATTCTGTTTCGATCATGGGCATGCGTCCTTTCATCGAGCAAAATGTTAGTCGCCCGAAGGATACAAAAATTGACAACAAATCACGGCTTGTTAACTTTTTTCGCTCCCTTTATAATACGGCCGTGACCGAGAACAGAACCGCCGTCGACCTGGACGAGCTCGTCCTCAAGTTCAGGCCCATCGTGTCCTTCCGTGTCCGGAAGGCCCTCGGGGGAGCCACGCCGGACTGGGAGGACGTCGCCAACGAGATCATCACCCAGGTCATCGAAAAGGTCCGGAACGGGGAGTTCCGGGGCGAATCCTCCATTGGGACGTTCATCTATACCATCACAAGCCGCCGGATCGTCGACCACATCCGGGAGAAGACCAAGGTCCTGAGGCACGCCCCCGAACCCGCTCCATTCCCCGACCCCGGAGAGGCGGTCGAGGCCCAGGAGCGGGCCGCGCGCATCGCCGAGCTCGTCAAGGGGCTCAAACCGAAGTTCCGGGAGGTCCTTTACCTCTATTACTATAAGGAATTGCCCCGGGAGGAGGTGGCCAAGAGGCTTGGAATCCCCCCCCGGAGGGTGAGCGAGCGGGTCAACTACGCCCTGAAACTCATCAAAAAGGACATAAAAAGATGAGTTTTTTTCCATTTTCCCCTTTCCCGGGCGACTAAAGGGTTGAAATCAAGGAAAGGTGGCGGAAATGAAGACATGCCAGTATGAAGGCCAGATCGACAAATATCTCCTCGGGAAGCTGGGCGAGAAGGAAACCGGGGAATTCGAGGAACACTACTTCAACTGCGCTCCCTGTTTTGCCAGGCTCACCGAACGCGAAGAGGTCATCGGCGTCCTGAAGCGCGACCGGTCCGTGTTCGCCGCCGAGGAACGTCCCGCCATCGAGACGAGGAAGGCCGCCTGGTACGACAGGGCCTTCGTGGTCTTCACGCCCCGCCAGTGGGCTCTCGCCGGAGCCGCCGCCGCCCTGCTCGTCGCCGTCCTCACCGTCACCCCCCTCTTCCGCACCGCCTCTCCCCGAGTTCGTGCTGAACGGGGAGGAAACGGTCCGCGGCAGTTCCCTGACCCTCATCTCCCCCGTCATCGACATCGGCTCCGTGCCCGCCTATTTCGAATGGAGGGCGCTCGGCACGGACGTGGAATACCAGGTCTCCATCTACAACGGCAAGCTCCTCTGGAAGACCACGACCCGGGACAGCCGGCTCAGCCTTCCGGACGACGTCAAGGCCATGATGACGACCGGCACGAAGTACTCCTGGCAGGTCAAGGCCTTCTCCCCGCAGGGCACCCTCATCGCCGTCTCCAGCCGGGTCCAGTTCACGATCACCCACTAAGACCTCAGGGCCGTTATCTGCGCCGCCAAAGGTATTAGGCGCAGTGCCCTTCTTTTCGCGTATTAAGGAATTCCCGGCTCGGAGCGCGCGTCCCGGGGGTTCGGAGGCCGCCCCTTGACCCCAGACCCGGGAACCTGCAGGCAGGTTCCCCCATCGCAAGAGCGATGGGCCCCCCTTCCATCCACTACCGGAGACGCTGACGGCTCGCCCCTTGAATTCCAAGGGGGATGGGGGATTAAGCTCTAGACAAGTCGGGCGTGTCTCCGGTCCGATAATACTGGGGTTTACGGGGCGGACCTCCTCGCCCCGGATACGCTTTTGGCCCAACCTTCAGGCGACCTCCTCCAGGCAAACCCCGAACCGGAAGGAGCTAATCCTCGATGGCGTGCTCTTCCATGTCCTCGATGTAGAGCCGGCCCTTGGTCTGCTCCTCGAAAGCCAGACAGCACATCAGCCGCCCGCAGAGGCCGGAGATCTTCGTCGGGTTGATGACGATCTGCTGTTTCCGGGCCTTCTGGATGGTCACGGGCTCGAACGTCTTCATGAAGGTCGCACAGCAGAGCGTCCGGCCGCACGTTCCCAAGCCGCCGATCATCTTGGCCTCGTCCCGGACGCCGACCTGGCGCATCTCGATCCTCATCCTCAGTTCCTTGGCCAGGTCCTTGACGAGCTGGCGGAAATCGATCCGGCCGTCCGCGGTGTAGTAGAAGATCCCCTTTTTTTCGTTGAAGAAGTAGCGCACGGAGACCAGCTTCATCGGCAGGTTCCGGGCCTTGATCCTCTGGAGGCAAAGCTCGAAGGCCCGCTCCTCCTTTTCCCGGAGCCAGGCGAACTTCCGCCGGTCCTCTTCGGTCGCCTTCCGGATGATCTGGACCGCCTGCAGGGCCGCCCGGGCATAACAGCAGACCGGGCTCGCGTCGTCGACGACGACGGCCAGGTCCCCGCCGTGCTCCGACTCCACGATGCAGTAATCGCCGCGGTTCAGGGGCTCCTCGCCCTTATGGGCGCGGATGACCCTCCCCGTCGATTCGGATAACAGACAAATGATTTCAGACATGTGGCATTTCCCCGAAACTTGAATAGAACGCGGCCGCCAGAAGGTTGAGGTTCAGGTTCCTGTCCATCCCGGCGAGGGCCGCGTCGACGGAGGCCAGGCACGCCTGGAGCCGCGGGAGGTTCGTGAGCTCCGCCGCCGCCCGGAGCTCCTCCCCGAGGTCGGGATTGAGCAGGAACCGGTCGTCCCCGCCCTCCCTGACCAGGATAGCGTCCCGGGCGAAGGAAGCGAACAGCTCCAGCGTCCGCCGGAGCTCGTCCCCGCCCATGGCCCGCGTGACGAAAGCGAAGGCGTTCAGGAAATCGGATCCCCCGTTTCCCGCAAGCAGGGCGCGGAACATCTCCCAGGCCCCCTGCCGGCCTTCGAGGACCTCGTCCCAGTCCCGCTCGAGGGCGCTCTCCATACTGCCGTTGGCCAGGAAGGCGAGGAGCTTGGCCCGGTCGGCGGGCTGGCCCGCCGCGACGAGCGCCCGCACGATCTCCTCCCGGGCGACGAGGGAGAATTCCAGGATCCGGCACCGGGAGCGTATCGTGGGCAGGACGAGGTGCGGTCTTTCCGTGACCAGGATGAGGGTCGAGGCGGGAGGAGGCTCCTCGAGGACCTTCAGGATGGAATTGGAAGCGTCCTCGCTCATGGCGTCCGCTCCCTGTACGATGAAGACCCGGGTTCTGGAGGTCATCGGCCTGAGGTAGGCCATCTGCTTGAGGAGCCGGATCTGGTCGATGGCGATCTTCTTCTTGCTCTCTTCGATATCGACGAACATGACGTCCGGCGCGAGGCCCTGCTTCTCCGGGTCCTGGAAGGCCTCGTTGATCGCCCGGCAGGACGGGCACGCGTCACAGGCGTCGTCCTCGCGGGTCTCGCAGTTCAGGGCCTTGGCCACGGTCACCGCCGTCGCGGTCTTGCCCACGCCCGCCGGCCCGGAGAACAGGAGGGAATTGGGGAGCCGGTGCCTCGAGAGGGCCATCCGCAGGACGTGCTTGACCCGGTCGTTGCCCGCGATATCCTTGAACGCCATGGTGCCTCAGCCGTCCTTCCCGCCGGCGGATTCCCCGGCCAGCGCCTTCCGGAGGAAGCGGCCCGTGTGGGAGGCCTCGACGGCAGCGACCTCTTCGGGCGTCCCCTGGGCGACGATCCGCCCGCCGTCCTCGCCCCCCTCGGGCCCGAGGTCAATAATATAATCGCAAAACTTGATGACATCAAGGTTGTGCTCGATGACGAGGACCGTGTTCCCCATCCCCGTCGAGCTCCGCGAGGACCTCGAGAAGCTTGCGGACGTCGTCGAAATGGAGCCCGGTCGTCGGCTCGTCCAGGAGGTAGAGGGTCCGGCCCGTGCCCTTCCGCCCCAGCTCCTTGGTCAGCTTGATGCGCTGAGCCTCCCCTCCCGAGAGCGTCGGCGCCGGCTGCCCGAGGCGGACATATCCCAGCCCCACGCGCTTCAGCGTGGCGAGCTTCCGTTTCAGGGAGGGATCGGCCTTCAGGTATTCGAAGGCCTCGTCCACGGTCATCGCGAGAAAATCGGCGATGTTCCGGCCCTTGTAGGTCACCGCCAGGGTCTCCTTGTTGTATCGCTTGCCCCCGCAGCGATCGCAGGTGACGAAGACGTCGGGCAGGAAGTGCATCTCGATCTTGCGGACGCCGGCCCCCTGGCACTCGTCGCACCGTCCGGCCTTGACGTTGAAGCTGAACCGGCCGGAACCGAATCCCCGGGCCCGGGCCTCGGGCGTTCGCGCGAAGAGCTCGCGCAGGGCCGTGAAGAGCCCCGTGTAGGTCGCCGGGTTGGAGCGCGGGGTCCTGCCGATGGGTTTCTGGTCGACCGAGATGACCTTGTCGATCCGGTCCGCCCCGGTCATGCCGGCGTGGGCCCCGGCCTTGTGCCCGGCCTTGTAGAGCGAGTTGACGAGGCTCTTGTAGAGGATGTCGTGAACGAGCGTGCTTTTCCCCGAGCCGGAGACCCCGGTGACGGCCGTCATTACGGACAAGGGGAGCCGGACGTCCATCCCCTTGAGGTTGTGCTCGGTCGCCTTGTGTACGGTCAACCAGTCCGTCGGGCGCCGCCGCGACGCGGGGACGGGGACGCGCTTCTCGCCGCGGAGATATTGGGCCGTGAGGGAATCCGGGGATCCCAGGATCCCGGCGAGCGTGCCTTCGGCCACCTTGAATCCTCCCCCTTCGCCGGCTCCGGGGCCGAGGTCCAGGATGTGGTCGGCGGCCCGGATCGTCTGCTCATCGTGCTCGACGACGACGACGGTATTCCCGGCGTCCCGCAGGCCCTTGAGCATCGAGATCAGGCGGCCGTTGTCCCTCTGGTGGAGCCCGATGGTCGGCTCGTCCAGGACGTAAAGGACTCCCCTCAGACCGGCGCCGACCTGGGCGGCGAGCCGAACCCGTCTGGGCCTCCCCGCCCGAGAGGGAGACGGTCGGCCGTCCCAGCTGGAGATAGGACATCCCGAGCCGGTCCATGATCTCGAGGCGGTCCCGGATCTCCCTGACGATCTTGCCGGCGACCTCTTTCAGGGCGGGCGGGAAGACGAAGCTCCCCGCTTCCTCCATCAGGCGACCGATGGGCAGATCGGCGAGCTCGATGATGTTCCGGCCATGGACCTTGACCATCAGGCTTTCCTTCTTGAGCCGGGCGCCCCCGCAGGCGGGGCAGACATTATCGGTCAGCTCGACCCCCCCCCACTCGTTCTCCGCGGTCCGGTATCCCAGGCCGTGGCATTCGGGGCAGGCCCCGTAGGGGGTGTTGAAGGAGAAATTGCGGGGCTCGGGCTCGGGAAGGCTGATCTCGCAGGCGGGGCACCGGAGCCTCAGCGAAAAATAGTGCTCGCGCCCCGAGCCGTTGACGACGAGGACCTCGCCCTCGGAGACCTCGACGGCCTTGCCGACGGCCTCGGCCAGCCGGCGGCGCGAGGTCTCGGAGACCCGGACCTCGTCGACGAGGACCTCGGCCGTGTGTTTGCGGGTCTTTTCCAGGGGAATGGGATCCTCGAGGTCGTATATCGTGCCGTTGACGCGGACGCGGAGGAAGCCCTTCTTCCGGAGGCGTTCGAAGAGCCGGTGATATTCCCCCTTCCGGCCTTTGACCACGGGAGCGAGGATCTTGACGTTCTGGCCGCGGAACGCGGTGAGGAGCCTCGCGAGGATCTGGCCCGGGGTTTGGGGGATGACCTCCTTCCCGCAACCGGGGCAGTGGGGCGTCCCGGCCCTGGCGAAGAGCAGGCGGAGCAGGTCGTAGACCTCGGTGATCGTGCCCACCGTCGAGCGGGGGTTCGTCGAGATGGTCTTCTGATCGATGGAGATCGAGGGCGAAAGGCCCTCGATGGACTCGACCTCCGGTTTCTCCATCTGCTCGATGAACTGGCGGGCGTAGGTCGAGAGGCACTCGATGTAGCGGCGCTGGCCCTCGGCGAACAGGGTATCGAAGGCGAAGGAGGACTTTCCCGAGCCGCTCGGGCCCGTGACGACGACGAGCCGGTTCCTGGGCAGATCGACGTCGATCCGCTTCAGGTTGTGCTGGGCGGCCTTACGGACCCTTATCTCCTGGAGCATAACTATACATTCTATCATATCCGCGGCCCCTTCATCCCGGACGGCGGGCCCGCGGCGTGCCGGGCTTCCCGGGAATCTGTTATAATGAGGTCCGTAACCGAGGAGGCGCCGACATGGCTTTCCCAGACGAGATCCTGTCCCGGACGACCCGCACGATGTCCGTCTCGTTCATCCGCGAGATGCTGAAGATGACGAAAGGCGTCGATGGAATGGTCTCTCTGGCCGGCGGCCTGCCGAGCCCCGAGTCCTTCCCCTCGGACCTTCTGGCCGGCCTGTTCCATGACGTGGTCGCGACCGAGGGCGCGGACGTCCTCCAGTACGGCCCGTCCGAGGGCGACCCTCTCCTCAAGCGCGAGATCAACCTTTACGAAGGCGAGGCCGGGGTCGGAGCGGACGAGCTCATCATCACCGACGGGACGACCAACGCCATCTACCTGTTCGCCCGGTCGGTCATCGACCCCGGGGACGTCGTCGTCTGCGAAGGGCCGTCCTTCAGCGGGTCCCTGGTCGCCCTGGAAGCCTGCGGGGCGGAGCTCGCGCCCGTCCCCATGGACGAAGAAGGGCTTCTCGTCGACCGCGTCCGGGAGACCATCGCCGCCATGAGGGCCCGGGGCAAGGCCGTCAAGTTCATCTATGCCATCCCCGATTTCCAGAATCCGAGCGGCCGGACGATGAGCCTGGCCCGGCGGCTGGAGCTCATCCGCGTCGCGCGCGAGGAAGGCGTCCTCATCCTCGAGGACGAACCGTACCGCGAGCTCCGCTTCTACGGCCCCCGCCTCGGGAGCCTCTGGAACCTGGCCCGCTCGGAGTTCGGCGACGACCGCACCGTCACGATCTGCAAGTCCTTCTCCAAGATCCTCGGCCCCGGCCTGCGGCTGGGGTTCGCCGTAGGTCCGCCCGTCCTTATCGAGGCCATGGCCCGGTGGGCGCAGAAGATCACCCTCTCGCCCGAGGGGGTCGGCCAAAGAGTGGTCGCCCGCTTTCTCGAACGCGGATATATGGGCCGGCATCTCGAGCTCATCCGGGGACTCTATCGCGCGAAGCGGGACGTCATCCTGTCCGCGCTGAAGGAGACGATGCCGCCCCACATCCGGTGGACGGAGCCCGAGGGCGGGCTCTTCATCTGGGTCACGTGCCCGGAAGGGATGGACACCGACGTTCTCTTCGGAAAGGCGGTCAAGGCCGGCGTGGCCTATATCCCCGGGAGCAAGTTCTACCCGACCGGGGCGGAGCGGCGGAACGAGCTGAGGCTGAACTTTTCCTACGCGCCGGCGGACGACCTCCGGAAAGGCGTGGCGCGCCTGGCCCGCCTGCTGGCCTGAAGGGCGCGCGGCGCCCCGCCCGCGGATTCATTGACCCGACCGCGGCGTTCGGCTAAGATGAACCCGACATGTCCCGGGAAGAAGACCTTCTCAAGTCCCTCGAGCTCCTTCAGGCCCTGAGCCTCAAGAACGATTCCATCACGGCGATAAAGCACCTGCCCGCCCGGGAGGCCCGGACCGCGGATTACCCGGACGACGCCGAGCCCACCCTGGTCGCGGCCCTCAAGAAGAAAGGGTACGCCTCACTATATTCCCATCAGAGGAGCTCGTGGGAAGCCCTGCGGGGAGGCCAAAACATCGCGGTCGTCACGCCCACCGCCTCGGGGAAGACGCTCTGCTACAACCTCCCCGTTCTGGACGCCATCATCCGCGACCCATCGAGCCGGGCCATCTACCTCTTCCCGACCAAGGCCCTGGCCCAGGACCAGCGGGCGGAGCTTGACGAGACCACGAAACTCCTCCCCTCCGAGCTCCGCATCTTCACCTACGACGGCGACACGCCGCAGGACGCCCGCCGGGCCATCCGGGCCCAGGGGCATATCATCCTGACCAACCCGGACATGCTCCACAGCGGCATCCTGCCGCACCACACGAAGTGGATCAAGCTGTTCGAGAACCTGAAATACATCGTCATCGACGAGCTCCACAACTACCGCGGCATCTTCGGCAGTCACCTGGCCAACATCCTCCGCCGCCTCAAGCGCGTCGCCGCCTTCTACGGCTCGAACCCGCAGTTCATCCTGTGCACCGCGACCATCGCCAACCCGAAGGAGATGGCCGAGAAGATGATCGAGGCCCCGGTGACCCTGGTCGACGATAACGGCGCGCCCCGAGGCGAGAAGCATTTCGTCTTCTACACGCCGCCCATCGTCAACGAGGCCCTGGGCATCCGCCGCTCCTACGTCAACGAATCCCGGCGCATCGCCGCGATCTTCCTCCAGCACAACCTCCAGACCATCGTCTTCGCCCAGAGCCGGCTCACCACCGAGGTCCTCCTTACCTACCTCAAGCAGGACATCGAGAAGACCATCAAGGACGAGGGGCTCATCCGCGGCTACCGCGGCGGCTACCTGCCCCTGGTCCGGCGCGAGATCGAGAAGGGCCTCCGCGAGGGGAAGATCCTCGGCGTCGTCTCGACCAACGCCCTCGAGCTCGGCATCGACATCGGCACGCTCGACGTCGCCGTGCTCGCCGGCTATCCCGGCACCATCGCCTCGACCTGGCAGAGGGCGGGGCGCGCCGGCCGCAAGACGGGCCGCTCGGCGGCGGTCCTCGTCGCCTCGAGCTCGCCCCTCGACCAGTTCATCGTCAACCACCCGGATTACTTCTTCACGAGCCCCCCGGAGAACGCCCTCATCAACCCGGACAACCTCTCCATCCTGGTCAGCCACATCGAGTGCGGGGCCTTCGAGCTCCCCTTCCAGGAGGGGGAGAAGTTCGGGACGATGGAGATCGGCGAGATCCTGAAGTTCCTCGAGGAGGAGAAGCTCCTCCACCATTCGAAGGACAAGTGGTACTGGACCTCCGACGCCTACCCGGCCGACGGGGTGAGCCTGCGGAGCATCAGCTCCGACAACTTCGTCGTCGTCGACCAGACCGGGAAGGCGCGGGTCATCGCCGAGGTGGATTTCAGCTCCGCCCTGACGACGCTCCACGAGAAGGCCATCTACATGTGCGAGGGCGAGCAGTACTATGTCGAGAAGCTGGACTACGAACAGCGCAAGGCCTACGTCAAGAAGACCGACGTCGACTATTACACCGACGCCATCGACTACACCAAGATCAAGATCCTGGACCAGTTCGACAAGGCCGTCCACGGCAGGGCCCGCGTCGCCCACGGCGAGGTCCACGTCGCGACCCAGGTCGTGGGCTTCAAGAAGATCAAGTTCCACACGGGGGAGAACGTCGGGGCCGGCGACCTGAGCCTGCCGCAGAACGAGATGCACACGACGGCCTGGTGGCTGACCGTGCCCTCGGACGTCCTCCAGACCCTCGACTATACGCCGGAACAGCGCGTCAACGGCGTCTTCGGCCTCTCGTACCTTCTCCACCACCTCGCGCCGCTGTTCCTGATGTGCGACGTCCACGACATCGGGGTCTCCATCGGCGACAACTCGACCGGCGAATCCCTGCCGCCCCGGGAGCTCGCGGCCCGGGCGGGCGCGGGCGACGAGGGCCCGGCGGTCGCGACCGAGGATTTCGAGCCCAACATCTTCATCTACGACAACTTCCCCGGCGGCATCGGCCTGAGCCCCGCCCTGTTCCTGCTCGAGAAGAGGCTCCTCGAGCACGGCCTCAAGACCATCGAGATCTGCCCCTGCAAGGACGGCTGTCCCTCCTGCGTCGGTCCGACCAAGGAGAGCGGCCGCCTGGCCAAGCAGGTCGCGCTGGATATTCTGAAGAAGCTGATCTTCGTCAGCTGACCGAAGCCCCGAGCATCCCCGCTACGGACACACAGCTTCCTCGGCCCCATCGTGGCGGGCCCCGGCGCCGCCGTCCCGGATCATCCGCCGGATCGGCGGGACGAAGAAAGACACGGCCCCCAGGAGAGCCAGCGCCGTCCCCGTGATGAGAAAGACGTTGATGAGCCCGATCCGGTCGGCGATGAAGCCGGTCTGCAGAAGTCCGAACATCGCGGGCGCCAGCATGATGCTCCCGTAGATGGAGAACACGCGGCCCAGGGCGGCCGGATCGACGGAGGTCTGGACCACGACCGTGAACGCGCCGCCGTAAACGGCGCCGGCCACGCCGCCGACGAGGGTCAGGCTCACGAACAGCCCGAATCCCGTCGGAGGGAGGAGTCCGGAAGCGAAGAAAACGGCCCCGAGGACGAGATAGGTGATATTGATAAGGACGACTTTGTTGGCCCTCTGCTTCAGGACGCCCAGGATGACCCCGCCCAAGAGCATCCCCAGTCCCCAGGCGATCTCGACGATGCTCATCTGGGTGGTTCCCCCCGCGAAATGCTTCGTGGTCATCAGCGGAAAGAGGGCCGAGAGCGGAAAGATGAAGAAGGTGACGAGGAGCACGAAAACGAACAGCCACAGCAATCCGGGCCGGCTGTAGACCTCCCGCAGGCCCTCCTTCATCTCGCGGAAAACGCGGGGCGGGGGCGCGTCCGCCTTTTTCGGGGGTCTCGGGATGCGGACCAGGACGAGCGAGACGACGGCGATGGCGGCCCCGAGCACGTCGAACAGAAGGGCGTAGGTCATATCGAAGACGTTGATGAGAAGGGCGGCCAGCGCCGGGCCGGCGATGGTGCTTGTGGAGGTGATGACCTGGTTGACCCCGGCGACGCGCATGAGCTGGGACTCCGGGGCCAGCAGGGGAACGGACGCCTGCATCGCGGGAACGTGGAAGGCGCCGCCCAGGGAGCGAAGGGCGAGAAGGACGTAGAGGTAGGGGATGCGGACCTCGCCGAAGGCGAACAGGGCGGCCATGACGGCGGTGCAGGCCGCGATGAAGAGATCAGCCGTGATCATGACCCTCTTCCGGTCCCAACGGTCGATGAGGACTCCCGTGAAGGGGCCCAGGAGAAGATGGGGCAGGAACGTCGCGATAAAGGAAAAGGCCAGAACCTCCGCCGACCCCGTTTCGATGCTCAGCCAGAAAACGACGGCGTAGCCGACGACGGAGCTGCTCAGCGTGGAGAACAGCTGTCCGGCCCAGATGACGATGAAGGTTCTTTTCCAGGCGTCCACGGTATATCCTACGAAATCGCGACCGGTCCGGTTTCGATATCAGGCCGGTTGCCCAATGTCAAAGCGGCGGGGGTCCGGGTCGCATGTTCCGTTTCTTTTTGTGCCTGAAGGAATTCCCGGCTCGGGGTGCGCGTCCCGGGGTTCGGAGTCCGCCCCTTGACCCCAGACCCCGGAACCTGGAGAAGAACCGAAAAAAGCGCTTGACCGGTTCTTCGGCCTCCGGAGATAATGTCCGTCCTATGGCCAGGGCACGAAGGGAGTCTCACGCATGAGCAATCTCAACAGGCGCCGGTTTCTGGGTTGTTCGGCGGCCGCGCTGGCGGGAGGCGTTTTTCCCCGAAAGGGAAATCCTTTTTTCGGCGAAGTCCCGCCACAGGAGGCGGCATCCCGGCCGAAAATAAGGGAGTACCGTGTCCTCGGGCGCACAGGATTCAAGGTATCGGATATCGGGTTCGGCGGAGGCGAAGCCACCGACCCTTCCCTGATCGAAGCCGCGTTCGACAGCGGGATCAATTATATCGACGCCGCGGAGAACTACGTCAACGGCCAGGTCGAAGCGGCCATCGGCAAGGCCCTCAAGCGTCGCGACCGGAAATCCGTGTTCATCACGACCAAGCTGGGCCTGGGAAAGGACTTCTCCAAAGCGGGTCTCCTGGGCCGGGCGCGGAAATGCCTCGAGAGGCTCCAGACCGAATATATCGATTGCCTTCAGATCCATTGCCCCCCGACCACGGCCGCGCTCAAGACGGAAGGGTTCCACGAGGCCGTCCGGGAGCTCAAGGCCGAGGGGCGGGTCAGGTTCTGCGGCCTGTCCCAGCACGGCGCGCAATGGAACGACGTGAACGAGACGATGGAGCAGGTCGTCTCGGCGGCCGCCGAAGACGGGCGGTTCGACGTCGTGCTCCTCGTCTATAATTTTATCCAGACGGAGCAGGGCTCCCGTCTCCTGAAGCTCTGCAGGGAAAAGAACATCGGGACGACGATCATGAAGGCCAACCCGGTGGGGACCCTGGCGTTCATCGAGAGCTATGTCGAAGCCGGGGAAAAGAAAGGTCAGAAAAGGGACCCCTCCGTGGCGGCCCTTCTCGAGCGGCTCAAACGGGTGGCGGACCAGGCTGAAGGCTTCAAGAAGGAATTCGACCTGAAGAACACCTCCGAGGTCCGGAGGGCGGCCTACCAGTTCGTTCTTGCCAACCCGGACGTCAACACCGTTTGCTGCACCATCGGAAGCTATGACAGCCTCGAGACCTATGTCTCCCTATCGGGGACCAGATTGAATGAGGGCGGGGCGGATAAGCTCGCCCGCTACGCGGCCACCTTCGGACAATTGTACTGCCGGCACGCCTGCGGGCAGTGCGAATCCCAATGCCCCGCGGGCGTCCCGGTCAACACGATCATGCGCTACAACCATTATTTTCATTCCCAGGGGCGGGAAAAATACGCCATGGCCGAATACGCGGCCCTGCCCGCGAACAGGGCGGACACATGCCGGAACTGCACCGGCCCCTGTCAGAGAGCCTGTCCCTACGGGGTCCCGGTGCAAGGACTGCTATCCCTCGCCCACGAGACCTTGACCCTCGCTTAGAGCCGCCGGCTATTTCGGAGACGGGGCCGGATCCGGATCGAGAGCCGGGGGCGGAGGGCTCACGACCTCCACGTCTTCGCCGCGCTCCGGATGAGGAAAGCGGATCTTCCAGGAATGTAAGAGGTAGCCGCATTCGCCCGGGCGCGCGCCGGGCTCTTCGCCGTCCCCGTCGGCCCGTGGAAGTCCGCCCGGCCCGTAGAGCGGATCTCCCACCAGGGGGAATCCCGCATAGCTCAGGTGAATGCGGATCTGGTGGGGGCGTCCCGTGGGGATCGTCACTTCCAGGAGGGATGCCTTCTTTTCGGGAAGTCGCCGTATCACGCGGACGTGGCTTATCGACGGTCGGCCGCCGGGGCGATAGGCGTTGATGCTCGTCGGATACCGGTACGGGACAGGCCCGATGGGCGCGTCGACCGTGAATGCGTCCGGCATCGCCGTTCCCGAGGCCAGGGCCAGATACACCTTGCGGATGCGCCTGTCATACATGGCGGCCGCCAGCAACCGCGCGGCCCGGGCGTTACGGGTGAAGAGGATGGCCCCGGAGGTGCCCCGCCCGAGCCGATGAAGCGGCGAGCACCCGGCGCCGTAACGTCCGCGCACCAGGTACAGCAGGGTTCTTTCCAGGAACAGGCCGCCGGGAAGCACGGAGAGTCCCGAGGGCTTCGCCAGGACAAGGACATCCTCGTCCTCGAATAATGTTGCGAATTCCGTCGGGGCCTCGGGCTCCACCCACGGCGGGCGGCGGTATTCAAGACGGTCGCCCCTCGTCAGGGCCGCGTCCGGCGTCGCCGTCCGTCCGTTCAGAATGACCTGCCCCGCTTCGATCCGTTGCCGCCACGTCGCTTCGGTCGAGTGGGGATAGTGACGGGCATAAAAGGCCGCGACGGAAACGCCTCCGTCCGACCGGAGCACGCGATCGGGATAGGTGTATCCCCTATTTTCCATGATATCGGTCGGCGGCGGCCGCCGGGTCGTGTGCGGGGAAGGTCGCCGGCTCAGGCCTTGGACGCATATTCTCCCGTTCGGGTGTCCACGCGAATGAGGTCTCCGGTGGATATATGCTCGGGGACCTGAACGATCAGCCCGGTGGACAATGTGGCCGGCTTTGTCCGCGCGTTGATCGAGCCGCCCTTCACCGAGGGGCGGGTCTCCTCGACCTTGAGCTCGATGAACGAGGGCAGCTGCAGGCCGAGAACACGGCCTTCGGATGAAAGGGACAAAAGCCCCTCGATCCCCTCGGTCAAATAGGGCCATTCATCCTCGATCTCTTCTTTGGCGAAGGTGAACTGGCTGAAGTCCTGCAGGTCCATGAAGGTGATGCTCGACGCGTCGCCGTAGAGATACTGTGCGGGCCGCCTCTCGAAATCCGCCTCGGGCAGGACGTCGTCGCCGTGCAGGGCCTGGTCGACCTTGCGCTTCGACTTCAGGTTCCGGAAGCGGAACTTGTAGAGCGTCACCGCCCCGCGCGCCGAGGGCTTCTGGACCCGTATGGTCTCGACGATATGGGCCTCGCCGTCGATCCCGACGACGTCGCCCCTCTTCAGGTCTGATGCTTTGAACATGGGAATACCTCGATATCCTCCCCCATCATACCGCCCGTGTCAAGGAATCGGCACAAGGCTGATGTTTCGTTCGATAAAGATGAAGGTGAAGGCGGAAATCCCCCCTAAGCCCCCCTTTTACAAAGGGGGGAAGCCCCGTCGTACCTACCCAGCGCACGTTGTCCCTTGTACGCGCACCGCGCCCAGCGTGCGTTGTCCCTTGTGCGGCGAACCACGCCCAACGTACGTTGTTCCTTATACGGCGCACGTTGCCCTGCGTACGTTGTCCCATGTCCCGCGCATATCGTTCCTTGCACATCGCACCTCGCCCAGCGTGCGTTGTTCCTTGTACATCGTACCTACCCAGTGCACGTTGTCCCTTGTACATCGCACCGCGCCCAGCGTACGTTGTTCCTTATACGGCGCACGTTGCCCCGTGAAAGGGGCCTTCTGATCTCCCCCCTTTGAAAAAGGGGGGCTTAGGGGGGATTTATGCTAGATCTTGCCGAGCTCTTTCTCCTCGCCGATGACGACGAGGATGTCGCTGTCCTTGATGACGAAGTCGGCCCGCGGGATGACGATGACGTTGTCGGGGATGATCTCCTTGACGGCGATGACCTGGACGCCGAAACGGTTGATGAGGTCGAGCTCCTTGAGCGTCTTCCCGATGAACCGGGCCGGCGGGGCGATCTCCTGGATGGTGATGCCGTTGCTGAGGGGCAGGTATTCGAGGATGTTGGGCGAGCTCAGGCGGAGGGCCGTCCGGACGGCCATGTCCTTTTCCGGGTAGATGACCTCCGTGGCCCCGACGGCCTCGAGGACCTTGGCGTGGTCGTCGGACAGGGCCTTGGTCAGGATCCGTTTCACGCCGAGCTCGCGGAGGTAAAGCGTCGTGAGGATGGACGCCTCCATCTCGTGGCCCAGGCTGACGACGACGACGTCCATGTCCTTGAGCCCGAGGGCCTCGAGGTTCTCCTTCACGGCCGAATCCGTCACCACGGAGTTCGTCGCAAAATCCTTGGCGGCCGTGACGTTCTCCCGGTCCTTGTCGATGACCAGGACCTCGTGACCCTTCTCGAACAGGGTCTTGGCCACGTTAGACCCGAAACTCCCGTACCCGATGACGGCGAACTTCATGGCAGAGGACTCCTTTTCATGGGGCTATCCGATCATCACGCTCTCTTCGGCGTATTCGAATCGCCCGGCGGCCCGATACCGGCTGAAGGCGTAGAGCAGGGTCACCGGGCCGACCCGGCCGACGTACATCGTCAGGATGAGGGCGGCCTTGTTCACGGGCGTCAACTCGGGGGTGATGCCCAGGGACAGCCCGACCGTGCCGAAGGCCGAAAAGACCTCGAAGAGGACCTCCTTGAGGCCGAGCCCCGGCTGGTCGAGAAGCATGACGAACGTGACGAAAAAGACGAGGCTCATGGCCAGGGAAATGACGGTATAGGCTTTCGTGACGTCGTCGGCCGGGATCGTCCGGCGGAACAGGGAGGTCGATTCCCTGGCCCGGATCTTCGACCGGAGGAAGGCGAGGATGACGCCCACGGCGCTGGTCTTGACGCCGCCCCCCGTCGAGCCGGGCGAGGCGCCGACGAACATCAACAGCATCAGCAGGAAAGCGGAAGCCGACGTATAAGCCGCGATGTCCACGGTATTGAAACCGGCCGTCCGGGCTGTCACGACCTGGAAGGTCGCGGCTCAGGGCCTTCTCCCGGAGGGTATAGCCGTTCATGGATCCGGCGTGCTCGAGCCAAAGCAGGAGGCCGGCGGAGATGATGATGAGGGCTCCCGTCATGACGAAAACGAGCTTCGAGTGGAGCGAGAAGCGGAAGCGCCGGCGGCGAACCAGGGCCGACGCTCCCCCGGCGATCTCCCGGAGGACGAAGAAGCCGAGCCCGCCGGAGATGATGAGGAGCATGATGGTCATGTTCACGGTCCAATCGCCGCGATAGTCCGTCAGGTTGCCGCTGAACAGGGAGAAACCGGCGTTGCAGAAGGCCGAGACGGCGTGGAACGCGGCCAGGGCCAGGGCCCGCGGCGGCGGGAAATCCCGCCGGAAACGGAGGAAGAGCGACAGCGTCCCGGCCGCCTCGAGCGCCGCCGTGAAGACGAAGATGCTCGTCATCAGCGACCGGAAGTCCTCGCCCGCCGACGGCCGGAAGCTAGTCTGGACGGCCAGCTTGTCCTTGAGCGAGACCCGGCCGCCCGCCACGAGGAGGATGAGCGAGGAGAACGTCATGATGCCCAGCCCGCCGAGCTGGATGAGCGCGAGGATGACGGTCTGTCCGAAGCCGCTGAAGGCGGTGGCCGTGTCCACGACGACGAGGCCGGTGACGCAGACCGCGGAGGTCGCCGTGAACAGGGCGTCGACGAAGCCGATGCGGCCGCCCCGGGCGCTCGGCGGAAGCCAGAGCAGGACCCCCCCGATGAAAATGGCCGGGCGAAAGCTCAGGGCCAGGACCCGGGCCGGCTGGAAGAACCGATGTTGTCGCGTTCTTTAAAAGTATAACGGAGGGTCGAAGCTTGTCAATCGCCCCAAATTGACAGACCGGGGACCGTATGCTACTTTTGAGGCGGTGTATCATGAATATTATCAAACTCATCACTGACGCCTCGATCGTCGTCCAGCTCATCCTCCTCATGCTCCTGTTCTTCTCGGTCTTCTCCTGGGCCATCATCATCTTCAAGCGGCGGATGCTCCGGGGCGCCGCGGCCCACTCGCAGAAGTTCCTGAACGCGTTCCACAGGAGCAAGAACCTCGCCGAGGTCGGCGAGGCCGCCCGCAAGTACAAGCTCAGCCCGCACGCCGCGCTCTTCCAGGCCGGGTTCAAGGAGCTCGCCTACTTCACGAAATCGAACCCCAATCCCTCCCTGAGCCCCGAGAGGATCGACACCCTCAACCGGGCCCTTCAGAAGGCCGCCAACCAGGAGATCGCCCGGATGGAGCGGATGATGAGCTTCCTGGCCACGACCGGCAGCGTGACGCCGTTCATCGGCCTCTTCGGGACGGTCTGGGGGATCATGGACGCCTTCTTCCGCATCGGCGTCGTCCGCTCGGCCAGCCTCGTCACCGTCGCCCCGGGCATCGCCGAGGCCCTCATCGCCACGGCCGTCGGCCTCTTCGCGGCCATCCCCGCGGTCATCGCCTACAACTACTTCCTCGGCCGCATCAAGGACGTCATCACGGACATGGAAGATTTCACCTTCGAGTTCATCGCCATCGTCGAGAGACTCTATGGGAATTAGCGCCTCCCCCCGGCCCTCCGCCTCGGGGAAGAGGCAGATCGGGACGTCCCTGTCCGAGATCAACGTCACCCCGTTCATCGACGTCATGCTCGTCCTCCTCATCATCTTCATGGTCACCGCCCCGATGATGCAGTCCGGGATCGGCGTCGCCCTGCCCCGGGCCGAGACGGACTCGGCGCCGGCCGAGGAGGGGCTGACCCTGACCGTCACCCCGGACAAGTACATCCATATCGACGGGTCCGTCATCAACATCAACCTCCTCGAGCGCCGGCTCCAGGGGTTCTTTGCCGGCAAGACCAAGAAGATCGTCTACATCAAGGCCGACGAGGGCCTGCCCTACGGCGTCATCGTCAACATCATGGACATCGCCAAGAAGGCCGGCGTCGAGACGATCGGGCTCGTCACCGAGCCCGTCGAACCGGACGCCAAGAAGAAATGATGACCAGGTCCCCGGTGAACGAACGGACGTTCAAGCGGGCGATGGTTTACTCGGCCGTTTTCCACGCCGCCCTGTTCAGCCTGATCGCGCTTTCCCCTTCGATGCCCCAGGCCGGGAAGAAGGGGATGGTCCATTACGTCAGCTTCGGCGGATTCCCCGGGGGAGGGGGCGGCCCCGGAGGCGGCGGGCCGAAGGCCGCCGCCGTTCCGGCCCCCGCGAAAAAGGAGACCCTCCGGGACCTGACCGTCGCCTCGAAGGTCAAGCCGCAGGTCAAGCCGTCCATGACCTACCCCGTCGACAAGCCGAAGAAGGACCGGACGGACAAGGACCCCAAGAAGGGCGCGATCACGAAGCCCCAGCCGAACGCCGCGCCGGCGGGCCCGACCGCCGCGGCCGGGACGCGGGACGGCGCCGGGCAGAACGGCTCCGGGGCCGGGTCCGGCATTCGGATCGGTCTCGGCGACGGCACGGGAGGCGGCGGCTTCGGGTCCGGTTACGGGGACCAGGTCGGCCTCACCGATTTCCCTTACCAGTATTACCTCCAGATCATCTCCGACCGGGTCTCCTCGAGCTGGTTCACGGCGCTCGTCGACCCGGGGGTCACCGGGACCTTCTACGCCACGGTCTATTTCAAGATCCTGAGGAACGGCCAGGTCACGGACCTGAAGATCAAGGAATCGAGCGGGATCGCCTCGCTGGACATGTCCGCCCAGCGGGCCATCCAGATCTCCGCCCCTTTCCCGCCCCTTCCGAGCGACTATGACGGGGCCTACCTCGGCATCCATCTCATCTTCGAGCACTCCAAATGAATCATCGCCTCATCCCCCTCGTGATGCTCATGGCTCTGGCAACGAGCCTCGTCCTTCCCGCCGCCGCCCAGCAGGAGGTCGTCCTGACCATCCGCGAGGGAACGCCCATGATCCCCCTGGCCCTGCCGGACTTTCTCGTCCGCTCGGGCTCGCCCGAGGCCCGGGCCGCTGCGGAGGAGATCCGCAAGGTCCTGGAGGAGGACCTGCGTTACAGCCGCGTCTTCCAGCTCCTTCCCCGGACCCATTACGGATACATCCGGCCGCTCAGCCCGGACAAGGTCTTCTTCAAGGACTGGGACTCCATCCAAGCCAAGCTCCTGCTGGCCGGCGAGATCTCCGAGGAAGGCAAGGTCCTCGTCTTCGAGGGGAAGCTCTACGACGTCAAGAGCGAGCGCTTCATCCTCGGCAAGCGCTATCAGCCCGACGGCAAGGCCCTCCGGCTGGCCGCCCACCGGATGGCCGACGAGATCATGAAGCTCTACGGCGAGAGGCCCGTCTTCACCTCGAAGATCGCCTTCGTCTCCAACCGGGACGGAAACGACGAGATCTACATGATGGACTACGACGGCGCGGGCCAGACCCGGATCACGTTCAACCGGATCAAGGACTACATGCCCGCCTGGGCGACGGACCAGCGGAAGCTCGTCTATACGACCTACAAGCGGAGCAATCCCGACCTGGTCATCCTGTCCCTCTACGAAGGGAAGAGCGCGACGGTCTCCGGACGCGGGACGAACTTCTCCGGCGCGTTCTCCCCGGACGGGAAGAAGCTGGCCTTCTGCTCGACCATGGACGGGAACGCCGAGATCTACACGGCCGAGGCCGACGGGACGAAGGTCCGCCGGCTGACCTTCAATTCGGCCATCGACACGGCTCCGTCCTGGTCGCCGACCGGCCGGGAGATCGCCTTCACCTCGGACCGCTTGGGCACAGGGACGCCCCAGATCTACCTCATGGACGCCGAAGGCTCGAACGTCCGCAAGGTCAGCTTCGGGGGGAACTACCATGACGCCCCCGCCTGGTCGCCCGACGGCGAGCGGATCGCCTTCGTCTCCCGGGTCGACAACGTCTTCGACATCTACGTCCTGAACCTCAGGACCCAGCAGATCATCAAGCTCACCGAGAGCAACGCCAGGAACGAGAACCCGAGCTGGAGCCCGGACGGCCGCCATCTGGTCTTCGCCTCGAACCTCAAGGGTTCGATCCAGATCTACACGATCGACTACGACGGGACCAACCTCCGCCGCCTGACCTCGAGCGGCGAGAACAAGCTCGCCAATTGGACGAATTGACCCTCCGCCAGGCGCCGGCAGGGCGGCCCTAACCCCGAAAAGGCCCTTTTCCCGGCCGAATTCTATTGACAGAATCGGACCCAGAAGGTATAAAAAACTAGCATCGCAGAAACTTAGGAGGTCCCATGAAAAAGATTCTCGTATACGCACTCGCCGCCGTCCTCGTTGTCGTCTTTTTCGCCGGCTGCAAGAAGCAGGTCAAGGAAGTCCCCCCCCCGCCCCAGGTCAAGGAACAGCCCCGGGTCGAGAAGGTCGAAGAGCCCGTCGTCCAGGAGCCCGTTCTCAGCGAAGAAGAGATCTTCATGTCCAAGTCGCTCGAGCAGATCAACAAGGAACAGCCCCTGACGATGATCTACTTTGACTACGATAAGTATTTCGTCCGCGGCGACGCCAAGCCGGTCCTGGACAAGAACGCGGCCTGGCTGAACAAGTTCCGGACGGTCAAGCTCCTGGTCGAAGGCCATTGCGACGAGCGCGGGACCGAAGATTATAACCTCGCCCTGGGCGAGAAGAGGGCCAAGAGCGCCTTCGATTACCTGGTCTCCGTGGGCGTTTCCGCCGACAGGATGAAGATCCTCTCCTACGGCAAGAGCCAAGTCACTGGCCAGCGGCCACGACGAAGCCTCCTGGCAGAAGAACCGGCGCGCCCAGTTCACCATCATCGAAAAATAAGCCGTGAACGCAAGAACGGTCGGGGCATGTCTGCTGATCGCCGTGCCCCTCTGGTCCGCCGGAGCCGATAAGACCAAGAAGGCCTACGAGCTCATCTACGACGACGTCCAGGTCCTCAAGAAGCAGGTCCTGGACATCGCCGACCGGCTCGAAAGGAACACCGAGGAGATCCGGCTCGTCCGCCAGCAGCTCGACGCGCTCGGAGAATCCCTGCGGCGGTCGCAGGCGGACCAGTCCGGCCTGAAGGAGGACCTGAAGGCCGTCCCCCAGCAATATGAAGCCCTGGCCGGCCGGCTCGAGCAATTGAGCCTCGACCTGGCCAGGATCTCCGACACGCTCGTCACCCTGAGGGGAGGCGCGCCTCCGGCGGCGGCCGCCGAAACGGCGCCGGCCGAGGCCAAGGCGACAGGCGGCGCCGCTCCCGCCGCCAAACCCGGGGACCAGGCCGGGACGCCTCCGCCCCCCCTGCCTTCCAACGTCTCTCCCCAGGACGTTTACAACATGGCCTACAACGATTATCTCAAGGGGAACTTCGACCTGGCCGTCGAAGGGTTCAAGATGTACAAGGAGCGTTTCCCTTCGAGCCCGCTCGCCGACAACGCCCTCTACTGGATCGGGGAATGCGCCTACAGCCAGCGGAAGTTCGAGGACGCCGTCAATACGTTCAACGAGCTCATCCTCGCCTATCCGCAGGGGGACAAGGTCGCGGCCGCCTATCTCAAGAAGGGCATGAGCTTCGCGGAACTGGGCCGGACCGAGGAGGCCCTCGCGGCCTTCAAGCTCCTCGTCGCCAAGTTCCCGGTCGAGGAAGAGACACGCATCGCCCAACAGAAGATCAAGGAACTGGGGGAAAAATGAGAGACGTCAACAGCCTGAACAAGGTCATCCTGGTCGGCCGCCTGGGCCAGAAGCCCGAGGCGCGCTTCATTCCCAATACGGAGCGCAAGGTCGTCCACTTCACGCTGGCCACCAACGAGCGGTTCTTCAACAAGAACACGAACGAGGCCGTCAACAGGACCGAATGGCACCGCATCGTGGTCTGGGGCCCGCTGGCCGACTTCTGTGAGAAATACCTGACCCAGGGCAAACAGATCCTCCTCGAGGGCAAGCTCCGGACCAGGCCGTGGCAGGACAAGGACGGGAACAAGCGCTCGACGACCGAGGTCGAAGCCCAGAACATCGTCCTCCTCGGCAAGCGGGAGGATTCGGGCCGCGAGGAATCCGCCGACGGCCCGTCCACCCCCGATTTCCCGATGGAAGGGGACGAGACGGCCCACGGGAGCGGAAGCGGCGGCGACGACGACATCCCCTTCTGAGGCCCGGTCCGAACCAGCCCCGCGGGAAACGGCCATGGGCGCCCAAGACGATCTCGAAAAGACCTTCAGGGAACGCATCCTCGAGGACGTCCGCCCCTGGGGGAGGTTCCGGGCCTATCCCTACGAGCTCGGGGCGACCGTCAAGCTCATCACGGTCGAGCCCGGCCGGTCCCTTTCGCTCCAGTATCACAACGGGCGGGCCGAATTCTGGGTGGCCCTCGACCCGGGCCTCGAGGTGACCGTCGGCGACCGGGTCTGGTCGCCCGCCCCGAACGAGGAGATCTTCATCCCGCGGAAGGCCCTCCACAGGCTCCGGGGCCTCGGCCCCCTCCCGGCCCGCATCATGGAGATCTGGATCGGCGATCCCGACGAGTCCGACATCGTTCGCGTCCAGGACGACTTCGGAAGGTAGTCCCGTCGTCCGATCATCACTTGTTGCCCGTGATGGCCGTCCGGGCTTTGCCAAAGGCCTCGCTCCCGACTCTGTTCAAGGCCACCTTCGCAGGGTTCGGAGTCCGCCCCTTGACCCCAGACCCATGAACCTCTTCGGGTTCCCCCATCGGCAAGGCCGACGGGCCCCCCTCCCAACTGGGGTTTACGGGGCGCGACTCCTCACCCTTGCTTCGGTCTCTTCTCCTTGATTTCGCCTAATCAAACGCCTTTGACAAAGCCCTCCCATCACGGGTCCGTGGGCTGGGGCCATTATCGACGACGCGCCCAAGACTCCGTTTATGTTTTTTCTCCCCCTTCCCCCGCCTTCAATCGAAGGGTGCCATGGAAGGACCGCGTCGCCGGGGAGGCGCGGACGTGAGGTGGATTCGCCGAGCGAGGGACGGAGGGATGTCCCTGAGTCCCGAGCCGGCGATCCTGCGAAGTCGCGGACCTCGGCATCATGAAAGGAATCGGGGATCGCCGGGCAGGAAAATGGTGGCGGAGGGATCAGCTCTGGCCCATGAGGAAGACCTCGGGGTGCTTGATGAGGATGCCCTCGATGACGCGCTCCTCGATCTCCTGGGCGTTGGAGGCCTGCATGGCCTCGGCGACGACCTTCTCGACCGTCTCCACCTCGATGGAGCGGAGGGCCTTCTTGACGCGCGGGATGAAGATGGGGTTCATGCTGAACGTCCGGAGCCCGAACCCGAGCAGGACCAGGGCCGACAGCGGGTCGGCCGCCATCTCGCCGCAGACGGCCACGTCCTTCCCCGCGGCCCCCGCCGTCTGGATGACGTAGCGGATGAGCCGGAGAACGGCGGGATGGAGCGGCTTGTAGAGATAGGAGACGAATTCGTTCGAGCGGTCGACCGCCAGGTAATACTGGATGAGGTCGTTCGTGCCGATGCTCAGGAAATCCAGTTCCTTGACCAGGTGGTCCGTCAGGGCGGCGGCCGCGGGCACCTCGATCATCGCGCCGAGAGGGGTCTTCTCGTCGAACCGCTCCCCCGCCCGCCGGAGCCCGTCCTTGACCTCCTCGAAGAGGCCCCGGACCTCGAAGAGCTCCTCGATCTCCGTGATCATGGGCACGAGGACCCGGACGTTCCCCCGGACGCTGGCCCGGAGGATGGCCCGCAGCTGCATCCGGAACATGTCCCGGTTCCGGAGAGAGAAGCGGATGGCCCTCAGGCCGAGAGCGGGATTGGGCTCCTTCTCGATGTTGAGCTGGGGAAGGGCCTTTTCCCCGCCGATGTCGATGGTCCGGATGTAGACGGGCATGGGGTCCGCCTCCCGGGCCAGGCGCTCGTAGACGGCGAGGTGGTCCTCCTCGGTCGGCAGGATCGTCCGCCCGAGATAGATGAACTCCGAGCGGAAGAGGCCGACGCCCTCGGCGCCGTAGGAGCGGGCCAGGCTGACCTCCTCGGGAAGCTCGATGTTGGCCATCGGGAAGAAGCGGACCCCGTCCAGGGTCCGCGAGGCCAGTTTGGCCGTCTTCCGGAGGTCCTTGCGGTACTTGTCGTACTTTTCCTTCTTGCTCAGGAACTCGCGCCGGACGACCGGGGTCGGGTTGACGATGACCTCGCCGTCGGTGCCGTCCACGATGATGAAGTCCCCGTTCTTCACCCGGAGGGTGACGTTGTGGAGGCCGACGACGGCGGGGATGTTCAGCGAGCGGGCCAGGATGGCCGTATGGGAGGTCTGTCCGCCCATGTCCAGGGCCACGGCCAGGATGTTCTTCCCGCCGAGGCTCGTGGCCGCCTCGGAGGGCAGGAGCTCGTGGGCGACGAGGATCTTCTGCCCGTCGGCAGACTCCCTCTTCTCCTTCCGCGCCTCCAGGTTCCTGGTAGATCTTGGCCAGGACGTCGGAGATGTCGGATTTCCTCTGCTTGAAGTACTCGTCGTTGATGGCCTCGAAGACCTGCTCGTAGCGGGCGTTGGTCCGGGAGAGAGCCCACTCCGAGCGGACCTTGTCCTCGACAATGACCTTTTCGAGCCCGGAGAGCAGGGACGGGTCCTCGAGGATCATGAGATGGGCCTCGAAGATGAAGGCGTGCTCCTCCCCCATCTTCGAACTGATGTCGGTCTTGATCCGGACCAGCTCATCCTTGGTCCGCTCGATCGCCCGCCGGAGGCGCCGGAGCTCGTCCTCGACCTGGCCGGCCGGGATGGCCTCGCGCCGCGACGTGAAGATGACCCTCTCGGTGAGGGCGACCTCGCCCATGGCGATCCCCGGGGAGACCCCGATGCCTCTCAGGCGGTTGATGTCCATCGGCCGTCACTCTTTCTCATCGAACCTGTTGTTGATGAGGTCCGAGATGGCCTTGAGGGCGGCGTCCTCGTCCTTGCCGGAAACGAGGAGGCTGATCTCGCTCCCCTGGGTGGCCGCCAGGGTCAGGATGCCGAGGATGCTCTTCCCATCTATCTCGTTGCCGTCCTTGACGATCTTGACCGAGGAGACGAAGCGGTTGGAAAGGTTGACGAACTTCACCGCGGCCCGGGCGTGGAGCCCGAGCTTGTTCTTGATGGCGATCCGCTGTTCGAGCATGTCTATTTCAGCTTGGCCCCGAGAAGCGCGCTGACCAGGTGGATGTTCTTCTTGCCCTGCTCGACGACCTTCCGGGCGACGTCCCGGAGGTCGTTGTTCCTCTGCAGGGAGACGAACTTGATGAGCATGGGCAGGTTGATGCCGGTGATGATCTCCACCTGGTTGTCCTTCAGGAAGCTGAAGCTCAGGTTCGAGGGCGTCCCCCCGAACATGTCGGTGAAGATGATGACGCCGTTCTTCTGGTCCACGCGCTTGAGACTGAGATTGATCTTCTTCTTCGAATCCTCCACGTCGTCGTACCAGCCGATCGAAATGGACTCGATGTTCGGCGCCTCGCCCAGGATGATGGTCAGGGCGTTGAGGAGCTCCTCACCGAGCTTTCCGTGAGAGACGATGATTCCGCCGATCATGGTTCTTTGCCAGCCTTATATTCTATAGGAAAAGCCGGTCATTTATAAATATCCCGGTGATAAATTTTCGTGTCGGCCCCGCCGGCCCTGAGATGGGCCCGGAGCTCGTCGGCGACGGCGACCGACCGGTGCTTCCCCCCCGTACAGCCGATGGCGACGGTCAGGGTGCTCTTCCCCTCCCGGACGAACCGCGGGATCAGGGGATCGACGAAGGCGAAGAGCTCCCGGAGGAAGGCCTTCGTCTCCGGCGCTCCGAGGACGTACGTCCGGACGCTCCGGGAGCGGCCGTTCCGGTCGCGGAGGCTGTCGACGTAGAAGGGATTGGGCAGGAATCGGGTGTCGAAGACAAGGTCGGAGTCCAGCGGGAGGCCGTACTTGTAGCCGAAGCTGACGAGCACGACCTGCATCCGGGCCGCCCGGCGCTTGAGGACCCGGCCGAGACGCTCCTTGAGCTGGGAGATGTTCAGGGAGGACGTGTCGATGACCTCGTCGGACATCTTCATGACCTCCGCCATCCGCCTGCGCTCGAGCCGGACCCCCTCGAGGACGGCCCTGTGGCGGGCCAGGGGATGCGGCCGGCGGCTCTCGCTGAACCGCTTCACGAGGCATTCGTCCGAGGCGTCGAGGAAGATGAGGCGCGGGGAGATCCTCTTCCGGATCTCGCGGAAGATGTGGGGGAACTCCGTGAGGAAGGCGGGCTCGCGGATGTCGACGATGAGGGCGACGCGCTCGATCTCGGTCTTCCTCTTCTGCCAGAGGTCGACGAAGCTCGGGATGAGCTTGGCCGGGAGGTTGTCGACACAGTAGTACCCGAGGTCCTCCAGGAACCGGCTGACGACCGTCTTCCCCGATCCCGACAGGCCGGTGACCACGAGGAACCTGTTGTCTTTGCGCGGCACGCCCATGGCATCTCCTCAGGACAGGGCCCGGTCCAGCCTCTTCATGATCTCGCTCGGGGCATGGTAGCCCTTCTTCCCCAGGAGATGGACCTTGCAGGCGACCTCGATCAGCGTCGCGATGTTCCGGCCGGGCGCGACGGGGATGAAGACCTGCGGCACCTTTTCCCCGAGGATGACCTCGTCGTCGGGAAGCTTGAGGCCCAGCCGGTCGAGCTCCAGGCCGTGACGCCATTTCTTGAGGCGGATGATGAGGTCGATCCGCGACCGGGAGAGGATGGAGCGCGGCCCGAAGATCTCCCGGATGTTGATGATCCCCAGCCCGCGGATCTCCATGAAGTTCCGGCTGAGAGGGGGCGCCTCCCCGGAGAGCCGGCCCGGGCCGTCCCGCCGGACCCGGACGACGTCGTCGGAGATGAACTTGTGCCCGCGGGCGATGAGCTCGAGCGAGCTTTCGCTCTTGCCGATGCCGGAATCGCCGATGATGAGCGCTCCGACCCCGAAGATGCGGAGCAGGCCTCCGGGCAGGGTCGTCCCCCCCGTCCAGGGGCCGGCCGCGGCGCGCCGGCCGGGGCTAGCCATTGGGCTTGCCTTCCTCGTCACGGACGACCTCGATGACGGCTTTGGGGCCCTTGGCCTCCAGCACCCGCCGGGGAAGCGCGGTCGCCTTCCGGACGAGCTGGGCGATGGCGGCGAGGATCTGCAGGCTCGTGCTCGGGTCGTCCGGGGAGGAGACGACCAGGAAGAAGAGATGGGAGGGTTTCCCGTCCAGGGAATCGAAATCCACGCCCTGACGGGAGATGCCCAGGAGGAGCAGGGGGCCCTTGAGCCCTTTGAGCTTGCAGTGCGGGATGGCGACGCCGTCGCCGATGGCGGTGCTCCCGAGCTTCTCCCTCTGGACGAGCTTTTCGTACAGGTCCTTTTCCCTGGAAATCCGGCCCTTGGACTTCAGGAATCCGACGATCTCCTTCAGGACCTCGTCCCGGGTGCGGGACGCGAGGTCCGGAACGATCAGGTCTTCGGAGAGAAGGCTATGGAGTTTCACGCGTCATTCCCGTTTCACGCCCGTCATTCGGGCTCGACCAGGCCGACATGCCCGTCCTTACGGCGGAAGAGGACGGCCCACTTCTCGGTGCCCTCCCTGCGGAACACGAAGACCTCGCGGTTCTTCAGGTCGAGCTGCAGCGCCGCCTCCTCGACGGACATCGGCTTGAGCGAATAGTGCGGGCTCCGGAGGATCCGCCGCTCCGGCTCCTCGGCCTCCGCGGGGAGGGCAAGGTCCTTCCGCTCGCGGCCCTTCCGGCGCTTGCGCTCCCGGAACTTCTCGCGCTCCTTCCGGATCTTCGTCTCGAGCCCGTCGAAGGCCAGGTTCAGGGAGTTCATCATCTCGGGCGTCTCCTCGACGACGACGAGGCCGGCCCCCTTGTCCTTGACGTGGATCTCGGCCCGTTGCCTCGCCTTCGCCACGGAGAGGATGATGTCCACTTCGAGCACGGAGCCCAGGAGCTTCTCGAGCGCCTTGAGCCGCTTCTCGCAATACTGCCTGACCTCGGGCGTCAGGTCGGTCTGGCGGGCCGTGAAGTGCACGTTCATGGCGTTCCCTCCATCGCGAACCTTCGTTTTCTTATGTGAGAAGGCAGGATCTTGAGCTGTTTCCTGTACTTGGCGATCGTCCGGCGAGCGATCCTCAGGTTCTCCCTGGCCAATATATCACCGATCTCGATATCGCTCAACGGATTGTTCCTGTCCTCCTGCTCGACGAGCTTCCGGATCCTGTCCTTGATCCTCAAGGAGGAGACGTCCTCGCCGAGGTCCCCGTGCAGGGACTTGTGGAAGAAATACTTGAGGGAGAAGACCCCGCGGGGCGTCTCCATGTACTTGTTGGTCACGACCCGGCCGACCGTCGACTCGTGGACGCCGATCTCCTGGGCGATCTCGATGAGGGTCAGCGGCTGGATGTAATCCAGCCCCTTGTCGAAGAAATTCCTCTGCCGGTCCACGATGAAGCGGGCCACGCGGTAGATCGTCCGGTTCCTCTGGTCCAGGCTCCGCATGAACCACAGGGCCTTCTTGAGCCGGTCCTTGAGGAACCGGCTGGCCTCGGGCTGGTTCCGGGACGCCTTGGCCAGAAGCTGTTTGTAATAGGAGGATATCCGGAGCCGGGGCAGTCCTTCGTCGTTGACGACGACCTTCCAGTCGTCCCCCTCCTTGGTCACGATGATGTCGGGGACGACGTAGGCGGTCTTCTCCACGATGTACTTCCGCCCCGGGGCCGGATCGAGGCCGCGGATGATCTCGATATGGCTCTTGACGTCCGCCAGAGGGATGTCCAGGAGCTTGGCCAGCTGGACATAGTCCGAATGCTCGAGGAGCGGGAGGTAGCGGTCGACGATCGTCCGGGCGATCTCGTCCCGGATGCCGAGGTGATCCATCTGGGCGAGGAAGGCCTCCCGCACGTCGAGACTGGCGACGCCGACGGGGTCGAAGGTCTTGATCCTCTGCCGGATGGCCTCCACCTTTTCCGGGGCCGCCCGGGCGAGCCGCGCGATCTCCTCGACAGGGGAGCCGAGGTAGCCGTCGTCATTGATGTTCCCGATCACGAACTGGGCGATCTCCCGCTCCTCCTCTTCGAAGAAGGACAGGGTGGCCTGCCAGTTCAGGTGGTCCCAGAGGGACGGGCTGCGGGAGAGCGTGTTCTCGAGCGAGACGGCCTCGCGCTTCTCCCCGAAATTGGGACGGAACCCGTCGTCCAGGTAATCCTGGAAGCTGGCCTCGGCGTCGATCTTCTCGACCTCGTCCGGGGACTTCGGGGGCTCGCCGAGCTCGAACGCCTCGTCGACAGGCGGGTTTTCGCGGGCTTCCTCGGGCGCCTTTTCCGGTTCGCCGGCTTCGGGTTCGATGTTCTCGGAAGCCTGTTCGGCGGCGCTCTCCGGAGGGCCGGTCTCCGCCTCCTCCTCGAGCTCCATCATCGGGTTCTCGGCGAGCTCCTCGTCGATGACCTCGATGAGCTCCAGGTTCGTCAGGGGCAGGAGCTTGATGGCCTGCTGGAGGGCGGGGGCCAGGATGAGCTTCTGGACCTGCCGCTGGTCGAGCCTCTGTTTGAGCACGATCAATCCCCCCCGTTCCTCAAAGCCGGAAATCCTCGCCCAGGTAGCTCCTCCGAACATCCTCGGAAGCCACGATCTCCTCCGGCGTTCCCTCCTTGAAGATCCTGCCCTTGTCGATGATATAGGCGCGGTCCGTGATCTTGAGCGCTTCCCGGACGCTGTGGTCGGTGAGGAGAAGCCCGAGGCCCCGCGCCTTGAGGTCGCGGACGATCGCCTGCAGGTCGAGGATGGCCAGGGGGTCGATGCCCGTGAACGGCTCGTCGAGGAGGATGAACTCGGGATCGGTGATCATCGCCCGGGCGATCTCGAGCCGCCGGCGCTCCCCCCCCGAAAGGGTGAAGGCCTTGGACGAAGCGAGCTTTTCCAGGCCGAACTCCTTGAGGGTCGCGGCCAGGACGCCGTCCCCCCGAGGATAGGTCTCCGGCATGGTCTCCATGATGGCCAGGAGATTGTCCTCGACGCTCAGCTTCCGGAACGCGGACGGCTCCTGAGGAAGGAGGCACAGCCCCTTCCGGGCCCGGAGATACATGGGAAGACCGGTGATGTCCTCGTCGCCGAGGAAGATGCTGCCGGAATCCTGCGGGACGAGGCCCAGGACCATCGAGAATGTGGTGGTTTTCCCGGCGCCGTTGGGCCCCAGAAGCCCTACGACCTCCCCCTTCCTGACTTCGATCGAGACGTTGTCGACGACCTTTTTCTTTCCGTAGGTCTTATGCAAACCCACGGCTCTCAAAGCGTCTTTCATAGTTCACGATTTTATGACCGTGGCCGACCTGTCTCTCCTCTTATTTTCGATCGTGATTCTACCATCGCCCAGATGGAAAGTCAATTTGTCGCCCTCCGTGACGCCCTTCTCCTTGTCGACCAGAACGGGGTTCCCCGTGAGGACCACTGTGTTCGCGCTCAGGTCGTAAACGGCCTCGTTTCCGCGGCCCTCTTTCCCATCCTGGACGATCACCACCTGGCCGCGGGCCAACAGTTTGTCCATCTCGCTGCTCTCGTCCTTGAGCCGAAGGCCGAGGCTCTCCGAGGTGATCCGGAGGGAGGGGGTCCGAAGTTCGCATGATCCCTTGAAATCGATCTTCCTCGACCTGGGGATATAATCCATCTGCTCCGCGCTGATCTCGAGGCGCTCCTCCGCGGGCTTGTCCTTGGGCTTATGGGTGAAGCTGGCCTTGACGCCGCCCCGGCCCGAGACCGCTCCGGACTTCTCCTGGATGTTGAATTCCTTGGCAAGCAGGACGTCCTTTTCCTGCCAGATCCGGACGTTCTCCCTGAGGGCGAAGAACTTCTTTCCCTGGGAATAGGCCAGGCTGCCGCAGGTGATGAAGACGGGCTTGTCCTTGGAGAAGAACCCGACGGCCTGACCGTCTCCGCCCGGCTTGAGGACGAGCTTGACGTCGCCGGAAGCGTTCATGTTGCCCGAACTCATCCCCACGGAGATCAGGGTCGCTTCGATCTCGGTCCGGTCGGAATCGATCCGGGCGGGGAAGCCCGCCGCGCCCCGGGTCTTGAGGATATCCCCGTCCCTGGCGTAAACGACCGACTCGCCCCGGACACGGCGCTCCTCATCCTTCCCCCCGCCGAGCGTCATCCGGGCCGATCCCGACGCCGTAAAGTCCGTCATTTCCCCCTGAGGATCGAAGCGGACCACGGCCGTGTTCGCCATGATCTCGTCCTGCACGGCCGTTTCCGGCTCGAGCCTGATGACGCATCCGCCATCGGCTTTGAGCCGGGAGATGGCCTGGGTGTCGGGGTGGACCGTCATCCGTATCTCTTCGGCCTTGATATCCTGCCGGGCCCCGGCCTTCCCGGCGGCGTCCTTGAAGAAGGAGACGACAGCCGAACCCGTGAGGGTCAGGGACTCGACCTGCTGTTCGTCTTCGGTGAGCCAGAATGCCAGGGCGCCGGCCGAGCCCCGGCTTTTCCCGTGGGCCATCCGGACATCGCCCTCCATCCGGCCCGACTTGGCCCGGCGCCGGTAAAGGAAGCTCTCGCCCAGGGCGGTCAGCGGAACGGACGTCTTCAGCCGCGGCCGGAGCTCGATCGTCACGTCCCCGCCGAACGCGAGCGCCTGGGCCCTTCTCTCATAGCTGAATTCGCGCGCCTTGGCGTCGAGCCGGTCCGAGGTAAAGACGATGCCGCGGTCGGTCCGGACGATCTCCCGGGTCTTGTCGTAACTGAAGGAGGGGGACTTGAAGACGGAATCCTTGTCCTTGACCGTGGCCCCGCCCGAGACCTTGAAGAAGGTCATCTCCCGGTCGTAATCGACCTTTTCGGCCGCGAGGGTCAGCTCCTGATCTCCCTGCCGCCCGTAATCCACGACCTCGACCTTCCCCTCGAGATGATCGAGCTCGTCCGGGCCGGCGTAGAATCTGTCCGCCTTGACCTTGATCTTGCCTTTGTCGCCGTTGAAGATGACGTGCTCGACGCCTTCTTTCCGGTCCACGTCCGCGCCCGGCGCGGACGCCGGGGAGACGCTCGCGGCCGGCGGCGCCACCGAAGCGGGCCGTTTCAGGGCGAAATGGGCCGCGATGATGACAAGGATGATCCCCAGCGAGCCAAAAGCCCCCCACTTGGCCGCCCGGGCCAGGAAATATCTGACGCTCTCCCTCATGGCGTCGATCCCTTACGGCCGGATGTCCTCGATGGCCAACCCGACCTGCTCCTCGCCCTGGTACCGGGAAACATGAAACGTGAAGGCCAGGTCGATCCGGTCCCCCCTCCCGATCCGGCCGGCCAGGCCGGCCTTGTTCCAACCCAGGGCCTCGAAGCTCCGTCCGTTCTTCCGTACCCGGAACTTGACGTGGCGGCCCTGCATCGTCTTCGGCCCGTCCGCGACCTCGAGCCCTTCCGCCAGGAAGACGGGCTTGGGATTCCCGACGCCGAACGGGACGAGCCGGGCGTAGTGCTCCATGAACGCGGCGTCGATGGACTCGAGGCCGAGCTCGGCGTCGATGAGGACCTTCTTCTTCAGGTCCTCATCCGAGATCCGGGGCGCGGCGAGCGCGTTGATGGCGGCCTTGAAGGCCGGCATGTCCTCGGTCCTGAGACTGCAGCCCACGGCGAGACGGTGCCCCCCGTAGCTGAGGAAGTACTGCCGGCACCCCTCGACGAGATCGATGAGGGCGCAATCCGGGACGCTCCGGCCCGAACCGAAGGCCTTGCCGTTCTCGTAGGCGAAGAGGATGACCGGCCTGTTGAAGTGGTCCTTGAGCTTCGAGGCGACGATCCCGAGGACTCCCCGGTGCCAGTCCTCGCTCCCCAGAACGAGGCACTTGTACCGTTCGGCCAGCCCGCGCTCCTCGATCTTCGCTTTGGCCGCGCTGAAGATCTTCTCTTCGGTCCTCTGCCGCTTCGAGTTCAGCTCCTCGAGCCGCTTCACGAGGGCCTGGGATTCTTCGGACGAATCGGAGAAGAACAGCCGGACCGCGACATCGGTCATCCCCATCCGCCCGGCGGCGTTGATCCGGGGGCCGAGGCGGAAGCCGAGGTCCCCCTCGGAGATCTTCCGGCCGGCCAGCCCGCAGCCCTCGATGAGGCTTCTCAGTCCGGTGTTTGTCACGGACTGCAGGCTCTCGAGGCCGTGCTTGACGAAGAGCCTGTTCTCCCCCTTGAGCTCGGCGACGTCCGCCACGGTCCCGATGCAGACGAGCTTCATGTAATGGGGAACGGACGCCCCCTTGCCGGAGCCTTCGAGGAGGGCTTGGACGAGCTTGAACACGACGCCCACGCCCGCCAGGGCGCGGTCCGGATATCCGGAGCCCTCGACCTGCGGGTTGAGGATGGCCACAGCTTCGGGCAGGACGTCCCCGGGCCTGTGGTGGTCCGTGATGATGACGTCGATGCCCTTTTCGCGGGCGGCCGAGACGAAGCCCACGGCCTTGATGCCGCAATCGACGCTGATGACGAGGCCCGCTCCCCTTTCCACGGGGATGCTGATGTGATGGTCCTTGATGCCGTAACCGTCGGTGAGCCGCTCCGGGATGAAATGATCGACCCGGGCGCCCAGGGTCGTCAGGGCCTTGTGGAGCATGACGACCGACAGGATGCCGTCCACGTCGTAATCGCCGAAAATGAGGATCTTCTCGTCCGCCGCGATCGCCTGGCGGATACGGGCGACCGCCCCCGCCATGCCGGACATCAGGTAGGGATCGTGGAGCCCCTCCAGGCCTCCCCGGAGAAACTCCCGTATCGCCCCGGCTTCTACGAAGCCCCGATTGACGAGGACCTGGGCGATCGCGTGCGGGAGGCCCAGCTCCGCGGCCAGGGCCGCGGCCTCGGGCCGAGCGGGCGAAACCACCCAGATATTGTCGTTCACGGGACCTCAATTTAACACATTTCGTCCGGGGTCGCCAATTCGGGATCGCCGGCTCAGGATTGTACGACGCCCTTCTATGCTGTGGCCGTGGGCTGGTTTATCGGCACGGACGGAACGGCCTCGCTCCCGGTCGGAGGGCTCGGAGGCCGCCCCTTGACCCCGCGACCGAACGGCTGTCGGCCCTTCTTTTCGCGCGATAAGAAGAATGGCGCAGGTACGGCTCAATAGAGTTCCCCCCTTTGGAAAAGGGGGGAAATCAACCGTGTCCCCGACCCGGGAACCGCTTCGGGTTCCCCTCGCTCTTGGCGTGGCCCCCTTCCCGACTGGGGCTTACGGGGCGGCGCTCCTCGCCACCGCTTCGGGCGTGTCTTCATGACCAGCGCATAGACAATCCAGTCTTTTGATAAAGCTCTCCCATCACAGGCTCGTGGGCTGGGGAGCACGGATGGACGGGCCGAGCGGACGTTGGAGGGTTTAGCCCGCACGAAGCCGATTTCGAGGAGATTCGGGCGAGGATGTTTGAGCGTCTGAAGATCTTGGACCTATGCCGCTTTGGACGAGGGCAGAATCTAGAGTTCCTGACAAGTTCGCGAGTTCCGAGCCCGCCGAAGAAATCGGCAAGTGCGCGGCGTTAAAAACCCGAGCGGGAGAGAGGCCGTCCATCCGTGCCTCTTATCCAGCCCACTCCCCCCAAGTCTCGAGCCGGGAATTCCTAGAAGCGCGAAAAGGAAGGCCGCAAGCGGTCTCTCGAGCGGTTTGACAATACGGAGGGCCGAAAATACAATGGGCGTGCCGTGTTGGGAAATCTCAGGGAAAAACTCGTCCGGACCAGGCAGGCGTTCCGGAAGTTCGAGGACCTTTTCCGGAGCGGGAAAAGCCGGGAAGAGGTCCTGGACGACCTCGCCGAGGCCATGATCCTCGCCGATATCGGCGTCGGAACGACCGAAAAGATCATCGAAGCCCTCCGGGCGAAGACACGCAAGGACGATCCTCCCGACGTCCTGAAGAAGGCTCTGAGGGACGAGATCGCGGCCCTCCTCTCCCGCTTCGAGGCCCCGTTCGCCGCCGGTCCGGGGCCGTCGGTCGTCCTGATGGTCGGGGTCAACGGCGGCGGGAAGACCACTTCCCTGGCCAAGCTGGCCCGCCGGGCCCGAAGCGAGGGGAGGACGGTTATGATGGCGGCGGCCGACACTTTCCGGGCGGCCGCCCAGGAACAGCTCTCCATCTGGGGCAAGAGGCTGGATGTTCCGGTCGTCAAGGGGCCGTATGGGGCGGACCCGGCCTCGGTCGTCTTCGACGCCCTCCGGGCCTTCAAGGCCCAGAAGGCCGATCTCCTGCTCGTCGATACGGCCGGGCGGGTTCATACCAACGCCAACCTGATGAACGAGCTCGAAAAGGTCAAACGGGTCGTCGCCCGGGAGGTCCCGGGGGCGCCTCAGGAGATCCTTCTCGTCCTCGACGCCACGATAGGCCAGAACGCCGTCGTTCAGGCCAGGGAATTCATCAAGTTCTCCGGGATCACCGGCATCTTTCTGACCAAGCTTGACGGGACGGCCAAGGGGGGGACCGTCATCGGGATCGCCGACGAGCTCGGCCTCCCCATCAAGTTCATCGGCGTCGGGGAGGGCGAAGAGGACATCCTGGAGTTCGACGCGGGGAATTTCGCCGAAGCCTTGCTCTCATGAACACGCGGGCGGACCTCGACCTCATGGAGATGGCCTACGGCCTCGCGGAGAAAGCCCGGGGCCGGACGAGCCCGAATCCGTGCGTCGGCGCGGTCATCACCGCCGCCGGCGCCGTCGTCGGCTGGGGTTTCCACGAGGAAGCGGGGCGGCCCCACGCCGAGATCATCGCCATGGACAGGGCGGGACGAAAGGCGAAGGGCGGGACCATCTACCTCACGCTCGAACCCTGCGTCCATTGGGGCCGCACGCCGCCATGCGTCGACCGGCTCCTCGGCGCAGGCCTCTCGCGGGCGGTGATCTCCGCCATCGACCCCAATCCCCTGGTGAACGGCAGCGGCCTCGCGGCCTTGCGCAAGGCAGGCTTCGAGATATCGACGGGCCTCCTGGAGGAGCGGAACCGGCGCCTGAACGAGACCTATATCAAGTACATAACCCGGAAGGTGCCGTTCGTCACCCTCAAGGCGGCGGTCAGCATGGACGGGCGGATCGCCGCCCGGAGCGGCGATTCCCGCTGGATCTCCTCCGCCGATGCGCGAGATTATGTCCATCTGCTTCGCGGCGAGCACGACGCCATCCTCGTGGGGAGCGGCACGGTCCTCTCCGACGACCCGCGTCTGACGGTCCGCCATCCCCAGTGGAAGGGAAAGCGGATCGTCCGCATCGTCCTGGACCCGGGGCTCCGAACGCCGCCCGGCGCGCGGCTCCTGTCCGCCCCCGGCGTCCTCCTCTTCACGGACCGCGGCGCCTCCCCGGGGAGAGCGGCTTCCCTCGAAGCGAAGGGGGCCGAGATCGTCCGCGTCCCGGGGGGGGCGAAGGCGCTCGACCTCGCGGCCGTTCTCAAAGAGCTCGGGAAGCGCGAGATCGCGAGCGTCCTCGTCGAGGGCGGGAGCCGCGTCCACACGTCCTTCATCGAGTCCGGGCTGGCCGACAAGCTCATTCTTGCCCTCTCCCCGAAGCTCATCGGCGGACGGGAGGCCGTCTCGTTCTTCGAAGGGCCGGGAGCGCGGACGATGGCGGCCGCGCTCGGACTCCGCGACGTCAGGTGCTTTCCGGTGGGCGACGACCGGATGATCGAGGGGTATCTCTGATGTTCACAGGCATCATCTCGTCCATGGGTGTTTTCCAGGGGTACAGGCAGGGCCGGCGGGAGATCCTCGTCGAGGCCCCGGCGGCGGCCCCGAAGCTCGAGACCGGGGCCAGCCTGGCCGTCGACGGCGTCTGCCTGAGCCTCGTCCGCCGGGACGGGAGCGGGCTGATCTTCAACCTGTCCGAAGAGACGCTCGAACGGACGACCCTCGGGCTCCTCAGGACCGGGGACCGGCTCAACCTCGAGTTGCCCCTGACGCCGTCCTCCCTGCTCTCCGGCCACCTCGTCTCCGGACACGTGGACGCCATGGGGAAGGTCGCCCGGCTCGTCGCTCGCCAGCCGGGGAAACGACTGACGGTCTCGTTCCCGCGTGAGCTCGGGCCGTTCTTCGTCCCCAAGGGATCGGTGGCCGTCAACGGGGTGAGCCTGACCGTCGCCTCCCTGGGGGCGGACACGTTCGACGTGGAGATCATCCCCCTGACCCTCGACGGAACGAACCTGGGCCGGCTCCGGGCGGGAGACCCGGTCAACCTCGAGTGTGACATGCTCGGAAAATACGTGTATAATTACTTGAAAAAATGAACGTTGAAAGCCAGTTGATAGCGGTCGAAGAGGCCGTCCGGGCGGTCCAAGCGGGGCGGCTCGTCATCATTGTGGACGACGAGGACCGGGAGAACGAAGGCGACCTCATGATCGCCGCCGAAAAGACGACCCCCGACGTCATCAATTTCATGACCAAGCACGGCCGGGGCCTCATTTGCCTGCCCCTCACCCGGGAGCGGCTCGAGGAGCTCCAGCTCCCGCTGATGGTCTCCGAGAACACGGCCCGATTCCAGACGGCTTTCACCGTGTCCATCGACGCCAAGGAAGGCGTCTCGACGGGCATCTCGGCCCCTGACCGGGCCCGGACGGTCCTCGCGGCCATCGACCCGAAGACCCGGCCGGAGGAACTGGCGCGGCCCGGGCACATATTCCCTCTTCAGGCCCGCGAGGGCGGGGTCCTGGCCAGGGCCGGCCAGACGGAAGCGTCGGTGGACCTGGCCCGCCTGGCGGGAATGCAGCCCGCCGCCGTCATCTGCGAGATCATGAACGAGGACGGGACCATGGCCCGCATGCCCCAGCTCGAGGAGTTCGGCCGGGCCCACGACATCCCCATCCTCTCCGTCGCCAGCCTCATCCGCTACCGCATGAAGCACGAGACGCTCGTCCGGAAGACGTGCGAGGCGGACCTGCCGACGCAGTACGGACACTTCCGCATCGTCGACTTCGAGGATATCATCCACGGCGACCACCACGTCGCCCTCGTCCTGGGAGACGTCACGAAAAAGGACAAGCCGACCCTCGTCCGGGCCCATTCCCAGTGCCTGACGGGCGACACGTTCGGGTCCGCCCGCTGCGACTGCGGCGACCAGCTCCACCGGGCCATGGAGATGATCGCGGCGGAAGGCACCGGGGTCCTCCTGTACATCATGAACCACGAAGGCCGGGGGATCGGCCTGACCAACAAGATCCGGGCCTATGCCATCCAGGACCAGGGAGCGGACACGGTCGAGGCGAACTGCCGGCTGGGCTTCAAGCCCGACCAGCGGGACTACGGCGTCGGGGCCCAGATCCTCGTCGCCCTGGGGATCGACCGCATCCGCCTGCTGACCAACAATCCGCGCAAGTTCATCGGCCTCACCGGCTACGGCCTGGAGATCGTGGACCGCGTCCCGCTCGAGATCGAGCCGGGCAAGGACAACATCAACTACCTGAAGACCAAGAAAGAGAAGATGGGCCATATCCTCGATCTCGTCTGATCTTCGGAACCCCGATGAGGGAAGACGAACGGGTCCCCGCCACTTTCCTGCGAAAGCTCGCCTTGACGCAGGACAAACAGAAGCGCCTTAAGGTCCTCAAGGCCTACGCCCGGCTGGACACGCGCCTGGCCGAAAGGGTCCTCGTCGAGGCCCTCAGCGACCCCTGCGAAGAGATCCGGGACTTCATCGTCCGCGAGCTCGCCGCGCGGGACGTCCTCGACCTCGACCTGATCTGCGGCCGGCTCGCCGGCCCGCCCTGGTACGCCCGGAGCGCCGCGCTCCGCATCATCGGCATGCGGAAGGCCGAGAAGGCCGTCCGGCATATCGAGCACGTCCTCGACGACGCCAACGCCGACGTCCGGAAATGCGCCGCCGACGCCCTCGGCGCGATCGGGGGCCGGGACGTCCTGAGGCTCCTCGTCCGGCTGAAAAAGGACGAGAACCCTTACGTGCGCCTGGCGGCGGAGGAAGGCCTGAGGAAGGCGAGCGACCTGAAGTTCGTTTGACCGGCCGAAGCCTTCCTAATATAATCCTTCGCGGCCGGAGAGAGGCCGCTTTCATGACAGAATATCTTGGGTCAAAGAAGGTCCGCGCGCTCCCCCGTCTTCCGCTCGAGGGAAGCATCGACCTGACGTATCGCTGCAACAACGACTGTCGTCATTGCTGGCTGTGGATCCCCCCGGACTCTCCCGAGAAGAGCCGGGAGCTGACCTTCGAGGAGATCCGAAGGATCGTCGGCGAGGCGAGAGCCCTCGGCTGTCGGGAATGGTCCATTTCGGGCGGCGAACCGATGCTGAGGGAAGATTTCCCGGAGATCTTCGAGTTCATCACGCGGAATTCCATCGGCTATACCCTGAACACCAACGGCACCCTGATCACGCCCCGGATCGCCCGGCTGATGAAAAAGAAGGGAAAAAAGTGGGTCGCGCTCTATGGGGCGACGGCGGAGGTCCATGACCATATCACCCGGAACCCGGGATCGTTCGACGCGGCCCTGAAGGGCCTGTCCTATCTGAAGGAAGCCGGAGCGGATTTCGTCGTCCAGATCATTCCGATGAAGGACAATTTCCATCAGGTCGAGGACATGAGGAAGCTGGCCCGAAGCCTGGGCCCCGATTGGCGCACGGGCATCAGCTGGCTGTATCTTTCGGCCTCGGGAGACCGGAAGAAGAACGACGAGATCCGGGCCCAAAGGCTGTCTCCCGCGGAGCTTGTCGGCCTGGAAAATCTCGGATTCTCCGAACAGGAGGCCTGCGTCCGCCCCGGCGACGACCGGCTTTTCGCCGCCTGCATCGAAGCCCGGCGCGATTTCCACATCGATGCGTACGGGCAAATGTCCTTCTGCGACAAGATCAAGGACCCGGACCTGCGTTACGATCTGAGGAAGGGGAGCTTCGAGCGGGGCTGGGATGAATTCATCCCCGGAATACCGGAAAGGATACGGGGCGGGCGGGAGTACCTGGAAGGCTGTGCGGCCTGCGGGCTCAGGAAGGATTGTTCGTGGTGCCCGGCCTACGGATATCTGGAACACGGAAGGTACCCGACCAGGGTGGGCTATCTCTGCGAATTGGCCGAAGAAAAGGGAAGATCGAGGGAAGCCTTCAATCGGGAGAACCGCCGCTATTATCAGATCGGCGGCCTCACGGTCCAGGTCGACGCCGACCTGCCGATCACGGACACGACCTTTCATCCCAAGTTCAGGCACTTCGAGATCGAGAGCCCCGGGGATGATATCGTCCGCTTCAGTCATCACTTCTTTCTCCCCGAGCTGGACGGCCGGGACCTGGGGGAAGAAGTGCACCGCAAACCCCCGTGGACGATCTACAGGCAGAAGGATTCCTGGATCTACGTCTGGATCGGCTCCGCGGAGCCGGCCGTCCGGACGAAATTGATCGCCGTATTCAATCAGGACTATACGCGCGCGCGGACCTATTCCGAGGACGCCGCCATCTTTCAGAACGGGAATATCCTGACCCTCTCCTTGTTCCCGACGGATCAGCTCCCCTTGGGCCGGGTCCTGGCGGACAGGCAGGCCTTCTTCATTCATTCGGCCGGCCTGGACCTCGACGGCCGGGGCCTGCTGTTCGTGGGCCACTCCGAAGCGGGGAAATCGACGATGGTCAAGATGCTGAAGGGCCAGGCCAAGATCCTGTGCGACGACCGCGTCATCGTGAGGAAGTGGCCCGAAGGCTTCCGGATCCACGGCACCTGGGGCCATGGCGAAGTGCCGGATGTCTCCCCCGATTCCGCCCCGTTGAACGCGATCTTTTTCCTGGAAAAGTCGGAAAAGAACGAGATCGTTAGGATCGAGAGCCGGCAGGAAGCCCTGACCCGGATCTGGGCCTGTCTCATCAAGGGATTCATGGCGGACGGCTGGTGGGAAAAGATATTATCGCTCATCGAACAGGTGATCCGCGAAGTCCCCTGCTATGCCCTCCGTTTCGACAAGAGCGGGGCCGTCGTTGACCTTCTGAAGGGCATGGAAAAGGCCGATCCGGGCCCCAAAACCCCATAGGCGGCCCCCGGGACCGGGAGAAAAAAGCCATTGACAAGGGGTCCCGGAAGAGTTAAATTAACAACGCCAAGGAGAATAGCCATGGGTAAAAGGGTATGGGCCAAGCCTGAACTTGTCATCTTAGCCAAGAGCACGCCGGGAGAAGACATCCTCACTGTCTGCAAATCGGTCAATCACGCCACCGCTTATATCGACGGCAGCGAAGGGACCGGACAGAGGTGCAAGGTTCAGATGGGTGTTTGCGGCGCCTGTCAGAGCGAAGGCGGCAAGGGCGGATCATAAGGTCTTTTCTCCGCGCCTGAACGGGATCTCGAAATAGGTTCTTTCCAAGGTTTCTTTCCCTGCGCCTGTCAGCCATAGAAGAAGACTTTTTTCTTCCTTTTCCCCCTGATTTCGTCAATAATGAGAGTGGGGATGTGTCTATTTTTTCGATCCCGCAAGCAGCGCGCGGGCTGAACCGAGCCCTCCGATGAAGAGTTCAGGGTATAGCAGGCCTTTCGGTCCGGGAGAGGTTCGTCTCTGGGAAAAGAAGGCGCCTTTGTTGTCCTATCTGGACCTGGAGCTGACCGAGAGATGCAACTTTGACTGCCTCCACTGCTATATCAATCTGCCCGCCGCCGACAGGAAGGCCAAGGCCAAGGAACTCTCCGCGGAAAGGATAAAGGCGATCCTGGAGGAAGCCGCCTCCCTGGGATGCCTCAAGGTCCGATTCACCGGCGGGGAGCCTCTCCTGAGGGCGGATTTCGAGGAACTGTACGTCTTTGCCCGAAAGCTCGGCCTCAAGGTCGTTATTTTCACCAACGCCTCCCTCATCACGCCCCGCTTGGCGGATATCTTCGTCCGAATCCCTCCCCTGGAAAAGATCGAGGTGACCGTCTACGGAATGAACGAGGCCTCCTACGAGAAGGTCACCGGGATCCCCGGCTCCTTCGAGGCCGCATGGCGGGGGATCGACCTTCTCCTGGAGAAAAAGATCCCCTTTGTCGTCAAGGGAGCGTTCCTTTCGGCCAATAAGGAGGACGTCGACGCCTTCGAACGCTGGGCGTCCGGCATTCCCGGGATGGACGAGCTCCCCCCCTACTCTCAGTTCTTCAACCTCCGATGCCGCCGGGATTCGGATGAAAAGAACCGCATTATCGAGGGCCTCCGGCTGACGCCCGGGGAGGGACTGGAGTTCCTGTTGCGAAATGAACCGGCGTTCCTCGAGGAGATGAAGGGATTCTGTTCGCGCTTCATGGCTCCCGCCGGAAGAAAGCTCTTCTCCTGCGGGGCGGGCAAAGGCAGGGGATGCGTCGACGCCTACGGATATTTTTCTCCCTGCCTGCTCCTCAAGGACCCGGAGACGAATTATGATCTGGAAAAAGGTTCCTTGAAGGACGCTTTGACCGTCTTTTTTCCGAAGGTCAGGGCGGGGCGGGCAAAGAACCCGGACTATCTGGCCCGCTGTGCCCGGTGCTTCCTGAGGGGATTGTGCGGTCAATGCCCGGCGAGATCCTGGATGGAGAACGGCACCCTGGACACTCCCGCGGAGTACCTTTGCGGGATCGCCCACGAAAAGGCCCGCCGCCTGGGGTTGCTCGAGGACAACGAAAAGGCGTGGGAAGTGAAGGAATGGCGAAAAAGAGTCGGCAGGCTGGGGCCCGAAGGCCGGGCCGGGAATTGACATGAGGATCCGGACGGCCGTGGGGCGCTTTCTGACGCGGTCCGGCAGGTTCATCCAATCCCTGGCCGTCATGGTCATGAAGCCGGATGATCTCATCGAATTCAGCCGCCTCGCCTATTCCAGCCCGGCGGCCGTGGAGGGCTGGGGCAAAAAAGGGAAGTTCGAAGCGCGCCTGGACACGACGGAAGAGGCCCTGCTCGAAAAGATCCCCGTGAAAAAAGGAAGGGTACTGCTCCTCGGCCTGGGAGGAGGGCGGGAGGCCATCCCGCTGGCGAAAAGGGGCTTCGCGGTCACGGGGATCGACTTCGTCCCCTCTCTTGTCGAGCAGGCCCGGAAGAACGCCCTCGAACATGGGGTGGCCCTGGAGGGGCTCGTCCAGGACATCACCAAACTCGTCGCGGACCCGGATTCCTACGATCTCGCCTGCCTCTTCTCGGCCATGTACTCCTGCGTCCCCTCGAGGTCAAGACGGATCGCGATGCTGAGAAGGGTCCTTGACGCCCTGAAGGCGGGCGGATATTTCCTGTGTCAGTTCCAATATTTCTCGCCCATCCCCGGCACTCCCAAAGCGGAATTCCTGCGCAGGATGTTCGCCTACCTCACCCTGGGGAACATCCATTATGAAAAGGGCGACATGGTCTGGAGAGAAGCGGAATTCATTCACACCTTCTGGTCCAGGGATCTTCTGGTATCGGAATTCGAGCAGAGCGGTTTCGAGGTCGTCGAGGTGAACATCCCCGGCAACAGCCTGTGGGGGTCGGCGATCCTCCGGAAGCCCGAGACCGGGCCCGCCGGGCCTCGAGGTCACGAAGCATGATCAGGAAGGGGCCCTACGCGTCCAAGGTTCCGATGAACGAGGTCGGCCCCTGGACGGGGGCGAACGCGAAGCGGCGGCTCTTTACGATCGATTTCGAATTGACGGCCCGCTGTAACAACGAATGCCGCCACTGTTACATCAACCTCCCGGCCGGCGACAGGAAGGCCAAAGCCAAAGAGCTTTCCCTCGAGGAGATCGCGGACGTCGCCGGGCAAGCCGTCTCCCTCGGGGCCCTCTGGAGCCTGTTGACCGGAGGAGAGCCTCTGCTGAGGGAGGATTTCGCGGACATCTACCTCCTTCTCAAGAGAAAGGGGCTCCTCGTTTCGGTCTTCACCAACGCCGCCCTGATCTCGGACGAACACGTCAAGCTGTTCAAGAAATATCCCCCCGGGAACATGGAGGTATCGGTCTACGGGGTCACCCGGGAAACATATGAAAAGGTGACGCGGAAGCCGGGCTCTTTCGAGGCGTTCTCCCGCGGGCTCGCCCTGCTTCTCGAGAACGGGATCCGCGTCCGCCTGAAGGCCATGGCCCTCCGCTCGAACGCGCATGAGCTCGCGGCCATCGCCGATTTCTGCCGGGCGCGGACCAAGGATTATTTCCGGTTCGACCCCTTCCTCCACATGAGGTACGACAGGGACCGGAAAAGAAACGCGGAGATCGCGGCCGAACGGCTTTCCCCGGACGAGATCATCGCCCTCGAGAGGTCCGACCCGGAGAGGTCCCAGGCCCTGAGAGAGCGCGGCTGCGACCTCATCCTCCCGGAAGAGCACGAGCCCGGCTGCGACCATCTCATCAAGTGCGGCGCCGGGAGGGACAGCCTCGTCGTCGGCGCCGACGGCGGCGTTCGCCTTTGTTATTCCCTATGCCACCCGGATTGCGTCTACGACCTGCGGGCCGGGAGCCTCAGCGACGCCTTCTTCCACTTCGTCCCGAAGGTCAGGGACATCCGGTCGGGGCGGAAGGATTTCACGACAAAGTGCAACGGGTGTCCGCTGATGAACCTGTGCCTGTGGTGCCCCGCTCACGCCCATCTGGAAACCGGAAAACTGGATGAGCACGTGGATTATTTCTGCGAGGTCGCCCACGCCAGGGAAAAGATGATCACCGAGGCCGGGTCCCGGTAGGCAAGCCAAATGCCTTTCCTTTGCCAAGGGGGAAAATGCTATTTAGTCCCGGCGCCTTCTCCCCCGGAACGGACGGGCGACCGCCCTCGCTCCGGCCAGGAGCTCCCCCCAGATCCGGCGCTTCGAGAGGGACGCGATCAAGCGGCCTGCGACCCCGAACCCCGGCCGGACGACGCGCCCGTCCCTCTCCACGCGTCGCACGAAGCCGAAGATGCTCCCCTCGGGGAAGGTCCCGTCGGGATTGGGCACGTTATCCCCCTTGATGGTGGCCTTCCCGTCCCGGAACGCGACGACCCTGTGGACGGCCAGCTTTCCGTCGGAGGGGTGGACGAACGCGACGATATCCCCGGGCCGGGGCGGATTCCCGCCCTTGGGGGCGAGCGTCAGGACGTCCCCGTCCCGGATGAAGGGGGCCATGCTGAACCCCTTGGCCTGGAAGCGCAGGGAGAAACCGCGCCCGAGGACGGCCCGGGCCAGGGCGAGGAACGAATCGTTGGAGAGGGGGAGTTCGTCCCCGCGGATGGCCTTGAGGCCGGGCTTACTTCCCGCCGGCTTTGACAACGATCCTCCGCACCAGAAGCTCCCGGACGAAACCCGCCACGTCCGTTTCGATCTCTCCGGCCGACGATTCATGCTCGGAGGCAAGCTCGGCGGCGATCGTTCCCAGGTTCCGTTTCCCGTCGAGCTTGGCCCAAATGAGGCGGCCGGTCGGATTGAGGGTATAGAGCTCGTCCTCGAGATCGCCGATGCCCGAGGTGATGGGGACGATGATCATCTCCCCTTCGATCTCCCTCGCCACGACGTCAGCCGACGGCTCAAAGACATCGCTCATGTCCATCTTCGGATCCATCAGGACCTCCTTAGTCCAGCTCATTATAGCACCCCATCAAGGCTCGCCGTCAGCCCTCGATTCGAGGACGAACGTCACCGGTCCGTCGTTGACGATGCGGACGGTCATGGCGGTCCGGAAGACGCCGGTCGCGACCCCGATCCCGCGCGCCCGGACAGCGTCGACGAACCGGGAGAACAGGGCTTCGGCCCGGGCCGGCTCCTCGGCCCCGTCGAAGCTCGGCCGCCGGCCCTTGCGGACCGAGCCGGCCAGGGTGAACTGAGAGACCGCCAGGACCTCCCCGCCGACGTCCGCCAGGGAGAGGTTCATCTTCCCCGCGGCGTCCGGGAATATCCGGAGTTCGACCGCCTTGGCGGCCATGCGGTCGGCCTCGGCCTCCGTATCCCCCTTCTCCACGCCGACGAGGAGGCAGATCCCGCGCCCGATGCTTCCCGCGACCCGCCCCTCCGCCTCCACCAAGGCCTCCCGGACCCTCTGCAGGACGATCCTCATGCCGTTCGTTCCCGTCCGCCCTTTGTCGTTGTCATGTTTGACTTTATGGGGTCTTTACTTTATCATAGTCGCCTGATCAAGGAGAAGAACCATGGCCCATCACAAATCCGCCATTCGCCAGGAGAGGCGCAGCCTCCGCCGTGCCGACATCAACAAGCAGAACAAGACCGTCCTCCGCAGCCAGGTCAAGAAGGTTCGCGAGGCCATCAAGGACGCCGATAAAGAAGGGGCCGTGAAGCTCCTCCCCGAAACCTACGCCGTCATCGACCGGTCGGTCAAGAAGGGGACCATCCACCCCAACAAGGCCGCCCGCGCCAAGTCCAGGCTCAGCCGCCAGGCCGCCAAGATCGCGCCGAAGCCCGCGAAGTAGCCCCCGCCCTTTTTCTCAGCCGGCAGTATTCGAACAGGAACGCCTCGAACGCCGTCCGGCGATCCGCGTCCGTCGATTTGATGCGGACGTCCGTCTCCGTCAGCGCTTCGAGGAGCCGGCCGACATCGGCCATCGACAGGCCGTCCACGATGGCGAAGAACGCGGCGAACTTGCGCTGGTAGAGATCCCGCCAGCTCTCGGAGATCTGCGGATAGAAATCCTTGAAGACCTCCTTGCGGTCCCGCGTCCGTTCCGACAGCCGGACCTTGGCCGCCAGGACGTTCCTGACGAATCCCGAGAGACGGGACAGGATCTGCTCGGGCTTCTCCCCCTCGTTGAGCATGAGGTTGAGGGCGATCAGGCACTTGCGGACGTCGCCCTCCTCGAGCGCGTTGTCGAGCTCGAAAGGGTCGAAGTTCCGGACCCAGGCCGTCGCCTGGTCGACGGCCCCCGCCGCGATGACCTTCTCCTCGTCAACGAAAACGGCGAGCTTCTCGAGCTCGTTATCCAGGCGCCTGAGGTCGTTGCCGACGAGCTCGAGCAGCCGGGAGGCGGCGTCCGGCGCCAGCGCCTTGCCCAGGGACCGCGCTTTGGCATCCATCCACTTCGCGACCTCCCATTCCTTCAGGGGCTTCGCGTCCTTCACGACGACGCCCGGGAGCGAGGATAGGAAGCGGACCGCCGCGTTCCCCTTCTGGTGCCTTCCGGGGAGGACGAGCACGAGGACGGTCCGCGACGCCGGGTCGGCGAAGTACCTCGCGAGGAGCTTTTCCTCCGCGGCCGAGACGAGCTTCCCCTCCTTCTCCCGGCCCTTCTCGGCGTCCGGCTTCCGTTCGGGGGCCCGGACGACGATCACCCGCCAGGGTGAGAACAGGAACGGCGCGGTCCGCGCGGCGTCGAGGATCTCCCCCCACTTCGTTTCGTCCAGGTAAAAGCGGTCGATGCGGAAATCGGGCCCGCCGCTCGGAGCGAGCAGGGAGACCAGCTCGTCGACGAACAGGTCGGCGAAATAGCTCTCCTCGCCGTGGAAAAAATAGCCGGGGGCGAGCTCCTCCGCCCGGATCTCCTTCCCCAGGCCTTTGCTGAACAAGCCTTAGAACCCTTCCAGGATGTTGACCACGATGGTCCTGGCGAACTCCTCGGCCACCTTCCCGATGGCCTCCGTCTCCAGGGATTCGAAGTCGGCCCCCTCGGGAACCTCGTACTCCTTGACGTAGGCGAAAGCGGGGTTGGAGAACAGGACCTTCTGGTTGACGAGGTCGCGCAGGACGATCCGGACCGTGATGGTGATGTTGTAGCGGTCGGCGGCCGCCTCGCCGGAGAAGGCGATGGGGTGGACCTGGAATCCCAGGACCTCGCCGAGGAGGACGGCGTCCGCCTGGCCGCTCTCGGACAGGACATCGACCTTCGCCCGGGCCGTCATTTCGTCGATGACCGCCCGGGTCAGCTTGAGGTCCAGCTCGTAGCGGGTGGTCATGTTCTTGAACATCGGGATGCTGATCCGCTTGATGTGGGACGGCAGGTAGCTCCCGGTGCCGCGCAGGCGGTAGCCGCAGGAGACGGCCATCAGGGCCGCGGCGAGAAGACCGATGATCCTTCGTGTCATGTTCGCCTCCCGCTCAGACGACGATACTGACCAGCTTGTTCCGGACCGCGACGACCTTTCGGGGCGTCTTCCCGCCGAGGGCGGCGATGATCTTGGGGAGGGCCAGGGCCCTGGCTTCGAGCTCCGCCTCGGACAGGTCCATCGGCGCTTCGAACCGGTCGCGGACCTTCCCGTTCACCTGGACGACGACGACCGCGGCCTCTTCCCGGGCCAGAGAGGGGTCATGGACGGGCCACGGCGTGCGGGCCAGGATCCCTTCGTGGCCCGTTCTCTCCCAGAGCTCTTCGGTCACATGCGGGGCGAACGGGGCGAGGAGCAGGATGAGGGCCTCGAGGGCCGAGCGGAGGACGGCCTTCCCTTCGGGGCTCTCCCTCAGGGCGTCCCTGTCCCTGCGGACCATGTTGTAGAGCTCCATGATCGAGCTCACGGCCGTATTCAGGTGGAAGCGGGCCCCGATGTCCTCGGTGACCTTGCGAATGGTCTGGTGGGTCTTCCTGAGGAGGGCCTCGCCCGGGCCGCCGGCCGCCGGAAGGCCGGCCCCGGTCCCGGCCTCGAACAGGTCCGTATTCTCGAGGACCGCCGACCAGACGCGGAGCAGGAATCTGTGGCAACCCTCGAGCCCCTCTTCCGCCCAGGCGAATTCCTTTTCGGGAGGGGACGCGAAGAGGATGAAGAGCCGGAGGGTGTCGGCGCCGTACTTCTTGAGGATCTCATCGGGATCGACGATGTTCCCCTTGGACTTGGACATGGCCGATCCGTCCTTGGTGACCATGCCCTGGGCCAGGTAATGGGGGAACGGCTCGGAAATATCGGTCAGCCCGAGGTCCCGGAGGACCTTGGTGAAGAACCGGGAATAGATGAGGTGGAGGATGGCGTGCTCGACGCCGCCGATGTAAAGGTCGACCGGGAGCCAGTACTTCGCGGCCTCGGGCCGGAACGGGAGCGACGTCTCGCGCGGGGACGTGTACCGGAAGAAGTACCAGGACGAGTCGACGAACGTGTCCATCGTGTCGGTCTCGCGCCGGGCCTCGCCGCCGCACCTGGGGCAGGTCGTATGGACGAAGCCTTCGGCGCGCTCGAGGGGCGAGCCCTCGGCGCCGGTGATGGCGACGTCGAACGGAATTTCGACGGGCAGGTCCTCGTAGGGGACGCCGACGACGCCGCATTTCGGGCAATAGATGATGGGGATGGGCGTTCCCCAGTACCTCTGCCGGGAGATGCCCCAGTCGCGGAGACGGTAGGTCGTGCTCCGGCGGCCGAAGCCCTTCTCCTCGGCGAAGGCGCCCATCCTGTCCATGGCCTCCGCGCATCGCAGACCGTCGAACGGGCCGGAGTTCGCGAGGACGCCGAGATGCTCGTAGGCTTTCCCCGCCTCGGGGGCCGGGGCCTCGGGCCCGCCGGGGACGATGACGGTCCGGATGGGAAGCCCGTACTTCGTCGCGAAATCGTGGTCGCGCTGGTCGTGGGCCGGGACGGCCATGATGGCGCCCGTCCCGTAGTCCATGAGGACATAATTCGCGATCCAGACCGGGACGAGTTCGCCCGTGAACGGGTTGACGGCCTTGGCGCCCGTGTCGATGCCTTCCTTCTCGTCGTCGCCGATCTCCCGCCGCGTCCGGGCGGCGGCGACGGCCTGGGCGATCCAGGCCTCGTGCCCGGCGCGCCGGGGCGAGGACGCTATGAGGTCGAGGGCCATCGGGTGCTCGGGCGACAGGACGAGGAAGGTGGCCCCGTAAATGGTATCGACGCGGGTCGTGAAGACCTCGATGGACCTGCCGAGGGACGGGACCGCGAACCCGACGTGGGCGCCCGTGCTCTTGCCGATCCAATTCTTCTGCATCAGGAGGACGTGCTCGGGCCACTTCCCGAGCGCTTCGTGCCCGGAGAGCAGTTCCTCGGCGTAGTCGGTGATCTTCAGGAACCACTGCTCCATCTTCTTCTGGACGACCGGCGTTTCGCAGCGCCAGCATCCCCCGCCGACGACCTGCTCGTTGGCCAGGACGGTCCGGCACTGGGAGCACCAGTTGACCCAGCTGTCCTTGCGGTAGGCCAGTCCCCGCTCGAACATCTTCAGGAAGATCCACTGGTTCCATCTGTAGTAATCGGGGAGGCAGGAGTTGACCTCGCGGGACCAGGCGTAGCCGAGGCCCATCTTCTTGAGCTGTTCGCGCATGTAGGCGACGTTGTCCAGCGTCCACGTCCGGGGATGGATGCCGTGCTTGATGGCCGCGTTCTCGGCGGGCATGCCCAGGGCGTCCCAACCGATGGGATGGATGACGTTGAATCCCTGCATCGCCTTGAAACGGGCGATGACGTCACCGATGGAGTAATTGCGGACGTGCCCCATATGGATGCGGCCCGAGGGGTAGGGATACATCTCGAGCAGGTAGTATTTCTTCCGGGACGGGTCTTCGACGACCTCGAACACCCCCTCCTCGGCCCAGGTCTTCTGCCACTTTTTTTCGAGCTCTTCGAAGTTGAAATCGTCCTTCATCGCTGTCCTCTGTCGCGCGCTTGGAGAAGGCCCCTAAAGGCCTTAATAATCAATGATTAATCATAGAGGCAACAGCGCGGAATGTCAACAGAACGGGCCCTTGGCCGAGCGGCCCTCTTAGCGTGCCTTAGGAAATTCCCGGCCCGGGGCGACGACTTCCCCCGGACGCCACCACCGATGCACAAAAATCCCCCCATACCCCCCTTTTACAAAGGGGGGGAGGACAAAATCCCCCCCGCTCCCCCTTTTATATAGGGGAGAAAGCTTAACCCCCCTCGCACCCCCCTTTTATTAACGGGGGGGAAAGCTAGAATCCCCTCGCGCCCCCTTTTACAAAGGGGGGAGCTAGAATCCCCCCTAAACCCCCCTTTTCCAAAGGGGGGAGAGTATCAATCAAGCGCCGCATTTCCCGGTGCATGTAGCGCCCCGAGGCAACGGCTCTCGCGGGGCATGTAGCGCCGCACAAGGAACGATTTGCGCGGGACAGGGAACAACGTACGATGGGCAACGCGCATCATACAAAGAACGACGTACGCGGGACAGAGGAGATTTACACGGCGCAGGGGATAACATTCACGGGACGAGGGACGACCGGGTTTCCCCCCTTTGTAAAAGGGGGGCTTAGGGGGGATTTAGCTTTCCCCCCTTTGTAAAAGGGGGGGTTTGGGGGGGATTTCCGGCATTCATCATGAACAACGGGTCCCGGCTAACGTCCGAGTCCGGATGCCGCGGCGGCATCCGACGCTTCAGGGCGCCGGCCGAAATGGGATATACTAAGGGTCGAGCGCGAACACGATGCCCATCCTGGAAGTCAAGAACCTCTCTGCGGGCTACGGGAACGGGCCCGTCATCGGCGGGATCTCGTTCGCGCTCGAGCGCGGGGAGTTCGTCACCGTCCTCGGGCGGAACGGCTCCGGCAAGAGCACGCTCATCAAGGCGCTTCAGAAGCTCGTCCCGGACCTCTCCGGGGAGGTCCTCATCGACGGGGAAGCCGTATCCGCCCTTGGACCGCGCCAGATGGCCAGGCGCATCGCCTACGTCCCCCAGATATACGATCCCGTCTTCGAATTCCAGGTGTCCGAGGTCATCCTTATGGGCCGATACGCCCGTCAGGGCCGCCTCGCCGGCGTTTCGGCCGAGGACGCCTCCGTCCTCGACGAGGTGCTCCGCGAGACCCGGACGGCCCACCTCGCGGACAAGAAGGTGGCCCGGCTCAGCGGCGGCGAGCGCCAGCGCGTGTTCATCGCCAGGGCCCTGGCCCAGGATACGCCCCTCCTCCTCCTCGACGAGCCCAGCGCCCACCTCGATATCAGCTACCAGGTCGAGATCTACGATATCCTCCGGCGGCTCCAGCGCGAAAAAGGAAAAACGATCCTGGCCGCCGAGCACAACATCAACCTGGCCGTCCCCTACGCGCAGAGGGTGATCTTCCTCAGGGAAGGACGGCTCGCGGCCCAGGGCCCGCCGGCCGAGCTCGTCAACCGGGAGAACATCGGGCGCATTTTCGACGCCGACGTGGACGTCCGGACGAATCCCGCGTCCGGCCTGCCCGAGATCTCGCTCATCACCGGAAAAGCAGGGAGGCCGTGATGCGCCGCGCCGCTTTCGCCGGATTCGCGGCCCTGGCGCTCCTCGCGCTGGCCTCCGGCGCGTCCGCCCAAACCGGGATCGTCGTCGACGATCAGGGCGTCGCCTTTCCCCTGTCCGCTCCCCCGAGCCGCATCGTTTCCCTCGCCCCCAATATCACGGAGATCCTTTTCGCGCTGGGCCTCGACGCGGAGATCGCAGGGGTCACGCGGTACTGCGATTTCCCGGAGGCCGCGCTCCGGAAACCGAAGATCGGGGGCCTCGTCGACCCCAACCTCGAGCTGATCAAGTCGATGGGCCCGGACCTCGTCATCGCCTTCCGCGGCAATCCGCTCCGCACGGTCGAGCGCCTCAGGACCCTGGGCCTCCCCGTCTTCGTCCTGGATATCGGGCGGGAGCTCGACGCGCTGTTTCCCCTCATCGACAAGCTCGGCCGGATCACGAGGCGCGACAAAGAGGCCGCCGCCCTGGCCGCCGCTCTCAAGTCGAGGCTCGATTCCGTTTCCGGCCGGCTCGCGGGCATCGCCGCGGAGCCCCGCGTCTTCCTCGCCCTTCACGGACAGGGGCTCTGGACATGCGGCCGCCTGAGCTATCTCAACGACCTCATCACCCTCGCGAAAGGCCGTAACGTCGCCGGCGCCGTCGAGCGGGACTGGCTTCACTACGGCCTCGAACAGCTCGTTCGCGACGACCCGGAGGTCATCATCGTCCTGGCCCGGACCCCGGCCGAATTCGAGAGGGGCCGCGACAAGTTCCTCAAGGACCGCCGCCTCAGGAAGGTCGCCGCCGTCCGGACGGGCCGTGTCTTCTTCCTCGACGAGAACGTGACCAGCCGGTTCGGGCCGCGTCTCGCCGACGCCCTGGAAGTCGTCGCCCGGAGCCTCCACCCCGGACGGTTCGAGAGGATCCCATGAGCGTTCGCGCCAGACGTCGTTGGCTCCTGGCCGTTCTGATCCTGCTCCTTGTCGCGGGGCTCTGGGTCTCGCTCCTCACGGGCCCGGTCACGACGACGACGCGGGACCTTCTGGATTTCGTCCTCGGGCGCGACGCGGCCAACGCCGCCATATTCGCCGATATCCGCCTGTCCCGGGCCCTCCTGGCGTTCCTCGTCGGGGCGGCCCTTTCCCTGTCGGGCGCCATCCTCCAGGGCTATTTCCAGAACCCCATGGCCGATCCGTTCGTCGTCGGCGCTTCCTCGGGGGCCTCCCTCGGCGCGGTCGCCTGCATTTCCCTGGGGATCGGCGTCACGGTCTTCGGGTTCTCGAGCCAGAGCCTCTTCGCTTTCGCCGGCGGCTTCGGGCTCGTCGCGTTCGTATACGCCCTCTCCCGGAGAAGGGATGTCTATCGGGTGGAGACCCTGCTTCTGACGGGGATCGCCGCCGGCGCCATGGCCTCGGCCCTGACGTCGTTCCTGCTCTTCCTGAAGGCGGATTCTTTCGAGCAGGCCGTGTTCTGGCTCCTGGGAAGTTTCGCCCTGGCCGACATGCGCCAGGCCGCCGCCATCGGCCCGTGGGTCCTCGCGACGCTGGCGGCCGCGCAGTGGTTCGCCAAGGACATGAACCTCCTCGTCATGGGAGACGAGCCCGCCCGGGCCCTCGGCTGTCCGGTCGAACGGGTCCGGAAGATCTTCCTGGCGCTGGCCACGCTCCTCGCCGCGCTTTCCGTATCGGCGGCCGGCGTCATCGGGTTCGTCGGTCTCATCATCCCCCACGGCACGCGGATCATCATCGGCCCGGACCACCGTTACCTCTTCGGCTTCTCGGCGCTCGCCGGCGGGGTCTTCCTTGTCTTCGCCGACCTCCTCGCCCGGACCCTCCTCTTCCCGACGGAGCTTCCCATCGGCGTCATCACCGCTGCCGTCGGCGCGCCGTTCTTCATCTACCTGCTCAATAGAAAAAGGTAGGCGCCGCCATCTTGAAGGCAGGCTGAAGCCCGCGGCTACAAACCAAGCTTTGACCTTGCGGTTCTTGTAGTCTCGGGCTTTAGCCTGAGCTATCTTGGTCAAATCCCCCCAACCCCCCCTTTTACAAAGGGGGGAGCAAGAAATCCCCCCACGCCCCCCTTTTTCAAAGGGGGGAAATAAGAAATACGCCGGGCGCCGGCTCGGACCCCGGCGCCTTGATCTTTCGACCCCGATTTTCCGTATGATAAGAAGGATGTTAGAATAGGCCGACGCTCATGAACTTCTTCTTCGTCAAGGACAGCAAGGGGAGATACCGCTATTTCTCGTCGGAGCCGCCGAAGCTCATCGACGTCAAGTTCTCGAGGTCGAAGGAGGCCTGGGAGCTGGCCAAGAAGAAGCTCATGCTCCTGCCGAAGAAGACCCTGCGGATGGAGCAGGCCTTCGAACGGGCCCTGCGGCTGAAAGGCGAGCCCCTCCGCATCCTTTACGCCGCCGGCACGGAAGAGGACAAGATCCGTTCCCAGTTCTCGCTGTTCCTCAAGCTCCACCGGACCCGCCACTGCATCCTCCTCGCCGTCGAGGCGATCGCCGCCCCGTTCACCGGGATCGTAGCGCTCCTTCCCGGCCCGAACATCGTCTTCTACGCCCTGGCGCTCCTCATGATCACCCAATGGTTCGCCCTGAAGGGCATCGGCAAGACGCTCGCGGCGGTCCACGACTTCGTCCCCGACGACCTCCTGTCCGACTGGGAGAAGGCCGTCACGTCGGAAGACGAGGAACGCTTTCCGGTCATCCTCGAGGCCCTCGAGGAGCGCCACCACATCAAGGACCTCCGCCGCATCCTCTGGACACGCTGACGCCATCCGTCGCGGTCGGGGGGCCCGTTCCGCTTGACAAAGTACAATCAACAACATCACAATACTTAAGGAACCAGGAACCGGCGCTTACTTCCGAATGTGAGCCCGGCAGGAGCGGGGGGTTGAAAATGCCGAAGGTCCGCGAAAGGTTTCTTCTGGGCGCTTTCCTGCTGCTGGCTTCGGTAGCGGCATCTATTTCCGGCTTCGAGACCGCTAAAGACCCCACGTTCCTCTACCTCGGGACCATCGTCGAGGATTGTCACGAACGGATAGCGGTCCAACTGCTGGAGGGAGCCGGCGCCGACGTCCTTCGGACACAACAGGGAATGATCCTCTTCCGGCTGACCTCGAATACGAAGTCGACCGGGATCCTGGGAGCGCTGCCGTTCCTTCATGACATCTATACGGACGCAAGGGCAGTCCTTGAGATCTCCAGGTTCAAGGATCGCGTCATCGTCAGCGAGTTCGCCCAAAGGACCCGTGAGGCCCGGGCTTTAGGGCACGGCGCGAAAAAGGCCGCATGGGCCACGACACTTTCTCCGGCGTCCGAATCCTCGAAGACGATGCTCGAAATGGATGCGCTGATCAGGACGCGCGCGGCAAGCATGATCCGAACGCACGCGGCGGCGGCCTCCGACGACCCCTACGAGCCGAACGACACCTTCCTCACGGCCGTCGAGGTCGTCCCCGGACAATATGACGGCCTCCAGAGTCAGGATGACGACTGGTACAAGATCGACCTCGCGATCCGTAGGGACCTCATCGTCCGACTCGATCATTCTTACGCCGCGGGCGATCTAAGTCTCGAGATATACCGCAGCGACGGAGTACTGCTGAACGCCTCCGCTTACGGCGGTCATCAAGGAGGAGACGTCCAACTGGCGAAACTGCCGCCCGGATATTATTTTCTGAGGGTCCCTCATTCGGCGGGAACCGCCATCCCCTATTCGATGACCATAAGGAGGGGCGCCCTCCTCGGCTCCATTTCGGGCAGGGTCACCTCGGAAGCCACGGGCGCCGGTCTCAAGGGCATCCGTGTCGAAGCCCTTCGGTTTGGACATTATGATGATTGGCGGACCGAGAATTTCACGTATTCGGGGGATTCCGGCTATTACTCCATCGCCGTCGAAGCCGGCTATTTCTGCCTGTATTTCGACGGGAACATCGCGGACGATCATCTTTGGGAATTCTACGACAACAAAAGCGATCTGGAAGAAAGCGATTGGATTCACGTGGTCGGGACCTCAGATACCCCCGGGATAAACGCCGCCCTGGCCCGGGGAGGCCGGATCACGGGTCGCGTGACTTCCGAGGCGACGGGCGCGGGGATCGGCGGCATCCGGGTTTCCGCCGTTCCGATCCCATACGGCGACTATGCCGTTCATGGGACGACCGACGGCGACGGCTATTATGTTCTTCCGGCCGTTCGAGCCGGCAACGTCAAGGCTTCCGCGGAGGTCGCGGTCGAAACGGACAACTATCTTACCGAATGGTTCGACCAGAAATCAGGAAGTGCCGCCGCCGACCTCGTGCCCGTGACGGCGGGCACCGCGACATCGAACATCGACTTCTCCCTCGCGACCGGCGGGATCATCTCCGGTCGCGTCACCGACTCCCTGAGCGGGGCCGGCGTCGGCAATATCCCCATCGCCGTTAGTGCCGGAGCATTCGGGGAAGCCCTGTCGCGGACGAGCACCGACGACAACGGCGATTACTCGGCCCTGAGGCTCCCGACCGGGAGCTGGACGGTGGAATTCAACGGTTACTCCGACACTCCCTATTTAACGGAATGGTACGACGGTCAGTGGAGGATCAAAGACGCCACGCCCGTGCCGGTAACGGCGGGGCAGACGACATCGGGGGTCGATGTTCAACTTGATAAGGAAGGCATCGTATCCGGGCGCGTTACGGACGTTTTTGGGAACCTCCTGGGAGGCGTCCACGTCCACGCGTACAGGGACGCGGACGGGACCGATGCCGGATATGCATTCTGCGGGATCGAGGGTGACGGACCGAATTACTCCCTGAACGGCTTGAGAGCGGGCGCATACAGGATCAAGTTCGAAGCCCAGTTCGATCTCTCGAACCTTCATTCCGAATGGTACCCGAACAAGCCCGGCTATGAAGAGGCCGCCCCCGTCACGGTCGCCGTCGGACAGACCGTCTCCGGCATCGACGCCCAGCTCGAGGGGGCGGGGCACCTGAGGGTCGTCGTGAGGGATCCCGCCGGGGAACCGGTTTGCTCGACGCGCGTCGAAGTCTACGGGCTCGGCGGGAACCTCGTCGAGGACGACTCGACTTTCATCGACGGGACACGGTCTTTTTATCTCAAACCGGGGAGCTATAAGGTCAAGTTCGACCCTTCGGGCGCGGGCCCCCTTCCCCTCCTGCCCGAATGGTACGATAACAGGTCCGATTTCGCGACGGCGGAGACCCTGGCCGTCGCGGCCGACACCGAGTCAGCCTCGATGTCACCCTGGCGTTGGAAAAGCCGCTTCTTGTCACATCTCCCCGGACGGGTTCGTCCTGGTACACCGGCCAGACCGAGGGGATCTCCTGGATCGGGAACGCGGCCCGGAGCGCCAACGTTAAGATCCTGCTGTACAAGGGCCTCACGCTCGTGAAAACCCTTACCGCTCAAACGCCGAACGACAACTCGTTCCTTTGGGCCGTTCCCGCGAACCAGGCCGCGGCGAATAACTACATCATCAAGATCATAACCCTCGCCAACAGGGTTTCGGCATTGAGCGGTTCTTTCTCCATCATCAAGCCGAAGATCGCCGTCACGTCTCCCGCCGCGGGCTCTGTCTGGAGCCGGGGGACGTCGCGGACGATCCTCTGGACCACCACTGGCCCGATGGCCGCGACCGTGAGGATCCTCTTGCTCAAGGACGGGATGCTCGTGCGGACGATCGCGGAAAGTGCGCCCAACTCCGGCAATTTCGCCTGGACGATCCCCGCAACGTGGCTGGCCCGGGGGACCACTTATAAGATCAAGATCCAGACCGCGGATAGGGCCGTAGCCAAAACCAGCCCGGCGTTCACGATCAGGTGAGCCCCGGGGGTCCGGCGACCCCTGCGAACGGCGGATTGACAACCCCGCCGTTTTGGCCTATCTTTAGTTCACTGTGCTGTTAACCCTGAACCAGGTCCTTTTACTGGTCCTGACGATCGCCGCGGTGGTCGTCGTCGTCTTCCTCATCCTTTTCCTCATCCAGATGCGGAGGACCGCTCTGGAAGGCGAACGGACCCTTGCCGAGGTTCGCGAGCTCGCCGTGAGCCTCAAGGAGATCGAGCGCAAGATCAACGCGCGGATCGATGACGTCGGCGAGCTCCTCGAAAGCTCCAAGCAAACGGCCGCGGGCCTCGCCAAAGCCAGCCTTTTCCTGACGACCAGGGTCGTCAGCCCCGCCTCCCGATACTGGCCCATCCTCTATCCCCTGCTCCGCATCGGCTGGAAGCAATTGAAAAAATTGAAACAACGGAAGGAGAAGTGACATGGCCGAGAAAGATTCGCATTTCGTCGACTCGCTGTTGACGTTCGCCGCCGGCGCCGCCGCCGGGTTCATTCTGGGCATTCTCTTCGCCCCGGCCAGCGGCAAGGAGACGCGGAAGAAGATCAAGGACCAGGCCGCCAAGACGGGCGAAATGGCCAAGGAAGGCTACGAGAAGATCGCCAAGGAAGCCGAGAAAGGCATCCGCGTCGTCAAGGAAAAGACCGGCGAGGGCATCGACGCCATCAAGGAATTCATCGAGAAGAAGAAGGATGAGCTCGCCAAGAAATCCCCCGGTTTCCCCGAGGAGCCTCTGGACAAGTAGCCGCTGAGTTCCCGGCCGCGTTTTGTCGCGGGGCAGGCCAAAAAGCTGACACTCCCGTCCGAGGAGTGGTCCGTCCAAATCCCCCCTCACCCCCCTTTTTCAAAGGGGGGAAATCGATCCCCGCTTGCGCCTCCCTTTAATAAAGGGGAGTGTTTATCTCCCGGGCGCTCCTTCTGTAAAGGGGAGGGATCGGCTTCCCCCGGCCTCCTTTTTACAAAGGGGCGGAAATCGATCCCCGCTTGCGCCCCCCTTTGCATGGGAGAAAGAAAGTCCCGTTCACACCCCCTTTTACAATGGGGAAAATCACTGAGCCACGGGGGGAATAACTGAGTCTCTTGGCCTCCATCGACAAACGGAAGGCCGAGAATTGATGTCCCCCCTTTTCTAAAGGGGGGTTGGGGGGCTGTAGCCCGCCCTTTCTAAAGGGGGGTTGGGGGGAATAAGTACCCCCCTTTGAAAAAGGGGGGTGAGGGGGGATTTATGCATTTGATTTTCAGGCGAACCGGTGTAAAATAATGAAATCATGAGAAATAGGACCGCGCTCGCCGTTTGTCTGGGCCTCTTCGCCCTGGCCCCGCTCGGACTGCTGGCCGTGGACGCCAAGACGTCCGCGAGGATCGACCAGGAGATCGAGAAGGCCAGGCCCGAGATCATCAAGATCCGCCGCTTCATCCACATGAACCCCGAGCTGAGCAACCGGGAGTACGAAACAGCCAAGCTTGTCGCCTCCAAGCTGACGTCGCTCGGCCTCGAGGTCAAGACGGGCGTCGCCCGGACGGGCGTCGTCGCCCTCCTTCGCGGCGGCCATCCGGGGCCGACCGTCGCCATCCGGGCCGACATGGACGCCCTGCCCATCCAGGAGGCCACGAGCGTCCCCTTCAAGTCTCTCAACCCCGGGGTGATGCACGCCTGCGGCCATGACGTCCACACCTCGGTCGCCCTGGGCGCGGCGATGGTCCTCGTCAACGTCAAGGACAAGATCAAGGGGAACATCAAGTTCATCTTCCAGCCGGCCGAAGAGGGCGCCCCCGCGGACGAGGAGGGCGGAGCCGAGCTGATGATACGGGAAGGGGTCCTCGAGAACCCGACGGTCGGGGCCATCTTCGGGCTCCACGTCTGGCCCGAGAACGTCGGCCAGGTCTTCTTCTCGACCGGCAACATCATGGCCGGCGCGGATTCGTTCGAGATCCAGATCAAGGGGCGGAGCGCCCATGGCGCGCGGCCGCACGAAGGTCTCGACGCCATCGTCCTGGCCGCCGAGGTCGTCGTGGCCCTCCAGTCCGTCGTCAGCCGGGCCATCGATCCCGTCGACCCCGCGGTCCTGACCATCGGGAAGATCCAGGGCGGGACGCGCTCCAACATCATCGCCGAAAAGGTGACCATGGAGGGCACGGTCCGGGCCTTGAGCGAAGCCAACCGCAGGAAGATCCCCCAGCTCATCGAGAGCGTCGTCAAGGGCATCACCCAGGCCTTCGGCGCGACGTCGTCCCTGGATTACCGGCAATCGAATCCTCCCGTCTTCAACCATCCCGAGTTCGGGGATACGATGCGGCCCACTCTCGTCGAAGCCCTCGGCAAGGACAAGGTCCTCCCCTTCCCCCCGCAGATGATCGCCGAGGACTTCTCCTATTACGCCCAGAAGATCCCGGGATTCTTCTTCTTCCTGGGGGTCAAGGCGCCGGGGCAGGCCTCCGCGGCGCCGCTCCACAGCCCGAACTTTCTTCCGGACGAACGGAGCATCCCGGTGGGCATCAAGCTGATGTGCCACCTCGCCCTGGACGCCCTGGAGAAGCAGAATCCGCCGGAACCCGAGCCCTCGAGCCTCTAAACCGGCCCGATGCCCTTCCCCCTGCTCTTCCTGGCCCTCGCTCTTGCCGCGGGGATCCTGGCGGCGGCTTCGGCCGTCCTCCCCGCCGCGGCCGCGCTCCCCGGCCTCGTCGTCTTCCTGCTCGGAGCCTGGGTCCTCTATCTCCTGAAGAAGGACCGGGCGGCCTTCGCCCTTCTCCTCGCCGCGACCGCGTTCTTCGGCGCCGCCCTCGCCGTCGTTCGGGACCGGGCCTATGAATCCAACGCCCTCCACGCCCTCAAGCTCGACGAGTACGCCGATTTCCGCGGGACGCTGGCCCGCTCCCCCTCGCGCGAGCTCGACCGGGACATTTATGTCCTCAAGGTGTCGCGCGTCCGGGCGGGCGGCGTGGAGCGCGCGGTCCGCGGCAACCTGCGCCTGACGGTCCCCCGAAGCGCCGACTCCCCGGCGCGCCCGGACCTTTTCGCCGGCGACGAGGTCTCGGTCTCCGCCCGGATCTATGCCTCCCGGGAATTCGACAACTTCAACGCGCCGTTCTATTCCCGCTTCCTCAAGAGCCGGAACATCCACAACCGCGCCTTCTCCAAGAGCGCGCTCCTGCTCGAGCGGACGGGCCCGGCGCCGGCCGGATCCGTCTCCCGGGCCGCTTCGGTCCTCCGCCGGAAGCTCCAGAGGCGGCTCGAGCTCTCCTTCCCCGGCCCTCCGCCCGCGGGCATCTCCCGCGAAGGCGCCGTCCTGGAGGCCCTGCTCCTCGGCGACGACGGCCGGATGGACGAGGCCACCGTCCTCTCTCTCCAGAGAACGGGCCTCTACCACCTGTTCGCCATCTCCGGCGCCCACATCGCCATCGTCTCGTTCCTGTTCTTCTCGCTCTTCAAGCTCGCCCGCGTCCCCCGCAGGCCGTCCTACGGCATCCTCATCGTCGCCCTCGTCTTCTACGCCCTTCTCGTCGAAGGGAGCCCGTCGGTCCTCAGGGCCGTCATCATGACCGTCGCGTTCCTCGCGGGCCGGCTGTTCTGGAAGGACGCCCATGTCCTCAACGCCATCGCCCTGAGCGCCTTCGCCCTCCTCGTCGCGAACCCGTTCAGCCTGTTCGACGTCGGATTCCAGCTGACGTTCGCCGCCACGCTGGCCATCATCCTGTTCCAGCCGAAGCTCCTGCGGCTCCTTCCGAAGCTTCCCCTCGGCATCGGTGAGCTCGCCGCGATGTCGCTGGCGGCCACGGCCGGCGTCCTTCCCATCCTCGTCAGCGACTTCAACCGGGTCACCTTCTCGTCCCTCATCCTCAACTTCGCCGCCGTGCCGCTGGTCGGGTTCATCATGGGCATCGGCTACGCGTTCTTTCCGATCACGTTCGCCCTTCCTTTCCTGGCCGCCCCCATGGCCTGGGGCCTCGCGGCCCTCGTCCGGATCTTCGCCTGGATAAGCGGCCTGCTCGACCCCGTGCCCTTCGTCTCCTACCGCGTGCCGACGCCCCCGGCCTGGGTGGTCGTCGGGTATTTCGCCTTCTTCGTGCTCCTTCTCGCGCCCCGGCGGTTCCGTTGGCAGAAACCCGCCTCTCTCGGCGCGTTCGCCCTCTTCTTCGCCGTCCTCGTCAGCTATCCCTTCCCCGCGCGGTCATCCGCCCTCAGGATCACGGTCCTCGACGTCGGCCAGGGCGACGCCATCCTCGTCGAGCTCCCGGGCCGCCGGAAGATGCTCATCGACGCGGGCGGCTTCCCCGAAGGGCGTTTCGACGTCGGCGAGAGCGTGGTCTCCCCCTTCCTCTGGCGGAAGGGCATCCGGCGGCTCGATCGCATCGTCCTGACCCACGCGCACCCGGACCATATCGGCGGCCTCCCGGCGGTCGCGCGGAACTTCCGCGTCGGCGAGGTCTGGGAGGCGCAACGGCCCGCCGACGGCAAGGCGTACGCGGCCCTCGACGCCGCGTTGGGCGGGCGCGTTCCCCGCAGGACCGTCGGCCGGGGCTTCGCCTTCCGGCAGGACGGCGCGATCATCGAAGTCTTCAACCCGGCGCCCGACGAGGCCCCGGGATCGGCCTCCGGCGAGAACGACCGCTCCCTCGTGCTCAGGCTGACCTGCGGCGGCGCCTCTTTCCTGTTCGCCGGCGACGTCGGCCGGGAGGCCGAAGCGGCCATTCTCCGGACCGTCCCGGATGTCCGGGCCATGGTTCTGAAGGCGCCTCATCACGGCAGTGACACTTCGAGTTCGGCCGAGTTCCTGAAGGCGGTCGCTCCGGAATACGCGGTCATCACGGCCGGGGAGGGCAACCGCTTCGGCTTCCCCCGGGCCGGGGTCCTCGAGCGATACGCCGCGGCCGGCATCCAAGTCTTCCGTACCGACCGGGACGGGGCCGTGGAATTCACTTTCAAGGGGGGCCGCCTCGGCGTCCGTACGGCGGCCGCCGCAAAAAAGCGAGATTGACACGGGGCCGGGATTGGCCGATAATTCCTTCATAGGGAAGCAAATGGCTAAAAAGATCTCCGTGGCTGTCTTTCTCTTTTTGTTGGGGGTGTCCTTCCTGAGCGCCCAGAGCCTGGCCGAGGCGTCCAAGAAGGAAAAAGAACGGCGGGCCGCGCTCAAGGGCAAGCAGACCGTCGTGACCAACGCGGACCTGGGCAAGCTCAAGAAGAAGCCCGCTATGTCGGAGACCGTCCCCGAGAAGCCGGCCGATGAAGCCGTCGCCGGGGAGGCCGAAGAAGCGGTCACGACCGAGGGCGAGCCGGCCCCTGCCGAGACGGCCGCTCCGGGCGAGACCGTGCCCGGCGAGAATCCGCCCGAGGCCGTCGAAGCCCAGCCCGCACCGGCGCCTCCCGCCGGGGAGGCCGAGCCCTCTCTCAGCGAGGCGGAGTTCAACAAGCGCAAGGGCGAGCTCGAGGACGTGTGGAACAAGGCCCAGGAGATGGTCGATCTCCTGACGATGAAGATGAACGGCCTCTGGCAGGAATTCTACAGCCTCGACGACATGACGGCCCGCGAGACGATCCAGAAGCAGATCAGCGAGACCTACGAGAAACTGCTCAAGGCCCAGCAGGACGAGACCAAGGCCCGCGAAGAGCTCGACGGGTTCATCGCCAACGCCCGGCGCGAGGGCGTCCCCGAGATCTGGATCCGCTAGCGGGAGGAAATCCCCCCGCACCCCCCTTTTACAAAGGGGGGAACTTTCAGCGACACATATCGCATCCCCCGTCTTACAGCGAGAGGAAATCCCCCCCATAAATCCCCCCTAAACCCCCCTTTTACAAAGGGGGGAACTTTCAGCGACGCGTATCGCCTCCCCCCCGCTTTGTGCCGGGGAGGGAATCCGGCGACACAAATCACGGCCTCCCTTTCCCGGGGGAAATAGATCCGGGGACGCGGCTCATGTCGGCTCATGTCCCCCCTTTGCTAAAAGGGCGGTCGAGGGAAAAGATACCCCCCTTTGTAAAAAGGGCAGTTAGGGGAATACCCCTTTGTAAAAGGGGATTATACCCCCCTTTGTAAAAGGGGGATGATCCCCCTTGTAGGGGGGGGGATCCTTCTAGGGGGATGATCCCCCCTTTGTAAAAGGGGGATTGGGGGAATTGACACCCCCTTTGTAGGTTTAGGGGAAATGGATGCCCCCTTTGTAAAGAGGGCAGTTAGGGGAATGGATACCCCCCTTTGTAAAAGGGGGGTTGGGGGGGATTTATGCCCCCCTTTGTAAAAGGGGGATTGGGGGGATGATTGACACCCCCTTTGTAGGTTTAGGGGGGATGGATACCCCCTTTGTAAAGAGGGCGGTTAGGGGAATGGATACCCCCCTTTGTAAAAGGGGGGTTGGGGGGGATTTATGGGGGGATTTATACGGCCCCTTACCGGAAATACAGGAACGACACCTGTATCCCCAGCTCACGCTCGTCCTTGGAGCCCGGGTAGACCTTGGCGGGGACAAAGGGCTTGTCGGTGCCGATGGTCAGCCGGAAATCGTTCCCTTCGCCGAGCATCGCCTTGGTGATCTTGTAGGACTTGTCGAAATCCCCGGTCGGCGGGATGAACTCGTCGAGGACCGTGTCGTTGATCTTCAGGATGATCTTCTGGTCCTTGACGGCGTCGGTGTTGAGGGCGCCCCGGATGATGAGCTGGGCGTCGCGGTGCGGGTTGTCCACGAGGCACCGGGCCTCGCGGGCGGTCCAGCGCCACTTCTTGAGGGCGCTCGTGGGAGCCACTTCCTGGTCGTACCATCCGTCCTCGTACACGATCTCGGGAGTGTCGGGCGGGGGAGGCAGGACCTTGAGAACCTCTTCGTAGACCGGAAATCTCACCTTGCCGGTCCTGTCATAGGCCGCATACAGCCCGATCGAGAGGCGGAGCTTCTTGTCCCCCTTGAACTGGGGATCGAACTCGTCGATGAATTTCGGGATGAAGATGCGCCGGGTGGATACGTATTCCTTGCCGGGCTCCCACTTCGTGGTCGGGGGCTCGGGAACATAGTCGTCCTGGAAGAGCATGTTGGAGCCGTCCCAGAAATGAACGAACACGTTGAGGTCCTGGTCCATCTTCTGGAATTCCGCCGTCGTTTTCCAGCGATAGGTGATCTCGGTCATGAGGTTGTCGGTCAGGGCCTTGTCCGCAAAGGCGACGGCGAACTCGACGCCCTTGATCGAGGCCTTCTTCCGGCAGGAAACCGGGAGTAACGCGGCGATTATCAACAGGATGACGAGGATCCTCGCTTTTTTCATGGTCATGCCTCCCAAATCGTTAAAGTCCATGCCCCATTATAAAAAATCGTCCCCCTTAAGTAAACCCCCGGCTCCCCGTCAGGAATCCCGGGGCCGGGCGTCGGCGAACGGGCGAACGACCCGCATTTTGACTGTTCCCGCCGTCTATTGTATATTTCCGGGCAAATGAAGCTCGCGCTTCTCGCCTTTTCGCCCGTCTCGAGGCTCGCCTGCCGAACCAAGGACGTCCTCTACGCGCGGGGGGTCCTGCGGGCCGCGAAGGCGCCTCTTCCCTCGATAAGCGTCGGCAACCTCTCGTTCGGCGGCACCGAAAAGACCCCCCTGGTCATGGAGCTGATAGCCCGTCTGGCCCGGATGGGTCACCGCCCGGCCCTCGTTTCCCGGGGATATCGCGGCCGCTGGGAAAGGACCGGGGGAACGCTCTCCGACGGCAAGTCCCTGCTCGGGACCTGGGTCGAGGGCGGCGACGAGCCCTTCATGGTCGCCCGCCGCTTTCCGCAGGCCGGGGTCTTCGTCGGCAGGGACCGGCTCGCCTCCTGCCTGAAGGCCCGTGAGCTCGGCTTCACGGTCGTCGTCCTGGACGACGCCTTCCAGCACCGGCGCCTCGCGCGGGACCTGGACATCGTCCTCGTCAACCCCGCCGAGCGGCGGCCCCTCCGGGAGGGCGTCGCGGCCCTTCGTCGCGCCGACATCATCCTCGTCCGGAGAAACGGCGCTCCCGAGGACGAAGAGCACCTCCGGGCGGCGTTCCCGCGGGCGGCCGTCCTCGGATACGGGGTCACCCCGCAGGGCTTCGTCGACCCCAGGACAAAAAGGACATATCCTCCCGACTTCCTCAAGGGCCACCCGGTGTTCGCGTTTTGCGGCATCGCGGGCCCCCGGCGCTTCCTGAGCGCCCTCCGGGAGCTCGGAGCGGATATCGCGGGCTCGCTGACCTTCCCCGACCATTACGAATACCCGGGCGCGTCCCTCGAAAAGATCGACCGGGCGTTCGCCGCCTCCCGGGCCCGCTGGCTCGTAACGACCGAGAAGGATGTGGCCAAGCTCGGCCTCATCGGCACGGCGCTCGAAGGCCTGCCGTTCCTGTACCTCCGGATCGGGCTCGATCTTCCGTCCGGATTCTTCGAGCGGCTCGAGGCGGCGATCCCCGGGACGGGGGCGCCGGCCGGAGGCGCGACCTCATGAAGACCCGGCTCGAATACGGCGCGTTCAAGGCTTTCATGTTCTTCTTCGCCGTTCTCCCCCGCCCCTGGTGCCTGCGGTTCGGGCGGGCGCTCGGAACGCTCGCCTACCGTTGCGACCGTCACCATCGGAACATCGCCCTGGCCAACCTCCGGCAGGCCTTCGGTCCGGATAAGGACCGGTCCGAGCTCCGGGCCATCGCCCGGAACGCCTTCCGGCGGTTCGGGGAGACCGTGGCCGACATCGCCAAGCTCTTTCACTGGAGCCCGGCGGACATCGCCGCGCTCATCGACGTCGAAGGCCGGGAGAACCTGACGGACGCGGTCGCCCTGGGCAACGGCGTCCTCGTCTTTTCGGCCCACATCGGAAACTGGGAGGTCGGCTCGTCGATCATCTCGAAGGCCGGGCCGTTCAGCGTCATCGCCCGCGCCCTGGACAACCCGCTCCTCGACCGGGCCCTCCTGAGGTTCCGGGAGGGAATGGGCGCCCGGGTCATCTACAAACAGCAGGCGGCCAAGAAGGTCCTCCAGTCCCTCCGGAACGGAGAGATCGTGGCCATTCTCGTCGATCAGAACGTCCTCCGGCGGGAGGCCGTCTTCGTCGACTTCTTCGGCCGCCCGGCCGGGACGACCCCGGCCCTCGGCGCGTTCCACCTCCGGACCGGCGCCCCGCTCCTCCCGGTCTTCTGCGTCCCGGCCGCCGCGGGCCGCTACCGCCTCCGCATCCTCCCTCCGGTCGCGTTCGTCCCCGGCGAGGACGTCGGGGCGGACGTGTTGAAAATAACCGGGATATGCACTAAAATCATCGAGACCGCGATCCGGGAAGATCCCTCATCCTGGCTCTGGGTCCACGACCGCTGGCGCTCGAGGCCTAAGGACGAACATGACCACCAAAACCAGACAACCTGAAGAATCCGGGCCTCCGACGCGGGCCGGCAAGCGCGCCCCCGACGAGCTTCGCCCCATCCTCATCCGGACGGATTACTTCGAGAACGCCGACGGGTCCGCCTACATCGAGATGGGCAAGACCAAGGTCGCCGCCGCGGCCACGCTCGACGACCGGGTCCCGCCGTTCCTCAAAGGCACCGGAACGGGCTGGGTGACGGCCGAATACGCCATGCTCCCCTGCGCCACCGAGAGGCGGACGCCGCGCGAGCGGATGCCGGGCAAGGTCTCCGGACGGACCCAGGAGATCCAGCGGCTCATCGGCCGGGCCCTTCGCAGTGTCACCGACCTCGCGGCCATCGGCGAAACGACCGTTCTCATCGACTGCGACGTCCTCCAGGCGGACGGCGGGACGCGGTCGGCTTCGGTCACGGCCGGATGCATCGCCCTGGCCCTGGCCCTGAAGAAGCTCCTCGACCTCCGTTATGTCAAGGCCATGCCCCTCAAGCACCTCGTCGCCGCGGTGAGCGTCGGGCTGGTCAAGGGCCGGGAGCTCCTCGACCTCGACTACAGCGAGGACTCCACGGCCGACCTCGACATGAACGTCGTCGAGACCGACAACGGCCAGCTCGTCGAGGTCCAGGCCTCGGCCGAGAAGAGCCCCTTTACCCGCAAGGATTTCGCCGGGCTGATGAAGCTCGCGGACAAGGGCATCGAGGAGATCGTCGCCGCGCAGAGGGAGGCCCTGATGAAAAAAAGCGTCCTTTTCATGGCGTACAAATGAAGCGCATCCTCATCACGGGCGGCGCGGGGTTCCTCGGGAGCCACCTCTCGGACCGGCTCATCGGAGAGGGCGCGGACGTCGTCTGCATCGACAACTTCTTCTCCGGGTCGAAGGACAACATCCGGCATCTCTTCCCGAATCCCTATTTCGAGCTCATCCGCCACGATGTCATCCACCCCCTGTTCGTCGAGGTCGACCATATTTACCATCTGGCCTGCCCGGCGTCCCCCATCCACTACCAGCAGAACGCCATCAAGACGGTCAAGACCACGGTCATGGGGACCATCAACATGCTCGGCCTCGCCAAGCGGATACGGGCGCGCATCCTCCTGTCCTCCTCCTCCGAGGTCTACGGGGACGCCAAGGTCCATCCCCAGACCGAGGCCTACTGGGGCAACGTCAACCCCATCGGCATCCGGAGCTGTTATGACGAGGGCAAGCGGGTGGCCGAGACCCTGATGATGGACTACCACCGCCAGAACAAGGTCGAGACCCGCATCGCCCGCATCTTCAACACCTACGGGCCGCGGATGGCCGTCGACGACGGCCGGGTCGTCAGCAACTTCATCGTCCAGGCCCTCAAGGGCGAGCCCCTGACGGTCTACGGCGACGGGAGCCAGACGCGCTCGTTCTGCTACGTCACGGACCTTATCGAGGCGCTCGTCCGGCTGATGAACGTCGACGGCTTCATCGGCCCGGTCAACCTGGGCAATCCCGGCGAGTTCACCATCCTCGAGCTGGCCGAGAAGGTCCTCAAGCTCACCGGGAGCCGCGCCCGGATCATCCACGCCGCCCTCCCCCAGGACGATCCCGTCCGGCGGTGCCCGGACATCTCATTGGCCGGGGAAAAGCTCGGCTGGAAGCCCGCCGTAAGCCTGGACGAGGGACTGCCGCCGACGATAGCCTACTTCCGGGAGAAGCTGGGTTCGTGAAGCTCTCGATCGTCATCCCCGCCTATAACGAGAAGGACACCGTCGTCGAGCTCGTCCGGCGCGTCCGGGCGGTCCCCCTGCCCGTGGAACGGGAATTGGTCATCGTGGACGACTTCTCGACGGACGGAACGCGCGATCTCGTCCGGGGCCTCGAGGGGCCGGACACGCGGGTCCTCTTCCAGCCCAAGAACATGGGCAAAGGGGCGGCCCTCAGGGCGGGGTTCGCCGCCGCGACGGGGGACATCGTCCTCGTCCAGGACGCCGACCTGGAATACGACCCCGCCGAATTCCCGGCGCTCCTCGCGCCCATCCTCGACGGGCGGGCCGATGTCGTCTACGGATCCCGGTTCCTCGGCGGCCCCCACCGGGTGCTCTTCTACTGGCATTCGGTCGGGAACAAGTTCCTGACCGGCCTGTGCAACATGGCCTCCGACCTCAACCTGACCGACATGGAGACCTGCTACAAGGTGTTCCGGAGCGAGGTCCTGAGGAAGATCGACATCAAGTCCAGACGGTTCGGGTTCGAGCCCGAAATCACCATCAAGGTCGCCCGGCTCAAGTGCCGGATCTACGAGGTCCCCGTCTCCTACGCCGGCCGCGATTACGCCCAGGGCAAGAAGATCGGTTGGAAGGACGGCCTGGCAGCCCTCTGGCACATCCTCCGCTTCAGCATCTCCCGGTGAGGTGAGGGGCCGGGCCCCCCTCCGCTTGACAATGCGTATTGGGCCGCTATAAGATTCCGTTTTAAGCGACCCCCTATAGGGGGATCCCCCTTTGCAAAAGGGGGATTCCGGGGGATTTGCCCTTTTCGGGTAATTTCATTGGAAACAGGCTGATACGGAGTCCCTCCTTTTTTCGAAGGGAGGCCTCCCGAGGAGGTTAGAATGAACTGGACATCCTGGCTGGTGCCGGCCGGCATCGTCGTCGTCTTCATCGCCCTCATCGTCATCATCATGGCCCTGCAATACCGGAAGGTCGGGCCCAACGAAGCCCTCATCATCTCGGGCGGGAGGAAACGGACGGTCACCGATCCCGACGGGACCCATAAAAAGGTCGGCTACCGCTACCGCCTGGGCGGCGGTACGTTCGTCTGGCCCTTCACCGAGCGCGTCGACGTCCTGGCCATGGACATCATCACGCTCACCATCCGGACGCCGGAGGTCCTGACGCACGGCGGGGTGCCCCTCATGGCCGAGGCCACGGGCCAGGTCAAGGTCGACTCCTCCGACGCGGGCATCCGCAAGGCCGCCGAGCAGTTCCTCGGGCAGGGCAAAGACGGCATCCGCGACGTCGCCATGACCGTCCTCGAAGGCAAGGTCCGCGAGGTCATCGGCACGCTGACCGTCGAAGACATCTACCGGGGTCGCCAGGAGTTCTCGAGCCGCGTCGTCCAGGCGGTCAAGAACGACCTGGCCTCCATGGGCCTGGTCATCCTCTCCTTCGCCCTCAAGGACATCAGCGACACCCAGGGCTATATCGACGCCCTCTCCAAGCCCCAGATCGCCGCCGCCAAGCGCGACGCCATCATCGCCCAGGCGGAGACGGAGAAAGAGTCCATCATCAAGTCCTCCCAGGCCCGGAAGGAAGGGGAGGTCGCCCGCCTCCAGGCCGAAGCCCTGATCGCCAAGGCCCAGTGGGAGAACGAGGCCAAGAAGGCCGAGTCCCAGGTCTTCGTCAACTCCAAGAAGGCCCAGGCCGATTTCTCCTATGAGCTCGAGCGCTACAAGCTCAATCAGGAGATCAAGAAGGAAGAGGCCAAGGTCCGCCTCATCGAAAAGGAAGAGGCCATCAAGATCGAGCAGGCCGAGATCTCCCGCAAGGAGAAGGAGCTCGAATCCAACGTCCTCAAGCCGGCCGACGCCCGCAAGTACCAGATCAAGGCGGAGGCGGACGCCGAGGAATACCGCATCCAGGCCGAGGGCAAGGGCAAGGCCGAGGCCATGAAGCGCGAAGCCGAGGCCGTGGCCGACCAGACCCGCCTCATGGGGCTGGCCGAGGCCGAAGCGATGACGAAGAAGGCCGCGGCCTGGGAGAAGTATAACCAGGCGGCCGTCCTCGAGATGTACCTCAAGGTCCTTCCCGACCTGGCCCGGGCCGTCTCCGAGCCGCTGTCGAAGGTGGACAAGATCATCGTCGTCGGCGGCGGGGACAAGGACCTCGGGACGACCAAGATCACCGGTCAGGTCGCCCAGATCCTGGCCCAGATGCCCGACATCGTGAAGACGCTGACCGGCGCCGACCTCAACAAGTTCCTGCGGGACAAGATCTCGCCCGAGACCAAGCCGGCCGAACCGGCCAAGAAGTAAGCGCGGTCCACGAAACCTGCGCCGATATGAGCTTTAGCGCCAAGATGAGCTTCATCACGGAAATCCCCCCTGGCCCCCCTTTAGGAAAGGGGGGAATTCTTAGTGCCGAGGTTTCGATTTCGAGTACCCCCCTTTGTAAAAGGGGGGTTGGGGGGGATTTGATCCCCTTTATAAAAGGGGGGTTGGGGGGATTGGCTTTCCCCCCTTTGTAAAAGGGGGGTGAGGGGGGATTTGATCCCTCTTTGTAAAGGGGGGACAGGGTAGATTTGATCCCCTTATGGAAAACGGGGAATGGGGGGATGTACCCCCTTCGTAAAACGGGGGCTGAGGGGACTGGATTTCCCCCCCTTTGGAAAAGGGGGGTGAGGGGGGATTTCGCCCATTGTAAAAGGGGGGACGGGTGGATTTCCCCCCTTGTAAAACGGGGGCTAGGGGGATTGGATTTACCCCCCTTTGTAAAAGGGGGGTTGGGGGGGATTTAAGGGGGGATTTATGATCTCAGAAACCGTAAACAAGATTGGCGCCTCGCCGACCCTCAAGATCTCGGCCAAGGCCAAGGCCATGCGGACCGAAGGGATCGACGTCGTCGACCTGAGCGTCGGGGAGCCGGACTTCCCCACGCCCGACAACGTCAAGGACGCCGGTATCAAGGCCATCCGGGAGAACTTCACCAAATACACCGAGAACAGCGGCATCGCGGACCTCCGGAAGGCGATCGGCGCGCGCCTCAAGGACGACTACGGCCTGAGCTATGCCCCCAACGAGATCATCGTTTCGGCCGGGGCCAAGTCCTCCCTCTACCACCTCGTCCAGGCGCTCGTCAACGAGGGCGAGGAGGTCATCATCCCGTCGCCGTACTGGGTGACCTACCCCGAGTGCGTCGCCCTGGCCAAGGGAAAGCCCGTCATCGTCCCGACGCGGGAGGAGGACGGCTTCCTGCTGACGCCCGACCGGCTCAAGGCCGCCATCTCGCCGGCGACGAAGGCCCTCATCCTGAACAATCCCTCCAACCCCACGGGCGCGGCTTACGAGCGACGGCACCTCGAGGCCCTGGCCGAGGTCATCCGCGGCGAGGACATCTACGTCGTCGCCGACGAGATTTACGCCAAGCTCATCTACGACGGCTTCCTGTTCACGAGCTTCCCCTCCCTGGGCGAGGACATCAAGAAGAAGACCGTCATCATCAACGGCGTCTCCAAGGCCTATTCCATGACCGGCTGGCGCATCGGCTTCGCGGCCGGTCCGGCCGAGGTCATCGCGGGGATGGCCAAGATCCAGAGCCACACGACCTCGAACGCGTGCTCCATCTCCCAGAAGGCGAGCCTCGAGGCCTTCGGCGGGCCGCAGTACGAGGTCCAGCGCATGGCCTCGGAGTTCCAGCGGCGGCGGAATTATGCCCTGATGAAACTCAGCGCCGTCCCGGGGCTCTCCTGCTTCAAGCCGCAGGGGGCGTTCTATCTCTTCCCGAACGTCAGCTCCTTCTTCGGCAAGGAGGCCGACGGCGTGCCCATCCGCAACTCCTACGGCCTGGCCTATTACCTCCTGAAGAAGGCCCGCGTGGCCATCGTCCCCGGCGACGCGTTCGGCGCGGACGAATACATCCGCCTCTCCTACGCGACCTCCATGGAGAACCTGGAAAAGGGCATGGGGCGCATCGTCGAGGCCCTGGCGAACCTCAAGACGGCGAAGAAGACCAAGCGCGTCGCCCTGAACAACACGGTCACCCGCGTCCGGAAATCGGTCCCGGTCGAGGCCGCCGTCGACGCGAAGATGCGCGACGCCCTGGTCGCCGAGATGGACGGCCACCTCGGCTACGAGAGCCTCTTCGAGTGGAACGCCAACATCGGCGGCGCCATCATCCGGCTGAAGACCAATTCCTCCCACCTCAACGATTTCTGGACCGATAACTGGTACCCGGCCCAGCTCGAGGCCGACCTCGAGCCCCACGGCGTCCTCTACGCGGTGGACGGCATCGCGGGGCGGGAAGCCCGCGGCTTCTACAACGCGGAGACGCGGACGGGGGTCCTCGTCAACACGGACAACTACGGCCCGCTCCGGAGCCTGGCCCTCGGCCTGGTCATGGACCATGCCGAGCGGATGTTCGGCGCCCACGCGGTGCGCGGGATGTCGGCCGACGTCGGGGGGAACGGGCTCGTTCTCATCGGACCGCCCGGGACGAACAAGACGGAGCTCTTCTTCGACCTCCTCAAGGACCCGCGGTTCCGCATCCAATCGAATGACGTCGTCTTCGTCCGCTACACGGGCGGCGCGGCGGCCGCCGAGTGCGTCGAGCGGAAGCTCTTCATGCCGACCAATACGGTCGAGGCGTTCGGCCGACTGGCCCCGCTCTTCGACCGGAGCAAGTGCGAGAACGTCGCGACGCGCAAGGAAGATTGCCGGGACGAGGAGTGCCTGAGGCGCGACGACTGCCGGCTCGACCGGGGGTCGCCCTATTGTTACAAGGCTTCCAAGGAAGCGCACGCCATGCTCGACCCGGCCTGGATCGGCGGGAAGGCGGCCGTGGCGCGCCGGACGAACCTCAAGTGGGTCGTCATCCTGAGGAACGACGCCATCTCGCCCGCGGCGGTCAAGCTGGGCAAGGACGAGGCCCTGCGGGTTCTCGAATCGGGCGAAAGCGCGGGGGCGAAGAAGAGCCTGAGCGCGAAGAGCCAGCCCTTCTACAACCCGCACCTGCTCGTAGCCGGGCCGGGGCATGCCGGCATGTTGCCCGAGCGCATGGACACCGCGCCGGAACGCCTGGAGCAGGAGAGGTCCTTCTTCGCGCGCCTGCTGGACCATACGACCTGCTACCTGTTCAACAGCGGCGTCGCCGGCGCCGACAAGATCAAGGAATTGCTCGGCCTGTAAAGAAATCCCCCCTTAAATCCCCCCTGCACCCCCCTTTTTCAAAGGGGGGCAACCTTAAAGCCCCGTTCTAAGGTGAGGAGGCATGAAATCCCCCCGCACCCCCCTTTTTTAAAGGGGGGAACCTTAAGAGCCCCCGATACCCCTGAGGGGGAAACCTTCGGTGCCCCATGCACCCCCCTTTTACAAGGGGGGACATCGAGGCGGCCTCTTGAATTCCTCCCTTTCCTAAAGGGGGGAAACTTTAAATGCCCCTACCCCCGCTTTCAAAGGAGGGGCCTCCATTTGGCCGGCGCCTTCTGAATTCCCCCCTTTCCTAAAGGGGGGCTTAGGGGGGATTTGGCTTTTCCTCATTTCATTAAAAAAGGATATTCCCTCCCCTTGTAAAAGGGGCAGCTTGCTTTGCCCCTCTTTGCTAAATGAGGAATCTTGCTTTCCCCCTTAGAAAAAGGGGGGGGTTGGGGAGAACTTGATTTTCCCCCTTTTTAAAACAGGATTGGGGGGACTTTGATTTCCCCCCTTTCCTAAAGGGGGGTTTAGGGGGGATTTGACTTGCCCCCTTTGTAAATGGGGGCTTGGGGGGATTTTGATTTCCCCCCTTTGTAAAAGGGGGGGTTGGGGGGATTTCTGGCGGGAGCTATTCACAGAAGCTCGAATATCGTCTCGAGCACTTCTTTCGTGGACTTCAGCACCTCCAGATCGGAGAATCTCAGGACTCTGAATCCTTGTCCTCTCATGAATTCATCCCGGACCTTGTCCTTTTCCGCTCCGACTCCGTGGTAATGTTGCCCCCCGTCGACTTCGATGATCAATTTTGCCGTCGGGCAATAGAAATCGACGATATAGCCGCCGATCGGTCTCTGCCTGAAGAATTGGCGATCCTTCAGTTGTTTTCGGCGTATTTTGTCCCAGAGATACAGCTCGGCATCCGTCATGTTCCTGCGGAGCTCGCGGGAATAGCTTTTCAACCAGGGATCATACTTCAGCATGGACCGTTGTATAGGGACGGATATTAGGGCTCTTGAGTCTCACAGAAATCCCCCCTTAAATCCCCCCTAAATCCCCCCGCACCCCCCTTTTATAAAGGGGGGACGTTTTAAATCCCCCCTAAGCCCCCCTTTTCCAAAGGGGGGAATCAGGCTTCTTAAGAGATCCCCCCGCACCCCCCTTTTTTAAAGGGGAGGACGCTTTAAATCCCCCCGCACCCCCCTTTTGTAAAGGGGGGACGCTTTAAATCCCCCCTAAACCCCCCTTTTACAAAGGGGGGACATCGAGGGGGCTTCTTGAATTCCCCCCTTTCCTAAAGGGGGGTTTGGGGGGATATTGATTTCCCCCCTTTGTAAAAGGGGGGATTGGGGGGATTTTAAAAGAGGGCTCGATCAGATGCCGGCTTCGACGGCCTCGGCGATGATGTGCAGGAGAAGCAGGTGCGCTTCCTGGATGCGGGGGGTGGATTTCGAGGGCACGTAAAGCAGGATATCAGACAGGCCCGCCACGGCGCCGCCGCCCTCGCCCGTCAGGGCGATGGTGGCCATTCCTTTCGCCTTCGCCGCCTTCAGGCCCTCGATGATGTTCTGCGACTGCCCGCTCGTCGTCAGGGCGATGGCGACATCCCCCTTGTCTCCGAACGCCTCGATCTGCCGGCTGAAGATCAGGTCGAACGACCTATCGTTGGCGATGGCCGTCAGCGCGGACGTGTCGGTCGTCAGGGCGATGGCCGGGATCGCCCGCCGTTCCCGCATGAACCGGTTCACGAGCTCCGCCGCGAAATGCTGGGCCTCGGCCGCGCTCCCGCCGTTGCCGAAAACGAGGACCTTGCGACCGGCCTTGACGGACCGGACGATGGTCTCCACGGCTTTATCGAGGTTTCCGCTCCCCGCCTTCCCGAGCGATCCCAGCACCTCGACGAGCTCCCCGACGGCTTTGAACCCTTTCATTGCGTTCTCCCGGACAGGATGCCTGCATTATAAGCGGGGGCCTAGCCCCGCGTCCAGACCTGATTGGCGGCGTAGCCTTCGAGCTTGAGCGACATGTCCACGTATTCGATGACGGCCGCTTCGACCTTGAGGAACCGGGCGTTGGCGGGCAGTTTCTCGAGCCCCAGGTCTTTGACGAATTTCTTCCAGGGGTAGACGGCCGCCGCCCGGACGAATTCCTTCCCGTCGGCGACGGTCAGGAGCTTCGCGGTCCCGGAGATCTGCGCGCCCCTGACGCTCAGCCAGCCCGCGTACGGCGCGTAGACCCCGACGCTGACGTTGGGATTCGCGCGGATGTTCGCGACCTTGCGGCCCGCCTCGACCATCATATAGAGCGTCGTGCCGTCGGAATGGTATTCGAGCGGCGTCGCCCTCGGCGCATCGCCGGAGCAGGTCGCCAGGACGCACATGTTCCGCCCCCGCAGGAACTTTGCGATACGCGCCTCGAGCGCCTTTTTCGGCACCTTGCGCGTCATGCGCGCCAGGATAAGCGCCTTGATGTCGGAATCCGCTTTCTTTTTCGCCATGTCAGCCTCCCCGCCGTCATTATACACCGGCTAATCCCGGAACGGGCAATCGCCAGGCCCTTCCGTACGGCATATTATGATTGTCTGCGGGTGGGATGGGGAAGATCAGAAATCCCCCTTAAATCCCCCCTTAAATCCCCCCTAGCCCCCCTTTTTCAAAGGGGGGAACCTTAAGACCCCCCTCTTGCACCCCCCTTTTGTAAAGGGGGGAAGACTTAAATCCCCCCTTAAATCCCCCCTAGCCCCCCTTTTTCAAAGGGGGGAACTTAAGATGCCCCTCTGGCCCCCCTTTTGCAAAGGGGGGAAAGCTTAGATGCCTCCAAGCTAAAATTGTTTTCGAATTACGCGGTTGGCGCTTCAACGCGGTCGGCTCTTCAACGCGGCCGGCGCTTCAACGCAGCTGGCTCTTCAACGTAGCTGGCTGCTTCAACGCGGTCGGCGCTTCAACGCGGCCGGGACGCGCTCGCTTTTTCGTTGCGCGGGCCCGATATCGCGTCCCTGATCTTATTCACGAGCCCATCCATGTCCCCGACCGAATACCCCTCGACGGGGACGGGGTCGTGGAATTCGACGCTCGCCTTCCCGCGCCTCGACCCGAACCGCCCCTTGGGCATCAGCTCGAACGTCCCCCTGATGGTTATCGGGACGATGGGCGCCCCGGCCCCGATGGCCAGGTAGAACCCGCCCTTCCGGAAACGGCCCAGCTTCCCGTCGAGGCTCCGCGTCCCCTCCGGGAATATCAGGAAGGAATAATCCTTCTCCTTCATGACCCTCACGGCCCGCTCGATGCTCCGCATGCCCCCGCCCCCCGCCCGCCGGTCCACCGATATGAACCCCGCGGTGATCATGACCCACCCGAGGACGGGAAAAGCGAAGACGCTCTTCTTGAGGATGACCCGGACGCTCTGCGGGATGAGCATGAACAGCAGGGGGCCGTCGAGGAAGCTCACATGGTTGGCCATGAAGACATACGGCCTGCCGGGATCGAACCGTTCGAGCCCCGAGGTCTCGACCTCGATGCCGAGAACCGCCCGGCTCACCCGCATCACCCACTCCGCGATGACGAAGAGCGGCCGGCTGAACTTGAACGCCATGCAGAAAAGCACGAACGGGGCGCCGAGAACGAGGAGAACGGTATAGAAGACGAGCAGGAATATCGCGCGGATCATTTCGTTTTTCCCTTCTCCCGGGCGATGATCGCCTCGAGCTTCTTTTCGACGTTCGTGCGGATCCGGGCGTCCGGGATCCTCGCCGCCCAGTCCCGGGCCTTTTTAAAGCTGAACGAGCGCGGAAAATCGAGCTCGGGGAAATGCCCGAATTGCCGCTTCTTGCGCGCCGAAAGATAAAGCGAGTCGACGAGGGCTTTCTCCGGTTCGGCGATGAGGAACGCCCCGGAATCCTTGTACCAGTGGAACCCCGAGAAGAAGGCGGGCGCGATCCTGTGCACGGAGAACGTCCCCACGCTCGTGACGATGGTTTTCGAATGAGCCGGGGAGGCCAGCGTGACGACCCTGGGGATCTGGCCGACGATCCCGTGGAGATGAAGCGCGCTGACGAAGGACACGTAGGCCCTGTCCTTGGCGAACAGAAAGGGGATGACCGTAAAGGCGCTCGCCCGCGGATCCCCCGCGACCGCCCATATCCCGCGCCGGACCTTGCGCACAATGCCCCGTCTCGTCAGCCGGGCCAGGGCCTGCGTCGTCGCCGAGGCGGACCGGCCCCCCAAGGCGGCCAGCTCGAACGTCGTGAAGACGGGCCGCCGCGCCGAAGTGATGAGCTCGAGGACGGAGGACTCAGTCATGGGAACCTCCTCTCTCCTCCAGAAACCGCACGACCTTGAGCTTGAGCTCGTCCCATATCCCCGCCGAATCATAGGCCGGACGATCCTCGGGCGCCAGATAGGCCAGGACCGTGTCCCGGAACACGGCGAAGCTCACTTCGAACACCCGTTCGGAGGCTTTGCCCAGCAGGTCCCTGGCGTTCGAGCCCAATTCCCCGCCGCCCGTCTGCCGCCCGCTCAACAGGTGGAGATCGAAGATATCCCGCGCCTGGATCTCCGACCTCGTCGCCAACGCCTCGATCTTCTGGGCAACGGCGGAATCGAGGCCATAATGCGGGGCCAGGAGCGGAGGCATCTGATAGCCTCTCAGGATGGCCTCGGAAACGAAACCCGTCTCCGTCCGGCCGCGGAACCCCCTCCGCGAGAACTCGACCTTGGAAAAGAGGTCCTCCCCGGCCGCCGTCACGAGATGAACTTTGAACCGCTGGGTCGTCTCCGTCTGTTTGGCCTTCATCATGTCCGGGAGGCCCAATCGCTCGATCCCGTGGGGTTTGAGACCGTCCAGAAAGGACCCGGCCTCGAGGATCTTCATGACCGTATCCTTGAGGGCGGCGACGCCGACACCCTTCACATCCAGGTCGATGTCCTCGGAATAGCGAATGCTCCCGAAGAAAAATCGCAGGTTCGCGCCGCCCTTTACGGCGAACGACGCCGCCGGCAGTTTCCGCCCCAGCCGACGGAGGAATTCCAGATGGAAGATCTCCCTCAGTTGAAGGGATTCGTAAGGAGCAACGGCGCTCATATTATGTATATTAGTTTAGTCATAGCTAAATTACAATACATATTGGTCAAGCGAATCCCCTAATTTCCCCCCTTTTTAAAAGCGGGTCATGGGTGATTTCCCCCCTTGCAAAAGCGGGTTACGGGTGATTTCCACCCTTGTAAAAGCGGGTTGTGGGCGATTTCCCCTTTGCAAAAGGGGTTATGGGTGATTCCCCCCCTTTTTAAAAGGGGGGTTTAGGGGGGATTTTGGTTCCCCCTTTGCAAAAGGGGGCTTATGGGGGATTTTAGCTCCCCTCCCTTTGCAAAGCTGGGCAAGCCTTCCCCGCCTTTGCAAAAGGGGTTATGGGTGATTCCCCCCCTTTTTAAAAGGGGGGTTTAGGGGGGATTTTGCCCCCCCTTTGCAAAAGGGGGGTTAGGGGGGATTTCGGGGGGGATTTCCGGGGGGGATTTAATAGTTAGGACCTCGGGACAACCTATACAGCCCGAAGGCCCCCTGAATCACCAGCGGCTCGGCGCACGTCCCCAGGAACTCCTCGAACAGCGCCTTGTCCCGCGCCTCCAAGCCGCCCGCCTGCGCGTAAAGCGGGGCGGTGTTGATCATCAGGTGGGTCACGCCGCGCCCCCGGAAGAAAGCCTCAACGTCGCCCGCCGCAGACGCCCCGGCCAGGGCCCTTTCGAGCGTGGTGCGCTCGAAGACGAAGTCCCCTTCCCACTTCCTGTCCAGCAAGTAGCCCAGGTTCCTCATATGGACGAGATAGAGCTTGTCCGCCGGCCCCAGGAGCTCGTTGGCCTTGGCGTACATCGGATAGACGTCGATCTGCTTCGCCAGGTATTGCGCGCGCGTCTCTCCGCCGAACCAGAACGCGAACGGCCGCTCCTTCGCGACGCGCCGCGCCCCCCCGTAAACGTTGAACAGCATCAGGAGCCCGACAACCGCGACGGCCAGCCCCTTTTTGCTCCTCCTGTCGAGCGCCCCGGCGAGCAACAGGCACAGGAAGGGAACGACCGGGAGCAGGAACCGGACCTGCTTCGTCGTATACGTCCAATAGAACAGGAACAGGAGCGAAAAGACCCCGAAAAACCGCATCTCGAGGCCCGCCTTCTTCCGCGGCCACAGGAACGGGACGAGGAGAAAGACCGGTCCGAGGACGCCGTCGAACCAGCGGACATTGTCGAATTGGCCCTTGATGAAGACCAGGACGGGAGCCGCGAGGGACGCCAGGAACGCTCCCGGCCCCACGGCCGCCCCGAACGTCTGGAGCCATCGCAAATACAGCCCGGCCCGCCCCGGGTCCCAGTTGATCCCCGGCCTCAGGGAAAAGCCGGGGGTCGCGAAGGGCATGAGCGGCCATCCGGCGAGGAGCCAGGACCTGGCGTAATAAGGCCCTGCGACGAGGACACAAAGCCCGCCGAGGATGAGCGCCGGCCGGACAAGCGGCAGTGTCTTGTCCTTCAATCGGAACAGGGCAAGCGCGCAGATCGTCAAGGCCGCGAGCTGGAGCCCCGTGTACTTGACGGAAGCCGCCGCTCCCAGGAATATCCCGGCCGGGACCACAAGATAGAGCCCGCGCCGCTTGATGAATTCCAGGACGAACAGGAGCGCCAGCACCGCGTACAGGACGAACGTCAGGTCCACGTAAGCCCAGGACATCATCGCCGCGACCGAAGGGACCGTCAGGAAGAGGGCCGCGGCCAGGAGGGCGCGCTTCCGGTCCATCCATGCCGTCGCGGCCCGGGCGATAACGCCCGCGAGCAGGAGCCCCGACAGCAGGTGGAAGAGCTTGGCGGCCGTCTCCCCCGCGGTCCCGAGGCCCAGGAGGAAGAACATCTCGCCGAAATGCGGGAAGTACCCGTAGAAGTTGTCCCGGAAGGCGAGGTCTCCCCCGTTCGCAAGGATGCGCTGGGGGACCTCGAGGTGATAGATGAGCTCATCCCGCTCGTTCGCCGGGAGCGTCGCCAAGGCGGCCATGAAAACGAAGTACGCCATGAACGCGAATATCCAGGCGTCCTTGCCGGGCCGGAGGCTCCTCGCATATCCCAGGCATCGAGGCGCGAGCCTGAAGGCCGCCGGCAAGCCGAGCGCCGCGCATCCCCCGGCGAAAGCCCAAAGACTGCCGCGCGATATCATATGGACGAGCGTCATTATGAACAACGCATGGGACAGGACGATGAGCCCCAGGGCGATCGAGACGATCTCGTCCAGCGTCGCGTCCGCGAAAAGCGCCTTCCCGCGAAACAGGAGCCGCCGCAGGCCCCGGCCCAGCGTGTCCGCTCCCGACGCGACCGCCAGAACGAGCATCAAGCCCAGGAGCAGTCTCATTTCGGCTCCAGGACCATGAAATGGATCGCCGTAATCGCTCGCCCACCGCGACGTCACGCCGTAGCGCCCGGAATCTATTAAGTATCGGAGCAATTCATCCTGGACGCTGAATTCCTCATGCCAGACGATGGCCCGATATTCGGGGTACAAGCTCCGGAATCGCTCGAACTCCTCCGGCTTGGCGGGGAGCCCGATGAACTTCTTTTCAGGATATCGGGCCATGAGGGATTCTGGAAGGTAATAACCGCTGTTCACCATGTAGGCCTTCTCCGCGAGCATCTCCGGCGGAGGCAGCATGCGGCCGAGCTCGGGCATGGGCGAAGGAACGAAAAGGCTCGCTCCCGAAAAGAGAGCGAAACAGACGAAGCCCGCAAAATACCACTGGAATCGCGGGGATCCCGACCGATCGGACACGGTCGGCCAACGCGCCCCAGGGACAGGAAGAAGACAGGGAAAAGGCCGAGGGCGATACGGAAGTAGTTTGCCGAAAGTGACCGATCGAGAAACAGGATGTAAACGAAGCCCATGAGAGCCGCGACGATCCAGAACAGGCGCCGCGCGGCGACGACGGCGATGACGCCAAATGCCATGAACAGGATCGTGTCCCAGCGGATGACTCCGCCAAGCGAGATCCACTCAGGCTTGGGCATGACCGCCGAATGGAACATTCGGAAGGGATTCCTCGAACCCCTCGCTCGAGTTGGGGCAGCAACGTGGCGAGCGGCCCGTAGCCGGAGGCCGAAGTCGCCAATCCGTCCCAGGTGAAGATGAACGGATTCGCCGCGATGACGCGATGATTCCAGAGGCCGACGAACACCGCGGGGACGATGCCCCCGGCGGCAAAAAGAACCCATCTCCTGTACTTCAAGACATACGGGATGAATAAGAATCCCAGAAGCGCAAGGCTGGGCCGCAGAAAGACCGCGGCGGAAAACACCAGGCCCGAAGCCAGAACCGCCAACAAGCCTCTCGCGCATGCAACCAGGCACAAAGCGCCCAAGGCCAGGAACAGCGCGAACGCCTCGGGCCCGTAATGGCAGGTGAATGCGACCAATGGCCCGGAAGCCGCCATGAACAGGCTAGCAACTCCCGCGCCGACCCAGCTCATTTTCGCCCCCAATCGCGCGAAAACATAGGTAAGGGGGATGGTGAGAAGCGATAACAACGCGGCGAGCTGGTCCAAGCCCAGGGCGCGAGGCATCAATGCCGCGAAGCCATGCCAGAAGGGCGGATACCATATATACGGCTGGCCCGCGAACAGCGTGAACCCCCTCCCCGCTCTCAGGTTCTCTACAAGAAGGAGATGCCGCCACGGATCGAACCGGGGGATGCCTTGGGCGCTGAGAAAGTACAGTCGGATCGCCGCGCCGACAGCCATGAGAATAGCAAGAAGGACAAGATCGCGGGGTCCCAACCTGGGCGTTTCTTTGTCCTCCAATATTTCCTCCATAAGCGCAGGCTCCGGTTTATCCAAAGCATATTCAAGAGGGAGGCTAAAGTCCAGACCGGCGACGCCGCCGGCCGAGCTGAACCCGGACCGATACACCTTCATAAAGACGGAATCGACTAGTCAACTTTCACCCACACGGAATAGTCGTCAACTTTATACAACTCGCGGTAATTCTCTTTAAAATAGGGAGATCGGATAAATTTCATTGGAAAATAGCTTGGATTATTTAACCCGGCAATAAGATCAGGAACTGTTTTCATGAGCGTTATCGACGTATCCCCTTTTTTCAACCCATCGACACTTTCATTAGATACCAGTCCCAATAGGTCGATGCATTTCGCGCCACTATAGTAGGGAATCTTCCCTGCTTCATACACCAGAAGAGTCTTGTTCTTGATATCCGGGATCGCTCTTTCTAATAGCCGCCCAACTATTTCCCTTCGATCACTGTGTCCGCGTTTATCAACCAATCCATGTTCAAAACCCTTAGAAATATTCACGCCCATGATCAGATTCAGCGCAAAGGTCGTCATAAATACTACGCTCGCGGCTTTTCTAATACCTTCGACTTGCCATCGCATCACTAAAATACATATCAATAAATAGCCCGAATAAATTGAACCAACATAATACCAAGGCATATCCGGTGCCTTTTTATATATGAGAACAAACGTGTACGCCAATGACCAAAGAAAATATGATATACAAACAAAGGTCCCGCGATTGGAAACGGCAGAAGATCTCCGATTTTTTAATCTCAGCGCGCTCCAGCCGATAGAAAAGGAAATAATAAATAAATAACAAAACAATTCGGGATACTTTATAAGATAGCCATGCCAACTCATAGTTCCGGAGACCGCGCTCCAAGGAACCAAGCCTTTTGCCATCCAAGAATGCGGCATCCATGCGGTAAAATATATTTTTGCAAAGACCAAATAAATTAAGGTCGTTATAAAGGACGGCCCGAATATTTTCAGCATCGCCCAAATATGCTTATCCCAAAAAACAAAAACGCACAGGCCAATAACGGGGAAAAAGAACAGATAATCTAATCGGGTTAACGGAATTAACACCAAAACAGCCGATAAATAAGCGGCTTTTCGCTTCAAGATAAAGAAAATGCTCGCCGTCAACAAACAACACATTAGCGTTGTTTCCAACCCTAATGAAAATAGCAGAGGTGTTTGAAAAGTGAAGAGCAATATATTCAATTGCCAGGAAGAATTACTTTTGCCAATAATGTCATTAATTAATAGAATGGACAGCCCCTGCAAAGCAACAAACAAAACCACGTTTATCAATATCCCTAATATATCGGGTTGAATGGTTGAGATCTTTGATAAAGTCGCTAATAAAATTGTATATAAAAGCGTTGAACTTCCCTGAACGTGTTGAGCAAAGGGATAAAAGACCATGCCATGCCCAGCGGCAAGGTTCCGGGCATATGTGTATGTTATAAACGCATCATCGTAATGATAATAATATTGATTTAGAAAGAAATAGAACAAGCCAATAAACAGTAATGAAGAAAAAGTAAAAACCATCTTTGGGTTTTGCCAGGACAACTTGCGTAAGATCACGGACAAAACTCCTTAGTGTTATTTCTATCACAAACCACTAAAAAAGATATTTATATTCCCTAACAACAATTGTCCCGGCCGCTCCGTTCCGACGCGTAGCCGCCTTTGTTGACCTCGCCGCGAGACTGGTGATAGCATCCCATCATGATCGGGAAGTTCCGGTTTCACAGGAGGTTACCCTTCGGCGAACCGAGGAAACGGGACGCCCATGCCTAACAGGCATTCTTTGCGCGCCGTATCCCTGCCTTTCCTCTTTGCGGCCTATCCTATCCTCTTCCTTTACAAACAAAACATCGGCGAGCTTTCGTTGCGGTCGCTCGTGCTCCCGCTCGCCGTTGCCCTCGCCCTTGCCGCGGTCTTGTTCTTGGCCCTGGCCCTCGTCATGAGAAACGCTCAGAAGGCCGGCCTCATAACGACGCTCTTCATGTTCCTCTTCTTCACCTGCGGACATGCCTATATGGGATTGAGATCATCTGCCGTCGGGGGTTCGTGGCTCCTGATCGGTTGGTCAATGATCTTGGTCGCCGGCGCCGCGGCCATCATGAGGACAAAGAGAGACCTGCGCGGCTTGACGAGCGTGCTTTTCATTATAGGGGTTGCGCTCGTCGGGTTCCCCCTGGTATCCATCGGTCCCTATGAGATCTCCCGGGGTCGCTCTCTGCCTGAGAATATTCAGGGAGTGGCGACGGGAGAGGCTATAGAGGCCGGCCGCGGACAAAGACCGAATATCTACTATATCGTCGTCGATGCGTACGCGGGCCAGGACGCGCTCAAGAAGTTCTACGGCTATGATAATTCCGAATTCATCGATTATTTGAAGCGGAAAGGCTTCTACGTAGCGGGCGGCTCGAGATCGAACTATCCCCGCACGAGCCTCTCGCTCGCCTCGTCCCTCAACATGGCGTATCTCAAAGACCTGATACCGTATATCGACACCGACTCGCGCGACACAAGCGCTCCGAAGAGGCTGATACGCCAAAGCGAAGTCTTCCGGTCGTTGCGGCGGCGCGGGTACAGGATCGTTGCCGTCTCGTCGGGCTGGGCCGACACCGAAATCGACAGCGCGGACACATACATCAAGCCGGCCTGGGCGCTTGATGAGTTCCAGAACGCGGTCATCGGGATGACGCCGATACCTCTCTTCCTCGATGTGATGGGATCGCCCTATCAGTTCGCTGCTCACCGGAAAAGGCTCCTGTTTGAATTCGACCAGCTCTCGCGCCTCGGTTCCGTGAAGGCCCCCTTCCTTGCTTTCGCGCATATCGAGCTCCCCCACCCGCCGTTCGTCTTCGGCGCCGACGGCCGGGAACTCAATCCCGGGCCGGAATTTAGCGACCTGGACGGCGACTGGCTCATACGGGACGGAAAGCTGACGCGCGAAGAGTATATCCGGCAGTATGTCGGCCAGCTCGCCTATACGAACCGCAAGCTGAAAGCCCTTATCGACTCCATCCTCCCGGGATCCGGAGCGCGGCCTGTTGTGATCCTTCAGTCGGACCACGGTCCGCGCTCGAGGCTATCGTGGGAAAGTCCGGAGAAGACGGACTTCAGCGAATGCATGTCCATTTTGAATGCCTACCATCTGCCCGACGGAACGGAGGCGCTCTACGAGGATATCTCTCCCGTCAACACGTTCAGGGTCATATTCAACCGATATTTCGGGACGGATTACAAAATACTCGAGGACAGGAGCTACTTTTCGACGCCGCGGTATCCCTACAGGTTCCTCGACGTGACCGATAAAGCGAGAGAACCACATGACACCATGCCTTCCGGCCGGTGATATCCGCATGATTTGATCAAAATTCTCTTGATTGAATAAGTTCGCTCAAATACACTGAGTGAGGGATGAGGAATCAATCAGGGCGAAAAGCGGCACTTTTCGTCATCCTTGTCTCCGCCGCCGTCCCTATCTGGATGCTGACCTCGGGCGGTTCCCATGCCTTGAATGGATTTCCCCTCGATGACGCCTGGATCCACATGGTCTACGCCCGGTCCGTCTCGCAAAGCGGGTACCTCGCCTACAATCCGGGCATCCCCTCGACGGGCAGTACGTCCCCGCTTTGGGCCTATGTTCTCGGGTTGGGCCACCTTATATTCCCATCCGTATCGGGGGCCGTGTTAGCAGTCAAGTTCCTCGGCATCCTTTTCCACATTTGGATGGCGCTCGCGGCCTATGGGATCATCCTCCTGGTTTCCGGTTCCCGGCTCGCCGCGCTTGTCTCCGGACTTCTCCTCGGGACCTCCCCGCCCCTGGCGGCCTCGTCGATCAGCGGGATGGAAGTCTCGATGGCTTGCGCGTTGGCCCTGACCGGGCTCTATCTCTATTTCCGGGACAAATGGCTCTCCGCCGGAATCCTGTTCGGGCTCTGCGGGTTGACCCGGCCCGAGTTCGCCGCCCTCATCCTTGTCGTCTGGGGCGACGCCGCGCGGGGCCCCTTGCGCGAGAAACGGCCGTGGCGTGACCTCGCTCCCCTGCTCGTCCCTCCCCTCATTGCGGGCTCTCTCTTCATAGGCTGGAATCTTTTCGCCGGGGGGCGCGCCCTGACCTCCTCTTTTTACGCCAAGGTCGTCCCCCAGGTCGCCACGGGATTCCTCACCCGGATCGGAAACGGCCTGCGGATCGTCATCAAGGATTCTCCCCTGGCGGGAGGCCTCGTCTGGGCCGGGCTCCTCGCCCCGTTCCTGCTCAAGGCCCGGGAAAGGCGAAAGATCGCCGTATGTTTCGCCGGCGGGGCCCTCTATTTCCTGGGCAACATCCTTGTCATCCTCCCTCAGGATATTTCGGCATTCTATTATATCCGTTATCTTCTTCCATCGATGGCCCTGCTCTCGGTTGCGGTTCTCGCAGGCTGGGCCTGCGGGAGCCGGGCGTTTCTGGAGAAGCTCGCCCTGGCCCCGCCGAAAGCGGCCCGCCTCTGGAAGCCCGGGGGCTTGGCCGTCATCGGGATCACGGCGCTTCTTGCTCCTGATCAGCCTTTCCTCGGGAGTCCTTCGATGGCGGCTCAAGTATGCCAACGACTGCCGCAACATCGATGAGGTCCAGCTCGCCCTGGGCAAGGATATCGCCCGCGCCTTTCCCCCCTCGGCAAAGATCGGGACCACGGACGCCGGCGCCATCAACTATTTCGGCGGGCGGTTCACCGTGGATCTCCTGGGGATCAATACCAAGGAAAAGTTGGGCGAAACGTGGAATTCTCCCCCGCTCGATGCCATCGTCGTCTTTCCCGCCTGGGTCAGGGTCCAGAAGGAGAACACGCTGGCCGTCGTCGACAAGAGAACGACGGCGGATTACAGGGTCACTCGCAACCCGAGCATGGGGACCCAGGTGACGATCGTCTGCCGCTCCGAAAAAGGGGAAAAGGTCCGGGACCTCCGTCTCATGATGCTGGGGGTACAGGCATCCGTTCGCCTCAACACGATGACCGGCGACGAGATCGACGCCCTCGAAAAGCGGCTGAGGGAATGAAGCGGTGAGGATCGGCCGTATCCCCCTTCCCGTGTTCCTTTCGGCGCTCTTCGTTCTGCTGTTTACCTGCCTTTTCAACACCCTGATCTTCAAGAACATTCCCCACGTCCATGATGAAATAGCTTACCTGTTCCAGGCAAAGATCTTCGAGCTCGGACGGCTATATGTCCCGTCGCCATGCGCAAAAGAATCATTCGATTTCCCGCACATGATCAACAACGGGCGGTGGTACAGTCAATACCCGCCGGGCTATCCGATGCTTCTCCTCCTCGGGTTGCTCCTGGGCGCCCCCTGGCTCATAAATCCATTGCTTGCAGCCGGGGCGACGATATTGATCTATCTATTAGGAAAGGAGGTGTATGGAGCCGGCATCGGTCTCATAGCCTCCCTCCTCGCCTCTTGTTCCATCTGGTTCCTTCTCATGTCCTCGACGATGATGTCGCATACGAGCAGTATGTTCTTTACGGTTCTTTTTCTCCTCTTCCTTTTCAGGTCGATCAATAAGCCTACGATCGCTAACGGCCTCCTGATGGGCTTTGGTTTCGGCATGACTTTCCTCATCCGACCCTACAATGCGCTGTTGATCGCCGCACCCTTCCTGCTATTTTATTTGGGACGCCTGCTCAAGGATAGAAAGGTCTTTCTTGAAAAATGCCGCCTTCGCGGCACTTATTGCATGGTTTTTATCGCCGCCCTTCTTCTTTATAATCAGATGACCAACGGCAGTCCGCTCAAGCTGGGGTACACTGCTTTATATGGCAAAGAGCACGGGCTTGGATTCGGACGCACCGGTTTCACGAATTTGCCCTATACCCCCTACCGCGGAGCGGACAATGCTTTCAAGAATCTGGCCGAATTGAATAAATACCTTTTCGGCTGGCCGATATCGTCATTGATCGCTTTGATCCCGCTATTATTTGCCGCAAAATCCCCGGCCCATAAAAAACGATATGATCTCCTCTTTGCCAGCGGCTTCTTTGTCCTCCTTATCGGGTATTTTTTTTATTGGTCTTCTTTCACTTTGCTGGGCCCGCGCATGCTTTTTGAGGCCCTCCCTATTTTTCTGCTTCTGAGCGCCCGAGGGCTTTCTCTTGTCCCCGATTACCTGGGCTCGGTGTTCAAGCGATTGAATCTAAAAGCGGCCCGTCATTGTGTTATCGCGGGAGTCGTTCTCTTCACCGCTTACGGCTTCCTGTTCAGTTTTCGGAATTGGGTTTGGCCCAAAGACTCAGAATCCTATTCCAAACTGATCGGGAAGGACTTTGTGGGAGTGTCTCCTCAGGTGAACAATGCCATAGAAGCGTTGGGCCTAGAGAATTCCGTGGTCATAATCAAGTTCATATATTATCCTCAAGCATTCTTCCCCGCGGGATGGTGGGGATCGGGATTCCTGTATGACGATCCCGAACTCAAAAGAAAGATCATCTATGCCAACGACCAGGGGAAGGCCAACGAGCGGCTGTTCGATTGTTTCCCGGGAAGGCGCCTGTTCGTTTACTATGGCACTTTGGAGAAAGGGATGCTCGTCCCTCTGCTCCGAAAAGGAGAGGAGGTCGTTTGGGGAGAGCCGATCGCGCAAAGGGGAAGCGCCAACAGAACGGTCGATCTTGTAGTGACACCGCAGGAAATGTTCGTCAATTATTCATCCGAGTTCTCGGACTTTCTTGAAAGACTGTTCGAATCCGAACCGTATAGGCTCATCGACGTATCCTCCCTGTTGGACAAGGGCTCCCAACTGATCAGCACCGGGGCTTTCGGCGAGGCCTCTCATTGTTTCGAAGCCATTCTCCAAATCGAGAAGCAGGAGTCGCCAAGAGTGCTTGCCTTGAATCAGTTGGCTTTATGCTATAACAAGCTCGGGAAGACGCGCGAAGCGCGCCATATCATCGAAAGGATCGCCGATCCGGAGCATCCTCTACTTTATCAGGTATTCCCCGATAAGGGATTTTAACTCTAAGAAATGGTCGGCTCAGAAAACAGGGAGCGTTTATGCAGATCATGAAAAGAAAAGAGCTTGTCTTCATCGTCCTCCTCGGCGTCATCCTTTTCGGCATCTACTGGAAGACCTTCCATTATGAACTCATCTGGGACGACAAGATCCTCATTCGCAACAACTTCCTCCTTCAGGAGAACTATCCCCTGACGGCGGCGTTCAAGTACGGCTATCTCATGGAACAGATGGGCTTGAACAGGGAGGACTACTATTACAGGCCCATCGTCTCCCTGTCGTTCATGCTGGAAAAAAAGCTCTGGGGCATCCACGATTTCACGCTCAAGCTGGCCAATGTCCTCATCTATTATCTGGCCCTCATATTCCTCTATCGTTTTTTCGCCAGACAGTCCGACAAGAACAACTTTCCCGGAGATCGCGACGCTCATCTTCGCCCTTTATCCGCTCAATGTCGATAATGTCGTCTGGGTCGTCGGAAGGTGCGACCTTTTCATGCTCCTCTGGGGGACGCTCGCCCTGCTCTTTCTCGACGCCTACACCAGCCGGGGCAAGCCTCGGGACCTGGCGTTATCATCGCTCTTTTTCGTATGCGGGCTCCTGTCCAAGGAAACCATCGTCTTCCTCATCCCTGTCCTCATCGTCTACGAACTCGTCAAAAGGAAGCGGATCGCCCTCCCGTACCATGTAGCCAATATCGGCATCACCCTTCTCTATTTCTTCCTCAGGAACCAGTTTCTGAACATCAGAAGCCTGAAATACGTGTTCTTCGCGAGCCCCGTCGCGAACCTGGCCGCCCTCATCCAAACGGTCGGATACTACGCCCGTTCGCTTTTGTTCCCCCTGCATTACGACATGTTCCTACCCCTCTCCAGCATTTTCACGACCTTCTATCTTTGCGTCGGATTCCTTTTTGCCCTTCTTACGCTCTATTTCCTATACAAAGGGCTCCGGGACAAGGAATTGTTCCTGCCGCTATCCCTGATCCTCTTCTTTCTGGCCGGAAGCGCCAGCCTCGTCTTCGCCGTTTATTACCCGTTCAAGGTCTATTCCCGATACATGATGATCCCCGCCCTGGGCGTTTCCTGGCTCGCCGCCAGGGCGATCTGTCACTTCCGGGAAAAGACCCGCGGGCTCCTCGCCTTCGCCCTGCTCGTCGTTTTCATACCCTCGATCATCCTCAACGCCTATTCCTACAGGGACGAGATCGGCTTCTGGATGAGGGTGGACAAGGCCCTGCCCCGCGACCCGTACGCTCTCGTCCAGATGGCCCAGATCTATTACAATAAGAAGAGCGTACTGAAAGCCGAGGTGTTCCTGAACAAGGCATTGGCCTACCCTATTCAAAAATCGACGGCCGTGCTCATCGCTTCGCTTTACGCGGATATCGAATTTGCCAAGAAAGATTACGACAGGTTCCTTCGATGGATCGATTCCTTCCGTGGGCTCGAGGAGCCTCCCTATTTAAAGCTCGGCCCGAGCATCGTCTACGGCAACAACTTCCGTCTGGCGCTTTATCACATCGCTACGGGAAATGCGGCCGAGGCCGAACGGCTCCTGCGCGCCAACACCGTAATATTTCCCAAATCGCCGCGACAATTACGAGGAGCTCTACAAGCTATTCGTCGGCCGGGAAATGTGGGACAAGGCCAGGGAGATAGAGAACGCTGATAAAGGAACGATTCCCTGTCACCGGGAAAAGCCTCGACACCGGGAAACTCAGGAGAGAGCTCGAACGAATGCCCCCTGAGGATAAGATCGCCTACTTCACGAGATACACGAAACTACGGAAAGGCCATCGAGCTTTCCCTGCTCATGAGCGCCGCTCGACGACGAACGCATGCTTAAGCTCGCCAACCTCTATTATCATTTTGGGAAGCCGCAAGGAAGCGGAGGAATTCATCAAAAAGCTCCTGGAGAGAGGCCCCGGGCTTCCCGAGACCTTTAACATGATAGGATTCTTTTATCTAACGGACCTCGCCCGGGCCAAGGAGGCCGTTATATTATTTCGGGAAATCGCTCGCGTTGAACAGGAACCAGGAGGATATCTCCTCCCTTGTTACCAGCCTCACGGCGGGCTACTTGAATAAGGTCCGGGATGTTTGGGAGGTCAAGCCTCCGGACATTCATGTCCCCGATTGAGCGGCCAGCGGAACACGGATCCACTGGCCGTTCCAGAGGATGAGGTCCTTGTCGAAATCCCCGATGACCGAAAGGGCGTAGAATCCGTTGGCGGGCGCTGTCTCGCTATAGGCGAAGCTCTCCGAGAGCTTATCCCGCCCCCAGGACGCGATGATGAAATCGTCCGTTGCCACCGTCTCCGGCTTGATGCCGAATTCCCCGCCCACGGCGAGCCCCATCCACGCCTGAAGCGGGCCCTGCCACTGATCGTAGACGGGCACGGTCATAATATGATAAGGAGATACTTCCTTGATGAACTGCGGGCACGAAAGGATGTCCCCGCCGGGATCCGCCGGCGCGCTGTCATGATCGGTGATATAGGCCATGACGGCCTTGGCCAGGCTGTTGATATCGGACATGGTCCCCTTCTGTCGGGATTTTTGTAGGGCGCCCTGATAGATGGGAAGCAGTATAAGGAGCAGGACGCCGATGATGGCGATGACGATGAGGACCTCGATAAGCGTGAATCCGTTCGAAGGGCGATGTTTCATGGCTATAAAAAAGGGCGCCGTCCGAAGACGGCGCCCTTTCAGTCCTTTTTCGATCAGTTAAGCGATCAGGTCGCCCCGGCGTAGGATCTCGGGGCACGGACCCAGGATCCGTTCCACATAATGAGATCGTTGTTGAAATCCGCCATGGCGTTGACGGTGTAGAAACCGGCGTCGGGGGTGGTCGGATCATAGTCATTGCCATCGCCGGCGTTGTCCCTGCCCAAGGAGATCACCACGAAATCATCCGCGCCACCGAACGTGCATCCTCTTGGATTGGCGTGTCGGCAGCTCAGGCCGGCATGCACTCAGAAAATCATTCGCCCACTGGTCCTTCTGGGGCATGACCTTCAGGTAGAAATTCGAGAGCGTGGTAACGAGGTCCGAGTCCACAACGCCGCTGTTCGACGGGCCCGCCCCGTGATCGGTCACGTAGTCTGTCAGGGCCGTCGAGATGCTCGCGATGTCCTTCATCGTCCCCTTCTGCTTGGCCTTCTGGATGGCCGTCATGGCGTTGGGGATGAGAAGGGCTGCCAGGATGCCGATGATCGCGATGACGATCAACAGCTCGATGAGGGTGAATCCCTTCATCTTTTTCATCATGTGTCTTCCTCCTTTTTGGTTTGACACTCGGAACCTATCTTAATAGCAAGAGGCGTGCCAAGTCCGCCTGGAAAATATGCGTTGTATATAAACAAGATACGGGGACGATTGTGTTTTCTCAAGCAAAATGGTGACTATAATTGTCATTGCGTGACAATTAGTGGCACTCAGCGGGGGTCGAACTTCCGGGCGCCGTTGCCGTTGGCCCGCTCTTCCTTCCGGACGTTCTTCAGCTCGAACTTGTCGATGAGGTAGCGCAGGGTCCGGTAGGAGATGCCGAGAAGGGGCGCGGCCTGGCGGAGATTCCCGGCCGTCGCCAGGAGCGCCTGGTTGACGTACTTCTTCGTCAGCTCGTCGACGTAGGCGGAGAGGTTGAAGCCGGGCCGGAAGAGGAACTGCGTCTCCTCCTTGCGCTGGGGATTGACGATCTCCAGCGGCAGGCAGGCGGCGGTGATGGTCTCCCGGTCCTCGATGGCGACGACCCGCTCGACGACGTTCTCGAGCTCGCGGATGTTCCCCGGCCAGTGATAGGCCTCGAGGAGGCCGATGACGTCCGGCGTCATCCGCTTCATGGTCTTGCCGAGCTTCGTGCTGTATTTCTCGAGGAAGTGGCCCGTGAGGAGCGGGATGTCCTCGGGCCGCTTGCGGAGGGGCGGCATCTCGAACGAGATGACGTTCAGGCGGTAGTAGAGCTCCTCCCGGAACTTGCCGTCCGCGATGCGCTTCTTGAGGTCCTGGTTCGTCGCCGCGATGATGCGGACGTCGATGGGGATTTCGTCGTTCCCGCCGACCCGCCGGACGACGCGCTCCTGGATGGCCCGGAGGAGCTTGACCTGGGTCCAGGGGGACATCTCGCCGACCTCGTCGAGGAAGAGCGTGCCGCGGGTCGCGGCCTCGAACATCCCCTTCTTTTCCGAGACCGCGCCGGTGAAGGCGCCGCGGGCGTGGCCGAAGAGCTCGCTCTCGAGGAGGTTCTCGGGGAGGGCGGCGCAGTTGATGGAGACGAACGGGGCGTCCCGGCGGAGGCTCTGGGCATGGACGGCCCGGGCGGCCATCTCCTTCCCCGTGCCGCTCTCGCCCGTGATGAGGACCGTCGAATCGGTCGCCGCCACCTTCTCGATGAGCCCGTAAATTTCCTGCATCGTCCGGCTCTTGCCGACCATCTTCTCGAACCCGTAGCGGTCCTTGAGGTCCCGCTTGAGGAGGATGTTCTCCCGCTTGAGGTGGAGCTTCTCCAGGCCGCGGGCGACGAGAATTTTCAGCTCCTCGACGTCGAACGGCTTGACCACGTAATCCAGGGCGCCGGCCTTGAGGGCGTCGATGGCCTGCTTGATGCTCCCGTAGGCGGTGATGAGGATGACCGGGGTCTCGGGGTCCAGGCCCTTGGCGAACTTCAGGACGTCCATGCCGCTCGTCTGGGGCATCTTGATGTCCGTGATGACGAGGTCCACCGGCTCCTTCTCGAGGATCTCCCGGGCCTGGCCGCCGGAGGAGGCCGTCCTGACGGCGTACCCTTCCTTCTTGAAAACGACGGAGAGCAGGTCGAGGAGGCTCTTTTCATCATCGACGATCAGTATGGTTTCCATCGGCTACATCCGCCTGCAGGGTAATGTGATGAGGATCTCGGTGCCCTTGTCGAGCTCGGAGCGGACCGCAATGGTCCCCTCGTAATCGTCCACGACGCGGCGGACGTTGACCATGCCGAGGCCGCGGCCGTTGCCGAAGCCCGTATAAAAAGGCTCGAAGAGGTGGGCCTTGTCCTCCTCGGTCATGCCGACGCCGGTGTCCGCGAAGCGGATTTTCAGCCCCCGCTTGTCCCCGAGCAGGTCGATGGTCAGGGTCCCGCCCTCCGGCATGGCCTTGACGGCGTTCTTGGCCAGGTTCCAGAAGACCTGCTTGAGCTGGTTCGCGCTGGCGAAGAACTTCGGGCCCGGACCGGCGTGGTCCCCGGCCAGGAGGACGCGGCCGTTGAGCTCGCCGCTCGAGCGGAGCATCGTCAGCGTCTCGTCGAGCAGGTCCGCCACGTTGACCTCGGCGAAGACCTCCCTGACGGGGGCGGCAAAGTCCAGGAACTGGTCGATGGACTGGGAGACGCGGTCCGACTCCCGGACGACGATGTCCATCAGGGCCCGGTGCTCCTCGCTCAGGGGGAGGTCCTTCCGGAGGACCTGGACGGAGCCGGAGATGGCCGCCAGGGGGTTGCGAATTTCGTGGGCCAGCGAAGCCGAGACGCGGCCGGCCTCGGCCAGCCGCTCCTTGATGACGAGCTCCTTCTGGGCCAGGCGCAGCTGCTCCCGGGCCTTCCGCAGGTTCCCCGAGAGGTAGTTCACCAGGAAGGCGATGACGAAGAACACGGCCCAGGCCACGAGCATCGTGAACAGGATGGACCCCAGGCCGAGCTTCACGTCGTGCTCCGGGCTGAAATAGGGGATGATCCCGAAGTACATGCCGTCGACGAGCAGGCCGAAGAGGATGGCCGAAAGCCCCGCGGCCAGGTGGGCGGCCCGCTTCGAGATGACGATGCTTGCGGCGATGATCGCGAAGATATAGAGCACGTAGGTCGAGCTCGTGACGCCCCCGGAGATGTAAACGAAGGCCGTGATGAGGAAGAGGTCGAAGATGAGCTGAAGGTAGGCCTGAAGGCGAAGGAACCTCGCCCTCTCATAGAGCAGGAGACAGCAGGCCGTCATGACGTAGGAGAGGAGAACGAGGTAGAAGACCGGGACGATGGGAAAGACCTCGGCCCCGGCGAGCTGGAGGACGACCGCGGAGACGAGGATGGTCGTCAGGACCATGAAGCGCAGGATGATGTACCAGAAAATGTCCTTGCGCTCGATGGCTGTCGGCATGGCGTGTCTCTCCGGCGTGTCGGCGCGTCCCTCAGAACTTGTTCATCAGGTCGAAGATGGGGAGGTACATCGAGATGACCAGGCCGCCGACGATCCCCCCGACGCAGATGAGGAGGATGGGCTCCATGATCGACATGAGCGCGGCCACGGCCGTCTCGACCTCTTCGTCGTAGAAATTGGCCAGCTTCGACAGCATCTCGTCGAGGGTGCCGGTCGCCTCGCCGACGTTGACCATCTGGGTCATCATCAGCGGGAAGGTCCCGGCCTCCTTGAGGGATTCGTGGAGGGTCTTGCCCTCGGAGACCAGCCGCCGCGTCTCCATGAGCTGCTTCTCGATGAGGACGTTCCCGGCCGTCGTGGACGTAATTTTCAGGCTCTCGAGCATCGGGACGCCGCCCGAGATGAGCGTGGCCAGGGTCCGGGTGACGCGCGAGACGGCGACCTTCTGCAGGAGCTTGCCGAAGAGCGGCATCTTGAGGAGGAGGCGGTCCACCGTCCAGCGGCCCTGGGGCGTCTTCCGATAGTACCGGAACAGCAGGATGAACGCGATGGTCCCCAGGAACATGAACAGGATATAGTTCTGGACGAAATTGCTCAGGGTGACGATGAACGCGGTCAGGGCCGGCAATTCCGCGCCGAGCTCGATGAAGATCGACGCGAAGACCGGGATGACCTTCCACAGGAGGAAGATGGCCACGACGATGGCGAAGACGGCGATGGCCACCGGGTAGATCATGGCCTGCTTGACCTGGGCCCGCAGTTTGACCGTCTTCTCGATGTACTCGGCCAGGCGGCGGAGCATGACGTCGAGCGAGCCGCTCTGCTCGCCCGAGCCGACGAGGTTGCAGAACAGGTCGTCGAAGACCTTGGGGTGCTTCCGCTTGGCCTGGTGGAGGGTCGAGCCGGCCTCGACGTCGTTCTTGATGGTCTCGATGACCTTCTTGAAATACTTGTTCTTCTGCTGTTCCGAAAGGATGCCCAGGCTCTGGATGAGCGGGAGCTCGGCGTCGATGAGGACCGAGAGCTGGCGCGCGTAGATGGCCAGCTCTTTCAGCCGGACCTTCTCGCGCTTGAGGAAGGGGATGCCCGGCGTCGTCCGCTTGGGCGCGATGCTGATGATCTGGACCTGGTCCTTCTGGAGGGCGCGGGCCACGTCGTCGATGGAGTCCCCCTGGCGCTCGCCGCCGACGGCGTCGCCGTACCTGTTCTTGCCTTTCCAGGTGTAAACGGCCATGGGTTACCTCGCTCTCTTCGGATCCCGGTCCGCCCCGTTGCCCGGCCGCATCCCTTCCTTCCGCTGGATGATGTCCGTCAGCTCCTCGGGGAACGACGTGACGGACAGGGCCGTCTCGTAGGTGATGAGCTTCCGGAAGTAGAGGCTGGCCAGGGACTGGTTGAAAGTTTGCATGCCGTACTTCTCCTGACCCATCTGCATGGCGGAGTAGATCTGGTGAATTTTGTTCTCGCGGATAAGATTCCGGATGGCGGAGTTCGGGATCATGATCTCCATGGCCAGGACCCGGCCCGTGCCGTCGGCCCGGGGCAGGAGGCTCTGGGTCAGGACGGCCTCGAGGGTCATGGAGAGCATGATGCGGACCTGGGACTGGTACTGGGGCGGGAAGATGTCGATGATGCGGGTGATGGACTCGACGGCCGAGTTCGTGTGGAGCGTGGAGAAGGTCAGGTGGCCCGTCTCGGCGACGCGCAGGCACGCCTCGACCGTCTCGTAATCGCGCATCTCCCCGACCAGGACGACGTCCGGGTCCTCGCGCAGGACGGAACGCAGGGCGTTCGCGTAGGACTGGGTGTCCACGTACAGTTCCCGCTGGTTGACGATGGACTTGCGGGGGCTGAAGAAGTATTCGATGGGGTCCTCGATGGTGACGATGTGGACGTCCCGCTCGTGGTTGATGTGCTCGATCATACAGCCCAGGCTCGTCGATTTCCCGCAGCCGGTCGGTCCGGTGACGAGGACGAGGCCCCGCGGGAGGTAGCAGAGCTGGGCGACCCGCTGGGGGATGCCGAGTTGGGCGAAGCTCCACATGTTCGGCAGGAACCGGCGGAAGGCGCCCGCGACGGCGCCCTTCTGCATGAAGACGTTCGCCCGGAAGCGGCCGAGGTCCTTCATCCCGAACGAGAAGTCGAGCTCCCACTTCTCCTCGAACATCTTCTTCTGCTTGTCGGTCAGGATGCTGTAGATGAGGTCCTTGGTCTCGGTCGGCGTGAGGGGCGGGTGGTCGACGGACTTGAGGGCGCCGTGGACGCGGATCCGCGGCGGGATGTAGGTCGTGATATGGAGGTCGCTCGCGTCGGCGTCGACCGCCATCTTCAGAAATTCCTGGATGGGCTTCGCCATTTCATCCTCCTGAGGCCAGCCCCGCGCACAGCGCGGGGTCAGCTCGAATCCCGGATCGTCTCGCGGAGGACCTCCTCGACGGAGGTCACGCCGTTCTTGATCTTGATCAGGCCGCTCCGGCGCAGCGTGATCATCCCCGCTTGGATGGCCTTCTTCTTGATCTCCCGGGACTGGGACCGGTTGAGGATCATCTCCCGGATGTCCTCGTCGACGGGCATGACCTCGTAGAGGGCGGTCCGGCCCTTGTATCCCGTGTTGTTGCAGGCCTCACAGCCCTTGGGCTTGAGGGCGTTGATGTCGCGGAGCTCGTCCTTCTCGAAGCCCATCTCGAGGAGGGCCTTCTCGGGGAGCTTCTGGGGCTGGGCGCACTTCTTGCAGAGCCGGCGGACCAGCCGCTGGGCGGCGATGAGGACGACCGAGTCGGCGATGAGGAACGGCTCGATGTTCATGTTGATGAGCCGCATGATGGTGCTCGCGGCGTCGTTCGTGTGGACGGTCGAGAAGACGAGGTGGCCGGTGAGGGCCGCCTTGATGGCGATATCGACCGTCTCGAAGTCGCGCATCTCGCCGACGAGCATGATGTCCGGGTCCTGGCGGAGGAAGGTCCGGAGGCAGTTGGCGAACGTCAGCCCGATCTCCTCCTTGATCTGGACCTGGTTGATGCCCGGGATGTAGAACTCGACCGGGTCCTCGGCCGTCATGATGTTCGTGTCGAGGCGGTTCAGGTTGGAGACGGCCGAATAGAGGGTGTTCGTCTTGCCGCTTCCGGTCGGCCCGGTGACCAGGATGATGCCCCAGGGCCGCTCGATGGCTTCCTTGAACTTGACGAGGGACTCCTCCTCGAAGCCGAGCTGGGTCAGGTCGAGCTTCAGCATCTCCTTGTCGAGGATACGGGCGACGATCTTCTCCCCGAACAGGGTCGGCAGGGAGGAGACGCGCATGTCGACCTCTTTGCGCTTCCCGTTCTCGAGCTTGACCCGCATCTTGATGCGGCCGTCCTGGGGCAGGCGCTTCTCGGCGATGTCCATGTTCGAGAGGATCTTGACGCGCGAGAGGACGGGGCTCCGGAACTTCAGGGGCAGGTTGGCGATCTCGTAGAGATCGCCGTCGATGCGGTAGCGGATGCGGAACGTCTGTTCGTAGGGCTCGAAGTGGACGTCCGAGGCGCCCTTCTTGATGGCGTCGATGAAGGTCGTGTTGACCAGGGTGATGATGGGGGCCTCTTCGCTCGAGGTCTGGATCTCCTCGAGGTCGAGGTCGCCCTGCTCCTCCTCGACGATATTGATGCGGCCCTCGTCGGCCAGGGCGATGTCCTCGACGATCTTCTTGACCTTGAGCGCGTCGGCCGTCCCGTAGTACTTGTTGATGGCGTTCATCACCCCGGACTCGGAGGCGATGACCGGCTGGATGCTGAGCCCGGTCCGGAAGCGGATGTCCTCGATGACCTCGAGATCGGTCGGATCGACCATCGACAGGGTCAGGAAGGACCGGATCCGGTGGATGGGCATGACCATGTGCTTCTTGGCCACCTCGGCCGGGATGAGGTTGATGACCTCGGGGTAGACCTCGAACTGGTCGAGGTCGATGTAGGGGTAGCCGAGCTGGCGGCTCAGGGCCTGGGCGATCTCCTCTTCGGAGATGAAGCCGAGGGTCACCAGGCTCGTCCCGAGCGGCAGACTGTTCTTCTTCTGGAAATCGAGGGCGGACTTCAGCTGGTCCGCGCCGATGATCTTTTCCCTTAAGAGGAGCTCGCCGAGGTTTGAGGCCATGTGCTTACCTGAATCCTAAGCGAAATGACAATTTGTGTCAATCTTTTCCCGAAACACTGGTTCCCTCATGACGATCCCCACTTTCTCATGTTACTCATTTCAGGGTCAATCACCGCGGGGGGGTAATCGGGGGGTGATATACACAAATTTTGTCTCACCCGCAGGGGCGATGTGAATTCATCTCCGCGATGAGGCGTTCAACCCCCGAACACGTCTCGCGACAACAGGCCTGAACCATCATAGGAAAAAGGGACGCGCTTTTCAAGAGATATTTCTCAATCTCCAGGGGGCTCGCACGACAAAAGGGTTGCAAGGTGAAGTCTTGATTAGCGCTGAAAGAACCGCTTATAATAAGGGACGGATATGACCTTCAAGATGCTTCGGAAACGGGGCGACGAGATGTTCAGCGCCCTGATCGCCAATTCCACCGACGGCATTTACATTATTTCCCTCCAGGGGATCGAATACGCCAACCCGGCGTTCGAGGCCCTGGTCGGACGGACGGCCGGGGAGATCTGCGCGCACGGCTTCGATCTCCTGGACGTCGTCCACCCCGAGGACCGGGCCCTCGTCGCGGGCTCCAATGGGCCCCTCCGCGAGTACCGGATCCTCGACGGGGAGGGCAACATCCGGTTCGTCGAGGCCAGCTCGTCGGTCCTGGCCGGGGGAGACGGCCGGACGCTGGTCATCCTGAGGGAGACGTCGGCCCGGCGCCGGGCCGAGGAAGCCCTCCGGGAGAGCGAGGAGAAGTACCGCCAGCTCGTCGAGCGGGCGACCGACGGCATCGCCATCGTCCAGGATTCCCTGTTCAAGTACATTAACCCCCGGGCGGCCGAGCTCGGCGGGTTCCTCCAGGAAGAGCTCACCGACGCCCCGTTCAGCCGTTATCTGGCGACGGAGGACCTGGCCTTCCTCGAGAGCACGTACAGCCGGAACCCCGCGGACCCGGACTCCAGCGCCATTTTCGAGGCGGCCATCAAGCGCAAGGACGGGACGAGGATAAGCGTCGAGCTCAACACCGGCCCCATCACCTATGAGGGGAAGCGGGCCAACCTCGTCATCCTCCGGGACGTCTCGGACAGGCGACAGACCGAGGACGAGCTCGGCCGGACGCTCGAACGGCTGAGGAAGGCCATGGGCGCGACCATCCAGGCCATGTCCCTGACCATCGAGACGCGCGACCCCTATACGGCCGGCCACCAGAAGCGCGTGTCCGACCTCGCCCGGGCCATCGCGACGGAGATGAAGCTCTGCCCCGAGGACATCGACGCCATCCGGATGGCCGCCTCCATCCACGACCTGGGCAAGATCTCCATCCCGGCCGAGATCCTGAGCAAGCCGGGCAAGATCAGCGAGTACGAGTTCCGGCTCATCCAGAACCACCCCCAGATCGGGTACGAGATCCTGCGGACGATCGAATTCCCCTGGCCCATTGCCGAGATCGTCCTCCAGCACCACGAGCGGATGAACGGCTCGGGTTACCCGAACGGATTGCGGGGGGAGGAGATCAGCCTCATCGCCCGCATCCTGTCCGTGGCCGACGTCGTCGAGGCCATGGTCTCGCACCGGCCGTACCGGTCGGCCCTGACCCTCGGCGAGGCCATCCACGAGATTACCAAGAACCGCGGCTCCCTCTACGACCCCGACGCCGTGGACGCCTGCAAGCGCCTCTTCATCGAGGGAAGATTCGCCTTCAAGGCCTGAGCGGGGTCGGGGCTCGAGCTTATTAACTTTCCCGCCCCCATCTTCCCTGCCAAGTCCTCCCATCTGTAAATAGGTTGCAGGGGTTTGGGTTTCCAAGCCGCTCCCCTATAAAGGGGACGCTTGGAGAGCTTCCGACCTCATAGATCCCCGCCTGAGACGGTTCGTCGACGCTTGAGACAGTTCGTCGAGGCTTGAGACAGTCTCGTCCACGCCTTTGAGCCAAGTGGGGCGACGATTGATTCTGAGCTCTCCATTATCTTGTAGCGCGGAGGATTCCTCTTGAGTTCCCCCCCTTTAGGAGGGGAATAATTATCCGGGGTTCCGGCTTATGCTTCAGGTAGCCGCAGGCTACGAATGTACCCCTCCTTTGGAAAAGGGGGGTGTCAGGGGGGATCATGCCGCGTTGTAGCCGCGGCCTATGATGTCCCCCCTTTGGAAAAGGGGGGTTTGGGGGGATTTGCCGGTTGTAGCCGCAGGCTATGAAGTCCCCCCTTGTAGGAGGTAGGAGGAGCATTCGGGTCCCGACTTTTCAAATGCTTCCGGTCACTGCATAAGCCTTACCAAGTTACCTCCTCCTCTATAAATCGGGAGATATCACCAAAGGCTTCCAAGCCTGCCTCCCCATAAAGGGGAACACGGGGCCTTGTCCGAGTCTCCCCCCTTTGAAAAGGGGAGTTTAGGGAGGGCCTTGCCGATCCGTCAGAATCCGCCCCTAAATCCTATCTTAAATGCCCCCTTAAATCCCCCCTTTAGAATCCCCCCTAAGCCCCCCTTTTACAAAGGGGGGATTCTTTTGAGTCCTCCCCTTTATATAAGGGGGCGGCGGGGGGATTCCTTTGCCCGGGGGCTGCGGGGGGCCTTTTGAGCCCCCCTTTGGGAGGGGAAAAACCATTCGGGGTTCCGGCTTATGCTTCAGGTAGCCGCAGGCTGCGAATTACCCCTCCTTTGGAAATCGGGGGATATCACCCGAGGCGCGGCTTCTTATATCCCCCCTTTGAAGGGGGCATAGGGGGGACTTCCATTGTAGCCGTGGCCTCCTGAGTTTCCCCCCTTTGGAAAAGGGGGGTTTAGGGGGGATTTGCCGGTCGTAGCCGCAGGCTATGATGTCCCCCCTTTTAAAAGGGGGGGATTCCTCTGAGTCCTCCCTTTTAGGAGGAGAAAAATCATTCGGGGTTCCGGCTTATGCTTCAGGTAGCCGCAGGCTGCGAATTACCCCTCCTTTGGAAAGGGGGAGATTAGGGCGAGGCGCGACGCTTGACAGCCGCTTTGACTACGTGATAATAAAGTATTTGTAGTCGATTTAGGGGTGATCTCTTTCGGGCGAATGGGGGTTTGCCCACCTGATTGAAAAGCTCGTGCTTTCATTGGCCGGAAAGGCCTTTCGATCACAAGAACAACTCTGTCCGAAAAGGATCCTCTTTGGGGATATTGATAAATGTCTGTGACCATCCGGGAGCGGGAGATGAACACTTATCGTGAATCACTCGTTTTCAAATGGATACGAAGGGGGATCCTGGCCGCGTCTATTTTCCTGGTTTCTTATGGGGCCGCTCTCGCGGGCGGTTTCCATGTCTTCCCGGACTCAATTCGGTTCCTGCAGTCCAATAAGGCTTTAAGCTCGGTGGAGAAGATCGACCCCGGTTATCCGGTCGAAATGGAGTTCAGGTTCGAGCACTATGTTTATGCCGGCAAGCCATACGCCTACGGGATCTTCGAAATATTCGAGAAAGAGGAGTCCGGCGCCGGCCCCTCCATTCTTGCGGGGTCCTGCATATATAGGCTTCCGGTTCCGGAGCGTCCGGGCTCAGGGTTCGGGCAGATCACCTTTGTCCTTCCAAGACCAAAACGTCTCTATGAAATAAGATGTCATGACATCACATATGTCGCTTTTCAGCCGTTGATGTCCGCACTCACAGGAGGCTTTCTGGACGGCAATGAAGTCAAGATGATCGAGCTCTATTATAGGGACCCGTCCAATTATCCGGGGACAACCGCTCTTGCGGAGATCGCAACCGGACCTTCATTGGAAGTGCCCCCACCCTCCGCGTATCTGACGGTCTATTTGAAGGATTTCAAGAACACGCTCAAGGAGATCGAAGGGGGAAATCCCCCGACGTTCCGGTGGTTCATCGGACCCGAGACATCCCCGCTGGCAAGAAATATTGAATTCTCATATCGCCTGCTCGGTTCGGAAGATTGGACGATCTATTCGAATTCGACAAAAGCGACATATGACTTCATGCGCCCCGGGGATTACCTTTTTCAGGTGAAAGCCCGGTATACGATCAACGGTGATCTACGGGAATCCGGGATCGCCCAGGAAGGGCTCACGGTAACGAAAGAGATCTTCCGGATCACAAAAGCGGAGACCCTCAGGAACCAGCCCGGGACCGGCGCTTCCAGAGAGTTCTTGGATGCGAAGCATTACAATAAAAGCCGGGCCCTGTTGATCGGCGTTCCTGTCTATCAAGAATTCGGCTCTTTCCCCCCGATCGGCTTTGTGAGCGAAGATATCCGGATGATGAGAGAGGTCCTCACCCGGAAGTATGATTTCGAGATCGAACCGCTGAAGGATGGCCCCATAAATCCGACGAAGAACGATATCGTCGCGAAGCTTGAAGCCTTCAAGAAAAGCATCAACGAAGGCGATCGCGCCATCGCCTATTTTTCATGCCATGGGGCGGCGGAGGGAGACGAGGGTTACATCGTGCCGTACGACGCCAGGGCCATTGATAAGGGCCATACCTGCATTCATCTTAAGTACCTGGAGGACTGGGTCAATCAATTGATGGATGAACGGAAAGCCAAGCACGTACTGATCATCCTGGATAGCTGTCATTCCGGATTGGGTCTTTTAAGCAAATCGGCGCGCGCCTCATCGATCATGCAGTTGGATCTCTATCCCGGCGCGCATATGTTGACGGCGGGGCTGACCCATCAGGAGGCCTACGCGGACCTGGACAAGAAGAAATCCCTGTTCACCTATTTTCTGGTTGAAGGGCTGAATGGCAAGGCCGATTACAACAAGGATCATTTGATAACCATGCTTGAATTGGCGGGGTACGTCCAGAATGGCGTCGCAGACCGCGTATCAAAGCTCACGGGAAAGATGCTGCAGACGCCGGTCATGGGCAAGATCAAGGGCCAGGGCGAGATGTTGTTCATTTTGCGATAATTAAGGAGGGGATATCATGAAGAGAGGCAAAACGATGGTATTGCTGGTCCTGGCCATCATCGGGGCCGCGGCCTGCGAGAAAGGCTATGTCAAAGCCATCCAGAAGAATCTGCAGATCGAACATGTCCTGTCCCGTCCCACCACGGAATATGGGCCCGGATGCGTCGTGATGTATGAAGACAAGAGCGGTTATACGGGAGTCTGTGATCCGGGGTGGATCATCGGAACGGAGGCGCCGAAGGTCAGCCCCATTGCCGATGTGGGAATCACGAAGGACACCGTCATCGATTTCAAGCTGGATCTGAGCGCTCAAGACAAAGCGAAAATAGGCGCGGAGTACCAGCACATTTCGCATCTGACGCTCATGCTGACGAATGGCCACCAGGCGGAGATCATCACGGATCTGGAGAAGGCCTTCAATGAGATCGGGACGGGAAAATGCAAAAGTAACGCCAAGACGCTGAAATTGAATCATCCGGGGAGCAAGTTCTATTTTGTCCGGGTGGCCTATGCCTACGATTTTGAGATCAGCATCAAGAACGAGAACGGCACGAAAGTGAGCGGAGAGATCCCGGATGACGTTCTCGCCGTAATCGATGCGAAGGTCGGCCTCGGATTCAGTATCAAGAATATTTATCAGCAAAAGATGACGGGAAAAGGGCTTTACGTCGGCTTCAACGGGACCCCTGTCATCGTATCCCCCGAGAGCATCGCCAAGGGAAAGACCGCGTATACGACGAATTTGGACGGCTCTGTTCTTGATATCACGGATCTATTGAAGTAACCATCCCGGAAAGGAAAGCGCGCCTGGGGTGACTCGAACACCCGACCCGCTGTTTAGAAGGCGGCGGCTCTGTCCAACGGGGCTGCCGGCGCATAGCCGCAGGCTACGAATTCCCCCCTTTGGAAAAGGGGGGTGCGGGGGGATTTGCCGGTTGTCACCGCAGGCTATGATGTCCCCCCTTTGGAAAAGGGGGGTGCGGGGGGATTTGCCGGTCGTAGCCGCAGGCTTTAGTCGGCGTCTTTCCCCATGCAAAGCCTAGGAGGAGTCGGGTCTCAACTTTTCAAATTTTCCGTCCTCTATAAACCTTACCAAGTCCTCCCCTCTATAAAGGGGAGCATAGGGGGCGGGCTTTCCAAGCCTCCCCCTATAAAGGGGAGCAGGGAGGGCCTTCCGATCCTCAAAATCCCCCCTTAAATCCCATCCTTAAATGCCCCCCTAAAATCCCCCCTTTAAAGCCCCCCGGGGAATTCTTTTAAGTCCCCCCTTTTATAAAGGGGCGCGGGGGGATTCCTTTGAGTCCCCCCTTTAGGAGGGGGAATATCATTAGGGGTTCCGAGCTTATGCTTCAGGTGGCCGCGGGCTCCGAATTACCCCTCCTTTGGAAATCGGGGGATATCACCAAAGGCTCCAAGCATCCTTCCATTGTAGCCGCGGCCTCTGAGTCCCCCCTTTTGAAAAGGGGGGGATTCCTCTGAGTCCCCCCTTTGTAAAAGGGGGGTGCGGGGGGATTTGGGGGAACTTTCTACGCGCCCGCCTCGACTTCCGCGTGCCCTGACGCCGCTAATATTGCCAGCTGGCGACGTCCGCGTGCGGAGGGGCCGTTTTGATGATATGGGCGGCCATCTTGGGGGCGAATCGCTGGTTGATCGTCAACATCGAGACCGGCAGAGAAAGCCCTGTTCCGCCGCACCAGCAGTGGGGCTGGCGGTCCCCGTATTCCACGGTCCCGCCGTAATGGGGGTCTTTCGTGCCCTTGAGGAAGGCCTCCATGAGGTAGACGGCGTTGTGCAGGTACCAGTTGTCCATATCGCCCGTGTAGATGTGGATCTTGCCCTCGAGCTTCGGCCCGAGCGTCTTCCAGTCCCGCTCCAGGATGTATCGGAGGTCAAAGTGCTCGCGCCAATAGGCGGCGACGCCGTGATCGATGACCCCGGTCCTCTTATCCCAGATAGGCTTCGGGTAGCCGTCCTCGCCGACGGGGCCGAAGACCGCCTGCCAGATGTCATACTGATAGCCCGAGCGGGCGTTGGTTCCCAGGACGAGCTCCAGGTGATTCGTCTCCTCGTTGGTCGAAAGGACCTCGCCGATCTCGTTCTGGAAGGCCGGCCGCGGGGTGCGCTTCCACCGTCCGTCCGAAAAATAGGCGTTCTTGTGGGAGTAGATATCGACGAGCGAGTATGCCCGGAAATCGATGGGATCGGGGCAGAACGTCCACGTCCCGTTATATTCGTCCGGATAAAGGACCTGGACGGCCAGGGATTCCCAGCCCCCCGTGGACCCGCCGTAGAGCGTCCGGGCCCAGCCCTGGCCGATGCCCCGATACAGCTTTTCGATGTGGGGGATGAGCTCGTAGGTAATTGCGTCCCCATAGGGCCCGAGGTTGGCCGAGTTCACGGCGTAGGAGTCGTCGAAATAGGGATTGGGATGCTGGAGGGTCACGAGGATCATCCGCGGGAAGCCGGGGCCCGTCCAGTCCTTATAGAACTGATAACTGGCATTTTCAAATTCCCTGAAGTATTCGCCCCAGACCCCGGGCCTCCCGGCATTTTCCGACGTTTCGCCGGGGCCGGGCGGCTCTTCCCGGAACCCCACGAGGGCATCGAACTTGCGGGAAAAATGACCCTGGTAGACCATCAGCGGATAGTGGGCTTCCGGATGTTCGTCGAAGCCGGCGGGCAGGAGGATGACGGCGCCGAGATACATGGGGCGGCCCCAGAACTCGGTCAGGCGCGGGCTTTGGATCCTGATATGCCTGATGTACTTCGTGTCCCGCTCTTCGGGGAAAGGCGGGATGATCTTTTCGAGGGTCAGATGGATCACCCCGCCCTTGGCGGGGTCGATCCGGAGCTTTTTCGGGGCGCTGAGGAGGTTCCCGGGCGCGATGTTCCACATCTGTCCCTCGCCGCGGTCCATGGGGAGCTTGACGGTGTGCCCGTCCGCCCGGCGGAAGGTCTCGTACTTGTGGAGAACGGCCTGGACGACATACTCGCCGGCGGGGATCCCGGCCAGGCTGTCCACGGGAAAGCCGAACACCCGCGCGTCGAATATGGCCTCCTCCCCGGGCATCAGGCCATCGACGTCGATCCCGAAAACGGGCTGGGCGTCCTCGTTGCGCGAGCTGACCTGGAACCGGGGCTCCCGGCCGTCGTTATCGGCCAGTATCAGAAGCATCCTCCCGTCGAAGGGCCCGGGCCCGAGCTCTTTCGGGTAGGAGACGCCGATACGGAAACCCGCTTCCCGCTTCAGGACCCGGCCCCTGGAACCACCGACGGCCCAAGCCCCAAGAAGGAACAGGGGCGCCACGAGCCAGACGCAGGCGCGAACGAAGATCGGCTTCTTCATGGTGCCGGTTAACGTTTTGCGTTCAGGGCCAGGGCCTCCTGGACGGTTCTCTCCGCGTCGATCAAGCCATAGCCGCACTCGGGGGAGAACCCGCGGAACCCCACCCGCCCCGGATTCGCGTTCTCGATGACGAGATCCATCAGGAGCCGGGCGTATTCCCCCGGGGGCTCGTCCCCCCGCTTGGGATGGGCGGAGACCGCAAGGGCGAAGAGGGAGGACACGACCGGGATCGCGGCCGAGATGCTCGGGATGTACCGGTCCTTCTCGCCGACATAGGTCGGAAAAGCGCCGAAGATATCGTTCGGGGCCGCCACCGTGTTCTCTTCCTGGGCCGCGCAAACATCCCAGTACCCGTACGTGCCATCGGGATTCTTCTGGGCGGCGGTCACGGCCACGACCGTCTTATATTGGGACGGGAAGTTTCGGCGAATGCCCTGATCGAACCAGCGGCTGTAGAGGGCCCCCGAGACGAGAACACGGTTCTGATCGTAAGCGTACCGGCAGGCTTCCCTGAGGTAATCGGAATCCAGCGTGGCCCCGGAGGCGCTGATGCTGATGATGTCATTGCCTTCATGGACGCCCCGGTAGATACCGGCCGAGAGAAAACATTCCAGGAGGAGGAGATAAGGAGGGTCGTTCTGCGTATCGCCGTCGAGGACCTTGTAGACCGTCAGCTGGGCTTCGGGCGCGAAACAGGCGGCCACCGATGAGATGAGCGTGCCATGCCAGCCCCAGTCCACCATGGGGGCATCGTCCGACCAGGGCTGTCCGTCCCGTCCAACGAATGAAAAATTCTTGCCCCAGCTCGTATTCTTGAATATCGAGTGGCTCTCGTCGATCCCCGAGTCCAGGATGGCGATCTTGGCCCCCTTGCCCCGGGTCAAGCGGAGGGCCTCCCGGAAGCGGGCCCCGTCCAGGGCTCCCTGCTTTTCGAATTCCGGGCTCACCGCGTCCTTGAAAAACTCCCTTTGAGGCGGGAGGTCGAGCTTGGCCTCATAGCCCGTCGACCGGATGACAAGGTCCACGGCATCGAGGTCCTTGTACGCCGGCTTGCTTTTGCGGGCGAGGTCCGTGGCGAAGTCCGTCTGGAAGAACGTCTCGACGAACATGTGGCCGGCGAAGCGGGCGAGGTCAAGATACATCTCGGAGAAGCGCTGTACGGACTCCCGGTCTCCCTTGCGGAGCAGGGCGGAAAAGGTCGGCTCGTCCTTCTGATAGAAGACGTTGATCAGGATGCCGTACAACCGGCCGTATCGGGTCTCGGCTTCCGCGATCTTCCGGAGCTCGACCTCCGTCAGGCGGGCGCGGTCGGGGCGGGCCGCTATTTCATCCCGGATCGTCTGATAGAAAAGGCCTTTCCCCTGGACAAAAACGGAATCCAGCCAGGCCTGGTCGGGCGCGGAAACGTCTTTATCCTTGCAGGCGGGAAAAAACAGGCTCGTGAAGCCCAGAAGAATGAACAATAGGACGACTCGGGACTTTTGATACGTCATGGTCTCTCCCTTCCTCGTGATAGGATCATGGATCCTTCGCCTCATACAGGACGAAAAGCCCTTTGGGGTTGTACCACCCCGCGCTTCGTCCCTATTTGTACCGCATTTTGCATTCGCGAGCCGCCTGGACTAGAATTGCATTCAAATGACTAAGGGAAGGATCCTGGCCATGGCCCTTATTCCTCTGGCCCTGGGCCTGGCCGCGCCTTCCTTCCTGTTCCCGACGAGCCCGCTCGATACGCGTCCCGGGCCCCCGGCCGCCACCATCCCGGCCGATCTCGGGGCCGGCCGGAACGCCGAAGCCATCTCGGCGTGCTTCGGGATCATCGAACGAAACCCGGCCGACGTGTCCGCCTATGCGTGGCTGTTCCAGGCCCTGGAGGAGACGCCGGCACAGGCCCGAGCGGCCGCCGTTCTCGACGCCGCCCGGCGGATGGAGGAGCTTCTCCGGGAACACCCCGAAAACGCCCGCTATCATTATGGATCGGGCGTCCTCTGCAGGATGCAGGACAAGCCCGCCCTGGCCCACGAGCGGGCGAGGGAAAGCATCTCCCTGGGCGCCGACTTCATGGACGCCTACAGCGAGCTCGTCAACGGGTACCGCACGAGCCGGGACATCGAGGACACGGCGGCCTTTCTCCGGGCGCGCTTGAAGCTGAGCCCGGACAATGCGTTCCTCCATCAGTCCATCGGCCTCATCCACTATTATTCGTCGGAGTATCATGACGCCCGGGATTCCCTGGAAAAGGCCGTGGGGCTCTTCCGAGGGAGAGGGGCCCGGGGCGATGAGGGGCGATGCCGCCTCAACCTCAGCGATGTTTTCACGTATCTCAACGATTACCCCGGAGCCCTGCGAGAGGCCCAGGCGGCGTTCCGGATCTCCCGCGAGATCGGAGACGCGATGCTCGAGATCCAGTGCCTTGAACGGAGCGCCTTCGTCTGGCTGGACCTGGGCAAGGACGCCCAGGCCCACGAGGCCTGCCGGAGGGCCCTGACCATGGCCCGGGAAAGGGTCTGCCGCCGGTTGGAGGTCCTCTGCCTCCGGACGATGGGGGTGATCTTCCTGGAGAGGGGCGATCTCGCCCGGGCCGAGGATCACCTCTCCGAGGCCCTGGAGTATTATCGGCGCACGGCGGCCCTGAGAAGCCAGGACATTTGTCTCTATTGGCTGACCCTCCTGCACAAGGACAAGGGCGACTATTCCAAGGCGATGGCTTGTGCCGACGACGCCCTGCGGATCAGCCGCCAGATCGCGTTCAAGACCGGCGAGGCGTTCCATTTGACGACGATCGGCGACATCTATCTCGCCCTGGGCAATTATGAACGGGCCCTGGAATTCAACAAGGACGCCCTCCGCGTCGCCGACCGGTACATCGGCAAGTGGAGCCGGGAAGAGTGCTTGAACACGATCGGCTATGTTTATATCGAGCTCCAGGACCCCTCCCGGGCCATGCCCTATTTCAAGGAGGCGCTGGCGTACATCCGGAAGATCGGCCACGGCCGGGAGGAGGCCCGGTGCCTGTACAATATCGGCATCGCCTATTTCAAGCTCGGGGACCTGCCGAACGCCCTGGAGTTCTTTTCCAAAAGCCTGAGCGCCGCGAGCCTGGCCGGGAAGAAGGTCATTCAGGCGCAGAACTATAACCGCCTGGGCGACCTCTACCACAAGACGGGTTCGTGGAGCCGGTCGAAGGAAGCGTACGGGCTGGCGCAGGCCGTGGGTCGCGAGACCGGACAGCCCGACGCGATCTGGGAGGCTTACGCCGGCCTGGGGGCCCTCTGCGCGGCGCGGAAAGAGATCCCCGCGGCGATCGAGAATTACAAGAAGGCCATCGGGATCATCGAGGACCTGAGGGTCCAGCTTCTGCTCCGGGAATACAGCTCGGGCTTTTTCAAGAGCAAGATCCCCATCTACGAGGCGCTGGTCGATCTTCTTTTCGAGGATTCCGAAAAGAACCCCGCGGCCGGGGCCCTCGAGGAATGCCTCTATTACGCCGAGAAGGCCAAGGCCCGTTCTTTCCTGGACGACCTTCAAAAAGCCAGGATCGATTCGAGCGCCCTGCCCCGGGAGACCGTGGACGAGCAGGAGCAGATCTCCCGGAAGATATCGCATCTCTCGGCCGAACTGAACGACGGCTCGCTGAGCCCGGCCGACAGGGCCGGCCTTCAGGAGCGGCTGGGGAAGGCGGAAGACGAATATCAGCTCTTCACCGAGAAGGTCCGGGCCGAGAACCCGGGTTATTCCAGGGTGGTCTCGAGCGAGCCCTGCCGGCTCCCGGAGATCCGCAAGAAACTCCTCGACGGGGAGACGGGGATCGTCGAATACTTCGTCGGCGAGGAGAACATCTATATCTTCTTCATCACCGCCCGGAACCTTTCGGTCCGCCGGATAACGCCTCCGGAGAGCCGGAGGACCGTCCTCCTGGCGGGCAACTACATCGGGCTGTTGTCTTCGGGAGAGATCACGAACGCGGACATCGTTCCCGCGGGCCGCAAGCTCTACGACGCCCTCATCGGCGCCTCCGGACGGGAATGTCTCTCCGGGATCAGGAACCTGATCTTCATTCCGGACCGGACGCTCTATTACCTGCCTTTCGAGGCCCTCGTCCCCGGGGCGCAGGCGGGCTCGGACCGGGCCCCGTCACGCTTTCTCCTGGAAGACTACGGGATCTCCTACGCCCCCTCTGCCTCGACCCTGGCGAGCATCCTGGAGCGCCGGGAACGGGCCCGGGCCGAAGCCGACCTGCTTTCCATCGGCAGTCCCCGCCTCGGCCGGACCGGGGACGGAGGCCGCGGCGCGGCGAACGGGAAAGACCTCCTCTCGGAATATTATCTCGAAAAGCGTTTCGTCCTTCACCCGCTCGAATTCGCGTCCCGGGAGATGGAGGCCATCTCGAAGCTCCTGGCGCCCGGTTCGCGAAGGATCGTCGCCGGCGCCGAGGCCACGGAAGCCCGGGTCAAGAAGCTCCCCCTGTCCCGATACAAGATCCTTCATTTCGCCACCCATAGCCTTCTCGACGAGATGGTCGCCAGCCGGTCGGCCCTCGTCCTGTCCGCGGATGCCGGGTCCGACGAGGACGGGTTCCTCCAGGCCCGGGAGATCTACAACCTCGAGCTGAACGCCGACCTGGTCGTCCTCTCGGCCTGTCAGACAGCCGGGGGAAAGATGGAGAAGGGCGAAGGGATCCAGGGATTGTCGCGGGCGTTCCTCTGCTCCGGGTCGAGGTCGGTCGTCGCGAGCCTGTGGAACGTCAACGACGAATCCACTTCCTATTTCATGAAGACCTTCTACGGTTTCCTGACCGAGGGCAGGACGAAGCAGGAAGGTCTCCGCCGGACCAAGATCAGGATGTGCCGGTCCGACGACTGGCGCCCCTGCCATTGGGCGGCCTTCGTCCTGATCGGCGAAGGCGATACGGCCGTCCCTCTCCGCGGATCATCGTTCTGGCGCCGGCTCCTTCAGTTCTGAAGGATGAACTTGGCGAATTCCGATTGGATCGTCTGACTGTCCTTGTCGTCGACCACGATCTTCCAGAAATAGACCTCGTTCCTTCGGATCAGGGCCGCCGCGTCCTCGGGGAGGGAGAACGCGTTTCCGTCGAGAGGGTCGGATCGATAGACCTGTTCGAGCGCCCGGTCATAGATCTCCAGGCGATAGCTCCGGGCTTCGGGCTGGCGGGTCCACTCGAAGGTCAACGCCGACGCGGGGACCGTTCCCCGGGGCCGCAGGAGGCCGATCTCGAGCGGCGACCCGTTCCGTTCGAGGGCGGTCGTCCGGCGCGTTCCGAGGTTCGGAGCGATGACGAATATCGCGAGGAGCGCCACGGCGGCCCCGATGGCCGGAACGCCGAGCCAGCGGAACGCCTTCCTCCCCTTCGGACGCCGGTTTCTCCGGAGGCGGTGGATCTCCCGGCGCGCTTCTTCACGCAGGCGTCGCCGCGTCTCGCCGCTCCTCAGATCCAAGCCGTCAAGGCCGCTGAGGATCTCCCGGCTTTGCGACCGGATCTCCCGGATCGCCTCGAAAACGGCCCGGCACTCCGGGCAGGAACGGGCGTGGTCGGGAAGCCTCCCTCCGTCTCCCTCGGCGGCCGTTCCCTCGAAAAATCGGATGATCTCGTCCTTCGAGGGACACCCTTCAGGCTTCATGATCCCCCTCCGGGGGGCCAGGGGCCCGGGATGCTTCCGCCCACGCTCCCCTGAAGGAAGCGGGCCTTTTCTTTCAGGTCGTCGATCCCACGGTAGAAGAGATGCCGGACCTTGGGCTTTTCCCAATGCAGGGACGTGCAGATCTCGTCGATGGACTGGCCCTCCAGATAGAGCCGCAGGACCTTTTTCCTGTTCTCGCTCAGGGAATCGACCAGCGCCAGGATCCTTTCTCTGGCCTCGGTATCCTCGATACCCGCCTCGGGAGAGAAATCCTTTACGGGCCGTCTTGTCAGGGCGGACCCGGCGAAGATCCTTTTCAGCTTTTCAGCTTCTCCGAACGGCCTCTGCTTCATCATCTTCCTCAATTCGTCGATGGTCGTCGAGTAGGCGACCTTCTTGATATAGGACGGCAGATTCTGGACGTTTTTACCTTTTTTGAGAAAGACCCAGATCTTGAGCCGCACTTCCTGCTCGATGTCCTCGAGATCGATGTCGTCGCTGCGATGGAGACGGCCCTGGATGACCTTCTTGATGAGCAGGGAGAACCGGTCGATGACGGCCTTGGTGCTCTGCTCGAGGTCCTGCATTTTTCCTGATATTATCATAACACATGGTATAGATGAACGGTTCTTATCGTCTTTTATAGGAAAGTGGAGGGAACTATGCGCACACGATCTCACTCACGGTTGCTTCTCGCGGCGGCGGTCGTTCTGGCCGGCCTTCTTTCCGCCGGGATCCATTCGGGCTGTTCCTCGAAGAGTCCGGCCAAGCCCGCTCTCGAGGCGCTGTTCGACGAGGGCCGGACGGTCTTTTACGCGGCCGTCGCGGACGACGTCGACCGCCATCCCCTGCGGGACCGGCTCAACGCCCCGGAAAAGGCCAAGATCCGGGACCTTCAGAACGTCTATCCCCGTCTTTACGGGATCCTGATGAACTACTACTATCAAAAGGACGCCCCCGTCTTCCAGGCTCTGCTCGACGAAGGCGGCGAGGCGTCCCTGCGGCGATTCCGGGAAATGTACCTGGACCTGGCCCGGTTCAGCGCGCAGTTGTTCGCCGACAGCCTGTTCCAGCCCAGCTCGTGGGGGACCTACTTCAAGGATCTCATCCCGCGATTCGCGGGCAAGGACACCGTCGATATCGTGGCCATGTCCTCCGGCCACATGGCCAATCTCGACCTCCCTTCGCCCGACAAGATCGAGAAAAGGACCCTCAGCCCGGAGTTCGAGAAGCAGTGGGGGCTCGACGCGGCCAAATTCAGGAGCGCCCACCTGCTGACCAGGGGACGCGGGGCCCGCGTCGCGGTCCTCGACTCCGGCATCGACATGACCCACCCTGTCTTCCGGAATACCGGCTGGGGCTCCCATTTCAATTTCGTCGGGCGGGACGGATTCCCCTGGAGCCCGGCCGGCCCTCCGATGGTGGATTGGGGATGGCACGGCACCATCGTGAGCTCCATCGTGGCCTGTTACGCGCCGGAAGCCCGGATCACCATGTACCGCTATCTCGACGCCGACACGCAGAACGATTCCCCTCTCCCCCGGGGCGTCACCTGCCAGATGGGGGCCGCGATCTACAAGGCCGTCAATGACGGCAACGACGTGATCAATATCAGCGCCGGCACCAACCTGCACGTCCCCTACCTCCAGGAGGCCTGCCAGTACGCCTATGACAACAACGTGATCCTGGTCACGACGAGCCCCTACTACATGGGCAAATACCTCGGCGGAAACGAGGATTACCCGGGCCAGTATCCGGTCAACATCGCGGTCACCGCCATTACCAGGCTCGCCGAAAACAAATATGGGTATTGGGATATCGCGGCCCCCGAGGCAACGACCACGGTCGGGTCGCCCGACGCTCCGTTCGTCGCCTACCCGACCTATGTCGGCGAGAAGGACGAATACGCCCCCGGGATCTCCTGCGCGACCCCCATCGTCGCTTCGCTTACGGCCCTGGTCGCCTCCGTCTATCCGCGACTCGGGACCGAGCCCCCGGGGCAGTACGCCGAGACCGTGAAGAGGCTCCTGACGGAGAACGCCGACCCCCGGGCCGTTGGCTTCGACGGCTTTTCTCCCGAGTGCGGCTACGGCCTGATCGACGCCGATAAGACCGTCAAGGCCGCTCTCCGGCTGGCGGAAGCCCGCCGGGTCCAGGCCCCCGCGGAGGAGAACGCTCTCCCCGCCCCGCCCGCGAACGCCGACGAAGTCTTTGCGGACGGGCAAGGGGTCTTCTACCGCCAGCTCAGGCTGGCGCTCGGCCTGCACCCGGAGAAGCTGAGGCTCCTGCCCGCGGAGATCGACCGGATCGAGCGCGGCCCGGACGGCATCCCTGGCCTTTACGAGAACGTGGTCAATATCCTCTTCTGGGAAACCGCGCCGGAACTCATGGCGCTCCGCGAAAAGAACGACCTCCCGGCGTTCAAGGAAAGATTCCAGGCCCTCTGCCGGAAGGCGGCCGACCGTTTCGTCGAGTCCCTGTTCTCCGAAAGCCCCGCCACGCAGGGCCTTCTGGCCTCCGCTCCGAACCTCGGGCGCGGCCGGCTGGACCTCGTCCTCGCCTCCCTGGGCCGGAGTTCGGGATCGCTCCCGTCGCCGGAATTCCTGAAAAAGGCAGGCTCGCTGACGATCGACCGGAGCCCCGCGTTCATTCTCGGGAAGTTCGCCGAGGCACAGAAGTCCGGCAAGGGAAAGGGGATCAAGCTGGCCGTCATCGATTCCGGCTGGGCCCCCGATGCCGACGCCTCGCAAGAAGCGAAGATCAACCACGTCCTCGATTTCCCGCTCATCGGGAGGACCGGGGCGCCCTGGAACGGAGAGGCCGTGACGCCCGGGGACGACTCGGGCCGGGGAACGCTCATGGCCCGCCTGGCCTCTCGGTTCGCCCCCGAGGCCGAGCTCAGAACCTACCGGATAAGCGCCTCCCCCGATTCGCCCTACGAGTATTGGCCCGCCATGGAGCTCGCCCAGGCCATTTATAAAGCGGCCGATGACGGGAACGATCTCATCCTCACGGGCGCGGCGTTCAGCGGCGACTTCCCGTTCCTGAAGCAGGCGTGCCAGGCCGCCTATCTCCGCAATGTCATCATCATCGCTCCGAACGGCCTTCTGCCCTCCGGTAAAGCGGAGGAGCGGCCGGCCTATCCCGCCGCATACAATTCGGTCCTCGCCGTCGCCGGCGCGGACGTCCGGCAATCGCCGTCCGTCCGTCCCCTCCCCTGGTCCCTGTCCTCTCCGTCGAATTCCACGTCCGTCGCGGCTCCGGCCTTTCCGGGCGCCGGGATTCCCCCTTCGAACGCCTACGCGGTGAGCGCCTGCGGCGGTCTCGCGGCCATTCTCTCGCCGCATATTCCCAAGACCGGGAAAGAGCTTCCCGGGCAATACGTGCAGAGGATCGCGGAGATCCTGCATAGATCGGCCGACCCGAAGGTCCTCGGTTTCGCGACCTTCGATCCCAGGATCGGCTACGGGCTCATCGACGCCGAAAAGGCCGTCGGC